>NZ_JCAIJQ010000009.1:0-1242689 GCF_059429255.1 Phaeobacter sp. CC-HEC084
ACCGAAAAAACGGGAATTTTCTCGTAATATTCAACAAAATCAAATGCTTAACCAACACTTAAATCTGGCCCCGATGTGCGATTGAGCAGTACATTCTCCTATTTGCTGGTCCTTCCCCCCACACTCGGCGAGGGACGCTTAGTCCTCCACAGGGTTATCCACAGAGCACCGTTGAATCACACCTGAATCGGGTTGGAATCGGATGGGAATCGCCCGGACGAGAGCCGGTCAGAGGGCCAAACCGACTCGACGACCATCGAAAATTGCCTGCGCCGCCATCCGGGGCGCATCGGCATCACCGACGAGTTGCGGCGTAACACCCAGCCCGATCAACTCGTCCCGCAGAGACATATCCGCATGGTTCGGGACCGCCATTACCAAATCGTCGGCCGGAATGGCCCTTTGCGAGCCGGTCAGCAGGCAGGTCACCGTCGCGCCCTGCTCGTCCCAGCCTGCGATGGCGGCCTCGGTCACGAAGGTGACACCCAGCTCCGCCAGTGCGCGGCGCAGGTGGAGATCCGTGGCCGAACGCTGCAGCTCCTTGCCCACCATCGGGTCCGGCGTCACCAGCGTCACCCGGTGCCCGTCTTCGGCCAGCCGCCAGGCGGTGCCGCAGCCGCGCCAGTTGCCGCCTTCATCCAGCACGATCACCTCCCGGCCCAGACGGGCACGGCGGGCCATCACATCCTCGGCGGACCAGACGTGGCCGTGTTCGATCCCCGGCAGGTGGGCCAGATGCGGTAGGGCCTTTTGGAACCCGGTCTCCGTCGGCTGGCTGCCGGTAGCCAGGACCACCCTATCGGCGCCCTCGCCCTTTATGTCCTTCGCATCCACATAGGCGTTGAGCCGGACATCAACGCCCAGACGAGTGAGCTGGCGATCGTACCAGCTGATCAGATCGGTAATCTGCCCCCGGCGTGGCTGCAGACCAGCCAGATGGAATTGCCCCCCTAGATGCGCAGCCGCCTCGACCAGGGTCACGTGGTGGCCACGCTCGGCCGCAACCCGGGCAGCCTCCAGCCCGGCGGGGCCACCGCCGACCACCAGCACCTTTTTCGGATCGGTCGTCGGGTTGAAGCGATCACCGCCCCAGTCATGCTCTCGCCCGGCGGATGGATTGACCAAGCAGGAAATCCAGTAATCCCGGCTGCGCCTCCCCCAACACTGCTGGTTACAGGACAGGCAGCCCCGGATATCCTCTGCCCTGCCCGTCTCTGCCTTAGCCACCAGATGCGGATCGGCGATCTGGCCGCGCACCAGGGACACCAGATCTGCCTCTCCCGCGCCCAGAAGGGTATTGGCGTTCTCCGGCGTGCGGATATGACTTTCGGAGGTCACAAGGGCCTGCCCTACCGCGCCCTTCAGCGTTCCGGCCAGATCCGAGGTCAGCTTCTCCCCGTGCTGAAAGCTGGGCAGCAACCGGGCGAAATCGAAATAGGAACCGGAGCCGACGGTCACATAGTCCATTGCACCTTCGCTGTCGTGCAGGGCGACGATCTCGGCCATGCTTTCACGGCTGAGAGCAATATCGACCCCCGGTTCGTCATTGACCGACAGGCCGATGATAAAGTCCTCCCCGCAGGCGCGGCGGATGCGGTGCAGGATCTCGCGCGACAGGCGGGTGCGGTTCTCCAGACTGCCGCCCCAGCGATCATCGCGCTGGTTGGAAAAGGGCGTCCAGAACTGATCGAGCAGGCAATGGTAGGCGGCCCAGACCTCGACCCCGTCGAACCCTGCTTTTTGGCAGCGGATCGCGGCCTGAACGAACCCTTCGATGGTTTCCTCGATTTCGGCCTCGCTCATCATGTGGCTGGCGTCGCTGTCGTGGTAACTTGGCCCACCCGAGGGCGACCAGGCGGCGTGCCAGGAGTTGTCCTGATCGCCGTGGGCGCCGACGTGATAGAGCTGCTGAATCATCACCGCGCCTTCGGCCTTGCTGGCCTCGGTCAGGCGACGGAAGTGGGGGATCACTTCATCGCTGGAATGGAGGAAATTCCCGCGCGTCAGCACCGCAGAGGCATGCACCGGCATCGGCTCGACCACGATCATCGCCGCGCCGCCCAGCGCCCGTTCGCGGTAATAGGCCGTATGCGCCTCCCCCGGCAGGCCGCCATGGGCCATGTTGGTGGTATGGGCGCCAAAAACGATACGATTGCGCAGCGTCTTATGGCGCAGGGTCACCGGGCGAAAGATATGCGGAAAGGTGCTCATGGCTCAGCCCTCCAGGTCGTTCAGTCCTGACATCAGATCGCCGGTGATCCCGGCGTCCTCCATATGCAGGCGCAGGCGCTGGTTATAGCCGCCGGGCGTGTTCAGCGCTTCGATCAGATCGGCGCAGCCTGCCTCGGCGAGGCTGGTGGCGACCAGCATCCGCAGGAAGGCCTCTCCCTGCGCCGGATCTGCAACGCGCTCCCCCAGCCAATCCGCTGCATCGCCAACCATGCGCGCCACCGGTGACAGCACCGCCTGCGCACAAAGATAGGCGTCCAGTTCCGCACTGTCCTTCAGCGCAAAAACGGTATTGCGGATGCCAAAGATTTCATTGACCAGATCGGTATCGCCCTGCGCCATGATGGCGGATCCGCCCTGCGCAATGCCGGGGAAGGGCATCATCACCGCCGAGGCCCGCGCGGGGGCGACTAGCTCCCCCACCAGCCCGAGATCGGCGCCCGCCATGAAGGAGATCACCCGCTGATCCGCGCGAAAGGTGAGCGGCGCGAGGATACCCGGCGCGGCCCCGGCCATGAGCCCGAGAAAGATCACATCGCTTTGATCCAGAACCTGCTGGTTCGGCGCGATGGTCACGTTTTCAAACGCATCGGCCAGCGCAGCAGAGACACCCGTGCTGCGCTCCGAAACCGTGATCTGGTGGCCGTCGCCCTCAATGCCGCGCACCACCGCGGCCGCGATGGTGCCGGTTCCGATGACGCCAATGCGCATCTCAGATGTCCTTCATCAGGCGCAAGGCATCATAGATCGCCGCATGGGTGTTGCGGGCCGAAACCGCATCGCCGATGCGGAACAGCTGGAAGGTGCCATCTTCATTGCGCGCCACCTGTTGCGGCTTCCCTGCGATCAGCGCCTCGTGATCCAGCTCACCGCCATTACGGCTAAGCGGTTTCAGATCGAAGTAGAGATCATCCAGCGGCAGGGTGCCATAGTTCACCACCACCTGATCATAATCGGCGGTATAGCTGTGATCGCTGTAATCGGTGCCGATGGTGGCGGTCAGGACATTGCCGTTCTTGGCCACATCGAGCAGACGACGCGTCACGGTAAAGCGCACATCCTTGTCCTGAAGGCTGCGCATGTAAGGCACCAGGTTCATCGCCATGATATCCGGCGCGAACACACGATCCGGGGTCATCACCTCGACTGTGCTGCCTGCCGCAGCCGCAGCCTCGGCCGCCATCAGGCCGGGGTGATCGCCGCTTTCATCATAGATCAGCACGTTCTGCGCAGGCTTCACATCGCCTGAAATCAGATCCCAGGCCGAAATCACGTTGGCGGCTTCCTCCTTGACCTCGAACAGGTGGCCGTTGGGCAGACCGCCAGTGGCGACGATCACCACATCGGGGTTGAGGGCGGTGACATCCGCCGCCTCGGCCCAGGTATTGAAGAGGAAGGTCACATCACGCGCCGCACATTGGGCCATGCGCCAGTCGATGATGCCGATCATCTCGCGTCGGCGCGGGCTTTGCGCCGTCAGCAGGACCTGCCCACCGGGGTCGGCGGCAGCCTCGAACACAGTCACGTCATGACCACGCTCGGCGGCAACACGCGCTGCCTCCAGTCCAGCAGGGCCGGCGCCGATGATGACGACCTTCTTCTTCTCGTCTGCCGCCGGAATGTCATGCGGCATGGTCAGCTCGCGCCCCGTTGCGGCGTTGTGGATGCACAGGGCATCGCCCGCCTGATAGATCCGGTCCAGACAATAGGTGGCCCCGACGCAGGGACGGATATCATCCTCGCGCCCCTCCATGATCTTTTTTACCACATGGGGGTCGGCCATATGGGCGCGGGTCATCCCCACCATGTCCAAGAGCCCCGAGGCCACCGCATGGCGCGCCGTCGCCACATCGGGAATGCGCGCGGCATGGAAGGTGGGCATGCCGGTGGCCTGTTTCACCGACCCGGCAAAATCAAGATGCGGCGCGGCGGCCATGCCCTGCACCGGGATCACGTCGGTCATCGCCGGATCGGTATGGATGCGCCCCCGGATCACGTTGAGGAAATCCACCATGCCAGTCGCGGCGAGTCGTTTGGAGATTTCCAGCCCCTCTTCGGGGGTGATGCCACCGGTCTGATCCTCATCCGCCGTGTAGCGCAGGCCGACGATGAATTCCTCGCCGACCCGGTCGCGCACCGCCTGAAGCACATCGAGCGGCAATTTCATGCGGCTTTCCAGACTCGCGCCACCATAGGGACCATCCAGATCATTGGTCAGCGGCGACCAGAACTGATCCAGAAGGTGCCCGTAGACCTGCAACTCGATACCATCCATGCCGCCTGCCTTCATCCGCTCGGCGGCATCGGCGAAATCGGTGATGATCCGTTCGATATCCCAATCCTCGGCCAGTTTCGGAAAGGCCCGGTGCGCCGGTTCGCGGTGGCGGGTGGAGCTGACCGAAGGCAGCCAGTCGCCCTTGTTCCAGTTGGTGCGGCGCCCCAGATGGGTCAGCTGGATCATCACCGCCGCACCGTGTTCGTGCACCCGGTCGGTCAGCGCCTGGATCCAAGGCACCACCTCGTCCTTATAGGCCAGCACGTTGTTGAACACCGGCGGGCTGTCCTTGGACACCGCCGCCGACCCCGCCGTCATGGTCAGCGCCACCCCTGCCTTGGCCCGTTCCGCGTGGTAGGCGGCATAGCGTTCCTTTGGCATGCCATCCTCGGGATAAGCCGGTTCATGGCTGGTGGTCATGATCCGGTTGCGCAGGGTCAGGTGTTTCAGTTGGTAGGGCTGCAAAAGCGGATCATTGGACATCTTGGCGCTCTCCTTGCGGGCATCTGTTGCGGGGTTGTCGGGTCAATGGTGAAACGGAAACGGGTTCAGGAAAAGGCCTCAGTGTCGGCTTTAATACCAGGCATCGGGGACCTTGGCTTTCTTCCGGGTGATAAAGGCCTGAAGCGCCTCATCGGTGGCCTCATCCATGGCAGGCGCCTCATATGCGGCCAGCTGTGCCTTCCAGCGGGCGTTGGCACGGGAGGCCGCATCGACGCCGCCCTTTTCATCCCAGGTTTCCCAAGGCTGGTGATCGTCCACCGCGCTGTCCCAATAGGCGGTCTGGTAATGGCGCAGGGTGTGCTGGGTGGAAAACAGGTGCTGCCCGGGGCCGCCTTCGGCCAGAGCGTCGAACCCGAGCGTGTCTTCGTTGACCTCGAACCCTTTCAGATAGGCATGCAGCGCACCGCAAAGGTCCGTATCGAGAATGAATTTTTCGTAGGACATCGACAAAAGCCCGTCGAGGAAGCCCGCCGAATGCAGGATGTAATTGGCCCCGCATTGCACCGCAGACATCATCGACATCATCGACTGCTGCATCGCCTGCGCATCCGGCAGTTTCGAGGTTGAGAAATTCCCGGCGCAGCGCAGCGGCAGATTCAAGCGACGCGCCAGCTGCCCCATGGCCAGCGAGGCCAGCGCCGGTTCCGGTGTACCAAAGGTGGGCGAGCCCGACCGCAGCGACATGGAACTGATGAAAGAGCCTAGAATGGCAGGCGCACCGGGGCGCACCAACTGGGTGATGGCGCAGGACACCATGGTTTCGGCCAGGCATTGCGCTAGCGCCCCCGCCATAGTCAGCGGCGCCACTGCCCCGCCAAGCAGGAAGGGCAGATGGATCGACCCTTGCCCCGCCGCCGCATAGGCGCGGATCCCCTGCGAGGTGACGCCATCAATCACCAGCGGCGAGGTGGTGTTGAAATTGCCCATGATGACGCAGTTCTGGTCGACGAAATCCGCACCAAACAGGATGCGGCACATCTCGATACTGTCCTCGGCACGCTCGGGCGCGGTGATCGATCCCAGGAAGGCCCGGTCGCTATAGCGCATATGGGCATAAACCATATCCAGATGCCGCTTGTTGACGGCAATATCGGTCGGCTCGCAGATGGTGCCGCCGGAATGGTGCAGGAAGGGGCTCATCTGCGCCAGTTTCACGAAATTGCGGAAATCGGCGATGGTGCCGTAGCGGCGGCCATTGTCCAGATCCATCACGAAGGGAGAGCCGTAAGAGGGCGCCAGCACCATGGCATCGCCGCCGATCTCAACCGAGTTGGCGGGATTGCGGGCGTGCTGGGTAAATCGCGCGGGCGCGGTTTTCAGAATCTCCCGGATCATGCCGGGGGCAAATTTCAGATTCCAGCTGCTGGCGGTCAGATCGGTCACCGCGGCGCCCGCTGCGCGGAACAGGGCAACGGTTTCGGGATCGTCGCGGAACTCCAGTCCGATTTCGGACATGATACGCTCGGCGGTGGCCTCGATCTGCGCAAGGCTCTCCTCGGACAGGATGTCATAGGTGGGGATCCTGCGGCTGATATAGGGCACGCGCAGGTGTTCGTTCTGCCCCGGCTCTGCCGTGCGCCCAGCGCTGCGGCGCGCCCGCCGACCCCGCGATTTGACTGCCACCTCTGCCATCTGTGCGACCTCCTCTTATCGAATTGACATCATCAGTTGACACAAGTGTCAATTCAATAATCACATACGTCAACTTCGATTGCGTCACGAGGATGTCGCTGTTATGCAAAATACCATGAACGCTTCTCAGACCCTTGCAGAACTCTCCCAGCAGACCAGCAGCGCGGATGCCTGGCTGATGGCCGCCTATGAAGAGCTGACCGCCCATGGCGTCGGCGCGGTGAAAATCATGCCGCTGGCGAAAAAACTGGGGGTCTCGCGCACCAGTTTCTACTGGTACTTCAAGGATCGCGAGGCGCTACTGGAGGCGATGATCCGCCACTGGGAGGACAAGAACACCGGCAATCTGGTCGCCCGCACCGAAGCCTATGCAGAGAACCTGTTCGAGGCGGTGTTCAACCTGTTTGATTGCTGGCTGGCCCCGGATCTGTTCGATTCCCGGCTGGATCTGGCGATCCGCAACTGGGCGCGCAGCGACCCGTCGCTACAGGCTCGACTGGATCTGGCCGATGCTCGCCGCAAGAGGGCGATGACCGATATGCTGATCCGGTACGGGTATGATCCCGAGGACGCCGAGATCCGCGCGCTCACCATGATCTACACTCAGATCGGCTATATCTCGATGCAGGTGCACGAGGACGCGGCCCAGCGTCTGGCGCGGATGCCGGGCTATATGGAGGTTTTCACCGGCCAGAAGCCCGCGCAAAAGGACATCGACCGCTTCATGGCGCGCCATCGCTGAACAGCGCGCTGTTCCTTAGTCGTTGAAGATCGCCACCGCCCGAATGAACCCGGCAGAGGCACCCTTGATCTTGAACGGAAAGCAGGAAATCTCGAACCCTGTCGGCGGCAGCTGGTCAAGGTTGGTCAGCTTCTCCATATGGCAATAGCCCACCTCCATCGAGGCGCGGTGCCCTTCCCAGATAATCGCGGGATCGCCCGATTTTGCGTATTCCTGCGCCGTCAGCGGAAAGGGCGCATCCCAGCTCCAGGCATCCGTGCCGGTGACACGCACACCCCGCTCGGTCAGGTACAGCGTCGCCTCCCGCCCGATGCCGCAGCCCCGCACGAGGTAATCGGGATGCCCATAGCGCGCCCCGGCCGAGGTATTGACCACCACGATATCAAGCGGCTGCAATTCGTGGCCGATCCGGTCCAGCTCGGCCTCCACATCCGCGGCTGTAACCACATAGCCATCGTCGAAATGGCGGAAATCCAATTTTACCCCCGGCGCCATGCACCATTCCAGCGGCACCTCGTCGATGGTGATCGCCCGCTCCCCGCCATTCATGGTGGAATGATGGTGATAGGGCGCATCCAGATGGGTGCCGTTGTGGGTGGCGATCTGCAGCCGTTCGATCGCCCAGCCCTCACCGCCGGGAAGATCCTCGCGCTTCAGCCCCGGGAAAAAGCTCATCACCTGTTCAGCGGTCTGATCGTGAGAAAGGTATTCGATCTGCGGCAGCATGATCTCTGGGTCGGACTGGATACCTGTTTCTAGAGCAACGGAAAGATCGACAAATCGGCGCGGCATGGGAAATCCTTTTTGAAATCTGCCGCGATGCTAGCGCCTCAGGGCAGGCATGAGAACAGGGTTCTGTTGTCGCGAAACCAAGGTTCCAGAATGCCCTTGAGCGCCGTGACCTTGGCCGATCCCTGCAGGTCCCGGTGGCTCAGCAACCAGATCGGCGCGTAGGGCTGTACCGGCAGTTGCGGCAGCGGCACCAACTGCGGATAGGCGCGCCCAAGGAAGACGGGCATACGCAGGGCACCCATCCCCGCCAGCGCCGCCGCGATCATGCTGGGCATATCATCAAGCCGTGCCCGCACCCGTATATCGGGATGGATCTTGCTGGCGGCGGCGGGCGGCGCATCGTGCCCCGCATAAAGCACCCAATCCAGCGGCGCCTGCGGATCACGCGCCGCCGCTTCGGCGATCTCGGGCAGCGCGAAAAACCCGCTCTGCTGTTCGGCAAGCTTGCGCCCCACCAGCGTCTCTTGCGGGTAGCGACTGATCCTGAGCGCCAGATCAGCCTCACGCCGGGCGAGATCCAGAACGCCATTGGCCGCCCTGACGGTCAGCTCCAACTGTGGGTGCGCGGCCGTGAACTCTGCCAAAAGCGGCGCCAGAAAGGTCTGGATCAGCAAGGGCGGCGCGGTGAGGCTCAAAGGGCCGCTCAGATCCTGTGCCCGGCCCGACAGGCGCCGCATCGCCGCCTGCTCCTCGGCCTCCATTCGGGCGGCGGCCGCAGCGATCTCATGCGCCTCTTCGGTCGGGTGATAGCCCTCGGGGCGGCGTTCGAACAACGGACGACCCAGCGCCTCCTCGGCGCGGCGGATGCGGCGCGCCACGGTGGTATAGGTCAGCCCCAGCTGCGCGCCCGCAGCGGCCAGATTGCCGCCGCGCACCAGCGCAAGAACGGTCTGCATATCATCCCATGTGATCTTCATGCGTGCGTTTTTGCATGTCTGATGTCGAAATTCACGCGTTTTTCTACACCGCACCGCCGGGCATTCAGCACGGGTTGAAACACGGGTCGCAAACCCGACCACTCCACAGAAGGAAACGCATCATGGTTTATGCCTATGTCAATCTGCCCATCACCAACCCCGACAGCTTTGCCGCCTATCGCGAAAAAGCAGGCGCCGCGCTTGCAAAACACGGGGTGCGGATCGTGACCTCCTCCCCGCAGCAGCGGGTGATTGAAGGCTCCCGTGACGAAACCGGGGTCGGCGTGATCCTGGAATTCGACAGCACCGAGGCTGCGCTCGGCTGGATCAACGATGAAGAGTTGAAAGAAGTGCACGGCCTGCGTCAGGCCGCGGGCAACGGGGCCATCACCCTCTTGGGTTAACCCATACAAATAAAACCGGGCGCAATGTGGATGACATTGCGCCCGGTAACAGTCTCATTTGGCTGGATTACTCCGCCGCGATCTGCTCTTCCGCCTTTTCGACCCGGACCGCCGAGAATTTGAACTCGGGGATCATGCCGTAGGGGTCCAGCGCCGAATTGGTCAGCACGTTCGCTGCCGCCTCGACATAGGCGAAGGGCACAAAGACCATATCTTCGGACACGGCCCGGTCGGCGCGCGCCATGATCTTGATCGAACCGCGCCGGGTGGAGAGACGCACCATGCCGCCGGGCTCAACACCCAGTTTGCGCAGGGTCTTCGGATGCAGCGAGCAGTTCGCTTCCGGCTCTACCGCATCCAGCACCAGCGACCGGCGGGTCATCGCTCCGGTGTGCCAATGCTCCAACTGGCGGCCGGTGGTCATGATCATCGGATACTCATCATCCGGCGCCTCATCCGGCGCGATCACCGCCGCCGGCGTGAACATCGCCTTGCCGCCTTCGCGCGGGAAGCCATCGCCGAACACCACCGACTGGCCCGGGTCCTCGGGCGACAGCGACGGGTAGGCCACGGTCTCGTTCTCCAGCCGCTCCCAGGTGATGTTGTTGAGCGACTTCATGTTGAGCTTCATCTCGGCAAAGACCTCGGACACATCGGTATAGGTCCAGGGCAGACCGATCCGCTGCGCCAGATCGACGGTGATCGACCAATCCTCGCGCGCCTCACCCGGAGGGGCGACAGCCGGGCGGACCCGCTGCACCTGCCGGTTGGTGTTCGAGACGGTGCCGTTTTTCTCGTAAAGGGCCGAGGCGGGCAGGATGATGTCGGCAAAGTTCGCAGTCTCGGTCAGGAAGATATCCTGCACGATCATCAGTTCCAGCTTAGCAAAGGCCTCCCGCGCGTGATCCGCGTCGGGGTCGGACATCGCCGGGTTCTCACCCTGGATGTACATGCCCTTGATATTGCCCGCATAGACCTGATCGACGATCTCCGTCACCGTCAGGCCCTTCTCGTTCGAGAAGTCGCCGCCACCCCAGACATCGGTAAAGGAGCTGCGCACTTCGTCGCTGGTCACCGTCTGGTAATCCGGCAGGAACATCGGGATCAGGCCAGCATCGGATGCACCTTGCACATTGTTCTGACCGCGCAGCGGGTGCAGGCCGGTGCCGGGACGCCCGACGTTGCCGGTCATCAGCGCCAGACTGATCAGGCAGCGCGAATTGTCGGTGCCGTGGATATGCTGGCTGACGCCCATGCCCCAGAAGATCAGCGCAGATTGCGCGCCAGCGAACATCCGGGCCACGCGGCGCAGCTGCTCCGGCGGGATGCCGCAGATTTCGCTCATCTTCTCAGGGGTGAACTGGCGCAGATGCTCTTTCTCGGCGGCCCAGTTGTCGGTCCAGCGGTGGATGTACTGGCTGTCGTAGAGCTCCTCCTCGACGATCACGTTCATGATCGCGTTCAACATCGACACATCCGCCCCGGGACGGAACTGCAGCATCTCAGTCGCGTAGCGGCGCATGCCGACACCGCGCGGATCCATCACGATCAACTTGCCACCGCGTTTCGTGAACTGCTTGAAGTAGGTGGCCGCCACCGGGTGGTTCTCGATCGGGTTGGCACCGATGATGATCGCCACATCGGCGTTTTCGATCTCGTTGAAGCTGGCGGTCACCGCACCGGAGCCGACGTTTTCGATCAGCGCCGCCACCGAGGAAGCGTGGCACAGACGGGTGCAGTGGTCGACGTTATTGTGCTTGAAGCCCTGGCGAATGAACTTCTGGAAGAGATAGGCTTCTTCGTTGGTGCATTTTGCCGAGCCAAAGCCCGCAACGTTGCGCGGATCCTCGTTGCGCAGCTTGATCAGCCCCTTGGCCGCGAGATCCAGCGCCTCTTCCCAAGTCGCTTCGCGGAAATGGGTGGAGAGGTTGCCCGGATCGACATTCAGCCCCTTGGCGGGAGCGTCGTCGCGACGGATCAGCGGCTTGGTCAGGCGGTGCGGGTGGTGGATATAGTCGTAACCGAAGCGGCCCTTGACGCAGAGACGGCCTTCGTTCGCCGGGCCATTGATGCCCTCGACGTATTTGACCTTTCCGTCCTTCACCTTGAGGCTGACCTTGCAGCCGACGCCGCAGAAGGGGCAGACGCTCTCGGTTTCGGAATCGTAATCCTTGCTGTCGCCAACCTGCGCCTCGTCCACCACAGAGGCGGGCATCAGCGCGCCGGTCGGGCAGGCCTGCACGCATTCGCCGCAGGCCACGCAGGAGGATGCGCCCATCGGGTCGGCGATATCAAAGGTCGGATAGGCATCGTGACCACGCCCAGCCATCCCGATGACGTCGTTCACCTGCACTTCGCGGCAGGCGCGCACGCAGAGGCCGCAGGAGATGCAGGCGTCAAGATTCACGCTCATCGCGACATGGCTATCGTCGAGCAGCGGAATGCGACCCTCTTCCAGTTTCGGGAAACGCGACTCCGAAACCCCGTTCAGCTCGGCCATGTCCCACAGGTGCGAGGACTTATCATGCGCCTCTTCCTGTTTGGGCTGGTCGGCCACCAGCAGTTCCATCACCATCTTGCGGGCATTTGTGGCGCGCGCATTGTTGGTGGTGACAACCATGCCCTCGGCGGGTTCGCGGATACAGGAAGCTGCGAGCGTGCGCTCGCCTTCGATCTCCACCATACAGGCGCGACAGTTGCCGTCGGGGCGGTAGCCGGGCTGCGGCTTGTGGCACAGGTGCGGGATTTTCAGACCGCGACCGTTCGCGACTTCCCAGATGGTCATGCCCGCATCCGCGGTGACCTGTTCGCCGTCGAGGGTAAAGGTGATTTGCTTCGACATGGCTCAGATCTCCTTGGCTTGCGAAGATGAGAATAGGGGAGCGCCCGACCCGGGGTGGGCGTGAAGCGCCCGCCCATTGGGGCGGGTCGGGCGCTGCCCGGCGTTACCCGCCGGGCGGAACATCAACTGAAGGATCATGCTCAGATCTCCTCCGGGAAATGTTTCATGGTCAGGCGGATCGGGTTCGGCGCGGCCTGGCCCAGACCACAGATAGAGGCATCGACCATGGTCTGACTCAGCTCCTCCAAAAGGCCCTGATCCCACTTGTCGGCCTGCATCAGCTTCACGGCTTTTTCGCAACCAGCCCGGCAGGGGGTACATTGACCGCAGCTTTCATCCTCAAAGAACCGCAGCATATTGAGCGCGGCCTCGCGGGCGCTGTCCTGATCGGACAGGACCACCACGGCAGCGGAACCGATGAATGTGCCATGCGGTTGCAGCGTGTCGAAATCGAGCGGGATATCGTCCATATGCGCTGGCAACAGACCGGAGGACGGACCGCCCGGCTGATAGGCCTTGAAGGCGTGGCCATCGAGCATACCGCCCGCAGCCTCGATGATATCAGCGATGGTGGAACCTGCGGGCAGCAGATGAACACCGGGGTTCTTGACCCGGCCCGAGACGGAGTAGTTGCGCAGCCCCTTGCGACCGTTCTTTTCAACCGAATTCAGCACTTCGGGGCCAAACCGGCAGATGCGCGCCACCCAGTAGAGGGTTTCGACATTGTGCACGAGCGTCGGCTGACCAAAGATCCCCACCTGCGCCACAAACGGCGGGCGGTGACGCGGCTCACCGCGCTTGCCTTCGATGCTTTCGATCATCGCGCTTTCTTCGCCGCAGATATAGGCCCCTGCCCCGCGGCGCAGATCGATATAGCCTTCCTCGACAATACCGGCATCTTCCAGCGCCTTGATCTCGCGACGCAGGATTTCCAGCACCGCCGGATATTCGTCGCGCATATAGATAAAGGCTTTCTCGGCCTCGACCGCCCAGGCGCCGATCAGCATGCCCTCAAGGAACATATGCGGGTCGCGCTCAAGATGGTGACGGTCCTTGAATGTGCCGGGCTCGCCCTCATCGCCGTTTACCGCCAGATAGCGGGGACCAGGATTGGCGCGTACAAAGCCCCATTTCTTACCCGAGGGGAAACCGGCGCCGCC
Source organism: Phaeobacter sp. CC-HEC084 (assembly GCF_059429255.1). NCBI lineage: Bacteria > Pseudomonadati > Pseudomonadota > Alphaproteobacteria > Rhodobacterales > Roseobacteraceae > Phaeobacter > Phaeobacter sp. CC-HEC084. The sequence goes on from NZ_JCAIJQ010000009.1 coordinate 13,498, forward strand.
AAGACCGCGCAAACCGGCCTCAAGCACCGTGTCCTGCACCGCTTCCCAGTCGCCGCCCGCGCGCAGCTCGGCAAGGATGCGATAGCCGCCATCGGCGACATATTCGGCATAGGTTTGGTAATCGGGGATCTGCGGGTGGGTGTCACCGGCGTGAACGGCGGCAATCGCCTTTTCCGCGGTGGCGTGATCGATGTGATTGTGACCGATCTCCAGCACCGGCGCCGTGTCGCAACGGCCCATGCAAGGCGCGCGCAGCACACGCACCTCGGACGGGTCCAGCCCATCCTCCAGCGCTTTTTGCAGCTGCTGGGCACCGGCCAGTTCGCAGGACAGGCTGTCGCAAACCCGGATGGTCAGCGCAGGCGGCCGGGTCTCGCCTTCCTTCACCACATCGAAATGTGCGTAGAAACTGGCGACCTCATAGATCTCGGCCTGACCGGTGCGCATTTCCTCGGCCAGCGCCCGGATATGCGCCGCACTGAGACAGCCATACGCATCTTGGATGAGATGCAGGAATTCGATCAGAAGATCGCGATTGCGGGGGCGGTCCCCCAGAAGTGCCAAGACTTCCTCGTGGGCCTGATCGTCAAGCTGACGACCCTTGGGGGTTTTGCGTCCCTTGCCCTTGCCGGATTTCCATACGCCCTTGCTATTGTCCAACGGTGCCACGTTGATCTCCACTTCGCTGGTGCCATGCGCTTTGGCATTTCATCAGCTGTGAATATCGTCAAATCGCATATTCATAAGGCACGATAACGAAGACTTATTGTTCAAAGGCGGCAACCACGTCCCTCAGCGCCCGGACCGTGGTCAGCTCGGGCTCGCGGTCCAGCGTGGCCATGCAGATCGGCCGCGCCTGTTCCGGCGCCTCCAGCCGCAGCACCCGGGTTCCTTCGATCGGGCCCAGCGCATCGGCCAGCGCTTGCGGCAGGATGGTAGCCACAAGCCCCTCACGCGCCATAATAATAGCGGACATAAAGCCGCTGGATTCCGACAGGACCTCGGGCCGCAGCCCCTGCTCGGCAAAGATCCAGTCCAGAATACGCCGGTTCTGCATCGATTGATCCAAGAGGCTCAGCGGCAGTTCAGCAGCCTGTGCCCAGCTGATTTCACCGGCGCCCTCGCCCGTCTGCAGAGCGATCTGCGCCACCAAGCCGACCGGCGCCAGAACCACATAGCGTTCGTCGTAAAGCGGCTGCCTGATCACAAGATTTTGTTCGATGGAGTCCATATACGTGAGCCCCGCATCCAGCGTTCCCTCGAACAGACGCTGCTGGATGGCCGCCGAAGACATCACGTTGATTCGAGCTAGAATGCGCGGGTGGGCTTGTTGCAGCCGGTTGACCAACCGCGCCGCGAAACTGGTGGCCGTCGGCACCACACCCAGATCCAGCGTGCCAGTAACCTGCCCGCGGGCGGCCGCGATCTCCTGCTCCAGCGCCCGGGCGTCATCCAGCAGCGACCGGCCCCGCGCCACGATCAGCTCGCCTTCGCCTGTCAAACCCTGAAACCGGTTGCCGCGCCGCACGATGGACACGCCCAACTTGTCCTCCAGGTTGCGGATCCGCATCGAGAAGGCAGGCTGCGACATGCCGCATTCTTGTGCAGCTTTGGCGAAATGCTGGTGTCGGGCCAGCGCCGTCAGCAGTTGTAGGTCTTTGAGCTCAATCATGCGGTGACATTAGGGGCTTGCAGAGTGCAACTTCAATGCCGCGCGGTTCGGTCCAGATCACAATGACTTTTCCAATATTCGAAAGCTCGCGATGCCATGAATGGAATCGACTGGTAACCGCCCCTGTGCCGTCAATATTCAACCATCAAAAACGCCATGAAAACCGCGAGATAACACTTACAATTTTAAGCTTGTTATCTCCAATGCCCCCCGTGCACACGCCCCCCTTCCCCCTGTTTCAAGGCCATGTCTTCCTTACTGCGCCCTGTCACACAATCGTGATTTTGAATGTAATTCAGAGGCTTGCTGCATTTCGCAGGCACGCCCCCGATCAGTCGCTGCAACGCAGAATTCCCCTTCAAAACCTGGCCCAAAGGCCGCCCAGGCCCCTCACTGCACCGTTAATTCATCCGTAAACCCTTGGACCTAGCGTCGATCATGGTCTGCATCCCGACCTAAATCACAGCAAAGAGTATCCAATGCGTATAGTTACCTGTTCCGCCCTGTTTTCCCTTGTTCTGTCGCCCGTCTGGGCCAACGACTTTGAGCCAAGCATGAAAGCGTATCTGGAAAATAGCATCCGTGACTGGGCGACCGCCCCGGTTCTGATTGATGCCATCAACGGGCAAAACGCCCGGACTTCCGGCTATTCGCAGGCTCAGATCGATGCCATGGACACAGCTTGGCGCGCCGAAGTGGGGACCGCCTCCACACCGACGATCACGCCTGTGCTGGAGAATGCCGCCGCCGACTTCCTGCGCGAGCAGGTGGTGAAATCGGGTGGCCAGATCACCGAAGTTTTCGTCATGGATGCCCATGGGCTGAACGTGGCTGCCTCGGCGGCGACCTCTGACATGTGGCAAGGCGACGAGGCCAAGTTCCAGCAGACCTACCCCGTCGGCCCGGATGCCGCGCACTTCGGGGATGTCGAGCTTGATGCATCTACCCAAAGCTATCAGGCGCAAATCTCGCTTACCATTGTGGATCCCGCAACCGGCGCTCCGATCGGAGCAATGACGGTGGCTGTTGACGCTGAATCGCTGATGTAATCCAGCGCGTTCCACGCACTGCAAAAGATCGAAAGGTGCACAAATGAAAGTCCGTCTTCCCTCGATATCCCTGTTCAAAGGCATGTCGGTATTCATGAAATGCTGCCTGTTGATCGCGGCAACCACTCTGGTGGTAGCCGGATCGCTGACCTACAAGAACGAGAAGACCTTCAAGGCCGCCGTTGAAAAGGGCGTCCGCACGCTGGGCAGCGGGGTCACAATCACCGTGGCAGCCCGCAGTGGCGGCGCCATCCGGTTTGGGGACTCGGACCGGCTGTCGGCTGATATCGAGAAACTGATCGAACTGTCCGATGGCCGCGCCCTGGCAGGGGTTGCCGTAAACAAGGATGGCAAGGTCGTTGCAACCGGAGGAGAAATCAGCGAAGCCGACCTGGCAAAGCTGAGCGAGCTCGGCCATGCCTCGGCCCAGTCTGGTCAGACGGAAATGTCGGCGGACGGTTACTATGTTGCCGCTCCCGCGACGGCCGGGGCAGATGGATCCGTCATTGTCGGCTCTGTCGCAATGCTCTGGTCGCCCGAGGTGGCCTTTGCCGAAGCCGCCTTTGACGAAATGATGTCCATGGTCTTCGCGATCGCCGCGTTTGTGATCATGTGTACATTATCGGTCTTTGCACTGCGCTCTATCCTGTCGCGCCCGCTCAGCAGCGTCACCAAGTCGATCGACGTGATTGCCGACGGCGATTACGACACCGAAGTCAGCCATCTGGACCGCCGCGACGAAATCGGCCGAATTGCCCAGACGCTGGATCATTTGAAGTCCCAACTGGCCGCCGCCCGTGAGGTGGAGGAGCAGCGCAAGGTGGCCCAGGCTGAGCAGAAAAAGGTCGTCGAAACGCTGAACGTGGCGCTGCAGGACATGTCCGAAGGCGATCTGAGCAAGACCATCGACACGCCCTTTGCCACCGAATACGAAAGCCTGCGCCAGAACTACAATGCCACCGTGGAAAAGATGGTCGGCATCATCGACGCGGTGATCGACAATTCGACCCGCATCCGGGAAAACTCCGAGGAAATCAGCCAGTCGTCCAGCGATCTGTCGCAGCGCACCGAAAGCCAGGCGGCCACGCTGGAGGAGACTGCAGCGGCCATGGAAGAGCTGACCGTCAGCGTCCGCTCCGCCGCGGATGGCGCCAAGGAAGTTGAAACCATCGTGACCGAGGCGAAATCCACCGCCGAGCAAAGCGGCAAGGTGGTGACCGATGCGGTCAACGCGATGTCCCAGATCGAAACCTCTTCCGAAAAGATCTCGCAGATCATCTCGGTCATTGACGATATCTCCTTCCAGACCAACCTTCTGGCGCTGAACGCCGGGGTGGAAGCCGCCCGTGCAGGCGAAGCAGGCCGTGGCTTTGCCGTCGTTGCCTCGGAAGTACGTGCCTTGGCGCAGCGTTCCTCGGATGCTGCTCAGGAGATCAAGGGCCTCATCGCCGAAAGTTCCCAGCATGTGAACAAGGGCGTTGATCTTGTCGGCAAGGCCGGTGACGAGCTGAAGAAGATCATCGACCGCGTCGGCACCATCTCCGGCCATATCTCCGAGATCGCCGGCGGCGCACGGGAACAGTCGACAACACTCGCCGAGATCAACACCGGCGTCACCCAGCTGGATCAGGTCACCCAGCACAACGCCGCCATGGTCGAAGAGGCAACCGCCGCAGCCCAGATCCTGCGCAACGATGCCAACGAACTGGCCCGGCATGTCTCGGTCTTCAACACCGGGGGCGGTCGTCGCCCCGTGGCCAGCATCGCAACGATGCCCGCGCCATCGGCCCACCCGGCACCCGGCAGCGAGAACGACGATTTCTTTGCGGACGAGCCGCCCGCGAAAGTGGCGGTAGGCTGGGAAGACTTCTGATCCCTGCCCACTCCTCAAGGATAAAAAAACGCGGCCCAATAGGGGCCGCGTTTTTCATTTTAAGGGGACACCATCGGCCTTTTGGGAAGGCCCCGGTGTCAACTTCCGTAAACGCTGCCCCAGCGCTCGATCAGCATCTGTTGCAGCGCTTTTGCCTTGCGGTTCCATCCACGCGCGCCTGGCGGGCGCTCCCGGTCGGCGCGTTTGATCCGTGACCGGGCCGTGGTGTTGGCGGCAAAGATCGCAAAGGCCAGCTCGGTACCGTCGGCAGCCGTCATGAAACCGCCCAGCCCCGAGACGAAATTCAGGGTCCCGGTCTTGGCCAGCACCTTGATGGGATGAGATTTCAAGACCCGCCCTTTGCGGTCCCGCATCGGAAACGGTTTCAGCAGGGGCTTCAGCTGCCCTGCCCCATGGGCCGCGATCAGCACCGTGACCAGATCATCCGGCGTCATCCGCGAGGCATCGCCAAGGCCCGAATGATCCACCAACCGGCTGTCTTTCATACCGTATTTACGCGCTGCCCAATCGCCCATCTGGGCAGCGGACTGCCGCAGCGATCCGGGACGCTTGCCCGCTGCTGCTGTCGCCGACATGCCGATCATTTCAGCCATCAGATTGTTGGAATACTTCAGCATCGCCTTCAGCATCACACTCAGCGGCGGGCTCTGATGCTGGGCCAGAACCTGCGTCTGCGGTAGGCTCTGCGTGACCTTGGCCTTGCGCAGGGCAATACCGTGCGACCGCGCCAGGGTCCGGAACACATCCCCCGCATATTCCGCCGGGCGCCGCACCGGCAACCAGCGCGAACCACCATTGCCCAGCGCCTGACTGGCCACGGTCCAGGTATCGGCGCCGCCCCGGTCCGCATAGGTATAGACCGGCAGGGCGCGGTTCTTCACCGCCATGCGCGCCATGGCAACTTCGGGGCGGTATTTCTCGGTGCGGGCATCCATGCTGACGGACCAGCCCTTGGCCCCGCGTTTCCATTCGAAATGAACACGGTTGAAATTGAGCGCGATGCCAGACACCGCCGGGCTGTAACCCACGTGATCCGGCTGCTCCGGATCGATCGACTGCACCTGTGGCAAGGCGCCATCCCAGACTTTGAAATCGCCACGCACCTCACGCAGGCCCGCGGCCTTCATGCTACGCGCCAGCTGCGCCAGATGGTCGGTGTTCAGCATCGGATCGCCGCCACCAGCAAGGATCAGATCACCATGCAGCACGCCACTGCGGATCTGGCCTGCGGCCAGAACCTGGGTGGTAAACCGGTGTTCAGCCCCCAGCACATCCAGCGAATAAAGCGCCGTCAGGGTTTTTGCGACGCTGGCCGGCGGCAGCCCGGCCGCGCCCGCTTGCGATTCAAGCCGCGCCCCGGTTTTGACATCCGCCACCGCGCAGGCAACCTTGCCCTGCAGGCCAGAGCCCGCCAGGATCGCCTCCAGATCCGCAGCCGCTGCTCCGGCAAGTACCTTTTTCCGAGCTAAAGGACGCAGGGACACCGTCGGCGCATTGGCCCAGCTTGCAGATCCTGCTAGCGCCGCCATCCCGGCGCCAAGGAATTTTCGTCGCGATATCATATCTGTCAGTGTCTTATAAAAACTGCCAAACGACAAACCCGGGCGGCTTTTTCTGTTTCGCCTCCGTGCCCTGCCTGCTACCGCTGGCCCCCATGTTCCAAGCAGTCACTATCATGTTCATCGCCATGTCAATGATCCCCGCCGGGGATCTTTGCGGGAAGTTATTGACCAGCAGCGGTCTGGCAACACCCGGGTTCGTGGCCTGGTCCCGTTTTGCCATCGGTGCGCTGCTGGTGCTGCCCTTTGCCCCCCGGGGCTGCCTGCGCCTGCTGAAGGACTGGCGGATCTGGCTGCGTGCGAGCCTCATTACCGGCGGTATCCTGTCGATCCAGACGGCCCTGCAGACCGAGGCGATCGCCGATGTCTTTGCCGCCTTCTTCATCGGGCCGGTGATCAGCTATGTACTGTCCGTGACCCTTTTGCGGGAAAGTACCACGCCGCTGCGCGCAATCTTGATGGGCGCGGGCTTCTGCGGTGTGCTTCTGGTGGTCCGCCCCGGCTTCGGTGGCTCGGCCAATCTGATGTATGCGGTTCTGGCGGGTTGTTTCTACGGCTGTTTCCTGACGGCGTCGCGCTGGCTGGCCCATGTCGGCAAACCGGTCGAGCTGAGCTTTACGCAGCTCCTGCTCAGCGCGCTGTTTCTGTTGCCGCTTGGCCTGTCCAACCTGCCCGAGGCGAGTCTCTCTACCGCCGCCCTGACCGTCGGAAGCGCGACCTTTTCCATGCTGGGGAACCTGCTACTGCTCTATGCCTATAGCCGGAGCGAGGCCTCGCGTCTGGCGCCCACCGTCTATTTCCAGCTGATCGCGGCGGTGCTGCTGGGCTGGGCCGTCTTCGGTCAATTGCCGGATCTTCTGACATGGGCCGGGCTTCTGGTGGTGATCAGCGCCGGGATCGCCTCGGCCAGCTTACGTCGCTGACCAGTCCCCCCGCGCGCGGATTTCCGTCGAACTGGTATCGACCATCGGCACATTCAGGAAACACCAGGCAGGAGTCTCTGCCCCGGCCAGCAGGTGGCTCTGGCTGCTTTTCAGCCGGTAGTGCCCATAGATCTTCGCAGCCGGAGACAGCCGCGCCGAGATCCGGTCGCCGGGGCGCGCCAGCACCCCGACCGGCACCGTCTCAAGGATCTCGCGCCAGTCCTTCCAGCGGTGAAAATGGGTGAGGTTGTCCGCCCCCATCAGCCAAACAAATCGCACGCCGGGATAACGCGCCCGCAGATGCCGCAGGGTCTCCGCCGTGTAGCGCGTGCCAAGGCGTGCCTCGATATCGCTGATCTCGATCCGCGGATGCTGCATCATCTCCCGCGCCGCCGCGACCCGCCGCTCCAGCGTGGCCGGGGCACGGGACTTCAGCGGATTGCCCGGAGAGACCAGCCAGAGCATCCGGTCCAGCCCAAACCGTTTCAGCGCCGCCAGGCTGATCTCAACATGCCCCCGATGCGGCGGATCGAAAGAGCCGCCAAGCAGCCCCACGCGCATGCCGGGGCGAAGATATGGATATCCGCAGGTCATGAGCGACTTGATGCGCATAGTTCTGCGGGGAAATCAATTGGCTGCGCCCCTCGGTTCGGACGCGGGTCCTTCCCAGGTGAGGCAAACCGCGCATTAGAGCGTTGCACTGATGGTTTATGCACACCTCCAAGATGCTGTGCGTGTCAGAGCCTCAGCCCCGCGCGCCTACCCGATTGCTCCTTCCCTGCCCATCCGCTATCACACCGGGCAGCGAATTTCCCCGATTATGGAGCAGTCACATGGCCGCCTATCAATACGTCTACCACATGCAGGGGGTCTCCAAGACCTACCCCGGTGGCAAGAAATGCTTTGAAAACATCCACCTGTCCTTTCTGCCCGGCGTGAAGATCGGTGTCGTCGGTGTCAACGGCGCCGGTAAATCGACTCTGCTGCGCATCATGGCCGGGATCGACAAGGATTTCACCGGTGAGGCCTGGGCCGCAGAAGGCGCCAAAGTGGGCTACCTGCCGCAGGAACCGCAGCTGGACGAAAGCCTGTCGGTGCGTGAAAACGTCATGCTGGGTGTTGCGGAAAAGAAAGCAATTCTGGACCGTTACAACGAACTCGCCATGAACTACTCGGACGAAACCGCCGAGGAAATGGCCAAGCTGCAGGACGAGATCGACGCCCAGAACCTCTGGGATCTGGACAGCCAGATCGACGTGTCGATGGAGGCGCTGCGCTGCCCGCCGGATGACGCAGACGTGAAGACCCTCTCGGGCGGTGAAAAACGCCGGGTGGCCTTGTGCAAACTGCTGCTCGAAGCGCCGGACATGCTGCTGCTCGACGAACCGACCAACCACCTCGATGCCGAAACCATCGCTTGGCTGCAGCAGCACCTCATTGATTACAAAGGCACAATCCTCTGCGTCACCCACGACCGTTATTTCCTCGATGACATCACCAGCTGGATCCTGGAACTGGACCGCGGCGCCGGTGTGCCCTGGGAAGGCAACTATTCCAGCTGGCTGGAGCAGAAGGCCAAACGGCTGGAGCAGGAAGCCCGCGAAGACAAATCCAAGCAGAAAACGCTGGAGCGCGAACTGGAATGGATGCGTCAGGGACAAAAGGCACGCCAGGCCAAATCCAAGGCTCGTATCGCAGCCTATAACGAGATGGCGAACCAGTCCGAACGCGAAAAGGTCGGCCGCGCCCAGATCGTGATTCCCAATGGTCCGCGCCTTGGTTCCAAGGTGATCGAGGTCCACGGTCTGTCCAAACACTATGGCGACAAGCAGCTGATCGAAGGGCTGGATTTCTCGCTGCCCCCGGGTGGCATCGTCGGTGTGATCGGCCCCAACGGCGCCGGTAAATCGACCCTGTTCCGCATGCTGACCGGGCAGGAACAGCCCGACGATGGCACCGTCGAATTCGGCGACACGGTAAAGCTTTCCTACGTCGATCAGTCGCGCGACGATCTCAATGACAATGAAACCGTCTGGGAAGCGATTTCCGGTGGCGCCGAGATCATTGAACTGGGCGATGCACAGGTGAACTCGCGCGCCTATTGCTCTTCCTTCAACTTCAAGGGCGGCGATCAGCAGAAAAAGCTGAACCTGCTATCCGGTGGTGAGCGCAACCGCGTGCACATGGCCCGGCTGCTGAAAGAAGGCGGCAACGTGCTGCTGCTCGACGAACCGACCAACGATCTCGACGTGGAAACCCTGCGCGCGCTCGAAGACGCGCTGGTGGATTTCGCGGGCTGCGCGGTTGTCATCTCGCACGACCGTTTCTTCCTCGACCGGATCTGTACCCACATCCTGGCCTTTGAAGGCGATGCGCATGTGGAGTGGTTCGAGGGCAACTTCGAAGATTACGAAGAAGACAAGAAACGCCGGCTTGGCGCCGACGCGCTGGAACCCAAGCGCCTGAAGCACAAGAAATTTGTGCGTTAACCACAACTCATGCTTGTGCGCTCGATTCAACAGGACTATCAACCCCGCAAGATATTTTGCGGGGTTTATTCATGCCTAAAAGTCTCTTAGTTTTCGGCAACGGGCTCGGTAGAGCTATAGACAATAACTTCTTCTCTCTTCAGCGAACGTTGCATGCAGCTTGGAATGACAACGACGTACTAGATGAAGAGCAGCGCCAACTGATCAGACGCTGTTTACCAGAAGACGTCATTGAAGAGGAAGGCGCGCCCACTTCGGAAGATGATCTCGACAAACTTCAGCAAATTCTTGCAGCTTGCGACATGATCAATGAACTCGAAACCGAAACAGATGAAGGCTGGCTCTCTCAAAGAGGCAAGAGTTTTCCAGCTGCAATTCGAAGCTACGTGCACAGGGCTGCGTGTGAGTTTCATGCTGACGGGCCAGCGCTACCAGAGGACTTTGCACAGCCTTTGAGAGAATTTATCGTTCGAACAAAGTCTCATGTCGCAACGCTGAATTACGACAAATTGCTATACTATAATTTCATTGGAACCCCGGTTTTCAGCGGTTACTCCTGCCTGATTGACGGTTTTGCAAACGGCGACTTTTCGAAGGACAATTTACATAGGCAAAGCAAAGCGCGAACTTCTTACTACCTACACCTTCATGGGTCACCTCTGTTTCACGACGATGAAGCAGGGGGCGCGCGAAAAGCACATGTAGCAGAAGTCGATTTGTTGGCAGGTGACAGAAGCGGACATATTGTCCTAACAAACGTCAAACACAAGAGGAGTGTGATTTCTGCTTCCCCCGTCTTGAGCGCATACTGGAAAATGCTCGACAGGGCGCTGAAGGAAACGGATAGTATCACCGTTTTTGGGTATTCAGGTTTCGATGATCACCTAAATCGTAGAATACAGAAGAAACTTGACGAAGATCCTAATATTCGACTTAGGGTTGTTGAGCGTAAAGGCGAAGGCCCTAAGCCAGAAAGACTGCAGTTTTGGGAAGACAAATTAGGTGAGTGTGAGCTAATTCGACCGAAGAATATTTTGGACTTTGTCGATTGGTAGCAGTCAACTTCAGAACATAAGGCGCGGGCCGTGCGGCTGGCGCCCCACGTCCCATAGGACAGATCACAACTGGTACACTTCAGGGACTGACATCTGCGAAGGGCTCTGCCCATTCGAGCCTTAGAAGATCCCCCAGACAGTTTGTCCCCGCGGGAACCGCCCCACTCCCTGCCGTGGATTTTTCACAGCGTCGCCGCAGATCCATCCAGATTTAAACAAAATCTTAAGAACTATTGTCTGTAGTGAAAGACACGGGCTGAGGTATCTTCCTTCCGTCGATCTATCCGGAAACAGGAGAAGACATGGCACTTGCAGGCATCATGATGGGAACGCTGACCGGTTTCTTCTCGGCGCTGTTCAGCCTTGTTGTACTGGGCCATTCCGTTTGGACCAGCCTTCTGGTTTACTCCGGTGTCGGCATTGCAACAGCGCTGGTGTTGACGATTGCGGTGCTGTTGCGCAATCTTGTTGATACTCCGCACTTGGCAGACGAAACAACGGTCGAGGCCTGAACGCCACGCTCAGCCCCAGCCTGTTCCCGTACGGGTCGCTGCTACGCCGGGCTTTTCACCCACCCAACGATCTGACCTTCGCTCAGCGCGCCTGACTGGCGCTTGCTCTCGCGACCGCGCTCAAAGGCGACCATGGTCGGAATACCGCGTATACGATAGCGCGCGCCGGTGGACTGGTGGTCTTGGGTGTTCAGCTTGACCAGCCGCGCCTTGCCCGCCAGTTTCTTCGACGCCTTGGAGAACTCTGGCGCCATCATCCGGCAGGGGCCGCACCAGGGTGCCCAGAAATCCACCACCAGCGGCAGGTCGTCATTCTTGGCCGCCTTTTGCAGGATGGCCGGATCGACATCCAGCGGCGCATCCGGGATCAGAGCCGCGCCACAGGTGCCGCACTTGGCGCCTGCGGTCAGTTTCTCCTCGGGCACCCGATTCAGCTGGGCGCAGGACAGGCAGGTCAGGGTTTTGGCTCCCATGGCAGGATCCTCCTCAAACGGGTCAGGGGCAGAGGGCGCTCCGCCTCTGCTAAAATATTCAAAATTCCATATAGGAATGAAACCGTCCCCAGCAAGAGGCGCACATGCACTGTCAATCACTGCCTCAGGTCATTGTGATCACACCTCAGACTGCATGCTTCCCGCCCCCATTGACGCAAATTCAGCACCAGATCAAAATATTGATCTGTAACGTTCCATAGTAAATGAGGCCGATATGATTTCACGCCGCCTGTTTCTCGCCAGTTCCGCCCTCGCCGCGACCCTTCCCGGTTTTGCCGCTGCTGAGGGTGCTTTCGATCCGACTCCTCAGGTCGTGAGAATCAAGAAAGAATTCGCCCCCGGGCAAATTCTGGTCCTGCCCCGGTCCTATTACCTCTATTTCGTGACAGAGCCCCGCAAGGCGATCCGTTATGGGGTCGGGGTTGGCCGGGCGGGCCTGGAATTCACCGGCAGCGCGGTGATCGAGGCCAAGAAGGAATGGCCCACCTGGCGGCCGACGCAGGAAATGATCGAGCGCAGCCCACGCACCTACAGCCGGTTTGCAGGCAACAAGTACATTCAGCCGGGTGGCCCCGATAACCCATTGGGCGCGCGGGCTCTTTACCTGTTTCAGAACGGCGTCGACACCTATTTCCGCATCCACGGCACCAACCAGCCGGACACCATCGGGCATTCCGTTTCCAACGGCTGCATTCGCATGCTGAACGAACATGTGGTGGACCTTTATGAACGGGTTCCGCTGGGCACCGTCGTGACCGTTCTTTAGACGCTGCGCGCATCGCAACAGGCGCATTTTAGCCACACAGCAAAAATCCCCACCAAGATAAGGCGCGCGTTTTTCTTGCGTGATGGGGGCAGGATGGCCAATGCTGTTACTGCGACGTTACGCGAATGACATTACTGTACGCCTTACAGGCACGGTCGTGACCATCTGCTGATGCGGCCGCCTGACCGCACCGGCGGTTAGACTGAGACTAGACTTTAGGAGTACAGACGATGGCCACAGGCACCGTCAAATGGTTCAACACAACCAAAGGCTATGGATTTATTGCCCCCGATGCGGGCGGCAAAGACGTATTTGTTCACATTTCAGCGGTTGAACGCTCGGGCCTGACCGGCCTCGCAGACAACCAAAAAGTATCCTACGAGCTGCAACCGGGCCGTGATGGCCGCGAGTCGGCCGTGGATCTTCAACTGCTCTGACTGCCGGGTAATTCCTCCGGACCAGCGCTACGATGCTGCAGCTCCCTGCTTGGGAGCTGCTGTCTCGGTCGTTCTTGCTGCAGTGTTAAGGGGCGGCTCAGCCCGAAACCCGTGCCACGAGTTGCAGCGCGACCGGACCCAGCGCCTCGATATTTTCCCGAACGCCTTCGGCATTGGGGTGGATATCGTCGTCCTGCATGAATTCTTGCGCCTTGGCAGGATCCCCTCCGACACGTTCAAAAATCCCGGCGAAGGCATCTGGGTGCAGCAGGGCACCGAACTCCTCGGCCAGATCCGGGTACACAGCGTTGAACGCGGCCCGATAATCGGGTCCATAGTTATTGGGCGCCCGCATGCCGACCAGCAGGACCTCGGTGTCGGCCTGTTCTGCGGCGCTCAGGATCTTGCTCAAATTGGCGCGCATTTCCTCGGCCGACAGGCCGCGCAGCAGATCGTTGCCGCCCAGAAGGACGATCAGAGCGTCGGGGTCATCCGCCAGCGTCCAGTCGATCCGCGCCGCCCCGCCCGCGCTCGTGTCCCCCGAGACGCCCGCGTTGGTGATCTCGACCTCGGCGCCGTGATCCTGCAGCCAGTGTTCCAGCTGGGGCACGAATCCATCCCCCTGTGGCAGGCCATATCCCTGCACCAGACTGTCGCCAAACACCGTGATCCGCACCGGTTCGGCCCAGGCCGCAGAGACACTGATCAGAAATCCGATTATCACCCATACCTTGCGCATTGTCACAATCGCTCCATATCCGAAAGAACACATTCAACAGGCCGCCTTTATGACAGATCAAAACCGCCCCGTTCTTCACCTCAAAGATGCGTCTTTGACCCTGAATGGCAATACCGGTCCCGTCCGTATTTTGCAGGACATCACCCTGGATGTGCACAAGGGCGAGACACTGGGCATGATCGGCGCCTCGGGATCGGGGAAATCCTCGCTCTTGATGCTGATGGGCGGGCTTGAACAAGCCACCGGTGGTACCATTACGGCACTGGGGCAGGATCTGACCGCGATGAACGAAGACGCACTGGCCCATTTCCGCCGCGATCACATGGGGGTCGTCTTTCAGAACTTTCACCTGATCCCGGCAATGACCGCACTGGAAAACGTGGCAACCCCGCTTGAGCTGGCCGGGGTTACGGATGCCTTTGAACGCGCACAGGCGGAGCTCGACGCTGTCGGTCTTGGCCACCGTTCAGGTCACTACCCGGCGCAGCTGTCCGGCGGCGAACAACAGCGGGTGGCGCTGGCCCGCGCCCTGGCGCCGCGCCCAGCGATCCTGCTGGCGGATGAACCCACCGGTAATCTGGACGAGGCCAACGGCGCCGCCGTGATGGACCTGCTATTTGGCCTGCGCGACCGTTATGGCGCCACGCTGATCATGGTCACCCATGCGCCGGAACTCGCTGCACGCTGCGACCGGGTCGTGCGGCTGCGCGATGGGCATCTGCTGGATGATCGGGCCGCGCATGAGGCAGCGGAATGAAGTTTCCAGATCTTCGCCTCGCCTGGCGTTTTGCCCTGCGTGAGTTGCGCAGCGGGCTGAAGGGATTTCGCATTTTCCTGGCCTGCCTTGCGCTGGGCGTCGGGGTGATCGCCGCCATCGGTTCGATACGCGCCTCGATCGAGGCCGGGCTAACCCGCGAGGGTGCCACCATGCTGGGCGGCGATGCGGAGATGTCCTTTACCTACCGCTTTGCCAACGAGGAAGAGCGCGACTGGATGGCCTCCATCGCCGAGCGCAGTTCGGAAATTGCCGACTTCCGCTCCATGGCAGTAGTGGGCGAGGAACGCGCGCTGACACAGGTGAAGGCGGTCGATGGGCTTTACCCGCTGACGGGGACCCTGCGCCTGTCGCCCGACATTCCGCTGGAAGACGCGCTGGTGGGATCGAATGGGTTGCCCGGCGGTCTGATGGAGCGAGTCCTGGCGGACCGTCTGGGCCTTGCTCCCGGGGATGTCTTCCGTCTTGGCACCCAGGATCTGCGCCTGATGGCCATTATTGAGAACGAACCGGATGCGGCGGCATCCGGCTTCACCCTTGGTCCCCGCACCATTGTTGCCACAACCGCGCTGGCGCAGTCGGGTTTGCTGGAGCCGGGAACGCTTTATTCCTCGAAATACCGGCTTGATCTGCCCCCCGGTGCAAACCTTGAACAGCTGCAAGCTGCCGCCGAGGAGCGGTTTGCCAATTCCGGCATGCGCTGGCGCGATGCCCGCAATGGTGCCCCGGGCATCACCTCCTTTGTAGAGCGTCTGGGCGGGTTCCTGGTGCTGGTCGGCCTCTCCGGTCTCGCGGTGGGCGGTGTCGGCGTTTCGGCCGCCGTACGCGCCTTTCTGGCAGGCAAGACCGAAACCATTGCCACCCTGCGCACCCTTGGCGCCGGGCGGCAGGTGATCTTTCTCACCTATTTCCTGCAAATCGGGGTGCTGGCGCTCTTGGGCATTGCCATGGGCATGGCGATCGGTGGGCTTGGACCGGTTCTGGTGGGGCCGCTGATCGCCGCGCAGCTGCCATTTCCCGCGATCTTCTCAGTCTACCCCGGCGCGCTGGCCGAGGCGGCGCTTTATGGTCTGCTGACCGCCTTCATCTTTGCGCTCTGGCCGCTGGCCCGGGCCGAGCGGATCCGCGCAGCGGCGCTGTTCCGCGATGCCTTTGCCGGTGGCAGCAGCCTGCCCGCGCCCCGCTATGTGCTCGCAACCGCGCTGGCACTGGCGCTGCTGGTGGCGGCGGCGGCCCTGTTCAGCGGATCAGTGCGGCTGACGCTCTGGACTGCTGGCGGCCTGGGCGGGGCGCTGGCCGTTCTGATGGTGGCTGCGCTGATCCTTGGCGGTCTGGCCCGGCGCGCCGCGCGCATTGCCCGTGGACGCCCGGCCCTGCGATGGGCGCTAGCGGCGATTGGCACCTCCCGCGATGGCGCGGTTCCAGCCGTTCTGGCGCTGGGTCTTGGCCTGACTGTTCTGGCCGCCATCGGACAGATCGACGGCAATATGCGCCGCGCCATCACCGGCACCCTGCCAGATGTCGCGCCCTCCTATTTCTTCGTCGACATCCAGCGCGATCAGATGCCCGCCTTTCTGGATCGGGTCGAAGGTGACCCCGCCGTCAGCCGTATCGAAAGCGCGCCGATGCTGCGCGGGGTCGTGACTGGCATCAACGGTCAGCCCGCCAGCGAAGTCGCTGGAGATCACTGGGTGGTGCGCGGCGACCGTGGCCTCACCTACGCAGGCGCCAAGCCCGAAAACACCCAAGTCACTGCGGGGGAATGGTGGGGCGAAGACTACAACGGTCCGCCACAGATCAGCCTGGCCGAAGAAGAGGCCGGAGAGCTCGGCATTGCCATTGGCGACACCATGACGGTGAATGTACTGGGCCGCGACATCACCGCCACAGTCACCAGTTTCCGCTCGGTCGATTTTTCCACCGCCGGGATGGGTTTCGTGATTGCCATGAACGAATCCGCGCTAGCCGCTGCGCCGCACAGCTATATCGCCACCGTCTATGCCGAAGAGCAGGCCGAGGCGCAGATCCTGCGGGATCTGGCCCAGGAAATGCCGAATATCACCGCGATCCGGGTGCGCGATGCGGTGGACCGGGTGTCCGACATCCTGCGCCAGCTGGCAGCGGCGACTTCATACGGGGCGGCGGCAACTCTGCTGACCGGGTTCCTGGTGCTGCTTGGCACCGCAGCCGCCGGAGAACCCGCCCGCCGCTACGAGGCTGCTTTGCTGAAAACACTCGGGGCACCACGCGCGCAGATCCTGAAAAGCTTTGCGTTGCGCTCCATCATTCTGGGCGCAGGCGCGGGCATGGTGGCGCTGGCGGCAGGTATCGCCGGAGCCTGGGCAGTGAATTCCTATGTGTTTGAAACCAGCTACAGCATCATCTGGCCGAATGCGCTGGCCGTGGTCGGCGGCGGAATCCTGACGACACTGCTGGCCGGTCTTGCCTTCGCCTTGCGTCCGCTGGCGGCACGCCCGGCCCGCATTCTGCGCGCCCGAGATTGATCAGCTGCCCCGACAACGGGGCGGCAACTGCGATCACCGGGTGCAGGTAGCTGGTTGCAGCAAGCGCATCAGATCCGGATTGTCGCAGATCAGAGAATCCAATGAGACGTTGTCGAGGGATTCGTAAAAAGCCTGCGCCGCATCCGAAAGGGCCAGCCGCAGCCGACAGGCATCGACCAAGGGACAGGTGTTATCGGCGTCAGCAAAACATTCCACCATCGGCAGATCGCCTTCGATATGACGAAACACGTCACCGATCCGGATCTCAGTGGCGGTTCGCCCCAGGCTCATACCGCCATTGCGGCCCCGCTGGGTGTGCAGGTAGCCAAGCTGGCTCAGCTGATTGATCACCTGCGCCAAATGATTTTCTGATATATTGCAGGACTCTGCGATCTCTGATTTGGTCACCAACCGGTCAG
Source organism: Phaeobacter sp. CC-HEC084 (assembly GCF_059429255.1). Lineage (NCBI taxonomy): Bacteria > Pseudomonadati > Pseudomonadota > Alphaproteobacteria > Rhodobacterales > Roseobacteraceae > Phaeobacter > Phaeobacter sp. CC-HEC084. The sequence continues at coordinate 30,785 of NZ_JCAIJQ010000009.1, forward strand.
CATTGGCCGCACAGTACATCAGCAACCGGACGGCAATATTCGTCCTCTTTGTAATTCGCATCGTTCTGCACCCCTCAAAACATGCAGATTACAGTATATATTTTTTCAGCGCCCGATTTGACATAGATCAAATGGCAAGGAGGACCCGAGATGACCCAGACCGCTCCGTATTTCTTCGGATATGGCAGCCTCGTGAACACGGCGACCCACGATTACAGCGATCCGCGCCCTGCCCGACTGAGTGGCTGGCGCCGCACCTGGGCACATACTGATCTGCGCGACGTGGCCTTTCTGACCGCCAAACCGGCGCCGGGCGATACCATCGACGGGCTGATCGCTGCTGTTCCCGGCGCGGATTGGGCGGCGCTTGATGAACGCGAGTACGCCTATGACCGGGTTCTCGCTTCGCAAGCGGTGGGCCACGACCTGCCCGGCGCGCCGGAAATCTCGGTCTACGCGGTTCCGGCTGAGCGCCAAGCACCGGGGTCGAACCGCCATCCGATCCTGCTGAGCTATCTTGACGTGGTGCTTCAGGGATACATGCAGGTCTTTGGCCGCGAAGGCGTGATCGACTTTGTTGCGACCACCGATGGCTGGGACGCGCCTATTCTGGATGACCGCGACGCGCCCCGTTATCCGCGCCACCAACCCACCACCGCGCAGGAACGCAGCCTGTTTGACGATCTGATCGCATCAACCGGCGCCCGCAGACTGCGCCCTGCGTCATGATCTCGAAAACACTGCTCTATTTCCAGCGCCTGACGCGCCAGCTGTGGCTGAGGGTGGTTCTGATCTCGCTCTGCTCCGTGCTCGCTCTGGCATTGGCGCCGCTTCTGACCCCCATGCTGCCTGAGGGGCTGAGCAACCGGTTCGGGCGTGACGCAGTCCTGCCGATCCTGACCATTCTTGCCTCTGGCATGCTGGCGGTAACGACCTTTTCGCTCAACGTCATGGTCAGCGCCTACCGGACCGCCTCTTCGATGTCTACGCCGCGGGTCTACCGACTGCTGCTCGAAGACACGGTAACGCAAAGCGTTCTTGCCACTTTTGTCGGCGGGTTCGTCTATTCGCTGTGCGCGATCATCCTGTTCCGGGCAAAGGTCTACGCGCCTGAATCCGCCATTGTAGTCTTTGCCATGACCATCTTTGTCGTGGCACTGATCGTCATCGCCATCCTGCGGTGGATCGACCACCTGTCGGGACTTGGCAGCATGGACCACACCCTGCGTCTCATTGAAACCCGTAGCCGTACCAGCCTGAAACAGCAGGCAAAACGCCCCTGCCTGGGGGGCAAACCCGCTGACAGCGATGAACAGCCAGAGGGCGCCCTGCCCATTCCGGCCAGGCGCAGTGGTTTCGTGCGTTTTGCCGATATGGCCCGCCTGAACGAAATCGCCGCCGAGGCCGATGCGCATATCACCCTGCACCGCGCCCCGGGTGATTTTGTCCTGCGCGGCCGCCCTGTCGCTTGGGCAGAAAGCGGCGATGAGAGCCTCTGCAAGGAAGCCGCAAAGGCCATTGAAATCGGCGATGTACGCAGTTTCGATCAGGATCCGGTTTTTGGCCTGACGCTGCTGGCCGAGACGGCACAAAAGGCCCTGTCGCCCGGCGTCAACGACCCTGGCACCGCGATTGAGGTGATGGGGCGACTGGAACGCCTGCTGTGGGAAACGCTCCCCGAAGATCCGACCGAGGATGACTGCATGTTTGAACATGTCAGTATGGTGCCAGTATCGCCCAAGCTTTTGCTGGACAGCAGCTTTGCCCCGATTGCCCATTGCGGCAAGGAGGACCCTTTCGTGATGAAATGGATGCAGCAAGCGCTGACGGCCCTCTCCTCGCATCCGAACAGGGAACTGGCGAATTCCGCTACCGACATGGGCAAAGAGCTGAAAGCAAAGCCCTAGATCCGCCCGTGCAGATGGCCATCAAAGAAAAAGACGGCCCGGAAACCGGACCGTCTTTTCTGGTCAATCAGGCGCGGATCGCGCCCCAACCGCTCACCCCTTGGCGCGGACCTTCTCCATCAGCGCCAGAAGGGCACTCATGTCGGGGCCGCGTTCCATGCCCGTGACTGCGTGGCGCAGCGGCATGAAGAGGGATTTGCCCTTGCGGCCAGTCGCCTCTTTCACCGCAGCGGTCCAACTGCCCCAGGTGGTTGAGTCGTAGGGGCCATCAGGCAGCAGCGCCATCGCCTCGGCAATGAAGTCCTTGTCTTCATCCGCGATCAGCGGCTCAGCCCCGTCGCGGCACAGCGTCCACCAGCCTTCAAGGTCTTTCAGCGTGGTGATGTTTTCCTTGGCCATATCCCAGAAGGCGGCCTGTTTTTCCGCCGGAACACCCAGCGCCTCGACCTGTTCCTGGACGGCTTCCAGCGGCAGGCTCTGCAGATAGCGCCCGGTGAGCGGGAACAAATCCTCAACGTCAAATTTCGTCGGCGCGGCGCCAAAACGGTTGATGTCGAAGCCCTCGATCAGCTCGGCCATCTCGCTGCGCAGCTCGACCGGGTCAGAGGAGCCAAGCCGCGCCATCAGGCTCAGCAGCGCCATCGGCTGCACGCCCTGTTCGCGCAGATCGCGCAGCGCCAGCGTGCCAAGACGTTTGGACAGCGCCTCCCCCTGCGGGCCGGTCAGCAGCGAGTGATGGGCAAATTCCGGCACCTTGCCGCCCAGTGCCTCGATGATCTGGATCTGGGTCGCGGTATTGGTCACGTGATCCGATCCACGCACCACGTGGGTGACGCCAAATTCCGTGTCATCCACGACCGAGGCCAGCGTATACAGGAACTGCCCGTCGCCACGGATCAGAACCGGATCCGAAACCGAGGCCGCGTCGATTGAAATATCGCCAAGGATACCATCGTTCCATTCGATGCGCTGGTGGTCCAGCTTGAACCGCCACACACCATCGCCGCGCTCGGCGCGCAGGGCGGCTTTTTCATCTTCAGACAGCTCCAGCGCAGCGCGGTCATAGACCGGCGGCTTGCCCATGTTCAGCTGCTTCTTGCGCTTCAGATCCAATTCGGTCGGCGTCTCGAAGGCCTCGTAGAACCGGCCCATCTCGCGCAGCTTGTCAGCCGCTTCATGGTAGCGGTCCAGCCGTTCGGACTGGCGTTCGATCCGGTCCCAGCCAAGACCCAGCCACTCCAGATCCTGCTTGATCGCATCGACATATTCTTCCTTCGACCGCTCGGGGTCGGTGTCGTCGATGCGCAGGATGAACGTGCCGCCAGCCTTGCGGGCGATCAGGTAATTCATCAGCGCGGTGCGCAGGTTGCCCACATGGATATAGCCGGTGGGCGACGGAGCAAAACGGGTGGTGGTCATGAATGGTCTCCTGTTGCTGTGCCCCATCTCACATGGAACGGGTTTTGTCCAGTTTTGGCACCCATAGCGCCCCCTCCTTTCGGATTGGTGTCTTTGCTGGGGCCCAGAGGAGATTTACCCGCTGCCCCCCTCGTAAAGCGACACGATCCCGTGACCTCGGTCTGCGCGTACCTTGTCCCCCGCCAAAAAGCCCTATCTCGATCCCAAAGACCGCATAACAAGTGCCAACCAACACAGAGGAGACCAGAATATGACCGTAAAGATGTCCCGCCGCAGCGTGCTGACCGGCGCAACCGCCCTCCCCCTGGCCGCGACCGTCACGCCCGCCTTGGCAGAGGGCCACGCGGCCATGGCACCGGCCACCCACGCTCGCAGTTTCAAGCTGGGCGATTTCACCGTGACGACCCTGCTGGACGGCAGCCTGCCCCGCGACGGCGCCAAGGCAATTTTCGGCGGCGGTGCAACGGACGAGGAGTTCGCCGAAGTCTCGGCCCAGAACTTTATCCCCGCCGAAATGGCGCAGTTCTTTTTCACCCCCACGCTTGTCGATACCGGCAAAGAAAAGATCCTCTTCGATACCGGGCTTGGTCAGGGCGGCATCCAGAAAGCCCTGGCAGAGGCAGGCGTCACCCCGGATCAGATCGATGTGGTCGTCATCACCCATATGCACCCCGACCACATCGGCGGCATGACCACCAGCGGCGCCGCGACCTTTGCCAATGCGCGCTATGTGACGGGGCGCACCGAGTATGATTTCTGGGCCAAGATGGACGCCGAAAACCGCGTTGCCGATCTGGTTTCCAAGAAGGTGACCCCGATGGCCGAAAAGATGACCTTTGTCGAGGACGGCGGCGAAGTGGCCTCTGGTATCACGGCGATGGCCGCTTTTGGCCATACCCCCGGTCACATGACCTATATGCTGGACAGCGGCGATCAGCAGTTGCTGCTGACAGCGGATCTGGCCAACCATTATGTCTGGTCCTTCGCCCACCCGGAATGGGAGGTCCGGTTTGACATGGACAAGGCTGCTGCCACCGCATCGCGCCGCCGTATTCTGGATATGCTGTCTGCCACGCGCACGCCAATGATCGGCTATCACATGCCCTTCCCGGCAGCCGGTTTTGTCGAAACCCGTGGCGAGGGATTCCGTTTTGTGCCGGTCAGCTATCAGATGATGGGCTGAGGCATGCGCCGCGCGCCTTAACGGGCGGTGCCAATAACCTCGGGCGCGGGCACGGCTGTCCGCGCCTTTTTCGTGAACCGGCTCAGCGCAAAGGCGCGCGGGTCCACGATGGGCGCATCGCCCGTCACCAGATCTGCGGTCAGCCTCCCGGCAGCAGGGCCAATGCCAAACCCATGCCCGGAATAGCCGGTCGAAACGAACAGCCCCGGCAGATCGTCCACCTGCGAAATCACCGGAATGGCATCCGGGGTCACATCAATCATGCCGCCCCAGCTTTGCACCACATCAGCGCCCTGCAGGATAGGAAAGGCCTTTTGCGCGGCGGCCCAGCTGTTGCGGATCGCCTTTTGCGAGGGCGCAGGATCCAGCACCCGGCAGGTTTCGAACGGCGTGCGCTGATCCGGTGCCCAGCGCCGATCGTACCCCGCCTCGATCCGCCAACGGTCGGACAGACGGAACCGGAGGGATCGCCATTCCTCCAAGAAGGCCGGAAAAAACTTCAGTGCCAGCCGCAGGCTATCGGGAACGATGTCCACCACGTTTTCGGTGCCATCGGCGATGGAATAGCCACCGTCGGCGCGCTTGCGCATGGCAAATCCGGCGGCCCACATGGCCGCCTCGGGACCGCCCTGCACCGCCGAGGTTCTAAGCACAGAATTCAACACCTTGAGCTGCGGCAGCGCCACACCCGCATTGCCAAGGAACAGCCGCGACCAGGCGCCGCCCGCAACCACCACGGCCGAACAACCGACACGGCCGCGTTCGGTCATCACCCCGCTGACCCGCCCTGCCTCGGTTTCGACACTACGCACGGCGCATTCGGTCATCACCTTGGCCCCGGCGGCCCGTGCAGCGCTGGCGATGGCATGGGTGGCCAGTTGCGGCTCGGCCCGGCCGTCTTCGGGCGTATGCAGCGCCGCGATGGTGCCGGTTTGGTGTCCCGGCATCAGCTCTGCCAGCTGCTCTCCGCGCACCATCTGTGCCGGAATGTCAAAAGGAGTCAGATGCTCTGCCCAAGTGGCTAGTTCGGCCTCGGCCCGCGCCCGTTCGGCAGTGAACAGAATACCGGATCGGGTATAGCCGGTGGGATGCCCGGTGCGGGCCTCTAGCCCAGGCCAGATTTCCATCGCCTTGGCCATCAGGGGCAATTCGCGTGGATCACGCTGCGAGATGCGCACCCAGCCCCAGTTGCGCGAGCTTTGCTCGGCACCGATCTGGCCCTTTTCACAAAGAAGAACGGAATATCCCCGCTCTGCCAATTCGAGAGCGGTCGTAGAGCCGATGATTCCCCCGCCGATGACAACTGCATCGACACGTTTGGGCAGGGCAAGATCAGCTTGGAAATGTGGCAGCTTAGGTCCAGGCATAAGAGGTCTATGCCGTGCCCCGCGCCCCTGGTCCATGGGGCAAGAGCGCTCTTTCATCCACCCCGTGCAAGCTGTGGCTTTTTCGCGTCAGCCCAGGCACGCGGGGGTATGGTTTTCCTGCCCCCGGACGGGCACTCTTGCTGGAAAATACGCCGGTTCAGCCCGGATCGCGCCAACGGTTTGCAATCGGGTAACGCCGGTCCAGCCAGAAGGCGCGCGGCGTCAGGCGGGTGCCCGGAGCGGACTGGAAGCGCTTGTATTCACTGATATAAATCAGGTGCTCCACCCGTTTCGCCACATCCCGGTCGAACCCGGCAGCGACGCAATCGGCAATCGAACCTTCCTCGTCCACCAGGATCGTGAGCAAGGCATCCAGGTCGGGATAATCGGGCAGGCTGTCGCTGTCTTTCTGATCCTCACGCAGCTCGGCACTGGGGGGTTTGTCGATTACATTGGGGCGGATCACCTCGCCCGCCGGGCCCATCATCCAGGGCCGGTGATTGGCATTGCGCCAGCGGCAGGTTTCAAAGACGCGGGTTTTGTAGAGATCCTTGATCGGGTTGTAGCCGCCGTTCATATCGCCATAGATCGTGGCATACCCCACTGCGACCTCGGACTTGTTGCCGGTGGTCAGCAGCATCTCACCAAACTTGTTCGACATGGCCATCAGCAGAAGACCGCGTAGGCGGGACTGGATGTTTTCCTCGGTAATGTCGGCGTCGCGCCCTTCGAACAGCGGCGCCAGCGTGTTGGTGATGGCTGCCCGCCCTTCGCTGATCGGCACATAGTCGTAATGCACGCCCAGCGCCTTGGCGACGGCTTCGGCATCTTCCAGGGATTCCGCGCTGGTATATTCCGAGGGCAGCATCACGCAGCGCACATTTTCGGCCCCGATGGCATCGACGGCAATGGCGGCGACAATGGCCGAATCCACCCCACCGGACAGACCCAGAAGCGCCTTTTTGAACCCGGTCTTGGCCATGTAATCGCGCAGGGATTCGACCATGGCGCGGTAGTCCTGCTCCCATTCATCGGGGAAATGCGCCTTCTCGCCCTCGACCGCGCGCCAGCCTTCATCGGTGCGTTCAAGATCCAGCTGGGTCACCGCCTCGTCATAAAGCGGCATCTGCAGCGCCAGCGCGCCGCCGGGGTTCAGCACGAAACTGCCACCGTCAAAGATCTGATCGTCCTGCCCGCCAACCATATTGAGGTAGATGACCGGCAGATGGGTTTCGATGCAGCGCGCCACCATCATGTTATAGCGCACCTCCATCTTGCCGCGGAAATAGGGCGAACCGTTCGGGATCAGCAGGAACTCGGCGCCGGTCTCTGCAAGCGTCTCGGCCACGTCTTCGTGCCAGCCATCCTCGCAGATCGGGCTGCCGATGCGGGTATCGTCAATCGCATAAGGCCCACCCAGCGGCCCGGCATCAAAGACGCGAACCTCGTCAAAGACGGTTTCATTGGGCAGGTGGTGTTTCAGGGTGCGCGATGCGATCCGTCCGTCCTTGAGGATCAGATAGGCATTATAGAGCTTGCCACCCTCGGCCCAGGGCGCGCCGATGGCCAGCGCGGGCCCGCCGACACAATCCTGCGCAAGCTGTTCGGCAGCCGCCATGGCGGCGCGGTGGAACACCGGCTTCATCACCAGATCCTGGGTGTTATAGCCGGTCAGGAACATTTCGGGCAGCGCCACAAGCTGCGCACCGGCCTTGCGACCTTCCTCCCAGGCCGCGTGGGCCTTGGCCGCATTGCCCGCAATATCGCCGACCGTCGGGTTCAGCTGCGCCAGAGAGATACGGAAACGGTCTGCCATGGTGGTCGTGCCCTTCGCAAAACTTCTTCTCAGCCGTTTACCAGATCCCCGGCCAAGGGAAAGAGTGCAGGCCGCAAAAGACATTGCGACAGGCCGCCCTGTCGCATAGTTTCGCAGCTGAGATGCAACATCAGGCGGTGTTCCATCCGCAGACTGGCACCGCGCCCGGCCCATTGGTCCGGCGCAGAACTAAAGGGCAGGCAGAAGTTTCATGACCCGTTTCGGCTCCGTATTCGTGATTTCAGCAGCTATGGCGCTGGCCTCTCCCCTGCAGGCGCAGGACGGTCAGGTCCTCACCACGCAGGATGAAATCGGCGGCGAATACGAAGGCACCTTTCGCGGCGGCCTGCAGCATGGCACCGGCACCTACCGGCTGCCCAATGGTTATGAGTATTCCGGCAACTGGGTCGATGGCGAAATCCGCGGTCAGGGCGTGGCGCGCTACCCGAACGGCGCCGTCTACGAAGGCGAGTTCGCCAAGGGCAAACCCGAGGGGCTCGGCAAGATCACCTTTGCCGATGGCGGCACCTATGAAGGCGAATGGACCGATGGTCTGATCAGTGGTCAGGGCATCGCGGTCTACGCCAATGGCGCGCGCTACGAAGGCAGCTTCGTCAACGGTCAGCACCATGGCAAGGGCGTGATGCGCAATCCCGGCGGTTATGAATACGCTGGCGACTGGGTTGAGGGCCGCAAGGAAGGCGAAGGCAAGATCGTCTATCCTGACGGTGCAACCTACGAAGGTGGGATCGCAGACGGTCTGTTGCATGGCACCGGCACGCTGACCATGCCCGACGGGCTGATCTACGAAGGCGACTGGGCCAACAACCAGATGCACGGCACCGGCAAGCTGACCCAGCCCAACGGCGACGTCTACGAAGGTCCGCTGGAAAACGGCCGCAGGCAGGGTATCGGCAAACAGACCCATGCCAATGGTGACGTCTATGTCGGCGAATTCCAGGATGACCTGCGCCACGGCACCGGTACCTTCACCAAGACCGATGGCTACGTCTACGAGGGCGAATGGCTGGCGGGTCAGATCGAGGGCACCGGCAAGGTCACCTATCCTGACGGCTCGGTCTACGTGGGGGAATTCCGCGATGATCTGGCTGATGGCACAGGTAAGATCACCTATCCCGATGGTTCGACCTATGAAGGCGACTGGATCGCCGGTGTCATCGAAGGCACCGGCACCGCCACCTATCCCAACGGCGTGACCTACACCGGCGGTTTCAAGAACGCCCGCAACCACGGTCAGGGCGTGATGACCTATGCCAGCGGATACCGCTATGAAGGTGAATGGCAGGACGGGCAGCGCCACGGGCAGGCCAAGGTCACCTATGCGGATGGATCGGTCTACACCGGGCAGTTTGCCAACAGCCAACGCCACGGCAAGGGCCGGATCGAGATGCCCGGCGGCTTTGTCTACGAAGGCGACTGGCAGGAAGGTAAGATCACCGGCGAAGGTGTTGCCACCTATGCCAATGGCGATGTCTACGAAGGCAGCTTCGTCAACGGCAAGCGGCAGGGCCCCGGCAAGATGCGTTATGCCACTGGTCAGGAAACCGACGGTGACTGGCAGAATGGCGCCTTGGTGACCGAAACTACTGAAACGGACGCCGCTGCGGACGACAACGCCGCCAGCACCGACAACTGATCCAGCGGCGGTCCGCCCTTCGGGTCAGACCGTACCGCCCGCCTCAAGCCCGGCCAAAAAGGCGTCAGCCTCTTCCAGAATCTGCGCGCGCTTCTCCGCATCCATCCGGTCCCAGCTGCGGTACATGTTGCCCATGCGCGGATTTGCCGAGAACCGCTCCCGGTGGCGGTCGAGGAAATGCCAGTAGAGCAGGTTGAACGGACAGGCGCCCTCCCCCACCTTGCGGCTGACGGAATAGGCGCAGGATTTGCAGTAATCCGACATGCGGTTGATATAGGCCCCGCTTGAGACATAGGGTTTGGAACCCACGATACCGCCATCAGCAAACTGGCTCATCCCGACGGTATTAGGCGCCTCGACCCACTCAAAAGCATCGGCATAGACAGCCAGATACCATTCGTGCACCTCCTGCGGATCAATCCCGGCCAGAAGCGCGAAATTGCCGGTCACCATCAGCCGCTGGATATGATGAGCATAGGCCTCTTCCCGGGTCTGCGATACCGCCTGTGACAGGCAGTGCATGCCCGTCTCAGCGCCCCAGTAAAGCGGCGGCAGCGCGTGATCATGGCCCAGCGCGTTGCGCTGCGGATAGTCCTCCCCTTCGAGGAAATAGATCCCACGCACGAATTCGCGCCAGCCAAGGATCTGCCGGATGAACCCTTCGGCGGCGTTGAGCGGCACATCACCTGCTTTCCACGCCTCTTCGGCCGCGACGCACAGCTCCATCGGCTGCAACAGGCCGATATTGAGATATGGCGACAGAACCGAATGGTAGAGCCATTTCTGCCCTGTCATCATCGCATCCTGATAGTCCCCGAACAGCGGCAGGCCATGCCGGATGAAATGCGCCATTGCCCTCAGGGCATCGGCACGGGTGACCGCGAAATGGAACGGACGCAGATCGCCGAAGTGGTCCCCAAACCGCCGCTCGACAAGGTCCAGAACCTCTTCCGTCTCGTCATCCGGGGTGAACTGCATGGGCCCTGGGGTCTTTATGTCCTTGGGCGGTGCCTTGCGGTTCTCCTGATCGTAGTTCCATTTGCCCCCGGCGGGGTTGTCACCCTCCATCAGCACTCCGGTCTTGCGCCGCATCTTGCGATAGAAATACTCCATGCGCAGTTGCTTGCGCCCCTCGGCCCAGTCGTTGAAATCAGCCCGCGTGGCAATGAACCGCGTATCCGGCTTGAGGCCGACCTTCAAAGGCAGAGACTGCAGATGCCGGATCAGCCTCCATTCCCCCGGCGTTGTGGCGATCACCTCATCAGCGCCGCTCTGGGCCGCCCGGCGCAGGATTTCCTCCGCGATGGAGCCGGTGTTTTCCGCATCGTCAAGCCGGGTATAGGCGACAGTCCAGCCCTCTGCCCGCAACTGCTCCGCAAACTTCCGCATCGCCGCGAGAATCAGCGCGATCTTCTTGGGGTGGTGACGCACATAGGTACCTTCCTCGGCAACCTCGGCCATGACGATGATGTCGGTGTCCTTGTCCGCGACCTGCAGCGCCGACAGCGACAGGCTCAGTTGATCGCCAAGAATTAGGATGAGTTTTGCCATGTGTCCTGCCTCTGCCGCACCTTCTGCCTATGGCTCATCGCCAAGGCTCTGGCGCAGCTAGGAGGAATTTCCCACAAATCAAATCTGCCCGCACCAAAGCGCTCTGCCGACCGCCAAATGGTCAGGATCACTGAGCTATTTTCGCTCTTTCCATTCGCGGCGCGCTCTGTATAACTTTGCCGCATGACAGCTCGCGCACATATCTTCGGCCCGGCCACCGCCATTTGCGGTGCGGCTCTGCGCGACCTACTGATCCTAACCCGCCTCTGAGCGTGCCATTCGGCGCGCCCGCTCAGAGGAGGAGGCTTGCGCGCCACGAGAATGGATCCAGGACAGAGTTTTAAGAAAGCTACCGACATGACGACTGCACTTGAAAAAGATCGCGTATTGATCTTCGACACCACTTTGCGCGACGGCGAGCAGAGCCCCGGCGCCACCATGACCCACGATGAAAAGCTGGAAATCGCGGGCCTTCTGGACGAGATGGGCGTCGACATCATCGAGGCCGGTTTCCCCATCGCCTCCGAAGGCGATTTCAAAGCGGTGAGCGAGATCGCCGAACGCTCCAAGAACGCCGTGATCTGCGGTCTGGCGCGCGCCAATTTCAAGGATATTGACCGCTGCGCCGAGGCCGTGCGCAAGGCTGCCAAACCCCGCATTCACACCTTTATCGGGACTTCGCCCCTGCACCGCGCCATTCCGAATCTCACCATGGATGAGATGGCCGAGCGGATTCACGACACCGTGACCCATGCGCGCAATCTCGTCGATGACGTGCAATGGTCGCCCATGGATGCGACACGCACCGAATGGGATTATCTCTGCCGGGTGATCGAGATCGCCATCAAGGCCGGCGCCACCACCATCAACATCCCCGACACCGTTGGCTATACCGCGCCGCTGGAATCGGCTGATCTGATCCGCCGCCTGATCGAAACCGTACCGGGCGCGGACGAGGTGATCTTTGCCACCCACTGCCACAACGACCTGGGTCTTGCCACGGCCAACGCTCTGGCCGCCGTCGAGGGCGGCGCGCGTCAGATCGAATGCACCATCAACGGTCTGGGCGAGCGAGCCGGCAACACCGCGCTCGAAGAGGTGGTGATGGCGCTGAAGGTACGCAATGACATCATGCCTTGGCACACGCAGATCGACACCACCAAGATCATGCATATCTCCCGCCGGGTCTCCACCGTCTCTGGCTTCCCGGTGCAGTTCAACAAGGCCATCGTCGGCAAGAACGCCTTTGCCCATGAAAGCGGCATCCACCAGGACGGGATGCTGAAGAACAAAGAAACCTTCGAGATCATGCGCCCCGAGGACGTAGGTCTTTCAGGAACCTCGCTGCCGCTTGGTAAGCACTCAGGCCGCGCGGCGCTGCGCGACAAGCTGAATAACCTCGGCTATGAGGTCGGCGACAACCAGCTCAAGGATATCTTTGTCCGCTTCAAGGAGCTGGCCGACCGCAAGAAGGAAGTCTTTGACGACGACATCATCGCGCTCATGCGTTCTGGCGAGGATGCCGAGAACGATCATCTGCAACTGGTGTCGATGAAAGTGATCTGCGGCACCGGCGGCCCGGCCGAAGCGACGCTGGAAATGGAGATCGACGGCAAGGATCTGAGCGCCACGGCACAGGGCGATGGCCCGGTGGATGCCGCCTTCAAAGCGGTGCGCGAGCTTTATCCGAACTCGGCGCACCTGCAGCTTTATCAGGTTCACGCCGTGACCGAAGGCACCGATGCACAGGCAACGGTTTCCGTCCGGCTGGAGGAAGACGGCAATATCGCCACCGGCCAGTCGGCCAACACAGATACTGTGGTTGCCTCGGCCAAGGCCTATATCAACGCGCTGAACCGGCTGATCGTGCGCCGCGGCAAGGTCGGCGAAGGCGCCGATACCCGCGAAATCTCCTACAAGGACGCGACCTGAGCGTCTGAAAGATTCGGCGCCGTGCCGCAGGCGCGGCGCCAAGCCCAACGCCTTGTCGCCCATCTCTGATGGGGGCGGCCAAGGGGGCGGGAGATCCCCCCTCCTCTACAGGTCTTAGTCTCAGCCCTGATTGAGCCTCTCGAACAGGGCCGAAATACGCGCGGCTTCCTCTTTGGCGCCAAAGGGCGCATTCACTACGAACATACCCGATCCAACCATCCGGTGCCCGGCGCGCGCCGGCGGAAAGCGCACCTCGTGGCGCAAGGCGCCCGGCAGCGCCTGCGTCTCTAGCGCGCTCAGCATCTTTTGATGCGCCCCATCTGTCAGGATCGGATACCACAGCGCGATGACGCCGACGTTCCATTTCCGGTGCAGCTTGCCGATGATGCCGGGGATACGTGCGTAATCGGATTTCATCTCATAAGACGGATCGATCAGCATGAGCCCTCGGCGCGGCGTCGGCGGTGCCAGCGACAGGGCCAGCTCGAACCCATCCTGCTGATGCACCTTGGCATGCCAGGGCCGCAGTGCCTGCCGCAGGGCAGCGTATTCCTGCGGGTGCAATTCGGCAAAATGCAGGCTGTCCATCTCGCGCAGCAGGGCCGCCGCCACCAGCGGCGATCCGGGATAGCTGGTCTCGCCAAACCGCTCGCGACAGGCATCAATGGCGCGGCTCAGCGGGTGATCCGCCGCCAGTCCGTGGTTTTCCAGCACCCGGGAAATCCCTGCGGCCGCCTCCCCCGTCTTCAGCGCCTCGGGTGCCTGCAGCTCATAGACGCCTCGCCCGGCGTGGGTTTCGATATAGCTGAGCGGTTTGTCCTTGCGGGTCAGATAGGTCAGCATCCAGGCCAGAAGCGCGTGTTTCTGGACATCCGCCAGATTTCCGGCGTGGTAGATATGTTGATAGGACAGCATGACACAGCCCCTACCCCGGTTGGCGCGCCATAGAAAGATCCTTTCGCCGATGCTGCGCCGCAAAACGCCCTGCCCGGCATCGCCCAAGAACCACCCGAATCACAGTGTTCAACATGCCCAAGGCGTGGCCAACCCCCATGTTTCACAGGCGGAAAGGCGCTAGTTGGAGGTAATCGGCCCTTTCGCGGCAGCGCTGCGCTGCTTATAAGATCTACAATGCGCGTTGGCAGCAGAGTCGCGGGCACGAACGGCAGAACTTACAGGATCCCTCATTTATGGCGCTCTTTGGAAATCTAGGCGGTCTGTTCACTTCGGACATGGCCATCGATCTCGGCACTGCGAACACTCTGGTCTATGTCAAGGGCCGCGGCGTGATCCTGTCCGAGCCGTCGGTTGTTGCCTATCACGTCAAGGACGGCGTCAAAAAGGTGCTGGCCGTGGGAGAGGACGCCAAGCTGATGCTGGGCCGCACCCCCGGCTCGATCGAGGCGATCCGCCCGATGCGCGAAGGCGTGATTGCGGACTTCGACACCGCCGAGGAAATGATCAAGCATTTCATCCGCAAGGTGCACAAACGCTCGACCTTCTCCAAGCCCAAGATCATCGTCTGCGTACCCCATGGCGCGACCCCGGTTGAAAAACGCGCGATCCGTCAGTCGGTGCTCTCCGCAGGTGCCCGCCGCGCCGGGCTGATCGCAGAGCCCATCGCAGCCGCCATCGGCGCGGGCATGCCGATCACCGACCCCACCGGCAACATGGTCGTGGACATCGGCGGCGGTACCACCGAGGTGGCGGTTCTGTCCCTTGGGGATATCGTATACGCACGCTCGGTCCGCGTCGGCGGCGACCGCATGGACGAGGCAATCATCTCCTACCTGCGCCGCCAGCAGAACCTTTTGATCGGTGAAGCCACCGCCGAGCGTATCAAGACCTCCATCGGCACCGCCCGCATGCCCGACGATGGTCGAGGCCAGTCGATGCAGATCCGCGGCCGTGACCTGTTGAACGGCGTGCCCAAGGAAATCGAGATCAGCCAGGCGCAGGTCGCCGAGGCGCTGGCCGAACCGGTGCAGCAGATCTGCGATTCCGTGATGACCGCGCTGGAAACCACCCCGCCGGATCTGGCCGCCGATATCGTCGACCGTGGCGTCATGTTGACCGGCGGCGGCGCGCTGCTGGGCGATCTGGATCTGGCCCTGCGCGAGCAGACCGGCCTTGCGGTTTCCATCGCCGACGAAAGCCTGAACTGCGTCGCCCTTGGCACCGGCAAGGCACTGGAATTCGAAAAACAGCTGCGCCACGCCATCGACTACGACAGCTGAGGCGCCCTGCCCCGCGCATGCCGGGGTGATCCACACCCGAAAGGAGTCCCTTGGCCAAAGACCGGTCACAGCGCGAAGATTATTCCGCCCCGCTGCGCCGTTTGCTGATCGGGCTGGTGTGCCTGTGCCTTGCAGCCATTTTTCTGGTCTGGCGGATCGATAGCCCAAGGGTCGAACGCTTCCGCGCGCAGCTGGTGGACACCGTTGTGCCGAATATGGACTGGGCCATGGTGCCGGTCACCGCGACGGTCAACCTGTTCCGGGACTTCCAAAGCTATCAGCGCCTTTCCGAACAGAACCAAGAGTTGCGCTCCGAGCTGCGCCAAATGCGCGCCTGGAAAGAAGCTGCGCTGCAGCTGGAACAGGAAAACGCCCGCCTGCTGGATCTCAACAACGTGCGGCTCGATCCCAAGCTGACCTATATCACCGGTGTGGTGATGGCCGACAGCGGATCGCCCTTTCGCCAGTCTGTGATCCTCAACATCGGCGCCCGGGACGGGATACAGGATGGCTGGGCCGCCATGGACGGGATCGGTCTGGTGGGACGTATTTCCGGCACCGGACAGGATACCGCGCGGGTCATTCTGCTGACTGATGCCGCCAGCGCGGTGCCCGCCACCATCCAGCCTTCGGGGCAGACCGTTCTGGTGACCGGTGACAACAGCGCTGCGCCAGTGCTGGATTTCCTTGAAAACCCCGATCTGATCCGCCCCGGCGACCGGGTCATCACCTCTGGCGATGGCTCCGTCTTTCCGCCCGGGCTGCTGATCGGTCAGGTGACCGAGGACCGCACCGGCCGTAAGCGGGTGCGCCTGTCTGCCGACTACGAACGGCTGGAATTCCTGCGGGTGCTGCGCCATCAGGGCTCTGAGGTGATCAAGGAGCCCGGCGGACTGGTTGTCCCGGCGCCGGATGCCACTGTGCCTCTCCCGCGGCCGCAAAACCTGACGCCCGAGGCCCTGTCCGCGTCCGAAGGGGAGAGCAATGGCTAGCACCTCGCCCGCGCGGATCTGGATGATGCGGATGGCCTTTCCGGCTCTGGCACTGGTGCTGATCTTCTTTCACCTGCTGCCGCTGGACACTCTGCCGCGCCGTTGGGCGCCGCCAGACCTGCTGCTGGCGCTTGCCATGGCCTGGTCACTGCGGCGGCCGGATTTCGTGCCTGTTCTGCTGCTGGGGGCAACCATGCTGGTCGCCGACATGATGTTCCAGCGCCCGCCCGGCCTTTTTGCGCTGCTGGTGGTGCTGGGCTGCGAATTCCTGAAGTCGCGAATCCCGCCGCACCGGGAAACCGCCTTTGCCGCGGAATGGCTCGCCGTCGCTTTTGTGATCGCAGGTATCGTGGTGCTCAACCGAGCCATTCTTGCTATTCTGGCCGTGGCGCAGGCACCCTTGGGCCTCACGCTGATTCAAGCCCTGCTGACGATTGCCGCCTATCCTCTGGTCGTGATCATCAGTCAAAGCCTATTGGGTGTGCGCAAACTGTCACCTGCCGAAGCCGAAGCCCTGGGAAGCCGCTGATGAAACGCAATCCGAAAGAGCTAGAGTTCAGCCACCGCAAGCTGACCCGCCGGGCGCTGCTTCTGGGCGGTTTGCAACTGGGGTTTGCGGGCGGGTTGGCGGCACGCATGCGCTATCTGCAGGTAGATCAGGCCGATCAGTTCCGGCTGCTGGCCGAGGAAAACCGGATCAATATCCGCCTGCTACCGCCAGCACGCGGTGAGATCTTCGACCGCAACGGCATCACCCTGGCGCAGAACTCGCCCTCCTATCGCATCACCATCGTCCCCGAGGACGCCGGCGATGTAGGCGAGGTGATCGCCAAACTGTCGCGGCTGATCGAAATCGACCCTGAAGATATCGAGCGCGCCATGGCCGAGATGCGCCGCTCTCCGCCCTTCCTGCCGGTAACGCTGGCCGATCAAATCGGCTGGGAGGACATCTCGAAAGTAGCGGTCAACGCCCCTGCCCTGCCCGGCATTACCCCCGAGGTCGGCCTGACGCGGATCTATCCGCAACGCGGCGCCTTTGCCCATGTGGTCGGCTATGTCGGGCCGGTCTCGGATTATGACCTCAGCAAGATGGAATCGCCGGAACCGATCCTGCGCATTCCTCGTTTCCAGATCGGCAAGGTTGGGTTTGAGGCCAAGCGTGAGGACGCCCTGCGCGGCAAGGCCGGCGCCAAGCGCGTCGAGGTGAATGCTACCGGCCGCGTCATGCGCGAGCTGGACCGGCGCGAAGGTGAGGCCGGCGCCGACATGCAACTGACCGTCGATGCCGAGTTGCAAAGCTATGTGCAGGCGCGCCTTGGCAACGAAAGCGCCGCCGCGGTGATCATCGATTGCGAGCATGGGGACACCCGCGCCATCGCCTCCTCGCCCAGCTTTGATCCCAACCTCTTTGTGCGTGGCATCTCGGTCGCCGACTATAGCCTGCTGACCGGCGACCCCTACCGTCCGCTGGCGAACAAGGCGGTGCAGGGCACCTATCCGCCAGGTTCGACCTTCAAGATGGTGACGGCGCTGGCTGCACTGGAGGAAGGGTTGATCGGCCCCGAGGAAACCGTCTGGTGCCCCGGGTATCTGGAGGTCTCCGGCCGCAGGTTCCACTGCTGGAAACGCGCGGGCCATGGGCATGTGGATCTCAACACCTCGCTGAAGCAATCCTGCGACGTCTATTACTACGATCTGGCGCTGAAGGTGGGAATCGACAAGATTTCTGCCATGGCCAACCAGCTGGGGCTGGGTGTGCGTCACGATCTGCCGATGTCGGCCGTGGCCAGCGGCCTGGCCCCGAACCGTGAGTGGAAGCAGCGGGTGCACGGGCAGGACTGGCTGATCGGCGACACTGCTAACGCCTCTATCGGGCAGGGCTATATGCTGGCCTCGCCAATGCAACTGGCAGTGATGACCGCGCGGATCGCCTCGGGGCGCAGTATCACCCCGCGTCTGCTGAAATCCATCGACGGGATCGAACAGCCTAGCGGCGGCGGCGAGCCTTTGGGGCTCAATGAAAACAACCTGCGGACCGTGCGCCGGGGCATGTTCTCGGTCAGTAACGACCGGCGCGGCACTGGCTACCGCTCACGCATCATCGCCGAAGACATCCGCATGGCCGGCAAAAGCGGCACCAGCCAGGTGCGCAATATCACCGCGGCCGAACGCGCCGCCGGGGTGATCCGCAACGAGGATCTGCCCTGGGAGCGGCGCGACCACGCGCTTTATGTCTGCTTTGCACCTTATGACAAACCCCGCTTTGCGGTTGCTGTCGTGGTCGAACACGGGGGTGGCGGGTCACGCGCCGCCGCACCCATTGCCCGCGATGTCATGTTGCAGGCGCTGTTTGATGGAACGCCGCCCCTGTCCGCCTACCCCAAGGGCGATCGCAGCCGCATCAAGGCGCAGCAGGAGCGGCTGGAACGCGAACGTCTGAAACGGGAAGAAACCGGAGGCAGCGACCGGGCATGAGTTATCTTGAAAGCCGCGCCAAATCCGTCCCCTCGGGCCTGCGCAAGATCCTGTATCTGAACTGGCCGCTGACCTTGCTGCTGGCCTCGGTCGCCGGGGTGGGGTTTCTGATGCTCTATTCCGTGGCAGGTGGGTCGTTCTCGCCCTGGGCCGAGCCGCAGGCAAAACGCTTTGCCCTTGGCATGGCGGTCATGATCATGGTGGCCATGGTGCCAATCTGGTTTTGGCGCAACATTTCCGTCCTTGCCTATCTGATGTCCATCGTGCTGCTGCTGGCGGTGGAGTTCTTCGGCACCGTCGGCATGGGTGCGCAGCGCTGGATCGACATTGGTTTCATGCGGCTGCAACCCTCTGAGCTGATGAAGATCACCCTAGTGATGCTACTAGCCGCCTATTATGACTGGCTGCCAACGGAAAAGACCTCGCGCCTGTTCTGGGTGTTGGTGCCGGTGATCATGATCCTGTTCCCGACCTTTCTGGTGCTGCGGCAGCCGGATCTGGGCACCTCGATCCTGCTGATGGCCGCCGGGGGCGGCGTCATGTTCCTGGCGGGCGTGCACTGGGCCTATTTCGCGACTGTGATTGCCGGCGCCGTTGGTCTGGTCACGGCGGTGTTCTACAGCCGCGGCACCGACTGGCAGCTGATCAAGGACTACCAGTTCCGCCGCATCGATACCTTTCTGGATCCCTCGCAGGATCCGCTCGGCGCGGGCTATCACATCACCCAGTCCAAGATCGCCCTTGGCTCGGGCGGCTGGTCAGGGCGCGGTTTCATGCAGGGCACCCAGTCACGGCTGAACTTCCTGCCGGAAAAACACACCGATTTCATCTTTACCACCCTGGCCGAGGAATTCGGTTTCATCGGCGGCTTTACCCTGCTCAGCATCTACGTGCTGATCATCGTCTTCTGCGTCGCCACCGCGCTTGCGGCGCGAGACCGGTTCTCGTCACTGGTGACGCTTGGCATCGCCATCACCTTCTTCCTGTTCTTTGCCGTGAACATGTCGATGGTGATGGGGCTTGCGCCGGTCGTCGGCGTGCCCCTGCCGCTGGTCTCCTACGGGGGCTCGGCCATGCTGGTGCTGCTCGCCGCCTTTGGCCTGGTGCAAAGCGCAAACGTCCACCGCCCGCGCTAGAACGGGCGGCCCAACCAACAACAGGAAGTGCGGACAATGAGCATATTTCACCTTGCCTATCATGTTGACGATCTGGAAGCAGCCCGCGCCTTTTATGGCGGTGTTCTGGGCTGCAACGAGGGGCGTAGCACCGACACCTGGGTCGATTTCAATTTCTTCGGCCATCAGATTTCGCTGCATCTCGGGCCGGTCTTTGCCACCGCCAATACAGGCAAGGTGGGTGAGCACATGGTGCCGATGCCGCATCTGGGTGTGATCCTGCCACAAGAAGAATGGCGCGCTCTTGCCGACCGGCTGGAGGCCGAGGGGATCGACTTCACCATCCCCCCTACCACCCGTTTTGCCGGAGAACCGGGTGAGCAAAGCACGATGTTTTTTCACGATCCCGCAGGCAACCCGATCGAGATCAAGGGCTTCCGGGACATGGCAGGAGTATTTGCCACATGATCAACGTTCAGTTCGCCGCCCTGCCCGCCCGCTGGGACACCTACCGCGAGCCGCTGAAACGGGCCTTTGCCGAGGCCGGGCTGACGGTCGATATGCGGCAGGATCATCCCGCCGATCAGGTGGATTACGTGGTCTATGCGCCGAATTCCGACCTGCAGGATTTCACCCCCTATACCCGCTGCAAGGCGGTGCTGAACCTCTGGGCCGGGGTGGAAAAGATCGTCGGCAACCAGACCCTGACCATGCCGCTGTGCCGGATGGTGGATCCGGGGCTGACAGCCGGCATGGTGGAATGGGTCAGCGGCCACGTGCTGCGCTATCATCTGGACATTGACCGCTCGATCGCCATGCAGGACCGGTGGGAGCCCGTAGTGCCGCCGCTGGCCTTTGAACGCCCAGTGACTGTGCTCGGCCTTGGCGCGCTGGGGAGCGCCTGCGCACAGAGCCTGGCCCGTATCGGCTTTCCGGTCACCGGCTGGTCGCGCTCGGCCAAGGAGATCGACGGGATCAAATGCCTGCATGGAGACCACGGGCTGAAACAGGCGTTGTCAGAGGCGGAAATCGTGATCCTGTTGCTGCCGGATACACCCGCGACCAACAACATCCTGAACGCCGATACTCTGGCGATGCTGCCCAAGGGCGCGCGGATCATCAATCCGGGTCGCGGTCCGCTGATCGACGATGCAGCCCTGCTGGAAGCGCTGGATAGCGGTCAGGTGGGCCATGCCACGCTGGATGTGTTCCGGGTGGAACCCCTGCCCGCAGATGATCCCTATTGGGCGCATCCCAATGTCACCGTCACGCCCCATATCGCGGCGGAAACCCGGGCCAGCACGGCATCGCAGGTGATCGCGGAAAACATCCGCCGCGGCGAGGCGGGTGAGCCGTTCCTGCATCTGGTGGACCGGTCGCTGGGTTACTGACGGGACCATTATCTGACCCCGAAACGAATGGCGCCGGGAAGAGCAATCTTCCTGGCGCCAGTTTTTTTATTCAGCAGCTTATTCTGCGGCCAGCCCCCGCCCCTTCAGCAGCGCATCCACCCCGGGCAGACGCCCGCGGAAGGCGGTATACAGCTCTGCCGGATCCTTGGAACCGCCAGTGGACAGGATATGCTCCTCCAGCGCCTTGGCGCGTTCGGGATCAAAGGCCCCGCCTGCCTCTTCAAAGGCGGCAAAGGCATCAGCGTCCATCACCTCGGACCACATGTAGCTGTAGTAACCGGAGCTATAGCCATCGCCGGAGAAGACATGCGCGAAATGCGGCGTCGCGTGGCGCATGGTGATGGCGTGGGGCATGCCGATTTCGGCCAGAACCTCGGCCTGACGCGCCATCGGATCTGCCGGGGCGGCGCCATCGTGGAAGGCCAGATCGACAAGCGCCGAGGCAACGTATTCCACCGTCTGAAAGCCCATGTCATAGGTCGCAGCGCCCAGAACCTTGTCCAGCATTTCCTTGGGCATCGGCTCGCCAGTCTCGGCATGGGTAGCAAACTCGCTCAGCACCTCGGGCATTTCCAGCCAGTGTTCATAGAGCTGCGAAGGAAGCTCCACGAAATCGCGCGCCACCGAGGTGCCCGAGATGCTTTCATAGGTGACATCCGACAGCATTTGATGCAGCGCGTGGCCGAATTCGTGGAACAGGGTGCGCGCATCATCATAGGACAACAGCGCCGGATCGCCCTTGGCAAAGTTGCAGACGTTGATCACGACAGGCGCCTGTTTTTCCGGAAACTTCGCCTGACCGCGCATGGCCGAACACCAGGCACCCGAGCGTTTCGATCCACGGGCAAAATAGTCGCCGATGAAGACCGCCATATGCTCACCGTTGCGCGTGACCTCCCAGGCGCGGCAATCGGGGTGGTAAAGCGGGATATCAAGCGGCGCGAACTCCAGCCCGAACAGGCGGTTCGCACAGGAGAAGGCCGCCTCGATCATCTTGTCGAGCTGCAGATAGGGCTTCAGCTCGGCCTCATCGAGGTCATGTTCGATCTTGCGGCGCTTTTCCGAGTAATAGCGCCAGTCCCAAGGCTCCAGATCACCGTTGATACCATCGGCCTGCATTATATCGGTCAGGATGACCGCATCCGCATCCGCCCGCGCCTTGGCCGGGCCCCAGACATCCATTAGCAGGCCCCGCACGGCTTCGGGCGTCTTGGCCATTTCAGTTTCCAGCTTGTAAGCCGCGAAATTCTCATATCCCAAGAGCTTGGCTCGTTCCTCGCGCAGGGCAAGGATCTCTGCCGCAATCTCCCGGTTGTCCGTCTTGCCGCCATTGGCTCCGCGCGCCGCCCAGGCCTGGAACGCCTTTTCCCGCAGATCCCGGCGCGGAGAGAATTGCAGGAACGGCGTGATGATGGAGCGCGAGGTCGTCACGACAGGCCCGTCGACGCCCTTTTCCTTGCCCGCAGCCCGGGCAGCCGCGATGGCGAAGTCCGGCAGGCCTTCCAGATCCTCTTCAGAGAGTTCCATGAACCAGTTGCTCTCATCCGCCAGCAGGTTCTGAGTGAATTCGGTGCCAAGGGTGGCAAGCCGTCCCTTGATCTCCTGCATCCGGGCATCCTCCGCCCCTTCCAGTGCTGCACCACCGCGCACGAAACTGCGGTGGGTCAGCATCAACACGCGCTGCTGTTCCTCGGTCAGGTCCAGCTCATCGCGCTGATCCCAGACCGCCTTGATCCGTGCATAAAGCGCCTTGTTCGCGGTAATGGCCGAAGAATGCGCCGCCAGTTTTGGGGAGAATGCACGCTGCAACTCCTGCCGCTTGGGATTACTGTCGGCGCCTGCCACCGTGTAGAACACCGACAGGACCTGCTCCAGCGCCTGGCAAGGTGTTTCCAGCGCCCCGATCACATTGTCAAAGGTCGGCGCATCGGGATTTGACGCGATAGCGTCGATCTGGGCGTTATGGGCCGCAAGGGCCTGATCCAGCGCGGGCGCGAAATCTTCGTCGGAAATCTGGTCGAAGGGCGCAATCTCAAACGGGGTATCCCAGTGGGACAGCAGGGGGTTGGTCATAGGCAAGGCCTCCTTTGCCCAGAAGCTATGCCCGCGCCCCGGCAGCGTCCAGAGACGCACGCGGATTTTCCGCAAATACTAGCCGCCCGGCCTCAGATCCTCGACCAGATCGGCGGCAATGATGCGGATCGGAACGCCTGCAATATTCGCGGCTCGGGCAATGCGCCACTCGAACCGGCCCATGACCCCATCGGTGTCGATCAGCACCACGACGGCCTCCTTGCCGGTGATTTCGGCCGCGAACAACGCCTGTTGCAGACTGTCAAGGCTGCTGCGCTTGTCGAGGCCAAACTCCACCACCCGATTGCTGTTCTCGCAATCGACCCGGATCGAGGCCCGGCCTTCGGGATAGTCGAATTGATGCACCTGTTCCGGCTCACCGCCCATCAGGGCACCGCACAACAGGGAAATATATAGCGCTTCGGACACGTGGACTTCGCTCTATGCGTGGCGTTTGACGCTTATTCGTTGCCAGAGGCAGCTTTGCCACCGCTGTCGTCAGACCCATTCCCATCGCCCCCGGCGCCGCAGATCGGGCAGTCGACCCGCTGTTTCAGCCCGATGCGGCGGGTTTCGCTGTAAAGGGCATCGTAGATCAGCATGGCGCCACGCAGCACTTCGCCCGCTCCGGTGATCTGCTTGATCGTCTCCACCGCCATCATCGCGCCGACGACCCCGGGCAAGGGACCGATGACGCCGGCTTCGGAACAGCTCGGTGCCAGCCCCGCTGCCGGGGCCTCCGGGAAGATACACTGGTAGCAGGGGCCGCCTGCCTTGGGATGAAAGACGGACAGCTGCCCCTCCCATTGCGACAGGGCGCCGGAAATCAGCGGCTTGCCCAGCGCCACGGCGGTGCGGTTCGACAGATAGCGGCTTTCGAAATTATCGGTGCCATCCAGAATGATGTCATATTCCGCAAACAGGTCGGCGGCGATCTCATCCGTCAGACGGCGGTGATAGGGGCGCACGGTGACAAAGGGGTTCTGCGCCTCCATCGCCTTTTGCGCCGAGAATACCTTGGGCAGACCGATATCCTGATCGCGGTGAATAACCTGCCGCTGCAGGTTGGCGTTTTCCACCACATCGTCGTCGATCACACCGATGGTGCCAACGCCCGCCGCCGCCAGATATTGCAGCGCCGGGGCGCCAAGCCCCCCGGCCCCAATCACCAGCACCTTGGCGTTCTTCAGTTTCTTCTGCCCTGGACCGCCCAGCTCCCGCAGCACGATATGGCGCGCATAGCGGTTCAGCTCTGTCTCGGAAAACCGGCCCGGTTTGGCCGCCGTTTTCGCTTCGGCCGTGGGTGCTTCCCCGCCATCTTCGGCTTCTTCATTAGCCTCCGCCCGGGCGCGCAGGCGGGAGACGCCCCAGCTGTAGACACCGATCAGCAGCACGATCCCGCCAAGGATCAGCCAAGAGGAGGCAGAGCCACCGGTGGCGGCCCGCAAACCATGGCCATTCGGCAGGGTCAGTTGCAGGATCACGACGGCCGTAAACAGCAGCGCCAGCAGGCTTCCCCGCATCGCACGCGGCAGGCCCATCAGGCGCCCGCCCCACCAGATCAGCCCTGCAAGGCCCAGAACCAGTATCATTAGCCTCTCCCCGTGGAGCCAAAACCACCGCTGCCGCGCTCTGTCTCGCTCAGCTCCTGCACCTCGACGAAGGCCGCCTGCACAACCGGCGCAATCACCATCTGCGCAATCCGCTCCCCGTGGCGGATCTCGAAGGGTTCCTGCCCCGCGTTCAGCACGATGACGCCCAGCGGTCCGCGATAATCGCTGTCGATGGTACCCGGCGTGTTCGGCAGGGTGATCCCGTGTTTCAGCGCCAGGCCGGAGCGGGGCCGGATCTGGATCTCGTATCCCGCCGGGATTTCCACCCGCAGCCCGGTTGGCACCAGCGCTCGCTCTCCCGGCGCCAGCAGGATGCTGCCGCGCCCTGTCAGGTCGGCCCGCAGATCCGCGCCTGCGGCGCCCGGCGTTTCATACGAGGGCAGCGGCAGATCGTGATCCGCCTCTGCATCACGGCGTATACGGATTGTCACCATATCGGAACCTGCGGTTTGATGTGCTGTGTCAGTGGCTGGATGGGACGGGCTTAGCTATCGAGGGCAGCAGCGATGCGGTTGGCCAGTTTCCCGGCAACCTCCTGCTTCGCCATGCGCGGCCATTCCTCGGCACCGGTGTCTGTGATCAGGATCACCGCGTTTTCGCTGCCACCCATGATACCGGTGGCGGGTGAGACGTCATTGGCCACGATCCAGTCGCACCCCTTGCGCAGCCGTTTAGTGGTGGCGTTGTCCACCACGTCGTTGGTTTCTGCAGCGAACCCCACCACCAGTCCCGGTCTGTTTGCAGTCATATGCGAGACCGTCTTCAGGATGTCCGGGTTTTCGGCGAACTCCAGCGTCGGCAGGCCATCCTTGGATTTCTTCAGCTTCCGGTCCGAGGCGCTGGCCACCCGCCAATCGGCCACCGCAGCAGCGAATACGGCCGCATCGGCGGGCAAGGCTGCCTCTACCGCCGCCTGCATTTCCAGCGCGCTTTCGACGGGAACGACCTCTACCCCCTCGGGGGGGCGGACCGTTGCCGGGCCCGTGACGAACACCACCTCCGCTCCCAGATCACGCAGAGCACGGGCCACCGCTGTGCCCTGCGCCCCGGAGGAGCGATTGGCGATATAGCGCACCGGATCAATGGGCTCATGTGTTGGGCCGGAGGTCACGACGATGCGTTTGCCACTGAGAGGTCCGTCCCGGAACTCGGCGGCAGCGGCAGCGACGATTTCATCCGGCTCGGCCATCCGACCCGGACCGAATTCGCCGCAAGCCATGCCGCCCGCGTTTGGGCCGACAAAGCGGATGCCGTCCGCTTTCAGCGTGGCGATATTGCGTTGCGTGGCGGCGTGTTCCCACATGCGCACATTCATGGCGGGCGCCACCAGAACCGGCGTGTCGGTGGCCAGGAGCAGGGTCGAGGCCAGATCATTGGCCAGCCCCTGCGCCATCTTCGCCATCAGATCCGCGGTGGCAGGTGCCACAACAACCAGATCCGCACTGCGCGACAGTTGGATATGGCCCATTTCCGCCTCGGCTGTGAGGTCAAACAGATCCCGGTGCACCGGCGCCCCAGCGAGGGCCGAGACCGACAGCGGGGTCACGAATTTTTCCCCGGCCTTGGTCAGGACCGGCGCCACGCTGGCGCCCTGATCCTGCAGGCGGCGGATCAGTTCCAGCGCCTTATAGGCCGCGATGCCGCCACCGATGATCAGTAGAATATGTTTGCCTGCCAGCATATTATCCGCCCCTGCGCCACCTTGGAGTTCTGCGTCAGCGCCGACTTTACTTGGCCCAGGCCAAAGTGTGAAACGGTTTTCCCCTCAACCCTTGCCGAAGGCAAGACAGGGGTCCGGGCGCTCTGCCGCCGCGCTATCCAGCAGCAGATCGAAATCCCCGGATATCGCGCCGCCCTCGCTCTGGCCAAGGCTCTTGATCCGCACCTCGGGCCGCGCCTTTGACAGGTAGACCGCAAGACCCCGATCCAGCCGCGCATGACCATTGCCGGTGATCACCGCCACCGGCCCGCCAGTCTCTTCCAGCGCCTGATCCACCGCTGCAGCAAGTGCCGCATCACGCAGCCGCTGGAAATCGACCAGCACCGGCAGCATCTCCGCAGGCATCGCATTGCAGTGATTGGCCATCTGATCCGCCTCGCGTTCCGTCTGCTCCGCCTCTGGCAGGGGCTGATCCAGCCCGAAATCTGCGGCCCGTACGCCGAAATAGGCCGCGATCCCCTGATCCAGCGCCTGACGCGCGACCGTGCGCGGCACCAGCGCGCCGTACTGCCGCGCGGGCGCGGCGGCTTCAAAGACCGGCGCGTAGAGCGCAAACTCCGGCCAGCCCGAGGCCTCCCAATCGAGCGCGTCGGCAGTCGCTTCCGCGTCGCTCATCATTGGCTCGCTCAGCCTCTCTGCCTGCGCCTCCGTTATCATTTCCCAAACCACGGCGCGCGGCGCCAGATGCCGCAGGATTTCGGCCTGCTTCTGGTGGTGGGCCGCGTTGTCATGAACCTCACCCAGAATGGCCACATCGGCTTCCTGCAGGACTTCGGCCGCAGCCTTGGCCGAGGGAAGCACTGCAGGCTCGGCCACGGCGGCGGAGTTTGCCCCATACATAAAGAAAGCGGCTGCCGCACAGACGGCACCCGCTTTTCTGATAAAAAGAATCGACTTTGTCATGAGAGGAAGTTGTGCACCTCCCGGGAGCACCCTTCAAGCGTTTTCCGCATCTTCTGAAACGCCGCGGCCTCCAGCTGCCGCACCCGTTCCTTGGACAGGTTCAGCTCGTTACCAAGGCTTTCCAGCGTGCGCGCCTCTTCCCGCAGTTTGCGTTCGGTGATGATGAACCGCTCCCGCTCGTTCAGGGCCTGCAGCGCCTCGACCAGCCAGGCCCGTAGTTGGCGCCGGTCATGCCGCTCTTCCACCAGTTCAGCGGCCTGCGCGCTGTCATCCTCCAGCGCTTCGATCCATTCGCGGCCCTCGTCCTCGGAAGATTGCACGGCGTTTAGCGAGAAGTCAGAGCCGGACAACCGCCCGTCCATCATCTCCACATCGCGCAATGGCACGCCGATTTCCGTGGCGATCTGCTGGTTCAGCTGATGCTTGTCGAGTTTGACGCCTGCCGCGCGCGCCTCGCGCTCAAGCTGGGCCTGCACCCGGCGCATGTTGAAGAACAGGGATTTCTGCGAGGAGGTGGAGCCGGTGCGCACCATCGACCAATTGCGCATCACGTAGTCCTGGATCGACGCCTTGATCCACCAGACCGCGTAGGTGGAAAACCGCACCCCCCGGTCGGGGTCGAATTTGTCTGCCGCCTTCATCAGCCCGACACCGGCCTCTTGGATGAGGTCATTCATCGGCGCGCCGTAGCGTTTGAATTTCGCGGCCATAGAGATCGCCAGCCGCATGTAGGCGTGGATCAGCCGGTGCAGTGCTTCTTCGTCACGGTCGTCGCGCCAGGCATAGGCCAGGCGCAGCTCCGTTTCAGCGTCCAGAAGCTCGGCCTTCATGGCCTGCTTTGGCAGCGGGTTTTCACTGGTCGTGTCAAGTGCCATGATACTCCCCTCCAAACTGATTACTAATGTTACGCAGTGGCGCCGGGATCGGATCACTTTGGCTGTATTTTTTCTCCGATCAGGCCCGGTTTTCAGCGCCTTACCCCGGTGCATCAGGCCGTTTTAGACCATCGGGGGCGCCGCTTTGCTCCCCACCTTGGAACCTGTCCGCCCTTGGTCGTGTCCCTGCTGCAGATCCCGGTCCGCATCTGCGGGGCGTCATCGGACATGGCAGGTTCAGGCTTGTTTCAGGCCAGATCAGCAGATACCCAAACTCCTGCAACCATCACCGAACTCAGGGTAGAAGACGTGTCCGCAGCTGTCACATTCATTCTTGGCGGGGCCGCATCGGGAAAGTCTGCCTTTGCTGAAAGTCTATGCTTTTCCTCAGGCAAGCCAAAAGCTTACTGGGCAACTTCACAGATATTTGATGGTGAAATGCGCGAAAAAGTTGCAAAACACCTGGCCCAGCGCGGTGCGGACTGGACCACACATGAAGAACCATTCGATGCCGCAAAGGCCCTTGGCGCCCTTGTGGAGGGACAGATCTGCCTGATCGATTGCGCCACCATGTGGCTGACCAATCACCTGCTGGCGGACCATGATCTGGAGGCCGAAACCGAGACCCTGTTGCAGGCGATTGATACCTGCCGCGCAGAAATCGTGATCGTGTCGAACGAAACCGGACTTGGCATCGTGCCCGAGAACGCCCTGGCCCGGAGGTTCCGCGAGGCGCAGGGGCGGCTCAACATCGCAATCGCCGCCCGCGCGCAGACGGTGGTGCAGGTCACCGCAGGCCTGCCGCTGGTGCTGAAAGGAAGCCTTTCATGACCCGCCTATTCCTTGTCCGCCACGGCCCGACCCACGCCAAATCCATGGTCGGCTGGTCTGATCTTCCGGCGGACCTGTCCGACAGCGCCGCAATTCGCCGCCTGTCAGCTGCCCTGCCCGAAGATGCCTTGGTGGTGTCGTCGGATCTGTCCCGCGCTGCAGATACCGCCAGTGCCATCCAAGGCGACCGTGCGCGCCTGCCCCACCTGCCCGACCTCAGAGAAATCCATTTCGGGGAATGGGAGCTGCGCACCTGGAAAGACATCGACGCCGAAGATCCCGAACGCATCCGCGCCTATTGGGACACCCCCGGCGATGTCCGCCCCCCCGGCGGAGAAAGCTGGAATGAGGTCTGCGCCCGCGTGGACCGGGCCATCGACAGCCTGATCGAAGCCCACCGGGGCCGCAATCTGATCGTGGTCGGCCATTTCGGCCAGATCCTGACCCAGATCCAGCGCGCCGAACGGCTGACCGCAGAAGAGGCGTTTTCGCACCGGATCGACAACCTATCGGTCACCGAAATCCACCACCTTCCGGGAGACGGAACCGATGGTTGGCGCACCGGAAAGATCAATCACCTTCCGTGATGGCACCGCGCACAAATCAGCGATTTGGCACCCCGTGAAGCTGCGCTAGCCTGCCTGCATGACATATGATCTTTTTATCGGTGACCGCATGTATTCCAGCTGGTCCTTGCGCGGCTGGCTCATGCTTGAAAAATTCTCGCTCCCCCATGTGGTGCATATGGTGGGGCTTTATTCCGGAACCATGGCGGCGGATCTGGCAGATCTGGCGCCTGCCCGGCTGGTACCCACACTTCGCACGCCCGAAGGCACGGTGATCGGCGAAAGCCTGGCTATGGGGGAAACCCTGGCCGAACGGCACCCGGAGGCAGGCCTGTGGCCCAGTGATCCGGCGGCGCGGGCGACTGCGCGCTGGCTGGTGGCCGAAATGGCCTGCGGGTTTTCCGCCCTGCGCGGGGACTGCCCGATGCAGCTGAGCCATATCTGGCAGGGATTTACCCCCTCCGAAGCGGTGCAACAGGATCTTGCCCGGATCGAGACCCTGTTTGCGCATGCCCGCAAGGTGTCTGGCGCTGCGGAGGGCTGGCTCTTTGGCGACTACTGCCTTGCCGATGTGTTCTACACGCCGGTTGCGGCCCGCATCATCGGATATAACCTGCCGGTGTCGCCTGAAACCCGCGCCTATTGCCGCGCGCTCTTGTCCGATCCGGCGGTGCTGCACTGGCAGGAACAGGCGCGTGAGGTGACTTACGACCCCGAGCCTTATGCGATGGAACTGGAGCGCCGCCCCTGGAGCCTTGACTGACGCGCCGCGTCGTCGGCCCGCAAAGTCAACGACAAAAATACACGCATAACGTGCTTTAAGGGCGACTCCGGTCCGCCGTTCGCTATGATTTTCTCTGGTATCTTCAGAGGGATAGCCCAGCATGATTTCACGGGCCTACACTGTCGCCTTTCAAGGGGTGGAGGCCCGCCCGGTCGAGGTGCAATGCGCCGTGGCGCCGGGCCTTCCCGCCTTTTCCATCGTCGGCCTGCCGGACAAGGCGGTGAGCGAAGCGCGCGAGAGGGTGCGCTCGGCCTTTGCCGCCATGTCGATTGCGCTGCCGTCAAAACGGATCACGGTGAACCTGTCACCCGCGGATCTGCCCAAGGAAGGCAGCCACTTCGACCTGCCCATCGCACTGGCGCTTCTCGCTGCGATCGAGGTAATCCCAAGCGAGGCCGCAAGCGAGACCATCGCGCTGGGAGAATTGTCGCTCGACGGGACGTTGATCCCGGTGGTGGGCGCCCTGCCCGCTGCGATGACCGCGGCCAGCGAGGACCGGTTGCTGATCTGCCCCAAGGCATCGGGGGCAGAGGCCGCCTGGGTCGATACGGCTCGGGTAATCGGCGCCGCCAGCCTGATCGACGTGGTGCGCCATTTCACCGGCAAGATGCCCCTGGCGCAGGCCATCGCGGGGGAAGTCCATGACGACATCGGCACACGCGATCTGCGCGACGTGAAAGGGCAGGAACGGGCCAAACGCGCATTGGAGATCGCTGCCGCCGGACGGCATCACATCCTCATGGTCGGCCCACCCGGGTCCGGCAAATCCATGCTGGCGGCGCGGCTGCCGACGATTCTGCCGCCCCTGACGGCGGCTGAGGCGCTGGAGACCTCGATGATCCAGTCCCTGTGCGGTTTGATCGAGGATGGTGGCATCAACCGGAGCCGCCCGTTTCGAGAACCGCATCACACCGCATCCATGGCCGCCATCGTCGGCGGCGGGCGACGGGCACAGCCTGGTGAGATCAGCCTCGCGCACAATGGCGTGTTGTTTCTAGACGAGCTGCCCGAATTTGCCCGCCCGGTGCTGGAAACCCTGCGCCAGCCGCTGGAAACCGGCGAGGTCATGGTGGCCCGCGCCAATGCCCATGTGAAATACCCCAGCCGCTTCATGCTGGTGGCTGCGGCCAACCCGTGCAAATGCGGCCATCTGGCGGATCCATCCCGCGCCTGCTCCCGCGCGCCACTCTGCGCGGAGGATTATATGGGACGCATTTCCGGCCCGCTGATGGACCGCTTTGATCTGCGCATCGACGTGCCGCCAGTGTCTTATGACGATCTTACCCTACCCGCTGCCGCCGAAGGGTCTGCCGAAATCCTACAAAGGGTGGAAACCGCGCGCGCGCGGCAGGATCGGCGGTTTTCAGACCATCCCGGTGCGCAGCAGAACGCCGATGCCGAAGGGGCGCTGCTGGAAGACATTGCCGTATTGGATACGGAAAGCCGCGAGCTGATGCAGCGCGCCGCAGACCGTTTCGCCCTGACCGCGCGCGGCTATCATCGGGTGCTGCGGGTGGCGCGCACCATCGCCGATCTGGAAGGGGAGCCGGAAATCCTGCGTCCACATGCGGCTGAGGCGCTGGGGTTCCGGCTGGCAGGCTGAAGTGCCGCCAGCCGGATGTGTCTTACAGTTTGGATTCGATCGCCTGCCAGACTTTCTCGGCGATATTCACGCCATCAAAGCGTTCCAGCTCCTGAATGCCGGTGGGCGAGGTCACGTTGATCTCTGTCAGGTAATCACCGATCACGTCGATGCCGACAAAAATCTGGCCCTTTTCCTTCAGAAGCGGGCCAATGGCGGCGCAGATCTCACGGTCACGCTCGGTCAGGCCGATCTTTTCCGGGCGTCCGCCCACATGCATGTTAGACCGTGTCTCACCGGCGGCGGGCACGCGGTTGATGGCGCCAACGGGTTCGCCGTCCACCAGAATGACACGTTTGTCGCCATTGCTGACATCGGGCAGGAATTTCTGCACGATCAGCGGCTCGCGGCTGAAGCCGGTGAACAGCTCGTGCAGCGAGGTCAGGTTGCGGTCGTTGGCGTCCAGACGGAACACCCCGGCGCCGCCATTGCCGTAAAGCGGCTTCAGGATGATGTCGCCATGCTTGGCCTTGAACGCCTTGATCGTGTCCAGATCGCGGGCAATCGCCGTGGGCGGCGTCAGGTCGGGGAAATCCAGAACCAGCAGTTTTTCCGGGTAATTGCGCACCCAGAAGGGATCATTCACCACCAGCGTCTGCCCCTTGAGGCGGTCCAGCAGATGGGTCGAGGTGATGTAATGCATGTCGAACGGCGGGTCCTGCCGCAGCCAGACCACATCGAAATCCGCAAGATCCACCTCGCGCTCGTCGCCCAGCACCGCCGGGGTCCCGGCGACGCGCTGCACGGTCATGTCATAGCCGCGGGCGGTGATGCGCCCTTCCTGATAGGCGAGGTGATCGGGGCTGTAGTAAAACAGCTCGTGCCCGCGCGCCTGCGCCTCTTCAGCAAGGCGGAAGCTACTGTCGGCATTGATGTCGACGCCCATGACCGGGTCCATCTGGAAGGCGATTTTCATGAAGTGCATCCCTTTTGTTTCGGCAAATAGATGGCCCAGCGGGCACAAAGGTTCAATAGAGCAGAACGCTGTCAGCCCTGACCAAAGGCGTTTTCGAGGATCTCGACCTGCCCTTCGCCGTTCACAAACACGGCATCAAGCCGCGCCTCGGTCAGCTGCCCCCGAGGTTCTCCTTCCAGAAAATGCGCGGCGCTGGCCTGGATCCGCTGCATCTGTGTGGGCGTGATGCGGGCGGCGGCGGATGCGAATGTGGCGCTGTGCTTGACCTCGGCAAAGATCAGCATGTCCCCCTTGCGCAGGATCAGGTCGATCTCACCCCCGGGGCCGCGCCAGCGCCGGGCTTCCACGCGGTAGCCCCGTGCCTCATAGGCGCGCGCGGC
The DNA here is from genome assembly GCF_059429255.1 of Phaeobacter sp. CC-HEC084. Classification (NCBI taxonomy): domain Bacteria; kingdom Pseudomonadati; phylum Pseudomonadota; class Alphaproteobacteria; order Rhodobacterales; family Roseobacteraceae; genus Phaeobacter; species Phaeobacter sp. CC-HEC084. The sequence continues at coordinate 64,151 of NZ_JCAIJQ010000009.1, forward strand.
TGCGTCTTCGGCAGCCTTTCCAGCCAGATGGGCGCGCTGGCCTTGATGGTGTCGCCCCTCCATCCGCTCAGCCTGCGTCCTTGGCCAGTTGCAGGGCAAGCTGGTAGACCTTGCGGCGCGGCAATTCGTGGGTTTCCGCCACGATGGATGCGGCATCCTTTACCGAATTGTCCTTCAGCGCCGCGCGCAGGTCTTCCTCAAGGCTGGCTTCGCTTACCTCTTCGCCATGGGCGCGATCCACCAGCATGACAATCTCGCCCTTCACCGGTTTCTCCTCCAGCCCGGCCGCCAGATCACTCAGGCTGCCGCGCCGGATCTCTTCGAATTTCTTGGTCAACTCGCGGCAAAGGGCGGCAGGCCGGTCCCCGAGAACTGCCGCCATATCCGCCACCGAGGCAGCGATGCGTTTGGGCGATTCGTAGAAAATCAGGGTTCCGGGCACGTTTCGCAGCTCTTCCAGCCGCTTGCGTCGGGCGCCGCTGGCGTTGGGCAGGAATCCGGCGAAAAAGAACGCATCGGTCGGCAAGCCCGCCAGTGTCAGCGCTGCCAGCGCCGCCGAGGCACCCGGCGCTACGGTAACCTTATGCCCGGCTTCAGCTGCCGCGCGGCTCAGATCATAGCCCGGATCGGCGATCAGCGGCATGCCTGCCTCAGACGCATAGGCAACCGACTGCCCCGCCTCCATCGCCTGCATCAGCCTTGCCCGGGCGCCTGCGCCGCTGTGATCATGGTAGGCGATGATCTGGCGTCCGTTCAGCGGCACACCATGAATTTCCATCAGCTTGCGCAGCGACCGGGTGTCCTCGGCGGCGATCACATCAGCCGACGCCAGCACATCCAGCGCCCTGAGGGTGATGTCGCGCGCGGTGCCGATGGGCGTGGCCACAAAGTGCAGCCCCGGCAACAATTTGACGATCTGATGATTCACGCTGGACCCGCCTTTTTGGTCGTTTATGATCCCCTTAAACCAATACGGCCACCAACACGGCGCCCTGCGCCGGAAAAGGGGAGTTTCAGGTCCATCATGTTCGCCGTTTTCAAACAGGCCCGCAAGGCGGCATTCGCCGCGATTACCGCAATTTCCGCCTTTGCTCTGAGCGCCTGCAACCCGACCAGCATCGGAAGCGGCCCGAGCATCAACACCTCGAAACCGGTTCCCGTGGCGCTATTGGTGCCGCGCGGATCGGCCAAATCCGGCGACAGCGTCCTGGCGCAAAGCCTCGAAAACGCGGCGCGTCTGGCGATCGGCGATTTGAAGGGCGTGCAGGTGGACCTCAAGGTCTATGACACAGCAGGCGATCCGGCGACAGCAGCCAATGCGGCCACCCAGGCCATCAACGACGGCGCGCGAATTATCCTTGGTCCGGTCTATGCCGAAGCCGCAAATGCTGCAGGCGTCGCCGCGGCCAAGCGCAACGTCAACGTGCTGGCCTTTTCCAACAACACCGCAATCGCCGGCGGCAATGTCTTTATCCTGGGGGCGACCTTTGCCAATACCGCCCAGCGCCTGACCGAATACGCTGTGCGCCAGGGGCGCGGCAATATCGTGATCGTCAGCGGCAATGACGCTGCGGGCCGTGCAGGAAGCGCTGCCATTCAGGCCGCAGCCGGGCGCACTGGTGCAACCATTGCCGGGTCGGTCGGATATGAGCTGTCCCAGAAAGGCGTGATCGACGCCGTCGGCCCGATCCGCGACACCGCGCGTGCCAACAATGCCAACGCCGTCTTCATGACGGCGACCACCGCAGGCGCCCTGCCGCTGCTGACCCAGCTTCTGCCCGAAGCGGGCCTGGATAAGGAAAGCACCCAGTACATCGGTCTGACTCGCTGGGACATCCCCTCGCCAACCCTGTCCCTGCCCGGTGTGCAGGGCGGCTGGTTTGCCCTGCCCGACCCGAGCAAATCGCAGCAGTTCATTACCCGCTACAGCTCTGCCTACGGGGGCGCTCCGCATTCCATCGGCGGGCTTGCCTATGACGGTATCGCCGCGATCGGGGCTCTGGTCAGTGCCGGGAAATCCGACGCCCTAACCGGCGCCGCCCTGACCCAGGGCGCAGGCTTCCAGGGTACTGGCGGTATCTTCCGCCTGCGCGCCGATGGAACCAATGAACGCGGCCTTGCGGTCGCAACAATCCAAGAACAGAAGGTGGTCGTCATTGACCCAGCTCCCAGCAGCTTCTCCGGCACAGGATTCTGATCCGGCCCATCAAGGCACCCCGCCCCTCGCCCCGGTCAAAGGCCCGCTGATCTGCGCCGCAGACAAGATTTTTGACGCTGCGGCGATACACGAGCAGATTGCTGCCGCAGCCAAGGACATGGAGGCGGCAGCGCTGCGCGCAGAGGTGGTCCGTCTGCTGCGTGAGGCCAACAAGGAAGGCCGCGCGGCGATTGCCGAAGCCTTTACCGCGGCGCCCTTTGCCGCCCGTGCGCTGACCCAGTCCTACAGCCACCTGACCGACGGGCTGGTCACGACCGCCTTCCGGGCCGCCACCCAGTTCCTGCATCCGCTGGCCAACCCGACCCAGGGCGAACGTATCGCCGTAATGGCCGTGGGCGGTTACGGCCGGGCCGAAATGGCGCCGTTTTCGGACGTCGACCTGCTGTTTCTGACCCCCTACAAGATCACCGCTTGGGCCGAGAGCGTCATTGAATCGATGCTTTATATGCTGTGGGACCTGCGGCTGAAGGTCGGCCACTCCAGCCGCACGATCAAGGATTGCATCCGCCTTGGCGCCGAGGATTACACCATCCGCACCGCCATGCTGGAACATCGTTTCCTGTCCGGTGACGCCGACCTTGCCCAAGAGCTGGACAACCGGCTGCGCAGCGATCTCTTTTCCAAGGATGCACGTGAATTCGTCGAGGCCAAGCTGGCCGAACGGGACGAACGCCACCTGAAACAGGGTGAGCGTTACATGGTCGAACCCAATGTAAAGGAAGGCAAAGGCGGGTTACGCGACCTGCAATCGCTTTTCTGGATCTCCAAGTATCTTTATCAGGTGCAGGACGTCGCCGAACTGGTGCCGCTGGGTCTGTTCAGCCGGGAAGAGTTCGAATTCTTCGCCGAGGCCGAGAATTTTCTCTGGGCGGTGCGCTCGCACATGCATCTGGCAACAGGGCGCGCAACCGAGCAGCTGACATTCGATTTGCAGGTCGAGGTCGCCGAGCGCATGGGCTATCAGGACCGCGCCGGGCGGCGCGGCGTCGAAGTCTTCATGCAGGACTATTTCCGCAAGGCCACCCAGGTCGGGGATATCACCCGCATTTTCCTGACCAAGCTTGAGGCAAGCCAGCAAAAGGGCGAACCGCTGCTGGAACGGATTTTCCGCCGCCGCCCAAAAATCAAAACCGGCTACAAGGTGGTGCACAACCGGCTGGATATCGTCGATCCCGAAGAGTTTCTGGCGGACAAGCTGAACCTGCTCAGGATCTTCGAAGAAGGTCTGCGCACAGGCATGCTGATCCACCCTGATGCGATGCGTCTGGTCACGGCCAATCTGGACCTGATCGATGATGAAATGCGCGCCAACAAGGAAGCCTGCCGCATCTTTCTGGATCTGCTGCTGAAGCACGGAAACCCCGAACGCGCGCTGCGCCGCATGAACGAGCTTGGCGTCCTCTCTGCCTTCCTGCCGGAATTCGAACCGATCGTGGCTATGATGCAGTTCAACATGTACCATTCCTACACGGTGGACGAGCATACCATTCAGGTGATCTCGAACTTTGCATCCATTGAACGTGGCGAGCTGGAAGACGAACTGCCAGTTTCCTCCGAAGTGCTGCGCAAAGGGGTCAACCGCAAGGTTCTGATGGTGGCCATGCTGCTGCACGATATCGGCAAGGGGCGCGAACAGGACCATTCGATCCTTGGCGCCCAGATCGCCCGCAAGGTGGCGCCGCGGCTGGGGCTCAACAAATCCGACAGCGAGACCGTCGAATGGCTGGTGCGCTATCACCTTCTGATGTCGGACATGGCGCAAAAACGCGATATTGCCGATCCGCGCACCGTGCGCGGATTTGCCAAGGCGGTGCAATCGGTGAAACGGCTGGATCTGCTTCTGTTGCTGACCGTCTGCGATATCCGCGGCGTCGGACCGCACACCTGGAACAACTGGAAAGCCGCCCTGCTGCGCTCGCTTTACAACCAGACCCGCCGCGCGCTGGAAGACGGCATGGAGGCGCTGAACCGCGAGCACCGAGGCACAGCCGCCAAGAAGCGCCTGCGCGCGGCGCTGCCAGACTGGAGCAAATCCGATCTCAAACGCGAAACCTCGCGCCATTATCCGCCCTATTGGCAAGGCCTGCATGTAACCGCGCATGTGGATTTTGCCGAAATGCTGCGCGAGCTGGAAGAGATCGGTGATCCGGGTGAAGTCATCATCCGCATGCATCCCGATGAAGACCGCGATGCCACCCGCGCCTGTTTTGCCATGGCCGACCATCCCGGCATCTTTGCCCGTATGGTGGGCGCCCTGGCACTGGTCGGGGCCAATGTCGTCGATGCACGCTCTTATACGACCAAGGACGGCTATGTGACCGATGCCTTCTGGATTCAGGACGCCGAAGGCCACCCCTATGAGGCCTCGCGCCTGCCCCGCCTGACCCAGATGATCCTGAAAACCCTGAAGGGTGAGGTCATCGCCCGCGAGGCGCTGGTGTCGCGCGACAAGATCAAGAAGCGTGAAAAGGCCTTCAACGTGCCGACCCACATCACCTTTGATAACGAAGGGTCAGAGATCTACACCATCATCGAGGTGGATACCCGTGACCGGGCTGGCCTGCTGTATGATCTGGCGCGCACCCTTGCAGATGCCAATGTCTATATCGCCAATGCGGTGATCGCGACCTACGGCGAACAGGTGGTCGATTCCTTCTATGTCAAAGACATGTTCGGCCTGAAATACCACTCGGAATCCAAGCAGAAGACCCTTGAGCGCAAGCTGCGCGAGGCCATTTCCGCCGGGGCCAAGCGAGCCGGTTCATGAAGCCGATCAAACTGCTGTCCGGCTTTGTCACGGTTGGTTTCTGGACACTGGCCAGCCGCATCCTCGGCTTTGTGCGCGAAATCCTGATCGCCGCCTATATCGGCCCCGGTCCGGTGCTTGATGCCTTTGTCGCTGCCTTCCGCCTGCCCAACCTGTTCCGCCGCTTCTTTGCCGAAGGTGCCTTCAACGCAGCCTTTGTGCCCCAGTTCGCCGACCGGCTAGAGGCCAATGAAGACGCAGAAGGCTTCGCCCAACAGGCGTTCAACCTGCTCGCCGCTGCGGTACTGGCCCTGACCGGCCTTGGCATGGTCTTCATGCCCGCCCTCGTCTGGGCCACGGCCGAGGGTTTTGTCGGGGATGCGCGTTTCGATTTGGCCGTCGGCTATGGTCATATCGTCTTTCCCTACATCCTGTTCATGTCGCTGGCGGCGCTGTTTTCCGGTGTTCTGAATGCTACGGGGCGTTTTGCTGCTGCTGCGGCGGCGCCGGTGCTGCTCAATATCTTTGCCTGCAGCGCGATGATCACTGGGGCAGCGCTTGGCCATGAGGTCATCACCTGGCTGGTCTGGACCATCCCGGTTGCTGGCGTTGCGCAACTGGCACTGGTCTGGCGCGCGACCGAGCGTGCGGGCATCCGCCTGCGCCCCGGCCTGCCGCGCGTCACCCCCGCCATGCGCCGCCTCGTGCGGGTGGCGATTCCGGCCGCGCTGGCCATGGGCGTCACCCAGGTCAATCTGGTGGTGGGGCAGCTGGTCGCCTCGGATATTGAGAACGCGGTCAGCTGGCTGTTCATTGCCGACCGTCTGTATCAACTGCCGCTTGGCGTGGTCGGGATTGCTGTCGGCATCGTGCTGCTACCGGATCTGACCCGGCGCCTGCGGGCAGGTGATGATACGGGCGCGCGCGAGGGGCTTTCGCGCGCCGGGGAGTTCTCATTGCTGCTGACACTGCCCTCGGCTGCCGCTTTCATCGCGGTGCCGGTGCCGCTGGTTTCGGTGCTCTACGAACGCGGCGCAACAGGCCCCGAGGACGTGGCGGCCATTGCCCTGGCTGTGGCGATCTACGGCGCCGGGCTGCCTGCCTTCGTGCTGCAAAAGGTCCTGCAACCGCTCTATTTTGCCCGCCAGGACACCCGCACGCCGTTCTACTACGCGCTGGTGGCGATGATCCTTAATGCGGTGCTGGCCATCGGGTTGAAGCCACTTGTGGGCTGGGTCTCTCCCGCCATCGCCGCATCGACGGCAGGCTGGGCGATGGTCGCTCTGCTGTGGATGGGGGCCGGGCGCCGCATGGGGGATGTCGCCCGCTTTGATGCGCGTTTCTTCCGACGCGGCTGGCGCATTCTTGCGGTCTCGCTGCTGATGGGCGCGGTGCTTCATATCGGCACACAGCAGCTGGCCTGGCTCTTCTACCTGCCAAGCTGGCGCTATCTGGCCCTTCTGGGACTGATCCTGACCGGGGCGGTGATCTACTTTGGCGTCGGACAGGCCGTTGGCGCCTTCCGGCTCGCAGAATTCAAAAAGGCACTCCGCCGCAACCGGGGCTGACCGCGCCGCGCCCTGGCACGGCGCCCGGCCCAACGGGATCAGGCATGGTGTCCTGCCGCAATCCGGGCGGGAGCCCCCTGCCCGCGTTCAGTCGTGACGGATCTTGTTGCGGAACCGCGCCCAGCCGCCGGGCGCCAGGAAAAACGACAGGAAGAACCCGGTGGCAAAACCCGTCAGATCCGCGATCCAGTCGGGTTGGCCGCCAAACAGCAGCGCAAACAGCAGCTGGATCCCCATCAGAAAGGCAATCAGCGAGAACGCCCGGCTCTGCTGCGCGCCCACCAGCGACAATTGTCGCCACAGGATATAGGTAAAGGCCCCGATCAACCCGTAAACCGCCGGAAATCCGCCGATCAGGGGTACCGGACTGCCGGAGAAAATCGCATAGCCCAGCGCCCCACCGACTGCCGACAGCACGAAGATCAGGATCATGGCAATATCGCCGAAGACCTCTCCGACCATCTTGCCCATGGCCAGCACGAAGACGCAGACAAACAGCGCGTGGGTGAAACTGCCGTGCACAAAGGCAAAGGAGACAAACCGCAGCAGATGCTGCGCGGGCCATTGTCCGGTCTCCCACATCCACCAGAAGATCTCGGCCGAAAACGCGTAAGACTGGAAAGCCTCCAGCCGCCAGCCCACGGCGGACGGGCCTCCGACGATGCCGCGCGCGCCAAGCGAAAACGCCGCCTCGATCCCCATGATAACCAGCACCAGCGCCACCACCACGGGCGGCAGCGGGTTCACGGGTGATGGGTTTTCACTGCTGCTCATTTCTTTCCTGCCCTTTTTGCCTGTCCCGGCCTTTTGACGCGCCCTTGTGGACCCGCCACCTGGACGGGCTGTTGACGACCGTTGCGCCCATGGTTAAGCCACCGCAGGCCCTATTTCCAGACGGGAGTTTCTCGATGACCGAGACCACTTTCACGCCGCGTGTCTTTTCCGGCATCCAGCCCTCGGGCAACCTGCACCTTGGCAACTACCTTGGCGCTCTCAAACGGTTTGTCGACTGGCAGGACAAGGACATGGAGACCATCTACTGCATGGTCGACCTGCACGCGATCACCGTCTGGCAGGATCCCAACGATCTGAAGAAAGCCACCCGCGAACTGTGCGCCGGGTTCATTGCCGCCGGGCTTGATCCGGAGAAATCCATTCTCATCAACCAGAGCCAGGTGCCTGAACATGCGCAACTGGCCTGGGTTTTCAACTGTGTCGCCCGCATGGGCTGGATGCAGCGGATGACCCAGTGGAAAGACAAGGCGGGCAAGAACCAGCAGAACGCCTCGCTGGGTCTTCTGGCCTATCCGTCGCTGATGGCGGCGGACATCCTAATCTACCACGCCACGCATGTGCCGGTGGGCGAGGACCAGAAACAGCACCTTGAACTCACGCGCGACATCGCGGCCAAGTTCAACCACGACTATGGCGTTGATTTCTTCCCACTGACCGAGCCGGTGATCGAGGGTGCCGCCACGCGGGTGATGAGTCTGCGTGACGGCTCCAAGAAGATGTCGAAATCGGATCCTTCAGATGCAAGCCGCATCAACCTGACTGACGATGCCGACACAATCGCCAAGAAGATCCGCAAGGCCAAGACCGACCCGGAGGCCCTGCCGTCGGAAGCCAAGGGCCTGGAAGAGCGCCCCGAAGCGCGCAATCTGGTGAACATCTACGCGGCCCTGGCCGAGCAGACCGTGGACCAGGTGCTGGCCGATGTTGGCGGGCGGCAGTTCTCGGAGTTCAAGCCGATGCTGGCAGATCTGGCCGTGTCCAAGATGGCGCCGATCTCGACCGAAATGGCCCGGCTGATGGGTGAGCAGGACGAAATCGACCGCATCCTGTCGCGCGGCTCTGAACGTGCCCGCGAAATCACAGCCCCGATCCTGCGCAAGACCTATGACATTATTGGCATGGTCGGACCGGTCAGCCTGTGATAGGCGTTTGAATACCTTCGCACGTTGCGGAGGAAGTCTATACTGGAGATATCGGATGGCCAATGGCACCGTAAAATGGTTCAACGCAACTAAAGGCTACGGCTTTATCGAGCCCGAAGCTGGCGGAAAAGATGTGTTCGTGCACATCTCGGCGGTTGAACGCTCGGGCCTCAACGGTTTGAACGACAACCAAAAAGTTTCCTATGAACTGGAAACCGGCCGTGACGGCAAGCAGTCCGCAGGTTCGCTGGAACTGCTCTGAGGTTGTTGGCAGAGTAACCCTCTGCGCAAACCACATTAAAAATGATGACGGTGCTTTTGCTTCCCGAATCACCAAAGGCCGCCCTTTCGGGCGGCTTTTTCGCTGTCTCGCGTAATGTTATGATCGCTGGAGACACTTGCAGTACCCTACAGATCAGAAGGGTTCCGAAAAATACCAGGTGGATCTTCACAATAAAAGCTCCTGATGCAAAATGGCGGAAAGATCAAAAAGTATCAGAGTGACCAAATTGTTTAATCAACGACCGCGAGCCATCATCTCGCTCATGGTGCTCCTGTTGGTTGCGCTTCTGGCCACAAGATGCGTTCCGGAAAGGGAAGTCGACCTCGCCACCAAGATAACCCCCATCAATTGGCTGTCGGAAGATGAGCTTCTTGTACGGCAGGGTAATGCGTACTTCATACGCACTTCGGATGGTCAGCTGACCCCGTCAGAGTTTCAGCCCGCCTATCCGCCCAAGTACTGGGTTCCGGACATCACCATTAGCCCGACCGTTCCTGGCGCGATCTGGTCGGAAAAGGTCTATTCGGGCGATACTCATCTTCGTTCCGACAAATACATGATGATCGAAGGCGAGAAACACCGGATTACACAGGTGGATTTCCTCAGCCGACAGCGCGGCATGAACCAGGGATTTCCCCGCATGCCCTACATCAATTTCTACTATTTCAGACACCTTGGGAAGATCGGGCTCCTGACGTTCAATGACGGTGCTGTTCAGAAAATCGAGCTGCCCGTGAAAGATCCCGGAAACAAGTCACTTCCCCTGGTCATCAAGGACAGCTCCGCCAAGATGTTCTTTGCCTTTCAAACGCACTGCAAATCCAAGGAGCCAAAGGAAACCTGCCTGCGAACAGCCTGGTGGCTTTCGGAAGACCTGGAGGTTCTTTCCAGTTTCCTGCTGCCGACTGACGATCCACTCTATGTGAGGGAAAAATCTGCCTGTTTCTCTTGCGGTTGCAGTTGTTACACGCAAGAGGATGCATATGCGGTCAACGGCCAAGCCTATTTCCAAATCTCTGGCTGGCCTATAGCCCCCTCAACAAGGGGTCTTTATCGCGTCGTGGAGGACAAGCAGGGCCAAAGCGACTGGATTCACGAAGTCCAGGGGCGCATAGAACCTCCCCTGGCGTTTTCCCCATCCGGCTGCAAAGTCGCTTATTTTGAGGTTTCTCGCCTTGGTGACGAACTCAAAGTGCATGATTTATGCCCTTGATCGAGCATGAATAACGGCGTGGAGGCAGCGACTTTCAAAGCCCCTTCACGCCGTTCAGCGTCAGCGTTGCCACCATATCGGCATAGTCTTCGCGGGCCTCGGACCCGGCGCCGGAATTCCACATGTAATACCAGTTCAACATGCCAAAGACCGACATGGTCGCCGCGCGCAGCTTGGCCGGGTTCCCGGCAAAGACATCCGGCGCGACGGCGCTGATCGCGTCGCTCATGAAGGTCACCAACTCGCGCTGATAGCCACGCAGCAATGTCTGCTGTTCTTCGGGGAGGGCCGACATGGCGCTGATCTGCACCTGATGCTCGTCATCGGCCCCCTGATAGGCCAGCAGGATTTCCGCCACGATGCGGCGCAGGCGGGCCTCTGCCTCAAGGCCCGACAGGTCCAGCTCGCAGACCCGGTCCCGCAGATCGCTCAGATAGGTTTCAAGGAGGCCGAAGAGAACGGCATCCTTGCTGTCATAGTAGTGATAGATATTGGCCTTGGAGATCCCGCACTCCCGCGCCAGCTGGGTCATCGACGCGCGGTCATAACCGGCGTCAGCGAAGACCTTGGCCGCAGATTTGAGGATCTGCGCCCGTTTCAGGTCATGGTCTTTTGCGATCGTGCGGGCCACTGCTCTGGTTATCCCTTGTCGCGGTTGTCGACGACGCGCTTGGCCTTGCCCTGGCTGCGCTCCACCTCGCCCGGCTCGCCAACGATGATCTCGGTCGAGACCCCGACCATATCCTTGATCCGTTTGGTCAGCATCCGCGCTGCAGCGGTTTTCGACATTTCGTCGGTGGCATCCGGGTTGGCTTCGACAAAGACGCGCATCGCATCCATGCGGCCGGATTTATAAAGCTCGATCTGGTAATGCGGCGCCAGACCACCGGTGGCCATCAGTTGCTCTTCGATCTGGCTGGGGAAAACGTTGACGCCGCGCAGAATGATCATGTCGTCGCTGCGGCCAGTGATCTTTTCCATCCGCCGCATGGTGCGGGCGGTGCCCGGCAGCAGGCGGGTCAGATCGCGGGTGCGGTAACGCACCATCGGCAGGCCTTCCTTGGTGAGCGTGGTAAAGACCAGCTCGCCCATTTCGCCGTCGGGCAGCACTTCACCGGTGACGGGGTCAATGATCTCGGGCAGGAAGTGGTCTTCCCAGATGACCGGGCCGTCCTTGGTTTCCACGCATTCGCTGGCCACACCCGGCCCCATGATTTCCGACAGGCCGTAAATATCCACCGCGTGCATGTCAAAGGCGTCTTCGACCTCCTTGCGCATGGCATCGGTCCAGGGCTCGGCGCCGAAGACACCCACCTGCAGCGAGCTGTCGCGCGGGTCCAGTCCCACCTTGTGGAACTGCTCAAGGATGTTGAGCATGTAGGAGGGCGTCACCATGATCCCGTCAGGTTTGAAGTCGGTGATCAGGCCCACCTGTTTCTCGGTCTGGCCGCCGGACATCGGCACCACAGTGGCGCCAAGGCGTTCGATTCCGTAATGGGCGCCAAGCCCGCCGGTGAAGAGCCCATAGCCATAGGCGTTATGCACCATGTTGCCCTTGCGCAGACCGGCGGCGCGCAAGCTCCGCGCGACCAGATCGGCCCAGTTGTCGATGTCACCCTTGGTATAGCCCACGACGGTCGGCTTGCCCGTGGTGCCCGAGGACGCGTGTAGGCGGATGATTTCCTCGCGCGGCACGGCAAAGAGACCGAACGGGTAGTTGTCGCGCAGGTCATTCTTGTAGGTGAAGGGGAACTTCGAAAGATCCGAAAGCTGCTGCAGATCGTCAGGATGCACGCCCGCCTCATCGAACCGCTGCTTGTACATCGGCACGTTTTCATAGGCATGGCGCAGCGACCATTTCAGGCGCTCCAGCTGCAGGCTGCGGATTTCGTCAATGGAGGCGATTTCGATCGGGTCGAGCTCGGCCTTGTTGGGGGTCAGGTCTTTCATGGCGTCCTCCTCACCTATTCTTCGAAAAGCTGGCCTTTGATCGCACGGGACAGGCCCCGGAACTCTGCGATCACCAGATCATCCTGATTTTTGACGGTCACGTCGTAGATGCCGCTGCGCCCGGTCAAGGAGACCTCTCGCGCATCGGCGGTCAGCCGGTCGCCAAGGCGTCCCGGCGCGGTATAGGTAATGCTGTTGCTTTGCGCCACGGTGGCCTGATTGCGGCTGTTGCAGGCAAAGGCAAAGGCGCTGTCGGCCAGCATAAAGGTCACGCCGCCATGGCAGATACCGTGGCCGTTGCAATGGTGCGCTTCGACCGTCAGCTGCAGTACCGCGCGCCCGGCGTCGACCTCGGCGATCTCCATTCCGGCCCATTTCGACGCATTGTCGCTGGACCACATGGCGGCGCTGGATTTTTCCGCGCGTTCTTTCGGGGTCATGGTCATTTGCCTTTGAACTCCGGGCTGCGCTTTTCCAGGAAAGAGGCAACGCCTTCGGCATAGTCGGCGCTTTCACCGCAGGTTTTCATGGCGTCCGCTTCCATCTCCAGATGGTCGGTCAGCGTGTCGACGGCGGCAGCTTGAATACATTGCTTGGTCAGCCCCAGACCCAGAGTCGGACCATTGCCGAATTTCTCGGCCATGGCGCGGGCTTCGGTCATAAGCTCTTCATCCGGCAACGCCTTCCAGATCAGCCCCCAGTCCTCGGCCTTTTTGGCGGGCAGCGGCTCGGCGGTAAAGGCCAGCCCCTTCGCGCGCGCTTCACCCAGAAGACGCGGCAGATGCCAGCTACCGCCAGTGTCGGGGATCAAACCCACCTTGGAGAAGGATTGGATGAACTTGGCGCTTTCGGCCGCCAGAACCACGTCACAGGCGAGTGCGATATTTGCCCCTGCCCCGGCAGCAACGCCATTCACGGCGCAAATCACCGGGAAATTCAGTGAGCGGATCAACCGCACCAGCGGCGCATAGAAGGTGCGTACGGTGTTTCCAAGATCCGGCGGGCCGTCCATCTTGCGCGGATCGCGGTCGCCCAGATCCTGCCCGGCGCAAAAGCCCCGGCCAGCACCGGTCAGCAGAACCGCTCGGGCGCCGCCATCGCGGGCAGCCTCCAGCGCGGCGCGCAAGGCATTGTGCATCTCATCGTTGAAGCTGTTCAGCCGGTCCGGGCGATTCAGGGTGATTTCCACCCACTGCCCGTGATCCGCGACCAGAATCGAATCTGTCATTCCCCTCACCCCCAGTATCACTTGATCCGCCAGAAGGCTGTTTTCTTTCCCAAATCACCAGCTCGGGCGGCGTCTGGACAATTTTCTTGCATAAACCGACCGGACGGTCAATATATATCGCAAATCAATCCTGCCCGCCATGCGGCATCTGATCCTGCCCCGTGTCCGGGGCGACCAAAGCTGGCGCGGGCAACCTAGGGAGACAGCAATGAGCCTTCTTGAGATTTCCAGCTACGCCGCCGGAGACTGGGTGAAACCCGGCGCAGGCGCCCGCAATATCGCCAGTGCGGTGACCGGCGCCACTATCGCCAGCGCCGGCAATGATGACCTTGATGTGCAGGCAATGCTGGATCATGCCCGCAAGGTGGGTGGCCCTGCCTTGCGCAAACTGACCTTCCACGACCGCGCACGCATGCTGAAGGCGCTGGCCACCGAACTCGGCAAGCACAAGGACGCGCTCTACGATCTGTCCTTCCACACTGGCGCCACGCAATCGGATCACATGATCGACATCGACGGCGGTATCGGCACCATGTTCGTCTTTGCCTCCAAGGGGCGTCGCGAAATGCCCGATGGCCATGTCTATCTGGACGGCGATGTCGAACAGCTTTCCCGCACAGGCAGCTTCCTCGGCCAGCATATCTGCACCCCACTGCAAGGGGTTGCGGTGCATATCAACGCCTTCAACTTCCCGGTCTGGGGCATGCTGGAGAAACTGGCGCCCACCCTGCTGGCGGGTGTTCCTGCCATCGTGAAACCAGCGACCGCGACCTGCTATGTCACTGAACTGGCGGTAAAGACCATGCTCGATAGCGGCATCTTGCCCGAGGGCGCGCTGCAGCTTGTCTCGGGCGGCATCGGCGACATGCTGGACCGTCTGGATTGCCAGGACGTGGTCAGCTTCACCGGCTCCGCCAACACCGCGCTGAAACTGCGCAACACCCCGGCCATTGTTGAGAACTCAGTGCGGTTCGTGGCCGAACAGGACAGCCTCAACGCCTCGATCCTGGGGCCTGACGCAGCGCCTGGCACGCCGGAATTTGACCTGTTCATCAAGGAAGTCAGCCGCGAGATGACCGCCAAGGCAGGTCAGAAATGTACCGCCGTGCGCCGCATCATCGCCCCCGAAGCGCAGGTTCAGGCGGTGATCGAGGCCCTGTCCGCACGCCTCGCGAAAGTGGTGATCGGCGATCCGCGCCTGGAAACCACCCGGATGGGCGCGCTGGTGTCTGGCAGTCAGAAACGCGACGTGCTGGAAAAAGCGGCCCTGATCGGCACCGAAGCCAAACGCGTCTTTGGTGATCCCGAAAATTTTGCCGTCGAAGGCGCCGACGCCGAACAGGGCGCCTTTGTGCCGCCGATGCTGTTCCACTGCGAAGACCCCGACACGGCTGTGCATGTGCATGACACCGAAGCCTTCGGCCCGGTCTCGACCGTCATGGGCTATCGTGATCTGGACCACGCCATCGCGCTGGCCAATCGCGGCCAGGGCTCGCTTGTTGCCTCGGTCATCACCCATGATCCGGCAGTCGCGCGCGCCGTCGCGCTTGGCTCCGGCGCCTTCCACGGGCGCCTCTATTTCAACAACCGCGACTCGATGAAGGAATCCACCGGCCACGGCTCTCCGCTGCCCCATATGGTTCACGGCGGCCCGGGTCGCGCCGGCGGCGGCGAGGAGCTGGGCGGCGTGCGCGGCGTCAAACATTACATGCAGCGCACCGCCATCCAGGGCAGCCCCGATATCCTCTCCGCCATCGGTGACAAATGGGTACCGGGCGGCACTGAAATCGCGGCTCCGGCGCATCCCTTCACCCGGAAGTATGGTGAATTGTCAATTGGAGAGACCCTCCATACAGCCCCACGCACCGTTACACTTGATGATATCGAACATTTTGCTCATTTCACCGGCGATACCTTCTATGCCCATATGGATGACGCCGCAGCGAAGCGGAATCCCTTCTTCCCGGGCCGCGTCGCGCATGGCTATCTGCTCCTGTCCTTTGCCGCGGGTCTCTTTGTGCAGCCGGACGAAGGCCCGGTGCTGGCCAACACCGGCCTTGATGGTCTGCGCTTCATGAAACCGGTGTCAGCCGGCGACAGCATCAAGGTGCGCCTGACCGTCAAGAAGAAGACTCCCCGCAACGAAGAATACGGCGAGGTACGCTGGCACGTGACCCTGACCAATCAGGACGACGAACTGGTCGCGGAATACGAACTGCTGACCATGAACGCCTTCTGATAGCAGGCGGCAACCAAAGAGAAATTTTGCCCGGGCTAGCGCAAGCGGCCCGGGCATTCTATTCTGTGAGAATGAGCACAGAACAAAACCAGTGGTTTGAAGCCAGCGTCGCGCAGCTGAACGATCCGCAGAACCTGCGGGTCTGGTCGATCATCGTCTCCCTTTTTGGTGATCTTGCGCAGAAGGAGGGCGCCCAGATCAGCGGCAGCGCCCTGACGCGGATCATCACGCCCATGGGCATCAAACCCGAAGCCATCCGCGTGGCGCTGCACCGCCTGCGTAAGGACGGCTGGGTCGAAAGCTCCCGTTCCGGGCGCGCTTCTGTGCATTTCCTGACGAAATTCGGCCGCAGCCAATCCGCTGCGGTGACCCCGCGCATCTACGAGCGCCACCCGCCCGCACCCACCGACTGGCACCTGCTGATCAGTGAGGAAGGCGCAGGACAGGCCACGCTGGATGACGTTCTGCTGCTGCCGCAATATGTGGCGGTTAACCGGCACACCGCCCTTGGCCATGGCAAGATACCGGGGAACCTTGATGACCTGCTGGCCATCGAGTTTTCAAAGATCTCGGTGCCCGTCTGGCTGAAAGACCGTCTCTTCCCTGAGGACCTGCAAGAGGCCTGCGATAGGCTCAACACGGCCCTGCAGGGGATCAAGACCCCGCCGACGGATCTGGATCCGGCCCAGATCGCCACGCTGCGCACCCTGATCGTGCACCGCTGGCGCCGGATCGTGCTGCGCCACCCCGGCCTGCCGCCGATATTCCACCCCGCATCCTGGAGCGGCGAAGCCTGCCGGGACCGGGTGTTTCAATTGCTGGACGCCCTGCCCTCCCCGGATCTTTCAGAGCTGGGTGCCCCGCAGGAGCGCTAATCCCACCCGGAGTTTTCAATGTCTGTTTTGAGTACCTTTTCCATTGCAGCGCTCGCCGCGCCTGCCGCGCTATTGGGGGCGGCGCATCTCAGCACCCGCAAACAGGCCCGCGCGGCAGAGCAGCTGGTGCCTCCGGCCGGACAGTTCCACCAGACCGCCCACGGTCGGCTGCATTACGTGGAAATGGGACCGCATAAAGCGCAGACACTGGTGCTGATCCACGGCCTATCGGGGCAATTGCAGCATTTTACTTATGCGCTGGCCGGACGTCTGGCGCAGGATTTTCATATCATTGCATTGGACCGGCCCGGTTGCGGATACTCCACCCGCAACAGCGACACACTTGCCCGCCTGCCCGCGCAAGCCGCGATGATCCAGGAGCTTCTGGATGCCAACGGGGTGAAGAACCCGGTTCTGGTGGGGCACTCGCTAGGCGGCGCGGTATCGCTGGCAATGGCACTGGCCGCGGCGGACAGGATCCGGGGGCTGGCGCTGCTGGCGCCCCTGACCCATCCTTCGGCGGGCGGGGCAGATGCCTTCAAGGGGCTGATCGTACATTCCCCCATGGTCCGGCGCCTGATGGCCCATACGGTTGCCATCCCCGCTGCCAAACGCACCGCCGAGGCGGTTCTGACGCAGATCTTTGCTCCTGAAACCTGCCCTCCGGACTTCCTCGACCGGGCCGGGGGCATTCTGGGCCTGCGCCCGCAAAGCTTTATCGCGGCTTCTGCCGATGCCACGCTGCTCTACCCAACGATTGCAGAGCAAGCCGACCGGTACCTGCGCGAGCTGCGCACGCCCGGCGCGGTGCTGTTCGGAGCGGATGACGCAGTGCTGAATGCCGAAGAACAGGGCCGCGCGATGGAGGCTTTTGGCCTCAAATGCCGGATCGAACCGGGCTTTGGCCATATGCTGCCCATCACCCAGCCCGCGCTTTGCGAGGACTTCATCCGGGCAACGGTGGCCAGCCTGCCGACATGATCCCCAGCAGGCTGATGTTGCTATCTGGTCAGAGCACCTGATCCAGAACCGATGTCAGGCGCTTCAGCGTGCCTTCCACATCATACAGCTTATCAAGACCGAACAGACCCAGACGGAAGGTGCGGAAATCATCGGGCTCGTCGCATTGCAGCGGAACGCCAGCGGCGATCTGCATGCCCAGCGCCAGAAATTTCTTGCCGTTCTGAATCTCAGGATCGCTGGTATAGCTGACCACGACGCCCGGCGCACCGAACCCTTCGGCAGCGACCGAGACCACGCCCTTGTCCTTCAGATAGGCGCGCACGCCGTTACCCAGCTGCCATTGCGCGTCCCGCAGCCGGTCAAAGCCGTACTCGCGGGTTTCCAGCATGGTATCGCGGAAGGCGCGCAGCGCATCGGTGGGCATGGTGGCGTGATAGGCGTGACCGCCGTCCTCATAGGCCTTCATGATGGCGCGCCACTGCTTCAGGTTGATTGCGAAACTGTCCGATGTGGTCTCCTCCAGACGTTTCAGCGCCGCCTCGGAGAACATCACAAGCCCCGCCGAGGGAGACGCGCTCCAGCCCTTTTGCGGGGCCGAGATCAGCACATCAACGCCAGTGGCCTTCATATCGACCCAGGCACAGCCCGACGCGATGCAATCCAGCACCATCAGCGCGCCGACCTCATGGGCGGCGGCGGCCATGGCTGTAACATAATCATCCGGCAGGATCACCCCGGCCGATGTTTCCACATGCGGCGCAAAGACGATATCGGGCTTTTGTTCGCGGATCGCCTGCACCACCTCTTCGATCGGCGCGGGGGTAAAGGGCGACGGGGTGCTGTTGCCGGTCTGGCGCGCCTTCATCACCGTGCTTGAGGCGGTGAAGCCGCCGCTTTCAAAGATCTGGCTCCAGCGGTAGGAGAACCAGCCGTTGCGCACCACCAAGGCGTTGGCGCCGCGGGCAAACTGGCGGGCGACAGCCTCCATCGCGAAGGTACCGCCACCGGGCACCAGGGCCACAGCCTCGGCGCTGTACACCTCTTTCAGCATGTCGCTGATATCCAGCATCACCTGCTGGAAGGCCTTCGACATATGGTTGAGCGAGCGGTCGGTGAAGACCACCGAAAATTCATCCAGCCCCTTCGGGTCCACGGTATCAAGCAATGCCATCGGTGATCCTCCTTCTTTTGCTGTCTATCGCTAGCGCTGTCGCCCTGCTTTGGCAAAGTCTACTTTGGCATACCGGGGCGCGATACTGGCCTTGGTATGTGCAGAACAGATGGAAAAGCATAGACCAAAGCGTTACCCCGAAGCACGGAAATCGGAGATCGGGTTTCCGATCATCGACAAAGCGCTGCCTATCCCAGCGGCCCCGGCCTACGCTCTTCGGAGAGCAGCACATTGGCATCCACGTTGCCGACCCCCGGCAAGGTCATGATCCGGCGCCGCAGCACCCGTTCGAAATCGGCGATATCCCGGGCGGTGACGCGCAGGCGGTAGTCATACATGCCAAGGATATGCTCCACCGTTTCCACTTCGGGGATGGCAGAGACCGCGCGTTCGAAGTCCTCAAGGCTGACACGCCCCTTGGTCGCCAGCTTGATGCCCAGAAACACCGTCACGCCGAACCCCAGTTTCTTGCGGTCCAGATCCAGACGACGCCCCAGCAGGATCCCCGCCTGCTGCAGGCGGCGGATGCGGCGCCATGTGGCGGGCTGGCTGAGGCCAAGTTCCCGCCCCAGCGCCCCGGCAGTGCGCGTGGCATCCCGCGACAGCGCCCGCAAGATGGCAAAATCGATATCGTCGAGATCGCTGCGGCTCATAGTGGCAAGCTTTCGTTCGATTTGATCCGGGCCACATGCATCAACGCCTCGATATCCGTGATATGCGGCAGGGTCAGGATCTGGGCCCGGTAGATCTCCTGATAATGCGGCATGTCGCGAGCAATCACCGAAAGGCGCACATCGACCTGCCCCAGAAAGGTCTGGATCTCCAGCACCTCGGGGATCAGCCGCGCGGCCTCCAGGAATTCGTCAAAGGCGCGCGGGTTGGTCTTGTCCAGTGTCACCCGCAAGGAGACCTCTACCGCATAGCCCAGAGCGCGCCAGTCGATCACCGCGTGCTGGCCCAGAATGACGCCTGTCTCGCGCAGCTTTTCCAGCCGCCGCGACAGGCGCGATGGCGTGAGGCCCAGCCGTTCAGCAAGATCCGGAATCGATTGTTCCGGCTCGCTTTGCATGTGGCGCAGAATGCGCCGATCCAGATCATCAAGCATGATTTGGTCAGTATAGATCAAATCGACGAATGACTATTGCAAAATGAGCGCGATTTATGCGCGCAGGTCCATCGCAATCGCCCCCTCACTGTCTATGATCACCCTCAAACGTCAACCGGAGGATTTTGACATGCGCGTTTACTATGACCGCGATTGCGATGTGAACCTGATCAAGGACAAGAAAGTGGCCATCCTGGGCTACGGTTCGCAAGGCCACGCCCACGCCCTGAACCTGCGCGACAGCGGCGCAAAGAACCTTGTCGTCGCCCTTCGCGAAGGCTCTGCCTCGGCCAAGAAAGCCGAAGCCGAAGGCCTGCAGGTCATGGGCATCGCCGAAGCGGCAGCCTGGTGTGACGTGATCATGTTCACCATGCCCGATGAACTTCAGGCAGAGACCTACAAGAAATACGTACACGACAACATCAAGCCCGGCGCAGCCATCGCATTCGCCCACGGCCTGAACGTGCATTTCGGCCTGATCGAGCCGAAAGAAGGCGTCGACGTCATCATGATGGCGCCCAAAGGCCCCGGCCACACCGTGCGCGGCGAATACACCAAAGGCGGCGGCGTGCCCTGCCTGGTGGCCGTGGACAATGACGCCACCGGCAAGGCGCTGGAAATCGGCTTGTCCTACTGCTCCGCCATCGGTGGCGGCCGCTCGGGCATCATCGAAACCAACTTCCGCGAAGAATGCGAAACCGACCTCTTTGGTGAGCAGGCCGTTCTCTGCGGTGGTCTCGTTGAACTGATCCGCATGGGCTTTGAAACCCTGGTCGAAGCCGGTTACGCGCCGGAAATGGCCTATTTCGAGTGCCTGCACGAAGTGAAGCTGATCGTGGACCTGATCTACGAAGGCGGCATCGCGAACATGAACTACTCGATCTCGAACACCGCCGAATACGGCGAGTATGTCTCGGGTCCGCGCATCCTGCCCTACGACGAAACCAAAGCCCGGATGAAAGCGGTTCTGACCGACATCCAGACCGGCAAATTCGTGCGTGACTTCATGCAGGAAAACGCCGTTGGCCAGCCGTTCTTCAAAGGCACCCGCCGTCTGAACGACGAGCACCAGATCGAGCAGGTCGGTGAGAAACTGCGCGACATGATGCCCTGGATCTCGGCCGGCAAGATGGTCGACAAAGAAAAGAACTAAGGCGCCTTTTCGGCTTGGCGGGCCTGTCCCGCCGCCTTATTCCTCTGCAGGGCGCTTCGGGCAACCGGAGCGCCTCTTTTGTTTTCGGAGTATTCCCATGCACGACGGCCCCGGCACCCTCAACTGGATCAAGCTTCTGTTTCTCGGCATGATCTGGGGCGCCTCCTTCATGGCGGTTTCGGTCGCTTTGGATGGTCTTGGGCCGGTCACGATCGCAGCCGCGCGGATCACGGTTGGCGCCCTGTGCCTGCTGGCCATCATCCGCGCCATGGGGATCTCACTGCCGCCGATAACCAACCGCGCCGGGAGGCTGATCTGGGCCTGCGCCTTTGGCATGGGCTTCTTCAGCAACGCGCTGCCCTTTACCCTGCTCAGCTGGGGGCAGACCCATGTGGCCAGCGGTTTTGCCGGGGTCTGCATGGCAGTTGTGCCGCTCTTCGTGCTGCCGCTATCGCATTTTCTGGTGCCGGGCGAGCATATGACCCTGCGGCGCAGTATCGGGTTCCTGACCGGCTTTGCAGGCGTGGTTGTGCTGATCGGGCTTGAGGCCTTCAGCAGCGCGGGCACGGATTTTGAATCGCTTGCGCGCCTTGCCTGCCTTGGCGCTGCGCTCTGTTATGCGGTCGGCTCCATCATCACCCGGCTCTGCCCCTCTGTGAACATGCTGTCGCTCTCGGCGGCGGCGCTCAGCTGTGCTGCCATGATGATTGTGCCCGCCGCGCTCTGGGCCGAGGGCGTCCCGCAGTTGCCGGAGACAACGCCGCTGGCAGCGGTTCTGTACCTTGGGCTGCTGCCCACCGCGCTGGCGCAGGTTTTGCTGGTGCAAATCGCCCGCAGCGCCGGGCCTTCCTTCCTGTCGACGGTGAATTATCAGGTGCCAGTCTGGTCGGTGCTGTTCGGCGCCACCCTGCTGAACGAGACCCTGCCACCACAGCTCTTTGCAGCTTTGGTGCTCATCCTTGGCGGGCTGCTGCTGAGCCGCACGCCCCGCCGCCGCGCCCCTGCCCATTCCTGAGACAACCGACAAGCCCTTCGCAATCCTGAACGCCCCCTGAACCAAAGACTAATTGGTTGACCTCGGCGCAGCGCTCGGGTCTTGTCGCGCGGCTGACGCAAGAGAGGTGTCAGTCAGGTTGACTGCCCCACCTTGGGGCAATCACTTGCAGGCGAACTAGGGACAGCGAAAAGATGCCAGAGCGGATGGGAAAATACTGGGCCATGATCGCCACCCTCGGGTTGGTCTGGGGCGGTACTTTTCCCCTGATCAAAGTGGCTCTGGAAGGGATCACGCCCTTCTGGCTGGCAGCCGGACGCATTGGCTTTGCCGCCGTTTTGCTCTGTGCAATCTGGGGCTTGCGAGGCGGTGGTTTATTCAAGGCGCAGACCAGTTGGACGCCTCTTCTGATTATCGGCTTTGCCAGCACGGCCCTTCCCTTCATGCTGATCAATTGGGGACAGCAGCATGTCTCGGCCGGCTTCACGGGGCTTAGCATGGCAGCAATCCCGCTCTTTGTGCTCCCCTTGGCGCATTTTTTTGTACCCGGCGAGCGCATGATCCTGCGGCGTGTGATCGGCTTTGTGATCGGTTTTGTCGGTGTTGCCCTGCTGATCGGCGGCAAGGCCTTTGAAAGCAGCAATTCAGAGCTGGAACTTCTGGGCCGTATCGCCTGCCTCTCTGCCGCAGGATGCTACGCGGTCAGCTCGATCCTGACCCGCCGCCTGCCGCCCGTCGATCCGGTGGGTCTTGCCGCGATCCTGCTGGTCATCGGCAGCGTCATCATCCTGCCCACAGCCTGGGCCATCGAAGGCCCTCCGGTCATGCCGGACAGTCACACGCTTGCGATTATCGCCTTCCTGGGGCTGATCCCAACCGCTGCAGCCAATTTCCTGCGGGTGATCGTGGTGCGCGAGGCAGGCCCCACATTCATGACCCTGACCAACTACCAGGTGCCCGTCTGGGCCGTGGTCATCGGCGCGGTCTTTCTGGGTGAAGCCCTGCCCGCCTCGATGCTCCTGGCGATGGCCCTGATCCTGAGCGGCCTCTGCATCAGCCAGTGGGGCGCCTTGCGGCGCCTTTTTTCACGCGCCTAAGCCTGCTTCAGCGCACCGCCTGCCACAGGCGCACGGCCTGCGCGGTCTCTGCCACGTCATGCACGCGCAGGATCTGAACGCCCTGCGCCAGACCAGCGAGCCCGACGGCGATTGATCCCGGCGCGCGGGCATCTGGTGCAGGTGCCTGACCGATCTTACCGATGAAGCCCTTGCGCGACACGCCCAGAAGGATCGGACAGCCAAGACCATGAAACAGGCTAAGATTACGCAGCAGGGTCAGGTTGTGCTCCTGCGTCTTGCCAAAGCCGATGCCGGGATCGATGACGATCCGGTCCCGCAGAACCCCAGTCGCCTCGAGCCGGTCCACCTGCGCCGCCAGAAAGTCATAGACGTCCAGCAGCACATTTTCATAAACCGGGTTTTCCTGCATGGTGGCGGGATCGCCCTGCGCATGCATCACGCAGACCGGCACCCCGGCCTGCGCCGCCAGCGGCGCCAATGCGGCATCAAAGGTGAATCCCGACACATCGTTGATCAGCCCGGCCCCGGCCTCCAGCGTTTCCGCGGCGACCTCGGCCTTGCGGGTGTCAATGGATATGGCCACCTGCGACACCTCGCGGATGGCGGCAATCACCGGCGCGGTGCGGGCGATTTCCTCGTCTTCGGGGATGAAATCCGCGCCGGGGCGGGTCGATTCGCCGCCCACATCGATGATCGAAGCGCCTTCCTCGACCATCCGCAGGGCGGCAGCGCAGCCTGCCTCTACCCCGCTGTGGCGACCGCCGTCTGAAAAACTGTCCGGGGTGACGTTCAGAATCCCCATGACCTGCGGCTGGGTCATATCAAGACCGGCAATCGCAGCGCGGCGGCCACTTAGCCGGTGACAGATGTCTTCCGGGATAAGCCCTGCTGGAATAAGGCGCGGCGGCGCGTCGCGGCTCAGCACCTCTGCTTCGGAAAACCACAGCGAAGATCCGCCCGCCAAGGGAACCGCCCCTTCGGGGCGGAGGTCTCCGTGCTGCACCAGCGGGCGGTAATACATCACAGTGTGGTTTGCTCCATATCGACGGCGCGCAAGGGCACCTGCGGATCGGTCGGCAGGTCCGCACCGATCACGATCATCTCTCCTGCTTCGAATGTTGCCGCAAACCAGGAGGCAAGCGCAACCGCTTCGGCAGGGGCAGCCGAGGGACCATCGACGGCATCCAGAACGATCTTGGACGGGGCCCAGACGCAGATCTGGCCGTTTTTCATCGCCCAGTCCAATTCAGTCCGGGTCGCCACCACAACGCAGCGGTGGTCCTTGGCTGCCAGACGCCAGGCGTTCTGTTCGATCGCCAGCAGGTCGATCCGGCGCTGGGTCATCTTGTGGCCGGTCTGCGGCACCGCAAGAGGATGCGCGCCGACACAAAGGATCAGCGGCCGTTGGCGGCACTCCATCTGATCGATCCAGCCGGTCAGATTGTCGCTGTCGATGGCCTCATTGGACAGGTACATCAGGCGCGGATGCGGGACTTCGCCTTCGTCCACCGTGTGCGTGACCTGATCCTTGGAGCGGACGATTTCCACCCCCAGCGCCCCCGGTCCACGGTCCAGTTTCTCCACCCGTACGAAACAGCGGATCGCCTGCGGTTCCAGCAGGACCCGTTCGGCCACGCGTTCGGCCAGAGTTTCAAGGAGGTTCAGCCGCTCGGCGGCCAGCTCATAGGCGATTGCCTCGGTCACCTTGTCATAGGACAGGATGCGATCCACATCATCATCCAGATCCGCAGGCAGCGGCGCCACTTCGACCACCACATTGAAACAGATTCTCTGTGTAGTGCCGCGCTCGGCCTGAAAGGCGCCGATTTCCACTTCGACCAGGTGATCCCGCAGCGAGATCCGGTCCAGAGGACCACCGCTGGCGGTCGCAATCGACCGTTCCGAAGGGTGTTCAAATGCGAGACGGATTTCTGAGGGCATGGCTGCGGGCCTTTGTCTGGCGGTATCAAAACGTACGGTGTCCACCGTACATCTGTCTCCCCGTCCATAGCAGGCCCGCATGCGCCGTACCAGCGACCGAAACCGCCTTTACGGCGATCCGGCCGGTGCAATCACCCTTGCGGCCCTATCACTCGCTGGAAGCGGTGCGGAACCGGTCGTCACGGTAGAACTGGTGTACGCCAATCCGTGCGGTTTTGGTGAAATGGCTGCTCCAGCGCGGGCGCACTGCGGTGGTGTGGTAATAGGTGGCACCCTTGGTCAGGCCGGTATCAACACCGTCAAGAACCAGACGGGCCACCTTGGCCACGCGTTCAAAGGCGCGTTTTTCGCGAATGACCTCTTTGTGGCCATCGCAGGTATAGGTGAACTGGCACTGGTAGCGGCGGCCGGTTCCCTGATTGATCACGCCGCAGAAACTGCCGGGGAATTGGCTGCTTTCGACCCGGTTGCGGATCACCTCGGCGACAGCGAACTGGCCCTTGACGGTTTCACCGCGCGCCTCGAAATAGAGCGCCTCTGCGAGGCAAGCAAAGTTTTCGCCGCCAGTCGCCTTGGGTTGTTCGTCGAGCCATGCACGGGTGAACCGCAGGTCCTTTACATCCGGCTTGGATGGGGTACGTTTGAACCCGAAAAATCCGTTCAGGCGGCGTGTGGGCACGGCGTTCAGGGTGGACTGTTCGCGTTCGAACAGAGACTTCAGGCCAGTCTCGGCATGGGCCATGGGTGACGTGACCGTCAGGGCCGCCAGAGTGGCAGCCAGCGTCAGGAGTTTCATCTACAGATCCTCGTTTGTCAGCTCGCGCACGGCCTCCCCAGGTTGCGCGGTGGCAGGCTCTAAACGAATATCCGCAGATCGTCCACCTATACGAATGGTCAGGTCCCTGTGCGCCCAGTAGGGAACCGCCTAGATGGACCCAGCCAAAGCTGTCTGAAATCGAATTTTATTAAGTCTTTACGTAGGTTGGGGCGGCCTTGCCGATCTTCTCTCCAATCGCCAGCTGCGCCGCAGCCAGACGCACCACCGGAACGCGGAACGGAGAGCAAGACACGTAATCAAAGCCCGCCTCACGGCAAAAGGCAATCGATTCGGGGTTGCCGCCGTGTTCACCGCAGATCGACAGGGTGATATCTGCGCGCCCCGTGCGACCCCGCTGCGCACCAAGTTTCAGCAATTCTCCGACCCCGTCCACGTCCAGAACGTGGAACGGATCCTCTGGGAAGACGCCCTGCTGCACGTAGTTTGACATGAAACGGCCCGCATCATCGCGCGACAGACCATAGGCCATCTGCGTCAGGTCGTTGGTTCCGAAGCTGAGAAACGCCGTATGCGGCGCGATCTCTTCAGCGCGCAGGGCGGCGCGCGGCGTTTCGACCATGACGCCCAGACGGTAATCGAACTTCTGACCGCGCTCGGCGCTGACGGCCGAGGCCACCGCATCGATGCGCGCCTTGACCAGTTCCACCTCGCGTTTGGCCGAAACCAGTGGAATCATGATTTCCGGCACCACGGGAGCCCCGTCCTTGGAGGCCTCAAGCGTGGCCTCAAAAATGGCGCGGGCCTGCATATCGTAGATTTCCGGCACCGTGACCCCCAGCCGTACACCGCGCAGACCCAGCATCGGATTGTACTCGTGCAGTTCCTCCACCCGCCGGGTGACATCGCTGACGGGAATGCCCAGCGCCTCGGACAGCTCACGCTGACCGGACAGCGATGTGGGCAGGAATTCGTGCAAGGGCGGATCGAACAGCCGGATACAGACCGGCAGCCCCTCCATAATCCGGAACAGTTCGCGGAAATCGTCCCGCTGCATCGGCAGCAGTCGGGCCAGAACCGCCGCCCGCCCCGAAGAGGTCTCGGCAAAGATCATCTCGCGCATCACGGTCAGCCGACCGGGATCAAAGAACATATGCTCGGTCCGGCACAGCCCGATGCCTTCGGCCTTGAAGTTGCGCGCTGTCTGAGCGTCGGCAGGCGTATCCGCATTTGCGCGAATTCCCATGTCGCGCGCCTCGTCCGCCCAGGTCAGAAGGGTCTGGAAGGCATCGTCCTGCGCCGCTTCCAGCATTTCCGGCTCACCGGCCAAAACCTGACCGTTGCTGCCATCGATGGTGACGGTGTCACCGGCCTTGAAGACCCGGCCGTCCGTGGCCACCAGCTGCTTTTGCTTGGTCAGGAACTTCATGTTCGAGGCGCCAACGATACACGGCACCCCCAGCCCCCGACCGATCACCGCGGCGTGGCTGGTCATGCCGCCCCGTTCGGTCAGCACTGCGACGGCCGCATGCATGCCGCGAACATCTTCTGGCGAGGTTTCACGCCGCACCAGAATACATGGCTCACCGCGCGCGGCGCTGGCCTGTGCTTCGGCCGCCGTGAACACGAGCCTGCCTGTCGCCGCGCCTGGACTGGCCGCGATCCCGGCACCAATCACATCCCGTTCGGCCGTTGGCAGTACCTGCCGGTGCAAAAGCTCGTTCAGGGCATGGGCGTCGACCCGCATCACCGCCTCGTGCGGGGGAATAATACCATCCTGCGCCAGCGCTACCGCGATCCGTACTGCCGCCTGCGCCGAGCGTGCCACCCGCACCCCGTCCAGAATATGCACGTCGTCGTCCTGAATGACGAATTCCACCTGCATTTCTTCGCGCAGCCGACGCCGCATCAATCCGGCATAGGATTTCAGATCGGCAAAGGCCGTGGGCGCCAGTTCCTCAAGCGAGGGGCCCCGGGCGTCCTTTTCCAGAAACAGCGCGCGCGCCCCGGCGCCCAGCGCCTCGCGGCCCTGCGACTGGCTCAGGTAACGGCCGGTCAGCTGCGGCTTACCGGTGCGGCTGTCGACCAGCTGCAACACGCCAGAGCCGCATTCCCCCTGCCCCAGCCCCGGAATCATCTCCTGCACCACAAGACCCAGTCCAGCATCCGCCGGAGCGCCCTTGGCCTGGCGCAACAGCCGTGCCGAGGTGCCTTCCCAGGCGCGCGCCATCGAGCGCAAAACGGCCGCCAGTTGCTCAGCCGGATCCTGCGGGAAGGGCTCATCTGTCTCCGCCTCATAGGCCATCAGCGTTTCGCGCAGCGCATCCGGGCCGCCGTCCTCGACATCGTCAAAGGCGTCCGGGTCCAGCCGCGCCACATGCACCGCATAGGATTGCACGAACCGCAAATACAGACCCGCCGCTGCCTCTTCTCCAAGCCGATTGCACAGCCCTTTGCAGCGGTCCTCGTTCATACCGATGTTGAGGATCGCACCCGGCCCGCCCCAATCCGGATCTTCGGATGAGGGCCGTACGCAGAGCAGCGCATCGGTTGGAAACTCCGACAGGATGGCGCTGATATCCGGCATATCTCCCGCGGCGATTTCGTGCACCGCATCAAAAGACAGAGCAACGGTGCGCGGCACCGGCAGATCCAGCCGGACCAAGCGCTGCAGACATTTGGCGCGCCCGCCATGGCTGGAGGTCGCAATTGGGGCTGTCTGGGTGATCAGCGTGGCCAGGGGCGCATCGGGCATTGTCTATCCTGAACTTTCTGCACTGCGGCACTCACAGTTTCCTAGCAGCATAAGCCGCCTTTGCGCTCCTGCAAGAGGAGAACAGAAGAGAAGCCCATGCAACGCCATATTTTCCTGACGTTATCCACGCCGAGCCGGGTGCCCTGCGAAGGCCCTGCCGCGTCCAACGAAAAACGCCGCGCAATCAGCGCGGCGTTTACTATAGTTTTATCCGGGCCTGAAGCTCGGGATGCCGTTCAGCCTTCCAGGCGGGTCAGGTCAGCCACCTGGCCACAGACCGCGCGGATCTGGTGCAGCAGGTTCAGCCGGTTACGGCGCACGATTTCCTTGTCCGAATTGACCTGCACCGCCTCGAAGAAGGCGTCGATCGGCGCCCGCAGCGCCGCCATGCCGCCCATGGCGGCCGCAAAATCTTCGGCCTCGATGGCCGAGGAGATCGCCCCCTCGCCCAGTTCAAGCGCATCGAACAGCGCAATCTCGCTGTCGTCCTCGGCGAATTTCTTGTCGGCGCCAAAGGAGTATTCGACCCCGTCCTTCTCTTCGGCCTGGGACAGGATGTTGTTGGCGCGTTTGAAGCCCTGCAGCAGGTTCTCGCCATCCTCGGTCTTGAGGAAGGCTTCCAGCGCCCGGGCGCGTTTTACCAGCAGTGTCAGATCGTCGTTGCCGTCCATGGCAATACAGGCATCGATCACATCGTGACGGATACCCTGATCACGCAGGAACACCTTCAGCCGGTCATGGAAGAAGGTCAGCAGATCGCGCGACACATCCGGCAGACTATCCTTCAGCTCTTCCATATGCTTGGGCAGATCGCCGTCAAAGGCATCCAGAACCGTGCGCACCGCGGAGCCGAAGACGCCATGTTCGGCGATTTCCTTGATCATGTCGCGCATCAGCCCGGCCGATACAGCGTCATCGCCGTTCTGTTCCAGCTCGTGGCGCAGCAGATGGGTGTCGATATGTTGGTCCAGCGGCGTGCGGATGTCGTTTTCCAGTACCAGCCGGATCACCCCCAGGGCCGCGCGGCGCAGGGCAAAGGGGTCTTTCGATCCGGTGGGTTTTTCATCGATGGCCCAGAAACCGGTCAGCGTGTCCAGCTTGTCTGCCAGCGCCACCGTGACCGAGATCTTCTCACTCGGCACATCATCCGACGGGCCAAGCGGCGAATAGTGCTGCTCGCAGGCATTGGCTACCTCTTGCGGCAGACCCGCGGCCTCGGCGTAATAGCGGCCCATCAGGCCCTGAAGCTCAGGGAATTCATAGACCATTTCCGACGACAGATCCGCCTTAGCCACGCGGGCCGCCTGTTCGGCCAGGTCCGGATCGGCGCCCAGCACCGGTGCCAGCTCGCGGGCAAGCGCGGCAATCCGCTCAATCCGCTCGGCCTGGGTGCCCAGCTTGTTGTGGAAGGTTACGTTCGACAGCGCCTCGGTCCAGGAGGACATACCCTCTTTGGCCACGCGCAGATCGTTCTCCCAGAAGAATTTCGCATCGGCCAGACGCGCCGACAGAACCTTCTGGTTGCCCGCCAGAATGGTGGCGCCGTGATCGGCGGTTTCGCGGTTGGCAACGGTAACAAAGCCTTCGATCCGGCCCGTCTTTGGATTGCGGACCGAGAAGAACTTCTGGTGCTCCTTCATCGAGGTCTGCAACACCTCGGGCGGCAGCTCCAGAAAATCGTCGTCGATCTTGCCCATCAGGACCACTGGCCATTCCACAAGACCCGCGACTTCGGTCAACAGCCCCTTGTCCTCGACCACCTCAAGACCACCAGCGAAGGCTTGGTTGGTAGCATCATGCCAGATCGCTGCCTCGCGTTCTGCCGGGTGCAAGATCACGTAAGCGCGCTTGAGCTTGGCGGAATAGTCCTCAAAACCGGTGACGGTAAAGCTGTCCGGCGCCATGAAGCGGTGGCCCCGGGTGCTGTCGCCCGCCTTCAGGCCTTCGATTTCAAACGGCACCAGCTCGGCGCCGCCCTCATCCGACAGGATGCAGAGGATCGATTGCAGCGGACGCACCCAGCGCAAGGAACCAGCGCCCCAGCGCATGGATTTCGGCCAGGGGAAGTTGCGGATCGTCGTCTCCAGCACCTCGGCGATGATCTCTGCCGCCGGGCGACCGGGTTTTTCGATAGTGGCGAAATAGACGGCGCCCTTTGGCGTCTCGCGCTCTTCCAGCTGATCACGGGAAATTCCGGCGCCACGCAGGAAGCCTTCGACGGCCTTGTCCGGCGCGCCGACCTTGGGGCCCTTGCGCTCTTCGCGCAGGGTGGGGCTTTCGGCCAGCAGACCATCGACAGCAAGGGTCAGACGGCGCGGTGTCGACAGGGCATGGGCCGCGGCATAGGTCAGACCGGCCTCGACCAGACCGTCGGTCATCCGTTTTTTCAGATCCGCCGCCGCACGCGCCTGCATACGGGCCGGGATTTCTTCGGAAAACAGTTCAATCAGCAGATCGGGCATTCCAGGTCCTCGGGGGTAGATGCGCCGGTGGCGCGAAAAATCTTCAGTCAGTGCAGCAGCCCCGGATGGGCTGACAGATGGTTTACTCGTCCCGCTCTGGGCAGGCGCCCTCCACCACAGAGGTGCCATCATAGGTCTGTTTGCCGCAATCGTTCATATCGTGCCAGACAAAGCCCTGTCCCTGATCGGTGATCGCCACGATGCGATCGACACCATAGGAAATGTTCTTCACTGAAACGAAAGCGGTGGCAGTACCTTCCTCAAGCGCCGTGCCCAGCGCTTCGGCGTCGAAACAGTCGAACCAGCCCGGCGCATTGCGCGGCACGGTCTGCTTGGAGGGGGTGAATTCCGCTGCCAGATCCTGCCGCGTCAAATCGGTCGTGAAGCAGGCCCGGTAGCGGATCGGAGAGCTGTCCGCGTCGATGGCCTGGAAATCATCATAGGCGATCGGGCGCGGCTCGCTGCCATCACGTGGCAACAGCACCACGTCGCGGCCCGGTTGCGGCGCGACCTCTTCATAGAAGCCATAGACCTGAAGATAGTACATGGCGCCGCCCGCGACGAGCGCGGACAGTCCAAGAATGATCGCAAGAACCTTGCCCAGCATGGCGTCTGTCCCCTTCAGGCGGCCTGTCCGCCAGCGGCTGTCTGCACAAAGGCATCGGCGCATTGCTTGGCCAGCGCCCGAACCCGGCCGATATAGGCCTGACGTTCGGTAACCGAAATCACCCCGCGCGCATCCAGCAGGTTAAAGATATGGCTCGCCTTGATGCATTGATCATAGGCCGGATGCGCCATGATGATGCGCTTGCCGGTCTTTGGGTCGTCATGCGCCTGCGACAGGATCGTGTTGCACTCCGCCTCGGCCTCTTCGAAATGGCGCAGCAGAACCTCGGTGTTGGCCACGTCGAAGTTCCAGCGGGCGTATTCCTCTTCGGTCTGCTTGAACACATCGCCATAGGTCAGCGGGATCGGCGCATTCGGATCATTGAAAGGCATGTCCATCACGTGGTCGATACCCAGAACATACATCGCCAGACGCTCCAGACCGTATGTCAGCTCACCCGACACCGGCGCGCAGTCATGACCGCCGACCTGCTGAAAATAGGTGAACTGACTGACTTCCATGCCATCGCACCAAACTTCCCAGCCAAGCCCCCAGGCACCCAGGGTCGGGCTTTCCCAGTCGTCCTCGACGAACCGGATGTCGTGCAACTCCATGTCGATGCCGATCGCCTCAAGGCTGCCGAGATAAAGCTCCTGCAGGTTCGGCGGGCTGGGTTTGATCAGCACCTGATACTGGTAGTAATGCTGCAGGCGGTTGGGGTTTTCACCATAGCGGCCATCGGTGGGGCGGCGCGAAGGCTGCACATAGGCCGCAGCCCAGGGCGCCGAGCCTAGCGAGCGCAGCGTCGTGGCCGGGTGGAAGGTGCCGGCGCCGACCTCCATGTCATAGGGCTGCATGATGGCGCAGCCCTTGGATGCCCAGTAGGCCTGCAGCCGCAGGATGATTTCCTGAAACGAGCGCGGCGCGTCGGTGGAGGCAGTGGTGGCGGCGGCGCCGCTGGTGGTCTGGGTCATATCAGATCCCTCTCTGGGACATCTCAATAGGGCAGCAAATGCGGGGTTCTTCCTATGCAAGCCCCCGCCGGGGGTCAACGGCTAGTCGCCTTTGAACGGCAAGGTAAGGGATGCTTTGCGCCTCTGGCTGCGGCAAAGGTGATGGTTTGCTGCATCAAGGCACGAATTCCCCCTTCTGCAGGAGTTTTCTTTACCCCATCAAAATGCTTATCTGCGCAACAACAAATTGCCCCATCGGGATAGAGGTCCTGTAATGAAAAGAATAGTCACCGCCCTGCTGCTGGCGCTCAATATGTTTGCATTTGCTCTGGCTGGCCCAGCACAGGCGCAACAAGCCGGACAGGAGACCGTCTGGATCCAGATCGCGGCCCGCCCGTCGCTGGCTGATGCCCAGCAGGAAGCGCAGAGCTATGCCGCGCGACTGCCCGATGTGGCCGGTTTCACCCTTGGCGCAGGTTGGTACGGCATCGTTCTTGGCCCCTATACCCGCCAGGATGCCGAACGGGTCCTGCAGGTCTACCGCAGCGAGGGGCAAATCCCCCGCGACAGCTTCATCGCCTTCCAGGCCAACCTACGCAATCAGTTCTATCCGGTCGGCGCACAGGATCAGGCCACCGCGACGGCTCCGGCCGTGCCGCAGGCGTCCGAACCTGTTGTTGAATCGCAGCCGCAATTCACCCTGCCCGATGAAACCCCGGCCGAGGCCCGCCGCAGCGAACGCCTTCTGACCCGAGAAGAGCGCGAGGAGCTTCAGATCGCCCTGAAAGCCGCCGGTTTCTATGGTGCTGCGATCGACGGCGCCTTTGGCCGCGGCACGCGCCGGTCCATGTCGGACTGGCAGTCCTTCAAGGGTTTTGAGCCCACCGGCGTTCTGACCACCGCACAGCGTCAGGTTCTGCTGGATGATTACAACGCGCCGCTGATTTCCGTCGGCATGGCCAATGTCATCGATACCGGCGCCGGGATCTCGATGGATATTCCCGCTGGTGAAGTCGCCTTCTCCCGCTATGAATCGCCCTTTGCCCATTACGACAGCCGCGGCTCTTTGGGCGTGCGCGTGCTGATGATCAGCCAGCGCGGCGACAAGAACACGCTGTTCGGTCTTTATGACATCATGCAGACGCTTGAGATCGTCCCTCTGGACGGCCCCCGGCAGCGCGGCAACGACAGTTTCACCATCGAAGGCAGCAACGGGCAGATCGTCTCTCATACCGAGGCCAGACTGCAGAATGGTGAGATCAAGGGCTTCACCCTGATCTGGCCGACCGGGGATGAGGACCGCCGTGCCCGGGTGCTGGCCGCCATGCAGAACAGTTTCCAGCGGCTTGACGGGGTGCTGGACGCCGCCGCAGGCAGCGATGTGCGCCAGAGCGTCGATCTGGTGTCCGGTCTGGAAGTGCGCAAGCCCCGCCTGTCCCGGACCGGTTTCTTTGTCGACCAGAACGGCGCCGTGGTGACGACCTCGGATGTGGTTGCAGGCTGCAGCCGGATCACGCTGGACCATGGCTATCAGGCAACCGTCGCCGCAAACAATGCCGAGGATGGCCTCGCGATCCTGCAGCCTGTCCAGAACCTGGCCCCGATGGCCGTTGCTGGGTTCACCACCCAGACGCCGCGCCTGCAATCCGAGATCGCCGTATCGGGTTTCTCCTACGAGGGCATTCTGGGCGCCCCCAGCCTGACCTTCGGCACCCTGGCCGATATCAAAAGCCTTGATGGCAACAACGGCGTGATCCGCTTGGATCTCGCAGCCCAGCCCGGCGATGCGGGTGGTCCGGTGCTGGATGCCTCTGGTGCGGTTCTGGGCATGCTGCTGCCGCGCGAAATCAAGGGCCGCCAACTGCCCGAAGGTGTCAGCTTTGGCATCAATGCCACCGCGCTGCGCAATGCAATCACGGCTGCAGGGATCGCCAGTGCCGATCAATCCGCCGGTGCCGCGCCCCTGTCGAACGAGGCACTGGTACGCCACGCCAGCGGCATGACCGTTCTGGTCAGCTGCTGGGAGTAACGACGTAGAACAGACCTGCACATAAAGCAAAACGCCAGAGCCTGACCGCTCTGGCGTTTTCATTTGGCGACACGCGTTGGTTCGGCTCAGAAGGCGTGGATACGGCCATCCCAGGTGTGAAAGCAGCCCGTCGTCTGCAGTGTCAGCACGTCGAATTCATGCATCAACCCAGCCGCCGATTCCTGGACCGAGATATCCCCTTCGCTGCCGCCCATATCGGTGCGCACCCAGCCGGGATGATAGATCCCGACCGAAATACCTTCAGGTTTCAAATCCGTCGCCAGATTGCGCCCGATGTTCAGCGCCGCCGCCTTTGAGGCGCGATAGGCATAGCTGCCCCCCGGGGCGCGGGCATGGCTGGCCATCTGGGAAGAAATGATCGCGATTTTCGGGTTATCCGACAGGCGCAGGTTCGGCAGCAGCGCCTGCACAGTCAGGAACACGCCGGTGACATTCACCGCCAGGGACTTGCTCCAGACCTCGGTGGTGTAATCCTCCAGCGCCATGCCCTTGTCGATATAGACGCCAGCGTTGCAGACCAGAAGATCAACCGGTTTGTCGCCCAGGTGGGCGGCAAATCTCGCCTGCTGGCCGGAATCGCAGACATCAAGCCGCACCCCCGAGGAATGATCCCGCGAGGTGCCTGTCACCTCGTGCCCGGCCTCTGTGAGCTGCTTTACCAGCTCCCGGCCAATGCCCCGGCTCGCCCCGGTCACAACTGCGTGCATATGCCTGTCCCTTTAATTCGTTTTTCGCGTCGGACCGAAAGGCAGCGGCAAAACCGGCACCCCGTCCTCGATCAATGCCTTTGCCTCGTCCAGCCGCGCCTCGCCGTGAATGGCCCGTTCGGGCGCATCGCCCAAATGCATGGCACGCGCTTCCGAGACGAAATCCTTTCCGACGTAGTCCGAGTTCTCCTCGACCTGGCGCCGCAGCTCGCGGAGGGCCTTTTCCTGCTCGCTGGCAGGAGCGCTGAGGGCACCTGGCGCCCCTTCCGGCACCTGGGCAGGAACAGAAGCCTGCGGCGAAGCTCCGCCTGCCTGCGCGGACGCGGTGGCGGTATCAGGGTCAGTTGAGGGGGAAACAGACTTGCGACCGGGACGCACATGCGGCGCCATAATGGCCTTCTCCACCTTTTGCGAACCGCAGATGGCGCAGGACACCATCCCGGCGGCGGCCAGTTTGTCAAAGGCAGCAGCCGACTGGAACCAGCTGTCAAAGCTGTGACCCTCGGCGCATTTCAGACTATACTGTATCATCTCGTTTCTCGCAGCGGATACTGCCCATTACGCGTTCCCCTCACCTCACTTCAAGAGTTGAAAAGTTCAGAGCCGATCCCATCAGGATCAAACCGGGTAAGAATTTTCTTCAGCGCCTTTTCCTGCACCAACCCCGCAGCCTTGCGCGGGGATGTCCACGCCCGCTGGCGCTGATGCCGTTCGGGGAACTCATCCTGCAAGGCCGTCACGATGACGGGATAGACCCGCACGACACAGGGCACAGGTGATAATTCGCTGCGCCATTTGTCATAGGTAAACTCGCCCAGGCAGTTGTCCACCGGAACGCCCCGCACGCCCGCTTCCTCCCAGGCTTCGATGGCTGCGGATTCGGCCAGGCTGCGCCCCGGGATCGGCCAGCCTTTCGGCAAGATCCAGCGCCCGGTTCCTCGCGACGTGATCATCAGAATCCGCGGCTTGCCGGTCTTAGTGATGCGAAAACACAGTGCCGCGACCTGGGTTGCGGTCCCCGTCCCCGACTTTGAAATGGCAGACAGAGCGAATCTGTTCAATGTGGCATCACCTGGGCTTGCAGGGTTTCTGTGGATACAGCCCCTATCCTCCTTTTACGATAGCAGAGAACAGGCCCCCAGTTGAAGCGGGATCGACCGCTTAATCCTGCATGCGGGTCCAGCGGGTCACATCTCCGTCAACACCGTCCCAGGCATCCGCGATCAGCGCCAGTCCCAGCACCCGGTCGGGGTTGGTGGGCGGCGGCATCAACACGCCTTCAAGCTTCTCGAACCCGAACCGGCGGTAATAGGGCGCATCGCCCACCAGCATGACGCGCGCCCAGCCTGAATCGGCGGCCCGCGCAAGGCTGTCCCGGATCAGAGACCCGCCAAGCCCCTCGCCCTGGTGGGTCGGGTGTACCGCCACCGGCCCCAGCAACAGCGCATCTGCCGTGCCCACATGCACCGGCCAGAACCGGATGGCACCGGCCAGAATGCCCTGCTCATCCCGCGCCACAAGGCTGAGGCCCGAAACCGGCGGAACCTCATCGCGCAACCGATAGGACGACAGCGCCTCACGCCCCGGCGCAAAGCAAAGATCATAAAGCGCCTCCACTTCCCAGCGGTCGTCCGGCTGCTCCGGTTTCAGTTCGATCACGCCACTCACGCCTCCGCGAAATCACCCGTAAAGGGGTGGAATTCGCCCTAGCACGGGCCTAAGCATTGAGCAAACAATTGGAGATGCGCATGTTCTACCGCCCCGAAGACGGCCACGGCCTGCCCCATAACCCGTTCAACGCCGTGATCACGCCGCGCCCGATCGGCTGGATCTCGTCCCGCTCGGCTGACGGTGTCAACAACTTGGCGCCCTATTCCTTTTTCAACGGCGTCGCCTATACGCCGCCGCAGGTGATGTTTGCCTCCACCGGCAGCAAGGAAGACCAGGACAACACCAAGGACAGCATGGCCAATATCGAGGAGACCGGCGTCTTCTGCGTCAATATCGTCTCCTACGCCATGCGCGATGCGATGAATGCCAGCTCGCAGACCTTGGGCAAAGAGGTCGATGAATTCGCCCATGCGGGTCTTACCGCCGAGGATTGCCAGACCATCAATTGCGCGCGCATTGCCGGTGCCCCCGCCGCGCTGGAGTGCAAGCTGACCAAGATCGTGACGCTACCCGGAGTCTCCAACCGCGTCGCCTTTGGCGAAGTGACTGGCGTGCACCTGCGCGATGACTGCATGAAGGACGGCATGTTCGACGTCACCACATTTGAACCGCTTGCCCGCCTTGGTTACCGCGATTATTCCCGCGTGACCGAGGTCTTCTCGCTGGCCCGCCCCGACGACTGAGCCCCATCATGCCCCTTCCCGATCCCGGCCTGCGCCACCCGATCATCCTGCCAGACGGCACGCCCCATGCGGGCACCGTGATGCTGTCGCGCGCGGTGGACCATCCCAATTTCCAGGTGGGTGACTACAGCTATGCCTCGGATTTCGATCCGCCAAAGGACTGGGCGTCGCATCTGGCGCCCTACCTGTTCCCCGGTGCCCGCGAAAGGCTGGTGATCGGACGCTTTTGCCAGATCGCCCATGGCGCGCGTTTCATCACCGCCTCGGCCAACCACGGGCAGGACGGGCTCAGCTGCTACCCCTTTCCGGTCTTCGACCCCGCGCAGATGGCAGGTTTTCAGCCCGACACCCGCGATACCGTGATCGGTAATGACGTCTGGATCGGCTATGGCGCGATAATCCTGCCCGGTGCGCGCATCGGCGATGGCGCCATCATCGGCGCAGGCGCTGTGGTGCGCGGCTCGGTTCCGGCCTATGGCATCGTCACCGGCAATCCCGGACGCGCCGAGCGCTTTCGCTTTTCAAAACCCCAGATCGCGCGGCTTCTGGCCCTCAAATGGTGGGACTGGCCTGTCGATCTGATCCTGCGCGCCGAGCCTGCGCTGCTGTCCGGCGATCTCGATATGCTCGAAAGCCTCGCGCCCGACTAACACCTGCCCAAGTTGCTGCTTCGGAGCCGCCCTCGACGCAAGCCTGCGGGCACGAAGCCGGACCAAGTGCAAGCCAAATTGCCGAGGTTCCGCGCCCCAAACAGGGGCGTGGATACGGATATTTTGCTTGTCGCGCGGGACAGGGTTCGTGACAGACAGGCCGCGCGTGGGCGGATCCGGGGCTGCTGCTTTGGTGAGCCCGAGACTTCTTTATCCCAGACCCTCCACACATCAAAAAGGGGCCTCCGCATCCGGAGGCCCCATTCTATTTTCCAGACTTGACCCAGACGGTCAGTGGCCGCCCAGAACCCCGGTCTTCACCGAGTAATCCACCGCCAGCGCGTATTCCGGGTCATCGTCGCTGTCGACCATCAAGTGGCCGGCCTTGGACAGGAGCTGGTGGCAATCACGGCTGAGGTGACGCAGCACGATGGTCTTGCCCTCCTCCTCGTACTTTCCGGCCAGCGCCTCGATCGCCTGCAGAGCAGACTGGTCCACCACCCGGCTGTTGGCAAAATCGACGATCACACGCTCGGGATCGCCTGCCACGTCGAAGAGCTCGATAAAGCCATCGGTGGAGCCAAAGAACAGCGGTCCTTCGATTTCATAGACCTTGGCGCCTTTGTCGCTGGCGGATTCGCGGGTGCGGGCGTGAATGCGGCGCGCGTTGTTCCAGGCATAGGCCAGCGCCGAGACGATCACCCCCACCACCACGGCGATGGCAAGGTCGGTCATCACCGTCACCACTGTCACCAGCACGATCACAAAAGCATCCATCAGCGGCACCTTGGTCATGATCTTGAGACTGTTCCAGGCGAAGGTGCCGATCACCACCATGAACATCACCCCCACCAGCGCCGCCAGCGGGATCTGTTCGATCAGCGGCGAAGCCACGACGATAAAGGTCAGCAGGAACAGCGCCGCTGCGATGCCCGCAATCCGGGTGCGGCCACCCGATTTCACGTTAATCATCGACTGGCCGATCATGGCGCAGCCGCCCATGCCGCCAAAGAAACCGGTGACGATATTCGAGGTGCCCTGCGCGATGCACTCCTGGCTGGCACCGCCGCGCTTGCCGGTGATTTCGCCCACCAGGTTCAGCGTCAGCAGGCTTTCGATCAGACCAATGGCGGCCAGGATCACCGCATAGGGCAGGATGATCTCAAGGGTTTCCAGATTGAACGGCGCCAGCGCAGTCCCATAAAGGCCAATGCCATCACCAAAGGGATTGTGAAAGGCCGGAAAGCCGCCTTCGATCGAGGCCAGATCGCCGACCCGCGGCACATCAAGGCCCAATGCGATCACGAGGATTGCCACGATGCCAATGCCCGCCAGCGGCGCCGGGATCACCGAGGTGATCTTGGGCGTGCCCCAGATAATCGCCATGGTCAGGGCCACCAGCCCCAGCATCATATAAAGCGACAGACCAGACAACCACTCGGTGCCGCCGCTGCCGGGGACCTTGAACTGGGTGAGCTGCGCTAGGAAAATAACGATGGCCAGACCGTTCACAAAGCCCAGCATCACCGGATGCGGCACCAGACGGATGAATTTACCCCAATGCATCACCCCTGCGATCACCTGCAGGATGCCCATCAGAACCACGGTCGCAAAAAGATACTCGACGCCATGTTCCGCCACCAGCGCCACCATGACCACCGCAAGCGCCCCCGTCGCCCCCGAGATCATGCCGGGCCGTCCGCCGATCAGCGCCGTGATCAACCCCACCATAAAGGCCGCATAAAGACCCACCAGCGGGTGCACCCCGGCGACAAAGGCAAAAGCCACCGCCTCGGGGACCAGCGCCAACGCCACGGTCAGCCCCGACAACAGCTCGGTGCGCACGCGGCCCACGGACCAGCCCTCGTCCTGCATGATGGATAGGTTCGGCGGGGAAATACGATTGGCCAAAAGGGCCATGGCGGCGCGTTTCATCAAGAATACCTGCGGTTGGAGGAGGTCACGTTGTGGCCCGCCCCTAGCTGAAACTGGCCTTGGGGGCAAGGCTCGTGATCCGATCTGACCTCCTCTCGCCCTTTGGTTAGCGGGCTGAAATCACCTGCAATAGCACACTGCCCAAAAACAGACCAAACCCAAAAAGACCATGCGTGATCAGACTGTTCAATCGAGCGCGCCACGGAAAGGCTGTCTTGCGGGCGGCAAATCCCAAACCCATTGCGGGCTGCAACAGGCAAAAGGGCAAGACCACCGTCAATACTCCGTAGCCAAGCGACAGACCAAAGGCCGGTGCCTGAAGCCATCCTGCGCCGACTATGCCGCACAGGCCGAAGGCTAGCGCGCCCCCCACCGCATAGTGAAACATCCAACCCAGCGCGGTTTCAAAACCCCTTGGGGGCATCTTCTTTCCCCCTGCGCCCAGCATCAGGCGTCCTTGGAAAAGACCCAACACCCAGCGTGCGACAAGTCCCCAGTTCGGCCCCCGCACGCCCATCCAGCGGCCTCGCGCCCATGCTGCGACATCAATCAGCGCAGTTGCAACGCTCCCAACGAAAGTGACCTGCCAGATCAGGCTCCAATGCATCTCCATAATTTGCTCCTGTTTCATAACTCAAACTGCTAGAGATCTGAGGTGTGCAAATTCAAGCCAGCTTGAGGTCAAGATGAAATCTCTGGACATCGCCGAGGTTGCCCGGTGCAGCGGCGTCAAACCCTCTGCCCTGCGATACTACGAAGATATCGGCCTGATCCGCGCCGACAGCCGGAAGGGCTTGCGACGTCAGTATGACGACAGCGTTCTGGACCGGCTCGCGCTCATTGCCATGGGACGGGCCGCCGGGTTCAGCCTGCAAGAGATAGGCGCCATGCTGGGCAATGCAGACGGGTTCGATCTGGACCGCCAAAGACTGCACGCGCGCGCAGATGAGGTCGAGCAGCGCATCCGAGAGCTCCGTGTCTTGTCCCGTGCGCTGCGCCACGTGGCAGAATGCACTGCTCCGGACCACAGTCAGTGCCCCACCTTCCGGCGCATGATGGACAGCGCCTTGACCCGCGCATCGACACCAAAGCGCTGACCTCTCGCACGGGGTTACCTGCGCGCCCAGCCCATCCGGTTTCGGCATCGTGAGACAGCGGGGCTTGCCAAAAGGGCGCCGTCTTGCGCATACCCAAGAAGCAACATCAGCAGGAGAATAGGACGTGACCAAGGACACCATGATCGCCGTCATCGGCGGCTCCGGCATCTACGATATCGACGGGCTGGACGGGGCCGAGTGGGTCAGCGTTGAAACCCCCTGGGGTACGCCCTCGGACCAGATTCTGACCGGCACGCTGGACGGCGTGAAAATGGCCTTCCTGCCGCGGCATGGGCGCGGCCATGTGCATTCCCCGACCGAAGTGCCCTACCGCGCCAATATCGACGCGCTGAAACGGCTGGGCGTTACAGATGTGTTTTCCGTCTCTGCCTGCGGGTCTTTTCGCGAAAACATGGCGCCGGGCGATTTCGTCATCGTCGATCAGTTTATCGACCGCACCTTTGCACGGGAAAAATCCTTCTTCGGGACCGGCTGCGTCGCCCATGTCAGCGTCGCCCACCCCACCTGCGAGCGGCTCAGCGATGCGGCCGAGGCGGCAGCGCGCGATGCCGGGATCACCGTGCACCGCGGCGGCACCTATCTTTGCATGGAGGGGCCGCAGTTCTCCTCGATGGCGGAAAGCAAAATGTACCGCGAAAGCTGGGGCTGCGACGTGATCGGCATGACCAACATGCCCGAGGCCAAACTCGCCCGCGAAGCAGAGCTGTGCTACGCCTCCATCGCGATGGTGACCGACTACGACAGCTGGCACCCCGACCACGGCGCCGTTGATATCACCGAGATCCTGGCCACGCTGCAGGGCAACTCCAGCAACGGGCGTGAACTCGTGCGTCGCCTGCCGGGCATTCTGGGCGCCGAGCGCGCGCCCTGTCCGCATGGCTGCGACCGGGCGCTTGAATACGCCATCATGACCGCCCCCGAAAAACGCGACCCTGCGGTTCTGGCCAAACTGGATGCGGTGGCAGGCCGCGTGCTCAGCGCCTGATCGCCCTCCAATCGTCTTGGGCCCGCTCACTGCCGCTCTACGGCACCGGGCGGCCCAGGATCGCAAGGTTTTCCTTGCATGGGCGGCGCGCTTCGGCCAAACCCCGTGGCGGCTCCGGTGCCCCTTTACCGGTCCGGGCCGCACCCATCCGCGCCATCCGTTCCCGCAAGCAGGAGCCTTCCATGCCCAAGAAAACCGCCGTCAAAGACTACATCCGCACCATCGTCGATTTCCCGCACGAAGGGATCATGTTCCGCGATGTCACCACCCTGTTCGCCGATCCGCGCGGGTTCCGTATGGCCATCGACCAGATGCTGCACCCCTACGCTGGTGAGCGGATCGACAAGGTCGTGGGTCTTGAGGCGCGCGGGTTCATCCTGGGTGGCGCCATCGCTCACCAGCTAAGCGTCGGCTTTGTGCCGATCCGCAAGAAGGGCAAGTTGCCCGGCACCACCATCAGCGAAGAATACCAATTGGAATACGGCGAAGCGATTGTCGAGATCCACGACGATGCCATCCAGCCCGGAGAAAAGGTGCTGGTGGTCGATGATCTGCTGGCCACCGGCGGAACCGCAGGCGCCGGGATCAAGCTGATCGAGCGGCTGGGTGGTGAAATCATCTCCTGTTCCTTCATTGTCGACCTGCCCGATCTGGGCGGCCGCAAGAAGCTTGAGGATCTCGGAATGGACGTCCACGTCCTGTGCGAATTCGAAGGCGACTGAACCGGCCCGCGCCGAAACAGGGTCACGGATTACTCACATCCTGATCACGTTTTGTTGATTGGAAATCATGACGCCGCCGGGCTTAGCTCCGGCGGTTTTCTTGTCAAATCCCTCCCGGCGAAAACCCGCTTCATCCGGACCGCCCCCTCTGCCGTAGGTCTCACGATGCCTGACGAAAGGTGTCGCACAACCGAAACACATGAGGAGACCAAGATGTTCCGCAAGATGATGACGACCACCGCAGCCACGCTGTTCATGGCCGGAGCGGCCTTCGCAGGCGGTCATTCCAAGGATATCGTCGACACCGCTGTCGGCGCCGGAGACTTCAACACCCTGGTCGCCGCCGTCAAGGCCGCCGGTCTGGTGGACACCCTGAAAGGCGAAGGTCCTTTCACCGTCTTCGCCCCGACCGATGCCGCCTTTGCTGCCCTGCCCGAAGGCACGGTCGAAGACCTGCTGAAGCCCGAGAACAAGGAAAAGCTGGTATCGATCCTGACCTACCACGTGGTGCCGGGCAAGGTGATGTCCGGTGACCTTACTGACGACATGAGCGCCGCAACCGTGCAGGGCAGCGCGGTGATGATTGATCTCGACAAGGGTGTGATGGTCAATGATGCCAGCGTGGTCACCGCCGATATCGAGGCCGAGAACGGCGTGATCCACGTGATCGACAAGGTCATCCTCCCGAAGTAACCGCAGACGCGAATTCGTGATGGCGAATTCAGTTGCAGCCCGCCGGCACGCGCCCTAGCGTGCCGGCATGAACACTGCCGCGATCCTTGACAGCCGCTATTCCTGGCTTCGACTTCTCATCACCCTGGCCATTGCAACCGTGGCCAACGTGGGCATGTGGGCGATCATCGTCATCATGCCCGCCGTCGAAGCCGAATTCGGCTCCGGGCGCGCGGCCTCTTCCATGCCCTATACGCTTACCATGGTGGGTTTTGCCCTTGGCAACCTGCTGATCGGGCGGCTGGTGGACAGGTTTGGCATTACCCTCGCGCTGATTGGCGCCGTTGCTGCGACGGCTTCGGGTTATGTGCTCTCCACCTTTGCGCCGACGATGGCGGTTCTGTCTCTCACGCACCTGCTTCTGGGTCTGGGCACGGCAGCAGGTTTCGGGCCTCTTATTGCTGACATCTCGCATTGGTTCCTACGGCGGCGCGGTATCGCCGTGGCGC
Source organism: Phaeobacter sp. CC-HEC084 (assembly GCF_059429255.1). NCBI lineage: Bacteria > Pseudomonadati > Pseudomonadota > Alphaproteobacteria > Rhodobacterales > Roseobacteraceae > Phaeobacter > Phaeobacter sp. CC-HEC084. Next base: position 108,068 of record NZ_JCAIJQ010000009.1, read on the forward strand.
TGGTGGCCAGCGGCAATTACCTCTCGGGTGCGATCTGGCCGACGCTGCTGGCCGGGCTGCTGGAGACTGGCGGCTGGCGCATGGTCTATTTTGCCCTGGCCGCGATCACCGTTGCCGTGGTGATCCCGCTTGCGCTGCTGCTGCGCCGCCGTGTCCCGGCAGAGGCCTATGCCGCCTCTGATGCCGCCTCGGCGCTCAATGCGCGCAGCACCGGCATGTCCGCGCGCACCCTGCAATGGCTGCTGGGGCTTGCCGGGATCGGCTGCTGCGTGGCCATGTCTATGCCCCAGGTGCATATCGTCGCCTATTGCGTCGGCCTCGGCTACGGGCCTGCGGTGGGGGCGGAAATGCTGTCGCTGATGCTGCTGGGCGGTGTGGTCAGCCGGATCCTTTCAGGCCTCGCGGCCGACCGGCTTGGCGGCGTGGCGATCCTGCTGATCGGTTCGGTCCTGCAATGCATCGCGCTGTTCTTCTACCTGCCCTTTGACGGCATGGTGCCGCTTTATCTGGTGAGTGCGCTGTTCGGCCTCGCGCAAGGTGGTATCGTGCCCAGCTATGCGCTGGTGGTGCGCGAATACATGCCCCCGAAAGAGGCCGGCGCGCGGGTCGGTTTCGTGATGATGATGACCATTCTCGGCATGGCTCTGGGTGGCTGGATGTCCGGCTGGATCTACGACGTGACCGGCAACTACCAGATGGCCTTCATCAACGGCATTGCCTGGAACGGGCTGAATATCCTGATCATCGGTTACCTGCTAATGCGCAGCCGCCCGCAGAAACCGTCGGCCACCCCCAGCATCGCCTGACCCTTCACCCGCGCTCTGCCGAGCCGTGCCCCCTGCGCACAGCGGGCTTTGCCCGCTGCCGGACCCAAAGCTGTGAGCGTTCTGGCAAAACCAGATCCTTCGGGCGCGGGAGAGCTACGTTGTCAGGTGCCCTGCCGCAACACCGCGCCGGGATTCATGATGCCATGGGGATCGAGCGCCGCCTTGATGGCGCGCATCGCTGCCAGTTTTACCGGATCGCCATAGCGCTCCAGATCGCCGGTTTTCATACGCCCGATGCCGTGCTCAGCGCTCATCGACCCGTCGAATTCGGCCACCAGATCATGCACCGTGCGTTTCACATCCTCGCGCAGGTGTTCGTACTCCTTGCGCGTCTTTCCCGCCGCCGGGAAGACGTTGTAATGCAGGTTGCCATCGCCCAGGTGGCCAAAGCAGTTGATCCGCATATCGCCCTCTCCCAGCCGCGCAATAGCCTCTCCGCCGCGCGTGATGAAATCCGGAATTTCCGAGATCGGCACCGAGATATCGTGGCTGGAAATCGCGCCGATCAGACGGTTGGCCTCGGGGATCGTCTCGCGCACCGTCCACAGGGCCTCGCGCTGCGCCGCCGACTGGGCAATCACCCCGTCCTGCGCCAGATCGGCCTCCAGCGCCGCCTCGAACAGGTCCGCAAGCGCCTCTTCCGGGTCCAGCCCGCGCGCCAGCCCCAGCTCAAGCAGCACGCACCATTCCGGAGCCTCGGCAAAGGGTTGGCGTACCTGCAGCATGGTTTCTGCCAGAAACGCCAGCCCCTGCCGGTGCATCAGTTCAAAGGCGCTGATCCCTTCGCCCAACTGGTCACGCGCCAGCGACAGCAGCGCAATTGCCGCCTGCGGCGATGGCACCACGAACACCGCCGTGCCCTGCGCCGCCGGGATCGGTGACAGTTTCAACGATGCCGCAGTGATGACGCCCAGAGAGCCTTCGGAGCCGACCAGAAGATTGCGCAGATCGTAGCCGGTGTTGTCCTTCCTGAGGCGCGACAGCCCGTGCCAGATATCTCCATTGGGCAGCACCGCCTCCAGCCCCAGACACAGATCGCGGGCATTGCCATAGCGCAGCACATTGACCCCGCCTGCATTGGTCGCAAGGTTGCCGCCAATCCGGGCCGAGCCTTCGGCGGCCAGCGACAGCGGGAACAGGCGCCCGGCCTCAGTCGCGGCGGCCTGCACATCGGCAAGGATCGCGCCCGCTTCGGCAATCAGCACATTTTCCGCGGGGTAGACGCCGCGGATCGCGGTCATCTTTTCCAGCGACAGCAGCAGGGGCGCCGGGCCTTCCGGCATCACCTGACCGCCGACCAGACCGGTACCGCCGCCATAGGGTACCACGGGCACCCGCGCCTCATGCGCAGCGCGCACCAGCGTTGCGACATCTTCGGTGGAGTGCGGCACGGCCAGCAAGCCCGCCTGCCCCTGATACCTTCCACGCGGCTCTTCCAGATAGCGTGGGTCGGCGGGGCGCAAAACACCCTCAGGCAACTGATCGGCAAGGCGGGCGACAAAGGCGGAATCGGCAGAATTCAGTGTCATGAAACCTGCATGTCCAATTGCGCCTCTCAAGGCAAGACTGCTTACTCGTCTTTGCGCAGATAGGAGGGGCGCAGCACATGGATCGTCGGCCTGTCCGGCAGGCTGCGCAGCGACACAGTGATATCTGCCGCGCCATCCTGCACCACATCGAACTCCGGCCCGATCTGCGACAGGAAACGCTCCAGCGAGTAATCGGTGAACCAATGCATCGGCAGGATCACCGAGGACCGCAGCCGGTTCAACACCTCGACCATTTCAGGCAGCGCCAGGGTCATGCCGCCATCCACGGCGGCCATTACCACATCAAGCCGACCCAGTGCCGCGAATTGCTCGGGCGTCGGCACGTGATGCAGATGGCCCAAATGCCCGATGCAGAGCCCGGCGACCTCAAACACGAAGATCGAATTCCCGGCCACCTCTACCCCATCGCTATAGGCAGAGCGGATATCGGTGGGCACGTTGCGGATCAGCATTTCACCCAGATCCAGATGGTGGCTGATCCCCTCACCAAAGGCACCCCAGCCTTCCAGCACATGCGGGATAGCCGGATCGGGATGGGCGGTCCAATGGGTTTCATGAGCGTGGTTCATGGTGACCACATCCGGGATGAAATCGGCCGATCCGGTAAAGCCGGTGAAGTCGGTCACCACGTTCAGTCCACCTTCGGTCTGAATCAGGAAACTGGCGTGCGACAGATACCGGATCCGCACCGAATGTTCCGGCACCGGGTCCTGCCAGCTGGCCTTGTGCAGATAGGCGATCCCCGGGGCCGCCTCAGCGAGAGCAATACAATGGCTGGCCCGGCGCTCCTGCGAGGCCAGCGGAGCGGCGAAGATTGCCGAGACTACGAGCGAAACCAGATACTGAACAAAAACACGCATGGCAGAAGTGTAGCGCACTCGCCCTTTCTGTCAGCCTGTTTTCCGCAAAATCAGCATAAGTGAGCCTCTGCCCCCCAGACACTGCCCCGAGTTATGCGCCGCTGCGCTCTGATCGTGTCGGCAAACACTCCCGCCCGGCCTGCGGCATTCACAGAATGCCCCTGCCCCGTTGGGCCGGGCGCCGCACAGGGTGCGGCGCTGCACCGTGCAACGCGCGGCGCCATGCCCAAGGCCGCTAGCGCGCATCGGCGCAGCCGGTGCACCTACGGGTGCGGGAGGGCTCGCCCTCATACTTTGAAGAGGTATTTCTAAGCCTGACCAACCAGGGTCTTGCCGCGCCTATCGTGGCGCAGCGAGGCGTAGAGCACATGCGTGCGCCAGCGGCCATTGATCTGCAGATAGGATTGCGCCACGCCTTCGTATTTGAAACCTGAGCGTTCCAGCAAACCGCGCGAAGCCACGTTTTCCGGCAAGCAGGCTGCCTCGATTCGGCTGAGGTCCAGCTTGCCAAAGGCATGATGCACCACTGCGCCAATCGCCTCGGCCATGTAACCACGCCGCGCAAAGGGCTGCCCGGTCCAGTATCCAAGGGTGCCCGCCTGCGCCGGGCCGCGGCGGATATTGTCCAGCGTGATCGCCCCCACCAGTGCCTGATCCGAGCGCCGGACCAGGAAAAGCGGCAGCGCCGAGCCGGAGGACACCGCCCGCTGCGCCCAGTAGACCCGGTTGGTAAAGGCCTTGCGGCTGAGATGATCCGGCGCCCAGACCGGCTCCCAAGGGACAAGGTAGTCCTGGCTTTGCAGCCGCAACGCGGCCCAGCCGTGAAAATCGCCATGCACCGGCGGTCTGAGCGTCAGACGTTCTGTTTCAAGCCGGACTTTACGGCGGGACAGCAGCATCAGGCAGCGCGCCTCTCCTGCAGCCGCGCCAGACTGGGCGCATCAGCGACCGGACCATAAAGCGCCAACGCCGCCGGTGCCGCGACCGCAAGGCGTTCGGCCAAAGCCCGCACCCCGGCGACGGTTACCGCGTCAATGCGCGCCACGGTATCCTCCAGCGGCGGCACCCGGTCCCAGATCTGCACCAGACGGGCCAGACGTTCGGCACGGTTCGACGGGCTTTCCAGCCCCATCAGCATGCCGGCCTTCATCTGGGCGCGCGCACGCGCAACCTCGTCTTCGCGCATATCTTCGGCGGCGCGCTTCATTTCGTCGATGGTGATATGCGCCAGATCGGCAAGCTGATCGCCCGAAGTCCCTGCATAAATCGTCGTCGACCCGGTATCCGCATAGGCGCCTGCCTGCGCAAAGATTGTATAGCAAAGACCCCGCTTTTCGCGGATTTCCTGGAACAGGCGCGAGGACATGCCGCCGCCAAGAGCGCTGGCATAGATCTGCGCGGTGTAGATCTCATCATCGCGGTAGCCGGGGCTTTCAAGAGCCAGCGCAAAATGAGCCTGCTCCAGCTGCTTATCCCGCCGCGCCTCGCCGCCACCGGTAAAGCGCGCGGCATCCGGTTCCGGCACTGGTCGTGGCGCCATATGGCCGAACTGCGCCTCGGCCAGCCGCACCAGCGCGTCGTGATCCACCGCACCGGCCGCGGCCAGAATCATCTGTCCCGGTCCGTAGTGCTGATCGACAAAGCCTTGCAGGTCATTACGAGAAAAGCTGCGAATGCGTTCCGCCGGGCCCAGAATAGTGCGCCCCAGCGCCTGATCGCGATAGCTTTCTTCCTGCAACCAATCAAAGATCACATCGTCCGGCGTATCCAGCGCCTGACCGATCTCCTGCAGGATCACCCCGCGCTCGACCTCAATCTCACGCGGGTCGAACACCGGGTTGAGCAGGATATCCCCGATCACATCCATCGCCAGCGGCACGTCATCCTTCAGAACCCGCGCGTAATAGGCTGTAACCTCGCGGCTGGTATAGGCGTTGATATAGCCGCCCACATCCTCGATCGCCTCGGCAATCTGCAGCGCCGACCGGGTCTTAGTCCCCTTGAAGGCCATATGCTCAAGAAAATGGGCGATCCCATTCTGTTCAGGCCGCTCGTGGCGGCCGCCTGCTGTCACCCAGATCCCGATAGAGGCGGACTCCAGCCCCGGCATGTTCTCCGAAACGATGCGGAACCCATTGGCGAGTGTGTGTTGCTGAACTGTCAATTCGCGATGTTCTTTCTGATATGCGCCTCAAGGGCGGCCAGATCGTTGTCGATGCGAGTGACGCGCTCGTCGCGCTCATAAAGATCCGCCATGCGGGCGGGCAGCGGCGGGTGGATACCACTCGCCTCTTCCACCGCGGCTGGGAATTTCGCCGGGTGGGCCGTCGCCAGCGTCACCATGGGGATATCGGCAACGCGCAACTGGTTTGCAACCTTCACACCAACGGCGCCGTGGGGGCACAGCAGTTCGCCCGAGGCGGCCCATTCGGATTTGATCGTCGCCATGGTTTCTTCTTCCGAGGCGCGGCCCGAAACATAGGTCTCCTGCAGCGCCTGCATGGCGCCCTGGCTGACCTCAAAGCCGCCCGTCTTCAGCTCATCCATCAGTTGACTCACGGCAGCGCCATCCCGCCCGTAGGCGTAGAACAGGGCACGTTCAAAGTTGGAAGAGACCTGAATGTCCATCGACGGGCTGATCGAGGGAATGGTGTCCCCCTTGAAATAGCCCTGCCCCGAGAGGCAGCGGTGCAGGATGTCGTTCTGGTTGGTGGCGACCACCAGCTGGTCGATCGGCAGACCCATCTGTTTGGCGATATAGCCTGCGAAGATGTCACCAAAGTTGCCCGTGGGCACGGTGTAGCTGATCTTGCGATGCGGCGCGCCAAGGCTGACAGCAGAGGAGAAGTAATAGACCACCTGCGCCAGCACGCGGGCAAAGTTGATCGAGTTCACCCCGGCAAGGCGCACGCTGTCACGGAACTCAAAATCGTTGAACATGTCCTTGACCGCCGCCTGACAGTCATCGAAGTCGCCTTCGACCGCCAGTGCGTGCACGTTGCTGTCCGCAGGCGTGGTCATCTGGCGTCGCTGCACCTCGCTGACGCGGCCGTGTGGGTAAAGGATGAAGACATTGACCGCATCCAGCCCCCGGAAAGCTTCAATCGCGGCAGAGCCGGTATCGCCAGAGGTGGCGCCGACGATGGTCACGCTTTCGCCGCGGCGTTTCAGGGCGACTTCGAAGAGCTGACCGATCAGCTGCATCGCGAAATCCTTGAACGCGAGGGTCGGGCCGTGGAACAGCTCCAACAGGAAATGATTGGGCGCCAGCTGTTTCAGCGGCGCGCGGGCAGCGTGACCAAACCCGGCATAGGCCTTGGCGATGATCTCGCGGAATTCGTCATCGGTGAAGCAATCGCCGAGGAAGGGACGCATCACCCGGAAGGCGGTTTCCTCGTAAGACAGGCCCGACAAGGCCGCGATCTCATCATGGCTCATCTGCGGGATCTCGGCGGGCACATAAAGGCCGCCGTCGCGGGCCAGCCCGGTCAGCATCGCCTCTTCGAACGTCAGCTCGGGCGCCTGCCCGCGGGTGGAGATGTATTTCATCGCTTCAGCCTTCGGATTTGGCGCGGTTGCGCCACAGGAAATAGGCGGTCATCGCGGCCCAGATAAAGGCCAGCGAAAACCAGGTGAGTGCATATTGCAAGTGGTCATTGGCAATGCCCGATATGGTAACGGGCTGCGGCAGGGTCGCGCCGGGATCCACTACGTCCGAGCGCAGCTCGCGCAAGATCACCATCGCCGGTTCGGTGCCCAGCTCTGCCGCCATCGGCGCAACGTCGCGGGCATACCAGATGTTCTTTTCCGTGTCCGGCTCCGGTGTGAACCCGTCCACCTCGACCGGCCAGTGCAGGTTGCCGATCACGGTCACGAGGCCGGTGGTGCGGGTCTCATCCTTGCGGTTGGCTATGATGAAGCCACGGTCCAGCAGCAGGCGACGACCGCCGTCGGTCACGAAAGGCGCGATAACGCGATAGCCCGCGCCGGTGCCCTGAATCGAGGTCAGAACGTGCAATTCACCCGGCAGGATCTCGCCCTCAAGACGCACAGGCAGGTATTTGTCACGCTCCGGCTCCAGCACCTCGGGCAAAGGGCCGGGGGCATCCGCAATGCGCGCTTCGATGGTGGCCAGGATGTCTTCCTTCCAGGCCAGGCGCTGCATCTGCCAGATCCCAAGCGATAGCAGCGCCAATAGGCCCAGCCCGCCAACAAGGGATAGAAAGATAAACCGCCGCATCGCGTCCTCATCGCCAATGAAAAGCGCGCGGAGGAAGCCCCCCGCGCGCTGCGTTTCTTACGGGCTGTCTGCGGATTTTGGAACCACAAACCTGTACCCGCTACAATTTCCGGTGTCGCCCGGGTCGGCTTAGTGCGCCAGACCTGCGGTGCCCCAGACGTAGACCGCTACGAAGAGGAACAGCCAGACAACGTCAACGAAGTGCCAGTACCAGGCAGCGGCCTCGAAACCGACGTGCTGCTCGGGGGTGAAGTCACCTTTCAGCGCACGGATAAGGCAAACCGTCAGGAAGATAGTGCCGATGATCACGTGGAAACCGTGGAAACCGGTGGCCATGAAGAAGTTCGAGTAGAACTCATCAGCGCCGAATTCCCAGCCTTCGTGCAGCAGGTGCGCGTATTCATAGCCCTGCAGGAAGGTGAAGAAGAGGCCCAGAACGATACCGATGGACAGGCCCTGAACCAGCGCCTTGCGGTCGTTGTTGTGCACCAGTGCGTGGTGCGCCCAGGTGACGGCACAGCCGGACAGCAGCAGGACCAGGGTGTTGATCAGCGGCAGGTGGAAGGCATCGACCGGATAGATGTCGGGCTGCACATAGGAGGTGCCGACATAGGTTTCCATCGGGTAGATGGCGTGTTTGAAGAACGACCAGAACCAGGCGAAGAAGAACATCACCTCGGACATAACGAAGAGGATGAAGCCATAACGCAGGCCGATGCGGACCACCGGGGTGTGATCGCCCTGACGGCTTTCGGCCACCACTTCGGACCACCAGGCGAACATGACATAGAGCACCATCGCCAGGCCGCCCCAGAACAGCCATGCCGTGATGCCATGCATCCACAGCACTGCGCCGAACAGCATTGCAAACCCGCCTACGGAGCCCAGAAACGGCCAGATCGACGGCGGCAGAATATGAAAGTCGTGATTTTTAGCATGCGCCATTTAAGTGTCCCTCACCTAGCGGCCTAGTTCGTGGTTATGCCTGCCCCGGCTTTATCACCGGTGTCGAGAGCGGCATAGCCCTCGGGCAGATCGATTTCATAGAACGTGTACGAAAGCGTGATCGTATGCACGTATTTTGCGTCCCGGTCGTTGACGATTTCCGGATCCACAAAGAAGGTCACGGGCATCTGCACCCGCTCCCCCGGTTGCAACACCTGCTCTGTGAAGCAGAAACAGGCGATTTTCTCAAAGTAGCCACCGGCCGAATAAGGCGTCACGTTATACGCTGCCTGCCCCGCGACGGGGTGGTCGGTTGGATTGTATGCTTCGTAGAAGGCCAGACCGGTCTCGCCGATCTTCAGCTCCATCTCGCGCTGCACGGGTTTGAACTCCCAGGGCATGTCGCGTTCCTTGGAACCGTCAAAGCGCACCGTGATGGTCTGATCCAGCACAGTATCCGCGCCTTGCTCGGCCACGCCGGTGACGCCGCCAAATCCGGTGACCCGGCAGAACCAGTCATAGAATGGCACCGATGCCCAGGACAGCCCGCCCATCAGCGCGACCACGCCGACCAGTTGCAGAACCGTTTTCTGAGGTCCTTTGATCGCCATCAGCCCTGCCCCGCCTGTGATTGGGTCTGCGGGAATTTGAAGCCGTTCGAGGTGACCTTGACCATGGTCAGAGCCAGCACCAGCACCACAAAGGCGCCCAGCAGCAGGCCAACGCCCATGTTGCGCCCGAGGCGCCGTTTGTGCAGTTCGTGTTCCTTGCGCAAAGCCATATTACCAGCCTCCCAGACCATAGGGTTTCAACAGGGCTTCGACGAGAATCGCGCCGAAGTGCAAAAAGAGGTAGAGCAGCGACAGCTTGAAGAAACTGCGCTCAGCCTTGAAATTGTCGGCCTCGCTGTCGTCCTCATCGCGGCGGAAGATCTTCCAGGCGCCGTGCAGGAACAGCGCGTTCAGCACCACGGCCACGGCCAGATAGACCGGACCACCGATGCCCGAGAACCCGGTGCCCACGGCCAGAATCGCCAGCAGGATGGTGTAGACGAGGATATGAACGCGGGTGGCGCGGCGACCGTGGGTCACGGTCAGCATCGGAACGCCCGCATCATCGTAATCCGAGCGCATGAACAGCGCCAGCGCCCAGAAGTGCGGCGGCGTCCACATGAAGGTCAGCGCGAACATCAGCCAGGGTTCAACCGACATGGTACCGGTGGCGGCGATCCAGCCGATCACCGGGGGGAAGGCCCCGGCGGCACCGCCGATAACGATGTTCTGCGGCGTCGCCCGCTTCAGCCACATGGTGTAGATGACGACGTAAAAGAAGATGGTGAAGGCCAGAAACGCCCCGGCAAAGAGGTTCGTTGCCAGTCCCAGCATGATGCAGGAAAGGCCCGAAAGCGCCAGACCAAGGCTCAGCGCCTCGCCCTTGTCGACCTTGCCTGCGGGAATCGGGCGCGACTTGGTGCGTTTCATTACCTGATCGATATCCGCATCCCACCACATATTGAGCGCGCCAGAGGCGCCACCACCGATGGCAATGAACAGAATCGCGGCAAATCCGATGACCGGATGCACACCAACCGGAGCAGCCAGCAAGCCGACGAGGGCCGTAAACACGACCAGTGACATCACGCGCGGCTTCAGCAGGGCGAAATAATCGCCAAAGCTGGGCTCGTCTTCGCGGATGGTGCTGGCATTGATGCTTGCGTCGCTCATGTCAGTCTCTTCGGCCACTGAAGGATGGCCGCGCGCGGCGCATCCTCGTTGCATTTAAGATGGTGCTATGGGCGCTACCATCGCGGCGCGCCCATGTTCGGGGCCGGACGTTCCGGCCCCTGCGTTAGTCAGTTGGAGGCAACCTGATAGGACTGCGGCAGACCCGCATATTCCTCGATCGCGCCGTCCAGCCATGCGTCATAGGCTTCCTGGCTGACCACTTTTACAGTGATCGGCATATAGGCGTGGTCCTTGCCGCAGAGTTCAGAGCACTGACCGAAGTAGATGCCTTCTTTGGTGGGCTTGAACCACAGTTCAGCCAGACGGCCGGGAACCGCGTCCTGCTTCACGCCGAAGGCAGGCATCGCCCAGGAGTGGATCACGTCGGCGCCGGTCACCTGCATCACGATGGTCTTGCCAACCGGGACAACAACAGCGGTGTCGGTTGCCAGCAGGTACTCGTCCTCGGCATAGCCGTAATCGGCCAGTTCGTCCTTGGCGAGGAGGAAGCTTTCATAGCCAAACTCGTGGTCGACGTATTCATAGCCCCAGTACCACTGGTAGCCGGTGACCTTGATGGTGACGTCGGCTTCGGGGATTTCCTGCTGGCGGAACAGTTCCGGCAGCGAGAAGGAGCCGATGAAAACCAGGATCAGGATCGGGATCACGGTCCATGCGATTTCGATCGGAGTGTGGTGGGTGAACTGCGCCGCGTTGGGGTTTGCGCGCTTGTTGAAGCGAACGATTGCGAACAGCAGCAAACCAGCCACAAAAACGCAGATGGCGGTGATGATCACCAGGATCAGCCCGTCCAGCATGTGAATGCCTTCCGCCAGTTCAGTTGCGGCCGGCTGGAAACCCAGACCGCCGTTGGTCGGCTTACCAATGGATTCAAGACCTTCTTGCGCTGTGGCTGGAAGGCTTGAGAGGCCAGCGAAAAGGCCCGAAAGCATCAAAGCATTCTTCATATCGTGTCCTGATCGTTTGATCGCGTTATTAGCTGCTACCGGTAACGTCGCTGGAAAGCTTGATTCCATAAAACGCACCGAACCCGTTGTCTTTGACGCTGCTTAAAATCATATTCCAACGTGCAGATAAAGAGGCAGGCGAGCGGCAAAGCGTCGCTTTCTTGATTTAGATCAAAAAAAACCGCCGTCGCGAAGAGGATTTGAGACATGGAAACCACGGCCTACCGCCCGTTTGAGACCAGCCTCCCCGAGGATGAGGCGCTTGGTGTGCTGCGCAGCGCCACTCAAGGGGCCGACGATGGCGAGATTTTTGCCGAGCGGCGCAAATCGGAGGCGCTCGTGTTTGATGACGGGCGGCTGCGCAGCGCCAGTTACGATGCCTCCGAAGGCTTTGGCTTGCGGGCGGTCAATGGCGATGTGGCGGGCTACGCCCATTCCACCGACGTGTCGATCAGCGCTCTGACCCGCGCCGCGGAAACGGCGCGCCTTGCGGTGGGCGATGGCGGCGGCACCTATGCCGAACCACCTGCGGCCACCAACAGACATCTGTACGCCGATACCGATCCGATCAGTGCCCTGCCCTTTCCGGTGAAGGTCGAGACCCTGCGCGAGATCGACGCGTTCGCCCGCGATCTGGATCCCCGGGTGGTTCAGGTCTCGGCGACGCTGGCGGCCTCCTTGCAAGAGGTAGAGATCCTGCGCGCCGACGGGGTGCGGGTGCGCGACGTGCGCCCGATGACCCGGCTCAATGTCTCGGTGATCGTGGAACAGGACGGCCGCCGCGAAAGCGGCTCGGCCGGAGGCGGTGGCCGGGTTGGTCTGGACGGGTTGATTGATCCCGTTAGTTGGCAGGCCAAAGCCCGCGAGGCGCTGCGAATCGCGCTGGTCAATCTTAAAGCAGTGCCCGCCCCTGCCGGGGAGATGGAAGTCGTGCTTGGGCCGGGCTGGCCGGGCATCCTCTTGCACGAGGCCATCGGTCACGGTCTTGAGGGCGATTTCAACCGCAAGGGCAGTTCGGCCTTTGCCGGGCTGATGGGGCAGCGGATCGCCTCCCCGGGTGTCACAGTGCTTGACGATGGCACCATCCCGGATCGGCGCGGCTCGATTACGGTCGACGATGAAGGTACCCCTAGCCAGAAAACCACCCTGATCGAAGACGGCATTCTGGTTGGCTTCATGCAGGACCGCCAGAACGCCCGCTTGATGGGGGTTGAGGCCACCGGCAACGGACGCAGGCAAAGCTATGCCCACGCCCCCATGCCGCGGATGACCAACACATATATGATGGGCGGTGATGCCGACCCGGCAGATCTGGTGGCCGGAATCAAGGACGGGATCTGGGCCGTGGGATTCGGCGGCGGGCAGGTGGATATCACCAACGGCAAGTTCGTGTTTTCATGCACCGAGGCCTACCGCGTGCAGAACGGCAAGGTCGGCGCACCGGTGAAGGGCGCAACCCTGATCGGCGATGGTGCCACCGCGCTGCAGCAGATTCGCGCCCTCGGCAACGACATGGAACTGGATCCCGGCATGGGCAATTGCGGCAAGGCAGGCCAATGGGTACCCGTCGGAGTCGGCCAACCCTCTGTTCTAATGGGGGGACTCACCGTTGGCGGGGCAGCAATCTAAGTAAAGATTCCCCGACCAAACCCTTCGGAGTTGAGCACAAAACGGACCCAACGGTCCGTTTTTTTGCGTGACTGTATCAGAAACTGAATCAGTCTTGCCGCCGGGAAGAGGGCGCCATTCGCGATCGCGCCAACTTTTTTCATTTAAAAACAAATAGCTATTCAAAGAATTCGAAAATCTTCGGAAAATTAAGGGTCATTCACCACCTGTTAACCCGTCAAGGTTAATTCTAATTGTGCAAACAGGCGGAGCAACGGATGACTGAAGAAGCATATTCTTCCACTCACCCCCCACTCCCACCCACCACGGAAGATCTCCGGCGTTCGTGGCTTCGCCTTTTGCGCTCCAGACGGGTAGGTCCGGCTACATTTTACCGGCTGCTGTCTGAACACGGTTCAGCGCAGAATGCGCTGGAAGCGTTGCCTAAAATGGCACGTTCCGCTGGGCTCAAAGGGTATGAAATATGCCCTTCCGATGCGGTAGACGCCGAAATAAATGTCGCAAAAGCCGCCAAAGCGCGGCTTTTGTGCTTTTCGGATCCTGAATATCCCGCTCCGCTTGCACACCTGAAAGACGCACCGCCCGCGCTTTGGGCCATTGGCGACCTGTCCTTGCTGCAACATCCCATGATTGCCATCGTCGGGGCCCGCAATGCCTCCTCCCTCGGGACGCGGATGGCGCGGGCACTGGCGCATGATCTCGGTGCCGCAGGATATGTGGTCGTCTCCGGGCTGGCGCGCGGCGTGGACACGGCCGCGCATCTTGCCGCCCTGCCCTCCGGTACCATTGCCGTCATGGCAGGCGGCGCTGATGTGATTTATCCCTCGGAGAACACGAGCCTGGGCAAGAGTATCGGTGAGCAGGGTCTGATCCTGTCCGAACAACCCATGGGCCTGGCGCCCCAGGCCCGCCATTTCCCGAAACGCAACAGAATCATTGCGGGGCTGGCCCAGGCCGTTGTGGTGGTCGAGGCCGCAGCCAAATCCGGCAGCCTGATTACCGCCCGCGACGCATTAGATCTGGGCCGCGAGGTGCTGGCGGTTCCTGGCCATCCCTTCGATGCCCGCGCTTCGGGCTGCAACATGCTGATCCGCGACGGGGCGCAATTGGTGCGCAATGCCGCAGACGTGATCGCCGCGCTGCCGCCGGTGGAACAGTCTGCCCCTCTTTCAAGCCCTGCCGATCAGCCTGACGCGCCACCTGCCAACGCAGGCCTCGCGGATCTGCCGCCGCCGCCTCCCGAACGGCGAAGCCTGCGCGAAACAGCCGCGCTGCATCAACAGGTTCTGGCTCGTCTTGGCCCCTCTCCCACGCCGGAGGATCAATTGCTGCAGGACCTCTCTGTCGCGCCAAAGGAGCTGTCCTCGGTCCTGACCGAACTGGAACTGGATGGCGCAGTCGACCGCCATCCCGGGGGCATGCTGTCCCGCCCGCCCGGAAGGAACGAAGGATGACGTGGGCCAGCCTATCCGGGCAAGCAACCCGGTCCTCACAGCTTGCCCCACATGGCGCAAAACATGGTGCAAAGGCAGCGCAACGCATGCGTCCAAAGCCCACGGATTGACAATCTCCCCTTGCGCGCCACATGTTGCCCCGCCATAGAACGCGCAGTATCCGCCCCTCAAGAGGTCCTGAATTTACATGCCAGTTGTTGTCGTCGAATCCCCGGCCAAGGCCAAAACAATCAATAAATACCTGGGCTCTGACTACACTGTGCTGGCGTCTTACGGACACGTCCGTGACCTGCCGCCAAAGGATGGGTCGGTCGATACCGAGCATGAGTTTGACATGAAATGGGAGGTCGGAAACGACAGCCGCAAACACGTCAAGGCCATCGCCGACGCTCTGAAAGAAGACAACGCCCTGATTCTCGCGACTGACCCTGATCGCGAAGGAGAAGCGATCAGCTGGCACCTGCAGGAAGCGCTGACCAAGCGCCGTTCGATCAAGAAGGACACACCGGTGAGCCGCGTGACCTTCAACGCGATCACCAAGGAAGCCGTCGCCGAAGCGATGAAAAACCCGCGTCAGGTGGATATGCCGCTGGTCGAGGCCTATCTGGCCCGCCGCGCGCTGGATTACCTCGTGGGCTTCAACCTGTCGCCGGTGCTGTGGCGCAAACTGCCCGGCGCACGGTCCGCAGGCCGTGTGCAATCGGTCTGCCTGCGTCTGATCGTTGAGCGCGAGATGGAGATCGAAGCCTTCAATCCGCGCGAATACTGGTCGGTGAAGGCGCAACTTTCGACCCCGCGCGGGCAGGAATTCGAAGCGCGCCTGACGGTTCTGGGCGGCGACAAGCTGGATAAATACAGCCTCGCCAACTCCACTGCCGCAGACCTGGCAGTCAAAGCAGTTTCCAGCCGCGACCTGAAGGTGCAATCGGTGGAGGCAAAACCTGCCTCCCGCAACCCGTCGGCGCCCTTCATGACCTCCACCCTGCAGCAGGAAGCCAGCCGCAAGTTCGGCATGGGCGCACGCCAGTGTATGAACGCGGCGCAGCGGCTTTATGAGGCAGGCTATATCACCTATATGCGGACCGATGGTATCGACATGGCGCCCGAGGCGGTTCAGGCCGCCCGCGCAGAGATCGAAACCCGCTATGGCGCCGACTATGTGCCGTCCTCGCCGCGCATCTACAAGAACAAGGCCAAGAACGCCCAGGAAGCGCACGAATGTATCCGCCCCACGGATATGAGCCGCGATGCAAAAAGCCTGAAGGTCAGCGAAGAAGAGCAGCGCAAGCTTTATGATCTGATCTGGAAGCGCACGATTGCCTGCCAGATGGAAGGCGCCCGGATGGAGCGCACCACCGTCGATATCGGATCAGGCGACGGTCAGGTGGTGCTGCGCGCAACTGGTCAAGTGGTGCTGTTCGACGGTTTCATGCGCGTCTACGAAGAAGGCCGCGACGATGTGGTGGACGAGGACGACAAGCGCCTGCCGCAAATCATGAACGGCGAAAACGTCAGCTTTGCCTCCTCGCTGGCAGCGCAGGCAGAAAAAGCGGGCAAGGACGCCGCGATCCTGTCGGAGAACGCCGCCGTTCTGGGCCTGCAGCACCACACCCAGCCGCCACCGCGTTATACCGAGGCGACGCTGGTCAAGAAGATGGAAGAACTGGGCATCGGCCGTCCGTCGACCTATGCCAGCGTGATCACCACGATCCAGGACCGCGAATACGTCCGCAAGGAAAAGAACCGCCTGTTCCCCGAGGACAAGGGCCGGATCGTCACCATCTTCCTACTGAACTTCTTCAAACGCTACGTGGAATACGATTTCACCGCCGCGCTGGAGGAACAGCTGGATGACGTCAGCGCCGGTGAGGCCGATTACAAGGACATCCTGAGCAATTTCTGGCGCGACTTTTCCGCTGCGATTGCCGAGACATCGGATCTGCGGATCTCCGAGGTGCTGGATGTGCTGGACGATGCGCTGGCGCCGCAGCTCTACCCGCCGCGCGAAGATGGCACCGACCCGCGCATCTGCCCCAAATGCGGTGCGGGCCAGCTGCACCTGAAAACTTCGCGCACCGGCGGTTTTGTTGGCTGCGGCAACTACCCGGAATGCAACTACACCCGCCCGATCTCTGGCGAAGGCGCCGAAGGCTATGAGCGGGTGCTGGGCGAGGATGACGGTGACGAGATCCACCTGAAATCCGGCCGCTTTGGCCCCTACGTCCAGCGCGGCGAGGCCACGCCGGAAAACAAGAAGCCGCCACGCTCATCCCTGCCAAAACAGGGCCGTGATTATCTGCCGGGCTGGGGCCCGAACGAGATCACTCTGGAGCAAGCCGTAACGCTGCTGACCCTGCCGCGCCAGATCGGGGAACACCCCGATGGCGGCATGATTGCCTCGAACCTTGGCCGGTTCGGTCCTTACATCATGCACCAGCGCCCGGATGAAGAAAAACCGGTCTACGTGAACCTGAAAGAGACGCTGGATGTCTTTGAAATCGGGATGAACCGGGCGGTGGAAATGCTGGCCGAGAAACGCGCCAACCCGGGCCGTGGCCGCCGCGCTGCTGCCAAGCCGCTGAAGGAACTGGGCGAACACCCCGAAAGCGGCGGCGCCATCAGCATCATGGACGGTCGTTATGGGCCTTACGTCAAATGGGAGAAGGTGAACGCCACCCTGCCCAAGGACGTAGAGCCCAAGGATGTTACCGTGGAAATGGCGGTGCAGCTGATCGCCGACAAAGCGGGCAAGACCAAGAAGAAAGCCCCGGCGAAAAAGGCCGCACCCAAGAAGGCCGCTGCAAAGAAAACCACTGCCAAGAAACCTGCGGCGAAAAAGACAGCCAGCAAGAAGACCGCAGCCAAAGACGCAGGCGACAGCTAGGCTCGACCTTCGCCACACATGACCACCCTTGCCCGGCCAGAAACCGGGCGGCTCCCGCCGGATCGAGTCACAGTGAAGAACTGTGAACGTTCCGTTGGGCCCGGCGCCGCTGACGCGGCGCGGTCCGGGCTGGCCATCTTTGCACAACCCAAATTCAAGCTCGTCCAGGCGGCATTCTAGGTTCAGCGCCTAGGCGCGATCCCACAGCATGCCTGACGAAGCCTCCCAAGCGGCTGGGTTCGCCAGAGGCGGCCGTTTGTTACGCCGGTGACGCCGGACGAGGTTCGCAGCCGCAGCGCCGGAAATGCAGGGTCTGGCGGCACTTGGCGCGGGCTGTCCCTGCATCAGAAACGGCAGGCGTTTTCGCAGGCTGGCGCGGTTTTCCGGCGACAGGCCTGCCAGTGCGATGGGGCCCGGTAGAAAACTCTCGACCGGAGCGCCTTCGGCGAAGAGGATTTCGTGCCGTTTGAGCATCAGGTGCCAGTAGTGATGCCTCGCTTGTACCACCGGCTGGGTGACGCCCGGCAGATCGATCATCTTCGTTGCCGGGACAAAGACCTGATCCGTTCCAAACATCCGGCCTGCAATGGGCGAGTCGAACAAAACCCGGTGCTGCGGCGACAGATAGAGATCGCGTTCCGGAAATCCCGCACCCAGCGCTTTTTCCCGAAGCCGGATCGGGGAGGTCCGCCGCCCCGCTGACACGGTTTCCTGCCCCAGCCAGATCAGGGGTTGAAACCCATGATCCAGCGTTTCCACGAGATCGCCGACCGACAGGCGCTCCACCGGGACCTCCCCGGCCGCTGCGCGTATCCGCGTTCCTTCAAGAAAGCAGACAACAAAAGCATCGGCTTCGCGGTCGACATAGGCATGGGTGCCCGCGTCATTAACGATGCCGGTGAACGTCATCAAGCGAATGCCGCCATCATTCAGCACATCGTTTTTGGCCGACCCCACCAGGAAGGGCGCCAGAAAGGTGCGCCCGGACATATCCTGCAGCAACAGAATCTCGGCTGCGGCTGTGGAGCCGTCATTGAAGACGAGATCGACTTGGTAATCGATGACACTGTCGAGCCCCGACGCGATGCCATCAAAGATCACATCTTCGGGAGACCAGCCGTAATCATTGCTGGAAACCGCACCGTCACCGCTTGGATCATCGAGAGTGAGATAGTCCAACTGCTGATACAAGGGAGATCCAGCAGAGCCGAAGGTCATGCCGACCAGCGCCGCCGCATTCTCGGCCACCGCATCCTGTTCGTCAGGATCCAGATCGGCCATGGCACCCAGATTGATAACTTCGATTGTTTTCTGAGCCAATACAGGGCTCCTACACGCAACATATTCAACTATTCCAACATTAGCCCAACAACTCTTAACATTCCCCTTTCCGGAAACCCGTGTCGCTGAGCATCATTGACAGTAGGTCCTGGCACGGCCATGCCACGGGACACCGGTGGTCACGGCGTCGGTCATGGGAACCTGACTCCGTAGAAATACGCGTTTTTCTCCGTATTATTGACTCTGCCGACGCCGAGGCGCAGAACCCTCTCCAATAGGCAGTTTAGGGAGAACTCCGTGAAAAAAGTCTACTCCAACGCCGCCGAAGCGCTTGACGGGCTGCTTCATGACGGCATGTTCATCGCCGCCGGGGGCTTTGGCCTCTGCGGTATTCCAGAGCTTCTGCTGGACGCGATCAAAGACGCCGGCACCAAGGATCTGACCTTCGCCTCCAACAACGCGGGCGTTGATGATTTTGGCATCGGCATCCTGCTGCAGACCAAGCAGGTGAAAAAGATGATCTCCTCCTACGTGGGTGAGAACGCCGAATTCATGCGCCAGTACCTGTCCGGAGAGCTGGAGCTGGAATTCAACCCGCAGGGCACCCTGGCCGAGCGCATGCGCGCAGGCGGCGCGGGCATCCCCGGCTTCTTCACCAAGACCGGCGTGGGCACCGTGATTGCCGAAGGCAAGTTCGAAAAGCAGTTCCCGACCGGACCGGATGGCGCCATGCAGGACTACATCATGGAAGAGGGCATCTTTGCCGATCTCGCCATCGTGAAAGCCTGGAAAGCAGACGAAACCGGCAACCTGGTGTTCCGCAAGACCGCGCGTAACTTCAACGTGCCCGCCGCCACCTGCGGCAAGGTCTGCGTTGTCGAGGTCGAGGAAATCGTGCCCACTGGCAGCCTTGACCCTGATCACATCCACCTGCCCGGTATCTATGTGCACCGCATCATCCAGGGCGAGCACGAAAAGCGCATCGAACAGCGCACCGTTCGTCAGAAGGAGACCGCATAATGGCTTGGGATCGCAATCAGATGGCCGCACGCGCGGCACAGGAGCTGCAGGACGGCTGGTATGTGAACCTCGGCATCGGTATCCCGACGCTGGTGTCGAACTACATCCCCGAAGGCGTCGAGGTGACGCTGCAATCCGAGAATGGCATGCTGGGCATGGGCCCCTTCCCCTATGAGGGTGACGAGGATCCCGACCTGATCAACGCCGGTAAACAGACCATCACTGAGCTGCCGCAGACCGCATTCTTCGACTCGGCACAGTCCTTTGCGATGATCCGTGGCGGCAAGATCGCCATGGCGATCCTGGGCGCGATGGAAGTGGCGGAAAACGGCGATCTGGCCAACTGGATGATCCCCGGCAAGCTGGTCAAAGGCATGGGCGGCGCGATGGATCTGGTCGCAGGCGTTGGCCGCGTGGTCGTGGTCATGGACCACACCAACAAGCACGGCGACAGCAAGGTTCTGAAGGCCTGCACCCTGCCGCTGACCGGCAAGGGCGTCGTGGACCGCATCATCACCGGTCTGGGCGTTCTGGACGTGGTCGAAGGTGGCCTGAAGATCGTTGAGCTGGCCGAAGGCGTCACCGAAGAAGAACTGCGCGCCGCAACCGAGGCGACCATCGTCAACTGATTGCTTAGCGACAGCAGAAACAAAAAAGGCCCGCCTGATACATTAGGCGGGCCTTCTTTTTGGCCGAAGCGGGTGCAGGACCTCGAAATCACCCGCGCCGTGCCAGAGGCGTACATACTTGCGCTGTGCCCACAGGAGATGACGGCCTGCAGCAGCGATGTAGCGCCCATGTCCTCGCCCAGGGTAATGTCGACGGCAAAGGCATTACGGCAGTAAACAGTCGGAGGCGGATATCATCCCGGCCCCCACCCTGTCAGTTGTTGATACGATCGAGAAAGCTCAGCATCTTCCCGGCGATTTCATGACCCTTTTCCTGCAAGGCGAAATGGCCGGTGTTCAGCAAGTGAAACTCCAGATCCGTGAGATCGCGTTTATAGGGGTGCGCCCCTTCCTCGGGGCAGATCTGATCATTGGCGCCCCAGACCAACAGCGGGGGGCTGGTGTTCGCGAAACAGTGCCTGCCACTTGGGATATTCGCCGAGGTTTTTGCCGTAATCGAGGAACATTTCCAGCTGCACCTCCTGGTTGCCCGGGCGGTCCAGCAGATACTGGGCGTGCCAGAAATGGTCCGGGCTGACGCTGGCCGGATCCTCTGCTCCATGGGTGAACTGCCATTTGGTGGCATCAAGGGTCAGGAAGCCGCGCAGCGCATCGCCGTTCTCCGGGCTGGGATCGGCCCAATAGGCGCGCATCGGCCCCCAGAACTCCCTTAGCCCCTCTTCATAGGCATTGGCGTTCTGGATGATGAAACCCGAGACCCGCGCCGGATCCTCGGCGAACATGCGAAACCCAACCGGCGCGCCATAATCGGTCATATAGACCGCGTAATTCTTCACGCCCTTCTGGTCCAGAAGCTGCGTCACCAGATCCGCCGTATTGGCAAAGCTGTAGTCATAATCGGCAGCAAGCGGCATGTCCGAGGCGCCAAACCCGGGATAATCCGGCGCGATCACATGATACTCCTCCGCCAGCACCGGGATCAGGTCACGGAACATATAGGAAGAGCTGGGGAACCCGTGCAGCAGCAGCACCGTCGGGTTCCTGGGATCACCTGCCTCACGATAGGCAATCGTGAGGCCCTCGATCATTTGCGAGGAAAAGGCGGTCTCAGGCATCGTGGATGCCTGAGCCGACGGCGCCACCGCAGGAGAGAGCGTCAGCGCCGCCGAAACAAGGGCTGAATTCAGCATGTTCATCGGGTCGAATGTCATATCAATTTACCTCGTAACAGAACGTACTGCAGCCAGCAGAAACGGAATGGCTGCCTTCAGACCTTCTGGCCTGCTTTCAGTCTTTCATTCTCCGCTTTGAGCTGGGCCAGCTGGCTGCGCAGGGGGGCCAGGTGGGGCTCCAGCTCCTCCAGCGTCAGACGCTCGGGGATGTGGCTGGGGCAATTCCAGTCAAAGGCTTCCAGATGGATCAGGATGGCCCGCTCAGGCGCGGCGCGCGCGCCGGTCGGGAACAGGCCATCCGTGGCCTCTGCACCTTCGATGATTTCAACCGTGCCCCAGATCTTCAGCCGCCGCCGGTTCGGGTAATCCATCAGGATCATCGCGAGACGGGCGTTGTCGGTCAGGTTGCCAAGCGAGATATACTGCTTGTTGCCGCTGAAATCGGCATAGGCGATGGTCTTTTCGTCCACCACTTTCAGGAAACCGCGCGGTCCACCCCGGAACTGGACGTAGGGCCAGCCGGTTTCCGAAACGGTTGCCTGATAGAAGCCGTCGCGCTCGGCGATAAAGGCGGCTTCGGCAACGCCGATCCGATCGCCGGAGCGTTCCGGGGTTTCCAGCAGGCGCCCATAGGCACGGGCAGACCCCTGCCGCTTCTGATGCTCACGCACGGATTCGGTAAAGGCAATTTCTGCAAAGGCACGGGGCATGGTTGCTCTCGCTTTCTTAGGACTGAACGGACAGATCAGAGACCGAGGTCAGACAGACCGGGGTGATCATCGGGGCGACGGCCCAGCGGCCAGTGGAACAGACGCTCGTCTTCGCTGATCGGCTTGTCATTGATCGAGGCGATGCGGCGCTGCATGCGGCCGTCTTCGGCGAATTCCCAGTTTTCGTTGCCATAGGCCCGGTACCACTGGCCGCTATCATCGCGCCATTCATAGGCAAACCGCACGGCAATGCGGTTGTCGGTATAGGCCCAGAGCTCCTTGATCAGGCGGTATTCCAGCTCACGCGACCACTTGCGGGTCAGCAGGGCGCGAATTTCATCGTGGCCGGTGACGAATTCGGCGCGGTTCCGCCAGGGGCAGTTATCGGTATAGGCCGGAGCGACGATCTGCGGATCGCGGGTGTTCCAGCCATCTTCGGCAAGGCGCACCTTCTTTTTGGCGCTGGCTTCGTCAAAAGGCGGCAAGGGGGGACGGGTCATTCGGCGTGTCCTTTGGTCTTCATTTGGTTCGGAGGAGGAGAAGGTAAGGAAACCCCGGCCAGGGGGAGGCTTGGCCGGGGTTTATTGAGGGCGGCACCAATCAGTCGGCGGCCACCTTCAAGGCGAAAGCCGGGGTGTTGGCCTTCGCCACATGGGCAGCCACCGGGGCAGCCACATGAACGGTAAAAAGGGTTGCGAGAGCGGCAGCACGGCTCGGCGCCATGGCGCCATTGGCGGGGTCAGACGGAAGGGAAAGAACGGTAGCTTCCGGCGGTGGGGGCGCCAGCATCGCCACGGCAATACCTGCGGTCAGAACAACGGGAGCCAAAGGGGATCGCATGGGGCTGAATAGTCGTTTCATCTGCGCCTCCACTGCTGCGCTTGCTTAACTGTACTGATCGGTAAATCCTGAACTCAAAGTGTACTGATCGGTACCCTTTTGCAATTCATTTTTTGTGATGTCCATTGAACGAATTCGTGAACACGATCTCAATCCTATGAAATTGTTCACTTTAATGTGTCGCAGTTGCCAACGCTGCACCTGCAAACTATGTACAGATCGGTACACAAAGAGACGAATCATGCGCCCAAACAAGCGAGACGAGCTGGTCCGAAAGGCCCTTGATGTATTTTACCGGAACGGGTTTCACGCCACCGGCATGGACAAGCTGGTGAGCGAAACCGGTGTGTCGAAGACATCGATGTACAAACACTTCCGCACCAAGGAGGATCTGATCCTCGCGGTGCTGCGCCTTCGGGATGAAAACTTCCGCCACTGGCTTTATCGCCGCATCGAAGAGCTGAGCGACACGCCGAAAGGACAGATGCTGGCGTTGTTCGACGCGCTTTCGGAATGGTTCACCAAGCCCGAGTTTCGTGGCTGCATGTTCATCAAGGCAAGCGCCGAGTTCCAGGAAATCAACCACCCGATCCACGCCCAGTCGGCCGCGCACAAGCAGATCCTGCAGGACCATTTTTCCGAAATCGCAGAGGCCGCAGGCGCCAATGATCCGCGGCTGCTGGCCCGTCAACTGCTGCTGCTGAAAGAAGGCGCAATCGTCTCGGCAGTGCTGGCGCGTGGCGGCGGGCTGGCCGGAGACCCCGCTGCGGACGCCAAAGAGGCCGCGCGCGGGCTGATTGATCTGCAGATCCCCTCAACCTGACACCTGCCCGGTTGTTCGACGGTCATTCAAAACGGCGGAAAACGCAGCCGTCGGTGATCAACTCGGGCGGCGTCATGCACAGGCTGCGGGCCACCTGATAGGCCGCCAGCACCTTTGGCACGTAATCCCGCGTTTCCGGAAAGGGCGGCACGCCCTGATGGCTGCGCACCGCGCCCTCGCCCGCGTTATATCCGGCCAGGGCCAGAACCGCGTCGTTTTCAAATTCCTGCATCAGCCAATCGAGGTATTTGACGCCCCCCGCAATATTCTGCGGCGCCTCGAAGGCATCGGTGACCCCAAACCGGATGGCGGTGTCCGGCATCAACTGCATCAGCCCCTGCGCCCCGGCCGAGCTTTGCGCATCTACCCGCCCCTCGCTTTCCACCGCGATCACCGCCAGAGCCAGCGCCGGAGAGACCCGTGTGCCCACACTGGACAAAAGGATCGGCGTGCCTTGCGCTGCAACGATGTCCTGCAGCAGCTGCAGCCGCGGCGCAGCAACGCCACCTGTGCCCCCGGGTGAGGAAAGCGCGGCGATGGCAAGCTCCAGACGTGCAGCGCCGGTTGTCGCCCCCAGTTCCGGCGCAACCTGCTCCCAGAACCACTCATAGCGCCCCGGCTGGATCTCTCCGTCAGCTTCGCCGGTCGCCACCGCTTGCGCTGGCGGCGCCTCTGCATTTGGTTCGATTTGCACGGTGATGCGCGGCCCTGCCCCGGGTTGCGGCGGCTTAACCCGCTTTGCCTCGAAGTCGGGAAAAGGTTTAGGCGCCTGTTCCGCGCTTACGGGCAAGGCAAGCCAAAGGGAAAACCACACCGCAACAGCGGCACGAAAACGACGAATGGTCATGGGACTATTCAAAATCCTGTGAAGCGCTCAGCTTTTGGGTCTCAAGACTCGGTGAAATCCCCACCCGAATCCAGTCCACAGGTTCAGAATCTGGCATATTCGCCATATTTACAGGGGCCTGCCGCGCAAAAGCCACGCAGGTTTACATCTCATAAAGACTTAAATCCTTTAGTTTCAGAGTCTTGCTAAATTTCTTTAAAAATCATTAAATTTTGACTGCCTTTCCGGTTTTCGGCCCAAATGCTGCCACGCTCACCCGGCTATATGTATTCATCCAAGCCGGACAGGGTCGGTGAGAGAGAGAGACAGACCCACACAACGGACGGCGGGATAGTGCAAATTCAGTGATCCTTTGGAGGGACATAACCATGATCAAGTTCATCAAAAACTTCCGTAAAGACGACTCTGGCGCCGTGACCGTTGACTGGGTTGTTCTGACCGCAGCCGTTGCCGCCCTGGCAGGCGCTGTCTACACGGCAATCGAAACCGGTTCGGGCAACCTGACCACCGCAACCAGCACCTTCCTGACCGATAAAGGCACCACCGTTGGCACCGCAGGCCAGTAATTAGTCTTAGGACAATATTACGGAACAGTTTTGGGCCGCGCCTTTGCCACAAGGGCGCGGCCTTTTTCCCAGACGCTAAGCGGGAGCGGGACATCATGAAAAAGATCTGGTCTTTTCTAGCCCGAGACGAGGGTGCAGTGACTGTCGACTGGGTCGTTCTGACCGCAGCAATCATTGGTCTGACTGTGCTGATTTCCTCTGCAATGGAAGATGGTGCAATGGGACTGGCCAATGCGCTGATGGCCTATATGTCCAACTGGACGTTCGGCTGAACAAGGCACTCCCGATGGCTCTGACCGGCTGCCTCGCGCAGTAGATTTCAGAATCAAGCCCCCGACTCCACCAGGTGGACGCCGGAAGATAACAAATGAGAGGTACCACAATGCGTGCGGTTTTCGGACTCGTGCTGATTGTCGGTGTCGCCCTGGCCGGTGGCGCCGTTATGATGGCGAAGAACTACATCTCGGCCTATCAGAACGAACTGGCCCGTGAGCGGGCGAACCGGGCCGAAGTCGTCCCAGTCACTGATGTATACGTTGCAGACAAGGCGCTGAAATATGGCGAACGGCTGTCCGAGGATGCCGTCCGCAAGGTACGCTGGCCGGAAAATGCCGTTCCGGAAGGTGCATTTACCAGCCTTGAGGCGCTGTTTCCTCCCGAACGCGCCGATGAGCCGCGCGTCGTGCTGCGCACCATGGAAAAAGGCGAACCGCTGCTTGCGGTCAAGGTCACCGCGCCGGGCGAAGATGCAGGTATTACCTCGCGCCTCGCCCGCGGCATGCGTGCCTTTGCCATCAAGGTTGATGTGGCATCCGGTGTGTCCGGCTTCCTGCGCCCCAGTGACCGCGTCGATGTCTACTGGACCGGCACCGTGCGGGGCACCAATTCCAATGTCCAAGGGGAAGTCACCCGGCTGATCGAAACCAACGTCGAACTGATCGCCGTCGATCAGAGCGCAGGCGGAGACATCAGCGGCGCCGTGATCGCCCGCACCGTCACCGTTGCCGCCCGGCCCGAGCAGGTCGCCGCCCTCGCCCAGGCCCAAAGCACCGGCAAACTGTCCCTCGCCCTTGTTGGCGCTCAGGACGATACCGTGGCTGCGCTTGTCGAAGTGGACCAGCGCAAACTGCTGGGGCTCAGCGCGGTGGAAGCACCGGTTATCGCCAAGGAAGAGCGGGTTTGCACAATCCGCACCCGCCGCGGAGCCGAGGTGGTCGAGATCCCGATCCCCTGCTCCGACTGAAGCAAAAACCGGCGCCATATGCCGAAAAATAAAATAGTCCCAAAACCTTGGACCACGCGCCAGTTGCCCAGAATGGGTCGCTGGCGCGCTTTTTTGTTGCCCCGACCCCACACAGCCGCGCCGCCACAACAGCCCGTTTTCCTTTGATTCTTGCAATAAATCGGGAACTGCCGCACAGTGACCTGAAATATCGGGCAAAAAGACCCGGAGTTGAGGCGTGATCGGAAAGGCAGGTCACATGGCATTTCGTAGGTTTGTAGCGGCAGCCCTGACCGGGCTATCGTTGGTGTGTATGGCCGTCCCGGACGGGGCTTTGGCCAATGGATTGCGCGTGGTGAAGAAAGGGACTTCGGCATCGCTGAATGTGCCTATGAACCGCGCCGTCGTGGTCGAAAGCGACGAACCCTTTGCCGAACTCAGCATCGCCAATCCCAGCATCGCCGACATCTCTTCTCTTTCCGATCGCACGATCTATGTGCTTGGCAAATCGCCCGGCTTGACCACTCTGACGCTGCTGGATGCCTCGGGGCGACTGATCACCAATGTGGATGTGCGCGTCGCCGCCGATGTGACCGAGTTCAAGGAACGTCTGCGGCAGATCCTGCCCGGCGAGAAGATCGAAGTGCGCACTGCCAATGACGGCATTGTGCTCTCCGGCACCGCCTCCAGCTCGGCCCGCCTGCAGCGGGCGCTGGATCTTGCCGAACGCTATGCGCCTGACCGTGTCAGCAACCTGATGTCCGTCGGCGGCGTACAGCAGGTCATGCTGAAAGTCCGCTTTGCCGAAATGCAGCGTTCCGTTTCCAAATCTCTCAGCTCTTCGCTGGGAATCAGCGGCGGCAGCAGCTTTGGCGTCAACGGTGGCACCAACACCTTGAACAACCAGCCCGGCCTGACCAATTCGCTGACCGGCAACATTCCCGCCGCCAATAGCAATACCGGCGCCGTCTTGTTTGGCTTTAACGCCGGATCGGTTCAGGTCGGACTGCTGTTGGAGGCACTTGAACAGAAGGGTGTCGTGCGCACGCTGGCCGAACCCAACCTTTCCGCCCTCTCTGGACAAGAGGCAAAATTCCTGGCAGGCGGTGAATACCCCGTCCCGGTCGCGCAGGAAGATGGGCTGATCACCGTCGAATTCAAACCCTTCGGGATCGAGCTGAACTTCATTCCCCGCGTGGTGGATGAGGATATCGTGAATCTGGAACTGAAAGCCGCCGTATCGGCCATCGACCCGACCAATTCGCTGGAACTGAACGGGCTGTCGATCAACGCGTTTTCACGCCGCGAAACCTCGACCACGGTTGAGATGCGTGATGGCGAAAGCTTTGCCATTGCCGGACTGATCAAGGACGAATTTCTTGATAACTCGTCACAATTGCCCTGGCTTGGGGATGTACCGGTGCTGGGCGCCCTGTTCCGCAGCGCCGATTACCAACGCGCCCAGACCGAACTGGTCATCATCGTTAGCGCCCATCTGGTCACCCCGACCCGTGGCGAGGCCCTGACGCTTCCGACCGACCGCATCAAGCCGCCGAGCGAAGCGGACCTGTTCCTGTTCGGCCGCACCGCACGCAGCAGCTCCGGCCCCGCCAGTGAAGTGGCGAAACAGGACTTCAACGGCTCTTATGGCTATGTAATGGACTGACCACAGGAAAGATGGGGCCGATGATCAAGAAATCCGCTGTTCTGGCACTGCTTCTTGCCACTTCCGCCTGCGCAACGCGGGAAGCGGGCAAACCGCTGTCAGGTGACCTGTTTGGCCAATCCAATGCCAATAATACTGCCGTGATGAGCGGCGAGCGCGATTTCGCAATCCAGCTCGCGGGCCGGTTCGCCGAGGAAGTTCCGACCACCATCAACTTCGAATTCGACAGCGCCCAGCTTGACGGTGCCGCCCGCGCGACGCTGGATCAGCAGGCGCATTGGATCAAACAGTTCCCCGAGGTCCGCTTCCGCGTTTACGGCCATACCGATGCCGTCGGCAGCAGCAGCTATAACAAACGCCTTGGTCGGCGCCGCGCACAGGCCGCCGTTAACTACCTGGTTTCACGCGGGATTAGCCGGGCCCGGCTGGAGGCAATGGTATCCTATGGCGAGACCCAGCCGCTCATCGTCACGCAGGACCGTGAACGGCGCAACCGCCGCACCGTGACCGAGGTCAGCGGCTTCCTGAAACGACATCCCACGGTGCTGGATGGCAAGTATGCGCAGATCATCTACCGCGAGTATGTTGCCAGTGCCGTTCCCGCCTCGACGCTGACGGCTGAGCAATCGCTGCAGAGCAATCTGGAATAAAATTCCGACTCAAAACCCCTTAACTTTTCCCTACAATTGGGGCTTTTTCGTCCAATTGTGGTCAAGATCTTAACGGACATTCTCTACAAGAGGTAAGGTGCGCCCCGCTCCGGGGCCCGGCTTCTTTTGACTATGAGGATGTTGGCGATGAGCAGCGGACTGCCGCAAACTGATACACCTGCAATTGTTGCCTGTACGATCAGTCGCGATGTTCAGAATTTCGACCTCTTGATCGAAGACATGGAGGCAGCTCTGGGTGAAGCCTGGGGCGATCTCGGGTTTTCCGAGGCGCTGGCGTTCTTCGCCCAGCCCGAGGCAGAAACCCTGCAATTCGTTGCCATGGCGATGGATGCCCAGGACGAGGATGATCTGACCCTGATGGGGGAAATCATTGCACAGGCTCATGCCAAGGAGATCAAGGTCATCCTCATCGCCGAAGACGTGACCCCGGCAGCGCTGCATTCGCTGCTGCGCCAGGGCGCCGATGAATTCATCCCCTACCCCTTGCCGGAACAGGAATTGCAGGCGGCCATCGACCGGCTCAGCGCCGAGGACAAGCCGCCGGAACCCGACACCAATCCGCACCAGCTGAAAAGCGGCAGTCGACGCGAAGGGGCCTTGATCGCCTGCCACGGCCTGGCCGGTGGCACCGGATCGACCACGCTGGCGGTGAACCTCGCCTGGGAGCTGGCCGAGCTCAGCAAGAGCAAGGAACCACGCGTCTGCCTGTTGGATTTCGACATGCAATACGGTTCGGTTTCCACCTATCTTGACCTGCCCCGCCGCGAAGTCGTGATGGAAATGCTGAGCGAGACCGAAAGCCTGGACGAAGAGGTGTTTGGACAGGCCCTGCTGCCCTTCCAGGATAAACTTCAGGTGCTGACCGCCCCATCGGACATGATCCCGCTGGAAATCATCACCCCTGAGGACGTGGAACGGGTGATCGAAATGGCGCGCAGCCATTTTGATTTCGTGGTGGTCGATCTGCCACATACGCTGGTGCAATGGTCCGAAACCATCCTGCACATGGCGCATGTCTATTTCGCGATGATCGAGCTTGATATGCGCTCGGCCCAGAACACCCTGCGGCTGAAGCGGGCGCTGCAATCTGAAGGCTTGCCGTTTGACAAGCTGCGCTTTGCACTGAACCGGGCGCCGAAATTCACCGATCTGAGTGGCAAAAGTCGCGTCAAACGCATGGCAGACAGTCTCGGGATCTCGATTGAACTCTTGCTACCGGACGGCGGCAAACCTGTACTGCAAAGCTGCGACCACGGTCTGCCGCTGGCGCTGTCCAATCCAAAGAATCCACTGCGTAAGGAAATCGCGAAGCTCGCGCAATCCCTGCACGAGCTGGGCCAGGCGGAAGCCGACGCAGCCGCTTAGGCTGCGGCAAAACCGGGGGATAGAAGTTGTTTTCGAAATACAAAAAACCAGCCGCCAAGAAACGTCCGGCACCGGTTCAGGCATCTGCTGCGCCTGTCGCAGCTGCCCCGGCGGCCGCGGAGGCCGCGCCCAAAGCGGCAGCCTCCCTACGCCGCCCCATGACGCGCGCCAAGGCCGAAGCGCCGCGGGCGGACAGGGACCGCAAGCGCAAAGAACGGCTGGGCGAAATCAAGGTGCAGCTGCACCGTGAACTTCTGGAAAACCTGAACCTCGCAGCCCTTGAAAAAGCCAGCGAAAAGGAATTGCGCACCGAAATCTCGCAGATCGCCGGCGAAATCCTTGAAGAAAAGGGTATCGCCCTCAACCGCGAAGACCGCATGACGCTCAACAAGGAGCTGTATGACGAGGTCACCGGTCTGGGGCCGCTGGAAACCCTGCTTCAGGACGAAACCGTCAGTGATATTCTGGTCAACGGGCCGCAGCAGATCTTTGTCGAGCGCGACGGCAAGCTGCAGCTGTCAGATGTGACCTTCAAAGATGAAAAGCACCTGATGCGGATCATCGACAAGATCGTCTCGGCTGTGGGGCGGCGGGTCGATGAATCCAACCCTTATGTGGACGCCCGCCTTGCCGATGGCTCCCGTTTCAATGCCATGGTCCCGCCAGTTGCGGTTGACGGATCGCTGGTTTCGATCCGGAAATTCAAAAAAGACAAGCTCGGCATCGACGATCTGGTGAACTTCGGCGCCTTCACCGAGGAAATGGCCGCCTATCTTCAAGCTGCCGTGTCGACCCGGCTGAACGTGATCGTCTCGGGCGGTACCGGTTCGGGCAAGACCACCACGCTCAACGCGCTGTCCAGCTTTATCGACGATTCGGAACGCATCCTCACCATTGAGGATACCGCCGAACTCCAGCTGCAGCAGACCCATGTGGGCCGCATGGAGAGCCGCCCGCCGAACGTCGAAGGCAAAGGCGAGGTTTCCCCGCGCGACTGTTTGAAAAACGCCCTTCGGATGCGCCCGGACCGGATTATCGTCGGCGAAACCCGCGGTGAAGAGGTCATCGACATGCTGCAGGCGATGAACACCGGCCACGACGGATCGATGACCACGATCCACGCCAACTCGGCCCGCGATGGGATTTCGCGCCTTGAGAACATGATCGCCATGGCCGGGATTGAAATGCCGATCAAGGCGGTGCGCAGCCAGATCGCCAGCGCGGTGAACGTGATCGTTCAGGCCTCACGCCTGCAGGATGGTTCGCGCCGGATGACCTCGATCACCGAAATCACCGGCATGGAAGGTGATGTGATTTCCATGCAGGAGATCTTCCGCTTCCAACGCGTCGGGCTGACCCCGGAAAACAAGATCATCGGCCATTTCACCGGCACCGGCGTACGCAGCCACTATTCCGAACGCTTCCGTTTGTGGGGCTATGACCTGCCGCCGTCGATCTATGAGCCCACGCGGATGGAGGTGATCTGATGCAAATCCCTATCGAACCGCTGATTTACGGGCTGATCTTTGTCGGCGTCGTCGTGCTGGTCGAAGGCATCTATCTTGTTGTCTTTGGCAAATCCATCCGCCTCAACAGCCGGGTCAGCCGCCGTCTGGAGATGATGGAAAAAGGCAGCACCCGCGAACAGGTGCTGGAACAGCTGCGTAAAGAGCTGAAACAGCACGGCAAATCGCAAACCATCCCACTTTATTCTTTGCTGGCGGAACGGGCCCAGAAGGCAGCGATCGCCTTTACCCCCAAGCAGTTGATCATGATCATGGGCGGGGTTGCCATCATCGCCTTTATCGGGCTCAGCGTGGGCACCGCTGCACCGTTCCCCGTGCGCATTTTGGGCTCCATCGTGATCGGCGTCGGCGGCGTCTTCTTCTGGGTCAACAAGAAGGCCACCAAACGTATGACGATGATCGAGGAACAGCTGCCCGACGCGGTCGAACTGATGGTGCGTTCGCTGCGGGTCGGCCATCCTTTCACCTCGGCCATTCAGATCGTCTCGAACGAAATCGAAGACCCGCTTGCCTCAGAGTTCGGCATGATTGCCGATGAAGCCGCCTATGGCCGCGACGTGGGTGAATCGCTGAAAGAAATGGCCGAACGGCTGGACATGCAAGACATGCGTTTCTTGGCAGTCGCCGTTACCATCCAGCAGCAATCGGGCGGCAACCTGGCCGAGGTTCTGGCCGGGCTGGCCAAAGTGATCCGTGCCCGCTTCCGCCTGTTCCGCAAGGTGAAGGCGATTACCGCCGAAGCGCAATGGTCGGGCAAGTTCCTCTCTGCCTTCCCGCTTCTGGCACTCGGGGGCATTCTTCTAAAGGATCCGAACTATTACGACAATGTTCTGGATCACCCGTGGTTCATACCTGCCTGTTTCCTTGTCGGGATCATGCTGACCGTGAATCTGTTCGTGATGAAAATGCTGACCAATATCGAGGTCTGAGGAGCGCGCAATGTCCATTCTTTCCGACATCAACGGCTTTCTGACCGATCAGTTCGGCGCCTTCGGTCCGCTGCTGGCGCTGGGTCTTCTGGGTCTGTTCATGATCCTGCTGGCGATCCCGCTGATCCTCAATCAGCCTGAGGATCCGCTGAAGAAGCTGCAAAAGAACATGGCGCCGGAAACGCAGGCAAAACCGCAAAAAGAACGCCTGCGCCAGGCCAACCGCAACGAACAGCTGCAGAAATTCGCCTCCTTCCTGGAGCCGCAGAACGCCGAGGAACTTTCGGCGATGGAGCTGAAGCTGCGTCAGGCCGGCTATGCCTCAAAGGACTCAGTGCGCCTGTTCCATTTTGCCCAGTTTGCCCTGGGTCTTCTGGGGCTTGGCGCGGGGCTGTTCTATGTCTTCGTGCTGAAGGCCGGCACTGAATTTGACAGCCAACAGCTGGCCCTGCGCATCATTGGCCCCGGCGGCGCGGGCTATATGCTGCCCAAATACTGGGTCACCCGCCGTATCGAAGAGCGCAAGAAACAGATCACCCAAGGCTTTCCCGATGCGCTCGACATGATGCTGGTCTGCGTGGAGGCAGGTCAGTCGCTGGACCAGTCCATCGTGCGCGTCGCCAAGGAGCTGCACGCCTCATACCCGGCGTTGGCCGAGGAATTCGAAGTCGTCGCCTATGAAATGAAGGCGGGCAAGGAACGGGAAAAGGTGCTGCGCGACATGGGCACCCGCTGCGGGGTGCAGGATGTTTCGTCCTTCACCACCGTGATGATCCAGTCGCAGGCCTTCGGCACCTCGATCGCCGATGCGTTACGGGTCTATGCAGATGAAATGCGGGACAAACGCGTGATGCGCGCCGAAGAGGCTGCAAACAAGTTGCCAGTGAAAATGACTCTTGCAACAATGGGCCTCACGGTGCCGCCGCTGCTGATCATTCTGGTCGGACCTTCGGTGCAGGGCATCCTGAATATGGGCAACATGGGTAACTGATCATGGCCAATTCGCGGAGGGCAGTGCCCCACCGCCTATACGTTTCTGAAACCGCCATCCGTGCCGCCGCGCTGATGGCGGTGTTTGCTGTTGGGGCCTGCGATACGCAGATTATGCATCAAGATCCCGCCAGCCCCTGGGCACCCGGCGTGGATACCCGCAAACAGGCCGAGGACGGGCTGGTGGTCGGCCACCGCCTGATGGATGCCGGAGAGTACGAGCTGGCCCTTGATGCCTTTACCCGCGCCGGGCTGGAGCACGGGCTGACCGCCGAGGTGCTGTCCAGCATGGGATCGGCCAATCTGGGACTTGGCCGTCTGGGTCAGGCAGAAACCCTGCTGCGACGCGCAACAAAGGCCGCGCCAGACTGGCCCGAGGCCCTGAACAACCTTGGCGTCGTCCTGATGGAGCGCGGAAAAACTCCGGAAGCCACACAAATTCTGCGCCGAGCCTATGCGCTGGATAATGGCGAAAGTGACGCAATCCGGGATAATTTGCGCCGGGCTCTCGAAAATCTTGAAAAATCTGCGCATAGTGATCCGCAAAACGAAAGTCGAAACGACTACACTTTGATGCGGCAAGGCGGCGGCAGCTACCGGATTGGCAAGGTGCCCTGACCCCAAGACCGCAAAGGCAGAGCAGCAAAAGGACGCATAAAATGCGCCAGTCAATTCTTGTGACACCATGCCTGATCGGCGCACTGGCCCTGTCGGCCTGCGTAAAACCCGATGGCAAGGAAACCGTCGAACGGGCGTTTCAGGACGTGAACGTCGTCGATGAACACAACCTCAACGATGTGATGCTGACCGTGGCGGACCCGAATGAGGCGGTGAGCTACTTCCAGAAATCGCTGAAATCCTCTCCGGACCGGATCGATTTCCAGCGCGGACTGGCCACTTCGATGATCCGCGCCAAACGCAATACCGAGGCCGCAAGCGCCTGGAAAAAAGTCGCGGCCCACCCCGAGGCGACCGTGGAAGACAAGGTCTCGCTGGCAGACGCCCTGATCCGCACCGGCGATTGGAAAGGCGCAAAGGCCGCGCTGGATTCAGTGCCACCAACACATGAAACCTATCGCCGGTATCGGCTTGAGGCGATGGTGGCGGATGCCAACAAGGAATGGAAACGCGCCGACAGTTTCTATGAAATCGCCACTGGTCTCACCACGCAGCCTGCCAAGGTGATGAACAACTGGGGTTACTCAAAACTCTCGCGCGGCAGCTATGCCCAGGCCGAGCGCCTGTTCAGCGACGCCATCCGTCAGGATCCCTCGCTGTTCACCGCCAAGAACAACCTGGTTCTGGCCCGCGGTGCCCAGCGCAATTACACCCTGCCGGTAATCCCGCTCGATCAGACAGAGCGCGCCCAACTGCTACACACGCTGGCGCTGTCGGCGGTGAAACAGGGCGACGTCAAGACAGGTGAGAACCTGCTGCGCGAAGCCATCTCCACCCATCCCCAGCATTTTGAGGCCGCGGCCCGTTCGCTGGCGGCCCTCGAAAACGGCTGATCCATGGTCCATCTGGCCATCCCGGCCCAGGCCGCGCTGTGGTTCCTGCCCTTCGTGCTGCCGCTGTGCTATGCGGCAGCGCTGACGGATCTGCGCGGCATGCGCATTCCCAACTGGATCAATGACATGCTGGGTGCGGTCTATGTGGTGGTCGGGCTTTTCGTGATGCCGACCTGGGCCGATTATGGCTGGCAGCTGCTGCATCTACCCATCGGGATCGGCCTTGGCTTTCTGTTCTATTCTGCAGGCATGATTGGCGCCGGGGATGCCAAATTCGCGGGTGCCGCCGCACCGCTGGTGGCGCTGGGTGATCTGCCTGCGGTGATGATGATCTTTTCCGCCAATCTCCTTGCGGGCTTTGTCACCCATAGGCTGGTAAAATACACACCGCTGCGCAGGCTCGCGCCCGACTGGCGCAGCTGGAACGTCGGCAGCAAGTTTCCCATGGGCCTATGCCTTGGCGGCACATTGGCCATCTACCTGATCCTTGGCGCCCTGTTTGGCAGCCTGCCTGCAGCCGCCTGATACCAAAGCTGAGACCTCCTGTCGGTCACTAAAATCCAGCTCAAATTGCAACGCCTTTCCCGGAAATGCACCAGCATTGCCGTTGTCTTGCCACAGTGGTGAATAGACTGTGAGGCCAGCAACGCAGCTCTTGTCCCCTGCCCCGCCAGGCAGAGGCGTAGCAGGGGCACAGGATGAACAGACAGGCCGTGACATGAACATGCAGACCAGCGCCGTGGTGGCGCCGCCCGCGCCCAAGGGGCTTGCCCAGATGCAGCTGCCCATCGTGATGATGCGCGATATCCTTCTGAAAACCATGTTCCGCAAGAACGCGGATATGGTCAGCGATATCGCTGCCGCGCTGTGCTTGCCGATCCCGGTAACGCAGGAACTGGTCGACATGGCACGCGAACACAAACTGCTGGAGGCGACCGGCACGCTCAACGCCAACAGCGGCAATGAAATGGGCTATCAGCTCACCGATGCGGGGCGCGCCCGCGCGCTCGATGCGCTCAGCCAGTCGGAATATTACGGTGCCATGCCGGTGCCGCTGGATGTCTACCGCGAACAGGTCGAGCGCCAGTCGATCCGCAACATCATGGTCACGCGGCAGCAACTGACGGACGCGATGGGGCATCTGATCCTGCCGGACAGTCTACTGGACCACCTTGGCCCTGCCGTCAGCGCCGGCCGGTCGATCCTGATGTATGGCCCGCCCGGCAACGGTAAATCCTCCATCTCGAACGGGATCCGCGATGCCCTGGGCGATTGTGTCTACGTGCCGCGCGCCATCGAATACGCTGGTCAGGTGATCACCGTCTATGACCCCATCGTGCACACCGCGGCCGAGGAAGAAGCCGAAGACCCCAACGCCCTGCGCCGCCCGCGCCGGTTCGACACCCGCTATGTGAAATGCGAACGGCCCACCGTCGTCACCGGGGGCGAATTGTCCCTGTCGATGCTTGATCTGGTCTATAATCCGACCGCGCGCACCTATCAGGCGCCTCTGCAGTTGAAATCCACCGGCGGTATCTTCATCGTCGACGACCTTGGCCGTCAGGCCGAGCCGCCTCAGGCGCTGGTCAACCGCTGGATCGTGCCGCTGGAAGAGGGGCGTGACATCCTGGCGCTGCAATCGGGTGAAAAGTTCGAGGTGCCGTTTGATACGCTGGTGATCTTTTCCACCAACTTCCACCCGAACGAGATCTTTGACCAGGCCGCACTGCGCCGGATCTTCTTCAAGATCAAGATCGACGGCCCGGATCAGGAAAACTTCCTCAAGATCTTTGCCCTGGTGGCGCGCAAGAAGGGCATGCGTCTGGACGAGGCTACATTGGTGCATCTCCTGAAGACGAAATACCCCACCATCGACAACGTCTACGCCAACTACCAGCCGGTGTTCCTGATCGACCAGATGATGGCGATCTGCGATTTCGAAGGCATCCCCTACGAGATGAGCCCCGATCTGATCGACCGGGCCTGGGCGAACATGTTTGTCGAGGATGAGGAGATCGTGAAGTAAGACGCTGCAAACAGCGCCCCTAGGCTAGGGGACGGCAGCGCATTTCTTGTGGCTTTGCCTAATCCGCTTCTGCCGCCCGGCTCATGGTGCGATCCTCCAGCGGGATTTCCGCCAGGAACAGCGACATCAGGCAGGCAAGGCAAGCCAGCACCGTAGCAGCCCAGAACACCGGGTGCAGCGCCTCGGCGATACCGGTCAGCACCGCCTCGCGCAGGCCGGGCTCCATCGCCATGATGGCATCCTTGCTGAGGCTGCGCGGGTTCATACCGCCAAGGGCGCCGCCCAGTTCCCGCGTCAGACCGGCGGCAAACACCGCGCCAAAGACCGCCGTGCCGACCGAGCCGCCGATCATCCGGAACATATTGGCGCTAGCGGTCCCAACACCGACCATGGTCAGCGGCACCGCGTTCTGGATCGAAGTGACACCAACCGCCATCACCGGCCCGATCCCCAGCCCGGTCAGCACCATCGACACCGCAATCCACCATTCGGGTGTGCCGGTGCCCATCTGCGCAAGGGAGGCCATCGCCCCGGCCAGGATCAGCGTGGATACGGTCGGCATCCAGCGATACCGCCCGCTCCGCACCATGATCCGCCCCGAAAGGGACGAGCCAAGGATGATCCCGACCATCATCGGAAAGGTGAACATGCCCGACAGCGCCGGGGACATGCCCCGCACCACCTGCATGAAAAAGGGCACAAACACGATGGTACCGAACATCGCCGAACCGACGATCAGCCCAACGGCGTTGGACACCAGGAAATTGTTGATCCGGAACAGGCGCAGCGGCAGGATCGGCTCCTTGGCGCGGCTTTCGATCATCACAAAGACGGCCAGCGCCGCCAGTGTCGCGATCAGAAGGCCCTGCATCTCGGCGCTGCTCCAGGGCAGCGTTGAGCCGCCAAGGCTCGCTGAGATCACCGCCAGTGAAAGCAGCAGCGACAGGCTCAGCCCGCCCGCATAGTCAATCGAGGGTCGCCGCCCGGTTGGCACCGAGCGCAGCGAGCGGGCCAACACCACAAAAGCCGCCAGCCCCAGCGGCAGGTTCAGCAGGAACAGCCACTCCCACGCGAAATGCTGCACGATAAAGCCACCCGCCAGCGGGCCGACCACGGTCGAGGCAGCAAAGACGCTGCCCAGCATCCCCTGATAGCGGCCCCGCTCGCGGGCGGGGACAGCATCGGCGACAGTGGCCATAGAGACGACGATCAGCCCGCCGCCGCCAACGCCCTGCACAAACCGCCCCGCCACCAGCACCCAGAGGTTCGGCGCCAGCGCGCAGATAAGTGAGCCAACAAGAAACACCACGATGCCGCCCTGCATCACCGGTTTGCGCCCGAACAGGTCGCCCAGCTTGCCACAGACCGGCGCCCCGACGGTCGCCGCCATCAGATAGGCGGTAATGACCCAGGTGATCTGCGACAATCCGCCCAGCTCGCTCAGAATCGTGGGCAGCGCCGTCGTCACCACCGTCTGACCCAGCGAGGCAATGAACAAAACAGAGGCCACCGCGCCGATCATCAGCTTCAGCTCTCTGTCGTTCAGGGCTCCGGGGGTGCTTGGGATCGGTCCGCTCACGTGATAATCCTTGCTCTGGCTTGATTTGAAAGGTGGCCGCTCCGCAGTTGCATTGCGTTCGGCCCTGAAACAGGTCATCTGATAATAGCACATGTATGACGACGTCATTTACATGTCAACAGCATGTAATTTTGTCAGCCCCCCCGGGCCGACGACCTCCTGGAGGATGGAACCATAGCCGGGCGCAACACCGAACTGACGAATTTCCTGGAACAGGCCGGGATTGACAGCCGCACCAGCACGGCAGCGCTGGAGATTGACGACGTGCTGCAACAGTGGCGGCGCCGGGTGAACAAGCGCGAGCTTGGCTCGGCGGCGCTGGCGGCCTTTGGGCTGGCCGAGGAGGTCGATCTGGCCCAGCTTGACGTGATGATGGCAATCTGGGCCCCGGCCAGCACCTTTGGCAGCGACGATGCCGAGGAAGAGGTCATGGTCTCCACCGTTGCCGCGCGCCTGCGCATCGACCCGTCGCGGGCCTCACGGCTGACCAGCGACCTGATCGCCCGAGGGCTGGCCCGGCGCACCGTCAGCCAGCGCGACGCCCGCCGCACTCTGGTGGAGCTGACGGAACGGGGCACCGCCATCATCGAAGCCGTGCGCCAGTTCAAGTTCCTTGTTCTTGGCGAATTCCTGTCGGGCTGGAGCGAAGAGGAACTCGCCCTATTTGTCCCCCTGTTCGAACGGTTCGTCACCTGGACCGAAGAAGCCGGAGATATCGGCAACAACCGTTTCCCGGACGAGATCAACGCCATCAGCGCACGGCTGGCGCAGGTCCCCGGCGCCTCCTGACGCCCTGCCCGCCGCCGCCCCAAACGGAACCTTTATGGATAGCACCGCCGTCTTGCCGCCCCGGATCCTGAACTGGTTCAGCGCCCGAGGCTGGTCCATCCATCCGCATCAGCAGGACATGCTGGACCGTGCCACCGATCCCGCCACGCTGCTGATCGCCCCCACTGGCGGCGGCAAGACGATGGCCGGTTTCCTACCGACGCTGGCCGAGCTGGCAGACGGCAGCCACGAAGGTCTGCACACGCTCTATGTCTCACCACTCAAGGCGCTGGCGGCGGATATCAAACGCAACCTGCGCACGCCGGTCGAGGAAATGGGACTGCCGATCCGCATTGACGACCGCACTGGCGACACCCCTCAATCGCGCCGCAAACGCCAGCGCGCCGACCCACCGCATATCCTGCTGACCACCCCCGAAAGCCTGGCGCTGATGGTCTCTTACGAGGATGCCGCCCGCACCTTTGGCGGGCTGCGGCGCATCGTCATCGACGAAATCCACGCTCTCGCCGAAAGCAAACGCGGTGATCAGCTGATGCTGGCGCTGGCGCGGCTGCAAAGCCTCTGCCCGGATCTGCGCCGGGTGGGCCTTTCGGCCACAGTGGATGATCCCGCCGCCATCGCCCGCTATCTGGCGCGCCATCCGGACCCCTGCGATATCGTGCTGGCTGATCCCGGCCCCGCCCCCGATATCGCCATGTTGCACACGAGTGAGGCACCGCCCTGGGCCGGGGGCGGCGCGGCCTATGCGATCCCTGCCGTGCTGGAACAGATCCGCGCCCATCAGACCACGCTGATCTTTCACAACACCCGGGCACAGGCGGAAATTTTCTTTCACAACCTGTGGCTCGCCAATGAGGATGCGCTGCCCATCGCCATTCATCACGGCTCGCTTGACCGGGCGCAGCGCGAGCGGGTCGAGGCCGCGATGGTCGCCGGAGAGCTGCGCGCCGTGGTCTGTACCGGCTCGCTGGATCTGGGCATCGACTGGGGCAACGTGGATCTGGTGATCCAGATTGGCGCCCCGAAGAACGTCAAACGGCTGGTGCAGCGCATCGGGCGGGCAAATCACCGCTACAACGCCCCGTCCAAAGCGCTTCTGGTGCCCGCCAACCGGTTTGAGGTGATCGAATGTCACGCCGCGCTGGAGGCGGTGCAGGCCGGCAGGCTCGATGGTGATCCGCGCCCGCCGGGGCCGCGCGACGTGCTGTGCCAGCATATCCTGATCACCGCCTGCGCAGGACCGTTTGATGCGGATGCGCTTTATGCCGAGGTCATCAGCACAGGCGCCTATGCCAGCCTCAGCCGTCCTGAATTTGAGGCCTGTCTCGATTTCTGCGCCACCGGCGGTTACGCCTTGCGCGCCTATGACCAATGGCAGCGCCTGCTGCAGCGCCCGGACGGCTTGTGGCAGCTGCGCGATCCGCGCGCGGCGGCCCGCATCCGCATGAATATCGGCACCATTCAGGACGCCGACCTTCTGAAGGTGCGGATGAAACACAGCCGCGGCGGCAAGCCGCTGGGCGAGATCGAAGAGGCCTTTGCCGCCACATTGACCCCCGGCGATACCTTCCTGATCGGTGGCCAGATCGTGCGCTATGAATCCTTGCGCGAAATGACAGTGGAGGTTAGCCGCGACCGGGGCCGCAAGCCGAAGATCGCCGTGTTCTCGGGCACCAAATTCGCCACCTCCACCCAATTGAGCAAGGGCATTCTGGACCTTCTGGCGCGCGGCGACTGGCCCGATCTGCCCGCCCACACCGCCGACTGGCTTGACCTGCAGCGCCAGGTGTCCGAATTGCCCCGCGCCGGGCAGATGCTGATCGAAAGCTTTCCGCATCAGGGCCGGGAACATACCTGTCTCTATGGCTTTGCCGGGCGCAACGCTCAGCAGACGCTGGGGCTGCTGGTGACCAAACGGATGGAGGAGCTGGGCCTTGATCCGCTGGGCTTTGTCGCCACAGATTACGCCACGCTGATCTGGGGCCTTGCGGAGCTGACCGACCCCGCGCCGTTGCTGGAGGCCGAGGCCCTGCGCGACGGGCTGGAGCGGTGGCTGGCGGAAAACGCGGTGATGAAACGCGCCTTTCGCGGCGCGGCCACCATCGCCGGGCTGATCGAACGCAACAGCCCCGGCGCCCGCAAATCCGGGCGGCAGGCGACGTTTTCATCCGATATCCTCTATGACACGCTGCGCAAATACGATCCCGATCACCTGCTGCTGGATATCACCCGCGACGAAGCGCTAAGCGGGTTGGTGGATTTTGCCCGTATCGAGGAAATGGCCGACCGCATCCGGGGCCGCGTGACCCTGCGACGACTTGAGCGGATCAGCCCGCTGGCCGCGCCCTTACTGTTGGAAATGGGAAAGGTGCCAGTTCAGGGCGCTGGGGCACAGAAACTTCTGGAGCGCGAAGCCGAAGAACTGATGCGCACCTCGGGCCTCGCGGAGCTGGACACATGAACGATCCGGCAGGATCCCAGGGCGCCCTGCTCGGCTATGACTTCACGCTGGCAGGCGCACGGCTCACCGCGCTTGGCAGCGGCGCGCTCTGGTGGGCAGAGCGGCGACTGCTTTGCGTCTCGGACCTGCATATGGGCAAATCCGAGCGCCACCTGCGGCGCGGCGGTGCGCCCCTGCCCCCTTATGAGACCCGCGATACACTGGCGCGGCTGGCGGCGCTGATCCGGCAACTGCAGCCCGAAACCGTGCTCTGCCTAGGCGACAGTTTCGACGATCTGGCCGCCGCCCGTGCGCTGCCTCCAGAGGACGTGCAGGACCTACGCAGCCTGATCGCCGTACAGGAATGGATCTGGGTAGAGGGCAACCACGATCCGGGCCCTACGGGATTTGGCGGTCGCTCCTGCACCGAGATGCGCCTTGGACCGCTCACCTTTCGCCATATTGCCGAGGGTGACGCCGAAGCAGGAGAGATCTCAGGCCATTACCACCCCAAGGCGCGGCTACGCCGGGGCAGTGCCCGCCCCGCCTTTCTGCTGGATCGCACCCGACTGATCCTGCCCGCCTTTGGCACCTATACCGGTGGGCTGCGCAGCAGTGATCCTGCCCTTGCGGGACTGATGGCGCCAGAAGCGATTGCGATCCTGACCGGACCAAAACCCCTGCCCTGCCCAATGCCCCGCTAGGCTGCCCAGCTAGACCGGCCCCGCTAACGCAACGTCTTGTTCCCACCGGTCCCTGCAGGCCGTATGATCGCGGCATGAGCACAGATCGCATATCAGACAGTTTCGCCCGCCAAAGCATGATGCAGACCCTTGGCGCCACGCTGGATTCCGTGTCGCCAGGCAAGGTTGTGGTCTCCGCCCCCATCCTGCCCAGCAGCCTGCAACAGCACGGCGTCGCCCACGCGGCGTTGACCTTTGCCATCGGCGATACCGCAGCAGGATACGCGGCGCTGTCCCTGATGCCCGAGGATCAGGAAGTGATGACCGCAGAAATTAAGATCAACCTGCTGGCGCCCGGCGCTGGGGATCGCCTGCGGGCCACCGGCACCGTGGTGAAACCCGGGCGGCGGCTGGTCGTGGCCACCTGCGAAGTCCATGCCATCACCGGTGAGGAAGAAAAGCTGGTGGCGATCCTGCAAGGCACCATGGTGCCGGTCGCCAAATAAAATCCTGCCCCACCAGAGACCAAACAGCAGAACACCCGCCGAAACAGTCCGGCGGGTGCAGCTGACAAAAGCGTCAGAGTATCAAAGCAATCAGGCGGTCAGACCTTCCGGCTCTGCCAGACCGTTGGCCCGGCAGCAGGCGGTGACCGTGTTGGCCAACAAGCAAGCGATGGTCATCGGACCGACACCACCCGGCACCGGGGTGATGGCACCGGCGCGGGCCGCGGCGCTTTCGAAATGCACGTCACCGACAAGGCGGGTCTTGCCTTCGCCCTTTTCGGGGGCGTCGATGCGGTTGATACCAACGTCGATCACAGTAGCGCCTTCCTTGATCCAGTCGCCGGGCACCATTTCCGGGCGCCCGACGGCGGCCACCACGATATCGGCGCGGCGCACCACATCGGGCAGATCCTTGGTGCGGCTGTGCGCGATGGTCACGGTGCAGCTGTCACCCAGCAGCAGCTGCGCCATCGGTTTGCCCACGATATTGGAGCGGCCGATCACCACCGCGTCCATGCCCGACAGGCTGCCGTGATAATCACGCAGCATCATCAGACAGCCCAGCGGCGTGCAGGGCACCATGGATTTCTGGCCGGTGCCCAGAAGGCCGACGTTGGAGATATGGAAGCCGTCCACGTCCTTGGCCGGGTCGATGGCGTTGATCACCAGATCCTCGTCCAGGTGACCGGGCAGCGGCAGCTGCACCAGAATACCATGCACAGCGGGATCATTGTTCAGCTGATCGATCAGCGCCAGCAGGTCGGCTTCGGAGGTTTCCGCCTCCAACTTGTGCTCGTAGGAGTTCATGCCGACCTCGACGGTCTGCTTGCCCTTGGAGCGGACATAGACCTGGCTCGCCGGATCCTCGCCCACCAGCACAACCGCCAGACCGGGGGTGATGCCGTGCTCTTCCTTCAGGCGCGCCACATGTTCGCCGACCTGACCGCGGACCTTGGCCGCAAAGGCCTTGCCGTCAATGATATTTGCTGCCATCGCTTCGTTCCTTCTCAGGGCTGCAAGACCAGATGCGGCCTCGCGCTCATGTCTCGGGGATCTCTCGCGCCTCGCGCGAAATCGACCAATCCACCATATCGCGCCAGATACCTTCGACCAGAGCAGGATCGAGCCCCTCGGCCTCGGCGGTGCGGCAGGCGTTGACCACAACCTCCTCAACACGGGCCGGGATCCGTGCGG
Source organism: Phaeobacter sp. CC-HEC084 (assembly GCF_059429255.1). NCBI lineage: Bacteria > Pseudomonadati > Pseudomonadota > Alphaproteobacteria > Rhodobacterales > Roseobacteraceae > Phaeobacter > Phaeobacter sp. CC-HEC084. Next base: position 152,134 of record NZ_JCAIJQ010000009.1, read on the forward strand.
GCCAGCCATTCACCTGCTTCAGCTCTACCGCCCGGTCGATATAATCCGCCCGCGCCCGCAGCATCCTGACCAGTGCCACATCGAGCGCATCAATCGCGGCGCGCAACTCTCCCATATCGGCGCAGTCCTGCGGTGGTTTCGGATTGGTCATCGTCACAAAAACTCCTACGGCCCGGGAATAGGTCCCCGGGCCGCAGATTGCGCAATTTGCGCCTTAGAACAAGCCTTCGATCTGCCCTTCGGCATTCAGATGGATGTTTTCCGCCGCAGGGGTGCGGGGCAGGCCCGGCATGGTCATGATCTCACCGCAGACAACCACGACAAACCCGGCGCCCGCAGAGAGGCGGACCTCACGCACCGGGACCGAGTGGCCGGTGGGCGCGCCGCGCAGGTTGGGATCGGTCGAGAAGCTGTACTGGGTCTTCGCCATACAGACCGGCAGGTTGCCATAACCCTGATCTTCCCAGAGTTTCAGCTGATCGCGGATCTTCTTGTCGGCCAGCACCTCATCGGCGCGGTAGATGCCCTTGGCGATGCGCTCGATCTTCTCAAAAAGGGTCAGCTCATCGTTGTAGAGCGGTGCGAACTGGCTGACGCCGCTGTCGGCGATTTCCGCCACGCGGCGGGCCAGATCGGCAGAGCCTTCCGAGCCCAGTTCCCAGTGACGCGACAGGATCGCTTCGGAGCCCTGGGTTTCCACGTAGTCCTTGACCGCCTGGATTTCCGCATCGGTGTCGGTGACAAAGTGGTTGATCGCGACGACAACCGGCACACCAAAGGATTTCAGGTTGCCGATGTGACGGCCGAGGTTGGCGCAGCCTTCCATCACCGCTTCGACGTTTTCGGCGCCAAGATCTGCCTTGGCCACGCCACCGTTCATCTTCATCGCGCGCACAGTGGCGACCAGCACAACGCAGTCGGGTGCGATACCGGCCTTGCGGCACTTGATGTTCATGAACTTCTCGGCGCCGAGGTCCGCACCAAATCCCGCTTCGGTCACAACGTAATCAGCAACTTTCATCGCGGTCTTTGTCGCGATGACAGAGTTACAGCCGTGCGCGATGTTGGCGAAGGGACCGCCGTGGACAAAGGCCGGGTTGTTTTCCAGCGTCTGCACCAGGTTCGGCTGCATTGCGTCCTTCAGCAGCACCGCCATGGCGCCTTCTGCCTTGATATCACGGCAATAAACCGGGCTGCGGTCGCGGCGGTAGGCCACGATCATGTCGCCCAGACGCTTTTCCAGATCCTGCAGGTCGTTGGCCAGGCACAGGATCGCCATCACTTCGGAGGCCACGGTGATGTCGAAACCACCTTCGCGCGGGAACCCGTTGGCAACACCGCCGAGCGACACGTTGATCTGGCGCAGGGCCCGGTCGTTCATGTCGACAACGCGGCGCCACTGGACGCGGCGGATGTCGATTTCCTGCTCGTTGCCCCAGTAGATGTGGTTGTCGATCATCGCGCTCAGCAGCGAGTGTGCCGAGGTGATCGCGTGGAAGTCACCGGTGAAGTGGAGGTTCATGTCCTCCATCGGCACGACCTGCGCGTAGCCACCACCAGCGGCGCCGCCCTTCATGCCGAAGTTCGGACCAAGCGAGGCTTCGCGGATGCAGACCATGGCGTTCTTGCCGATCTTGTTCAGACCATCGCCCAGCCCCACGGTGGTGGTGGTCTTGCCTTCGCCCGCCGGGGTCGGGTTGATCGCGGTCACCAGGATCAGCTTGCCATCGGGTTTGTCCTGCACCGAGTTGATGAAGGACTGGCTCACCTTGGCCTTGTCGTGGCCGTAGGGCAGCAGATCGTCATGCGACATGCCCAGCTTGCTGCCGATGTCCTGAATGGGGAGCTTCTTCGCTTCGCGCGCGATTTCGATGTCACTCTTGTAGCTCATGGCCTGGTTCCTGACCTGTTTCTGTCCGTTGACCGGCTCGCGGGCCGGAGTTGACCAAGACTTAGCCAGACTGCGGCAAATGGCGCGCGTGATTTCCGACATTATCGTGTCTTGAAGCGGCGTAGGGCGAATTCGATCGGAACTTCGGGTGTCCGAAAGGAACGCATTGTTCCTTTCGGGCGCGGCTTCAGGGCGCCCAGGCGCGCTGATCCGGCACAAAAACCGTCAGAGCATCCCCGATTGAGAGCCGCCCCGGACGTTCTACCCAGGCGGTGATTCCCCGTCGATTTTTCGCCGCAGGTTTGAATTTCGCGCCGTAACCGCCATGATCCTTTTCGATCTCGCGCCCCGGCAGCACGCAGGGGCGGTTCTCCATATCCACGGTCAGGGTGGTGCCATCCGGCCCCTGCAGCCGGGAACTGGGCGGGATGAAGGTGAAATCGGGAATACCGCGCAGCACCAGGCTGGCACCCAGCCAGGCCGGGTCGATCTGCTCCAGCCCCATATCCGTCGCAATCAGGGCCAGCTCTTCCTCAGAGAGAATGGTCAGCTGGCGCACGTTGCGGATTTCGGTGCCGGTGGGATAGAGGTTCTTCACCCGCACGCAGGAGGAACGCAAACTGCCCTCGTGACGCTCCCCCGCAATGCCGTCAAAGCCGAGGTCCAGCGTCTGCTGTGGAATCGCTGCAAGCCCCTCTCCTGCCGGAACCTGTCCCATCCAGACAATCTCTCCGGTGAATTCGGTTTCGCGCAAGACTGGCATGTGAGGACTCCCCTGTACTTCATCCGCTTTGCACTACCGCTTTCGCAGGGCACAGCGCTTTTGCCGAACCATACACGCTAAGCCCCGAACTGCCAGAGAGAACCATGGGGTTCATCCAGGGGGGCGGTCGGATCGCAACGCGATCCGATCCGGGCGCTGGGGCGCCGGGCAGCACAGCTGTCCGGCGCCCCAGCGCCACCCCCACCCCAACCGGCCCAGTCCAACCGAATGTCCACTGCTGCAAAGAAAAAGACCCGGTCAAAGACCGGGCCTTCTAAATTCAGGAAACGCCTCAGGAAGACGGTTCCGGCTCCATGCCGCCCTCGGGCGGGGTTTTCTTCGGCTTGGCCTTGGGCACTGCGGTGACCGAGGCACTACCCTGATCGGTATCGTCGCCTTCGTCCTCTCCAGAATGCGGCGGCTCGCCACCCATGACGCGCTTGATCTCATCGCCGGTCAGGGTTTCGTACTCGAGCAGACCCTGCGCCAGACGTTCCCATTCGTCGTGATGATCGGTCAGGATCTTGAAGGCGCGGTCATAGCCCATCTGGATGAACTCGCGTACCTCTTCCTCGATCAGCTCCTTGGTATGGGCGGAAACAGAGAAGCCGGTGGTGTTGCCACTGTAACCTTCGTGCGCCTCGGCATAATCGATATTGCCGACCTTTTCCGACATACCCCAGCGCATCACCATGGCGCGGGCCAGCTGGCTGGCCTGCTGGATATCGCCGGCCGGACCGTTCGAAACGTGGCCTTCACCGTATTTGATGATTTCGGCGGCCTTGCCCGCCATGGTCATCGCCAGCTTCTGCTCGCACTCATCCTTGTGCCAGTTCAGGCGATCCATCTCGGGCAGGCTGACAACCATGCCCAGGGCACCGCCGCGCGGAATGATCGTCGCCTTATAGACCGGATCACACTCGGGCAGCTTCAGGCCGACAACAGCGTGGCCCGCCTCGTGATAGGCGGTCTTTTCCTTCTGATCCGCCGTCAGCACCATCGAGCGACGCTCGGCGCCCATCATCACTTTGTCCTTGGCGTTCTCAAAGTCTTCCATGGTGACAAAGCGGCGGCCGACGCGAGCAGCCATCAGCGCAGCCTCGTTCACGAGGTTCGCAAGATCCGCACCAGAGAAGCCCGGGGTCCCGCGTGCGATGATGCGCATATCCACATCGGGGCCCAGCGAGGTCTTGCGTGCGTGCACGCCGAGGATCTTTTCGCGGCCCTTGATGTCGGGGTTACCGACGGTGACGTTGCGGTCAAAGCGGCCCGGACGCAGCAGCGCGGGGTCAAGAACGTCCTTACGGTTGGTCGCCGCCAGGATGATCACGCCTTCGTTGGCTTCAAAACCGTCCATCTCGACCAGCAGCTGGTTCAGCGTCTGTTCGCGCTCGTCGTTACCGCCGCCATAGCCGGCGCCACGATGGCGGCCCACGGCGTCGATTTCGTCGATGAACACGATGCAAGGCGCGTTCTTTTTCGCCTGTTCGAACATGTCGCGCACACGGGATGCACCGACACCGACGAACATTTCAACGAAGTCCGAACCGGAGATGGTGAAGAAGGGCACGCCAGCCTCACCCGCGATGGCGCGGGCCAGCAGCGTTTTACCGGTACCCGGAGGGCCTACCAGCAGCGCACCCTTGGGGATCTTGCCACCAAGACGCGAGAATTTCTGCGGGTTGCGCAGGAATTCCACAATCTCTTCGAGCTCTTCCTTGGCTTCATCGATACCGGCAACATCGTCAAAGGTGACGCGGCCGTGTTTCTCGGTCAGCATCTTCGCCTTGGACTTGCCAAAGCCCATGGCGCCGCCTTTGCCTCCGCCCTGCATCCGGTTCATGAAATAGACCCAGACACCGATCAGCAGCAGGAAGGGCAGCAATGTGATCAGGAACGACTGGAAACCCGACTGCTGCTGTTTCTCAGCTCGCACCGGGATGTTGTTCTCGATCAGCATCGAGGTGACTTCCGCGTCCCCCGGCTTGATGGTGACATAGCTCTGGCCATCGGATGTGGTGAAACGAACCTGCTCCCCGTCAAGGGTGACGGTGCTGACCTGTCCGCCTTCGACGGCGGCAACAAAGTCGGAATAGGTGCGCTCACGGCTCTGCATGGTGCTGCCCGACCCGCTGAACAAATTGAACAGCGCGAGGATCAGCAGAAACAGAACGACCCAGAAGGCGATATTGCGTGCATTACCCAAGGAAAATCTCCCAATATTCGAGGCGACGCGTAGATCGCCCACGTTGCGCTTAAAATAGGGAACATTCGGTCAGGTTCAATGCGATAAAAAGGATGCAAAGAACTCTTCTTCGCTGCAGGTCAGCTCTGCCGTACATCCCGGCGCCGGTCTCACCAGCGGTGCGGCAACCAGATCGGCCCCGCGCCACAAAGCAGGGGTGACCTCCAGCACTGGTCCCGGCAGACCGGTTTCCCGCCAATTCGGACAGAGCTGAAGCCCCTCTGCCCCGAGGGCACGCACCTTACAATCGTCTGATTTTACGCAACTAATTCCCCAGCGCCCATCCCAGACCTCACCGGGTTCCGCGATCTGGCCACGTACGGCCTGCGCTTCGCGGCAGATCCAGACACGGCCCCGGCGGCACAGGATGCGCCCACCAGCAAGGGTAGCCGAACCGCCGGTACGGGCGGTTTCCAGCGCCGCCATCATCGGCGGGCGCCGCGGCGGATAGGTGCCGCCAGAAACCCATTGCAGCGCCGCCCGCAGCAACCGGTGGGCAATTTCATCCGGCAGTCCCGCAAAATACGCCCGCTCTACCGCCACAGCGCCCGCCTGAAACGAAAATCCCTCCTGCGCCGCCGATAGTGCATAGTGATCAAGCGTTTGCCGCGCCTGTTGCATATTTTTTGCAACAAGCGACAGCGCCTCGACGCTCAGCCCCAGTTCTTCAAGCATCGGCAGGGCCTGGCGCAACCGCACCCGGTCGAATCGCCTGTCCTCATTTGACGGATCGTCGACCCAAGGTACGCCTTCGGCGCGCAGGTAATCTCGCAGATCCGCCCGGCGCAAAGACAAGAGCGGACGCAGCAGCGTCAGATCCTCAAGCTGCCGCACGGCGGACATTGCTGACAATCCATCCACGCCAGAGGCCCGCGTCAGCCGCATCAGCACGGTTTCCGCCTGATCGTCTGCCGTATGACCCAGTGCCAGTGCGGCGATGCCTTTGCTGCGCGCCCAATCCCGCAGCAGACCATAGCGGGCCTGCCGGGCCTGATCCTGCAGGTTGCCCGCGCCGGGTCCCTCGGCCCAGTGCAGAATATCGTGTGAAAGTCCAAGGCCCGTGGCCAGCGCCGCAACCCCTTCAGCCTCGGCGGCCGAGGCTGCGCGCAATCCGTGGTCCACCGTGACCGCGTAGAGTTGCACCCCTTCGGGAGTCAAAGCGCGGTGTAGGATGTGAAGAAGCGCAACCGAGTCGCTCCCCCCGGAAACAGCAACCCCCAGCCGGTCTGGCAGGGGGTGTGGAATCTGGGCGCAAACGCCTGCAATGATATCCGCTGCGTCTTGCGTCAAGAGCAGCCCAGCGTGGCCATCTCCGCCTCGGCACGGGCCACCGTATCATTGCCGGGGAACCGTGCGTTGACTTCAGAGAGGGTGATGCAGGCCTGATCGCGCTGGCCCAACCGGCCAAGAGCGGCACCCAGCTCGAACAACGCCTCGGGCGCCATCGGGCCAACCGCATCGCCGGTAAAGGACGCCAGATAGGCCCGCGCCGCCTCACGCGTGTCGCCCAGACCATCCATCGCCTTGCCGCGATGGAAATCGGCCTTTGCCGCCAACGGGCTACCCGGATAAGCGGCATTGAAGGCCGCGAATTTCTCGGCGGCGTCCTGATAGCTGCCCTCGTCCAGCGCCTGCTTCGCGGCATCGAAATCGGCGCGCTCGCCCACCGCCAACTCGCTGGCATCACCCGGCACAGGAACCGGCACAGAAGTCTCGATGCTTGCCGCCTCGGTGTCCCCGCCCAGCGTCGAGGTTTCACCCAAGGCACTGATGTCGCCGCCTTCCAGTTCGACCAAACGGAACTCCAGATCGCCAATGCGGTTGGTGCCATCGGCAACGATCCGGTTGATGCGGTATTCCAGTTGTTCGGTCTGAGCGGTCAGGCGCTGCAGCTCGGTTTCGATCGCCTCGACCCGGTCCAGCACGGAACTGCCTGCCAGATTGGTGGCAGGCGCGCCGGTGGTGGACAATTCGCGCGTCAGTCGCTGGATTTCCACGTGCAAGACGGTCAGCTCCTGCCGGATATCGGCAAGGGTCTGCTGGTCCTGCGCTGCTGCGGGCAGCGGCCCGAACAGCGCGGCAACGGCGGCCGAGGCAATCAGGGTGGCGCGGATCCGGCGGGGCAGCTGCATCGCCTTACCCCGTCAGGCCGCTGGCCAGAACGGTCACGGCGCGGCGGTTCTTGGCATAGCAGCTTTCGGCCGAACAGATCTCAAGCGGGCGTTCCTTGCCATAGCTGACGACCTGGATACGGTTGCCCGCAACCCCTTGGGAAATCAGGAACTCCCGCGCCGAATTGGCCCGGCGCGCGCCAAGCGCAAGGTTGTATTCCCGGGTGCCCTGCTCATCCGCGTGGCCCTGGATCGTGACGTTGTAATCGGTATTGGTCAGCAGCCAACCCGCCTGCCCGCGCAGGACCTCTTCGGCGGCAGGCGACAGGCTGGACTGATCCACCGCGAACAGCACCCGGTCACCGATGGCCTGCTGGAAATAAGCCGGGCTGGTGGGGTCTGAAACCGATCCAGCTGCACCGGCGCCCGCGCCGCTGCCATCCCCGAACCTGGTGTCGTCCCAGGAGGCGTTGCTACAGCCTGCAACCCCAAGGGCCGCGACCACCAGAAGTGCCTTTTTGAAACCGCTCATGCTCATTCCCTACCCCTTTACGTTTCTTGCTGGCAGCCTACCACATGTCGGATCAGGCAGCCATGCCGGTATTTTCCCCTATGACCGTCGTTTTACGGTCTGGGCCTCAATTTTGCAGCGGCGACCAGGCAGGATCCGATGCCCCGTCGGGGGTGCGGACCGGCTTCAGGTTGCGCCCAGTGATATCCACCGAATAGAGCAGCGCCCGGCCGCTCGCCCCCTGGGTTTCGCGGGTGAACATGATCACCCGGCCATTCGGGGACCAGGTCGGCCCCTCGTCCAGGAAGGATGCCGTCAGCAGGCGTTCCTCGCTGCCATCGGTGCGCATGACGCCGATATGGAACCGGCCCTTGCTTTGCTTGGTAAAGGCGATCAGATCGCCGCGCGGCGACCAGACCGGGGTGCCATAGCGCCCGGTGCCAAAACTAATCCGCCGCGCCGCGCCACCCGCTGCGGGCATCACGTAGAGCTGCGGCGCGCCAGAGCGGTCGCTTTCAAACACGATCTGGCTGCCATCCGGCGAATAGGAAGGCGCCGTTTCGATCGACGGTGCGTTGGTCAGGCGGGTGCGTTTTCCGCTGGCGATATCCATCGTGTAAATGTCGGTATTGCCGCCTTGGGACTGTGAATAGACCACCGTGCGCCCATCGGGGGCGAAACGCGGAGCAAAGCTCATGATACCATCGTCCGCCGACAGGATGCGGCGCTGCACCTTACCCACGTCCAGCACGTGGATCTGCGGAAAGCCGGTCTCGTAACTGGTATAAAGCACCCGGTCGCCGGTAGGCGAAAACCGCGGCGCCAGCACAATGGCATCGCTGTTGGTCAGATACTGCACGTTGGCGCCGTCATAATCCATGATCGCCAGCCGTTTGCGGCGGTCGTTCTTGGGGCCGGTTTCAGACACAAATACCACCCGGCTGTCGAAATAGCCGCCCTCACCCGTGATCCGGCTGTAGACGGCATCGGCCACCTTGTGCGCCATGCGCCGCCAGCCATCGGTGGTGCCGGAAAACTGCAACCCGCCGCCAAGCTCGCCTTCGGAGAACACATCATAGGCGCGGAAACGCACGGTCAGACGCTTGCCCTTTACGCTGACCGCGCCGGTAATCAGCGCCTGTGCATTGACGGCCTTCCAATCGGCAAATTTCACAGCGTCGTCAAAGGCGGCAACCTTGGAAATATGCGCCGAGGCCGGAACCTCGCGGAACAGGCCGGTGCCGCTCAGATCCGCAGCCACCACCCGGGCAATCTGCGCCGCGTATTCGCGCGCCGCCGGATCGTCAGGAATGAAATCGGGCACCGCATAGGGCAAGGGTTCGATCACACCCTGATCGATCTCGATCCGCAACGGCCCGTCTTGCGCCAAGGCAGACCCGTTCAGCGCCAGAACGGCGCCGCAGAATGTCAGGCCAATCAGAGCCAAGCGTGCCAGATAGGTCTTCATTTGATCCGCATCCTTTCGGGATTGAATGTCATCTCAATATCACGCCATTGCGCATATTTTTCAGGGGGAAGTTGAAATCCTCGTGAACCGCAGCGGATAATTGCCCGCCGGGCGGCCTCATATGCCTGTTTTGCCGCCGTTGCCGAGCCGCCGGTGCTGGACAGCATCCGGATCGATCCGGTGTCGGGCTTGCCATCCTGCGCGAGAGCAACCCCGACGACCACGGTGGTCTTCAGCGCCTCGGTCGATAGCGAGCCGACGTTCCAGCATTGCGACACCGCGACCCGTAGGGCGTCTTTCTCTCCCGAAGTCAGCGGCGGGCCAGAGGGTTCCGGCGCTTCCACATCCGCGCCGCCGGACAGCGCAGCGGCAAGCGCATCCTCCACAGCAGAAGGGTCCACCTGCGGCTGGGTGTCTTCGGTCTCAACCGGCGTCGGCGCCGCTTCAGGCTCCGGTTCCGGCGCCGCCGCGCGACGTACCGGCCGTCCACGGGGCCGCAGGGACTGCTCAGGCGCGGTCACGGTCTGCTCGTCGCTTTCGTTCTCTTCGGTCACGATACGGTCGCTGGCGGCCTCCGGGGCGGTGGCCTCCTGGACTTCCTGCTCTGTCTCGGCGCCAACGTCGGGGGCGACTTCGGGCTGTTCGATCTCATCCACTGCCGTGTCCGGCTCGGGCGGGGCTACTGGCACTGGGGCGACCCGGTCCACCGGGCGCTGCTGCTGCACTTCGGGCTGCGGCGCCACCAGCGCCGTTGTCTCCGGCGGCTCGGGCACGCCGGGCGCCGTGTCCGGCACCTCGGGTTCGGCAGGTTCCGGGGGCTGTTCGGGCGTTTCTGCCACCACCGGATCGGGGATTGGCGGGGACAGGGGTTCGGGTGTGGGGGGCTCCGGCTCTGGCCGCTGCTGTGGCGGCAAGGACACCTCCGGCGCGGCACTTTCCTGCGGCGGCTGCAGCGTGCTGGCCTCGGGCGCCACCTGCGGCGCCTGCCGCGTCTGGCTGAGGCGCTCGAATTCCTCGGCGCTGATGAGAGAGACCTCCTGCACCTCGAACGGCAACGGCTCGGACGGAAACCAGGCGCCAAATGCGACCCAGCTCAGCAGCAGCCCATGCCCTGCAAGAGAGATCTTGGTTCCGGTCTGCACGCGTCGTGCCCCCGCCTATTGATCCGGGCCGCTGCCCGACCCGCCATCTGCCGCACCCACTGGTGCACCATCCAGCGCCGGACCACCCACGTCGGTCACCAGACCCACGTTGGAAAAGCCGCCCGCATTGAGCGCCCCCATGATCTGCATGACATCGCTATAGGCAATCGCCCCATCGGCGCGCAGATAGACCCGGTCAGAACTGCGCTCAGCCGCGATGGCGCGCAGTTTCACCACTAGGTCATCCCGCGCCACCGAGGTGGTCTGGATCTGGATATCGCCGCCTGCGGTCATGGTGACAGTCAACGGCTCTTCCTCATCGCCAGGCAAGGCGCCGGCAGCGGTTTTCGGCAGATCCACCGGCACACCCACCGTCATCAGCGGCGCGGCCACCATGAAGATGATCAAGAGCACCAGCATCACATCTACAAAGGGCGTGACGTTGATTTCAGCCATCGGCTGCACCCGGCCGCGACGGCGGCCCCGGCGGCGCCCGCCCGATCCCGAAGACGACTGTTGAACAGCGGCGCCCATGGCTCAGGAATCCAGCTGACGGCTGAGAATGGTAGCGAATTCATCGGCAAAGGCTTCATAGCCGCCAAGGATCCGGTCACTGTCCGCGCTCAGCTTGTTGTAGAAGATCACCGCCGGGATGGCGGCCAGAAGGCCAAGGCCCGTTGCCATCAGCGCCTCGGCAATACCCGGCGCGACAACGGCAAGGTTGGTGTTCTGCTGTTCGGCGATTTCGATAAAGGCAGTCATGATACCCCAGACGGTGCCGAAAAGACCGATAAAAGGCGCCGTGGAACCGACGGTGGCCAGCACTGGCAACCCGCTTTGCAGGGTTTCTGCCTCTTTGGCGATGGCCACATCCATCGACCGGTCGATGCGCGCCTGCGCCCCGGGTATCAGCCCGCCATCGCTACGGTGGCTGCGGCGCCATTCCGCCATGCCAGCAGCAAAGATCCGCCCCGATGGCCCGGCCGGATCCGGCCCCAGCTGATCGAACAGCCCGTCCAGAGGCTCACCCGACCAGAAGGCGGCTTCAAAATCCGCCGCTTCGGCCCGTGCCTTGCGATAGTTGATGATCTTCTGGATGATGATGCCCCAGGACCATACCGAGGCGGCGATCAGCATCAGCATCACCAGTTTCACGGTGATCGTGGCCCGCGCGAATAGGCCCCACATAGAGAAATCAATCTCCTGCGCCAGCGCCAGAGTTTCTGCTTCCATTTGCCTGCTCTATCGTTTCCGGCCATCTGCCTGCGGCCTTGATTGAGGCAACGCTAGCGCAGTTCACACGGAAAAGCCAATGAAACAGGCGTGACAGAGGCCCCAGCCTAGAGCAATGCGCGAATCTCTGCCGGCAGGCGTGTGGGACGTCCATCCGCCGCGGTGACACAGACCGCCGTGACCACCGCCTTGAACAGGGGCGTGTCGCCGCGCCGCACCAGCTGCCGCATCGTAAGCCGCGCCCCGGTCAGTTTTTCCACCTCGGTTTCCACCACCAGCTCATCTTCGAACTTGGCAGGCGCCAGGTAATCGGCTTCGATCCGCTGCACCACCCAGATGAGACCCGCATCGCGCATGGCATTCTGGTCATTGCCAAGCTTGCGCACCCAGTCGCTGCGCGCCCGCTCGATATAGCGCAGGTAGTTGGCGTGATAGACGATCCCGCCCATGTCGGTGTCTTCATAGTAGACCTGTAACGGGAATTCATGCGTCATGATCTGCCCTTTCTCGCTCTTGCCCGCACCCTAGGGCGCCCCCCTCAGGCCAGCAAGCCCCAGGCCTTTATGACGGTGCGGGATCTTCCAAGGGGTAGTCCGCCAGCACCTCATAGCGCGCACCATCCGGCGTCAGGGTCGAGCGGAACAGCGCCATCCGGTCGATCTGCATCTCTGGCAGCGAGAAATCCCCCTGCGCCTGCAGGAAGGCGCCAAGGCGCTGCGCCCTGTGCTCCGGCATCAGGCGGGGAAACCGGGCAAGGGTGATATGCGGACGGAATCTTTCGCGCGGCAGGTCGATCTCCGCCCGCTCTGCTGCCCGCCGCACCTGATCGCGCAACCGGGACAGGCCGGGATCCGGCGCCACCGCAGCAAAAAGGATACGCGGCATACGACCGCCAAACAGATCCAGCCCAGTGATCCGCAACCTCAAGGGCACCGCCGCAATCCGCGTCAGCTCTTCATGCAGCAGCTGCAGTGCGAAATCGGGCTGATCGTCCAGAAAGGCCAGCGTCAGATGCAGATTGCCCCCAGGCACCACGCGCCCCACCGGGATCTCCTCTTGCAGGGTCTCCAGCGCCAGAATGGCCTCCTCTGGCAGTGACAGCCCGACGAAGGACCGCATGGCGCTGACCTCCCCTCTCTATTGCACAGGTGTGTCCGGCGGCGGCGCCTGAAGACGCGCAAACAGACGCAGCGCGTGCGAGGAATCATCCGCAGCCACCGGCATCATCCGGTCATAGGCGGCGGCGATCACCCCGGCGATCTCCGGGCGCAGGATGGTCGCGCCGGTTTCCGGCAGCACCGCCAGCGGGGACCTATCGGCAAAGGCGCCCTCGCCCCACATCAGCATCACCTGCACCGCCTGCGTCAACGCCAGGGTTTCCGCAGGCATCCGCGCCAGTTCGCCTTTCATCCGCAGGAAGACGAACCCGGCCTGGATGGCACCCTGATCATCAAACCGAAAGGCGCGGTACTGGCTGGCATCCGCCGCCTTGAGCCGCGCCACCAGAGGATCCAGATCCGGGATCAGACGGCCCAGATCCGGAACTTCCAAAAGCTCATCCCACTCGCGGAAGAAAAAGAACATCAGATTGGCGCCCAGTTCCGGGTCGGTTTCGGCCATCTGGTGCCCTGCCAGCGTCACCACAGCTTCGAGCGCACCCTTGATTGTCTTCAGCGTCTCCTCTTCGACACCAAAGACGATAGGTGCAATCGGTCGGCCCCAGCGGGCAAAGGCATAGCCGCCGCCGGGGCGGGAAAACAGCGCTTCGATCTGCTCCGGTGTCAGGTCCAGTGTCATGATGGCGGCTCCGTCGGTCATCCCAGTCTCGCATCGGGGCCGTCTATGCCTGCAAGAAAGCTGAACGGCAAGGGGCAGCTCCCGCGCCCGCAGGATCCCGGCTGCGCCGATGATCCTGACCGGCCTTGGGCCCGGCGCCGCTGTCGCGGCGCGGTTGCGCCATCCGCGCACGCCCCCTTTTTCGGGTCAAGGGACGCGCCAGCGGCCACGCGGTACGCGTGGTTCACCCTTGAGGCGAAAAAGGGGAACACACACTGGGACAGGTTCCTGAGGGACAGATCTGTCCTTCAGGAACCTCTCAGCAGCTTCTCGCGCCGCGGCAGCGGCGCCCCGCCCCTTCAGGAAAACAGATCGCTTTGCGATTTCGGCGGTGCAATCCCCAGATGCGTCCAGGCCTTCTGCGCCAGCATCCGGCCACGCGGCGTGCGCTGGATCAGCCCCTGCTGCAACAGGAAGGGCTCGATCACCTCTTCCAGCGCATCACGGCTTTCGCTCAACGCCGCCGACAGGGTTTCGATACCCACCGGGCCGCCCGAATAATTCTCGGCAATCAACCGTAGGTAACGGCGGTCGGCACCATCTAGGCCCAGATTATCGACACCAAGCCGGGTCAGCGCGCCATCGGCCAGCTCCCGGGTAATGGTGCCATCGCCCTCGACCACCGCAAAGTCCACCACGCGGCGCAAGAGCCGCCCGGCGATCCTGGGGGTGCCGCGGGCGCGCCGCGCGATCTCCCGCGCGCCGGCCTCATCCGCCGGGGCGCCCAGCTTGCGGGCGTTGCGGGTGACGATCTCGTGCAGCTCTTCCACGGTATAAAACTGCAGCCGGGTAGGGATACCGAACCGGTCACGCAGCGGTGTGGTCAGCAGGCCCATCCGGGTGGTGGCCCCAACCAGGGTAAAGGGCTGCAGCTCGATCCGCACGGTGCGGGCCGCCGGGCCTTCACCAATGACGAGATCCAGCTCGAAATCCTCCATCGCCGGGTAAAGCACCTCTTCGACCGCCGGGTTCAACCGGTGGATCTCGTCGATGAACAGGACGTCCCGCGCCTCCAGATTGGTGAGGATCGCGGCCAGATCACCTGCCTTGGCCAGCACCGGGCCAGAGGTCATGCGGAAGTTAACGCCCAGCTCGCGCGCCACGATCTGCGCCAGCGTTGTCTTACCAAGGCCGGGAGGCCCGTGAAACAGCGTATGGTCCATCGCCTCGCCGCGGCGGCGGGCGCTTTCGATAAAGACGCGCAGGTTGGCACGCGCTTCGGCCTGACCGATAAACTCGCCCAGCCCCTGCGGGCGCAGGGCACGGTCGCCATCGCCTGCACCGTCTTCGGGCAATGGATCGGGGCGCAGAGTGGGATCGGCGTCAATCATTTCGGCCTCGCAGGCTATCATTCGCACGCTCCCGTCCGGCTGACAGGCCGGACAGTGCCCGGCCGCCCCTCCAGGCGGGCACTTCGTTTCCACCAGCGGCCGGGCACTGCCCTTTGTGCTTCACTGCCATTCTTCGTTCACCCTTTGGGCGCCAGCAGGCGCAGCGCGGCGCGGATCAGCTCCGCCTCTCCGGCTTCCGGCTCTGCTGCTGCGGCCTCGGCCACGGCAGCGGCGGCATCCGACGGGCCATAGCCAAGGTTCCCCAGCGCCGACAGCGCCCCGGCCGAGGCCGCAGCAGCTCCGCTGGGCTGTTTCTGCTGTTTCTTGCGCGCGGGTTTTGCCGCGGGTGCGGGTTCGCCCGTTTCCACCACCGCGTCCAGCTCAGGCCCGTCCATTGCCTCGGTGACGGTCCCGCCCATGGCCATCACGCCGGGCGCCTTGTCCTTCAGATCGAGCACGATGCGCTGCGCGGTCTTGGGACCGACCCCCTTGGCCGCCTTGACCGCTGCCCAGTCGCCAAGCGCAATGGCGCGGCTAACCCCATCTGGCCCCAGCGCGCTGAGGATGGCCAGCGAGACCTTCGCCCCGACCCCCTGCACCGAGGTCAGCAGCCGATGCCATTCCTTTTCCACCAGCGAAGTAAACCCGAACAGCTGCATCAGGTCCTCGCGCACCAGGAGTTCGGTATAAAGCGCCACCGCCTCTCCGACGCCGGGCAGCGCCGCCATGGTCCGATCCGAGCAATAGACAATATAACCAACGCCGCGCACGTCGATCAGCACGTGGTCCTGGGCGCGGTACTCCAACCGTCCGGTGAGTTTTCCAATCATGCCCGCACCTCCTTCAGGACCCGCTGCTGCGTACCCCCGTAATAGGCGTGACAGATGGCAATCGCCAGCGCATCGGCCGCATCCGCGCCCTTGGGCGCGCAGCCGGGCAGTTGCAGTTTGACCATATGCAGGATCTGCCCCTTGTCCGCATGTCCGACGCCAACCACCGTCTTCTTCACCCGGTTGGGCGCATATTCCCCCACCGGCAGACCGGCCTTGGCCAGGGTCAACAGCGCAACGCCGCGCGCCTGCCCCAGTTTCAGCGTCCCTGCGCCGTCCTTGTTCACGAAGGTCTGTTCGATGGCCGCCTGATCTGGACGGTAGGCCGCGATCACCTCGCTGACCTGATTGTGGAGCGACAAGAGCCGCTCTCCCAGATCATCCCCATCTGACTGGCACAACCCGTTCGCCACATGCGACAGGCGCGTGCCCTGCGATTCGATAACGCCCCAACCGAGGGTCCGCAGCCCCGGGTCGATTCCCAAAATCCGCATGCTGTGACCGGTCCCTGCTCATTGGTTCGAATTGTTTTGAAGATTCACTAGCACAAAAGGCGAACATATCCAAACGCTTTCGCCTTGGGCCGCCCAGGGGCGCGAACACCGGAGACGGCGCAAATCGGTAAATTCGGGTTCGAAAACGCCCTCTCGATGTCGGGCTGCGACATCCGCTGGCGTAAACACTGCAAAACGGAGGAGAGCCCTTATTTACAAGGCCAAAAGCCATGCAAAATTTGCATGGGGCCATGCAAAAATCGACCTTGCTGCCGACGGATTTCGCCTCTACCTGCCGATTAACGTCACACGGCGCATCACAGTAACACCTACCCAAGAGGACAAGGATATGGCTGCATTCGACACCACCCGCACCACCTATGGCTCCGTCGGCCTGTTTGGCCGTATCGGCGGCCTTCTGACCACCACTCTGGCCTCTGTCGTGGCCTGGAATGACGCGCGTGTAACCCGCAAGGCGCTGTCCGGTCTCAGCGACCGCGAACTGGCCGACATCGGCATGTGCCGCGGCGACATTGACGACATTGCAGAGGGCAAGCCGGTCTTCTGATCGCCTCCCTTGACCTGACTGACGCTCTTTTTCCCTCAGGGCGCACAGTAAGACGCCGCGGACCACCCTGGTCTGCGGCGTTTTTCGTCTGAATTCAGGAATGTGTCGGCACCCGCCGCTGCAACCGATACAGGCGGGCAGGGAAAACGCGCGATATCGCTATTCAGTGCAGATAGGGGCGGAGTTTTTCTCCGATCAGCATGGACACCGGCTCGGCTTGCATCAGAAAGGCACCGGCCCGCTCGACCGCGACCCCTTTGGACAGGTCCGCCACCCGTGCGTCGTAGCTGGCGAACCCCAGCGCCGCCATCAGGAAACCCTTGAACAGGAAAAAGGCGCAGAGGAAAAACACCACCGCGCGCGGTGTGATCCGCGAGCGTATCTGGCGCGGTGCCACCACGATCAGACCGTCCGAGCGCACCCGGGCGGAATAGCCAGCAGACATGTCGTTGTGCTTGCCTTCAAGGCGCCGCAGACGCGCCTGGAATTCTTGATGTTGCTTGCCCATAACACGAGCCCCCAAAACCTACTGGCCCCCACCAGCGATTGAGGCAGTATGCGCGCGAAATGTGGCAAGTTTTGGGCAGATAGTTAAAATAAGAGGTAAACTTAGCTCAATCAGCTCTCTTTCTGTAGCAAGAGCGTCGTCCATTCACCGATTTCATCCCGCCGCCGCAGGGTCAGACCGTTCTCTGCGTAGACCGCGATCACATCGTCCGCCTGCTCGTTGAGGATGCCCGACAGGATGGCAAAGCCGTCCTTGCGCAGGTTCGCGGCGATATCCGGGGAAAGCGCCACAAGCGGGCCTTTCAAGATATTGGCAAAAATCAGATCATAGGGCGCCACCGCCTTCAGATCCGGGTGATCAAAGCCTGCGGCCTCAAGACAGGTCACCTGCCCGCCCATGTCATTGGCCTTGAGGTTCGCCTCGGCGACCTCGACAGCGACCTGATCGATATCGCTGGCCATGAACTGCCCGTCCCAGACCCGCGCCGCTGCCATGGCCAGAACCGCGGTGCCGCAGCCGATGTCGGCCACCTTGGCGCCAGTAAATCCGGTGTCGATCAGATGATCCAGCGCCCGAAGACAGCCCAACGTGGTGCCGTGGTGGCCGGTACCGAATGCCATTGCCGCCTCAATCAGGAGCGGGATCTTGTCCCCCGGCACCTTATCCGCATCGTGGCTGCCGTAGACGAAGAACCGCCCGGCCTCGACCGGGGCCAGTTCGCGGCGCACATGGGCGACCCAGTCGGTTTCCGGCAGTTCAGAGACGGCAAAGGGTTTCGCCTCATGCATCGCTGCCAGCAGCGCAAGACCCGCCTCATCCGGAGCTTCGGTGAAATAGCCGCCAACCTCCCACAGGCCCGATCCATCCTCGACCTCGAATACACCGACACCGGTGGGTTCCGGGGTCAGACGTTCCATCGCATCGCCCAGCGCCTCGGCTTTGGCTTTTCCGGTGAGGGTGGTCAGGGCGGTGAAAGTGGGCATGGCGGGTCTCCAGGATGTGCTGTACAGCGCCTAGGCCCCGCAGACGGTCCCGTCAAGCGTAAGGCGCGCAGGTCCACAGGCACGCCTGCCTCAGCCCGGCCTCACTCGGCCGGGGCGGCAGCGGTAAACTTGCTGAACACCGTCTCGTTGCCCGGCTCGGGATGGCGCGGGATCAGGCAGGCCAGCGTCAGCGAGACCAGCGCCATCGCTGCCGCCAGACCAAAGACCGCGGCCGGAGAGATCACCCACAATAGACCAAGCAGGACCGGCAGGAAGACCGCCGCGATATGGTTGATGGTAAAGGCAACCGCTGCCGTGGGGGCGATATCGCCGGGATCGGCGATTTTCTGGAAATAGGTCTTCAGCGCCAGCGCCAGCGCAAACAGCACGTGATCGATGACATAAAGCGTTGCCGCCAGCACGACGCCCCAACCGAACCAGTAGATGCCGCCATACATGGCAAAGACCACGGCCAGCCCGGCGTATTCAAAGATCAGGGTTCGCCGTTCACCGAACTTAGCGACAAACCGGCCCAGCAGCGGCGCCACGGTCATGTTGATCACCAGATTAATCAGGAACAGGGCGGTGACTTCATGCACCTCAAACCCGAATTTCTCGACCATCATAAAGCCGGCAAAGACGACAAAGATCTGCCGCCGCGCTCCGGCCATGAATTGCAGCGCATAATAGAGCCAGTAGCGGCGGCGCAGGATCAACTTTTTGACCTGCGGGTGCGGTGCCTCGAATTGCGGATAGACCATGAGGCAAACCAGCGCCAGCAGCGTCGTCACCCCGCCTGCGCTCATGAAAACGACGTTGTAGCTGAGGTTCAGCGGCTCCCACAGCAGGACAATCAGCCCGTAGACCACCAGCGTCGCCGCCGATCCAGCGGCCAGAAGCCAGCCCAGAATCTGCGGCGCCCGTGCCTTTGGCAGCCATTGCAACTGCAACGACTGGTTCACCGTCTCATAGTAGTGAAACCCGATCGAGGACAGCATGGTGATGGTCAGGATCCCGCCCAGCGAGGGGAACCAGGCGGTCACCGCTGTCGCCGCACCGAGGAGCATCAGCGACACCAGTCCCAACACCTGTTCACGCACCAGCAGGATCACTGCGATCACCCCGATGGCCAGAAATCCTGGGATTTCCCGCACCGTGTGAAGCAGGCCGATGTCGGCGCCGTCGAACTGAGCCACCTCGATGACAAAGTTATTGAGCAGCGCATTCCAGGCATTGAAGGCAATCGGCATACACAGCGCCATGACGAACAACAGCGTGGTCGGGCGACGCCAGCGCGGCATATTGCGCGCGGTCTCTATCGGGACGGGATTGAACATGGGTCAAGCATGTACGCCCCTTTGCCCGCTCTGGCGAGAGCAAAACCGCCCGTGCACATCTGATCTGCATCAATGCAGCGCCTCTGATTTATACATATTACGATGCGTGCATAGATCAGGAGGCGCGCAATGGATCTGGTTTCACTTGTAGAAGGCATCGGAGAGGCCCCGACGGCGGCCCTGTTCGGGTTGCTCACCGGTCTGACCTTTGGCGTTGCGGCGCAGCGCTCCCGATTTTGCCTGCGCGCGGCCACGGTGGAATTCGCGCGCGGCCGGATGGAGGACAAGGTGGCGGTCTGGCTGCTGACCTTCTCTACCGCCGTGGTCTGGGTGCAGGCGGCGCAGCTGCTGGGGCTGATGAATGCAGCGGATGCGCGGATGATGGCGGTGCCGGGCAGCTGGTCCGGCGCGGTGATCGGCGGTCTGATCTTTGGCGCTGGCATGGTGCTGGCGCGGGGCTGCTCGGGGCGACTTCTGGTGCTGGCGGCCACCGGCAACCTGCGCTCGGTCGTGTCCGGGCTGATCTTTGCCGTCGTGGCACAGATGAGCCTTTCGGGCGTGCTGTCACCGCTGCGCGACCGGCTGGCCGGGCTCTGGGTGACATCCGGCGGGCGCAACATGGATCTTCTTGCCACCTTTGGCCTGCCGGAATGGGGCGGTCTGGCCCTTGGCGCGGCGATTGCTGTGCTGGCGCTCTGGCTGTCGCGCCGCAACCGTATCGGCGCGGCGCGGCTGATCTTTGCCTCGGGCGTGGGGTTTGCCGTCGCCATGGGCTGGGTGCTGACCTATGAGCTCAGCCTCGTCGCCTTTGACCCGGTGCAGATCGAAAGTGCCACCTTCACCGGCCCCTCGGCCCATACCCTAATGTTCTTCCTCGACCGCAACGCCATTCTTGAATTCGACGTGGGCCTGGTGCCGGGCGTCTTTATCGGCGCGATGCTGGCCGCTGCCCTGTCCGGGGAGATGCGGATCCAGGCTTTTGACGGCGCCGTCACCATGCGCAAGGCGATGATCGGCGCGGCCCTGATGGGATTTGGCGGCATGCTGGCGGGTGGCTGCGCCATCGGCGCGGGCGTCACCGGCGGGTCGATCTTTGCCGGCACTGCCTGGCTGGCGCTGTTCTGCATGTGGATCGGAGCGATGCTGACCGATTTCCTGATCGATCAGCCGGGCCGGACGGTGACCGCATAAAAATTTGTAGGTCAGTGGGATTATTTCTCGCGCAGGCGCGTCTTATTATCTGCCGGTCGCAACGGACCGGTACGATCTTAGATGAAAGGACCAAAAGATGCGCTTCACCTTCCCTATTGCCGTTATCGCCGCAGCCATGATTGGCTCAGTCGTACAGGCTGCTACCGCGATCCAGAGCGGCGACAGCGCCAAGGGCGCGATCCTGACCGACGGCAGCGGCATGTCGCTTTATACCTTCGACAAGGACACAGCCGCCGTTTCCAACTGCTATGGCGATTGCGCCACGAAATGGCCGCCGCTGGAGGCCAGCAGCAAGGCCCGACCGCAGGGCGCCTTTGGCATCATCCTGCGCGCCGATGGCGCCCGCCAGTGGACCCACGAGGGCAAGCCGCTCTACACATGGTTCAAGGATGCCAAGTCCGGCGATATCACCGGTGACGGCGTCAAGGGCGTCTGGCACCTGGCCCGTCCGTAGGCGCGCCCCAGCCCCGAAGGTCCCCCTCCCATGACTGACCTGGACAAGATCGAAGCCCAGATCCCGGCACTGCGCCGCTATGCCCATGCGCTGATGCGCGACGCCGAGGCGGGCGACGATCTTGTCCAGGATTGCCTCGAACGGGCCGTGGCCAAGCTGCATCAGCGCCGTCCCGATGGCGCGCTGCGAGCCTGGTTGTTCCGCATCCTGATCAACCGCCACCGCGACCTGATGCGCCGGGCCCCACGGCCTGGCCACCTGATCGCCGTCGACGAGCTGCCAAGCGAACCCTCGCGCCCGGCAGGACAGGAGGCCCATATGGCGCTGCGTGAAACCGAGGCTGCCATCGCCCGGCTGCCCGAGGACCAGCGCCGCGCTCTGTTGCTTGTGGCGCTTGATGGCGCCACATTCGACGAGGCCGCGACCATGCTCGACATTCCGCGCGGCACCCTGATGTCACGGCTGGCCCGGGCCCGCGCCAGCCTGCGCACCATGACCGGCCGCGGCGGCGCAACGTCCGCCGCGCCGAAACCAACCGGAAGACCCAACCGATGACCACCCATCCCGACACCCCGCTGAGCGATGATGAGCTGCTCGCCTATCACCACGGCGAACTGGACGAGGCCGCGCGCGCCGCGCTGACCGAGCGGATCGCAGCCGACCCCACGGCACAGACACGGCTCGCCGACTGGGCGCAGCAGGACGAGGAATTGCGGATGCTCTTCCCCGAACCGGAGGAGCCCACGCCCGAGGCCCTGACCGATATTCTGCGCCGCCCCGCCCCTGCAACCGCGCCGCGCTCGCCCCTTCGCGCCCCGGCACGCGTGGCGGCAATGGTGGGTCTTCTGACACTTGGCGGGCTTGGCGGCTGGATCGGGCGCGGCGCGCTGGCTCCCATGACGTCTGGCACTGATCTGGCACAGGCCGCGCTCAAGGCTCATGACACCTATGTGGTCGAGGTGGTGCACCCGGTCGAAGTGCCCGCCAGTCAGCGCGACCATCTGGAAAGCTGGATCTCAAAACGCGTCGGCGCCCCGCTGGTTCCACCCGACCTCGCGGCCTCCGGTTTTGCGCTGATGGGCGGCCGGGTTCTACCGTCCGAGGACGGAACGGCCGGGCTTTTCATGTACGAAAACGACGCTGGCACCCGGATTACCCTTTATATTGCCCCTCAGCATTCCGGCGGCGACAGCGCCTTCCGTTACGCCGGTGAAGGAGCAACACAAGGCCTTTACTGGCAGGATGGCCCGCTGGGCTATGCGGTGGTCGGCCAGATGCCACGTGATCACCTGCGCACACTGGCCGAGAAGGCCTATGATCAGCTGCTCTGACTTTTCGTGACCATATCGGCCAGCGAAAAGCGGTGTACGCAAGGGAGCAGGAAGGCCCCGTGCCCTAAAAGAAACTCTGCGGGTCGATATCGACGCTGAGGCGCAGATCGCCCTTTGGCCGCACCGGCGCGATCCAACGGGCGATGGCCTCTTGCAATGGCGCGCCCTTGGCCACCTTCACCAGAAGCCGCACCCGGTGGCGGCCCCGTACCCGGGCGATGGGCGCAGGGGCCGGGCCGAACAGCTGCGCGCCGATCTGGCGCAGGGCGCCATCGTTGCGCGCCAGCGTTTCGCCAAGATCAAAGACCTGCGCCAGATCCGATCCCGACAAGATGATCCCCGCCATGCGACCAAAGGGTGGCACCCCGGCGGCCTGCCGTTCAGCGGCCTCAGCCTTCCAGAAGGCTTCCTCGTCCCCCGACAGGATCGCCCGGATCACCGGATGTTCAGGCTGAAAGGTCTGCAAGAGCGCCTCGCCCGGCTTTTCCGCCCGCCCGGCACGCCCCGCTACCTGCCGCATCAGCTGGAATGTCCGCTCTGCTGCGCGCAGGTCAGACCCCTGCAGACCCAGATCCGCATCGATCACACCCACCAGCGTCAGCAGCGGAAAGTTATGCCCCTTGGCCACCAATTGCGTGCCGAGTATGATATCCGCCTCCCCCGCCGCAATCTCCTCGATCCGTTGTTTCAACGCGCGGGCCGACCCAAACAGATCCGAGCTGAGAACCGCGATGCGCGCTTCGGGAAACAGCGCGGCGGCTTCCTCGCCCAGCCGTTCGATCCCGGGGCCGACCGGGGCCATCTTGCCTTCGACCTGACACGATGGACAGACCTCGGGCACCGGTTTCGTCTCACCGCATTGGTGGCACATCAGCCGTTTCAGGAACCGGTGCTCGACCATGCGGCTGTCGCAGTGATCGCAGGCCACCTGTGCGCCGCAGGCCCGGCAGATGGTCACCGGCGCAAATCCCCGCCGGTTGAGGAACAACAGCGACTGTTCCCCCCGCTCCAGCCGCGCCTTCATGGCGTATTTCAGCGTCGGAGAGATCCAGGTCGAGGGCAGAAGATCCTCGGCCCGCATATCCACCGCGCGCATCTCCGGCAGCACCGAGGCGCCAAAGCGCGAGGTCAGATCCAGCCGCTTGTACTTGCCTGCGTCGGCGTTGGCCCAGGTTTCAAGGCTGGGCGTGGCCGAGGCCAATACCACCTGCGCCGAACACATGGCCGCGCGCAGCACCGCCATGTCGCGGGCATTGTAAAGGACGCCATCCTCCTGCTTGTAAGAGGTGTCGTGTTCCTCATCGACGATGATCAGCCCTAGGTTCCGGTACGGCAGGAACAGCGCCGAGCGAGCGCCGATCACCAGCTGCGCCTTGCCCTGCCCCACCATGCGCCAGACCCGTCGGCGTTCGGTCATGGTGGCGCCGGAATGCCATTCCGCCGGGGTGGCGCCGAACCGCGCTTCGACCCGTTTCAGAAACTCCGCTGTCAGCGCGATCTCGGGCAATAGGACCAGCGCCTGCCGCCCGGCGCGCAAGGCCGCCGCCACCGCCTCCAGATAAACCTCGGTTTTGCCCGATCCGGTGACACCTTTCAGCAGCGTGGTGCCATAGGCGCCGCTTTTGACGCCTTCCTCCAGCGCCGCCGCCGCTGCCGCCTGATCGCCGGTCAGCTCTTTGCCTGGCAGATCGGGATCCAGATTTGGATAGGGCAGATCGCGCGGGGTTTCCTCCTCGCGCAGGGCGCCCTGTTTTACGAGCCCCTTGACCACCGACGGGGTCACGCCCGCCATATCGGCCAGTTCCTTGGGGGTGAAAGCCAGCCCACCAAATTCCTCCATCGCGTCCAAAACCCGGGCGCGGGCATCGGTCATCCGGTCCGGCTCTTGATCGCCCCGGCGCAGGATCTTGCGCATCGAGGGCGGATCGGACAGCCCCGGCGCCCGGCTCGCCAACCGCAGCATCGCGGGCATCGGCGTCAGCGTGTAATCGGCCGCCTTGCCCAGAAACGCGCGCATCTCGCCCCGCATCGGCGCCACATCCAGAACTCTGGTGACGCTGCGCAGTTTCGACGAATCAAAATCGCCCGCGCCCGGCCCCCAGACCACGCCCAGCACCTTGCGCGGACCCAGCGGCACCTCGACATAGGCGCCGAGGAAACAACCGCCCTCGGGGGCGCGGTAATCCAGAAGCCGGTCAAGCGGCTGCGTGGTCAGCACCGCCACCCGCTCTCCTGCTTCGAAATGCTCCTGATCGCTCACCGCTACCTACCTTGTGCCCTTGCAAATTGTCCGTGCAAAGTGTCCCTGCAAAACCGCCGGGGCTTTTTAATGCCTCCCCCATGAGGTAAAGGCTAGCCCAATCAAGGCCAACCCACGCCAAAGGATTCCCGGATATGAAATTCTTCGTAGATACCGCCGAAATTGATGCCATTGCCGAACTCAATGACCTTGGCATGGTGGATGGCGTCACCACCAACCCCTCGCTGATCAAGAAATCCGGCCGTGACATCATCGAAGTCACCAAGGAAATCTGCGATCTGGTCGACGGCCCCGTTTCCGCCGAAGTGACGGCCACCGATGCCGAAACCATGATCGCCGAAGGCCGCAAGCTGGTCGAAATCGCCGAGAATATCGCCGTCAAGGTGCCGCTGACCTGGGATGGCCTCAAGGCCTGCAAAGTGCTCAGCGACGACGGGAATATGGTCAACGTGACGCTGTGCTTCTCCGCCAATCAGGCGCTTTTGGCGGCCAAGGCCGGTGCCAGCTTCATCTCTCCCTTCATCGGGCGTCTGGATGACATCAACCTCGATGGCATGGAGCTGATCGAAGACATCCGCACCATCTACGACAACTACGGGTTCGAGACCGAGATTCTCGCCGCCTCAATCCGCACCGTGAACCACGTGCTGGATTCGGCCCGCATCGGCGCCGACGTGATCACCGCCCCCCCTGCCGTGATCAAATCCATGGTGAACCACCCGCTCACCGACAAGGGGCTTGATGCCTTCCTCGCCGACATCAAGGACGCAGGCATCAAGATCCTCTGATCCGGGGCCAATATTCAAACGACCCAAAGGCGCCCCTTCCCGGGGCGCTTTTTTCTTGGCGTTTCCTGGTCCGGCGCAAACCGCCGGGTCAAGGGCCGCGCAGCGGTCGCGCCCCGCGCGATCCACCCTTGATGCGGCGCCTTTCAAAACACAATCGACAGGGCGCTTTGAGGGGGCAGAGCGCCCCCTCAAACGCTTCTCAGCAAACCTCAAAAGGTCCGCCAGGACCGCCACGCCGGGCAACAGCCCGGCGCCCGGCCCAACCAGCGAGGAGGCCGCCCATGGCGGCCCCGCAGTGGGCGGGAGCCTCCCGATACCCTTAATGCGGAGCTTCGGCGTTTTCCCACCAGAGACACATTTTTCACCCGCATCGCCCAAAACCCATGTTATAACCCGGTCAAAAGACCCCAAAGAGGTTCGAACATGAGCAGCAATACCGCCAAACTCGACGACGCCCTGCGCGCCGCGATTCTGGAGAAACCAGACGCGATCCTGGAGGATCAGAATCTGATGAACGCCCTCGTCAGCGCCAATGAACGCGCGATGGGCTCGAATATCGTGGATCTGCGCGGCATCGCCATGGAGCGGCTGGAGGCGCGACTGGATCGGCTGGAGGATACGCACCGTTCAGTCATCGCCGCGGCCTATGAAAACCTGTCCGGCACCAACCAGATCCACCGCGCGGTGCTGCGCCTGCTGGACCCCACCGATTTCACTGGTTTCCTGACCAGCCTCAATCAAGAGATGGCCGAAATCCTGCGTGTCGATGCACTGGCACTGGTGCTGGAAACCCGGCAGGAGGACGGCAGCGCCGCCGCCGAACGTATCGGCGATGTGCTGAAAATCGTCTCTCCCGGCTATGTCGCCGACTACGCCGCCGCAGGCGGGCGCGGCGGGCCGGACCGTCAGGTCACCCTGCGCCAGCTGCAGACCGGCAGCGCCCGGATCTATGGCGGCAAGGCGGAGTGGATCCGCTCCGAGGCCTGCCTGAAGCTGGATCTGGGCAGCGGCCGCCTGCCCGGCATGCTGGTGCTCGGCTCAGAGGATCCGCATCAGTTCTCGCCACAGCAGGGCACCGACCTTCTCGGCTTCTTCGCGGGCGTCTTTGAACGAACCATGCGCCGCTGGCTGTCATGAGCCTGATCTCCCCGGCCTGCCGCGACGCCCTGCAGCATTGGCTGGAGGGGCTTGCCGCGCTGGGGGGCGCCTCGGCCAATACGATCACCGCCTACCAGGGCGATGTCACCAGCTTCCTCGCCTTCATGACCAGCCATACCGGCGGCCCACAGGGGCTGGGGGCGCTGGCGCAGATCTCCACTGCCGACATGCGCGCCTGGATGGCCTCCGAGCGCAGCGCGGGCACCGGTTCACGCTCGCTGGCACGCAAACTCTCCTCGGTCAAAAGCTTCTATCGCTGGCTGGCGACACGCGAAGGGTTCGAGCCCACCGCGGTTCTTGCGGTGCGGGCACCGAAGTTCCAGAAAAAGCTGCCCCGCCCGCTGGCGCAGGACGCCGCCCGCGCCGTCATCGAGACGGTTGAGCTGCAATCCACCAGCGACTGGGTCGCCGCCCGCGACGTGGCGGTCGTGACCCTGCTTTACGGCTGCGGCTTGCGCATTTCCGAGGCGCTCAGCCTCACCGGCGGCGATGCGCCGCTGCCACAGGTCCTGCGGATCAAGGGCAAGGGCGAAAAGGAACGGGTGGTGCCTGTGATCGCCGCCGCCCGCGATGCGGTGGATCGCTATCTGGACCTCAGCCCGCATCCGCAAACGCAGGACGCACCGCTGTTTCGCGGCCAGCGCGGCGGTGCCCTCAATCCCCGCCAGATCCAGGGGGTCATGGCCAGAACCCGCGCCCAGCTGGGCCTGCCTGCCTCGGCCACGCCCCACGCGCTGCGGCACAGTTTTGCCACCCACCTGCTGGAGGCCGGAGGAGATCTGCGCGCCATTCAGGAGCTTCTGGGCCATGCCTCGCTTTCCACCACGCAGGCTTACACGGCGGTGGATACGGCGCATCTGATGGAAGTCTACAACCGCGCCCATCCCAAGGCCTGATCTCAGACTGAAAGGCCCCTCAGCGTCGCTGGAAGACAGCCCAGGTAAAAGGTTGCTCGGCGCCGCCCGGTGTCTGGTGTACTTCTCGCCAGTGGTGCAACAGGGTGAACGCGTCCCCCAGCTCCTGCGCCAGCCCTTCGGCGGAATATCTGCGCACCGGCAGGCCGCTGCATGTCTCCGGCCCGTCCGGCGCAAAGGTTGCAAGGATCACATGTCCATCGGGACGCACCCCAATCCGCAAAGCAGCCACATAGGCGGCACGGTCGGCCGCGTTGGTCAGAAAGTGGAACACCGCCCGATCGTGCCAGATCCCATAGGCGCGCGGCGGCACCCATTCGGTGATATTGGCGGCGATGCGCACGACCTCCTCCGCCCGGTCTCCCAGCCGCTGTGCCTGTACCGCCAAAGCAGCGTTGGAGATATCCAGAACCGTCAGATCCCGCCAGCCACGTTCCAGCAGAACCGCCGCCAGATCCGAAGCGCCACCCCCAACGTCCAGAAACGGCTGATCCTGCGCGCCGATCAGATCAATAGCCTTCAGCGAAGCCTTGGGATACGCCTGATACCAGCTGACGCTCGTCGGCGCCTTGCTCTCATAGACAGCATTCCAATGTGCGCTCTGGTCTGACATCACGCTCCTCCTTCAGACGCTCCCCGTGCCGGAGCATATCTGGCCAGCACATTAGACATGCGATTATCAGAATGCAAAACGCTCAGGCGGCCCCCCACCGGATGAGACAGGCATCCAAGCGCGCGGAATAAATAAAATGCAATATATTCCGAAGCCTGCCGACAACCTCTCCTTAACCGCGTTCAGAGTTGATAGGGGCAAACCCGCTCCAGAAAGGATGCCCTATGTATCACGACCCCCATTTCTGTTTTGGCCAGGCTCCCGCTGCACCGGCGGCGCCCGTCTCTCAGATCCGCCTCCCCCGCTCCATTCCTGTTTCGCATTGGCCCTTCCCCGGCTCCATCCCCGGCGTCGTAAGGGAAATGCTGTATATGTCCGATGATAGTGCCGCCTTTGATGCGGCCGTGGAAAACGCGCCCCATATCAGCAAAACGCTGCACTGAACCCTTGCGGGCCGAGGGCAAATTCGCCATCACGGGTGAATGAAACCTCAGATCCGCGCCATTCTCGTTCATCTTCTGACCGCCACCGGCGCCGTCTTTGCCATTCTGGCAATGCTGGCGGCCGCCGATGCCAAGTGGAGCCTGATGTTCCTGTGGCTGGTGGTGGCCTTTGCGGTGGACGGTGTGGATGGCCCCTTGGCGCGGCATTATCACGTCAAACGCTACGCGCCGCAGTTTGACGGTGTCCTGCTGGATCTAATCATCGATTACCTGACCTATGTCTTCATCCCGGCTTTTGCCCTGTTTAAATCCGGGCTGATGGCAGGCTGGACCGGCTGGTTCGCCATTATCGTCATCACCTTTGCCAGCGCGATGTATTTTGCTGACACCCGGATGAAGACAAAGGACAACTCCTTTTCCGGCTTCCCCGGCTGCTGGAACATGCTGGTGCTGGTGATCTTTGCGCTGGAGCCGAGCCACTGGACCAGCCTGGCGCTGGTGACGTTGCTTTCCATCGCGATGTTCCTGCCGCTGAAGTTCATTCATCCGGTCCGCACCCAGCGCTGGCGCCGCATTTCGCTGCCGGTGGCGCTGGTCTGGACCGCGCTGGCAGGCTATGCGGCCTGGATCGATTTCCATCCCGAAAGCTGGGCCCACTGGGGGCTGATCGTGACCTCGGTCTACCTGCTTTTCGTCGGGATCGTGCAGCAGATCTTCCCGCCCAAACGCGCCTGAGCCTGCTGCCGACGCAACCACGTGCGACAAAACCGGCCTGAAACCAGTAGCTTCTGAATACGTCTCAAAGCCGTCTCAAATGCGAGGCACTATGGCTTCCCTTGGGTAAGCCTGCCTTAAATTCTGATCGTCAGGATCGATGGAGCATCCTTTGCACCGGGGGTGCGTTCCAATCGTTCAGGAGATCATACCATGAATTCGATCCATGCCCCCGGCGGCCAGTCATCCGCCCATCACGCCCACTCTGCGCCCCGGCAGTTCACCCCGCCCGGCCAGTCGGACCAGCCGGACCGCGTTGGTCCGCCCGATCATGCCAAGGCCTGGGGCTGGCGCGCCAAGCAGGCCGCTGAAACGCCCGCAGAGCCTCCGGCAGAAACCACACCGCCCAAGGGTGTCAATGCGGTGCTGAGCGGCAGCTTTGGCGAAATTTCCATCCGGATTGAAGACCTCGGTGGTGCATTCGACATCGAGGTCACCCGCGAGGACGGCGGGCTGAATGTCGCTACAGACAGCGGCACCGGCGGCGGCGAGATCAGGATTAACTTCGAGAACGGCGAACACGGCGGCCTTGTGGCCCTGTTTGAAACCAATGAAGCGGGCGAGATCACCGTTTCTGTGAGCAATGTCAGCGACAGCGATCCGGCGACCGAGGTCGCGGTCAGCCCGCTTGAGGCCCCCGAAGAGGCAGAGCCCGCGCAGGCGGACACCAGCCTTGCAGAGACCAGCGGCGCAGATATGGAAACCGTCGTTCTGGGTCTGGCCGCAGGCGATCCTGCCCCAACTGGCACCGGCGCCATGTCAGAGTATGACAAGGCGAAAGCATTGTTTTCCTGAACAGCGCTTCAGGCGTCTCGCCTGACGGACAAATCTTAGGATCTCAGATCAGCAACCCTGCCGCGCCCTCATGGCGCAGCAGGGATACTTTTGTTTCGACCCCACCCTGCCCTGAAAACCCGCCAAGCCCGCTGCCACCCAGCACCCGATGACAGGGGATGATGATCGGAATGGGATTGGCGCCGCAAGCATTGCCTACCGCCTGCGCCGAACTGCCAAGAGTCTGCGCCAGCTGACCGTAGGTGCGCGTCTCGCCAAAGGGAATGGCGGCGATTTCCGCGCAAACCGCCTGCTGATAGGCGGACCCTGCCACATCCAGCGGCAGGCTGAAGGCCTCTAACTCTCCCGCGAAATAGGCACGCAGCTGCGCCACTGCCCGGCTCAGCACCTCCTCCGTTGCGGCATCTCCGGCAGGCGCCTGCGTAGGTTCTGCGGGAGTTTCCTCCCAGCGCAGCCGGGTGATCACCCCATCTTGCGCGGTCACGACCACCCGCCCGACCGGGGTTTTCAGATGCGCGCTCGGCTGCTGCATGCGTTCTGTCCTCTTGCGGTTGTTCACTTTGGGCATTCCCACCCTGCGGCGGGCCGAAGCGGGCCGCAAGCCCGGGCGAGCCGCTCAAGGTGCGAAATGCGCACTTTGGTATAGGTGCCTTATCCCTCTGCCGCTCTCCCCTGCCCAAGCGGGCAGGTGCCAAGCAGTTTAATTAATATGTATTAATGAAGGTACGCAGAGCGGGGTGCCTGCGTCGTGCTGCAATATCCCGGCCTCTGCCACGGACAGCCTTTCGGCCACCTGGAGGAGCAATGACAGGACAGACCAGCTGCACGTCTCGGTAAAGTAAAGGTGGGAACAAGGACATGATTCGACTGGATGCGGCCAACCTGGCCTGGAAACAAAGCTGGTCAGCCAATCAGCCGGTCATGGTCGGCCCAGTGCAGGCTGAAAAGGAGAACGCCAGCCTGTCCGAAAAGATGGGCCTCTCCGAACAATCGGCCTATCGCCTGAAAGCATTGCCCGAGAAGGAAAAGGTTCAAGCCGCGACCGAACAGGTCGATGGCAGCCAGCAAGGTCTGGCCTTCCGCCAGCAGCGCGAAGAGGCCCTGCAAAATTCGCCAAAGATGCAGAATAGCAGTGTGAACTCGGTCTTTACTGGTCCGGCCAAGCCGTCCCTGGTGGTACGCGACGCGCAGCAGATGCCGGGGCAACCGGATGCATCACCCTGGGAAAAGGCTCAGGACGACATGCGCCGCGAACGCGTGACAGGCTCTGCCTACGGTGCCCAATCCGAGATTTCCGCCGCTGCCAAGGCACTGTGGCGGCAGTATATTGCCCTGCTGGCCGGCCACCCGGTTGGGCCGCTGCCGATGAACGTCATCAACGCCTGTGCCAATTACAAGGCGGCGCAAAAGGTCGTTGCTGCCTGATTCCCGCGCGCCGCCCCTCTCCAAAGACCCGGATGTCCGACGAAAAAGCGCCGCCTCTGCCCTCAACAGGCAACGGCGGCGCAATCTGTTTTGGACCCGCCCCCGCAAAAGGAGGCGGTACGTCTTAGCTCAGCGCGCTGTCGCAGCGACCGCAGACACCGGCATGGGCATGGGTGCCCACATCCGGCAGGATCTTCCAGCAGCGCTGGCACTTCTCGCCTTCGGCCTTTTCAAACACAACCGAGATGCCGTCGATCTCTGGCATGCGGAAGGCTTCGGCAGGGGCCGGATCGCCAGTCAGAACCACATCCGAGGTGATGCAGATATCGGCAAAATTCACCGATTTCAGCGCTTCCAGAATCTCCGGGTCGCGCAGATGCACCACCGGCGCTGCTTCAAGCGAGGCACCGATCACCTTGTCGGTGCGCTGGATTTCCAGCGCCGAGGTCACCACCCGGCGGGCCTGACGGATCGCGGCCCATTTCGCGGCCAGCGGCTCGTTCAGCCAGTCGGCCGGCGTTTCGGGGATGTCCACCAGATGGACCGAGCTGTCCTTGCCCGGGAAGCGTTCCAGCCAGACTTCTTCCATGGTGAAGACCAGGATCGGCGCCAGCCAGGTGGTCAGGCGATGGAACAGGATGTCCAGAACGGTGCGCGCGGCGCGGGCATTCAGCGTATCGCCATCGCAATAGAGCGCATCCTTGCGCACGTCGAAATAGAAGGCCGACAGATCCACGGTGGCAAAGGTGAAGACCGCGGAGAACACGCCCTGGAAGTCGAAGGCGGCATAGCCGGAGCGCACCTTGTGATCCAGTTCTGCAAGACGGTGCAGCACCCATTGCTCCAGCTCGGGCATATCGGCGGGATCAACGCGCTGGTCTTCGGTGAAATCGCCAAGGCTGCCCAGCATATACCGCATGGTGTTGCGCAAGCGGCGGTAGCTGTCAGCGGTGCCTTTCAGGATTTCCGGGCCGATCCGCTGGTCGGCGGTGTAATCGGTCTGGGCCACCCACAGACGCAGGATATCGGCGCCGTATTGCTGTACGACCTTTTCCGGCACGATGGTGTTGCCCAGCGATTTGGACATCTTCATGCCCTTCTCATCCAGCGTGAAGCCGTGGGTCACCACGTTGCGGTAAGGCGCGCGGCCCAGGGTGCCACAGGCCTCCAGCAAGGAAGAGTGGAACCAGCCGCGGTGCTGGTCGGTGCCTTCCATATAGACATCGGCGATACCGTCCTCGGTGCCATCTTCGCGGTCACGCAGCACGAAGGCATGGGTGGAGCCGGAATCGAACCACACGTCGAGAACGTCAAAGACCTGATCATAGGCGTCGGGATCAACGATACCGTCCAGCACCTGCGCCTTGAAGCCGTCCTCGTACCAGACATCGGCGCCCTTTTCGTCAAAGGCGGCGACGATACGGGCGTTGACCTCATCGTTGCGCAGCAGGAAATCATCGTCGGTGGGCAGGGCGCCCTTCTTGGTGAAGCAGGTAAGCGGCACACCCCAGGCGCGCTGACGCGACAGCACCCAGTCGGGGCGCGCTTCGATCATCGAATAGAGGCGGTTACGCCC
The DNA here is from genome assembly GCF_059429255.1 of Phaeobacter sp. CC-HEC084. Classification (NCBI taxonomy): domain Bacteria; kingdom Pseudomonadati; phylum Pseudomonadota; class Alphaproteobacteria; order Rhodobacterales; family Roseobacteraceae; genus Phaeobacter; species Phaeobacter sp. CC-HEC084. The sequence goes on from NZ_JCAIJQ010000009.1 coordinate 185,128, forward strand.
GGTCTGCGGGGTCCATTTCACCAGTTGGTCGATCGAGGTCAGCGCCCGCTCGCGGATGGTCTTGCCATAGGTATCGAGCCCGTCGCCCAACTCCTTGTCCACGGCTGCAAACCACTGCGGCGTGTTGCGATAGATGATCGGCGCCTTGGAGCGCCAGGAATGCGGATAGCTGTGCTTGATCTTGCCACGCGCCATCAGCCCGCCGACCTCGACCAGCTTGTCGATGACGGTCTTGTTGGCATCGCCCTCGCCGCCCTTGCGGTTCAGGATGTATTTGCCGCCAAAGAACGGAAGATCGGCACGGAAGGAACCGTCGTCCATCACGTTGTAGGTGATGACCTGCTTCAGCATGCCAAGGTCACGGTAGAGTTCGAATTCCTCCATCCCGTGGCTGGGCGCGCAATGCACGAAGCCGGTGCCTTCGGTATCGGTGACGAAATCGGCCGCGCGGAAATCGCGGATGTCGTCCCATTCGCCATTGGAGCCTTCGGCACCTGCGAGGGGGTGCGTGAGGCCGATGCCTTCGAGATCGGACACCGGGACATCGGCAACGCGGGTATACTGGTCTTCCTCCAGCCGCGCGCGCTTCATGACGTCGGCAGCAAGGTTGTCGGCCAGAACGTATTTATCGCCCACCTTGACCCAGGATTCCTCTGGCGTGCCGGTCACCTCATAAAGGCCATAGGCAATGTCTTCGCCGTAAACCACGGCCTTGTTCGACGGCATGGTCCAGGGGGTGGTGGTCCAGATCACCACATAGGCACCCGCCAGTTTGTGATCGGCAGGCTCGGCCACCTTGAACTTCACCCAGATGGTGAAGCTTTCCTTGTCGTGGTATTCCACCTCGGCCTCGGCCAGCGCGGTTTTTTCCACCGGCGACCACATCACGGGTTTGGAGCCCTGATACAGCGTGCCGTTCATCAGGAACTTCTGGAATTCGCCCGCGATCACCGCTTCGGCGTGGTAATCCATCGTAAGGTACGGATTCGCCCAGTTGCCGGTGATGCCAAGACGCTTGAACTCTTCGCGCTGGATGTCGACCCATTCATCGGCAAAGGCGCGGCACTCCTGGCGGAACTCGATGACCGGCACCGCGTCCTTGTTCTTGCCCTTCTTGCGGTACTGTTCCTCGATCTTCCATTCGATCGGCAGACCGTGGCAGTCCCAGCCCGGCACGTAACGCGCATCATAGCCCATCATCTGGTGCGAGCGCACGATCATGTCCTTGATGGTCTTGTTCAGCGCGTGACCGATGTGCAGGTGGCCGTTGGCATAGGGTGGGCCGTCATGCAGCGTGAACGGCTCGCGGCCTTCGTTGTTTTCGCGCAGCCGGTCATAGACACCGATCTTTGCCCAGCGCTCCAGCCATGCGGGTTCCCGCTTGGGCAGGCCCGCGCGCATGGGGAAATCGGTCTTGGGCAGGTTCAGGGTGTTCTTATAGTCGGGGGTCTGAGGCGTGTCGGCGCACATCGGTGGCGTCCTTTGAATAGCTGGTCGTCGTCAGGATTATCTGTGGGATATTCGGTTCGGTGCGATGGCTCAAGCACCTTTGCCCGGCGGCTCTTAGGATTCCGTGTTCGGATCAGAGCGCCGGGTACGTAATTCGAATAATGATGGCCGCACGGTGGGACATGCGGGCCTTATAGGGCGCTGCATCAGGAGGGTAAAGCACACAACGTCGCGACACCCTGCGCTGCTGCGCAACATTCTTTCGCCTCAACAGTTGCCGGACACACCCATGCGCTGTATTTACGGAGAAATAATCAATTAAAAACACAACACAGGACCCTTTTTAGTGAAAACCTACATTCTACCCGCGTTGATTGCCGCCAGCGTCACGCTTTCGGCTTGCGACACCGCAGAATCCCCCAGTGAAACCTACGCCAGCAGGCTGCAAACCGCAGAACAGCTGCCTGTCTCAAAGAATATCTCGCTGACCGCGGCCGGGAAAAGGCTGCCATTGCAAACGGCGACACAGACCCGGATCAGCTTTGCGCAAAACGAGTTGAACGAAGCCAATCCCCCCATGACCCAAGCGGACTGTACACTGACCAGCTCCGCCTTTTCAGGCGCTCTGCGGGTTCCGGGCAAGGTGAACCTGCCCAGCTTTGGTCGCGCCACACCGCCGATGACGATCGCCTGCACAGATGGCAAAAAGACTGTCACTCAAACCATAGAGGTGACGAACCTCACCAAGCTCAAGGCCCAGGAAAATGCCGCCGCGCAGGTTCTTTGGGGTGGTGGTCTACTGGGGGCGGCTGTGCTGGCCGGAATGTCCAGTGAACGTGACAAGTCTCTGGACCTCTACGGCTACCCTCCCAAAATCCAGGTCAAGTGATCCGCGCTGCGGATCAGTCAGAAGCAAAGGTTCTGTGGCCCCCGTTGCGGGGCCTCAGCGCGCCATAAAAAAGGACTGTCAGGATAACCTGACAAGGTCTTAAACCGTTTCGCACGCGAAACATTTTCCCCCGCCGGGCAGACACCGCGCCTCAAGCGTGGAACATCAGCCCCACACCATAGGCCATGGCCGCCGCCGCGCCGCCGATCACCAGCGTTTCCCCGCCCGAGCGCCACCAGGGCGCCAGCGACCAGCGGCTTTTGAGGGCGCCAATGGCGAAGAAACAGCCCATGGTCATCCAGGAGGACACGGTAAAGGCATTGGAGAGGCCGAACAGGAACGGCAGCAGCGGCACCATGCCCGCCACAAGAAAGGCCACGAATGTGGCAATGGCGGCCTTCATCGGGTGTGGGTCGACCCCGGCAAGCCCGTATTCGCCCTCGATCATCAGGTCGACCCAGGTTTCGCGGTTCTTGCAGATCTCGTCGGTGGCCTCGTCCAGCACGCGACCGCTCAAACCCTTGAGCCGCAAGATCTCTCGCACCTCCTCGCGCTCTCCATCCGGGTAGTGATCGATATGATGGTTCTCGACCTGGCGCAGTCTGCGGGCGTCGTCCAGTTCAGCCTTGGTGCCGGAATAGTTGCCTGCCGCCATGGAGAACCCATCGGCCAGCACATTGGCCAGCCCCAGCGCCACAATCACAAAGGGCGACAGCCCCGCGCCCGCCACCCCCGCCACGATGGCAAAGGTGGTGACGGATCCGTCGATGCCGCCATAAACCACATCGCGCAGCACCCCCCGCCCCGGCGGTGCGCCGATCCGGTCCTTGATCTCCTGCGGGCTGTGGCCGTGGTCTGTCATTGTGGGGTCTCCGGGCAGGGCATTTACGCCACCCTATCGCGGCAAAAGAAGGGGCGCAGCCCTCAAATAGAAGACCGCGCCCCGTCGTTGTTTTGCCCTCAACAGCAGGGATCAGAAGATGAAATCGCTTTGGTCCAGCTGATCCGCCATGACGCCTTCGAGCAGGATCGAGGTATTGCCAAATTCCACCCGCGCGCCGCGCCCCGCATCGCTGATGCTGAGATCGGCAAAATCCATGCCCAGGGTATTGAGGCTGATCAGGTCGATCCCGTCCTCGAAATCGGTGATCCGGTCGCGCCCTTCGCGCATATCGGTATAGACGAACTCATCCCAGCCTGCGCCACCGGTCAGCACGTCGCGGCCATTGCCGCCGGTCAGGACATCATCGCCGCCGTGCCCCTTCAGCATGTCTCGTCCGGCGCCGCCATTCAGCATATCGTCGCCGCGGTGGCCTTTCAGCATGTCATTGCCAGAGCCGCCGTTCAGATCATCGCCGCCACCGTGGCCCTTCAGGTGGTCATCCCCCTCATCACCGAACAACCGGTCGCTGCCCTTGTTGCCGAAAAGATGATCGTCGCCACCATCGCCGCGCAGCACATCGTTCTGGCTACGTCCCCAGAGCCAGTCATCATCGGCGCCGCCATCGATCCGGTCGGTCCCCTTGCCACCATAAATCCGGTCATTGCCAAGACCGCCATCAAAGACATCATCCCCCGCGCCCAGACGCACGGTTTCCGAAGCCCGCTGGAACTGGTCCTCAAGGATGTCGAGCGCCTGCGCCCGGTTGGTGCCTTCGATCTCACCCGCGGCCACGGGCAGCAGGCCGACATAGCCATCCTGCGATCCGTTGATCTCGCCGCCGGTCCCGGCGCCAAAGCCCGACCCCACATTTTGCCCATGAATAACGATTTCCCGGTTTTCCATCGGCATCAGATCCGCCGCGGTATAGTCATTACCGCTGACCGGGCTGAAGAAATTGCTGTCGTCACCCAGCTCATAGCTCTGGATGAAATTCATTGTGCCGTCCGACCGGGTCATCGGCAGCACCCCATCGCCATCGGTCAGCGGCAACAGGATGTCGCCATAGGCGGCCAGCCCTTCCAGAACTTCGACAAATCCGTCCTGATCCGCATCATCCGCAATCACCGGCATGCGGGCATCCGAGGGGTTCCCTTCGTCATCAAAGGTGCCATGCACATGCTGGGCGTGGCGCACATTCGGGGTCAGGCCCGCCGCCGAGATCGAGATATTCAGATAGCGGGTACCGTCCTCTTCGGTATTGACCGACAGCAGCGCATCGCCGGTGACGCCCGAATTATTCATCGCCCCCAGGTCTACCGACCAGAAGGCGTCGGCGCCGCGCAGGAACGTCTCGTAGGATGCATAGGATGAAGCCAGATGGGCCATAGGTATCTCTCCCTTTGTTTGAACCTCTGCCCACAGCCACGAAGCCCGCGCGCAAAAAGTTTCATGCCCGATACGATTTTTTTCTAAACGGCTTCGGTCGGCCTACATCAGCCCCCTTTTCCCGCACGCCCGGCCCGGTTATTGCTGTCCTTCGAAACCAAAGTCAGGACCTCCCGTGACCTCCCCCGATCTGCCCAGCCCCCCCGCGCAAGACGCCCCGCTGCGCCGCTTTGACATCAGCGGCGCCGAGATCGACGAGGTCGTGCGTGTTTTTTATGGCAAGATACGGCAGCACCCCGTGCTAGGGCCGGTGTTCGGCGCCCATGTGACCGACTGGCCGGAACACGAGGAAAAGATCGCCCGGTTCTGGCGCAACGCAATCCTGCGCGAGAAGTGCTACAACGGCAATCCGATGCGGGTGCATGTCTCTCGCCCCGATATCAAGGCCGAGCATTTCCCACTCTGGCTTGACCTGTTTCACAGCGTTCTGAAGGCCGAACTGCCCACGCAGACCGCGCAAAGCTGGGGCGCGCTCGCCGACCGGATCGGCGAAGGCTTCAGAACCGGCGTAACCGCCATGCGCCAGCCCAAGGATGCGCCGCCCAAACTGTTCTGAGGTGCGGGTCTAGCGGTCTGCGTCCACCTTTGACTTGGATCTTGAAAACAGACCGGACAGCGCCCGCTGCACGACCCTGCGGGTCGAAGGGCGGTGGCGCGGGGAAAACGGCATCGGGCGGCAGACCTCCATCGCGGCGATGCCAACCCGCGCCGACAGTGCACCATTGACCACGCCTTCGCCAAACCGCCGCGACAATTTCGACAGGACCGATCCGCCCAGCACGGATTCCAGCAGATCGTCCCCCGCCGCAACCGCGCCGGTGGCCACCAGATGCGCCAGCACAGCCCGTGTCAGCCGCCAGGAGCCAAGCAGGCCCGAGCGTCCGCCGTAGATCTCGGCCACCCGCCGGATCATCCGCACCGAGGCAACAAGCGCCGTCACCACGTCGGCCAGCGCCAGCGGCACCAATGCCGTCACCGTCGCCACCTGCCGCGCGGCGCCTTCGACCTCCTGCAGTGCGCGCGCATCCAGCGGCGCCAGCAACTCGTCCTCGGCCAGCTGCAACAAGGCATCGGCATCCATCACCTCGGGGCTGCGCTCGGCCAGTCGCGCGCGATGCCAGGCCAGATCCGCACGATCTCCATAAAACCGCTCCAGCCGCGCCACATAGGCGCGCGCCGCCGTGGGATCCTCCACCGCCGGGATCGCGGCCTGTCGCAGATCGTCAACCCGCTTCAGCCGCGCCAGCGCCAGCCCTTCGCGCAGCAGCATCAGCACCGCCAGCACCAGCGCCAGCAGCAAAGCGGCAGAGATCGCCCAGCCCAGAACCGGCACCCGTGCAATCAGCCCGGTGGCAAAGTCCCAGGCCGCAACGGACACCATCGCGCCGAGCAGTGCCAGAACCGTGCCCCAGAACCAGCGCGACAGCCGCGAGGGAGGCCGGGCCGCCAGCGCCGCAGCCCGCTGCATGGCAGCCGGAGGCGGCCCGCCCGGCACCTCCGGCCCAAGATCGGGAACCGGCGGCGCATCGCTGACAGCGGGGGCCGGTTTCTGGTCTTCCTCCAGATCAAAGACAACGGGTCCCTGGCTCATCACGCGGCCTCCTGTTTCGCGGCCTGCCAGGCATAGGAAATATCCGGCAACCCTTCGTCATTGCGCGCGCCATCGCTGCGCGCCGTCTCAGTAAACCCTTCGCGCAGGTAGAACCGCTGCGCCCCGGTATTGGCCTCAAAGGTCCAGAGGTGCAGATGCCCGCTGGTCCCCTTGGCCGCGTCCAGAAGGCGTTTGCCTATGCCCTGCCCGCGCGCCTCGGGCGCCAGATAGAGGGCGCAGATTTCCGCACCATCACGGGCCAAAAATCCCAGCACCCTGGCGCCCTCCTCGGCCACGGTGACCCACCCCCGGTCGATCATCACCCCGCAAAAGGAAATCGCCTCGGCCCCGGAATACAGCTCTGGCATCCAGGGCGTTTCTGCCGCAAACCGGTGCAGGATATCGCCAATCGTGCCCGCATCCGTCGGGCGCGCCGGGCGCAATTCAAGGCTCATAGACGATCTCCGATCAGGAATTCGGCGGCCCGGTCCAGTCGGATATGCGGCAGGCCATCCCCGGGTCTGAGGCTCAGGGGCGCAGGCGCAAAGGCCATGCTCTGATAGTCTCCCTCCAGCCACCTCTCCGCCCCTTGCCGCGCCGGGGTCAGCAGCTTGCCCGGATCCTCGGGCAAAGCGCCGGGGTAAAAGGCCGCTTGCCGTCCACCCTCCAGCAATGTGCCGCGCACGCAGGGCAGCTCCTGTCCCTGATGGGCGCGCATTTCCTCGGTCGTGGTCCGCAAAGAGGCCAGCGACAGGGCCGCCGTTTCCGCCCCGGCAAAGCGGGCGCGGTCCTGCGCCTCTCGGGTCAACGCCTCGATGATCGCGGTCAGCTGCGGATGCTGGACGTGGTGCAAATGGTCCGCCTTGGTGGCGGCGAACAGGATCTTCTCCACCCTTTTGCCGCCCAGGATCCGGGTCAGGAACCGGTTGCGCCCGGGCCGGAAGGCGCCCAGGATATCCGCCATCGACTGGCGTAGATCCTCGACCGCGGGCGGGCCGGAATGGATCGCCCCCAGCGCATCGACCAGCACCACTTGCCGGTCGATGCGGGAAAAATGATCGCGAAAGAACGGCTTAACCACCCGCGCCTTATAGGCCTCATAGCGGCGCGCCATTTCACGCCGCAGGCTGCCGCGCGGCGCGCTGCCCTCCCCGACAGCAAGCGGCGCAAAGGTCAGCACCGGCGAGCCTGCGAGATCACCCGGCAGCAGGAACCGGCCCGGCGTGCAGTCATAGAACCCGGCTTTGCGCGCGGCGTTAAGGTATTCGGTGAAGGAGGCCGCCAGCGCCTGTGCCTGCCCCTCGTCATGGGCGGCATGCGCATCGGTGGCCCCTGCGGCCGCAAGGAACCCCTGCGCCTCTTCCCGCCCTGCGATCCGGGCCAGCACTTCGCCGGACCACTGATCAAAGCTCTTGTCCAGCAGCGCCAGATCCAGCAGCCATTCTCCCGGATAATCCACGATATCCAAATGCAGCACCCGGGGGCCCTGCAACCCGGCAAGCAGCCCCGAGGGCCGCACCTTCAGGCTGAGGCGCAGTTCGGAAACGGCGCGGGTGCTGTCCGGCCAATGCGGATCAGCCCCGGTGAGGGCGGCCAAATGGGATTCATAGTCGAACCGCGGCACCGTGTCGTCGGGCTGGGGTTGCAGATAGGCGGTCTCGATCCGCCCATCCCGCGCCGCCGATAGCTGCACCATGCGGCCCCGGTTCATCAGATTGGCCACCAAAGAGGTGATAAAGACGGTCTTGCCCGCCCGCGCCAGCCCGGTGACGCCGAGCCTCAGGCTCGGTTCCAGAAAAGTCTCCGACAGGCTGCTGCCCAGGGCCTCGACCCGGCGGGCCGCGCTGTCGGCTAGGGATGTCAGTACCACGCGCCTGCCTTTGTCCTGTTCTGCTGTACTCTGCTCTACTTTGTCGCTCCGGCGGCGGGGCCGCTGACCTCAAGATAGGCAGGCTCCAGGCTGGATACCAGTGCCCGATACCGCAAGCAAAGGCCCGCCGGGGCAAAGGACTTGCCTTGCGTCCCACACCGCGCTACTGCCGCGCCATGCCGCGTTTTGCTCTCAAAGTCGAATATCATGGGGCGCCCTTTGCCGGCTGGCAAAGGCAAAAGGAACACCCCTCTGTGGAGGGGGCGATCGAGGCTGCGCTGGCGCGACTGGAGCCTGGGGATCACACCATCGCCGCCGCCGGGCGCACCGATGCCGGAGTGCACGGGCTGGGCCAGGTGGCGCATTGCGATCTGCAGAAAGACTGGGATCCCTTCCGCCTGTCAGAAGCGCTGAACTTCCACCTGAAGCCCAATCCGGTCGCCATCACCGCCTGCGCAAGGGTCACCGATGACTGGCACGCGCGGTTCTCGGCGGTCGAGCGGCAATACCTCTTCCGCATCCTGATGCGCCGCGCCCCGGCCACCCATGAGGCAGGCCAGGTCTGGCAGGTGCCGCATGAACTTGATGCCGATGCGATGCAGCAGGCCGCAGATCACCTGATCGGGCACCACGATTTCACCACCTTCCGCTCCACCATCTGCCAGGCCGCCAGCCCGGTCAAAACCCTGGACGAGCTGACGGTGGAGCGGGTCGACGGCTTCACCGGACCGGAAATCCATTTCCACGTGCGCGCCCGCAGCTTTCTGCACAATCAGGTGCGCAGCTTCGTCGGCACGCTGGAACGGGTCGGCGCAGGCAGCTGGTCCGCCGCCGACGTAAAGGCAGCACTTGAAGCCCGCGATCGCGCCGCCTGTGGCCCGGTCTGCCCCGGACATGGCCTCTATCTGGCCCGCGTCGGTTACCCCGATCCGGTCTTTGCCGCCGAATAACCAAAACGCCCCACCATGGCACGAGGGGGCAGGCTCCCGCGCCTTTTCCCTGCATCACAGATGCAAAGCAAAGCCTTGGGCCGGGCGCCGCTAACGCGGCGCGGTTCCGAGCCTCACGCGCCGGGTCAAGGGCGGCCCTGCCGCCGCGCGGCACGCGCGGTTTACCCTTGAGGCGGCATTTCAAACTCACAATCGAAGGCGCGCGTTCAGGGCAGACCTGCCCCTGAACCGCTTCCCCAGCAGCCCTGCGCCGCGCCAGCGGCGCCACGCCCAACTGTGCGGAGCATTCGCAGAATGCTGCAAACAGGCGGGAGAGCCCCTGCCCCACCGCAACCTCAGGCGGGCGGGTGCAGCACCAAAGTCTGCAAGGCGGTTGCGACCGGCCCTTTGGTGTCCTGCAGGACCGACTGCGACATGCCGATGCCGGTGCCGTGCCAATGCGACACGGAATCGGAGGCCAGCCAGTCGCTTTCCGGGGCGCGGTGCACATGCAGGGTCAGGTCGGTGTTCATGAAACCCATCTCGGCCGGACGCGCGTTCCAGGAAATGCCATTGCCGCAATCGGCAAGCGCGCAGAGCGACTGGATCGGCGACTGCTCCTCTCCCTCCAGCAGGGTCGTCGTGCGCATCCACATCGCCTTAGGGCCAGGGCCAAAGCCCGCCCCCGGTGGGTAGGCAACATCCAGAAACTGCCCGAAATAGGGCCTGTCGTGCAGCCCGGCGCCGACGGTGAAATCGCCAGGCGTGGCCTCCTCCAGCCGCAAGGGCGTGACCGGCGCCGTCGGCACCTGCCCCAGATCCTTCTCGACCAGATGCATCGAAGAGGCCCGCACGCAGAGCGTTCCGCCGTCATCGTGGACCGTCACCGAAGTGGTTGCCAGCGTCCGGGTGTGGCGGGTGGTTTCCGCCGCCACCCAAAGCCCCGCCAGCGGCAGAGGGCGCAGGATGTCGAGGGTGAGCCGGGTCAGCATCTTGCCCGGCCCCACCGCCTGCTCTGCCGCCCGCGCCACCAGCCCGGTGACCGGACCGGCGTGGCAATGATCCGGGGACCAGGGCCCCCGGGCCGGGTCATTGCCGACAAAAGCGCCATCGGTGCGCTGGGAAAAGAACGGCGCCGCCGACAGGGCGTTCGGCGACTGCGCCTTTGACATCAGGTTCAGACCTTTTCCTGCGTGTATTTCTTCAGTTCGGTCCGTGCCACCTGACGGCGGTGCACCGCATCCGGCCCATCGGCAAAGCGTAGCGCCCGCTGCCAGGTCCAGCCCATGGCCAGCGGCGTGTCCTGGGAAATGCCCTGACCGCCATGCATCTGCATCGCCTCGTCCAGCACCTTCAGCGCGACGCGCGGGGCAACCACCTTGATCTGCGAGATATGCGGCGCGGCAGCGCGCGCATCGCCCTGATCCATCATCCAGGCGGCCTTGAGGCACAGAAGCCGCGCCATCTCGATCTCCATGCGGCATTCGGCAATGATGTCGTAGTTGGCCCCCAGCTGCGCCAGCTTCTTGCCAAAGGCTTCTTTCTCGAGCGAGCGGCGGCACATCAGCTCCAGCGCCGACTCGGCCTGACCAATCGAGCGCATGCAATGGTGGATACGGCCCGGCCCAAGACGTCCCTGGGCGATCTCGAAGCCGCGTCCTTCACCAACCAGCAGGTTCTCGGCCGGAACGCGCACGTTGGTGAAGCGCAGGTGCATGTGGCCATGGGGCGCATCATCGTGGCCGAAGACCTCCATCGGGCGCAGGATCTCGATGCCCGGCGCATCGGCAGGCACCACGATCATCGAATGGCGCCCGTGCTTGGGCAGATCATCACCGCCGGTGCGCACCATTACGATATAGACCTTGCAGCGCGGATCGCCCGCACCCGAGGCCCAGTATTTTTCACCATTCAAGACATAATCATCGCCATCGCGTACGCAGGACATGTCGATATTGGTGGCATCGGAAGATGCAACTTCCGGCTCGGTCATCAGATAGGCGGAGCGGATTTCCCCCTCCAGAAGCGGCGCCAGCCATTCCTTCTTCATCTTTTCGGTACCGTAGCGCTCGAAGACTTCCATATTGCCGGTATCGGGAGCTGAACAGTTGAACACTTCGGAGCCCAGCGGCGTCTTGCCCATTTCCTCGGCAAAGTGGGCATATTCCACGGTGGTGAGGCCAAAGCCACGGTCGCTGTCGGTCAGCCAGAAGTTCCACAGACCGGCAGCTTTCGCCTTGGCCTTCAGCCCTTCAAGGATCTCGGCCTGACGTTCGGTATAGGCCCAGCGGTCGCCCTTGCCGATCTCAGCCTGGTATTCGGCTTCCAGCGGCATGATCTCATCGCGCACCATCGCTGCGACCCGATCCAGCAGCTTGCGGTTCTCGTCCCGCATCCCAAAATTCATATCCATGACCTTCCTCCCTGCGCCTTTCGCTTTGGCTGAAATCATGGCTTAGTCGCGCGAACGCTGTCCAGCACTGTGACGGAACGTAACAGGCTGACGGTACGGAAGTAACGGAAGGAAACAGAGCGAATGGCACTACTTATCAGCATCGGACATGGCGGCTGGTTCACCGAAGAAGAGCTGGCAGAAGAGCTGCGCGCGCTCAGCCCCGGCGCGGATATCCGCCCGGCCTCAAACCCTGGCAACCTGGATGAGATCACCATGCTGGCCGTTTCTTCGCTGAAAACCGACATCGCCGCACAGCTGCCCAATCTGCAACTGGTGCAGAAACTGGGCGCCGGGGTCGAAACCATCGTCAATCACCCCACCGTGGCGCCGCATGTGCGCGTGGCACGGCTGAAGCCGGAAGAACCCGCGCGCGAAATCGCGGAATACTGCCTCGCCTATATTTTGCGCGAACAGCGCAATCTCCTGCATCACGCGGCGGCGCAGGCCCGGGCTGAATGGGATTCGGTGGCCCCGAAACGCACCCATGTGACAACGGTCGGCGTTCTTGGCCTCGGCCATATCGGCGGGTTGACCGCACGGCTGATGGCGAGCCTTGGCTTTCAGGTTCACGGCTGGAGCCGCTCCCCCAAGGAGATTGAAGGCATCACCTGTCACCACGGCGCAGAGGCACTGCCGCAGATGCTGGGCCAATGCGATTATGTCTGCGCCATCCTGCCCTCGACCGCCGATACGCGCGGGCTGATGGATGCGGAACTGCTGGCGGCGATGAAGCCCGGCGCGGTGCTGATCAATGCCGGGCGCGGCGATCTGATCGACGAGGCCGCCCTGATCGCAGCGCTGGATCGCGGCACGCCCGGTCATGCGGTGCTGGATGTCCTGTGCACGGAACCCCTGCCCCAAGATGATCCGCTGTGGCGCCACCCGCGTGTGACCATCACCCCGCATGTGTCGGGCTGGCATCTGGGGGATGCACTGGGGGATGTGGTGGAGAACCTGCGCCGCCTTGGCACCGGTCAGGCGCTGCTGCACGAGGTGGACCGGGCGCGCGGTTACTGACGCGCCCGGAAACCGGTCTTCAGATCGGGGCGAGGCACTGGAACCCCGACCGTTCATACAGCAGCGGCTCGCCATCGCCGTGGGCGATATCGGTGATCTCACCGATGAATACCGTATGGCTGCCCGCCTCGGTCGCTTCGCGTACCTCGCAGGAAAAACACAATAGCGCAGAGGCAAGGCGTGGCAGGCCGCGGGAGTCCTCCTGCCAATCGCCCTCGGCGAATTTCTCTTCGCCGGTGACCCCGCCCTGCCCCGCGAATTGCAAGGCCAGCAGGCCATCGGGTTTGGCCAGCAAGTTGACATTGAACCGCCCGGTGTCCCGGATCGCGGCGCCAGTGCCGGTGGCGCGGTTGACGCAGACCAGAAGGCTGGGCGGCTCGGCCGAAACCGAACAAACGGCGGTGGCGGTGATGCCCCGACGTTCCCGGCCCGCATCTGGCCCCGACAGGGCGGTGATCACCGTCACCGCCCCCGGGAACCGCGCCATCGCCGAACGGAAGCTGGCTGGATCGACGCTCATGCCCATGCCTCAGGCCGCCTGCAATTGCGACAGATAGGCCTCTGCCGCCTGCGGATCGGCAAACCACGGGAAGAAGTCGCGCGGATCGTCGAACCCGTTGGTGATCCGGTTGGCCAGACGCGGCTCGGCGCAGGCGGTGCCCATGATATTGAGCACATGCGGCGGCGGCGGCAGCAGCATCATGTTGGTCCAGTTCACCACCCATTGCGCATAGTCCCAATAGGCGTTGAAGGTGCCCTGCATCCAGGCCTCGTCAAAGGGCAGATCATCCCGCGCGAGGATCCGGTCCATATAGACCTTGGCCGCCTTGGAGGCGTTGTTGGACCCCTGCCCGGTGATCGGATCGTTGAGACAGACCGCATCGCCGATGCCCAGAACCTTGGCGCCCGAGGGCAGCGTCGCCACCGGTTTGCGCACTGTCGGCGGGAAGCGGCCCGCGAGGATGCCGTTGTCGTCGGTCAGTTCGATATCGGTGCAACGCTCGGCCTCCCAGGGCAGGAAGGTCGACAGGATTTCTTTGGATTTCGCCAGATGCTGTTCGGGGGATTTCACATCGCCCCAGCAATCCATCGGACCACCCGGCACGCCTTCAAACACCATGATCTCGCAAGGGCCGGTGGTGGTCAGCGCCGGGAAGACGAAATATTCGCCAACGCCCGGGATCAGGTTGAAACAGACCGCCGAATGATCGGGGCGCGGGGTCATGCCGGTGACATAGGTCAGCGCCAGCGCGCGCATCGGCTTGTCATAGGGGGATTTTTCCGCGTCGCGTTCGAACAGCCGACCCACGTCGCCCTTACCCGAGGCGACCAGCACTAGATCGTCTTCACGCGCATAAAGCTCCAGATCGCTGATGCCGGCTTCCTTGATGACCAGCTGGCCGCCGAGGCGTTCGAACTCCTCCAGCCAGACCGGGATCTTGACCCGCTGGTCCACCGAATAGGCAAAGCGGTCCAGCCGCCCGGTCCAATCGATTGCCTTGGCGCCTGCCTCTTCGGGGTGCGGCACGGCAAAGGAAATGCCTTCGACCGGGGGGCACTGGTCCTCGGTCCAGAAATCGATACCGAGATCGCGCTCGTTCTGTACCGATTCGCCGAACATGCACTGGCTGGACATGACGCGGCCGGTCTTGATGTCTTCGGCGGTGCGGTTCTGCACGATGCGGACCTTGTAGCCCTGTTTCAACAGACCAAGCCCCAGTTGCAGTCCGGACTGGCCGCCACCGATGATGGTGATCTTTCTCATGGTTGTTACTCCCTGTCGGTTTGTTTTTGTGCGCAGGCTCAGGCCATCAGCTGGGCGATGGCTTCTTCGTCGCGTTCCGGCCCCATCGCGGTATAGCCCCCGTCGACGCGGATATCGGTGCCGGTGATGAAGCCCGCCTCGTCCGAGCAGAGGAACAGCACCGAATTGGCGACTTCCTCGGGGTTGCCGGTGCGCCCCAGCAGGTGGAACGGCTTGGCCACGCTGTCGGTTTTCTCCCGGTCGCCGCCGGTCAGCTCATCCATGATGTTGGACCAGGTCCAGCCGGGGCTGACCGCGTTGACGCGGATGCCATCGGGCGCCAGATCCATCGCCTGGTTGCGCGTCAGCTGCAGGATTGCCGCCTTGGAGACCGGATAGAGCCAGCGACCCTTTTGCGCGACGCGCGCCGAGATCGAGCCGAAATTGACAATGGCGCCGCGGTTCTTGGCCAGTTCTTCGCGCGCGGCCTGCATCAGCATGACCGAGCCGACGATGTTCACATCAAGGCTTTCCAGCCACTCCGCCCGGGTCGATTCCGCGCCGTTGTCGAGGTAGGAACAGGCCACGTTGACCAGAAAGTCGATGCGCCCGAATTCTTTCTTGGTGGCCGCGACCAGCGCCGCGATGTCATCGTCCTCGCGCAGGTTGGTCTTGCAAAAGGCAATACCATCGCCCACCAGCGCCTGACCTGCCTCTTCATTGATGTCGGCGATCATTACCTTTGTGCCCGCGGCGCGGAACGCCTGTGCGATGGCTGCGCCGATCTTGGTGGCGCCGCCTGGAATGATGGCAACCTTGCCGTCCAGTCCCTTCATCTGTCATATCCCTGTCGTGCTGTTGTGGTTCTTGTGCAGTTGTGAAAGACAGGTTTCCCGCCGCATCGGTCTCCGGCTATCCGATAGGCGCAGCCATTATCCAAAAAACGAAGAAATCTGCGTCGCCCTAGGTGGAATGGCGGAACCCGTGCTATGCAGGGGCAGGTTCAACAGGACGACAGATGCCAGGCCCGCAGGAGACATTCCGGGAACCGGCAGTACCGCTTGCGCGGTTTGCGCGGTTCCGCACCCACGATCTGGACGAGGCCCGGGAGGCCGTCGGCCGCATTTTCTGTCCGCATCAGCTCAATACCATCGGCAAGGCGCCATTCCAGGCGCGGCATCACCATGTGCCAGGGGAGCGCGTGTCGCTGAACTACATCGAATATGGCGCCAAGACGCAGATCGCACCGGGATGTCTGGATCAGTTCTATCTGGTGCAGATCCCGGTCAGCGGCAGCGCCGCCATCGTCAATGGCACCGATCGCTATACCAGCGATGCGGGGCGGGCGGCGGTGCTGAACCCACACCGGGAAACCACGATGATCTGGGAGGAAGGCTGCAAACAGCTGCTGTTGCAGATCAGCCGCCGGGCGCTGACGGCCCACGCCAATGCCAATCTCGGCCTCACCACCGATCAACCCATCGCATTCGAAGGGGCGCTGGATCTGACCAGCGCCGCCGGGACCCGGCTGCTGCGTCTGGTGCATCTTCTGGTGGCGGATGCGGAACAGGCGCGGGATCCTGCCCTGCCCCCCAGCGCCCCATTCCCTGCCCCGTCCGCCGTTTTGGCAAATCCCAGCCCGCTGCTGACGCATTACATGGAAAACACGGTGATGACCGGCCTGCTGGAGGCGCACCGGCACAACTATTCCGGCCAGCTGCGGCGGGTGACCTCTTCGGTCATTCCCGGCCATGTGCGCCGGGCGCAGGCCTATATGCTGGCCAACCTCGACCGCCCGCTGGATATCGACGAGATCGCCGCCTATGCCGGGGTCAGCGCGCGCAACCTGCAACTGGGGTTCAAACGCTTCCTGTCGATGGCGCCCATGGCCTATCTGCGTGACATCCGCCTGCAGCGGGCACACGAGGATCTGCTGCAGGGGCGGCGCGAGGCCAGCGTCACCGAAGTGGCCGAACGCTGGGGCATGACCCATCTCGGGCGGTTCTCACAATACTACAAGACACGCTATGGATGTACCCCACAGGAAACGCTGAAGAACGCCCGCGACCGCGACTTTCTCGGCTGAATTTCCACCCCTTTCCCGTTTTCCATTGGATTTCTGCAGGTTTGAGGCTGAAGCCCTCCGCCTGCACCCTCAGTGCTGCGATGCAGCAACTGACCTTGCGTCAGCCGCCTGCGCCAATCGACACAAGAATCCTGTTGCCTTTCTCCCCATGATCAGCCAAGAATTTCCCTATATCGGAACTTAATTCTACATAGTGGAATATCTCTGGGAGGAGACCGTCATGAATACCCCGTTTAAATCACGCCTGAAATCCGCCCTGCTGCCCGCTGCGCTGATGGCCTTTGCCGGCGTTGCTTCGGCGCAGACCACCCTGATCCACGGCGAGGCCGGCCCGAATCGCGGCGCCCGTGCCGCCGCGCTGCAATGGTTCGCCGATACCGTCGGCGAGACCTCGGGCGGCGATCTGAAGGTGGACGTGCAATGGGGCGGCGCCCTGTTCAAGGCCAATGCCGCCGTGCAATCCATCGGTGACGGCGTTGCTGACCTCGGCACCGTGATCGCAGTCTACTACCCGCAGGAAATGCAGTCCTATGGCATCGCGGATCTGCCGCTCGACAACCCCGACGCCTGGGTCGGCATGCGCGCCACGGATGAACTGATGCGCTCTTCCCCGGTGATTGCCGAGGATCTGGCCAAGAAGAACCTCGTTTACATCGGCACCTTCACCACCTCCGCCGTGCACATCGGCTGCACCGGCGATGCGATCCGTTCGGTCGAAGACATCAAGGACCGCAAGATCCGCGGCACCGGCGCTTATGGCAAGGTCTTCGGCGAGCTTGGCGGCAACATGGTCAACATGAGCATCTACAAGGCCTACCAAGGTCTGGACACCGGTCTGCTGGAATGCTCGCAAGGTTATTCCTACGCTGTCACCGCCCTGAAACAGCAGGAAGTCATGGACAACTACACCCTGCTGAACTGGGGTCAGGTCGGCGGTCTTGGTATCCTGATGAACAAGGACGTCTTTGACAGCCTTTCCGAAGACCAGCAGCAGGTCCTGCTGGATGCCGGTCGCGGCATGGCGGATGAATTCGGTCGTCTGATCACCACCGCGAACGATGCTGCCATCGAAACCATGAAGGAAAAGGGTATCGAGGTCTTCACCCTGCCCGAGGAAGAGCGTGCCAAGCTGGTCGCCGCCGGTACCAAGCACATCGACGCCTGGGTTGAGCAGATGAACGCATCCGGCATGGATGGTGCGGCCCTCCTGGAGGAATACCGCGGCCTGATCGCCAAATACACCGAAGAGCGTGACAGCAAGGGTTACCCCTGGACCCGCTAAACCGTAGGTCCCGCCTCCTCATGACTGGTGGCAACACCACACCGGGACCAACGACTGCGGGGGCGGGCCTCTTGCCGCCCCCGCTTTTTCTCCTGCAATGCCTGACCCACACGAGGCTCTGATGCTGAAAGCACTGGAAACTTTCCTGCTGAACCTTGCGGTGGCAACCGTCATCGCCCTGGGGCTGATGATCACCGCCAGCGTATTTTCGCGGGCCATATTCAACGTGGCCCTGCCCGACACGATCGTCATCGTGCGCGAACTGATGGTCGCCGCCATCGTGCTGCCGCTGGCCGCTGCCACCCTGGCGCGCAGCCACGTAGCGGTCGAATTCCTCGCCAACCGCCTGCCGCCCCGGGCACAGGCCTGGCTGGCGGTCTTCGGCTCGATCGTAGGTCTCTTTGCCCTGATGCCGCTGATCTATGCCGGCGGGCGCGAATTTGCCCATAACTTTACCTCGGGCGGGTTTTTCTACGGCGATCTGGAACTGCCGAAATGGCCCGGCCGCCTGATTTTCCTGATCGGGATTTCCCTGTGCTGGCTGCGCCTTCTGGTGCTGGTGGTGCAGGACATCCGCGCCATCCGCGCGGGCGATTACAGCTTTGCCGACACACATGCCGAGGGACTGGACTGATGGACGCCTCTACGATTGGGCTGATTGCCTTTGCCGCCGTTCTGATCCTGCTGGCGCTGCGGGTGCCGATCAGCTTCACCCTTGCCGCTGTTGCGGCCGTCGGCACCTTCTGCATCTTCGCCTTCCGCACCGGCACCTTCATGCCAGAACGCGCCATCCGGGCGACCACCTCAATGGTGTTCTCCAACTCCTTCGACCTTATTCACTCCTACGATCTGTCGATGATACCGTTGTTCATCGCGCTGGGGCATATCGCCTATAAGGCCGATATCACCACGCGGATCTACCACGCAGCGCGGGTCTGGCTGTCGGCGGTGCCCGGCGGCGTTGCCATGGCCTCGGTTATGGGCTGCGGCGGCTTTTCCGCGATCACCGGATCCTCGATTGCCTGCGCTTCGACCATGGGCCGGATCTGCACGCCGGAAATGCTGCGCATGGGCTATGACAACCGCCTGGCCACCGCATCGGTCGCAGCGGGCGGCACCCTGGGATCCCTGATCCCGCCCAGCGTTCTGTTCATCATCTACGGCATCTTCACCGAAACCTCGATCAACCGGCTGTTCGTCGCTGGCATCCTGCCCGGTCTTCTGACCCTCGCCGGTTTCGTTCTGGTGATCTTTATCTGGGTCAAACGCGACCCGGCGGCCGCCCCGGTGGACACGGCCGAGATTTCTTATGCCGACAGGTTCCGCGCCGCGGCACTGGCCTGGCCTGCCTTCGTGCTGTTCATCGTCATCATCGGCGGCATCTACGGCGGCATCTTCACCGCGACCGAGGCAGCAGCTGTCTGTCTCAGCCTTGCGGTGCTGATTGGTGTGCTGCAGCGCAAGCTGACCCTGACCTCGATCTGGGAGGCCTTCCGCGAAACCTGCCTGCAGACCGCGTCGATCTTCTTCATCGCCGCTGGCGCCAAGATCTTTGTCGCCTTCGTGGCGCTGACTGGCGTCGCCCCCGCGATTGTCGATGTGGTGACCCAGGCCGAGCTGTCGGTGTTCTGGCTGCTGCTGTCGATTGCGCTGATCTACCTTTTGCTGGGCATGTTCCTTGATCCCATCGGGATCATGGTTCTGACCCTGCCGCTGGTGGTGCCGTTGGTGGAAACCTACGGGATGGACCTGATCTGGTTCGGCGTCGTGATCATCAAGCTGTTGGAAATCGGCCTGATCACCCCGCCGGTGGGTCTCAACGTCTTTGTCATCGCCAATGTGGTGGGCAAGGACGCGCCGATCGACCGGATCTTTGCCGGAATCGCACGGTTTCTGTCCGTCGACGTCATTGTCCTGATCCTTCTGATGGCCTTTCCCGCGATTTCGTTGCTTCTACCGAACTCGATGATGTAATCCGGTCTGAAGCAAAACATGACGGGATTGACACATATGGCCAAGGAAGCTCCGACGGATCGCCGGTTTGCAACCACCCTGGCGCGCGGGATGAGTGTTCTGCGCGCCTTCAGGCCCAGCGATGACGGGCTCAGCAATCAGGAACTGTCCGAGCGCACCGGTCTGCCGAAATCCACCGTGTCGCGGCTGACCTTCACCCTGCAGGCGCTTGGCTACCTGTCGCATGGGCACCGGCATGACCGGTATCGCCCCGGCCCGGCCCTGCTGGCCCTTGGCAATGTAGCGGCGGCTTCGGTGTCCTTTGTGGACACGGCCACCGACATCATGCAGCCGCTGGCGGATGAAACCGGCACCCTGGTTCTGATCGGGGTGCGAGACGATCAGAAGATCCTGCTGACCAAGACCTGGCGCCCGCATCAGGCGTCATCGATCTGGCTGGAGGTCGGTCACCGTATCCCGCTGACGCATTCCTCCTCGGGACAGGCGCAACTCGCGGCCCAGTCGGATAGGGAATTCGCCAGCTACGTCGACACCTATGGCGAAATGGTCGAGGATTCCGACGTCACCGTAGCCAGCCTGCGCGAGGATGCCTATTCGCAGCTGGTCGCCCGGGGCTTCGTGATTGCCGGGCACGGGCTACGCTATGCCAGTACGGTCAACGCGGTTTCCGTTCCCTTCCGCAGCCATGAATTCGACGAGCCCGTAGTCTTCACCTGCGGCGCCACCCCCGAGATGCTGACGGTCGAGCGGATGGAGAACGAAGTGGGACCGAAACTGCAGGCCGCCGTGCGTACGCTAGAGCGAATGACAGGCAAAAGCCCGGCGCTTGTCCAACGCGGATAATTCCGCATATCGGAATTGCATTTTAATTATTGAAATGATCGACGGCCCTGCTAAGGTGCCGCAAAATCGGCTGCGCGCGCCCGTGTTGTGCCCGCGACCGGCGCAGTCCAGCCCCCGCAGACCAAGGAGCCTTCAATGTCCACTGACGACCTGATCATCCATTCCGAAACCGGCCCGCAGCGCCTGATCGGCTATGTTCTGGACGTCAGCAACAGCGCAGGTGATGGCGGCGCGCGCTGCTGGCTGGACCTCAACGAAACGCACCTGAACCGCCACGGAGTTCTGCACGGCGGCATCGCCACCACGCTGCTGGACAGCGCCAGCGGCGCCACCGGCTCGATGAGCGTCGATCCCACGGGACGCGCGCCGTTTCTGACCATCTCCCTGACCACCCAGTTCATCGCCCCCGCCTATGCCGGACGGGTTACCGCAACCGGGCAGATCACCGGCGGCGGGCGCAGCACCCTGTTCATCGCCGGGCGGCTGGAGGCAGAAGACGGCACCCTGATCGCCACCTCGAACGGGGTATTTCGCCGGGTTCCCACCGACCGGCTGAACGGCGGCTCTGCTGCTAAAGACTGACCCGCGCGCACCGCTCCTGACACTCACTTTTGACCCCGGACCCAGCCCATGACCAACTATACCCGCATCCACGAAACCGTTGAGCATTGGGCCGTGACCTCTCCCGAGGCGCTGGCTCTTATTGATTTCGACGGGCGCCCGCTGAGCTATGCCGAATTGCAGCAGGCCAGCAAGGACGCCGAGGCGGATCTGCGCACCGAAGGCGTGGCGCCAGGGGACCGGGTTTTGATCGTGTCGGAAAACGCGGCGGCGACTGTGGCTTTCCTGTTTGCCTGCAGCCGGATCGGCGCCTGGGCGGTGCCGGTCAATGCCCGGATGAGCGCGGATGAAATCACCCGCGTCACCTCCCATGCCACACCGCGCGTGATCGTCCTGACCACCGCCTCGTCAAAGGACGCCGCCGCCCATGCGCTCCGGCTGGAGGCACAAAGCCGTTATGGACTTTATGGTCAGGTGGCCATTGCCGTGGCTGGTCCCAGCGCGCCGGAACCGGTTCAGGACGGGCCGGAGCAGATCGCGGTCATGCTCTATACCACCGGCACCACCGGCGACCCCAAGGGCGTGATGCTCAGCCACGCAAACCTGCTGTTTGCCGGGCAGGCCTCGGCCAATCTGCGCGGGATCAAGCCCGGCGATCAGGTCTATGGCGGACTGCCTGTCACCCATGTCTTTGGTCTGGCCTCGATGATCGTCGCCTCGGCCCGCGCCGGGGCTGCGGTGCGGCTGCAGGCCCGCTTCACGCCCGCCGCTCTTTATGAGGCGCTGCAGGATGGCGTCACCGTGCTGCCCGCCGTGCCTCAGATGCACGCCCTGCTGATGCAATACGCCCGCGAACAGGGCGTCAGCAAACTTGAAGGCAGCAAGCTGCGCTATGTCTCTTCCGGGGCGGCGCCGCTGGACCCGGCCTGGAAACGCAACGCCGAGGCCTTTTACGGTCTGGCGCTGCAGAACGGCTATGGCATGACCGAATGCACCGCCGGCTTGTCGGCCACCACCAATCTGATCGGCGATCCCGACACCAGCGTCGGCACCGCCCTGCCCGGTACCGAGGCCCGCATCAAGGACGGCGCCGAAACCGGCGAGATCGAGGCCCGTGGCCCGCATGTCATGGTCGGCTATTACCGCAACCCCGAGGCCACCCGCGCCACCATCGACGCGGATGGCTGGCTCAGCACAGGTGACATCGGCCGGTTCGATGAACAGGGCCGGTTGCATATCGTCGGGCGCAGCAAGGAAATCATCATCCGCTCAGGCTTCAACGTCTACCCGCAAGAGGTTGAGGCAGCCCTGAACGATCACCCCGCCGTGGTACAAAGCGCCGTGGTGGGCCGCGCGGCGGATGGCAATGAAGAGGTGCTGGCCTTTGTGCAGGTGGCCGATCTTGCTGCCACCGATGAGGCCACGCTGAAGGCGCATGTGGCCGAGCGGCTGTCGGGCTACAAACGTCCCTCGCGAGTGGTACTGACCCTGCAGCTGCCTGCTGCCCCGACGGGTAAGATCCTGAAGCACAAGCTGATCGAAACCTTCGCAGCGGATCTGGACTGAGCCGCCACTGCGGTCAGCCCAGCATGGTTCAACTCTGATCCGGGCGCGGCGCGATTGCGCTGCCGTCCGAGATCAGGTCCGAAGGGTGCAGGATGACCTGATCACCGGGGGAGAGCCCCTCCAGCACCTCGGCGCTGCGGTCGTTGCGGCGGCCCAGCCTCACAGCTTTGCGCCGGGCGATGCCCGCCTCATTGACAAAGACCGCCCAGCCTGCGCCCTGACGGAATACCGCGCTCAGCGGCACCGACAGAACATCCGTCCCTTCCCATTCGACGATCCGCAGGAAGACGGCATAGCCATCGCCCATGCCCGCGTAGTCTTCGGGCGCAGAGGTCAGGTCGAGGATCACATCGACCCGCTGTTCCTCGATCCCGAGGGCGGAGACCTTGGTATAGGCTGCCGGTTCGATGCGCCGCACCCGCGCTTCCAGCAGCGCATCGCGGCCCCAGCGTTCCACGATGGCCCGGTCGCCTTCCTTCAGCCGCACAGCATCGCTGGACAGAAGATCGGCAACGATCTCCAGATCCTCGGGGTCCCCGATGGAGATCAGCCGGGTTCCGGCCAGGACGGTCTGTTCGCTCAGCACATCGACGGTCAGCACCTGCCCCGACATCGGCGCGGTCACGGTCAGGCAGCAGGTCTGGCCCGCCTCGGCGGCGCCGGGTTCGATCAGCGCAGCGCGGGCGCGATCCAGCGTGCCCTTGGCCATTTCCAGCGCCGACACTGCCGCCGTCATCGCCGCCCGGTCGATATGCAGCTTCTGTTCGAGCTCCTCCAGCCGGGTGCGGGAGACCACGCCGCGCTGCACCAGCGTATCTGCGCGGCGGAATTCGCTTTCCGACAGAGTCAACGTTTCCGAGGCCTGGCGCATCTTGCTGCGCGCCACCGCCAGTCCTGCCTCGGCCTCGCGCACGGCGGCCTCGGCTTCGGCCTGGCTGCGCGCATCGAGCAGATTTGCGGCGGCGGGCGTCAGCACAGCCACCACGGTTTCCCCGGCCACGACACTATCGCCCACCCGCACCGGCGCGCGCTGCGCGGTGCCAGTGATCGGCGCCGCGACATCGTAGATTTCGCGGATGCGGGTCTTGCCATCGGCATTGACCGTCACCTGCAAAGGCTCGGTGCCGATCTGGTGCAGATCCACCGCCACCGGATCGGTCCGCATGGCGACAAAGGCCAAGGTTCCGGCAACCAGCGCCGCCCCTGCGGCCATGACAACGGTTCGTGTTCTCAGCATCGTCTTTCTACTCCCGCGTTTTCATGACCTGGACCAGATCCAGCCGGTCCAGACGCCGCCGCACCAGCAGCACCGACACCAGCGCCGCCCCCAGCACCACAAGGCTGGCCGTGGCAAAGCCCGCCGGTTTCAGGACCAGTGGAATCGAATAGAGGTCACTGGACGACCCATGTGCCAGCAGCGCCGCAATCCCCGCGCCCAGAAGCCATCCGACCGGCTGGGCCAGCAGCGCCAGCAGCATGGTCTCCCCCACCAGAATGAAAGAAACCTCGGCCCGGGTGAAGCCCAGGATGCGCAGGCTGGCCAGTTCGCGGGCGCGTTCCGACATCTGGATGCGGGCGCCGTTATAGGCAACCCCAACCGTGATCAGCACTGCGATCACGCCATAGACCGTGGTCATCACGATGACATTCTCGCGGATGGTTTCGCGGAACGACTGGCGGATCTCGCTCATCATGCTGAGCCCGCTGAGCGAGGGCGTTTCCT
The DNA here is from genome assembly GCF_059429255.1 of Phaeobacter sp. CC-HEC084. Classification (NCBI taxonomy): domain Bacteria; kingdom Pseudomonadati; phylum Pseudomonadota; class Alphaproteobacteria; order Rhodobacterales; family Roseobacteraceae; genus Phaeobacter; species Phaeobacter sp. CC-HEC084. The sequence continues at coordinate 209,436 of NZ_JCAIJQ010000009.1, forward strand.
TCAGAAGCGCGTGCAGCTCTGGCACCGCGTTCTGATCCAGCCGCAGATGCGCCACCGTGATGCGCGGCGCCTGCCGCAGCAGCGCGCTCAACGTGTCGAGGTCCATATAGGCACCGATGCCGAAGTACTGTGTCACAGTGCCCGAGACCCGTACCATGTGCGTTTCATTGCGCCCGCCCTTGAACTCGACCTCGATCACATCGCCCGCGCGCGCCTCCAATTGCCCGGCCAACCGTTCGGACAGCAGGATGCCACCTGCAGGCGGCTCCACCACCCGGCCGTCGCCATCCAGAATGCGGGCCAGATCTGCGCCGGGGCGACGGGCCTCGATCGAGATATCCTTGCTGAGATGGCCATGGCGCAGCACCGCCGCCTGATAGAACTGCCCCTCGGCCTGCAGCACGCCGGGCAGGTTCGCCACCTCGGGCAGGGCAGTTTCCGGGATCTCGGGCGTAAAGATCAGCGCCGCATCCTGCCGGTTCGCTTGATAGAAAGAGGTCTCCATGATCTCGTCCAGCGCGTCCTGGAAAAAGCCCGAGGCCACCAGCACCGACACCGCCAGCGACAGCCCCAGAATGCTGAGGCCCGAGCGCACCGGCCAGCGCACCAGACTGCGCAGGATCATCATCACCGCCTGCGAGGGACGCAGCCGGGTCAGCATCCGGTCCAGAAGGTTGCGTTTGAACCGGGGCGGCGCAGGCGGCGACATCGCCACCGCGGGCGCCATACGGGCCACATGCAGCGCGCTTTGCGCCGCGCCAAGACCCGCGGTCAGCAACGCCAGCACCCCGGACAGCGCATAGGCATCAAGCCGCGTGTGGAAGATCAGATAGGGAAATTCGAAGAATTGCGCGTAGATCTGCGCCAGCGACCGCGACAGCCAGGTGCCCGCAGCCCAGCCAATGAGCACCCCAAGGCAGGCGATCAGACCAGCCAGCAGCAGATAATGCAGGCAGACCTCATAGTTGGAATAGCCCAGCGCCTTCAGAAGGCCGATCTCACTGCGCTCCAGCAGCACGATCCGCCCCACCACCATATTGACCAGAAAGGCGGTGATCCCAAAGAAGATCGGCGGCAGGATCAGCGCGGTATTGCGCAGCTCGCTCAGCTCGGCGTCGATGAACTGATCCGACAGCTGCAGGTCGCGGCCATGCGCGCCAAGCCCGCCATAGGGCGCCAGAATATCGTCGATCCGGTCGATCACCTCATCCTGCCGGGCGGCGGGGTTGAGCTTGACCGACAGGCTGTTGAAGGCGCCCTTCATATCGAACGCCGCTTCGGCCACCCGTTCCGGCAGCCAGATAATGCCAAAGGTTTCGTTGTCCGGCAGCAGTGCACCGGGCCCCAGAGTATAGATGAATTCCGGCGACAGCACCGTGCCAGTCACCCGCAGGTCGCGCCGCTGGCCGTTCAGGTTGGCGCTGAACCGGTCGCCGGGGCGCAGCCCGTTGGCGCGGGCAAAGGGATCATTGATCGCCACCTCATCCGAGGCATCCGCATCCGGCAGGCGCCCACTCCGCAGGAGTGGCACGTTGAGCAACGGCCCGCCATTTCCGGGCAGCGACAGTACCAGCCCCGTCACCGTCTCGACCTTTTCCGGCAGATCGAGGATGGCGTAGTGTTCGACCCGCGCCTCGGCAGCGCGCACGCCGTCGATGGCCTGCACCCGCCCCATCTCGTGATCCGGCACCCGCGTTGCGCGGGCAAAGACATCGGCGAAGCGGTTTCGCTCGTAATAGGCGGCGCGGGTGTCATCCAGAGCCCGCTCCATGCCAAAGGCCATCAGCAGGATCGAAACCCCGCAGGCCAGCACCAGTGCAATGGCCAGCGCCTGCGCCCAAAGACGGCGGAAACTGCGCAAGAGTTTGAGATCCAGCGCCTGCATCGCCCTACCACTCGATCTCGGCAGGGGCGAGCCGGGTGGCGTTTTCCTCCACCAGACGGATCTTGCCATCCTGGAACCAGATCACCCGATGCGCCATCTGCCGGATCGCGGCATTGTGGGTGATCACCACGGTCGTGGTACCGGTGCTCTCGTTGATACGGCGCAGCGCCTCCAGAACCTGCACCCCGGTCTTGCTGTCGAGCGCCCCAGTGGGTTCATCGCACAACAGGATCTCGGGGCGTTTGGCGATGGCGCGGGCAATGGCGACGCGCTGCTGCTCGCCGCCGGACATTTCCGCCGGGAAGTGATCCATGCGGCTGCCCAGACCGACCTCTTTCAGCGCCTCTTCGGGCGGCATCGGGTCGCGCGCCACGTCCGTCACCAGTTGCACATTTTCCCAGGCGGTCAGACTGGGCACCAGATTGTAGAATTGAAAGACAAACCCGACGTGATCGCGCCGGAACCGGGTCAGCCCCCGGTCACCCATGCCCGTCAGCTCCTGATCGCGGAACCAGACGCGCCCATCGGTGGCGTGATCCAGCCCGCCAAGAATGTTCAGCAGCGTGGATTTGCCACTGCCCGACGGCCCCAGCAGCACCACCAGCTCACCAGCGTATAGTTCAAGATCGACCCCCGCCAGCGCATGCACCTTTTGCTGGCCGGTATCATAGACCTTGGTCAGGTCCTTGGTTCTGAAGACGACGTCGGGCATGTTCACCTCTTGGCCCCCATCGATAGGGGCACGGCGCGCCCTGAACTTTGACATGGCTCAACCCCGAATACAAAGCCCCGGCAGATGGGCCCCCTACCGTTGCAGCCACAACGCCCCCCTTGCCCTGCAAAAGGCACGCAACGTGACGGAGGGTTCTGCCCGTCCAAAGGCTTGACGCCCCGGCGACATCGGGCAGGATCTCGCCAGAACCAGGGAGGACAGAATGACAACACAGACCGAAGCGGAGCTTACCGCCACCATCGCCCGTGCCCGCAGCCAGCAGCTGGGCGATCTCTTGCGCCGCAGCGCCGCCCGCACGCCGCAGAAGACCGCGCTGGTGTTCCGCGGGCAGCGCGACAGCTTTGCCGAACTCGATGCAGCGGTGAACCGCGCTGCCAACGGTCTGGCCGCGCGCGGCATCACCAAGGGCGACAGGGTGGCGCTCCTGTCCCACAACAACCGCGCCTTCGTGGTGTTCCGACTGGCTCTGGCACGGCTGGGGGCGGTGACGACGCCCGTCAACTTCATGCTGAACGCCGAAGACGTGGCCTATATCCTGGATCACTCCGGCGCCCGGGCCATCATCGCCGAGGACGCGCTCTGTGCCACTGCCGATGCGGCGCTCGCCCAGCTGGATCAGCCGATGCTGTTCCGCCTGTCGATTGCACATGCCGCCGACGCCGTCCCCGCAGGCTGGGAAGCCGCCGAGACCGTGCTGGAGCATGCCGACGACAGCGCGCCGTATGTGGAGATCGCGGGCGATGATCCGATCCAGATGATGTATACCAGCGGCACGGAATCCCGGCCCAAGGGCGCGCTTTTGTCCTCGGACGCGCTTTATGCGCAATACGGCAGCTGCATCAGCGATGGAGAGATGGCTGCCGACGACATCGAGCTGCACTGCCTGCCGCTGTTCCACTGCGCGCAGCTGGACTGCTTCCTGACGCCCGACATGTATCTGGGTGCCACCAGCATCCTGATGGAGGCCGCCGATCCGGGCAAGATGCTGGAAGCCATCGCCGCCGAGGGCGTCACCAAACTGTTCTGTCCCCCCACCGTCTGGATCGCGCTGCTGCGCCACCCGGATTTCGACAAGACCGACCTCAGTTCTCTGCGCAAGGGCTATTACGGTGCCTCGATCATGCCCACGGCAATCATCGAGGAGCTGACCAGCCGCCTGCCGAACCTGGGCCTGTTCAATTTCTACGGCCAGACGGAAATGGCCCCTGTCGCCACCATCCTGCTGCCGCATGAACAGCTGAGCAAGCTCGGCTCGGCCCGGCCCGCGCTGAACGTCGAAACCCGCGTGGTCGATGACGATGGCAACGACCTACCCGTGGGCGAGATTGGCGAAATCGTGCACCGCAGCCCGCATCTGATCCTTGGTTACTACAAGGACCCCGCCAAGACCGCCGAAGCCTTTCAGGGCGGCTGGTTCCATTCGGGTGATCTGGGCCGTTTTGACGAGGAAGGATACCTCTATGTGGTCGACCGCAAGAAGGACATGATCAAAACGGGGGGCGAAAACGTCGCCAGCCGTGAGGTGGAGGAATGCATCTTTCACCACCCCGCCGTGGCCGAGGTCGCGGTCTTTGGTATTCCGCACCCAAAATGGATCGAGGCGGTAACCGCCGTGGTGGTAGCCAAACCGGGCGAAGACACCAGCATTGAGGCGCTGATGGACTATTGCCGTGAAAACCTGGCCCATTTCAAAAGCCCCAAGCATATCGCCCTGGTCGAGGCGCTGCCCAAGAACGCCAGCGGCAAGATCCTGAAGCGCGACCTGCGCATCGCATACGCGGGCGTCTTTGAAGAAGAGAGTGCCTGACCGGTAGATCCAGCCCCCCAGACCCCGCCCGAACCACGGGCGGGGCGCCCCCATCCGCATCCTCCATCTGACGTTTTGAGTGGCGAAAATTCTTGCCTTTGCCCACAAATTAGGCGAAGGCTCAGAAGGATACATGTCCAACATATGACCGCTTGCCTGATCGGCGCGGTGTTTCTACCGATTGGACAATTGTCCCGTGTTTCAGGGGCTTATTCAACAGGGGGATTGTTCCATGACAAATGAATTCAAGGGCGCCGTATCGCGCCGCCAGTTCCTGGCCACCAGCGCTGCCGCTGCTCTGACGGCAGGCGCCGTTGCTGCGCCTAGCCGCCTGATGGCCTCTGAGCCGCTGAAAGTCGCGGGCATCTATACCGTGCCGGTCGAACAGCAATGGGTAAGCCGTATCCATGTGGCCGCCCTGACCGCGCAGGACCGCGGCGACATCAGCTATACCTATTCCGAGAACACCTCGAACTCGGACTATTCCCGCGTGATGCGCGAATATGCCGAACAAGGCTACCAGCTGATCATCGGTGAAATCTTCGGTGTCGAAGCCGAAGCGCGCGAAGTTGCCGCCGAATACCCCGATGTGGCCTTCCTGATGGGCTCCTCCTTCAAGGAAGATCCGGCAATCCCGAACCTATCTGTTTTTGACAATTATATTCAGGATGCCTCCTATCTTTCCGGCATTATCGCGGGCGCAATGTCGAAATCCGGCAATATCGGCATGGTCGGCGGCTTCCCGATCCCGGAAGTAAACCGCCTGATGCACGCCTTCATGGCCGGTGCGCGGGAGATGAACCCCGAGATGAAGTTCCAGGTCTCCTTCATCGGTTCCTGGTTCGATCCGCCGAAGGCCAAGGAAACCGCATTCGCCATGGTCGAGAACGGCGCCGACATCCTTTACGCCGAACGCTTTGGCGTGTCAGACGCAGCCAAGGAAAAGGGCCTTCTGGCCATCGGCAACGTCATCGACACCCAGTCGGATTACCCCGAAACCGTGGTTGCCTCGGCGATCTGGCATTTCGAACCGACGCTGGATGCGGCCATTGCAGCGGTCAAGGACGGCAGCTTTACCGCCGCTGACTACGGCATGTATTCCTTCATGAAGGAAGGCGGCTGTTCGCTGGCGCCCTATGGCACCTTCGAAGGCAAGATCCCGCAAGAGGCGCTGGATCTGGTTGCCTCCCGCACCGCCGCGATCAAGGACGGTTCCTTCACCGTTGCGATCAACGACGAAGAACCCAAATCCTCCTGATACGGGCCTTTCGGCTATGACAGAAACAGACAAGGCGCAGGTTGTCCTGCGCCTTCAGAACATTACGAAACGGTTCGGTCCCGTCACCGCCAACGAAGACGTCAGCTTTGCCCTGCACCGGGGTGAGGTGATCGCGCTTTTGGGGGAAAACGGCGCGGGCAAGACCACGCTGATGAACATCCTGTTCGGCCAGTACACCGCCGATGAAGGATCAGTCGAGCTGTTCGGCCAGCCCCTGCCCGCGGGCAATCCGCGCGCGGCGCTGGATGCGGGTGTCGGCATGGTGCACCAGCATTTTACCCTCGCAGGGAACCTGACGGTCTGGGAAAACATCGTGCTGGGCGTTGATGCCCTTGGCGCCGCCAGCCTGAGGCCCGCCGCCGCCAAGGCCCGCATCCGCGATCTGTCGGAACGCTTTCACCTGAAGGTCGATCCCGACGCCAAGGTCGGCCGCCTGACCGTGGGCGAGCGTCAGCGGGTCGAGATCCTGAAGGCGCTTTACCGCGATGCAAAGATCCTGATCCTGGACGAGCCCACCGCGGTTCTGACCCCGCAAGAGGCCGACGCGCTGTTCGCCACTTTGCGCGAGGCGATTGCCTCGGGGCTGTCTGTGATCTTCATTTCCCATAAATTGCACGAAGTCATGGCGATTTCCGACCGCGTGCTGGTGCTGCGCCATGGCCGCCTGGTGGCCGAGCGCGCCACCGCAGACACCAATGGCGAGGAACTCGCCGCGCTGATGGTCGGCGCTGAGGTCAGCGCGCCAAGCATCGCACCCGCTACCCCCGGCGCACCGCTGCTGTCATTGCGCGGAGTCACCACGCCAGGCGCCGGATCGGCGCCGGGACTGGCACGGGTAGCGCTGGACCTGCGTGCGGGCCAGATCACCGGGCTTGCCGGGGTATCTGGCAATGGGCAGGCGGCGCTGTCGGATCTGATTTCCGGCCTCATCGTCCCATCCAGCGGCAGCATCACCCTGCACGGGCAAGCACCGCAGGGCTGGTCGCCCCGCGCCGCCATCGCCAACGGCGTCGCCCGCATTCCCGAGGACCGGCACAAGACCGGCACCATCGCCGATTTCGACCTGACCGAAAACGCGATCCTGGAAACCTACGCCACCCGGTTCAGTCAGCGCGGCTGGATGAACTGGAAAAAGGCCCGCGCCTTTGCCGAGAGCCTGATCAAGGGCTACGACATCCGCTGCCCGGGGCCCGATATCCGCATTCGCCTGTTGTCGGGCGGCAATATGCAAAAACTGATCCTCGGCCGAGTGCTCGAAGGCGCGCCAGACATCATTCTGGCCAACCAGCCGGTGCGGGGATTGGACATTGGCGCGGTGAACTACGTGCATGAACAACTAGCCAAGGCCCGCGACCGCGGCGCCGCCGTTCTGCTGATCTCTGAGGACCTTGATGAAATCATGCGCCTGTCGGATGTGATCCACGTGATTTCCGAAGGGCGGCTCAGCCCGGAATTTGCCCGTGGCACCATGCGCCCCGAGGATCTGGGCCGCTGGATGGCGGGCGAAGGCTTTGACAAGGACATGACCGATGCGGCTTGAACCGATTGCAGCGCCCAGCCTTGGGCGGCGCGTGTTGCCGCCAGCGCTGGCCATCGCCGCGACCTTTGTGGTGGCGGCCCTGCTGGCGATGATCGCGGGCGGCAATCCGTTCGCGGTCTTTGGCCTGATCCTGAAAGGCGCGTTTGGATCGAAATTCGCCATTCTGGAGACACTGAACAGCGCAACACCGCTGATCTTTACCGGGCTGGCCATCGCGGTGGCCTTCCGCGCCAAGCTTTGGAACATCGGCGCCGAGGCGCAGCTCTATGCCGGTGCGGTGATCACCGTGGTTCTGGGCACCGGCGCCCTGTCGCTGCCTGCGCCGCTGATGCTGGCGCTTTGCGCCATCTCTGCGATGCTGGCCGGGGCGCTGATTCTCTTGGGTCCTGCCCTCTTGAAAACCCGGCTGGGCGTCGATGAAGTGGTGACGACGCTGCTCCTCAACTTCATTTTCCTGCTGTTTGTCAGCTACCTGCTCGAAGGACCGCTGAAGGATCCCATGGGCATGGGCTGGCCCAAATCCGCGCGACTGCTGCCAGAGGCCCGCCTGCCCCGCATCGTCGAAGGGCTGCGCCTGCACTGGGGCTTTGCGCTGGCGCTGATCGCGGCACTTGCCGTCTGGGTGATCAACACCCGCACCACGCTGGGCTATGAAATGCGAGCCGTCGGCCAGAACGCCGAGGCCGCCGGTTTCGCCGGCATCCCGGTCACCAAGGTGATCCTCAAAACCGCGCTGCTGTCCGGTGGCCTTGCCGGTCTTGCGGGCTTTTCCGAGGTCTCCGGCCTCAAGGGATCGCTGACGCTCGATCTCAGCCCCGGCTTTGGCTACACCGGCATCGTGGTCGCCATGCTGGCGCTGCTGCACCCGCTGGGCGTGGTTGTCGCGGCGCTGTTCGTGGCCGCCATCTTTGTCGGCGCCGACAGCATGAGCCGCGCCGCAGGCGTGCCCAGTTACCTTGCCGATATCATGCTCGCCTCGGCCCTGTTGTTCATGGTGCTGGCGATCCTTCTCACCAAATTCCGCCTGCGGAGGGACTGACATGGATCTCATCGACATCCTGCTGTCGGCCAGTTTCTGGGCTGCCGCCATCCGCATCGCATCGCCGCTGATCTTTGCCACCATCGGAGAGCTGATCTGCGAACGCGCGGGCGTTCTGAACCTCGGCATCGAGGGCATCATGGTCGCGGGCGCATTTGCAGGCTGGATCGCGGTCTGGGGCGGCCTGCCGCTTTGGGGCGGGGTCGCGGTGGCCATGCTGACCGGCATGATGCTGGGGCTGGTGCATTCGGTATTCTCAGTGCCCTTTGGCCTGTCGCAACACGTGGTCGGGGTCGGGCTAACGCTGCTGGCGACCTCGCTGACCTTCTATACCTACCGGGTGATCCTGCCCGAGGTGTCTTCGCCGCCGAAAATCACCGCCTTTCAGCCCTATGAGATCCCGCTTCTGTCAGATCTGCCCCTCGTAGGCCCTGCCCTGTTTTCCCAGACGCCGCTGACCTATGCCGCCTTTGTGCTGGCAGGGCTGACGGCGCTGGTCCTTTACCGGACGCCCTTGGGCCTTGCGGTGCGGGCGGCCGGGGAAAACCCGCAAGCCGTGGCGGCGCAGGGCCTGTCGGTCACCGCGATCCGCATGGGCGCGGTGGTGGTCGGCTCGGGCTTCATGGCCATTGGCGGCGCCTTCCTGACGCTGTCGGCCTTTGATAGCTTCTTCTTCGACATGGTGAACGGGCGCGGATGGATTTGTATCGCGCTGGTCGTCTTTGGCGCCTGGAAACCGGGCAAGGCGGTGCTGGGCGCGGTGCTGTTTGCCGCCTTTGACGCCCTGCAGATCCGCCTGCAACAAACCGGCATCGGGGCCGTGGTGCCCTATCAGGTCTTCCTGATGATGCCCTATATCCTGTCCATTCTGGCGCTGGTGGTGATGTCCCGCCGCGCCGAGATCCCGGCGGCGCTGATGGTGCCCTTCAACAAGGGGGAAAGATGATGTTCGACCTGATCGTCAAGGGCGGCACCCTGCCCGATGGAACAACCGCCGATATCGGCATTACAGGCGGCAAGATCACCGCCATCGAGGCCCGTCTCGATGCCGAAGCGGGTGAGGTGATCGACGCAAGCGGAGATCTCGTCTCCTCGCCCTTTGTTGACCCGCATTTCCACATGGATGCAACGCTGTCTTATGGCAAACCCCGGCTCAACGCCTCGGGCACGCTGCTGGAAGGGATCTCCCTTTGGGGGGAACTGCGCGACATTGCCACCGTGGATGAGATGGTCGAGCGCGCCCTCACCTATTGCGACTGGGCCGCCTCAATGGGAACGCTGGCGATCCGATCCCATGTGGATACAACGCCAGATCACCTCAACACCGTCACCGCCATGCTGGAGGTGAAGGAGAAGGTCAAAGATTACATCGACCTGCAGCTGGTCGCCTTCCCGCAGGATGGTCTTTACCGCACCAAAACGGGCCGCGAGAACGTGATCCGCGCGCTGGATATGGGAGTTGATGTGGTGGGCGGCATCCCCCATTTCGAGCGCACCATGGCGGACGGCGCGCAGTCGATGCGTGATCTGTGCGAGATCGCCGCCGCGCGGGGTCTGATGGTCGATATCCACTGCGATGAAACAGACGATCCCATGTCCCGCCATATCGAGGCGCTGGCCTATGAGACCCAGCGGCTGGGCCTAGAGGGCCGGGTTGCGGGCAGTCACCTGACCTCGATGCATTCGATGGACAATTACTATGTCTCCAAACTGCTGCCGCTGATCGCCGAGGCAGGTATTTCCGCGATCCCCAACCCGCTGATCAACATCATGCTGCAGGGGCGGCACGATACTTTCCCCAAACGCCGGGGTCTTACCCGGGTGAAGGAAATGCAGGCGATGGACATCCCCGTCGGCTGGGGGCAGGACTGCGTGCTGGATCCCTGGTATTCCCTTGGCACCGGCGACATGCTGGACGTCGCCTTCATGGGACTGCACGTGGCGCAGATGAGCCACCCCGATGAGATGGCCCGCTGTTTCACCATGGTGACCGAGGTCAACGCCCAGATCATGGGGCTGGAGGATTATGGGTTGAAAGTTGGCAGCGATGCCTCCCTCGTGGTTCTGGACGCCAGCACCCCCACCGAAGCCGTCCGCCTGCGCCCCGCCCGGCTGGCGGTGGTGTCGAAGGGCAAGGTCATCGCCCGCAGCGCCCGTGGGGACGCGCGCCTTATGCTGCCGGGACGGCCCGAGACTGTGCGGCGGCGGCATGAGGCGGGGTAGGAGAAATAGCTCCGACTTTGAAAATCTCCCCGCGTAGCCGGGTTAGTTCTCTCGTTTCTCAAAAGAGAAAGTGGCCCGCGGAGAGGTCAGAAACATCCGTCCCAATAAGGGTCAAGGAATGGCCTGCATCATCCGTAATGATCAGATTGCCGTTTAGTTCCTCAGTGTGGTTTCTTACCAAGTCACGGAAGTTGCGAATGCCGGAAGCAGTACCAAGATCAATTTGGTCAGCGTCTTCCAGATCGCGGATGGTGTCTTTTCCTTTGGAAAAAACAAAAACATCCGCCTCTGCTCCTCCTTTCAGGGTATCATTCCCGTATCCACCATCAATAGTGTCGGCACCACGGCCTCCACTCAAGAGGTCGCTACCGCTATTACCTTTGAGGCTGTCATTGCCATTGCCCCCCACAAGCCTGTCGTGACCTCCGCCGCCGCTCAGTGAATCGCGTCCAGCGTTGCCGAACAAACGGTCATTGTCGTCTTGGCCGAATAGATAATCATTTCCCGCCCCTCCACGCGCAACATCATCACCACTACCTGCATATAGCCAATCAGATCCGAGCCCACCTTTCAAAGTATCCGCTCCACCTTCCGCATATAGAAAGTCATTGCCACCTCGACCAACTAAAGTGTCTGCGTATCCCTTTCCGAGTAAGAGGTCCCCACCGTTGCTCCCCGCCAGGTTTGAAGGCAAAGTTGATCTGCCATCGAAGACGTTCAACGTAACATCATCGAATTGGAGAATTTCGATATTGGAGATCGAAGCATAGCCACCAGAGTGCTCGATCGAGAACCCAAGAGAGTGACTGATGATCTCAACATCGGCAATTTGATGTTGCACGATCAGAGTGTCGGTTCCTATTGATGTGTAGATTCTGAAGTAACCGTCATCCAAGGTAATCACGTCATCGCCCCAGGTCCCATCGATTTCCACAAAGGTGCGCGACGCGCGGAGAGTGCTGTTCAGAGACGACATAAAAATTGTTCCGTGATAACTGATTAGGTGCTCTTGATGAATGCCCAACGGCAATCCCAGAGACGTGTATCAACAAGCGCCTCACAGATCAACCATAGGCAGATTTCCGGCAGAAGGGTCACTGTTGAGACTACGCGAAACAGAAGTTGGGCAAAGCTAACGGCCAGTGAGTGACGCAAAATACGTCCATTTATGTGCGTGACCGACCGCGTAATACGACAAGCCAACCAACAACTCTTCACGGATTTTGGGATAGCAGTATGGGGACCCCTCCTCGGCGAGTCCCTCCGGAAATCACTTTGCGCTCCCCTTCAAACCCCCAGATACTGATCCGTCAGATCCGGGGTCAGGTCTTCCATCCTTCCGGTCCAGACGCTTTGACCCCGGTTCAGGATCACCGCGTGGTCAGCGATCTGGGCGAGTTCCTTCAGCGTCTTGTCCACCACCAGGATCGACAAGCCCGCCTCACGCTTCAGCTGGGCAATCGCCGCCCAGATTTCCTGCCGCACCACGGGGGCCAGCCCCTCGGTCGCCTCATCCAGGATCAAAAGGCGCGGGTTGGTCATCAGGGCGCGGCCAATGGCCAGCATCTGCTGCTCGCCGCCCGACAGGGAACTTGCGGTCTGATCGCGCCGTTCCTTGAGCCGTGGAAACAGCCCGGCGACGCGGGTAAAATCCCAGGGGCCCGGGCGGGCGGCGGCGGTCAGGTTTTCCTCCACCGTCAGCGGGCCGAAGCAGCGGCGCCCCTCGGGTACCAGACCAATCCCCAGCCGCGCGATCTTGTGCGAGGGCAATTGCCGCAGATCGTGCCCGTCAAAGCGAACCTCGCCCGCAGAGGGATGCACCATGCCGCAGATCGATTTGATGGTGGTGGTCTTGCCCATGCCGTTGCGGCCCATCAGGGCGACGACCTCGCCTTCGGCCAGATCCAGCGAGACGCCAAACAGCGCCTGCGAGGGGCCGTAGGAGGCCTCGACTTTGTTCAGGGACAACAGGCTCATGCGGCGTCCTCCTCTCCGAGGTAAGCGCGTCGTACCTCGGGGTTTGCGCGGATTTCATCGGCGGTGCCGGTGGCGATCACCGCGCCATAGACCAGCACGCTGATCCGATCGGCAAGGGCAAAGACCGCGTCCATATCGTGCTCCACCAGAAGGATCGGCGCCTCGTGACGCAGCTCATCCAGAAACCCGGTGAGGGTCTTGGAACCGCTGGCACCAAGCCCCGCCATGGGTTCGTCCATCAGGAACAGTTTGGGATTGAGCGTCAGTGCCACCGCGACCTCCAGCTGACGGCGCTGGCCATGCGACAGATCGGCGGTGCGCCGCTGCGCCTCATCCTGCAGACCGACGCGTTCCAAGGCGCGGCGGGCAGGCTCCAGCAGGGTCTTGTCCTTCATCACATTGCGGAAGAAGGAAAACACCCGGCCCTGCGCGCCAAGGGCGCCCAGCACCACGTTCTGCAGCACGGTGAACTCCATCGCGAGCGAGGAGATCTGGAACGTCCGCCCCAGCCCAAGCCGCGCCCGCGCCACGGTATCAAGGTCGGTGACCTCGCGGCCCAGAACCTCGATCCGGCCGGTGTCGGGACGCAGGCTGCCCGAGATCTGCTTGATCAGGGTGGATTTTCCCGCGCCATTGGGGCCAATCAGGGCGTGGATTTCACCGGGACGCAGGTCGATGCTGACATTGTCGCTGGCCTTGAGCGCGCCGAAGCTTTTGCTGATGCCTTCGACCTGCAGCACCGGGTTTGTGCGTGGATCAGTCATGGGCCACCTCCCGTCCTGTCAGGGCGCCGATCAGGCCGCCGCGGGCGAACAGCACCATGAGGAGCAGCAATAGCCCGAGGAAGATCTGCCAGTATTCACTGATCCCGCCCAGGAGATGCTCCAGCAGGATATAAACGGCAGCGCCCACAACAGGGCCGAACAGCCGCCCCACCCCGCCGATGATGACAAAGACCATGATTTCACCGCTGGTGTGCCAGCTCAGCATGGTTGGGCTGACGAAGCGGTTGAGATCAGCATAAAGCGCGCCGGCAAGACCGGTGATCGCGCCCGAGATGACAAAGGCCACCAGCCGCAGATGAAAGGGCGTCAGCCCCACGGTCATCACCCGTTCTTCGGTCTGGCGGGCAGCCGCCAGCGCCAGGCCAAAGGGCGAGCGCCCCAGCCGGGCAGAGAAAACCAGCACCAGGCAGAGGATGACATAGGCGATCATGAAGAACTGGATCGGATCCAGCGTGTTGAGGCCGGGAAATTCGTTGCGCACCCAGATCGACAACCCGTCCTCGCCGCCATAGGCGGACCAGGAGATCGCGAAATAGTAAAGCATCTGACCAAAGGCCAGCGTGATCATGATGAAATAGACGCCCGAGGTGCGCAGCGACAGCGCCCCGATCACCAGCGCCACCAGCGCGCTGGCCACGGTGGCCACCAGCCAGATCACCGGCATCTGATTGGTGCCCTCGATCAGAAATGGCACCTGCATCAGCGGCTCATGGTTCTGGGCATGGGCGGCCAGAATGCCCATGGCATAGCCGCCGATCCCAAAGAACGCCGCATGGCCAAGGCTCACCAGCCCGCCGATGCCCAGCGCGATATTGAGGCCGACACCGGCCAGCGCCAGGATCGCGACCTTGGTGGCGAGGGTTATGATAAAGGGCTCGTCCATGGCATTGGCCCAAAGCGGCACCGCCAGCAGTGCCAGCGCCAGCGCCCAGTTGAACAGGTTTTCACGGTTCATGCTCATGCGCTCCCCCCATAAAGTCCCGAGGGGCGCACCAGCAGAACCGCCGCCATCAGGATGTAGATCAGCATCGACGCCAGCGAGGCCCCGACCGAGGCAGCACTGGCCGGTTCCAGGAACAGACCAAAGAATTGCGGCAGGAAGACCTTGCCCAGCGTATCCGTTAGCCCCACCAGCAGCGCGCCGACCAGCGCGCCCTTGATCGAGCCGATGCCTCCGATGACAATCACCACAAAGGCGAGGATCAGAACCGGCTCTCCCATGCCGACCTGAACCGACTGGATGGCTCCGACCAAGGCACCGGCAAGACCCGCCAGCGCGGCGCCCAAGGCAAAGACCAGCGTATACAGCCGGGAAATATCCACCCCCAGCGCTGCGATCATCTCGCGGTCGGCTTCACCGGCCCGGATCTGGATCCCAATGCGGGTGCGGGCGATCAGCCAGAACAGCAGCGCTGCCACCACCAGCCCGATGCCGATAATGGCAAGGCGGTAGGCCGGGTATTCGATGCCGCCCGGCAGGCTGAGCGGCCCGGCCAATGCGGCAGGCACATCCAGAAACAGCGGGAAGGAGCCAAAGATCCAGCGGGTGCCTTCGGAGAAAATCAGGATCAGCGCAAAGGTCGCCAGCACCTGATCAAGGTGATCCCGGTCATAAAGCCGCCGGATCACCGCAATCTCGACCACGGCCCCGGCCGCAGCCGCCGCAGCCAGACTGGCAATCAGCGCCAGCAGGAAGGAACCGGTCAGTCCGGCCACCGCCGCCGCCGCAAAGGCCCCGACCATATAAAGCGCACCATGGGCGAGGTTGATCAGGCCCATGACGCCAAAGACCAGCGTCAGGCCCGCAGCCATGAGAAACAGCATGACCCCGAACTGCAATCCGTTCAGGATCTGCTCAAGAATGAGAACAATGGACATGGGAGATTTCCGTTCTGACGGGGGCGCCGCATTGGCGCCCCCGCAGGGAGGATCAGATTACATCTTGCACTCTGCCGCATAGGCGTCGGAGTGATCCGTAAGGCTGGTGCCGATGATCTTGTTGGTGAAGATATCACCTTCCTTGATGACCTCACGCACGTAGATGTCCTGAATCGGGTGCTGGTTCGGACCAAAGCTGAACTTACCCCGCACCGATGCGAAATCAGCTTCTTTCAGGGCAGCGCGGAAGGCGTCTTTGTCCGACACGTCGGCCTTGTCCAGCGCGCTCAGGATCAGGTTGGCGGTGTCATAGCCCTGCGCCGCATAAAGCGACGGCAGTCGGCCGTATTTTTCCTGGAAGCCAGAAACGAATTCGGCGTTGGCCGCATTGTCCAGATCCTTGTTCCACTGCGAGGTGTTCTTCACCCCCAGCGCCGCATCGCCCACGGCCTGCAGAATGCCCTGGTCAAAGGAGAAGGCCGGGCCCACTACGGGCAGATCGATACCGCTGGCGGCGTATTGCTTGAGGAAGGAGATCCCCATTCCGCCAGGCAGGAAAAAGAAGACCGAGTCGGCGCCGCTGGCACGGACCTGCGCCAGTTCGGCAGCATAATCGGTCTGACCCAGCTTGGTGTAGATCTCACCCGCCAGTTCACCCTTGTAGAAGCGCTTGAACCCGTTGAGGGAATCCTTCCCGGCCGGATAGTTCGGCGCCATGATGAAGGTCTTCTTGAAATCGGCGCTGGTGGCGTAGGCACCGGCCGCTTCGTGCAGGTTGTCGTTCTGATAGGAGACCGAGAAATAGTTCGGGTTGCAGCCCTTGCCCGCCAGCTGTGCCGGCGCGGCATTGGTCGACAGGTAGAAAAGCCCCTGCCCGGTCGCCGATGGCACCACGGCCATGGCCAGGTTCGACCAGACGATACCGGTCAGGATATCCACCTTTTCGGACTGGATCATCTGATCGGCGATCTGCACCGCGGTTGCAGGTTTGCGCTGATCGTCCTCGATCACCACTTCGACGTCATCGCGCCCGGCGTTTTCCATCGCCAGCATGAACCCGTCGCGGGTATCCACGCCAAGGCTGGCGCCGCCGCCGGACAGGGTGGTGATCATGCCAATCTTGGTCTCGGCCTGCGCCGCGACGGCCAGAGCGGACACCGCTGTCGCCAGCGCCAGTGTTTTGATTGCTTTCATTTCCTATAGTCTCCCTATTGCAGTTATCGACCGGATCCGCGTTGGCCGCGGTTATTCCTGTGACCCCACTATTTCCGCTTCGCGCGGGTGGCGCCAGTCCTTGATCGCCTTTTCCCTCTGACGGGGACACCTTCTGCCGTTTGCCGTGCAGTGGTGGATTTCACATCCTGACGTTTCATCCGCCGCCCGGGGCAAGGCTGCCGCATCCGGCAGGCCCACCGCCTGGTGGCTGACCTCAAAACTCTAGGCGGCTTCTCTGTTTTGTTTCAAGATTAAAATATTAAACCCTAAAACATAATTTAGCATGGAGTCGGAAAGGGGTGCACGCCACGGCTGAAGGGCCCGTGATTTACGCAGCAGCACAACGCGTTAGATCAGTCATAATAGAAAACTAAGCACCTGATATATAAAAACTACTTAAGCCAACACCAGTCACGCCCGCCTGTTCCAGAAAGACTTCTGCCACGATATACGCACCGCTCATTTCACGGTCAGATGACATCTTCACCAGATCCATTCCGCGCCTCATTTGAGGCATATCTAACGACCTCGGCACAACCTAAGGGCCTTGTGCCACCAGCTCGCCGCCAAGACGTTCGGGCAGGATCACATCCTAAGTGACCGGTGCTGCCGTCAGACGAATCGGATCCGTTTGGGCAGCTCTTGGTTTCGCCAACACGCCCCCAACGCAATCCCCCCTCGCCCCCTAGTCCCTGCTCAGATCCCGAGCAGGCGTCCCGGGCCCTTGCACTGTTTCGGCGCCCCCGCCAACTGCGCCATATGCCAGGCAAGCACCTGATTGCTGCTCAGCACCGGCCTGCCTAGACGCGCCTCAAGATCATCTATGATATCAAGCGTGCGCAGGTTGGTGCAGGACAGGAACACCGCATCGGCGTCCCCGGCCACGGAAAGGGCCGCCGCGTGGATCGAGGCTGGATCGATCCGCGCCACCCGCGCCTCCACTTCTTCCCCGAACGACACGGTGCCGCTGACATCATACCCCCGCGCCACAAAAGCCTGTCGGACCGGGGCACTGACGCTTTCCACATAAGGCGACACCAGGGCCAGCGACCGGACGTCCAACGCCGCAAGCGCTGCCAGAGCCGCGGTCAGAGGATCGGTGACATGGGTCGAGGCAGCGCCCTGCCGTACCAGATCCGCGACCCGGTCCGCACCGATCAGGGTCGTCCCGGAGGTACAGCCATAGCCGATCACGTCGAAGTCTGCCGCAGGCGGCAACAGCGCGGCAGCCGCAGGCAGCGTCTCTTTCATGGTTGCGATGGTGTCCGGCGTCAGCTCATCGCCGCTGGGAATGCGGCTGACGTGATGGGCGACCTCGCCTCCCGGCAACAGGCGGCGCATGTCCTGCTCCAGCGTTTCATCCACTTGCAGCACGATATGGCCAAAGGTGGCGTGGCTGCCGATCCGCCCCGTCAGCTCATAGGGGAAATTCTGCATGATCTACTCCAGAACCGGCAGCTCTGCCGGGGCACGGGTGGACAAAAGCTCGGGGCCGCTGTCGCGCAGGACGATGTTTTCCTCATGCACCAGAATGCGGCCCGGGGCGATCTCGGCGCCCGGTTCCAGCGTCAGCACCATCCCGGCGCGCAGCACCGTCTGATCCTTGGGCGTAAACGAGGGCCATTCAGTCAGCGTCACCCCCAGTCCATGGCCAAGCCGCCCACCGCCGGGCGTGGCGCCATGGGCACGCAGCCCCTCGCAGAGAATCCGGTGCGCATCCGCGGCAGTCATGCCGGGGCGCAGCTTCTCCAGCGCCAGATCCGTGGCCGCATAAAGCGACGCATGCGCCTGAGCGGTCTCAGGCGCGACCGGACCGATGGCGTAATTGCGGTCGAAGTCGCAGAAATAGCCATCGCGCACCGCGCCGGTGTCCAGCATCAGCACATCGCCTACCGCCAACGGCTGCGGCGTCGCCGGAGAGATCACATCACCGTAGCCGCCCGGCCCGGCGCCGCCCGCCGTGTAGCTGACCCAATCGGCGCCCTCTTCCAGGAGAACCCGCTGGAAATCGCGAAACACAGCATCAAGCGGCCTGCCGGAGCCTGCGAACTCCGGCACCCGGGCGAATGTACGATCCGCCACCGCGCAGGCGGCGCGGATCTTGGCCACCTCGGCCTCGGACTTTATCTCACGCACCCGCTGCACTACATCCGTGGCATCCACCATGCGGCGCGGCGCCAGGCGCGTGGTCAGCGCCATGTAATCGCCAAGCGCCATGCGCAATTGCGTCTCCAGTCCCATCGGTGTGCCGATTGCCCCTGTTTCCGGCACCAGATCGCCAAGGGTCGCCGCCAGCAGGCTGACGCCATCATCCTTCGGATCCGGCGCATCCCAGCAGCGAATGTCGGAAATCCAGCTTTGCCGCATCAGATCCGCGCCAATCGCGGGGATCACCGCAACCGGGTCACCTTTGGCCGGGACCACCACGAACCAGGGGCGCGCCGGGCTTTCCCAGAACCGCGTCAGGAACCCCGTGACATAGAAGATATCCGCCGCCGTGGTCAGCAGCAGCGCTTCCATGCCCGCTGCCGCCATACCCGCCTGCAGGGCATCGCGCCGCCGCAGGAACTCACCCCGGTCAAAGCCGCGGGCGGGATCAGCCATCTTCCGGACCTTCGCTGAGGATGGCCAGCACCCGCGCATCGGGTCCCAGATCCTTCACACGCCCCGCCAGAAGCGCTGCCAGACCGGCGCCGCCCGATGGCGTCGTTGCATAGCCATATTCGGCAAGGGTCCGGACCCCTGCGGCAGCTTCTTCCTCGGATATGGTTGCAAAGACATCGGCATCGCGCGCCAGCCCGTTCAGCGCCACCATCGACGGGGTCTTGCAATCGAGCCGCCCCATGGAGGACACCGGCCCCTGCGTGTCCTGCAATTCGCCGCTGCGGATACTCTCGATCAGCGCGGGCGCCGCGTCCGGTTCGACCACGATGATCTGTGGCGCATTCCCCCAGACCTGCCGCGCATAGGCGGCCACCGCAGCCGCCAGCCCGCCGACACCGGCCTGCAGGAAGATATGCGTCGGCACCCCGTCGATCTGGGCGACAGCCTCGGCGGCCAATTGCAGATAGCCCTCCATCACCGCGATAGCCGGGGCGCTGTAGCCGGGCCATGAACTGTCGGAGAGCAGCGTCCAGCCGTTTTCTTCGGCATCCGCCGCAGCAGTGGCCATGCTGGCCTCGTAATTATCACCGGCGCGTACCACCCGGGCGCCCTTGTCGCGCAGCCGCTGGGCAAAGGCCTCGGGCACCGCCCGCGACAGGTAGATCACCGCCTCGGCCCCGAAAAGCCGCGCCCCAGCCGCAACCGACAGCCCGTGATTGCCGGCGCTTGCCGTGGCATAGGTTTGTCCGTGCAGGGCCGTTTCCCAGACCTGAGAGGCGCCGATCTTGTCCTTCAATGCATCACCCGCTGCGCTGGCAATGCAGTAGGCCGCGCCCAGCGCCTTGAAACTGCCCAGCCCCATGCGGGCGCGCTCGTCCTTGATCCAGATCCTGGCCACCCCGGCCTTTTTCGCCAGCTCATCCGCCTCAATCAGCGGTGTGATCGCATGACGCGGACATACTGTCAGCAGCTTGGCCACCGCATCGGCGGCAACGCTGGGATAAAGCTGAGGCTCAGTTCCCGCAACCGGCAACGCGCCGCCCCGCCACATGTTATCGAGTGTCTTGCTCAACGCCCCATCCATGGATCGACCTCCTCTTCTTTTTGTTGTTCGATTTTTGCCCAACCTAATCTGCACCGCCATCGGTTTCTCGGAAATTTCGCCGCCCTGCAGGCCGATTTTCTGATGACTTTTCACATTTGATGCAGAATACCGGACAATGGCAGCACTCCGGCTGTGCAAGTCACGGAAAAACGGACAAACTTGCAGCCCTAAGGAGGCGTGACATGGACAGATTCGACCAGCTCATCCTTGCCGCGATCCAGGACAACAACCGGCTGACAGCCGAGGCCCTGTCGCATATCGCCGGGCTTTCCCCCGATGCCTGCCGCAAGCGGCTGACCCGGCTGCGCGCGCAGGGCTATGTCGATGCCGATATCGCGATGCTCAATCCTGAAAAACTGGGCCGTGGGCTGATGCTGATCGTCGAGGTCACCCTGCACAGCGAGCGCGCCGAGGATATCGATCGCTTCCGCCGCCGCATGGTCGAGGCGCCCGAGGTCATGCAGTGCTATTATGTGACCGGCAATGCCGATTTTATCGTCATCCTGACCGCCCGCGACATGCCCGATTTCGAAGCCTTCACCCGGCGGCATTTCTTTGACGAAGAAAATATCACCCGGTTCCGTACCTCCGTGGTGATGAACCGGGTGAAAACAGGCTTCTCGCTGCCGATCCTGCCGGACGCGGATACAGAAGGCGACGGCACCTAGCCCTCGTGGCCGCCGATCTGCCGCTCCATCAGCCGCTGATAAAGGCGCGGCGCCAGGCTGTTCACCCACCAGGCCAGCCGCGCCACCCGTCCCACCGGGATCATCGGCTGCCGTCGGCCAAGCCCGCGCAGGATCTCCTCGGCGGCAGCCTCGGGCGTCATGTAATCCATCCCATCTGCGGCCGATCCCGGCCGCGCGATGCCGTCGATCTGACGCTGGTCGTTGCCGATATTGGTGGCCACGAAAGACGGCGCCGCGATCAGCACATCGACACCATAGGGCCGCTCTTCCGAGCGCAGGGATTTGAAGAACCCCTCCAGCGCGTGTTTGGACGCCGCATAAGAGGTACGATGATAAAGCGGCGCAAACCCCGCCACAGAAGACACCGCGATATGCGTCCCCGATGCCCGCCGGACCGCCGCCAGAAAATGGCCCGCCATGGCGACGGCGGCAAAATAGTTGATGTCGAACACCCTCCGGTGACTGGCCTCGTCGATGGTATCAAAGCCCCCGATCTGGGTGATACCGGCGTTGTAGATGACCAAATCAATCACCGGATACTGCTGCTCGATTTGCTCGGCCTTGCTGCGCAACTGGGTCGCATCAGTCAGATCGCAGCGGATCGGGATCTGGGTCTCGCTACTGTCCAGCCCCGAGATATCCAGATCCAGCAGGATCACCCGCCAGCCCCGCGCCTGCAGCGCCGTGGACAAGGCCCGGCCAAGCCCACCGGCGCCGCCGGAAATGACTGCTGTTTTTTTCTTCGTCATAGGCCTGCCTGCTGCCTCCACACATCAAAAACCTCGGCGCTGGTCAGCTCGGGCGTATAGCCGAAGTCCCGTTTCAGGGCACTGTTGTCCAGCACCGGCCGGTATTGCAGGAACCGCACCTGTTCCGGCCCGTATTGGCTGAGGCCAAGGGGTTTCGCGAGCGCCAGAGCCGCCTTCAGCACCCAGGCCGGCAGGCGCAGAACCGGTTTACCCAGCGCCTGCGCCAGATCGGTGACGCCCATGGCCCCATCCCCGGCGACGTTGAAGACTCCCTCTGGCCCATCGGTTGCCGCGCGGGCCAGAATGCGGGCCAGATCGCGGGTCCAGATAAAGACAAAGGGGCTTTCGCTGCCCGTCACCGCCAGCAGGCGCGGACGGCGGAACAGGGCGGTGATCTGGTTTTCCGTGCCCGCCCCCAGCACCGTGCCGACGCGCAGGATCACCTGCTGCAGCTGCGGCGCCGAACGGCGGTATTCGGCCAGCATTTCCTCGACCTGACGCTTGTGGTCGGAATAGGCGAATTCCGGATTGCCGCGCAGGCTGTCGTTCTCGCGCAGCGGCTGCGGGTTGTCCGCGTGATAGCCATAGGCCGCACCAGAGGAGGTCACGACGATACGTTCCACCCCATGCGCCACGGCGGCCTCCAACACCTTGCGCGTGCCCGCGACATCGACGGCATAAGCGAAATCGCGGCTGCTGCCCTTGGGCGGGGTCACGATGGAGGCCAAATGCAAAATCACGTCGGGCTTATATTCGCCGATGACCCGGGCGGGATCATCGGTTGTGACATCCATGCGGCAGAACTCTCCGCCCTTGGGCAGATCCGCAGGCGGCGCCAGATCCGAGGCGATCACCCGGCAGGCGGGCAGCTCCCACAGCAGGGCACGGCCCACCATGCCAGCAGCGCCGGTGATCAGAACGGTTTTGGTCTTTGCATCCTCGGTCATCGCGTCGCCTCCGTCCGGGACATCAGAGCGGCCAGTGCCAACCCCGATATGGCATGCCAGATCCCCCAGAAGGCTGCCGCGACGGCCATGCCGCCCAAGCCCCCGAAGAAGGCAAAGATCAGCACCAGACCGAGACCCGAGTTCTGGATGCCAGTCTCTATCGTCACCGCACGCCGGTCATAAGGCGACAGCCGCGCCAGCGTCGCGGTGATCCAGCCCCCGCCAAGCGCCACCGTATTGTGCAGGATCACCAGCCCGGCGACCGCGCCTGCGAATTGCAGGAAGAAGCCCCAGTTGGCCGCCAGCGCGAGCACGATAAAAGCAACGAAGATCCCCATCGACAGCCATTGCAGGGGCCGCCGGATGCGTGCCGTCAGATCGGGCGCCCGCATATTGAGCTGCACCCCCAACACGAGGGGCAGGATCAGCATCAGACCGACGGTGATGGCGATCTGCACCGGGTCGATCTCGGTCTGCTGCAGGATCGCCCGCGTCGGTGGGTAAAGCCCACCCCAGAGTCCAATATTGATCGGTGTCAGCAGGATCGCCCCCACGGTGGCAAACCCCGTCATCGACACAGACAGGGCGGAATTGCCGCCCGCGCGATGGGTGATGAAGTTGGAGATATTACCGCCCGGGCAGGCCGCCACCAGAATGAGCCCCAGCGCAATCGAGGGACGCGGCGCGGTCAGCCAGACCAGCGCAAAGGTCAGCACCGGCAGCACGATGAACTGCGACAGCAGCCCGACGATCAGCGGTTTGGGCGCCCGTCGCAGCTGGTGAAAATCAGAAGGCTTCAGATCGATCGCGATGGAGAACATAACCACCGCGAGGATCCCATTCAGAAGCGTCAGAGAGGCGGGGCTGAAATTCAGCGTGATCTCATCAATCCCGCTCATGCGCCCGCCCCGGAGAGCCGCTTGATCCAGCCCGTGACCGCCTTGCGATAGGTCGCCTTGTCCACGTAGTAGGCCATCCGCGCCAGTTTCAGATAGGCCATACCGCCGGTTGCGCGTTCAAATCCCGCGGCCTTTTCCGCCTTCAGGGCCTTGGCCCCGGCATTGCCGGTCTCAAGCCCCTTGATATAGCGCGCGACCATCTCGGCCTGCTCGTGCCGTCCCTGCCAGCCAAGGCCGCTGGCCTCGACCATGCCGAGAACGAACAGATCGTCGCGCGCAGGGTGCATCGCGTTGAGATACAGATGCGGTGCATCGCCCTGCCAGTTCAGCAACTCCTTATCGATAAAGGGATAGTGCAGCTTGTAGCCCGTCGCAGCGAGGATCATGTCATACTCGCTGCTGCTGCCATCGGTGAAATGCACCGTCTTGCCGTCTATCCGGTCAATATCGGGGCGGATCTTTAGATCGCCGTGGCCCGCGTGATAGAGCACCAGCGAATTCACCACAGGATGGCTTTCGTAAAGTTGGTAATCGGGTTTCGGGAAGCCATACTTTTGCGGATCGCCCACAAACCATTTCAGGATCAGACCATCGATGCGCCGCTTCAGCCACATCGGCAGCTGGATCAGCCCGCCCATGGTGTCTGCCGGTTTGCCAAAGACGTATTTGGGTACGAAGTAGCAGCCGCGCCGCATCGACAGATCGCAGCTGTTGCCATGGTGGATCGCATCCACCGCGATGTCGCAGCCCGAATTGCCCGCGCCTACCACCAGCACGCGCTTACCGCCGAACTGCTCGGCCTTGCGGTATTGGCTGGAATGGATCAGCTCGCCCGTGAAGTCGCCTGGGAATGTCGGCATGTTCGGCTCTGACAGGGTGCCATTGGCGATCAGCACACCGGCAAATTCGGCGCTGTGCTCGCCCTCCGGATCGCGCCAGGTGACGCGCCAACCCTCGCCCGGACCGCCCAATGGTTCGGTCTTCAGGACCTCGGCGTTGAAGTGATACCGCTCCCGCAGGCCGAAATGATCCGCGAAATCGTGGAAATAGTTTTTCAGCTCCCGATGCGAGGGGTATTCGGCCACCTCGTCCTTCATCGGGAAATCCGCAAATTCCGTCATCCGCTTGGATGAGATCAAATGGGCGCTTTCGTACATCGTGGAGTTCGGCCCCTCGATGTCCCACAAACCGCCCACATCCGAATGCAATTCAAACCCCTGAAAGGGAATGCCCTGTTCGACCAACACCTTGGCCATGGCCAGCCCCATTGGCCCGGCGCCGATGAGGGCATACTGCCCGCGCGTTTCCGTCATAATTCCTCCCTGTCCTCCGAGATTAGATTGAACAAACGTTCAAAATAAGGCAAGATATTTTCACCAACGGGAGTTTTTCGTGGAAAAACAACGCAAACGCGCCCCTTCGGCGCGGTCACTGCAGACCAAGGCGCGGATCCTGGACGCCGCCGAAGCGCTCTTTGCCGAGCGCGGATTCGAAGGTGCCTCGCTACGCGATATCGCAGCGCTGGCCGGGGTACAGGTCGGGCTGGTGCACCATCACGGTGGCGGCAAGGAAGAGCTGTTTCACCAGACCGTCACCCGCCGTGCCGATGAACTGGCCGACGTGCGTCTGGCAGGGCTGGAGCGCCTCAGGGCCGAGGGTGCCCTGTCGCTGCGGGGGCTCCTGGATGTCTTCATGCGGGCCTATGTGACGCTGGCACGCACCGGCGGCCCCCATTGGCAGCACTATGGCCGCCTGGTGGCGCATGTGTCCGCCGATCCGCGCTGGCGGCCGCTGGCGGCGCAGTGTTTCGACCCCACGGCCAACCGGTTTATCGAGGAGATTCTGGCGCTTTATCCGCAGGCTGAACGTCAGGCCGCCGCCACCGGTCAGGTTTATTCCGTGGCTGCGATGCTCGCCTTTCTCAACACCGGCTGGCGGATCGAGGCGCTGAGCCCCGGCGCCGCCGAAGCGCAGGTCGACCAGCTGATCGCCTTTTGCACCGCAGGAATGGAGGCGATCCTGACAGCGGACCCCATCCAACCGTAAGACGGATAGGCAGAGCTAGAGCGACCGCCCCAGGCTGATGGTCGGGCTCAACTGCACGCAAACGGGCGGCGTTGGCTGATCCGCCTCCCGCGTCTCAAGCACGATGCGCGCGGCGCGTTCGCCGATCTCGCGGCGGCAGGCATCAGTGGTGGCCAGTTCCTGCGGAAGTCCTTGCAGGATCTGCAGGTTATTGAACCCCGCCAGCGCCACGTCGCCGGGCACCGAAAGCCCCTCGGCCTGGCAATGCATAAGACCGCCGACGCTCATCACGTCGCTGGAATAATAGATGCACTCCAGTTCCGGCGTGCGCTCCAGCATCTGCGCGGTCAGCTGACGCCCGGTCTGGATCGAGCTTTCTCCGGCATAATGTTCCCGGTCCATCAGCGTGACACCCTGCTCTGCCAATCCTTCGACAAAGCCGTCAAAACGTTTACGGGCGCGGAAATCCTGCGGCATCTTGGTGCCGATAAAGCCGATCTGCCGATAACCCTGCGACAGGATCTGCGCCGCCATGTCGCGTCCCGCCTGCAGATGGGAAATGCCGACGCAGTGGCGCACCGGGGTGCCATCCACATCCATCACCTCCACCACCGGGCAATCCGCCTGCTCGAGCATGCGCCGGGTGGCCTCAGTGTGCTCCAGCCCCGCCACGATCAATCCCGAGGGACGCCAGCTCAGCATTTCGCGAATCACGGCCTCTTCTTCATCGAGTTCATAACCCGATACGCCAACCACCGGTTTCAGCTGCGTTTCCTTCAGCACGTGGGAAATCCCCGACAGCACCTCTGGAAAGACAAAACTGTTCAGCGACGGCACCACCACCGCAACCAGATTGACCGATTGCGAGGACAGCGATCCGGCGATGCGATTGGGCACATAGCCATGGGCACGGGCGATTTCCTCGACCCGCGCGCGGGTTGCCTTGGACACATCCGTGGTCCCGCGCAACGCGCGGGAGGCGGTCATTTCACTGACCCCGGCCAGACGGGCGACGTCCTTGAGCAGC
The DNA here is from genome assembly GCF_059429255.1 of Phaeobacter sp. CC-HEC084. NCBI lineage: Bacteria > Pseudomonadati > Pseudomonadota > Alphaproteobacteria > Rhodobacterales > Roseobacteraceae > Phaeobacter > Phaeobacter sp. CC-HEC084. Next base: position 235,842 of record NZ_JCAIJQ010000009.1, read on the forward strand.
AGCTTCTTTGTCATGCGCGCATGGTCCAGCACTTCGCGCCCAGCCGCAAGAGGCAGCGGGCCGGGATTGGCCGATGATTTCAGGCAGGGTTGATTTACTTGATCGTTATCGATAACGAATACACAAATGTTAGCGCCACCGCTATCGATACCGCAACCAAGGGGCGATTCTGAACACGCCCACTGCACGGAGACAGATGCCATGACCCTCAAGATCGCAATCAACGGATTTGGCCGCATCGGCCGTGGCGTCCTGCGCGCCCTGCTGGAACGCGGCGACACCGACATCGACGTGGTGGCGATCAACGATCTGGCCCCCGCCGAAACCCTGCTACATCTGCTGAAATACGATTCCGTGCATGGTCGCCTGCGCGCACCTGTCTCTCTCGCGGACGGAGTCCTGCGGGTGGGTCGCCACACCATCCGGCTCAGCGCCGAGCGCAATCCGGCGGATCTGCCTTGGGAAGGCGTCGACATCGCCTATGAATGCACCGGCCTGTTCACCAGCCGCGATGCGGCGGCGGCGCATTTGGGCAATGGTTCGAAGCGCGTCCTGATCTCCGCCCCCGGCAAGGAGGTCGACCGCACCGTGGTCTATGGCGTCAACCACATGGATCTGACCGCGGACGATCTGGTGGTCTCCAACGCCTCCTGCACCACCAACTGCCTGGCGCCGGTGGCGCAGGTGCTGGATCAGGCCTTTGGCATCAAGACTGGCTACATGACCACCATTCACGCCTATACCGGCGACCAGCCGACCCACGACAGCCCGCACAAGGACCCCTATCGCGCCCGCGCCGCGGCCCTGTCGATGATCCCGACCTCCACCGGCGCCGCCCGCGCCATCGCAGAGGTGCTGCCGCATCTAAAAGGACGGCTGGAAGGCTCCGCCATCCGGGTGCCGACGCCGAACGTCTCGGTTGTCGATCTCAGCTTTGTGCCCGAGCGCGCTGCCACGGTCGAAGAGGTCAATGACGCCCTGCGCGCAGCCTCGGAGAACGGGCTGGCGGGCATTCTGGCCTATGAAGAGGATCCGATGGTCTCGGTCGATTTCAACCACGACCCGCATTCGTCCTGCTTTGCCGCCGCGCAGACCGCTGTCACCAGCGAAGGGCTGGTGCGGGTGGTTAGTTGGTATGACAACGAATGGGGCTTTTCCAACCGCATGCTGGACACCGGCCGCCACATGGGCCGCCTGATGAAGCCAGAAGAGATGGCGCTCGCCAGCTGAGCGCACAAGACCAAGCAATCACTGAACCACGCGGCAGATCATGGCGGGTGGGATTGCACGGGGGCCGCACGCAGCGGCCCCTTTTTCGTGCTATATAGACCGCAGATCACCCGGCCTTGCGGGCCTCGTCGGCGGCGCCTGTGATCGTGGCCAGCGCCGCCTCCACGCTGACCGCGTCATGGATCAGCGGGTGGCTCAGCCCATGGGTGGCAAAGACGCGCCGGATATCCAGCCCCGCCCCTGTCAGCCACAGGGCGACGCCTTGCTTTTGAGCCTTATGCGCCAGACCTTCGATCATATTGGCGCCGGTTGAATCCAGAAACGGCACCGCCGAGAAATCCACGATCAGCGCCTTGTGGCTATCCTGGATGCGGTCCAGCACCGACCCGATCGAGGCGGTGGCACCAAAGAACAGTGCCCCGGTGATGCGGTAGACCACGACATCCGGGTTCGCCGCCTGCTCTTCGTGGTATTCGCCGCGCCCATCGGCGCTATCGGCCTCGTCCCGCCCGACCAGTGGCGTATGCCGCGACACCGCCGTTGCCCGGCTCATCCGCTGGATGAACAGCACCGATCCCAGGGCAAGACCGACAACGATGGCCTCGGTCAGATCGCGGAAAATGGTCAGGAAGAAGGTCGCGGCCAGAACCGTCGCCTCACCCCAGCCCGAGCGCAGCAGGATGGCGATCGCTGGCCGTTCGATCATGTTCCACGCCACCACGGCCAACACCCCGGCCAGCCCAGCCAGCGGAATGTAGGAGGCCAGCGGCGCCGCGATCAGCATGAACAGCAGCAGGAAGACCGCGTGCAACATCCCCGCGATGGGACCATGCGCCCCGGCGCGCACATTGGTCGCAGTGCGGGCAATGGTGCCGGTGACGCAAAAGCCGCCGAACAGGGAGGAACCTATATTTGCCGCCCCTTGCGCCACCAACTCGCAATTAGAGCGGTGACGGCGCCCGGTCATGCCATCGGCCACCACCGCCGACAGCAGCGATTCAATGGCCCCTAACAGGGTAAAGGACACCGCAGAGGGCAGCACCGCCAGAATGTGAGCTAGCGATAGATCCGGCAGGCGCGGCGCAGGCAACGAGGCGGGAATGCCGCCGAATTTGGTGCCGATGGTCTGCACCGGCAGTGCCAGAAATGCCGTGGCCGTCGCCGCCAGCGCCACTGCGATCAGCATGCCGGGCCAATGCGGGCGCCAGCGTTTGAAGCCAAGGATCACCGCAACGGTTACAATCGACAGGCCCAGCGCCGCCGGGGTGATGCTGCCCCTCACCTCCCAAAGCGCCGGGAGTTTTTCCAGCAGCTCTCCCGGTTCATGAGGCAAGGTCAGCCCGAACAGCTCTTTGATCTGGCTGGCAAAGATGATCACCGCGATCCCCGCCGTGAAGCCCACGGTGACCGGAAAGGGAATGAACTTGATAAAGGTGCCCAGCCGCAGGAACCCCACCGCCAGCAACATCAACCCCGACAGGAAGGTCGCCAGTATCAGCCCTTCGATCCCGTGCTGCGCCACCGTTGCGGCGACCAGAACGATAAAGGCGCCGGCCGGGCCGCCGATCTGGAACCGCGATCCTCCGAGCAGCGAGACCAGAAATCCGCCGACAATCGCCGTATAAAGCCCCTGCGCCGGGGTCGCCCCCGAGGCGATGGCGATGGCCATCGACAGGGGCAGCGCCACGATGGCGACCGTCAGCCCGGCAATGGCATCGCCGCGCAGCCGCGCCAGACCGTAGCCTTCGCGCAGCACGGTAATCAGTTTCGGGGTAAACAGCTCTGCAAAGCTTGGCGCTTCATGCGCACTGCTGGTCTGGTCTTTCATCTGGGCCGCACCTTTGGTTGGTGTGCGGCGGGATCGTCGGCATAACGTCGGCGGTCGCCGTCGCGGATTTGGATCTTAAGGGGTCTGGGGTGGAGATTTCAGGCGCACACCGCGCCCGCCAGCCGTGCTGGGCACGCCTTCGGCGATCAGCTCGATACCCGCCTGTTCCAGCGCAGTGACCACCTTGGTCAGGCTGTCGACCACGCCCCGGACGTTGCCTGCGCTGGCCTCCATGCGCTGGATCGTCGGCACCGAAAGCCCGGCGCGTTCCGCGAGGGTTTTCTGATCAATACCAAGAAGGGCACGCGCCGCGCGCATCTGGGGGCCGGTAATCATGAAGCATACCTGAAATTACACTATGGTGAATCCATATGGGTATAGTGATATATGAAATATCAAAATCAAAGTCTAGAGGTGTACCTTCACAACAATATGCGTCGCCCTGACTGGTACACGCAAAAAGGGCCACGCGATGCGCGGCCCTTGCCTCAATCCGCCCAACCGAGCGGAGATATCTGATCTGCCCGTCTAGATCCGGAACACCGGTTGCAGCAGACGCGGGATGAAGGAACGGAACCGCAGCGCCGCATCGGTGGCGGCCAGGCAGATACAGGCTGCGCCCTCTTCGGCCACCGGAGTATGCTCCAGATCGCTGCCGGCAATCTCTACATCGCCGACGCCAAAACGTCCGGTTTCATCGTGGAACGCGCCCTGCAGCACCAGCGTCAGCTCCAGCCCGTTGTGGCCATGGTCCGGCACCGCCTGCCCCGAGGGGATATATAGCAATCGCACGCTGCCGCCCTTGCCATGAGACAAGATCGACTGCCGCACCCCCATGCCGAGCGGTTTCCATTTCGGGGGCAGCCCGCCCAGCGCCTCCATCACCGGTCCGGGAAACACACCAGAGCGGTGATAGGCCGGGGGCGCGGGCTCAACAGGGTCATCCAGCGCATTCAGAAGCCGCGCCTTCAGATCCGCCGACAAGGCCATTCCGGCCTCGGTGCCGCAAGCATTTTCAAGCATGGCGCCGCCAACCGCCTCATGCGCACCCAGACGGGCGCGGCACTCGTCGCACATAGAGATATGCGCCGCCAGCACCAGCGAGAAAGCCTGTTCCAGGCTCCCCGAGGCATAGGCGATCAGCAGCTCATCAGGGATATGATGGGTGATGCTGCTCATGAGGTTTCAGTTCCCTTCAATTCGTGCCGCAACCGTTCCAGTCCAAGCCGGATGCGGGATTTTATCGTGCCAAGCGGCAGACCCGTTTCAGCGCGGATGTCCGAATGGCTCAGCTCCCCGAGGTAAGCCTTTTCCACCATCTCGCGTTGTGCGGGCTTCAGCCGCTTCAAGGCCTCCCTCAGGCGCGACGTCTCTTGCTCCAGGGCAACGATCTGCGCCGCGTCTTCCTGCACCTCTTCGGGTTGCTTCAGCTCTTCGGGTACGGGGCGGCGTTCCTTTCGGATCACATCGATCTGACGATTTCGCGCGATTTGGTAAATCCAGGACGACACCTGCGCCCGCTGCGGGTCGAACAGGTGTGCCTTGCGCCAGACCGTCAGCATCACGTCCTGCACGATATCCTCGGCCTGACCCTGTGAAATGCCCGAGCGGCAGATCACCCCTTTGAGCCGCGGCGCAAAGTGGTCGAACAGCAAGCCAAAGGCGGCCCGGTCCCGCTGGTCCCGCACCGCAAGCATCCAGAGGGTCTGCTCAGAAAAGCTGTTGGTATCCACTTGTTTCCTTTCCCGCGCATCGGCGGTCACCTCACCTACCGTAACCGGTGGCGCGGGCGCATCAAGAGCGGGATCTGCATCAAGTTCCAACATGCCAGTGTTACGTGGCGCCGCTGCGACTGGATCAAAAGCCACCAGAATTTTTTCTGCGCGAACGCATCGCTTCGATTTCATCCCAAGAAGGCGAAAACTTTTGATCCGGCCAGGGAATGGCGGCGTACTCCCTGAAAAGAAACGGAGAACACATGTCATTTGATGTCCCACCCCTACGTCGCCAGCGCATTGCTATTGTTGGCGGTGGCATTTCTGGTCTCGCCGCCGCCTATCGTTTGGCACCCGGCCATGACGTGACCCTGTTCGAAGCCGCGCCGCGCCTTGGTGGACACGCGCGCACTGTCCAGGCGGGGATGCATGGGACCCAGCCGGTCGATACCGGCTTTATCGTGTTCAACTTTGTCAATTATCCGCATCTGACCGCGATGTTCCGCGATCTGGATGTGCCCATCATCAAAAGCGATATGACATTTGGCGCCAGCATTGACGACGGCGCCGTCGAATACGGGCTGAAAAGCCTCACATCCCTGTTCGGCCAGCGCCGTAACGTGGCCCGCCCGGCCTTTCACGGCATGGTGCGCGATATCCTGCGCTTTAACGCCCGCGCGGTCGAAACCGCCCGCAGTGACGATGTCACCATCGGTCAGCTGATGGACGAGCTTCGCCTTGGCGACTGGTTCCAGCGCTATTACCTGATGCCGATCTGCGGCGCGATCTGGTCCACCCCGATGGAGGAAATCCGTGGCTTTCCGGCCCGGTCGCTGGTGCAGTTCTTCCGCAATCACGCCTTGCTCAGCGCCACGGGGCAGCACCAGTGGTGGACGGTAAAGGGTGGCAGCATCGAATACGTCCGCAGGCTGGAGGCGCATCTGAAGGCCAATGGCTGCACCCTGCGCCCCGGCACGCCGGTGCAGGCGGTGGACCGCACCGAGGCAGGCGTCACCATCCGCTTGCCCTATGGCGAAACGCAGGAGTTCGATCAGGTCATCATGGCCTGCCATTCCGACGATGCACTGCGGCTGCTGTCCTCTCCCACCGCGCAGGAAGAGATGATCCTCGGCAATATGCGCTATCAGGATAACGAGGTAATCCTGCACCGCGACGCCGGGCAAATGCCGAAACGGCGCGCCTGCTGGTCCTCCTGGGTCTACAAGGCGGCGGCGCAGGACAGCCGCCCGGCGATCGGCGTGACCTACTGGATGAACCGGCTACAGAATATTCCAGAGAGTGATCCGCTGTTCATCTCGCTGAACCCAGTCAGGCCGGTGCGTGACGAGACGATCTATGACACCAACACCTTCCGCCATCCGGTGTTCGATCAGGCAGCTATTCGCGCCCAGAAACAGATCCACGACATCCAGGGCGACAACAACACCTGGTTCGCGGGCGCATATCTGCGCCACGGGTTCCACGAGGACGGATTTGCCAGCGCGGTGCGCGTCGCCCGCGGCATCGACGCCCGCAGCCTGTCGCAGGTGCTGGCATGAGCGACAGCCCCGCTCCCCTCTGGCCCGACCATATCGCGGGCCACACCAGCCACGCGCGCCGCGGCGGCATCCGCAATGCCTTCCGCTATGGTGTCGATTACGTGCTGATCGACCCGCTGTCAGAGGCGCGGCCGGGGCTGTTCTCACGCAATGGTTTCAACCTGTCTTCGGTCAATGACCGCAACCATGGCGGCGCGCCGGGCGCGGGGCGCGGCCTACCCTGGGCGCAAGAGGTCTTTGCCGGGGCCGGTCTGGAGCTGGACGGCCTTCAGATTCTGCTGCTGACGCAACCGGGATTCCTGTGGTACACTTTCAACCCAGTCAGCTTCTGGCTGGCGATGGAGGGTGACACGCTGCGGGCGGTGATTGCCGAGGTCTCCAACACTTTTGGCGACCGCCACAGCTATCTGTGCCATCTTGACGGGTTCGCGCCGATTGCCGCTGGTGACGAAATTACCGCCAGCAAAATCTTTCACGTCTCGCCCTTCCAGCAGATCGCGGGAGACTACCGGTTCAACTACGATATCCGCCCGGACCGGATCGCCATCCGCATCGCGCTGGAACATGGGTCCGAAGGCGTGATCGCCACCCTGACCGGGCGGCGGCAGCGGCTCAGCAACGGCTCGATCCTGCGGGCGGCCCTGCGGCGGCCCTTTGGCGCGTTCCGCACCATCGCCCTGATCCATTGGCAGGCCCTGAAACTGAAACTCAAAGGGGCGCCATACAGATCACGCCCCCTCCCCCCAAAGCAGGAGGTCAGCTGATGCTTTTCATTACCAACCGCGTAAAACGCGATTTTCTCGACAGCTGCGCCCAGATCCGCAAGGGCAGCCTGCGCCTGACCACGCCGGAAGGCGAAGTGCATGATTTCGGCAGCGGCGCCCCGGCGGCAGACATGGTGCTGTTCGACTGGGCCGCTGTTTCAGCCATGGCCGCGCGCGGTGATATCGGGCTGGGCGAAACCTACATCGAAGGCATGTGGGAAACCTCCAGCATCGAAACCCTGATCCAGGTGGCGATCCTGAACCTCGATTATTTGACCGATTTTGCCTACCCGAGCTTCTGGAGCGGGCTGAAGTTCCGCGCCGTCGACAAGATCCTGCGCGCCAACTCGATCCGTGGCTCGGCCCGCAACATCAAGGCGCATTACGACGTCGGGAACGAGTTCTACCAGCTTTGGCTCGATAGCGGCATGACCTATTCCTCGGCTCTGTTTGCACCCGGCGACAACGATCTGGAGCGCGCCCAGAACCGCAAATACGACCGGGTGCTGAACCGGCTGACACAGGGCGAGCGGGTGCTGGAGATCGGCTGTGGCTGGGGCGGCTTTGCCGAACGGGCAGCCGATGCCGGGCGCGATGTCACCGGGCTGACCATCTCCCCCAGCCAGCATGGCTATGCCGACGCGCGGCTGGACGGGCGCGCCTCGATCGAGCTGTGCGATTACCGCAAATCCACCGGCACTTACGACAATATCGTCTCGATCGAGATGATCGAGGCGGTGGGTGAACGCTACTGGCCCAGCTATTTCCAGACCGTGAAGGCGCGTCTTGCGCAAGGCGGCAAGGCGGTCATTCAGGCGATCACCGTGCAGGACAGCTATTTCGACATCTACCGCAACTCCTCGGATTATATCCGCCAGTACACTTTCCCCGGTGGCATGCTCCTGTCGGATGCGGTGATTGCCCATCAGGCGCGGCAGGCAGGGCTGCAGGTGACGAACTCCTTCGCCTTTGGACAGGATTATGCCCGCACCTGCCGGACCTGGGCCCAGCAACTGGCGAAACGGGCGCCCCGGATCATGGAGCTTGGCTATGACGCGGCCTTCCTGCGCAACTGGCGTTATTATCTTGAGATCTGTGCCGGCTCCTTTGCCGTGGGCCAGACCGATGTGGTGCAGGTTGAGCTGACCCATGCCTGAGCACCGGTTCCCGCCTCTGGCCGCCGCGCTGTTTATCGCGGCGCTGCTGCTGCCCGGCGCGGCAGCGGCAAACCTGCGGGGCTTTGGCCTGTCGCAGCCGGTTGAACTGGGCACCGTCATGGTGCGCTGGCTGGGGCTGCCGATCTACCGCGCCAGCCTGCACACAGAGGGGGAGTCCCGGTTTGGCTGGCGCCAGCCGCTGGCCCTGCAGATTGAATATTTCCGCAGCATCTCGCAGGACGATCTGACCAAATCCACCCGCGTCGAGATCCAGCGGATCGAAGGGCCGCGCGCGGATCAGGCCGCGATGATGCAGAAACTTGCCAGCTGTTTCCGCGATGTGGCGCGCGGTGATGTATTCACGGCTGTATCGACCCAGCCAGACAGTCTGGTTCTGCATCTCAACGGGCAGCAGACCTGCGCCATTCGTCACCCAGACCTGCGCAAACGCTTCCTTGGCATCTGGCTTTCGGACAACAGCCGCTCGGCGCGGCTGTCGGCGCGGCTGCGAGGCGATTGATGCACGCAGCCCGGATCAGTCTTTTTGCGCTCATGCTGGCGGCAGCGGGGTTGCCGCTCTATATCCATTTGCCGCGCTATGCCTCGGCAGAGCTGGGGATGAGCCTTGCCACCCTTGGCGCCATTCTGGCGGTGATCCGGGTGGTGGATTTCGTGCAGGATCCAGCGCTTGGTTGGCTGATTGACCGGTATGAGCATGCGCGCGGCGCCTTTGCCGCCCTCGCCTGCCTTGGCATGGCAGCGGGGTTCCTGATGCTCTACACCCTGATACCCGCCGAGGGCGGGCTGGTCTGGCTCATCGCCGCACTGGTGCTGCTGTTCAGCGCCTACAGCCTGGGGACCATCCTGTTTTATGGCCACAGCACCAGCCTGGCGGGATCGCCTGAGGCACTGATCCGGCTGGCAGGCTGGCGCGAGGGCGGCACGCTCGCCGGGATCATCCTCGCTGCGCTGGCGCCATCGCTGTTGCAGCAGGCAGGGGCCAATGGTGGCGGCTATGCCGCCTTTGGTATCCTGCTGGCCCTGATCTGCGTTGGCGTCTGGGCATTGACCCGCCCGCTGTGGCAGATTCCCAGCAGCCCCGAGGCGCCGGTCACTTGGGCCGCCCTGCGCCGCGCCGGGGGCCTGCGCCTTCTGGTGCTTGCCCTGGTCAACAGCCTGCCTGTGGCGATGACTTCGACCCTGTTTCTGTTCTTTGTCGATGAGAAACTTGCGCTGCCGGACCTCGCCGGGCCGTTCCTGATCCTGTTCTTTCTGGCGGCGGGCCTGTCGGTGCCAATCTGGACCCGGGCCAGCGCTGCCTATGGTGCCCGACAGGTACTGGTTCCGGCCATGGCCCTGGCCATCCTGTCGTTCAGCGGGGCAGCACTCCTGCCCACAGGCGCAGCTTGGGCTTTTGCCGCGATCTGCATCGGATCGGGGGCCGCTCTTGGCGCGGATATGGTGATCCTGCCGGTGTTGTTCTCGACGGCGCTGGCGCGGGCCGGGCTACGCGGCGGGCAGGCCTTTGGCCTTTGGACATTCGCCGCCAAACTGTCCCTAGCCGCCGCGGCAGTGATCCTGCTGCCCGCGCTGCAACTGAGCGGATTTGAACCCGGCGGCCCCAATGACGCCAGCGCCCTGATGGCGCTGACCCTGGCCTATGCCGTTTTGCCCTGTCTTATCAAACTGCTGGCGATCGCCCTGGTGATGCGCCTGCCGCGAGAGGTCTCCTTGTCATGAAACTGGTTCTCCTGCTTCTTGTTGCCGTGCTTGTGCTCGCCCTCTGGCGGCCCGGATTTGGCTTTCGCGCCCAGCGGCTGGCGCATTACGCAGACACCGGCCCCGCCTTTGACATTCAGGAGCGCCTTTCCGGCACACTGATCTCCGAAGGCATGATCTACGGGCCGCGCGGACGCGTTGTGTCGCGCTTTGTTGCGCGGATGAACGGGGAATGGGACGGCGCCACCGGCACGCTGAGCGAGGATTTCGCCTATGCCAATGGCAGCACCCAGGCGCGCAAATGGTATCTGACCATTGGCGAGGACGGGCATTTCACCGCCACCGCCGACGATATCATCGGCGAGGGCAAGGGCCAGCAGATGGGCGCCACCGTGCGGCTCACCTATCGCATCCGTCTGCCCGAAGATGCCGGAGGCCACGTGCTGGACGTCACCGACTGGATGTACCTGATGGACAACGGCACCATTCTGAACCGCTCGGAAATGCGCAAGTTCGGCATCAAGGTCGCCGAGCTGATCGCCACCATGCGCCCGGCGGAGGGCTGAGATGTTCGAAGGGCAGACCTGGTGGATCGTCGGCGCCAGCGAAGGGCTGGGCCGGGCCTTGGCCAAGGAGATGGACGGCGCGGGCGCCCGGCTGATCCTGTCCGCCCGCAATGCCGGGCGGCTGCAGCACCTTTGCGACGGCCTGTCCAATGCCCGGGCGCTGCCTATGGATGTGACGGACCCGGATGATGTGATCCGCGCCATTGCAGATCTGGGGCCTGTGGACGGTGTGGTCTACTGCGCCGGGGCCTATGATCCGCTCAGCGCGCAGGACTGGCAGCCGGAGGCGGTGGAGACCATGTGCGCGGTTAATTTCACCGGCGCGTTGCGGGTACTGGGGCAGATCGTGCCGCAGTTTTGCCGCCGGGACAGTGGCCATATCGTGCTGATCGGCTCGCTGGCCGGGTTCACCGGCCTGCCGGGTGCCATCGGATATGGCGCCTCCAAGGCGGCGCTGATGCATCTGGGGGAAAACCTGCAGGCTGATCTGCGCGGCAGCGGCGTGCGGGTGCAGGTGATCAACCCCGGCTTTATCCGCACCCGGCTGACACAGAAGAACGAATTCAAGATGCCGCAGATCCTTGAGCCGGAAGACGCCGCCCGCCGCTGCCTGCACGCCATGCAGGGGCGGCGCTTCAGCACCAGCTTTCCAGCGCCGTTTTCCTGGGTCTTCACCCTTGGTCGCCTGCTGCCGCGCCGCCTGTTCCTGAAACTGATGTAGCGAGGGATTGATGCCCACACACACTGCCCCGAAACAGGTTGTGATCCTTGGCGCCAGTGGCGGCATCGGCGCGGCGCTGGTGCAGCATTACGCCGCCCAGCCCCATGTCGAAACCGTGCATGCAGTGTCCCGTCAGGGCGACACTCCCGAGGGTGGACCCGTGGTGCCCCATGCCGCCGATATCACAGATGAGGCCAGCCTGATCGCGCTGGCTGACGCGCTGGAGGCGCCCGATCTGATCATCCTGGCCACTGGAATCCTGTCGGACGGAACCGCGCTGAGACCCGAAAAATCCCTGAAACAGCAAAGCCTGTCTGCCTTCGAACAGGTCTTCGCTGTCAATACCTTTGGCCCGGCCATGGCAGCGCGTCACCTGATCCCACGGATGCCAAGGGACCGGCGCACCATCTTTGCGGCGCTGTCGGCGCGGGTCGGCTCGATCTCTGACAACGGGCTGGGCGGCTGGCACGCCTATCGCGCCTCCAAGGCGGCGCTGAACATGCTGCTGCGCAACTACGCCATCGAAATGGCGCGGCTCAATCCCGATTTCGTCTGCGCCGGGCTGCACCCCGGCACCGTAGACACTGAACTGTCCCGCCCCTTCAGCCGTGCGGTGCCCGAAGGCAAGCTGTTCACCCCCGCCTATGCTGCGGATTGTCTGGCCGGGGTGATCGCGGGGCTGTCACCCGAGAACAGCGGCATGGTTTTTGACTGGGCCGGAAAACCTGTCCCGGCCTGAAGGCACGGCCCGATGCCTGAACGGATCACCGGGTTGTGAGGAACCTCCGCAACCTGCCAAGCCCCACTTGCCCCGCTGACCCGTGAGGTGCCACAGTGATGTCGGCATGATCCGGGCAACAATGGCACGGCATGGGAGGGGCAAACTTTGAAATCCGTTCGGCTACGCCTGTTGCTGCTGGCGCTGTTACCGCTCAGCGTGCTGATGCCGCTGATGCTTATTCTGGCAATGACCCGCTGGAATGCCGATTATGATGCCGTCCTGATTGCCAAGGTCGACAGCGACCTGCGCATCGCCGAGCAATATCTGGGCCACCTGCAGACCGGCACCGCCAACAGCATGCTGAACCTGGCGCAATCCACCGCCTTTCAGGCCGCCCTGAACGATGGCTCCGAGGCGGTGAACCGACTTCTTGAAAGTCGCAGACAACAACTGCAGCTCGATTTCCTCGAATATCTGCCGCTTGCCGAACTGGAAGGGCCACAACAGAAATGGCCAGTGATCCGCACGGCCGCCACCGGACAACTGGCCTCGGAGATCGACATTTTCTCCTCTGATGATCTGTCCCTTCTCTCCCCTGCCCTGCAGGAACGCGCCAATATCACCCTGATCGAAACAGAAGCCGCCGCGCCGACCACCCGCAAGGTCGAGGATCGCGGCATGGTGGTGCACACCGCCGCCCCGGTGATCATGCCCGGCCATAACGGGGTGCTGCGCGGCGGGCTTCTGCTGAACCGCAACCTCGATTTCATCGATACGCTGAACGCGCTAGTCTATCTCAGCGACGAGGACGGCGGCAACCGGCAGGGCACCGCCACCCTGTTTCTTGAGGACACGCGGGTGTCGACCAATGTGCGCCTGTTCGAAGACGTGCGCGCCCTTGGCACAAGGGTCTCGGCGGTGGTGCGCCGCGTGGTTCTGGAAGAGGGCCGCACCTGGCTGAACCGCGCCTTTGTGGTCAACGACTGGTATATCTCGGGCTATCTGCCGCTGACCGACAGTTTCGGAGAACGGGTCGGGATGTTGTATGTCGGCTTCCTCGAAGCGCCCTATATGGCGGCCAAATCCGAGGCGTACTGGACCATTGTCGGCGCCTTCCTGATGGTTCTGGCCCTGTCGGCGCCGCTGTTCCTGTGGCTGGCCAAGGGCATCTTTTCACCGCTGGAGCGGATGACCGTGACCATGAAACGGGTGGAGCGCGGCGATCTCACTGCGCGCAATGGCGATGTGGGCAGCCGCGACGAGATCGGACAGGTGGCATCGCACCTTGATACCCTGCTGGACCAGTTGCAGGACCGCGATCAGAAGCTACGCGAATGGGCCGGAGAGCTGAACGCCCGCGTCGATCAGCGCACCGCGGAACTGCGGGCCGCGAACCAGAAACTGGAAGACACCTACAAACAGCTGGTGATGAGCGAAAAGCTGGCCTCGATCGGGGAAATCACCGCCGGGGTCGCGCATGAAATCAACAACCCGGTTGCGGTGATCCAGGGCAATGTCGACGTGATGCGGATGACGCTGGGACCGGGCGCGGCAGAGGTGAAGACCGAGCTGGATCTCATCGACAATCAGGTCATGCGGATCGGCGCCATCGTCAGCAAGCTCTTGCAATTCGCCCGGCCTTCAGAATTCGGCACCTTCAAGGAAAGCGTCGATATCGCCAATGTGGTCACCGATTGCCTGGTGCTGGTGGATCACGTGCTCAGCAAGCATAACATCGTGGTCGATGGTCATTTCGATGTCGCCCCGGCGGTACGTATTGATCCCGGTGAGTTGCAGCAGGTGATCATCAATCTGGTGATCAATGCGGCGCAGGCGATGAAGGAAACCGGCACGCTGACCCTGACACTCAAGGCAGAAGAACGCGATGGCACGCCGGGGGCTTGCCTGACAGTGGCCGATAGCGGCCCGGGCATCAGCGAGGATCACATTTCAGAGGTGTTCAACCCGTTTTACACCACCAAACCGGGCGAAGGCACCGGGCTGGGCCTGTCGATCAGCCAGACCCTGATCCAGCATGCAGGCGGGATCATCACGGTGCGAAACCGCGAGGAGGGCGGCGCCGCCTTTGCGATCTGGCTGCCGGAGCGCCGCGACTGAAACGGCGCTTCCGGCCAGTACTTAAACCTCTTTACACCCCCCAGGAGGCGCATTTTCGGTCGATGGTCTTGCGCGATACGCCCAGACGGCGGGCGGCTTCGGCGCGGTTGCCATCGCAGGCGTCCAGCATGTGCATGATGTGGCGCTGGGTCACCAGATCCAGCGTTTCAATCGCTGCCGGGCCAGTGACCGACCCCTTGCCGGAGAACTCTTCCGGGAACTCACCCAGAATGACCGAGCGTTCGATCAGGTTGCGCAGCTCACGCACGTTGCCGGGCCAGTCATAGCGGGAAAACTTCAGCAAGGTTTCCTCGTTCAGCTCCAGCGCGGGCATGCCAAGCGTCGCCGAGAATTGCTCCATGAACAGCGCTGCCAGTTCAATGATATCCTCGATCCGCTCGCGCAGCGGGGGCATCTCGATCTTCACCACATTGATGCGATGATACAGATCGGCGCGGAACCGGCCCTCGGCCACGGCCTCTTCGAGATCGGCATTGGTGGCAAAAAGGAATCGCAGGTTCAGCGGGATGTCCCGTTCGGCACCGACGGGGCGCACCCGCTGGTCCTCAAGCACCCGCAACAGCGCCGCCTGCACCTGATCGGGCATCTGCGCCACCTCATCAAGGAACAGCGTGCCGCCATCCGCGTGCAGGAACAACCCGTCTCGGCGTCGGTCCTGTTCGTCCAGAACGCCGAACAGCTCGTGCGCGATCCGGTCCGGGGCGATGGCGGCGCAATTGACAGCTACAAACGGCTTCTGCGCCCGATCCGACAGCGAATGCATCGTGCGCGCTGCGATTTCCTTGCCGGTGCCGCTGGCGCCGGTGAACAACACCGGCGTTGGCAGTGGCGCCAGCCGGGTCAGCATCTCGCGTGCCTGGGTGATGGCCGCCGATTTGCCCAGCAGCCGCCCCCGCGCCGCGGACCCTTCGGCCGACAACTCGTGTTTCAGCAGGTAGTTTTCCCGGCGCAGGTATTTGCGGTCCAGCGCCCGCGCCACCGAATTGAGGATCTGATTGGCCCGGAACGGTTTCAGCACGAAATCGGCCACCCCGGCACGAAGCGCCATGATCGCGGTTTCCAGATCCGCATAGGCGGTGACCAGAATGGTATCGGCAAACAGCCCCACCCGGCGCTGTTCCTGCACCCATTCCAGCCCGGTCTTGCCCGGCATGATATTGTCGAGGATCACCAGATCGAAATGCGACTGATCGAGGATTGCGGAGGCTTCCGCCGCCGATGCCGCCTGCTCGACCCGCTTGCAACGCGGGCTGAGGATCTTGGTCATGAAATTGCGCATACCCGGTTCGTCATCGATCACCAGGATCGAAGCACCGGCAAGGTTTTCGCCGTATTCATCGCGCGGGACGGCAGAGATGACGGGCTGGTTCAATCCAGGCGCACCGCTTGGCCTGCGAATTTCTCATCCGCGGCAAATCCTGCGCGATCCAGAGCCAGATCCGCTCCTACGGCGATCACGGCAATCGCCGCAAAGCCTGCAAACATCGCTTTCATCCTGTCACTTCTCCGGTTGCGTTGCGTGTTTCAGAAAACCCACCAGGTCCTTGCGGTCCTCGGCGGCAGTGATGCGCTGCATCGGCATTTTCGACCCCGGAATGTAGTGGTCCGGTCCCAGATCGAACAGCGCATCGATCGTGTCGTCGTTCCAGATGATATCAGATCCCTGCAGCACCGGCGAATACCGGTATCCCGGCAGCGTTCCGGCGCGGCGTCCGAACAGCCCGTGCAGGCTGGGTCCGGCCTTGCGGCTCTCCCCGCCGGTCAGCGCGTGGCAGATCGAACATTTGCGCATGAACTGCCGCTCGCCGTTGGGCATGCTGTCGGCCGGACGCAGGAATGTACGCTCTTGCCCCATCGCGGGGTCGAATTCATTCATCAGCGCCACCGGCCAGCCATAGACCACATCATCAAGTCCTCCGGCCCAAATGGTGTTGCCATCCGGCGAAAAGGCAAGGGCCCAGACCGGCCCCTGCCGCGTGGCACGGAAATCGCGGGCGATGCGCCAGCCGTTCCCATCACTGCCAGTGTCGATCATCATGATGTAGCCATGACCATCCCCCACCGCCAATTGGCCGGTGGAGGCGTGATAGGCCATCGCCAGGATCGGGCGACGGTCGAGGGTGAAATCGGCAATCGGGGCGCCGCTCTCCATGTCGATGATGCGGGTTGCCCCGTCCACCGCGCCATAGGCCAGCCAGCCCGCCCGAGCGTCGACAACCAGCCGGTTGACACCAAACCCCTGCTGCACCAGCGGGCGCGGCGCTGTGCCCGGCTCTGCATCGAACCGCAACACCCCGCCATCCATGGTGGCGGCAAAGAGGCTGCCCTCGGGGCCAAAGGCCACGTCATTCACACCACTGCCAACTTTGAGGCTGCGCCCCGCACCGCCTGCCAGCGGCCAGATCCCGACGCTGCCGTCCCAGCTGGCCGAGGCAACCGATTGCCCGTCGGGCGAGATTGCGAGACCGCGCACCTTGCCCCTGTGCGTGCCTAACAGGCGCACACCGCCATCCGGGTCCCACAGGCGGACTGTGAAATCATCGCTGCCCGTCACCAGACGCCCTGCCCCGTCAAAGGCCACCGCCGTCACCGCCGCATCATGACCTTCGAGCCACAGCGGCTGCCGGTCCTGCCACAGGGCCGCGGAATTGTCGAAACTGACACTGGCCACCTGCCCCGAGGGCGCGGTCGCCAGCCCCATCACGGGGCCGCCGTGGCCTTTGAGCGTGGTGAAGCCCTGCGCCGAAACCGCTCCGGCGCAAAGACTTGCAACAAGGCTCAGGCTGGCAAGGAAACGCATGATGCCGCAGGTCCCCAGAGGCTATTCCGCCGGTGTGGCGCCCTTGGCGCGTCCGGCATCCTTGGCCTTTTCTTCCTCCAGCACCTCGTCCAGCCAGATCGAATGGTGCTGATGAGCCCAGGCCTCATCCACCTCACCCGATCCCATGGCATCGTAAGCGCCTTCCATCCCGACCGAGCCGATGTAGATATGCGCGATGATGATCGCCATCAGGACAAAGGCCATGATCGCGTGCCAGGCTTGGGCGAACTGCATTTCCTCTTGCGGAGACAACTGCTCCGGCAGGGTGCCAAGCCCGACCCACTGCGGCAGGCCGATGTCGTTCAACACCGCAAATGTCTTGGCAAAAAGCGGCAGCTCATAGGGGAACAGCAGCGACAGACCCGAGACCGAAATCGAGGCGCCGAACAGGATCACCGACCAGAAGATCACCTTTTGACCTGCGTTGAATTTCTTCGCGGGCGGGTGCTTGTTGCCGATGATGCCGCCGAACTGACGGATCCATACCAGATCGGTGCGGTTGGGAATATTGTGCATCACCCACATCACGAAGACCAATACCAGCGCTACCATGAAGGCCCAGGCGACCGAGTTGTGCAGCCATTTGCCATAGATCAGCAGGAAGGAGTTCAGATCCTTGCCCAGATAGGGCGCGATGAAGGCGCGGCCAAACAGGGTCAGAAGGCCGGTGATCCCCAGCAGGATGAAGGATCCGGCCAACGTCCAATGCGCCATCCGTTCGATGAATTTGAATCGCGTGACGGTGCGGCCGGTCAGCTCTCCGTCGACGGGGATACGTCCGCGCAGCAGGTAGAACACCACCAGCGCCCCAAGGGTGCCCAGCAGCAGCCAGCCGCCGTATTGGCGCAGCGGCCCCTCGCGGAAGGAGAGCCAGGTCATGCCGCCATCCTGTATCAGGACGCTGGCGACCTCGCCCCCGGCAGAGACGGTAACCTCGGCCGAACCATAGCGCACCTGGCGCCAGATCTCGGGGTCGGAGACACCTCCTAGGGTGCCAAGCTGTTGGGAAATCCCGGCAGCCGCATCCGGATCTCCGGTTGCGTCGCGGCGGAAGGAGTCATCCAGTTTCTCGCCGCGTTGCCGGGCGAGGATATCTTCGAGCGTCTGCGCACCACCTGTGGCGCTGCGGTCCGCAGGCGCGGGTACAGCCGCCTCCTGGGCCTGCACCGCGCCAACCAGCAGCGTAAGTTGCAGAACAAATGCGAAAGCCATGCGCAGCATGTGCCACACTCCTTCGGGTTTGTCGTATGTATAACAGATAGGTCAGGATGGCCCGCGCACGGCAGGCCATCCCCAGCTTTACGCTGAAAAGACGGGTTTAGCCGCCCTTTTGCTCGTAAGCCGTGCCCCAGCCCCAAGCACCCGAGCCGAACCCGCGCGCCACGACGCGTTCGCGGTAGACGGCAGACACCACGTCGCCGTCACCGGCGAGCAGCGCCTTGGTCGAGCACATTTCGGCGCAGATGGGCAGCTTGCCCTCGGCGATCCGGTTGCGACCGTATTTGGAGAACTCCGCGTTGGAGTGGTTCTCCTCCGGGCCACCGGCGCAGAAGGTGCATTTGTCCATCTTGCCACGGCTGCCAAAGTTGCCTGCCTGCGGATACTGCGGCGCGCCAAAGGGGCACGCGTAGAAGCAGTAGCCACAGCCGATGCAGAGGTCCTTGGAGTGCAGAACCACCCCTTCCTCGTTCTGGTAGAAGCAATCCACCGGGCAAACGGCCATACAGGGCGCGTCCGAACAATGCATACAGGCGACCGAGATCGACCGTTCGCCGGGCTTGCCATCATTGATGGTCACAACGCGGCGGCGGTTGATACCCCAGGGCACCTCATGCTCGTTCTTACAGGCGGTGACACAGGCGTTACATTCGATGCAGCGTTCGGCATCGCAGAGAAACTTCGCTCTTGCCATTACTCTATCTCCTTACGCTGGCATGATTTTGCAGAGAGTACACTTGGTCTCCTGCATCTGGGTCACACTGTCATACCCGTAGGTCTGAGCCGTGTTGGTGCTTTCGCCCAGCACATATGGATCAGCGCCGTCGGGATATTTGTGCCGCTGGTCCTCGCCCTGGAAATGACCGCCAAAGTGGAACGGCATGAAGGCAACGCCCTCGCCGACCCGTTCGGTGACCATGGCCATGACCTTGACCTTGCCGCCCTCGGGACCTTCGACCCAGCACTGTTCGCCATCCCGCACGCCAAGGTTATTGGCATCGCGCGGGTTGATTTCCACGAACATGTCCTGCTGAAGCTCGGCCAGCCAGGGGTTGGAGCGGGTCTCGTCGCCGCCACCCTCGTATTCGACCAGACGGCCGGATGTGAGGATGATCGGGAAGTCCTGCGAGACATCCTTCTTCTGGATCGAGGCATACATCGTCGGCAGACGATAGAATTTGCGATCCTCGTAGGTCGGATAATCCGCAACCAGATCCCGGCGGTTGGTATAGAGCGGTTCGCGGTGAACCGGCACCGGATCCGGGAAGGTCCACACGACGGCACGGGCCTTGGCGTTGCCGAAGGGCGCGCATTCGTGCTTGATCGCGACCCGCTGGATGCCGCCGGAAAGGTCGGTTTTCCAATTGGTCTTGGGACCCGCCACAGCATCAATCGCAGCGCGTTCCTCGTCGGTCAGGTCGCTGTCCCAGCCGAGATCCATCAGCATCTGCATGGTGAATTCAGGATAGCCGTCCTGGATTTCAGAGCCCACGGAATAGACGCCTTCGGCCAGCAGGTTGTCACCGTCCCGCTCCACGCCGAAACGGGCGCGGAAGGTGAGACCACCTTCGGAGACCGGTTTGGACATGTCATAAAGGTTCGGCGTGCCCGGGTGGTTCATCTCGGGCGTTCCCCAGCAAGGCCAGGGCAGACCGTAGTAGTCGCCATCGGCCGGGCCACCCACCGCGCGCAGCGTGGTGCGGTCAAAGGTGTGCTGGTTGGCCATGTGCTTCTTCAGCCGTTCCGGGCTTTGACCGGTATAGCCGATGGTCCACAGACCCTTGTTGAACTCGCGGGTGATGCTCTCGATGTTCGGCGTTTCCGCGTCTTCCATCTCGATATTGCGGAACAGCCGATCCGCCCAGCCGAACTTGTTGGCGAATTTCGCCATGATCACGTGATCGGGCAGGCTTTCGAACAGCGGATCCACCACCTTGTCGCGCCACTGGAACGACCGGTTCGACGCGGTCACGGAACCGCGGGTTTCGAACTGGGTACAGGCCGGCAGCAGGTAGACACCGTCTTCGCGGTCATGCAGCACGGCGGAAACGGTGGGATACGGGTCGACAACGACCAGCATGTCCAGCTTTTCCATCGCCGTCTTCATTTCCGTCATCCGGGTCTGCGAGTTGGGCGCGTGGCCCCACAGAACCATGGCCCGAACGTTGTTCGGCTGATCCATGTTTTCCTTGTCTTCAAGGATACCATCGATCCAGCGGCTGACCGGAATACCCGTCAGGTTCTGCAGGCTCTTGTCTTTGCCGTCCGCGCCTTTCAGCGTGTCGAACTGGCCTGCCAGCCATTCGGGATCCTCTTCCCAGACCCGCGCCCAATGCGCCCAGGCGCCTTTGGACAGGCCATAGTAGCCCGGCAGCGTGTGCGACAGAACACCAAGGTCGGTTGCGCCCTGCACGTTGTCATGGCCGCGGAAGATGTTGGTGCCGCCACCCGATGCACCCATGTTGCCCAGCGCCAGCTGAAGCACGCAGTATGCGCGGGTGTTGTTGTTACCGGTGGTGTGCTGGGTGCCGCCCATACACCAGATCACGGTGCCGGGACGGTTGTTGGCCATGGTGCGCGCAACCCGGCGCAGCTGGCTGCCGGGCGTGCCAGTGACGCGCTCGACCTCTTCGGGTGTCCACTTGGCCACTTCTTCGCGAATCTGGTCCATGCCCCAGACACGGGTGCGGATGAACTCTTTGTCTTCCCAGCCGTTCTCGAAGATGTGCCACAGGATGCCCCAGACCAGTGCCACATCGGTGCCGGGACGGAAGCGCACATATTCGTCGGCATGGGCCGCGGTGCGGGTGAAACGCGGATCGCAAACAATCAGCGGCGCGTTGTTCTGCTCCTTGGCCTTCAGCACGTGCAACAGCGAGACGGGGTGCGCCTCGGCCGGGTTGCCGCCGATGATGAAGATCGCCTTGGAGTTATGGATATCGTTGTAGCTGTTGGTCATGGCGCCGTAGCCCCATGTGTTCGCAACACCCGCAACGGTGGTGGAGTGACAGATCCGTGCCTGGTGATCCACGTTGTTCGTGCCCCAATAGGCGGCGAACTTGCGGAACAGGTAGGCCTGTTCGTTGTTGTGCTTGGCCGAGCCGAGCCAGTAGACGCTGTCAGGTCCGCTTTCCTCGCGGATCTGCATCATGCCGTCGCCGATCTCGTTGATCGCCTGATCCCAGCTGATGCGTTTCCACTCGCCGTTCTCTTTCTTCATCGGGTACTTGAGACGACGCTCGCCATGGGCGTGCTCGCGCACCGATGCCCCCTTGGCGCAATGGGCGCCGAGGTTGAACGGGCTGTCCCAGCCGGGTTCCTGCCCGACCCAGACACCGTTCTGAACTTCTGCCACGACGGTGCAGCCGACCGAGCAGTGGGTGCAGACGGATTTTACGGTTTCAACAGCGCCCGCCGCAGCGGTGGCCGCATTGGCCTGGGTCACCGACCCGCCGGTGGCGCTGATGGCAGCCAGGCCGCCGATGGCCAGGCCGGAGCCGCGCAGAAAGGCGCGGCGGTCGACGGATGTTTCCGCGACGTTGGACAGGATACTGGTCCGCTGGGGGCGTCTCGCAACCCCGTTGGTCTTTTTCCTAAGCATTTAGAACCTCCCTTGCTTGCTTCCTCCTCAGAAAGCGCGCTGGGTTAACGAAAAACCTCTGGCGGTCGGGCGTCACGCAACCAGTTGCCATCGGTCATGGGATGCATGCGGCGCGTTAGAACCGGACGCTTTCGTAATAGGCGCGGGTATGCGCGGTATCCTGCATCGTCTCCTTCGCAAGATCGGGTGCGGCGGCCTCGGCCTCGCCCCCGGTCGTCGCAACCGCCACCGCTGCCAGCGGCGCCGTGGTTGCGGCGATCTTCAGAAAGTCGCGGCGGCTCGATGCTGCCTCTGCTTTCTTGGTCATGTGAGTCTCTCCTCCTTGGTGATCGCTCACGGTTGTGGGGCGGACCTTGCCGCCCCGGCTCATGCGGATTTCTCCGCGCTCATCCGGAACCCTTCGGCCTCGATCTCCATGAACACCCGGCCGACAGCGCCGACCGAGGCATAGAGAACCGAGTTCTTTGCCTTCTCGAGATCCGAAAAGAAGTGACCGGCCCAGGGGCCGATATGGGTGTTGAAGAAGGTCTTCTGATCGGCCAGCGAGGCAGGTTCGCCAAAGCGGCCCGCGATCAGCGCCCCCATCATTTCCATCAGCGAGGCGATATTGTCCTCGGGCTCATAGACGTTCTGCGCCCGGGTCATGCCCCGCGCCGCCATGTCCCGGCGCAGCTGCGCCAGCGGTTTTTCATTCAGGAACCCGGTCAGGTAGTAGCTGGCATAGGGCAGCAGCTCACCCCGGCCGAGGCCAATGAACAGCTTGTTGAACTCACGCTCCACCGCGGGCGGCTTCGACAGTTTGGCGATCTTGGCCAGCGCGTTGATCGCCACGCCCAGATCGGTGTCATCCCCCTGCAGACCAGCGGTCTGCCCCAGCAGGAACTCATCCGGCGGCGACGCCAGAATGAGACCCAGGAAATTATACAGATCCGCGCGCAGGCGGTCCTCTTCGCTTACCAACGGCGCTGCGGCATCAGCGGTGGCTGTCATGTCTTGCTCCTTGTTCATGCCGTGCCCCGGATCTGGCTCTGGCTTCCATCAAAGGAAAAGCGCATCCGGCGCGGCATCATGTTCCCGGGGGCAGTATCACCGGAATCCCCGCTCGGGTCAGCCTCGGTCTGCGGCTCTTGCCGAGTGGCGTTCCAGTCGTCGGCGGTCTGTGCAGGCCCGGCAGCGACGACCTCAGAGGTCTCCGCGGCGATGTCTATGCCCTGCTCTTCGCTTTCTGCACCCTCTTCGGGTGCGCCTTCGGCGGGTGCGGCGGCGACTGCCGCTTCGGCCTCGGCCTTTTCTGCTGCCTGACGGGCCAGTTCCTCGACGTGTTTGGTCATGCCCTTGCCCACCTGATAGGCGGTCTGCATGCCCTCCACGACCATGGCGCTGTCGGTGAAATCCTCACCGTAATCGACCAGCCCGTCGATATTGGCCAGCACCGGGTTCAGACGCCACAGGCGACGCAGGGCGCGGGTGCGAATGCGGGCCGGAACCACGTCACGCAGGAAGACCTTGAAATCGTCGCCTTCCTCCAGCGTGTCGGGATCGGGCAATTCCAGCTCGGCGAGGATCTCGGCGTCGCTCTTTTCCTCCAGCACCGCGTCGCGCTCCGCTGCCTCAACAGCAGCCTCTGCGCGGGCTTCGGCTGCGGCTTCGGCCTCTACGGCGGCCTTGCGGCGGGACCAGAAATCGCGGCTCATTGCAGGCGCCCCTTCTTGACCAGGGCGGGCGAGCGGTACACGTCGGTCAGCTGCGCGATGCGCGGATCGCCAATGCCATCCTCGGCCTCCCCCACGGTGCGCTTGTCACGGCGGCGTTTCTTGAATTCCTCTTCCTTGAAATGCGCCAGCGCGAATTCCCGCACCCAGGCCACAAGACCAGAGGGCATCGGCACCTTCTCCACCAGTTCCTCGCCGCTGTCGGCATAGTCCTGCGCCTCGTAAGGAGAGGCGGTGACCAGCGTCATTTCCAGCGGGCGGTCGGCATCATCGCTTTCACGCATCACAACGTAGACACAGGGCGGTTCGGCGGTCAGCCCGTGCATATAGGCTTCGGCATCGGCGCGGTGCAGTTCCAGCGGCAGTGTCGCGGCGTGGAATTCGCTGGCGCCGTCTTCCTCGCGCAGCAATTGCCAGTCTGCGGACCGGGCTGCGGGCAAGACGCCTGCCACCTTCCAAGACCATCGTGCCCAGCGGGTCACCCCCGGGGTCCGGCGAAGTACGATGCCAAGCGGCATCACGTCGGTCTTGTCCAAACTACGGCTCACTGGTTGCGCACCCTACATCTCCCTGCGTCGGACAAGTGTGCCGCAAGGTCACGCCTTCGTGAAAGCCTGCTCTGCGCCCCATCTGCAAATTTCCCGCAACCCGGACAAATTGGGGCAGACGCAGGGGGGCAGAGTTCCGCCTTGGTCGAATTGTCTATGTCGACAAAAATAATCGGAATACCGCTGTACACAAAACCACGCGAATCACCCCGGTATTTTGCGCCCCATCCGGGGCCTGCTGCGGGGTGCAAACCGGTTTACGTGGCTTCAGAATCATGCCTAATCTGTGGCCCGGATGGCGGTTATCCGCCCGTCACGCCAGCCCTGATGCAAGCGAGGAAAGAATGGCCAAGCAGTTGATTCTATGCGATTGTTCCGGATCCCAGGAGATCGATTCGGAGCGACTTTCCGACGTCACGGGATTGTCATGTTCAAAGATGCATTCGGCCCTTTGCACCAGCCAGACCGACAGCGCTGCCGCTGCAATCGGTGCCGGAGACGCGGTCATTTGCTGCACTCAGGAACAGCGCCTTTTCGAGGAGATCGCGGGCGAAATCGGTGCCCCCTCTCCGGCCTTCCTTGACCTCAGGGACAGGGCCGGATGGACCGCTGATGAGGGCGATTTGCTACCCAAAATGTCCGCCCTCGTGGCCGAGGCGGCGCTAGATACCTCGGCGGCTAAGACCGTCGATGTGGTGTCCGAGGGCCTGTGCCTGATCGTCGGTTCGGGCGATGTGGCGCTGGCCGCCGCCAAACGGTTGCAGGACAGTCTGGCCGTGACGGTGCTGCTGACAGGTGAAGACGAACCGCCGATGAGCCGCGACTTCGACGTGGTGCGGGGACAGCTGCGGCAGGCCTCTGGCGCGCTTGGCCAGTTTCAGGTCACCATCGACGCCTTGCAGCAGCTCGACACCACCGGCCGCAGCTGGAGCTGGACAGCCCCCCGCGATGGTGGTCACTCGGAATGCGATATCATTCTGGACCTGACCGGCGGCACGCCGCTGTTCCCGGCCCATGAAAAACGCGAAGGATACCTGCGCGCCGACCCCAAGGGCGTGCAGGCGGTGGCCGATGCGGTGCTGGAGGCCAGCCAACTGGTCGGCACCTTCGAAAAACCGCTCTACGTGCGCAGCGAACCGCTGCTCTGCGCCCATTCACGTGCCAGCCAGACCGGCTGCACCAATTGTCTTGATGTCTGCCCTACCGGCGCCATCAGCCCCAATGGCGATCACGTCAGCATCGACCCGATGATCTGCGCCGGCTGCGGCGCCTGTGCCTCGCTTTGTCCCTCTGGCTCGATCACCTATGACGCGCCGCCCACCGATACGCTGATGCGCCGCATTCAGGTGCTGGCAAAGGCCTATCTCGATGCCGGGGGCAGCGCCCCGCGCCTCTTGGTGGTGAACGAACACGGCGCCGAGATGATCCGCCTTGCGGCCCGGTTCGGACGCGGGCTGCCTGCCGATGTGCTGCCGCTGGAGCTGGAAGCGATGAATACCTTTGGTCATGCCGAAATCCTCGCGGCACTGGCCGCCGGATTTGCCCATGTGTCGCTGCTGATGTCGCCCAAGGTGGACCGCGCAGTGCAGGAGCGTGAGCTGACCCTGGCCCAGGCCATCGCGGGCGACAAGGCCACGCTGCTGGACCTGAACGACCCTGACGCGCTGAGCGATGCGCTGTTTGGCGCCGAAGTGCCCGCGCCGATAAATGAGCCGTTGCGCCCCATGGGCACCCGCCGCCAGATCACCCGTCAGGCCGCTCGCGCGCTGGCGCCTGAGGCCGACATGCTGCCCCTGCCGGATGATGCGCCCTATGGCGCAGTGCTGGTCGATACCGACAGCTGCACCCTGTGCCTGTCCTGCGTCTCCCTTTGCCCCTCCGGCGCGCTGGGGGACAATCCCGACCTGCCGCAGCTGCGGTTCCAAGAGGACGCCTGCCTGCAATGCGGCCTCTGCGCCAATGTCTGCCCCGAGCAGGCGATCAGCTATGAGCCGCGCCTGAACCTGCAGCCCGAAGCGCTAAGCCAGGTGGTGGTGCACGAAGAGGAACCCTTTGCCTGCGTCGAATGCGGCACGCTCTTTGGGGTGAAATCCACCATCGAACGGATCACCGAGAAACTGGCCGGAAAACACGCGATGTTCGCCACCTCGGATGCGGCACGGATGATCCAGATGTGCGACGATTGCCGGGTCAACGCGCAGTTCCATCAGGAAAACAATCCCTTCGAAGGCAAGGAACGCCCGCGCGTGCGCACCACGGCCGATTACCTCAGCAAGCGACGCGATCACTGATGTTGCAAGGGAGCTCCCAGATCTGCCGGGGTGAGGCTGGACACATAGGCCAGGATCGCCTCCAGTTCGTCCAGCGTCATGGCCACGGGCACGATGGGCGACGGGCGGTCCGCGGGGAAGGGCTCGGTCACATCGGCGACCTGGGTGAAGGAGGGGTGCGGGTTCAGCGCATAAAAGGCCTGAAACCTGTAGTCCCAATCCGGCAGCGCCCGCAGCACAAAAAAGGACGGCGTCGATCCGATATCGGTCATGCGCATGTCCTCGGCCACCGCGTGGCAACGCCCGCATTTGCTGCGCGACAGGTCCCGTCCCTTGATGGCGTCGCCTTCAAACACGATCTCTTCCTCCACCTCGGCGGTGATCTGCGGCAGGGTGAACATCTGCACCCCGTCCGGCGCATAGGCGGTGATGGTGCGCGCGCCCACGTCCGAGCCGAGCCAGTCAACAAACCGCGCCGTGCCCGGATGGGCACCATCCAGCACCTGCATGTGCCAGAGCGCGGCCGCATCCTGAAACACCGGCGTTCCCTTGGGCATGTCGGAAAACGCGGCCTCGGCAGCCGCGCCGGGCGTGACGAGTTCGATACGCACCTGCGTTTTCAGGGAAAACCGCGGCAGAAGATGTTTCAGAAATCCGGTTTCGACCAGCCCCTGCGGCACCGCCAGCCGGACCAACCGATCCTCGGCCTGAACGGGACTGCCGACCGCCAGCAGCCAGAGCACAAGCACCGGGATCAACGCAGCCCGGCCCGCCGCCGCAGTCCTGATCCAGTGCAGCAATGCAGGCACTCCTGCAAAACTGAGCGCTGCACGCACCCCGGTAAAATTGAGCGCTGCACGCTCTGGCCGGATCGGATAGAGAAAAGACAAACGGACCATTCGAAATGCTAGGGATCAACCTACATTTCAGTCAAGTGTTCCGTACACAGACGCAAACGAACCCACCAAAGGAGTAGACCGGCGTGTCCCTCACCCGTGAAACTGTCCTCGAGGCACTGAAGACCATCACCGACCCCGTCAGCGGCAGCGACATCGTCGCCGCCGGCATCGTGCGGGCTCTGAATATCGAAGACGGCGCCGTGCGTTTCGTGCTGGAAGTCGATCCGGCCCGCGCCGAGGCCTACGCCCCCGTGCGCGACGCGGCAGAGGCCAAGGTCACCGCCCTTGCCGGGGTCGAGAAGGTCTCGGCCTTGCTGACCGCCCATTCCACCAAGGCGCCGCCGCCGGATCTGAAACCGAAGAAAGCCGCCCAGCCGCAGGGACCGCAGAAGATCCCTGGCGTGGATCGCATCATCGCGGTCGCTTCGGGCAAGGGCGGCGTTGGCAAATCCACCGTCTCGGCGAACCTCGCCTGCGCGCTGGCTGCCGAAGGCCGCCGTGTCGGTCTGCTGGATGCGGATGTCTATGGCCCCTCGCAGCCGCGCATGCTGGGCGTGTCCGGCCGTCCCGCCAGCCCCGATGGCAAGACCATCCTGCCGATGCGCAACCACGGCGTCACCATGATGTCCATCGGCCTGATGACGAACGAGGATCAGGCCGTGGTCTGGCGCGGTCCGATGCTGATGGGCGCGCTGCAGCAGATGATGATGCAGGTGCAATGGGGCGCGCTGGATGTGCTGATCGTGGACCTGCCGCCGGGCACTGGTGACGTGCAGATGACCCTGGCGCAGAAGGCCCATGTGGATGGCGCCATCGTGGTCTCCACCCCGCAGGACGTTGCGCTGATCGACGCGCGCAAGGGCATCGACATGTTCAAACAGCTGCACGTGCCGATCGTCGGGCTGATCGAAAACATGTCCACCCATATCTGCTCCAACTGCGGCCATGAGGAACATATTTTTGGCCATGGGGGCGTCGCCGCCGAAGCCAAGAAGCTGAACGTGCCGCTCTTGGCCGAAATCCCGCTGCATCTGGACGTGCGCCTTGCCGCTGATGGCGGCGCGCCGGTGGTGGTCAGCAAACCTGACAGCCCGCAGGCCAAGGCATTCCAGGAGGTGGCACTCGGTCTTATCCAACGGGGCGCCGCATGAGCGAGGCCGCCCCTGCCCTGTCCTTTCCACCGCTGATGTCCGGCGAGGCGGTGACCGGCCCTGAGGATCCGTTCGAGACCGCCTGCAAACGGGCGGTCCTGGGCTGTGATGCCGGTCTGGTGGTCTATAATCTGGCGCATGACACCCTGCGCGCGGCGCTGGTCTTTGCCCCCGAGGTCCCGCTCGCGCGCGCCATGGCGATGCTGCCCACCTGCGGCGTCGGTTTTCAGAACGCCTTGGGCGCCCTTGCCCCGCCTGAGGTCGCGGTGCATCTGGACTGGGGCGGCGCGATCCGCATCAACGGTGCCCGCTGCGGCCGCTTGCGCGCCGCCGCCAGCACCAGCGATCCGGCGGAAGAGCCCGACTGGCTGGTGATCGGGCTGGAGCTGCCGCTCTGGCCCAAGGACGAGGACGGCGGCGCCGCGCCCGAGGACACCGCGCTTTATGCCGAAGGCTGCGCCGATGTGGAGGCGCCTGCGCTGGTCGAAAGCTGGGCCCGCCACTGCCTGCACTGGATCACCCGCTGGGAAGAGGACGGCCCCAAACCGCTGCACGAAGAATGGCGTGGCCTCGCCCATGGTATCGGCGAAGAGACCCGGCAGAATGACCTCAGCGGCACCTTCCTTGGCATTGACGAGGATTTCGGCATGCTGCTGCGCGACGGCGACACCACCCATCTGATCCCCCTGACAACGCTTCTGGAGACCCCGTGATGCAACTGGCCCGCGCCATCCATTTCGACGAGAGCGATCAAAACGTCTTTGCCAGCCCGGCCCGCACCGGCGAATGGTGCATCTCGGGCGGTTTTGAATTTTCCAACTGGGGCGAGGCGGATCTGACCGGCAAGCAGCGCCAGGCCTTCTCCAATGGCTGGATGGGGCTGGAAACCGGCGGGCGGGTGACATTTGTCGCGGTGACGAAGATTGAAGAGGCCGAGTTGGAAACCCTGACCGATCTTCTGGCGCATCATTTCGTCAGCTACTACGGCGCGCCGGATGTGGCCGCCGCCCGCCCCGTGGCGGCCGAGGAGATCGCCCACATGGCCGACCTCTGCGCCGATCATGACCCGAACACCCTGCTGACGGTGATGCGAGAGCTGACCGATGCGGGCGTGCGCGAAAGCTACCGGATGATCGAGGCGCAATCGGCAGGCCTGGAACAATTCGCCATCCACGGTGATATCGAAGGCTGAGGCGAAGCCCTCCCGCCCGTCGCCGGATCATGAATATGATCCGCTCCCGTTGGGCCGGGCGCCGCTGACGCGGCGCGGGCGATGGCGTGTGCCTACGTGATCGCAACCCAGAGCACATGGCACGCCATGTAAATGACGATTAGGGACCCGACGGTGTAGAATGTCGCCCGGATTTCATGGGATTGCTTCGTCGTGTAGGCCCAGAAGTGCGCCAGCCGCGCCGCAACAAAACCATACATCAGGACATGCGCCAGCCAGACAGAAGGGCCGATTGCCACAAACAGAAGGCCTGCTGCCCAGAAGGCCGGTATGTTTTCCAGGTCATTCCGGTGCATCCGACGGGATCGGTCAACGTATTCATTGACGTCCAGTTGCGACGGATCGGGAGCTGTATTGAGGAGCCCTTTTTGAAGGTCTTCGGGACTCGCCCAGCCCGCCCTGACTTTCATCATTCGGTGAACTGTCATCCAACCCTGGGCCATAACCTTGAGCACCAGGAGCGCAGCGGCAATCACATAGGTGACGAAGACCGGATTTTCCAAAGTGAGTGCGGTCATCTTTCGGCTCCCCATGTGGCGCCTTTGGTTGGCAAAGGTTCTCACCCTTCCTTACCATTGGTAAACAAAGTATCTTACCATTGGTAAGCAGTCAAGGATCGTGTCGATGCCGCACAAGAATACAAGTGATCAGATTTTGGAAACCGCTCGCGACCTGTTGGCATCCGAAGGTCTGGCGGCGGTATCGTTCGATGCGATAGCCCGTCGTCTGGGGTGCACGAAACAAGCGGTACTCTACTGGTATCCGAGCAAGCATGACCTGCTCGCCGCGATGTTTCTTCCGTGGCTTGAGGCTGAAGCGGAAACCGCAATACAGTCGGTGTCCGGGACCACGAAGCGCGATGAGGCCGTCGATGCATTTGTCAGAGCCATCGCCGGGTTTCATTTTGAGGACCTCGACCGATTTCGGATGATGTATCTGTTGCCGCAGACCCTCAAGCAAAGCGTCAAAGCCTCTCACGATGCTGCGCTGCTAGACAGGATTCACCCTGTGACCGACAGGATGTATGGCGCCCTTGCGGATAGGCTGGACAGCGATGCAAAAGGCGTGCGTCAGGAAGCCCTGGCGATACACTCGGCGGTACTGGGATTGCTACTCATGTTCGGACTTGCCGACAGTGTGAGAGACCCTTTGAAACACAACGCATCCGAGATGGTCAGCGCGTTGATCGCGTCTCTTCGATCCACATGAAAAACGGTGCCGTATGCATCGTGATCTCCGCCGTGCTCAAACCCGCCCAACACACTTTGCAAACGCCTACAACGCCACCCTAATATCCCCGGCGCCGCGCAAGCGGCGCCCGACCCAACCGGGTCGACCCTTCTTTTGAGAGGGCCAGACACGGGCGGGAGCACCCCCGCCCTTCCACAATCAGGCGTATTTTTCGAGGAACTCTTCGGCCCGCAGTGCGCGGAAATCGGGCAAAGCGGCCCTCAGGGTGGTATTGTCCCAGTCCCACCAGGCAAGATCCATCATCGCTTCGGCCACTGGTTCAGGGTAGCGACGGCGGATCAGGCGGGCAGTGTTGCCGCCGACGATGGTGTAGGGCGCAACATCCTTGGTTACGACCGAACCTGACGCCACAACCGCGCCGTGGCCGATGGTGACCTCGGGCTTGATCATCGCGCCGTGGCCGATCCAGGTGTCGTGGCCGATATGGGCCATGCGGCTGGCGCGATGGGCAAACCAGTCCTCATCGACCCCGGCATCATCCCAATAATCGGCAGACCGATACAGGAAGTGGTGCAATGACGCCTTCTCCATCGGGTGATCCGTCGCCCCGATGCGGGTGAAGCTGGCAATATTGGCGAACTTCCCCACCTCAGCATTGGCAATATCGCAGGTGCGGTCACAATAGCTGTAGTCGCCAAAGCGGCTGTTCGCGATGCGGCTGCCGGCGCCGATCTCCACATAGGCGCCAAAGGCACTGCCGGTGATCTGGCAATCGGGATGAATGAAGGGCTGATCTGCCTGAAGGCGGGCCATGGTCTGTTTTCCTGTTCCGGTCTCTTGCATGCTCAGGGCAGCACGAAGGGCATGTTCTTCTTCTCGCCCTTCTTCGCCTTGCCCCGGCGCGGCTTGCCGGGATCGCCCTGGATCAGGCGGCGGCGCAACATGCCCGAGAACCAGTCCATCACCATCACCATCACGATGATCAGCACGATGTAATAGGCCACCTCTTCCCAGTCCTTCTGGGTGATGATCGCCTGGGTCAGCAAAAGGCCGATACCGCCGCCGGTGATGGCGCCGATGATCGTGGCGCTGCGAGTGTTGGATTCAAGAAAGTAGAGCAGCTGCGACAGCAGAACCGGGGTTACCTGCGGGATTACCCCGAACCGATAGCGCTGCACCGGTTTGGCACCGGTCGAGGCCACGCCTTCGATCTGCTTTTCATCGACATTCTCCAGCGCCTCCGAGAAAATTTTGCCGAAGGTGCCGGTATCGGTCACCAGGATCGCCAGCGCACCGGTCAGCGGACCGGGTCCGAATGCGCGCGCCAGCACAACCGTCCAGATCAGGCTGTCCACGCCGCGCACGAAATCGAACAGGCGGCGGGTGGCAAAGCGCAGGGTGCGGATCGGCATAAAGTTGCGGGTTGCAAGGAAGGCCAGTGGCAGCGCCACGATGCCCGCACCGATGGTGCCGAGGAAGGCCATAAGCAACGTTTCCCCAATGGCCCAGGCCACATCCTGATGGCGCCACATCTTGTTGGTCCAGAAATCGTTGAAGATCGCGCCTGCCTCACCCGAGGCCGCCCGCCCCAACAGCGCAGAGGCGCTCATCCCGTGATAGGGGCTGTCGAGGGTGAAGAAGAACAGCTCCCAGCCGGTGAAATAGCGGAACACTTCGGAGCGGTTGCGGGTCACTGTCAGGCGGCCTGCGTCGGTCTTGATCGCCAGACGGTTCTTCGAGGAGCTGATCCAGTCCGGTACATCGCCCGCGGGAAACTCGGCCTGCACCCCGGCGCTTCGGCTGGGGGTGGCGCGCACGGTGCCGTAGCCGGGAATGTCATATTCCACAGTTTCAGGTCCAAAGCGCACGGTATGGCCGTTTTCCAGCGCGATCACCGTGGTTTCGCCAAGGCTCACCCAATCCGGCGCCTCGCCTTCGGGATAGCTGCCCTTACGCTCACCTTCGATGGCGACCGAGACGGAGGCATCGTGGTTGTCGCGGGTCACATGTGTCTTGTAGCTGTAGCTGTCGCTGACAAGAGTGCGGGCGTTTTCAAGGCTGGCACGCTCCCACAGGCCCGACACGTCGAAGGCGAAAAAGACGTAGGCCATATAGACCAGCACCACCAGCGGCACCGCGAAGGCCATCAGCTTCTTGGTGCGGAACAGCCCCGCCATCTCCTGCTTCAGCGCGGCGGCGTCACGGCGCGCGCCTGCACCCGGGTTCACATCCAGAGTCGTCATTGTTTGGCTCCATTGATCAGCCGGTCACGCAGCTTGCCAGAGATCTGATCGACCACGACGATGGTGACGAACAGGAGGATAAAGATGGCCGCAGCCTCGTCGTAGCGGCCCTTGCCCCAGGACATGGCGTTCTTCAGCTCGTAGCCGATGCCGCCCGCGCCGACGAAGCCAAGGATCGCCGAGGCGCGAATGTTGATTTCAAACCGCAGCAGCGCATAGCTGACATAGTTCGGCCCCACCTGCGGGATGACGCCAAGCCACATGCGCTGTGCCCAGGTGGCCCCGACCGAGGACAGGCCTTCGACCGGCTTCAAAGAGGCATTCTCGTTCACCTCGGAAAACAGCTTGCCCAATGCACCCGCCGTATGGATGGCAATGGCGATCATCGCAGGCACCGGGCCACCACCCAGGAGGAAGATCAGCACCAGCGCGATGACGATTTCCGGGATCGCCCGGCAGATATCCATCACCCGGCGAAAGACCGGGATCAGCGACGGCCAAAGCGCCATGCCCCGTGTCGCCAAAAGCGACAGAAGCGTGCCGAAGATGGCACCGATCAGGGTAGAGGCCGCCGCGATATTCAGCGTCTCGACCAGCGCCGGGAAAAAATGCACCACCTGGCCGGGCAGTTCTGTCACCTTCTCGGCAGCTTCGCTCAGCACCTCGGCCGGGTAGTCGAAAATTCGGGTAAACCCATCAGCAAAGGACCCGGCATTGCGGTCATCTGCGGTGCGGAACCCGGCCACCATCATGGCAACAAAGACGATCAGGAGGATCGACCCGTAAAGACGCTTGCGCCGGGTGAGGTCGACATAATCGGCGCGGATGGCCTCGGTCGGGGAGGCGCCGGAAGGCTGGGCCGCTGTCAGATCTGCCATGGGGTTTCCTGGGGATATATTGGTGTTCGGATGGGCCTCTGATCGCAGGGACGCCCCTGCAAGGGCGCGCGTCAGAGGAATACGGGGCCCGGCACAAAGACCGGACCCCGCCGCGTTGGTCCTAAAATCAGTTGGACTTCAATTTGCGTGCTTCGATGATCACCTCGTAGGCGTCGTGGGTGATCGGCATGAAGCCTTTGGCTTCACCCGCGGCCACACCGTAGAAGCAATCTGCATCCATGGATTTGAGGCTTGCCATCAGGCCGGTCATCTTGACCTTGACGTTTTCGGGCAGGTCCTTGCGCAGAACAACGGGGCCTTCCGGGATCGGCTTGGACTGCCAGATTTTGACCAGGTCGTTCATGTCCACGAGACCGGCATCAACCGCCTTGCGCAGGGCGCCGGAGTTGTAGCCGTCTTCCCAGTTGCCCAGGCCGTCGGCCCAGGTCACACCGGCGTCGATATCGCCGTTGTTGACCGCAACGATGGTCTGCTCGTGACCGCCGGTGAACTTCACTTCACCAAAGTAGTCGCCCGAGGTCATGCTGGCGCCGGTTGCCTGCGGGATCTCGATCGAGGGGATCAGGAAGCCGGAGGTGGAGTTGGGATCGCCAAAGCCGAAGACCTTGCCTTTGACGTCTTCCAGCGCGGTGATGCCGCTGTCCTTGCGGGCAAAACCAACCGAGTAGTAGCCGTAGCCACCGTCGTTGTTCACTTTCACCAGGATCGGCTCAACCGCTTCGGGGTCGGACAGGAAGGTCTTGGCATAGCCAGAGGCGCCCAGCCAGGCCATGTCGATGGTGCCGCCCAACAGACCCTGGATCACGCCGTTATAATCAGCGGGGGCGAACAGCTTGGTTTCGACGCCCAGCAGATCTTCGGTCTTGGCGCGCAGGCACTCGTTGTTGTTCATGCGGTCCTGGGCGTTTTCACCGCCAAGGATGCCGATGCGGAATTCCTGAATGTCCTCGGCCATGACCGGGGTGGTCAGGGCAGTTGTCATCAGGGCGGCAGCAATCAGTTTTTTCATCTCTAGGTCACTCCGGTTTGGTTTGGGCCCAAAGCCTTGTGACTTTGGGATGATGAAAGAGGGTGAAGATCAGAGCGCGGCGGCCTCGGCCTCGCGGATGGGGCCTTCGGTACGCGTCAGCGTTTCGATCTCGGTGGATGTGGCGGCTTCAGAAAAATCGGCGCCGGCGCCGTAGATCTCGCGGGCAACGCCGGTGGTCAGCTGCTCGGGTAGCCCGTCAAAGACGATGCGCCCGTCGCGCATGCCCACCACCCGGTCGCAATAGCGGCGCGCGGTATCGAGCGTATGCAGATTGGCGATGACGGTGCGCCCGTCTTCTTCGTGGATGCGGCGCAGCGCCTCCATCACGGTCTGGGCATTCATCGGATCGAGTGAGGCAATGGGCTCATCCGCCAGGATGATCTTCGGGTCCTGCATCAGGGCGCGGGCGATGGCGACGCGCTGTTGCTGCCCGCCCGACAAGGCCTCGGCCCGCTTGGCCGCATGTTCGGCAATGCCCAGACGGTCCAGAATGTCGATCGCCCGGTGGATGTCTTCCATCGGATAAAGGTTGAACATGGTCGCCAGCGCCGAGCGGCGGTTGAGCGTGCCATGCAGCACGTTCGACACCACATCCATGCGCGGCACCAGGTTGAACTGCTGAAAGATCATCGCGCAGTCCGACTGCCAGGCGCGCTTCTCACGCCCTTTCAGCCGGGTCACATCGCGCCCTTCGAACAGGATCTGCCCTTCACTGGCATCGCCCAAACGGTTGATCATGCGCAGCAGGGTCGATTTTCCCGCGCCGGAGCGGCCGATAATGCCGATCATGCAGGGCTTGTCGATGTCGAGAGTCGCGGTATCCACCGCGGTCTTGTCGCCAAAGCGTTTGGTGAGTTTTTCTATGCGCAGCACAATCGGCCCCCGTTCGTTTCCGGGACTGCCTAACGGTGCTCCTCAAATCATTTGTGTAATCGCGGTGAATTATTTGTAACGCGGACCGCCCCGCAGCCACGAAACCGTCATGCCTGCGTCACAGAACGCACCGGGGGTCACGGTCCACAGGGCAACGGGGGGAAATAGCGGGCAAGGACAAACTGCCCCCTGTAAACCGCGCCCGCGCCGGTCTATATGCGCAGAAGACCCTCCACCAGCGCCCCAGTATGCAGGAACCCCTCCCATGTCCTTTGACCGCAGTGTTAAGATCGCCCCCTCCATCCTCTCCGCCGATTTCGCCAACTTCGGCCAGGAAATCCAGGCCATCGAGGCCGAAGGCGCCGACTGGGTCCATGTGGACGTGATGGACGGGCATTTCGTGCCGAACCTCACCTTTGGCCCCGCAGCGGTCAAAGCCTTCCGCCCGCATGTGAAAACGGTGATGGATGTGCATTTGATGATCGCGCCGGTGGATCCCTATATCGACGCCTATGCCGATGCGGGCGCCGATGTTCTGACCGCCCATGTCGAGGCAGGCCCGCATATTCACCGCACCCTGCAAGCCATTCGCGCAGCAGGCATGAAGGCCGGCGTTGCACTCAATCCCGGCACCCCGGCCGAGGCTGTGGCGCATCTTCTCGACCTCACCGACCTCATCTGCGTGATGACGGTGAACCCCGGCTTTGGGGGGCAGAAATTCATCGATATGACCAGCAAGATCGCAACCCTGCGCCAGATGATTGGCGATCGGCCTGTGCACATTGAAATCGACGGCGGCGTCGATCCCAGCACCGCGCCGCTGGTGACCAAGGCCGGCGCCGATGTGCTGGTGGCCGGCTCTGCGGTCTTCCGCGGCGGCTCGGTCGATAACCCGGGCGTCTATGGCGAAAACATCCGCGCCATCCGCGCCGCCGCCGAAGGCACCTGGACCTGAGGGAAGTTCCCTTCCTGCCGCCGTCTCCACCGGAGACGGCATCTGAGGGAGAGCGGCGGGTCAAGGGCTGCCTCTGCAGCCGCGCCACCGGCGCGGTTTACCCTTGAGGCGGCGCTCTACCGGGCAACACTGGGCGTCGCGCTTTCAGGGCAGACCTGCCCCTGAAACGCCTCTCAGCAGATCTTTCCCGGCGCCGCGCAGCGGCGCCACGCCCAACCCCGCACAAGGCCTGCCCTGCAGGCCGCCCGTCCGGGGACGGGAGCGCCCCGTTCACGCCTCTTCCAGACGGTCCGCAAAAGTCTCCAGCAATTTGTGCTTCAGGATCTTGCCCGTCGGCGCCGCAGGCAATGCTTCGACCGGGACGATCAGCGCCGGACATTTGTATCCGGCCAGCTGACCGCGCACGAAAGCCATCAGCTCTGCCGGATCCGGCGCATCGCCCGGCACCACCTGCACAAAGGCCAGAACCTCTTCATCGCCGCTGACCCTGCGCCCGACAACGGCGGATTGCACCACCTGCGGATGGGCATTCAGCGCCGCCTCCACCTCGGGCGGAAAGACATTGAAACCACCGTGGATGATCAACTCCTTCGAGCGCCCCTCGATATGCAGGAACCCGCGGGCGTCCAGACGGCCCATGTCACCGGTGTGCATCCAGCCTTCTGCGTCCAGCACCTTGGCGGTTTCCTCGGGGTTGCGATAATAGCCCAGCATGATGTTCGGCCCACGCGCCAAAACCTCTCCCAGCCCATCGCCAC
This sequence comes from Phaeobacter sp. CC-HEC084, assembly GCF_059429255.1. Classification (NCBI taxonomy): domain Bacteria; kingdom Pseudomonadati; phylum Pseudomonadota; class Alphaproteobacteria; order Rhodobacterales; family Roseobacteraceae; genus Phaeobacter; species Phaeobacter sp. CC-HEC084. Next base: position 273,361 of record NZ_JCAIJQ010000009.1, read on the forward strand.
CGCCCGGAACGCTCTCATCGATGCGCACCTCGACCCCGGGCATCGGCGGACCGGTGGAAATGTCGGGATCCCCCAGCTGGCTGTTCTTGGTGGCGCAGACCCCGGCAGTGGTCTCGGTCATGCCATAGCCATTCTGCAGGGCCACCTCGTAAAACCCTTCGGCCTTGCGCTTCCATTCAGGATCCAGCGGCGCCGCCCCGGAGGAAACGTATTGCAGGACCTCGCTGCCAAGCCGCTCCAACCCCTGTTCCTTGGCGTATTGCATCACCAGCGCGTGCATCTGCGGCACCGCCGCCAGACGCGTTACGCCCCGGCGCAGCGCCTCATAGAGTTTCGCCGCCGAGAAACGCGCCTCCAGCCAGACCTCGGCCCCGGACAGGATCGCCGCCGTCATCACCGAAGCAAGGCCAAAGACATGGGTCATCGGCAGAACGCCATAGATCACATCGCCCGGCCCCATATCGCGCAGCTCGGCCGAGGATTTGCCGCCAAACAGGAGGTTTGCATGGGTCAGCATCACCCCCTTTGGCGCACCCGTGGTGCCAGTGGTATAAAGCAGAACCGCCACCTCCTCCGGGGCATCGGGATTTGAGGCATAGGGGCAGGCCAGATGCAGAGTGCCAAAGGCGCCTCGGATCTCGCGTGCCTCAATCCGCGCGGCATGGGCTTCGGCCTCGGGGGAAATTGCGGAGGTGCATAGCACAGCCGCCGGGCGCGCGTGGGACAGGATCCGGTCCACTTCCCCCGCGCTCATCCTTGCATTGACCGGCACGGCTATGGCCCCGATCCGCGAGGCGCCCAGCATCGCTGCCACCGCCGCGCAGCAGTTTTCCGACAAGACCATGACACGGTCACGCGGCTGCACGCCAACCTTCCGCAGATGCTCGGCTACCGCCTCTACGGCTGTCGAAAGCTCGGCATAGCTCCAGGCCGTGCCGCCACTGTCGGAAAAGGCCGCAGCCTCCGGCCGCTCGGCCACCTGAGCGGTCAGTAAATCATGCCATCGTTCCATTGCCCTCTCCTCCCAAATCCGGCGCCGGTTATGTCGTGGGTGCAGGCCCTGTGCGGGCCGGACCCTAGCCGCTGAACTGCGGCGCGCGTTTTTCCAGGAAGGCCGCGATGCCCTCGCCTGCCTCCTCGCCGCCAGCCGCACGGGCCATGGCGGCGCATTCTGCATCAAGCTGTGCAGTTTCTGCCGCCTCATAGGCGCTGGAGACCAGATGCCGGATGGTGCCCTGCGCCGCGCGCGGGCCCTGGGCCAGCGCATCGGCAAGGCTGTGCGCCGCGCCAAGAACGCGCTGCGGCGCCACCACCTGATTGACCGCGCCGAGCGCAGCCATCTGTCCGGCTGTCACCGGCCGACCCAAAAGACACATTTCCATCGCCAGCGGACGCGGCAGCATCCGCGCCAGCGCCGCAGTCAGCCCGCCATCGGGCACCAGCCCCGCCTTGACGTAGGCGGCGGTGAATTTCGCCCCATAAGAGGCCACGATCAGATCCGCCGCCAGCGCCAGCGACAGACCGGCCCCGGCCGCGCCGCCCTCGACGGCGGCGATCACCGGCACCGGGCAATCGCGGATGCCGCGGATCAGATCGTGCAGGTTGTTCACCTTGGCGCGGCGCTCGTCCTCGCTGAGGCCGCGCCGTTCGATCAGCACGTTGAGATCGCCGCCCGCGCAGAAAAATCCACCTTCCGAGGTCAGCAGCACGGCCCGGATGCGCGGCTCCTGCGCCAGATCCAGCGCCGCCTGAATGGCATCGTAAAGATCCTGCGACAGGGCGCCCCGGCGCTCCGGGTTCATATTCACGACAACCGCGCGGTCGCCAAGATCGTCCATCCGTGCACGTCGGGTCATTTCCGTATCCTCTTGAAAATTCCGTTTGCCGTGGCCAGCAGGCGGCCGGTGTCATCAAACAGCTCGCCATAGACATAGGCGATGCTTTTGCCGCCCCCCGTAGGCCGGGCGCGGGCCGTAATGGCCCCGGTCCGCGTCGACCCCACATAGGAGAGGTTCAGCGAAACGGTGACTAGGTCCGCGTTTCCGTCCGGATCGAAGAACTGCATTGCAGTATTGCCGCAGACCACATCCAAAACCGTGGCCACCATGCCGCCATGGACGATGCCATGGCGGTTCATATGCCGGGGCTCCAGCTCCAGCGTCACGGTGCAGGAGCCATCCCGGGTATCGACCTCGGTCCGGTAGCCAACCATCTGCTGGCAACCGGGTTCCTCGATCAGGCGGACCTCGCCGGTATCACGCGGCGCTGAGGTCAAGAAAACGCTCCAGCTGCGTGTCCGCATCACCAAAGCGGTGCTCCGCCATGACGATCCGTTTGGCGATATGGGCCAGTTCGTATTCCTGCGTCATGGCGATACCGCCGTGCAGCTGGATCGAATCCTCGGCCACCAGACGACCTGCACGGCCAATCAGGTTGCGCGCCGCCGCCACGTTGAGATCGCGCATCCGCGCGTCGCCTTCCAGATGGCCGGCCGCGTTGATCACCGCCGAGCGCGCCTGCTCGATCTCGATCAGCAGATCCGCCACCCGGTGCTGCAGCGCCTGGAAGGTGCCGATCGGGCGGCCAAATTGGCTGCGGGTCAGCAGGTACTGGCGCGTCAGCTCGGTCGCGGTTTCCATCGCGCCCAGGGTCTCGGCAGCCAGCGCTACCTCGGCGCGGGCCAGAACGCCGGCCATGGCAGGCCATGCGGCGCCAGCCTCGCCCAGACGGGCAGAGGCAGGCAGGCGCAGGTTATCGAGCTCGACCTCGGCAGCGCGACCGCCAGCCAGCAGCGCATAGCCCCGCAGCGACAGGCCCTCGGCATCGCGGGGCACCAGGAACAACGAGATCCCATCGGTCGCATCCGCCGCGCCGCTTTCGCGCGCAGAGATCACCAGGTGATCGGCAGCCTCGGCGTTGACGACAACAGCCTTGCGCCCGTTCAGAACGATCTGATCACCCTCGGTCTTGGCCGTGGTTTCCACGCGCGACAGCTCATAGCGGCTGTTCGGCTCGCCGTGGGCGAATGCCAGCTGCACGCCGCCGCCGATCACCTCTTCGACGAGGTCCTTCTGATCGTCATTGCCCAGCGCCGCGATCAGTCCACCGCCCAGCAGCGCGGTGTCCAGCAGCGGTTCGACCACGCCAGCACGGCCCAGTTCCTCGAACACAGTGGAGATGTCGAAACCGGCGCCGCCAAACCCGCCGTCTTCCTCGGAAAACAGCGCACCGATGACACCCAGTTCGGCCAGCTGGCCCCAGATGTCAGCGGAGAAACCCATCTCGCTTTCCAGGATGTCGTTGCGCACGGATGTCGTGTAGCGGTCCGACAGGAAGCGACGCAGGCTGTCCTGCAGCATCTGCCGCTCTTCGGTCAGGTCGAAGTTCATGCCCGGCCTCCCATTTTCACTTTTGCGATGATGTTCTTCTGGATTTCGTTGGAACCGCCAAAGATCGACAGTTTGCGGTTGTTGAAATACTGCGCGGCAACGGCAGCCGTGCCTTCGGGGCCGACCGGCGGTTCATTGCCGCCTTCCACCGCTTCGGAGGCAAAGGGCATCGCGTAAACGCCCGCAGCGCGGCGCGCCATATCGTTGATTTCCTGACGGATTTCGGTGCCCTTCACCTTCAGCATCGAGCTTTCGACACCCGGCGCCTGACCGGAGGCCGCAGCCGAGATGATGCGCAGGTTGGTGGTGGACATGGCCATCAGATCGATCTCCGCCTGCGCCATACGCGCCGCGAAATAGGGATTTTCGATCAGCGGGCGGCCCTTGTGCATCTGCACGCGCGCCAGACGTTTCACCGCATCCAGACCGGCCTGGCTGAAGCCGACACCGGCGATATTGGTTCGTTCATGGGTCAGGAGGTACTTGGCGTAGGTCCAGCCCTTGTTTTCCTCGCCCACCAGGTTTTCCACCGGCACTTTCACGTCGGTGAACCAGACTTCGTTCACCTCGTGGGTGCCGTCCAGCAGGATGATCGGGCGCACTTCGATGCCCGGCGTGTCCATATCGATCAGAAGGAAGGAAATGCCTTCCTGCTGCTTGGCATCGGGGTCGGTGCGCACCAGGCAGAAGATCCAGTTGGCGTGCTGGCCCAGCGTGGTCCAGGTCTTCTGGCCGTTGACGATATAGTGGTCGCCATCGCGCACCGCCTTGGTTTTCAGGCTGGCAAGGTCAGACCCTGCGCCCGGCTCGGAATAGCCCTGGCACCACCAGTGTTCGCCACTCAGGATCTTAGGCAGGTAGTAATCCTGCTGTTCCTTGGATCCGAATTTCTGCAACACCGGCGCCAGCATGGTCAGGCCAAAGGGCACGATGCGCGGTGCATGAGCGCGGCAGCATTCCTCTTCGAAGATATGGCGCTGCACGGCATTCCATTCGCAGCCGCCAAATTCGCGCGGCCAATTCGGCGCCAGCCAGCCCTGTTCGTTCAGGATGGCATGCCAGCGTTCGTGGCCTTCCTTGCCGAGGCTGCGTCCCTCGCGGACCGCATCCGACATTTCCTTGGGCAGTTTCTCGTCCAGAAAACGCTGCACCTCCTCGCGGAAGGCCTGTTCTTCGGGGGTGTAACTCAGATCCATTTCATTCTCCTCATGGCCCTTCGGCACGATCCAACCGGGCCGGGCGACATCCGGCGGGCGATGACTGCCCTCCGGGTGCCGCGTGGTCTTTGATTGCGGTTCAGTAGATTTCGAACAGGCCCGCTGCGCCCATGCCGCCGCCGACACACATGGTGACGACGCCCAGCTTGGCGCCGCGGCGCTTGCCTTCGCGCAGGATGTGGCCGGTCATACGGGCGCCGGTCATGCCAAAGGGGTGACCGATGGCGATTGAGCCGCCGTTGACGTTGCATTTCTCGTCATCGATACCCAAACGGTCGCGGCAGTAGAGCGCCTGGCTCGCGAAGGCTTCGTTCAGCTCCCAGATATCGATGTCATCCACCGTCAGCCCGTGGCGTTCCAGCAGCCGCGGCACGGCAAAGACCGGGCCGATGCCCATCTCGTCCGGCTCGCAGCCTGCAACACAGAAGCCCTTGAAGGCGCCCATAGCCTCAAGCCCGCGCTTCTCGGCCTCCTTGGCTTCCATCAGCACCACGGCAGCGGCGCCATCGGACAATTGGCTGGCGTTGCCTGCGGTGATGAAGTTGCCGTCGCCGCGCACCGGCGCCAGACCAGCGAGACCGTCGAGCGTGGTCGAGGGACGGTTGCATTCGTCGCGGTCCACGACAACGTCCTTCATCGAGATCTCGCCGGTTTCCTTGTCCTTCACCGCCATGGTGGTAGAGACGGGAATGATCTCATCCTTGAACAGGCCGGCTTCCTGCGCTGCAGCGATACGCTGCTGGCTGCGCAGACCATAGGCGTCCTGATCCTCACGGCTGATGCCGTAACGCTCCGCGACGATATCGGCGGTTTCGATCATGGTCATATAGACGGCGGGCTTATGCTCTTTCAGCCAGGCTTCCTGCACGGGGCGCAGTTTCGGCTGCACCATCGAGATGCTTTCCACCCCGCCTGCCACCATCGGACCTGCGCCTTCGCAGATGATCTGCTGCGCCGCCAAGGCGATGGTCTGCAGACCGGAGGAGCAGAAGCGGTTCACGGTCATGCCCGATGCGGTGACCGGCAGCCCGGCGCGCAGGGCGATCTGGCGGGCGATATTGGCGCCGGTTTCCCCTTCGGGAGCGCCGCAGCCCATGATGCAATCCTCGATCTCGGCGCCTTCGATCCCGGCGCGGGCCATAGCGGCCTCGACCGCGGCACCGCCCATGGTGGCGCCGTGGGTCATGTTGAAGGATCCCCTAAAGGATTTGGCCAGCCCGGTGCGGGCGGCAGAGACGATAACGACTTCTTTCATATCAGCTGTTTTCCTTGTTCAGATCGTCGAATGTGCGCCCCTCGGCAACCAACTGCTCCAGCAGCGGCGCGGGCTGCCAGAAATAATCGTCTTCTTCGGCGTAGGATTTGATGTTCGCCAGAAGCGTATCCAGCCCCTGCATGTCGGCCCATTTCAGCGGCCCGCCGCGATAACGCGGGAAGCCGTAGCCAAAGAGCAGCGTCATATCGACGTCCAGCGGACGGCGCGCGATGCCTTCGCCCACCACCTTGGCCGCCTCATTGACCATGGCCGCCATGTAGCGGGTCACGATCTCCTCATCGGTGAACTCTTTCGGGGTGATGCCCTTCTCGGCACGCTCTGCCTCGATCAACTCGGTCACCTCCGGGTTCGGGGTGCCGCCGCGTTTGCCTGCCTCGTAGACGTAATAGCCCTTGCCGGTCTTCTGGCCAAAGTTGCCCGCCTCACAGATCTTGTCCATGTAGCTGCTGTCACGCTCGCGCGGGTCCATGCCCTCGGCGCGCTTGCGCTTGCGCACGGCCCAGCCGATGTCGAGCCCGGCCAGATCCGCCACCGCAAAGGGCCCCATGGCAAAGCCGAAATCCGTGAGCGCCTTGTCGATCTGGTACGGAGAGGCACCGTCCAGCACCATGTGATCGGCCGCCTTGCGATAGGTCGCCAGGATCCGGTTGCCGATGAAACCATCGCAGACGCCGGCGCGGACCGAGATTTTCTTGAGCCGCTTGCCCAGCTCGAACCCGGTGGCAACCACGTCGAGCGCGGTCTTGTCGGCAACAACAATCTCCAAGAGCTTCATCACATGCGCCGGAGAGAAGAAGTGCAACCCGATGACATCCTCGGGGCGCGAGGTGCTGGCGGCGATTTCGTTCACATCGAGATAGGAGGTGTTGGAGGCCAGGATCGCGCCTTTCTTGCAGACAGCATCCAGCTTGCCAAAGACCTCTTTCTTGACGCCCATTTCTTCGAAGACGGCCTCGATCACCAGATCGACATCGCTCAGCGCATCGTAATCGGTGGCCAGCGTCAGCGCCTCACCGGTCAGGTGGTCGAATTTTTCCTGGCTGATCTTGCCGCGCTTCAGCGCGCCCTGAAGGTTGCCCGAAATGCGGCCCTTGGCGGCTTCGGCGGCCTCGGGGGTCATCTCCAGCATCACGACCGGCAGACCGGCCAGCAGCGCTGCCGTGGCGATGCCTGCCCCCATGGTGCCGCCACCGATAACGCCGAGGCTGTTCAGCGCGCGCGGCTCAACGCCTTTCAGTTCCGGCAGCTTGCTGACTGCGCGTTCCGAGAAGAAGGCGTGGATCATGCCCTGCCGCTGATCGGTGCTCATCAGCTCCATGAAGAGTTCCCGCTCACGCTTCATGCCCTCGTCAAAGGGCAGCTCGCAGCAGGCCTGAATGCCGCGGATCGCAACCGCAGGCGCCAGAAGGCCGCGGCCCTTTTTCAGCACAGAGTCATAAAGCGCATCGAAATCGACGGCTTCGGGCGCGGGCATTTCGCTGATGGCGCGGCGCGGGGCGCCCTGATCCAGCAGCTCCTGCGCATAGGCAAGGCCGATCTCGCGCGGCTCGCCCTCTTCGACGCGGTCCAGAATGCCGAGGCTCAAAGCTTCCTTGGCGCCGACCTGACGGCCCGAGGTGATCACGTCAACCGAGGCGTCAATACCGATGAGGCGCGGCAGACGCTGGGTGCCACCGGCGCCCGGCATCACGCCGATCAGCACTTCCGGCAGACCGATACGCGCGGAAGGCACGGCGATGCGATAGTGCGAGCCAAGCGCGATCTCCAGCCCGCCGCCCAGTGCGGTGCCATGCAGCGCCGAAATCACCAGAAGCGGCGACGATTCGATGCGGGTGCAAACATCGGGCAGAAACGGCCCCTGCGGCGGCTTGCCGAATTCGCGGATATCGGCGCCGGCGAAATAGGTGCGGCCGTCACCGTAGATCAGCACCGCCTTGGCGCCTTCCGATTCGGCCCGCTCGATCCCGTCCACCAGGCCCTGGCGCACGTCCAGGCCCAGCGCATTTACCGGCGGGTTCTGCGCCTTGAGGACCGCAATATCCCCAACGCGTTCGTATCCAATGGCATCCGTCATCCGTATTTTCCTCTCCTTGGCGGGGCTGCGGGCCTCTGGCCTTTTGCACACGCCCCCTGTTCCTGTCGGGATCTAGCCACGCCCTCCTCCGCGCGCCAAGGCCGGTCTTTGCCGCCCTTGCCAGAACCCGGCGTCATCTGCGGAGCCGCAGAATTCAGGCCAGCGGTCTGACTGTCAATCCCTATTCCACTATGTAGAACATTGTTCCACTAATTTGACAGCACCCTAGGCCGCGTCCCTTCGCCTGGCAAGTAATATCATTGCGCGCAGGAAGTATTTTCGGCAGCAAAACACCGAACACCTATTCTATTCACCCTAACGCGCAACAAGGGCGCCCACTGTCGCGGGCGCCCTTGTTGCGCTTTCAAGATTTGGTGATCCGGCAGGCGCGCAGACGTCTATCCCTGCGGAATCAGTCCCTCAGCCACCCAGCCGTCGAAGATCTCAAGCGCCTTCTCAGCGAAGGCTGCGTCGTTGATATGGCAGTCCAGCGCGTGCAATGTCGCATTGCCCGGGCAGGCCGCGCGCATTTCATCGCAAAAGGCAGACAACCCCTCGGCATCGTGCAGATCGCCGCCGGGGCGGTCCCATTCGTTGCAGCCCTGCTCGGGCAGCAGCACCGCGACCGGGGCGGTGGCACCTTGCAGCTTGTCACTGATGGTGCGGGCGACAAGGCGGCGCTCGCCGGCGTCCAGAACCGCCGAGGTCAGCAGCCGGTTGTGGGCATGGCTGGGTCGCCCCTGTAGCTGCGGCGGGGTCTCCTGCCAGCCGACAAAATCCACCAGATCATAACAGCCCGGCGCCACCAACTGCGGGGTGCCCGAAGTGCCTGCATTGGTCATCCGGTCCGCGCCTGCCGACAGACCGCCGAACAGGTGGTTGGTCACTTCCTGCGGGGCGAAATCCATCACCGCGGCAAAGGCGCCTTCGCTGGCGAGGCTTTCAAACGCCCGCCCGCCCATGCCAGTGGCGTGGAAGACGGCCACCTCATAGCCGCGGTCCTCAAGCGCCGGTTTCAGCGTCACCATATAGCGCAGCACCGTTTTACCAAAGGAGGTCATGCCGATCAGTGGCCGCTCCCGCTTTGGCGGCTCCACCGCACGGGCCGCGCCCAGAACCGCGCCGGCCGCCTGGCTCAGCGAAGCTTTGCAGACCGAGTTCAGACCATAAAGCCCCCCGGCCCAGAGGATCATCTGGACATCGGCCGGGATACGCTCCGGCGGCATCAGCGGTGAAAAGGACACGGTGGAAACGATATATTTCGGCACCCCCAGCGGCAGCGCCGCGCAAAGGTCCAGCGCCAGATCGGTGCCCATGGTGCCGCCCAGCACAATGACGCCGTCGATGGAACCGGCACGATAGAGCCCTAGCGCCTTGGCTGCGGAGCCTCTCGCCATGATCTGCATGGCGGTGTTTTCATCGCCGCTGTCGATGGCGGCCTGGATGGAGCTGCCGCCTGCCTCGGCCACCTGATGCTTGCCGATGTCGGTGGGCTGGCTCGGATCGCCCAAGACGCTGACATCCATGGTCAGGACGCCGCCGCCCTGCCCCCGGATCACATCCGCCAGGTAGGCCAGCTCGGCATCCTTGGTGTCATAGGTCCCGGCGATCAGAATGGTTTTATCGGGCATCTTGTCATTGCCTCCGGTTAAAGCTGGATCCAGGCGGTTTTCAGATCGACGTATTTGTCGAGCGCATGCAGCGATTTGTCGTGGCCATTGCCGGACTGCCCGACCCCGCCCAACGGCACCGTATTATCTGCGCCGCCATAGGTGTTCACATGGACCACCCCCGCGCGGATGCCCGCGACCATGCGATGGGCACGGGACAGGTTGGCGGTCCAGACCCCGGCCGCAAGGCCGAAATCAGTGCCATTGGCCAGCGTCAGCGCCTGTTCCTCGGTTTCGAACTTGGTCACCGACAGCACCGGGCCAAAGACCTCGCGCTGGAACAGGGCATGGTCCCGTGCAACGTGGGTCACGATGGTGGGCGCCATATAGGTGCCGCCGCTCTCCTGCAGGATCCGGTTGCCGCCGGTCACCACCTGACCACCCTCGGCGCGGGCCATATCCATGAAAGACAGGTTGCGCCGCAGCTGGTCCTCGGAATTGACCGCACCGATGTGATTGCCCAGATCCAGCGGGTCGCCCACCCGCAGCGCCTCGGCCTCGTTGATCAGCATGGCGACGAATTCATCATGCACCGAGGCTTCGACCAGAAGGCGTGACCCAGCCACGCAGACCTGCCCCGAATTGCGGAAAATCCCCGCCGCCGAAACTTTTGCCGCGTGGCGCAGATCGGGGGCATCGGCAAAGACGATATTGGGGGATTTGCCGCCCAACTCCAGATAGCAGCGTTTGAGGTTGGAGCGCGCCGAGGCCTCCAGCAGTTTGCGCCCGGTGCCGCCCGATCCGGTAAAGGCCAGCACATCGACGCCCATGGATTCGGCCAGCGCCGCGCCGGTTTCCGCGCCCGCGCCGGTGACCACGTTCAGCACCCCGTCCGGCAGGCCGCATTCGGCGCAGATCTCGGCCAGTCGCAGCAGCGATAGCGAGGCGGTCTCGGCGGGTTTCAAGACCACCGAATTGCCCATTGCCAGTGCAGGCGCCAGTTTCCAGGCGCCGATCATCAGCGGGAAGTTCCAGGGCACGATGGCGCCGACAACGCCCACTGGTGCGCGCTGCACCAGCCCCAGCACATCGGGGGCGGTGGGAGCGACCTCTCCCGCGACCTTGTCGAGCGCCTCGGCGTAATAACGGAAGGTGCCCGCCGCCGATCCCGGCTCGGCCTTCAGCGCCATGCCCATTTCGGTGCCATTGTCGCGCACGCCCAGAACGGCAAGGGGTAGCGCCTCCGCCTCGATCCGGTCGGCGATCTTATGCAGCACTTTTTTCCGCGCAGCGGGCGCCAAACGTGACCAGCGGCCATCCTCAAACGCGGCGCGGGCAGCAGCCACCGCACGCTCCACATCCGCCGCTGACGCGCCTTCAAGCGTGGTCAGAACAGATCCGTCAATCGGCGAAGTAACTTCGCATGGCGTGCCCGAACCTGCTTGCCACGATCCTTCAAGAAAGAGTTTTTGCGGCGCCACATCAGCCCGCCGAAGTTCGTTGATGAGGTTTTGGTCTGCCATTCGGCCTCCTTCAGCTCCTTGCGGTCGCGCAGAATGCGGACGGTATGCATCACAAGGACCAGTATGATGATGGAAAACAGGATGAACGCCACCGGGCGGTCGATGAAATCAAGGGGGGTTTTGACCCGCGCCATGGCCGCGCGCAGCTTCACCTCCATGATGCCGCCCAGAACCATGCCAAGGATGATCGGCACCGCAGGCAGCGACAGGCGTTTCAACACATAGCCCACCAGACCAAATGCCGCCGCCATCACGCAGTCGGTGGCAGAGTTGCGCAGGGAATAGACCCCGACAAAGCTGAGCGTCAGGATACAGACACCAAGGAAGCGATTGGGGATCCTGACCACCTGGATCAGGCTGCGGGTCGCAAACAGCAGGAAGATCAGCACCAAGACGTTGAGGATCAAGAGCGCGAGATAGAGCGCCACCACAAAATCCATGTCGTTTTGGAACAGCCCCGGCCCCGGCACCACGTTATGGACGTAAAAGACGCTCAGCATCATCGCCGTCAGCGCCTCGCCCGGAATGCCCAGCGCCAGAAGCGGCACCATGGCAGCGGCGGGCACGGCATTGTTGGCGGTTTCGGCGGCGATTAGCCCTTCGGACGACCCGCGCCCGAAATCCTGCGGTCGTTTGGAGGTCTTCTGCGCATAGGTGTAGGACATGAACTGCGCAGTGAATTCGCCGACGCCGGGGATCATCCCCATCAGGACGCCAAACCCGGCAGAGACTGACGCCACACGGGGATGGCGCGACAGCTCTCGCAGGCCCTGGAACATGCCGCCGCGCAGGCGTGTCAGACGGATCTTCTCGTCCTCATCCGTCAGCAGCACAAAAGCCTGAGAGATCGCGAAGAGGCCCAGAACCACGACGATGAGGTTGATGCCACCGCCTAGGAAATCCTGCCCGAAGGTGTATCGCTGGGTGTATTTCACCGGCTCCATGCCGATGGTGTTGAGGAAAATGCCAAAGCAAGCGAGCGCCCCTGCGATTAGCGCCTGCCCGCGATGGGCCACCACCACCAGCAACAGGCCCAGCAGCGCGGCGAGGAAGATCTCGCGACTGCCGAACATCGGCGCGACCTTGGCCAGCACCGGCGCGAAAAGGATCAGACAGATGACCGAAAAGACCCCACCAAAGAAACTGGCGGAATAGGCAAGGCTGAGCGCGCGTCGCGGCTCTCCCCGCGCGGTCATCGGGTAGCCGTCATAGGTGGTCAGCGCGTTGACCGCCGTGCCGGGTGTGTTGATCAGGATCGCTGGAATGGCGCCACCGTACATGGAGGAGCCGTAGATGCCGAGCAGCACGGTCAGCCCCACGATGGGATCCATCGAGAATGTCGCGGGCAGCAGGATGGCAATCGCAACCGCCGGACCGACGCCGGGGATGGCACCGATCAGCACGCCGCCCACCGACCCGGCCAGCAGCGCCAGCGCCACGTCCCAGCGCATCAGGATCTCGATTGCAGAAAGAATAAGGTCCATCGGGGATCCCGTTATACTGAAGGCCTAGAGGTAGAGGATGGCAAAACTGCGCAGGGACCCCGGCAGATATTCATAGAGCAGCCCGCCGGGGATCTTCACCGATAGCAGCCCCTTGAACACCAGCACCACGGCAAAGGCGAAACCAGCGCTGGTCCACAGCATCAGGCGACTGCGATAGCCCATGCGCCAGGTCAGCAGCGGCACGAAGACCAGCGTCACCGGCAGATAGCCCACAAGCGGCACCAGCAGCACGTAGGCCATGAACCAGGCGACGTATTCCACCGCCTGCCCCCAGCGCCGGGCCTCGTTCAGGTCGAAACGCGTCGTGCGCCGCCAGGGCAGCCGGTAGAGATGCAAGCCCCCCATCAGAACCATGCCGCCTAGGGCCACGCCGGGCCAGAACCGGGGTTGGGCAAAGAGTTTGGTCTTTTTCACCCAAGCGGTCTGATCACCAATCAGCACCAGCAGCAGCACGGAAAGCCCAAGAAACCCAAGGGCAAAAACCAGCTGTCCGCGCCGGGGTCCGGGGAAACGGCGTTCGCGTTCTGTCGTCATGGAGGGGAACTTCTGTCGCGCAGGAAACAAGGGTCCGGGGCGCCCGCGAGGCGCCCCGATCCGGGAGGATGGGTTATTCGAGGATCGAACCGATCCGCGCCATTGTGTCAATGTCAGCGGCCACACGGGCAGCGCTGTCCTCGGCGTTCTGCCAGTAGATCAGTGCACCGGTTTCCTTGGCCACGTTCTGGGCGCGTTCGCTCATCACGGTTTTCTCGGCCACCGCGATGATCTTGTCGCGCACGTCCTGCGGCGTGTCCTTGGTCACGAAGAGACCATTCCACAGCGCGATATTGAGGCTGTCGTCCAGCTCGCCGATCGCAGGCGCATCGGGCACCAGGGGGATGCGTTCATCGGTGATCGAGACCAGCACCTTCACATCATCAAGGCAGGGCAGGATCAGCTGCAGCGTGGTGTTGATCACATCCGCATCGCCCGAGGCCAGCGTGTTGCAATCCAGCGCATCGAATGCCGCATCAGAGCCCCATTCGAAACCGGCGTTCTTGGCGAAAGCCTTGGTCACCTGCGTCGGGGTCAGCACGTCGCCGAAATGGCCCAGCGCCACGTCGTTTTCCTTCGCGTATGCTGCCAGTTCCTCCATCGAGGAATAGGGCGCATCACCCGAAGTCGCGATGACAAAGGGATAGGTCAGGAAGATGCCCAGCGGGTCGAACTTGGCCGGGGTCAGCGGCGGGATGTCGATCTGGTGGCCAACAACCGGCACGCCGATCACGAAGGAGCCGATGGTGTAACCATCAGCGGGCGCATTGGCGACCTCGATCGCACCGGGGAAGGGTCCACCGCCACCGCCGGGCTTGTTCACCACCGCCGCCGCGACGCCGTATTCGTTCTGGAAATCTTCGGCGATCATCCGGGTCAGCACGTCTTCCAGATCGCCCGGAGGCCAAGGCACGATGAAGTTCACCGGCTTTTCCGGATACTCGGCCTGCGCCGCAACGGCGCTGAGGCCAAGGGCGGTGGCCGCCGCTGCGCCTTTGACGATGGTGGTCAGTTTCATTGCAAGTCTCCCGGTTGCTGTCAGTTGGACTCTGTTGGGTCTTGATGGTTCATTATTCGAACCGCTGGTTTGAATTTAGATTGACAGCCTCCCCGGTTATCTGTCAACAAATTTGAAAGGCAGAGATGGAAATTCCTGGACTTTGCCTGATCACACAGCATTCACGGGATCGCCGAACCACATGGGTACAGTCTCCAAAGCCTTGTCATTGCTGACATATTTCAATCATGGCCGCACCGAGATCGGGCTCAGCGATCTCACGCGCTTGTCCGGCATGAACAAGGCGACTGTTTATCGGCTAATGGGGGAAATGCAGGAATCAGGCTTTGTCGAACAGGCCGATGGCGACCGGTCCTACCGGCTGGGTCCGCAGGTTCTGCGCCTCGCCGCCCTGCGCGAAGCCGCGGTTCCGATCCTCTCCGTCTCGCGCCGGGTGCTGAAGGATCTGAGCGAGGAAACCGGCGAAACCACCCACCTGTCGCTGGTACAGGGCACCCAGCTCAACTCGCTCAGCCACGCCTATTCGCCGCGCCACGCGGCCCGGGTGATGATGGAGGATGCCGAGGTTCTGACCTATCACGGCACTGCCTCCGGCCTGGCCGTGCTGGCCTATGCCGATCCCGAGTTCGTCGATGCGGTTCTGTCCGGGCCGCTGCACAGCCACACCGCCGCCACCGTGACCGACCCGGAGGCGATCCGCCGCCAGCTGGAAGAGGTCCGCCGCAGCGGCATGGCGCAATCCGTCGGCGGCTTCGAAGCCGAAGTACATTCCCATGCGGTGCCGGTCTTTGGCGCCGACCGTCAGGTGATCGGCGCCCTTGCCGTGGCCGCGCCGGTGTCCCGCATGACGCCAGAACAAGCCGTTCTGATCACCGCCGCCCTGCACCGCGCCGGTCAGACCCTGACCCATCGTATCGGCGGCGCCGCCCCGGCCGACTACCCCCAAGAGGCCGCCGCATGATGCCGCATATGATCCCGTTTTTCCGCCTTTCCCCCACCGGCGCCGCCGGATGGCCCCGCAATCAGGAGCTCGTTCCATGAAAGATTCCAATTTCCTCAAAGAACATAACGCCAAATCGCTCTGGCATCCGATGGCGCATCCGGCCGACAGCCTTGCCAATCCGCCCACCATCGTGACCGGCGCCCGGGGCGTTTCGATCACCGATGTTGACGGGCACGAGGTCGTGGATGCGGTCGGCGGCCTCTGGAACGTGAACCTCGGGTTCTCCTGCCAGCCGGTGAAGGATGCCATCGCCGCGCAGCTGGATGTCCTGCCCTATTATTCCACCTTCCGGGGCACCACCAATGATCAGGTGATCCAGCTGGCCGAAGAGCTGAAGGATTTCTTTGCCCCCGACGGCCTCAGCCGCGCGTTCTTCACCTCGGGCGGCTCGGATTCGGTGGAAACCGCCCTGCGGCTGGCGCGCCAGTACCACAAGATCCGCGGTCAGGAGGGGCGCACCAAGTTCCTCAGCCTCAAGAAGGGCTATCACGGCACCCATATGGGCGGTGCCTCGGTCAACGGAAACGCCAATTTCCGCACCCAGTACGAACCGCTTCTACCCGGCTGCCACCATATTCCGGCGCCCTATACCTATCGCAACCCCTTCAATGAGAGTGATCCTGAGCGTCTGGCCCAGCTCTGCCTGCAGGCGCTGGAGGATGAGATCGCCTTTCAGGGCGCAGGCACCATCGCCGCCTTCATCATGGAGCCGATCCTCGGCGCCGGCGGGGTGATCCCGCCGCATGAAAGCTTCATGCCCGGCGTGCGGCATATCTGCTCGAAACACGGGATCCTATTGATCGCGGATGAGGTGATCACCGCCTTTGGCCGCACGGGATCCTGGACCGGATCGCGTCACTGGGGGGTGCAGCCCGACCTGATGTGCACCGCCAAGGCGATCACCAATGGCTATTTCCCCTTTGGCGCGGTGATGATCGCCGATGGGATGGCCGAGGTCTTTGAAAACGACGAAAGCGGCAAGGCGGCCATTGGCCACGGCTACACTTACTCCGGCCACCCGGTGGGCGCGGCCGCGGCGCTCGCCTGCCTTGCGGAAACCAAACGCCTCAACGTGCCGGAAAACGCCGCAGCGCGCGGCGCGGAACTGCACGAGGGTCTTCTGGCGCTGAAGGACAGATACGGGCTTATCGGTGATGTGCGTGGCGGCCACGGGCTGATGTGCGCGCTGGAACTGGTTGGCGATCACGTCAGCAAGACGCCGATCGACAAGAAGACCATCGGCATGGTGCAGGAGGTTGCCTATCAATCGGGCGCCATGGTGCGGGTCTCTGGTCCAAATATCATCCTGTCGCCGCCGCTGGTGCTGGAGGCCGCCGATGTCAGCACCATCCTTTCGGCCCTTGATGCGGGCCTTGCTGCCGCCAGCTGATCTGCGCCCAGCTCTGCATTCGTGCGCGGGCGCCTGTGCCGGGCCAATGGCCCGGCACAGGCCACCAGATACCATGGCGGGCCCGAAGCCTCCGCTTCGGGCCCGCGTCTCTCGGTGGCGCCGCTGACGCGGCGCGGCACCGGGGTACAGCAAGGGCACTTTATTTCGAGAGTTTAGGTGGTTTCCGCTACAGAGGCCCCATCGCCCTCGACCTTTGCCTCCATCCGCAGACAGGTCCAGACGATACGGGTCGACTTCTCCGCGATGCGGGTAAATCCGGCATCCCGTAGCACATTCTTGCATTCCCGCATGCCGCCGATGCCATAGGCCTCGGGGTGAAATTCCAGCACCACGCCCCGGAAACCCGACAGATCCATGTGGCGCAGCAATTCCAGCTCGCCTCCCTCAATATCCATGATCAGAATATTGGGTTTCAGCTCGGCGCAAACCTCTGCAAAGGACCGGGTCGGCACCCGGACCAGGTCCGACGGGCGACCCTCCGGGTTCAGCAGGGAAGAGCCGAGGTAACTGCTGCGCACATGGAATTCCATCGCCTCCGGCGCGTCGGGCGCCGTCACCAGCACTTCGTTTCGCACCTCGATCCGTTCTTCCAGCCCGTTCATCGCATGGAGCGCGCGAGCCACCGGGATCAGCTGCGGGTTGGCCTCAAACGATAGAATACGCTCTGCCCCACTGTGGCGCGCCATCACGCCACCGACGACGCCGATCCCGGCCCCGATTTCCAGCACCCGGTCGCCCTTTTCGATCACATGCAGCGCACCGGCAATCTCCTGCCCCTCATAGCGGGCCGCGTTGATCCTGGCGATGCGCTTTTCACTGAGGAAGCGTGATTGCGGCACCAGAACGCCAAGACAATTGGCCGCCACGACATCGGGCTGCAATTCCAAATCGTCTGCCCTCTGCCCCGTCTCCGCCACGCGCTTGCCCTCGTCCCGTTGTTGGTCTGGCGCAGCCTGCGCAGCGCCCGGACCAAAAACAAGAGCAGCCGCGCCGGGCACCGCTGTTTCGCCAGGCGCGTTACTCTTCGGGCACGATCAGCACCAGCCCGTCCAGATCCGGGCTCGCCTCGATCTGGCAGCTGAGGCGGGAGCTGTCGCGCCGTTCCTCGGCCATATCCAGCATCGCGTCCTCGAAATCCTCGGGCGCGCCGCATTTGTCGGACCAGGCCGGATCCACATAGACATGGCAGGTGGCGCAGCTGAGTGTGCCGCCGCATTCACCGATGATCCCCGGCACATCATGAGCCAGCGCCGCCTGCATCAGGTTCTGCCCGTTTTCCGCTGCGCCGGTGATCTCTGCGCCATCAGGCAATTTCCAGGTCACTTTCACTGTCATCTCTCCCCCACTCGGTCCCGCCTGCCGCAATCAGACAAAATGCACATAGAAATCGCGCATCCCGTCGCCTTCCAGATCGCGGGTCTTGCGCACTTCCTTGCGTTTCATGAAGACGTGGTTTGCCACCAGTTCCTCCCCGACTGCCTTTGCCAGAACCGTGTCGCGCTCCAGATCCGTCACCGCGCCTTTCAGGTCGATCGCCGTGCCCTCGCGCGCATCGGTGCGGTCAAAACCGTCGCCGGTTTCCATCGGTGGCAGGGAGTAACCCTTCTCGACCCCCAGAAGGGAGGCCTGCAGCACCGCCGCCACCGCCGTGTAGGGATTGGCCGAAGCATCGGCCATCCGGTGTTCCAGCCGCGCCTTGGCGCCGCCTTCGGAGCTGATCCGCGTGGTGACGTTGCGGTGATCGCCGCCCCAGTTCTGCCAGTACCCCGACAGGCTGCCGGGCTGCAGCCGCATATAGCTGTTGGCGGTCGGTGCAATCAGACCGGCCAACCCCTTGTGGTGGTGCAGCACACCAGCGAGGCAGCCGCGCGCCAGATCGTTCATGTGCTCGGGGCCGCCGCGTGGGCCGGAGGACAGAGCATTGCCGCCCGCCTCGTCCACGAAGGAATAGTTGATATGCATGCCCGATCCGCCCGCCTCGGCGATGGGTTTGGGCATGAAGGTCAGCACGATGCCATATTCCAGCGCGATCTCCCGCGCCATCAGGCGGAACAGCACGATATCGTCCACTGCCTTCACCGCATCATCAAAGGTCAGCGTGTATTCGAACTGGGGGCTGTCGAATTCAGCGGTGATCATATCCAGGCTAAAGCCCATCTCATCCGCCATCGCCCAGATCCGGTCGTTGAACCGCAAGGGGTCAGCAAAAGGGCCGGTGCCATAGACCACGCCGCCCGGCGCATCGTATGGCATCAGGCGGCCGTTCTCATCGGCCTGCAGGGCAAAGGCTTCCAGCTCGATCCCGACCTTGGGCTGCAGCCCCTTGGCGGACCAGGCCGCCACTGCCCGTTTCAGCGCCCCGCGTGGGCAAAGGGAGAGCGGCTCCCCCGCATCGTCGTAGAGGTCACCAAGCACCACCTTGGTGGAGGCATGCCAGCTGTCGCGGATATCATCGTGCAGCCATTTCAGCTCCATATCCGGCAGGCCCTGTTTCACCATGGAGCCGGGCGCATCCAGCAGGTCCTTGTCGTAATGGGTGCCAAAGACCGAGCGGCAGAACCGCGTGGCATCGTCACCGATCTTGGAATTGGGGAGGTATTTTCCCCGCATGATGCTGAGGTGATCGCAGAACATCGCGCGCAGGCGGGTCTTCATAGCTCAAGGTCCTTCCTGTTGGACGGGCTGCGGCATCTTTTGCGTGCCGTTATGCCCATATCATTTCACCCAACCACCAGAGGACAGCGGCCGACCTCGGGTGGGTGCGTAAGCGCCCTCCCGTGCGGGAGGTCGGGCGCTGTCCGGGCCTTCGCCCCGGACCAAAGGTTTATCCCAGCCTATGCCGCCTTAACCCGCACCGGCAATTCCTTGATGCCGCCGACAAAGTTGGAGCGCAGGAATTTATGCGGCCCCGCCGCCTCGATATGCGAAATCCGCTTGGCCAACTCCTGAAACAGCACCGTGACCTCCAGCCGGGCCAACCACATGCCAAGGCAGACATGCGGGCCGAACTGCCCAAAGGACACATGCCGGTTGGGGCTGCGCATCAGGTCGACGCGGAAGGGATCACCGAAATAGCTTTCGTCCCGGTTGGCCGAGATGAACCAGTAGAGCACCTTATCGCCTGCCCGGATCGTCTTGCCGTGCATCTCAACGTCGCGGGTCGCGGTGCGGCGGAAGTAAAGCGCGGGCGTGGCCCAGCGAATGATCTCATCCGCCGCCGTCTCCCACACCGCGCCGCCCGCCTGCATCTGCGCCAGCAGCTCGGGTTGATGGCACATGGCCTGAATGCCAGCCGCAATCGAATAGCGCGTGGTATCGTTGCCTGCTGCAACAAGCAGGCAGAAGAAGTTGCGGAACTCGGTCTCGGTGATGGTGGAGCCATCCTTGGCCGGTTCCAGGATCAGGTTCAAAACGCCAGAGGTGTCACCCTTCTTCGCCTTCGCCTCCATCAGCTCCTTGGCATAGACATAGAGTTCCGCCCCGGCGGGAGAGTTGAAGGGCATCATGCGGAATTCATCCGTGTCCATCTTGTCGAGCACATGCGTGGTGAAATCCGGGTCCGTATTGGCAATCAGCGCATCGCCCTTTTCCACCAGCCAGGGCAGGTCCTCCTCCGGCAGGCCCACGACGCGCCCCAGCATCCGCATCGGCAATTGCCGGGCAATTTCCTTGGTGGCGTCAAATGTGCCCTTCGCCAGCGCCTGATCCAGGATCTCGGCACAGAGCGTGCGAATATCCTCTTCGTATTGCGCCATGGTGGTCTTGGAGAAGGCCTTGATCAGCTTCATGCGCACCTTGGAATGCTCCGGCGGATCAGTCTCCTGAAAGGTGCGGCGGGCGAGGTATTCCTCGTAGGACTGATCCTCCATCCGGATACCGCGCGCCGAGGAAAACACCTCGGTGTTCTTGTTCATCGCGGTGATGTCCTCATAGCGGGTGACGGACCAGTAGTTTTCACCGCCCGCGTATTCCGTCCAGTGCAGGGGATCGTGGCGGCGCAGCCGGGCAAAGGTGTTATGCGGCGCGCCATTGGCAAAGGTGTCGTGGCTGCTGAGATCGGCAAAGCCGTCGTCCTGCGGTGTCCAGATCGTCATGAGGGGCTTCCCGAATGGTTGCTTTATGTATATTATTAGACCCCATAAATATGTAAACGAAAATCTTGCGAGGCATATCATGCACTTGGCCATTCTGATGACCAACACGGACGAGAGCGACTTTGCCGCGCACCACCCCAAGGATGGAGAAAAGTTCGCGGACCTCATCCATATGGCCCGCCCCGGCTGGGACGTTTCGGTCTTTTCGGTAAAGGATGGCGTGTTCCCCAAGGACATCGCGGATTTTGACGGCGCGATGATCACCGGCAGCCCGGCCTCGGTCCGCGATGAGCTGCCCTGGATCGCGCCGCTGATGGATCTGATCCGGGACATGAACGCCCGCAAGCAGCCCCTCTTTGGCGCCTGTTTTGGCCACCAGGCCGTGGCGCTAGCCCTTGGCGGTGTTTTGGGCAGCAACCCCTGCGGCTGGGTGCAGGGGCTGACGCTCAACGCCTTGCAAAACACGCCGCCTTGGGCGCGGGAGCTACCCGATCCCCTGCGCCTTTATGGCTCTCACAAGGAATGCGTCTGCGCCCTGCCCGAGGGTGCGGTGCAGACAGCCACCAGCAACGGCATGATCGCGGGGTTCACCATCGGCCGCCACATCTGGACCACCCAGCATCACCCGGAAATGAGCAATGGCTTCATCACCGCCCTGACCGAGGAAATGAAAGGCATGTTGCCGGAAGATGTGCATGCGCAGGCTGTGGCAAGCCTTGCGGAGACCTCCGATCAGGCCCGCTTCGCCGAGGCGCTGGCGCGGTTCTTCGAGCAGGGCATCGGCTGACGTAGCTCAGCCCAGCGCCGCCAAGAGATCCATCACCGTGACCTGATCGAACTGAACATGGGCGGCCATCTCGGCCTCTGCCGCTGCGCTGTCATGCGCCTCAATCAACCCGGCCAGCCTGCGGTGGTCCTTGGCCGATTGCGCGATGGAACCGGGATAGCGATAGCGCGCCCGGTAATAGGCCATCAGTTTGCGCGCGTTCGTTTTGATCATCTCCACAAGGAAGGGATTGCCCGAGCCGAGCGCGATCACCTCGTGAAAGCGCAGGTTCAGCTGATAGTAGCCATCGGGATCGCCGTCGCCCTTCTCGGCCGCGTGCGCCTCGCAGGCAGAGACAATACGCTCCAGTTCCTCGGCTTGAGCCTTGGTCATGCGGCGCGCGGCAAGGCCCGCGGCCTGTCCTTCCAGCTTGGCGTGTACTTCGAGGATGGCGAGGAACTCCTCCAGCGTCGGTTTGAACAGCACCGCGCCCTTCCTCGGCAGACGGCGGATCAGCCCGGCGGTTTCCAGCTGGATCAGCACCTCCCGCACTGGCGTGCGCGAGACGTTGTGGCGTGCCACAAGACCGGCTTCGTCCAGCACATCGCCCGGGCTCAGCCGCCCGGCGTCGATATCGCTGAGGATCGCGTTGAGTAGCTGCTCGCTCTGCCCGGCCATGCCTGTTCCGTTCTCCCGCCTCTTTGGCTTTTGACGCAGGATAGGGTGCCCCCCGGCCAGAGGCAACGGCGCCCGGCCCCGGCAGCCTGACAAGATCAGGCGGCGCCCATCCGCCCTTCGCGCATCCAGAGATACAGCGGTAGCGCTAGGGATAGGCCAACGGTGCAGCCTGCAGGTAGGACCAACCACCAGCGGCGCAGACCTAGATCGCGGGCGTCCCGCCAGCTCCAGACCCAGAACACCAAGATCGACAGCAGAACATCGGCAGAGAACCCTGCCGCCGCGCCATTGGCAAACAACCCACGCAGAAAGGCCGGGATATCAATCCCGTTGAGGGCAAAGAAGGAGCCGAAGAACAGCCAAGGCACCAACGTGCCGATGATGGCTGAAACGGCATAGAATGTGCGCATCCGATCTCTCCTCGCGAAGGGGGCGGAAGGCTCCCGCGCCCGCGGGACCACCGGCAGAGCCGGGTGGTCCCTGGCGGTCTTTTCAAAAGGACCCGGCCGGGCGGGAGCCTCCCCGTATTCGCTGTCTTACTCTGAGGGAACAGCGCCCCGGTATTTCGCTGTCAGCTCGGGCGCCAGCTCATCCGGTTCATAGACGCCCAGCAGGATGCCCTTGCGCGGCGCCTTGCCACGGCGGGCGGCAATCTGTTCATCCGACAGGGTGATGCGCTGGGACATGCGCAGCCCCCAAGCCAGCAACCGGTCGTACATCAGGTCGATCACCTCGGCATGCTCCGCGCTGGCGCCCAGATCCACCAGCTCGTCCGGATCGGTCTCCAGATCGAACAGCATCGGGCGCAGGCCGCCTTCGGCATGCATGAACTTCCAGCGCCGGTCCACAACCATGAACAGCCGCGCATCCTTTGGCGCCAGCCCCAGCGTTTCGCAGATCGGGTTGGTGGCGTAATCGAATTCCGCCACCGCGTGGTCGCGCCACTCGGTTTCCTCCCCGCGCAGCAGCGGCATGAGTGAGCGCCCCTCCAGGATATGCGGCGCCGGAGCGCCGCCTGCGACCTCAAGGAAGGTGGGCAACAGGTCGATCGCCTCCACCAGCTCATCACAGGTAGTGCCCCGGGTGGCATCGGCCTCGGCGCGCGGATCGTAGATGATCAGCGGCACCTTGATCGACGGTTCGTGAAACAGGTTCTTCTCGCCCATCCAGTGATCACCCAGATAATCGCCATGGTCCGAGGTCACCACGATCATCGTGTCCTTCATCCGCCCGGTCTCTTCCAGCCAGGCGAACAGCCGGCCCATCTGATCGTCGGCCTGCTTGATCAGCCCCATGTAGGCGGGGATCACCCGCTCGCGCACTTCATCGCGCGAGAATGTCTTGCCGATCCGGTTGTTCATCATGCCGCCAAAGACTGGGTGCGGATCTTCCCGCTCCGCTTCCGAACGCACGGCGGGTAGCACGTGTTCGGGGCCGTACATGTCGTGATAGGGCGCCGGAACGATATAGGGCCAATGCGGCTTGATATAACTCAGATGCGCGCACCAGGGCTGATCACCCTTCGCCTCAACCTGAGTGATAAACTCCATCGCCTGGGTGGTCAGCCAGGGGGTTTCGCTGTCTTCTTCGGCGATATTGGCGGGCTTGTCTGCATTGACCATGAACCAGCCCGAGGCGACGTCATTGCCCTCGACCCCGGCATTGGCAAAGTCGTTCCATGGGTTTTCGCCAGGATAGCCCTTGGATTTCAGGTATTCGTTATACGGGCTGCGCTTGGCGTCGTAGAACCCATCGGGCCCCTCGGCCCAAAGCCCGTCGTCGCGGATAAATGGATCAAAGCCGCATTCGCTCTGCCGTACCCCGATCACACTGTCGGGCGCCAGCCCCAGACGCTCCATCCCGTCGGCATCGGCCACCATATGGGTCTTGCCGATCAGATGGCAGCCCATCCCGGCGCGGCGCAGGTGATCGCCCATGGTCCATTCCCCAACCCGCAGGGGATAGCCGTTGAACTGCACCCCGTGGCTGGAAGGATAGCGCCCGGTATAGCTGGACATCCGCGACGAGCCGCAGGTCGGCGACTGCACATAGGCGCGGGTAAAGCGCACGCCCTTTGCTGCCAGCGCATCGATATGCGGCGTCTGCAGATGAGGGTGCCCCGCACAGCTGAGGTAATCGAACCTCAGCTGGTCAAACATGATGTAGAGAATATTCATCGGCGCTCCCCTCCCGTTGCTCCGCGATTTGTCCGCAAACTATTAAACAGGTGAAGCAAGAAGGCCAGCCGCAAAAGCCAGAGAACAGCGCGCCCGGCCTGTTGCCGCCGCGCCGCAACCACAGCGCGAAATGCAGGCGCGCCATTTTCACCGTTGCCGGGATGTGATCCCTGTTGCGGCGCAACGGATGCGCAGACAGAAAACGGAAAGACCCCCATGTCCGCAAAGCCCCAAACCAAACACCTCCTGCAGCTGCGCCCGGCAAAAACCACCGATTGCGCCGCGCTGGCGGCGCTGTCGATCGAGGTCTGGACCGGCACCTACCTGCGCGAGGGCGTCAATGACACCTTTGCCACCTTTGTGCTGGAGGCCTTTACCCCCGCCCATTTCGCCGCGCTGCTGCAGGACCCGGGTGAGACGCTGATCGTGTCGCAGAACCGGGTCGGGATCGATGGTTATATCCGGATCACCGAAGATCGCCCCTCACCAGTCGGCGGCACAAACACCGAGATCACAACCCTTTACGTGCAGCCGCGCCACCACGGGCGGGGCATCGGACAGGCGCTGTTGCGGGCTGGACTGGACCATTGCCGCGCCAAGGGATTGGGCGCGCCGTGGCTCTCCACGAACTCCGAAAACACTCCCGCCATCGGGTTTTATCACCGTCAGGGATTTGCCTCGGTTGGCGAAACCGTCTTTGAGATCGACGGCACCGGCTATCCCAACACGGTGCTGCACTACACCGGCGATTGACCGCTCCGGCCCTTTGCCTCAGCCCTCCAGCGCCGCCTGAAGCCGCTCATAGCCACGCAGGAAATCCTCCTTGAAGGCCTGCACCACCGCGCCCGCCGACATGGCCTGCGTCATCAGACCAACGCCCTGCCCGACCCAATAGGTGGCCAGCTCCTGCGCGCCTGCATCGCCTGTCTGGCTCAGCTGGTCGATCCGCGCCAGCGCCGGTTCAGATACCAGCGTTTGCAAGGGCATCGGCAGCGGTTTGGGCGCGCCTTTCCCTTCCCAGGCCTCTGTCCAGCCGCTGACCAGCTGGCGCGAGGGCTTGCCGGTGCGCGACCGCGCCCGCACCGTATCGGCGCTGCTGGCCGCCAGCATCTTTTCCTTCACCACCGGGTTGGTCTCCGCCTCGGCGGTCGTCAGCCAGACCGAGCCGCACCAGGCCCCTGCCGCCCCCATCGCCATGGCGCCCGCCATCTGCGCGCCGCTGGCAATGCCGCCCGCCGCCAGCACGGGCACATCAGCGCCCATATCGGCGATGGACTGAACCACCTCGGGCACCAGCACCATGGTGGAAATCTCACCCGTGTGCCCGCCGGCCTCTCCGCCTGCGGCGACGATGATATCCACCCCGGCCGCGACCTGCGCGCGGGCGTGCTGCGCCGTGCCAACCAGCGCCGCCACGGCAACCCCATGCGCCTTGCCCATCTCCAGCATATCGGCAGGCGGCACGCCCAGCGCATTGGCAATCAGCGCGATGGGGTGACGAAAGGCGACCTCCAGACTGCGCCTTGCCCCGTCCGCGCTGATATTGTCGCGAAAGACCAACAGCTCCTGCCGCCGCGCGTCCAGATCGCCGGGATCAAGGCCCTTGTCGCGCAGCACCGAGGCGGCGAATTCCTTATGCCCCTCGGGCACCATGGCAAGGATCTGTTCGTCAGGAATGTCCTGCCCCTTGGCCTCGAACTTATTGGGCACGATCAAATCAACGCCATAGGGCCGCCCGCCGACGTGATCGTCGATCCAGCTCAGTTCCTCTTCAAGCTGCTCGGGGCTCATCATCGCGGCGCCGAAAACGCCCATGCCGCCCGCATTGGTGACGGCGGCCACCACATCGCGGCAATGGGAAAAGGCAAAGAGCGGAAATTCAATGCTAAGCTGCTTGCACAGATCCGATTTCATGCCGCGCCGCCTTCCACGTCGATGGAAACCAACAGATCGCCTGCCTTGACCTGTGTGCCTGCGGCGACCGGAACCTCGGCCACCACGCCTGCAGCAGCGGCAAGGATTTCATGCTGCATCTTCATCGCCTCCAGCACCGCGAGGCGGCTGCCCGGCGTGACACTGTCGCCCGCCGCGACGCAGACCTCCAAGAGCGCGCCATGCATCGGCGCGGTGATCTGGCCATCAGCCTCTCCTGCTGCCGCGCTGGCCCCGGCGCGGATGCGCGAGACCTCGAAAATGCGCGCGCCCGTTGCCAGGAAAAGACGGTCGCCCTCCATATGAGTGTGCCGCAGATCCGCGCGGGTGCCATCCACGCGCAGCGCGCTGTCCAGCCCGGTCACCTGATGCGACCACTCCCCCCCTGCGACGGTCAAGACACCGCCCGTCTCGCTGAGCCGCAGATCATGGACCGCTTCACCGGCGGCGATCTTCATCCGCGATTGCAAAGCCCCTTGCGCGGACCAGCCAAGAAGCTCGGGCGCCACGCCACTTGCCCGCGCTGCCGCAGCCTGATCACTGCGATAGATCAGCGCCGCCGCCAAAGCGACCTCTGCGGAGCCAAGCGGTGCGGTCAGATCCCCTGGCAGGTGATCGGCGATAAACCCGGTCGTGGCCTGCCCTGCGGCAAACTCGGGATGGGCCAGCACCCTCAGCAGGAAGTCGCGGTTGCTGGCCGGTCCAAACAGCGCCAGATCCTTCAGTGCGCCGATCAGCCGTTCCAACGCCTCGGCCCGGCTGGCCCCATGGGCGATCAGTTTCGCCAGCATCGGATCGTAATAAGGAGAGACCTCCTGCCCGCTGGCAATCCCCGCATCGACGCGGATGCCCGTGCCAACCGGGGGCTGCCAGAGGGCAATGCGCCCGGCCTGCGGCAGAAAATCCTGTGCGGGGTCCTCGGCGTAAAGGCGCACCTCGATGGCATGGCCTGTCAGGATTACATCCTCTTGCACGATCCCAAGGGGCCGCCCTGCTGCCACGCGGATCTGTAGCGCCACAAGATCAAGACCTGTGACCATTTCGGTAACCGGGTGCTCCACCTGCAAACGCGTGTTCATCTCAAGAAAGTAGAAGGCGCCGCTGTCATCGAGCAGGAACTCCACCGTGCCGGCGCCGACATAGCCAATGGCGCGGGCAGCCTCCACGGCAGCGGCGCCCATGCGGGCGCGCAAGTCTTCATCCAGAGCGGGGCTTGGCGCTTCCTCCACCACCTTTTGATGACGGCGCTGCACGGAACAATCGCGTTCGCCCAGATGGATCGTGTTGCCCTGACTATCAGCAAAGACCTGTATTTCCACGTGGCGAGGACGGATCACTGCCTTTTCCAGGATCACCTCGTCTGATCCAAAGGCGGACAAAGCCTCGCTTTGCGCCAGCCCCAATGCGCCTGCAAACTCCGCTGGCGCCTCCACCAGCCGCATGCCGCGCCCGCCGCCGCCCGCTGCCGCCTTGATCATCACCGGATAGCCGATGCGCGCGGCCTCTGCCGCCAAGACATCCGCCGACTGATCCTCGCCCTCGTATCCCGGCACACAAGGCACCCCCGCCGCGATCATGCGGCGCTTGGCGGCGGCCTTGTTGCCCATCAGGGAGATCGCCTCGGCCCCGGGGCCAATGAAGATGAGGCCCGCCCCTGTGCAGGCGCTTGCGAATTCGGCGCTTTCCGACAGGAAGCCATAGCCCGGATGCACCGCCTGCGCACCCGCCTCCCGCGCTGCCGCGATCAGTTTTTCCGCCGACAGGTAACTGTCGGCCACCGGCCCTGCGCCAATGCAGATGGCCCGGTCGGCAAAAGCCACATGCGGGCTGGCGGCGTCCGCCTCGGTGTGGACCGCGATGCAGGTGATCCCCATGGCGCGAGCGGTTTTCATGATGCGCAGGGCAATCTCGCCCCGGTTGGCAACAAGGAGTGATGTGATCTGTGTCATGTCCGTCTCCCCCGTCATGCCCGCGCCACGCCAAAGGCGTTGGGCCGCAGATCGCGCGCCCGCCCTTCGGCGCAGGTGGCAAGGCAAAAGCCGATCACCCGGCGGGTGTCGCGCGGGTCGATCATCCCCATGTCGAGCATATGCCCCGAGGTGTAAAACGCATCCGATTGCCGGTCGAAATGCGCGGTGATCTTGGCCCGCTGGGCGGCAAGGCGCGCCTCATCCACCGCGATCCCCTTGCGCGCGGCGGTGCGGCGGGCGACCTGCTCCATCGTCAGCGCCGCCTGTTCCCCGCCCATCACGCCGGTCATCGCGTTGGGCCATGTAAACAAGAAGTCGGCACCAAAGGCATGGCCGCACATGCCATAGTTCCCGGCCCCGAAACTTGCCCCCACATAGAGCGAGATCTTGGGCACCCGCAGGTTCGTCACCGCCTGTATCATCTTGGAGCCGTGCTTGATCATGCCGCCGCGCTCATACTCGGTGCCCACCATGTAACCGGTGGTGTTGTTCAGAAAGACAACCGGCGTGCCCGCCTGATCTATTGCCTGCAGGAAATGCGTCGCCTTGGTGGCGCCGTCCGGGTCGATGGGTCCGTTGTTGGCGAGGATCCCAACGGGCTGCCCCATGATGCGCGCCTGCAGACACAGGGTTGCAGGCCCATAGCCCGGTTTGAAATCCAAAAGGCGCGAGCCATCCACGATCCGCGCCGCGACCTCGCGCATGTCATAGGGTTTACGGTAATCGACCGGCACCACGCCCGCAAGTTCATCGGGGTCGTATTGCGGCGCGTCATAGTCAGGACCCTGCGCAGCCCCCGAAGGCCAGCCCAGCCCCGCGACCACATCGCGGGCGATCTCGATCCCGTGGGCGTCATCCTCGGCCAGGTATTCCACCAGTCCCGTCACCTCGGCGTGCATCTCGGCGCCGCCAAGGTCGGCGTCCTTGGCAACCTCTCCGGTGGCGGCCTGCACCAGCGCGGCCCCCGCCAGCATCGCCATACCGTTGCCCTTGACCCCGATCACATAGTCCGACAGCCCCGGCTGATACGCGCCCCCGGCAGTCGATGCCCCGTGCAGCACCGTGATCACCGGAATGCCCGCCGCCGAGAGCCTTGCAAGCCCCGCAAACATGCCACCGCCATGGGCCCAGAGTTCCACCGTGTAGCGCATCAGATCGGCGCCCGCGCTTTCGACCAGATGGATAAAAGGCAGCTTCTGGCGATGCGCGATCTCCAGCGCGCCCAGCGCCTTGTCCACCGATTTTCCGGTCATCGCCCCTGCATTGATCCCCGCGTCATCGGCAAAGACCATGCAGCGCACGCCCGAGACATACCCGATCCCGGTGATGATCGAGGCACCGGGGATCGATGTCTCGGGATCCGGGTCATCCACGAGGTATGAGGCCATGTTGTAGAGTTCGACAAAGGGCATGCCGGGATCCAAGAGCGCCGAGACCCGTTCGCGCGGAGAAAGCTGGCCGCGCTTGTCAAAGACCGGGCGGCGCTCATCGGATTTCGCTGCCGCGCGGGCTTCCAATGTGCGCATCCGGTCCACCAGCGCCAGCATCTCGGCGCGGTTCTGCTGAAAGGCATCGCTGGCCGGGCTGATCCGGCTTTGAAAGACTGTCATGTCACGGCTCCCTGTATCATCTTGCCTTGTCCCGCCCGGCCAACAGGCCGGGCAGCGCCCGTCCGCCCCCATGGGCGGGCGCTTCGCTTCCGCCCGCGGACGAGCTCTGCCCTTCTGGCTGACACCTCGTTATTCATCCCACCCCCTCACCAGATCCGCATCCACCGGCACCGGGGCGGCCAGCAGCAGCTGGGCGTATCCCTTGGCCTGCGGGTCATTGCGCAGGGAGGAGGTGCCGCCCCCGCCCAGCGCGCCATGCAGCAGGATGTTCATCGACGCACTCCCCGGCAGATAGAACCGCTCAATCCGGCCTTTGGTGAAATGACCAAAGACGCGGGTCAGGTGGTCCGCGTCCAGCGCGGACCAGATCCAGGGCATGAAGTCTGGGCGACGGGCGAGAATGCCAATATTGGCGATGTCACCCTTGTCACCGCTGCGCCCATAGGCCAGGCGCACGAGCGGCACCTCGACCACCCTATTCGCTGCCGGAGCAACCGGCAGCGCAGGGCGCCTGGGCGGATCGGCGGGCTGCGGTTCAGCAGTCGGGATCTCGACCTCTCCCGCCCCGTCGCGCAGCGTCACCGGCACCTGATCCTTTGGCGTGAGGTAAGAAAACAACGCCAGCACCGGGCTAGGCCGGGGCCGTGTGCCCGCAAATCCTGAAAGGCCCGGCGGTGTGGCAAGACCCAGGCCGGTTGCCTCTTTCATGAAAAGGCCAATGGCGCGGGCATCGACGTGGCGCACCGCGATCTTGGCAGCGACCTCGCGCGCCGGGGCGCTGTGGCGCATCGCGCCGAACTGGCTTTCGGCGCCGATCAGCTCCACGCTGACATCGGTGAAATCGGGCGCGTTCATGCGGGTCAAAGCCGCCCGGGTTCGCGCCAGCGCCGCATCGCAAAAGGCCTGGGCCTTCTCCTCGGCCTCCAGCCCGTAGAAAGTGAAAATATGCCCGGCGCGATAGCCATCGGCATGGGTGAGGCAGGTCTTGTAGTCGCCGGGGACGCCGCGCCCCTTGGCCCCCGCCACATGCACCCGGTTCGGAGCGGTCTCCACCAGTGTCACATTCGAGAAGTCACAGATCACATCCGGCAGCACGTAGGATTGCGGATCGCCGATCTCATAGAGCATCTGCTCGCCCACCGTGCCGCGCGAGACCAGCCCGCCGGTGCCTTCGGGCTTCACCAAATCGAAACTACCATCTGCCTGCACTTCGGCGATGGGATAGCCGATGCGATCCAGCCCCTCGACCACCTCGCGCCAGTCGGTGAAATTCCCACCCGTGGCCTGCGGTCCGCATTCCAGGATATGCCCTGCCAGTGACCCGCCTGCGAGCCGGTCCAGATCCTGCGGCGCCCAGCCGAAATGATGGATGCAGGCGCCAAGGGTGACGGCGCTGTCGACGCAACGACCTGTAATGACGATATCAGCGCCCCGGTCCAGCGCGGCGGCAGTGGGAAAGGCGCCAAGATAAGCGTTGATGCTGGCGATCTTGTCCTTGGGCGGGAAAGGCGCGCCCGAGAACATCTCGACCGGGCCTGTTGCGGCGATCTCTTCAGCCTGCCCGGTCAGATCGTCGCCTTCGATGGTGGCCACTTTCAACGACAACCCCTGCCGCGCGATCTCTTCCCGCAGGGCCGCAGCGCAAGCACCGGGGTTCACCCCACCCGCGTTGGAGATGATCCGCACACCCTGCGCCGCGATCTCGGTCAGGTTGGGCGCCATGGCGCCGCTGACGAAATCCGTGGCGTAGCCTGCGCCCGGATCCTTGGCGCGCGCGCGGGCCAGGATCGCCATGGTGATCTCGGCCAGGTAGTCATAGACGATGAAATCCAGCCCGCCCGCTGCCAGCAGCTGCGGTGTGGCCAGCGCAGCATCACCCCAGAAGCCGCTGGCGCCGCCGATGCGCAGAATATCCGCCATGTCCTCTCCCCCGTGACGCAATGCGCCTGTTTCAGGCCTAGCAAAGCTGTCGCGATGTCCTCCGCACCACAACAGACCGATCGTTCTGTTTCAGCCTGCCTGAAAGCGCAGGCAGGCCGCAACAGAAAATCCGCGCCGATGGAAAAGGACGTTAAGTCATTCAGATTCCGACAATGTGTTACAGATTTTCCAATCACCTACCTTTTACGTTACATTTTGCTTGCCGCGAATCGCTGCTTTAATGTACACCGACTACACGGTCGGCTAATTTTTGAGCCAAACAGGAGACGCGAACCCCATGGATGCATTCATCTGCGATGCCACCCGGACCCCCATTGGCCGCTACGGCGGCGCCCTCAGCCAGGTCCGCACCGACGATCTGGCCGCTGCCCCGATTGCCGCGCTGGTCGCGCGCAACCCGGACGTTGACTGGGCCAGCATTGACGATGTGATCTTTGGCGATGCCAACCAGGCCGGGGAAAGCAACCGCAACGTGGCCCGCATGGCGGCCCTGCTGGCAGGCCTGCCGGTGGATGTGCCCGGCACCACCATCAACCGCCTATGCGCATCCGGCATGGACGCAGTGGGCATGGCCAGCCGCGGCATCCGCGCCGGAGACTATGACATGGCCATCGCAGGCGGCGTCGAAAGCATGAGCCGCGCGCCCTTCGTGATGCCCAAGGCAACCAGCGCCTTTACCCGCGCCAATGCGGTTTACGACACCACCATCGGCTGGCGCTTCGTGAACAAGAAGATGCACGAGATGTATGGCACCGACTCGATGCCGCAGACCGCTGATAACGTTGCAGAAGATTATGATATCTCCCGCGAGGATCAGGACGCATTTGCCGCCCGCAGCCAAGTCCGCTGGGCCAGCGCACATGAGGCAGGCGTCTTTGCCGAAGAGATCACCCCGGTGACCATTCCGCAGCGCAAGGGCGATGCCCTGGTCGTGGACACCGACGAACACCCCCGCCCCGGCACCGGCGCCGACAAGCTGGCAAAGCTGAAAGGCGTCAACGGCCCGGACAAGAGCGTGACCGCAGGCAATGCTTCGGGCGTCAACGACGGCGCCGCTGCCATCCTGATGGCGAATGAGGCAGCCGCGGCCAAGAACGGCCTGAAACCGATGGCCCGCATCGTCGGCATGGCCGCCGCCGGGGTCGAACCCCGCGTGATGGGCATCGGCCCGGTCCCCGCGACGCAAAAGGTTCTGGCCCGCACCGGCCTCACCATCGACCAGATGGACGTGATCGAACTCAACGAGGCCTTCGCCTCGCAGGGGCTTGCGACCCTTCGCGCCCTTGGCGTGGCGGACGATGCGCCCCATGTTAATCCCAATGGCGGTGCTATCGCCATCGGCCATCCGCTTGGCATGTCCGGCGCCCGGCTGGTGCTGACCGCCGCCTATCAACTGCAACGTACTGGCGGGCGCTACGCGCTGTGCACCATGTGCGTTGGTGTCGGACAGGGCACCGCCCTGATCCTTGAACGTGTGTAATCAGTAAGGGAGGAAACGCGCTAT
Source organism: Phaeobacter sp. CC-HEC084 (assembly GCF_059429255.1). Lineage (NCBI taxonomy): Bacteria > Pseudomonadati > Pseudomonadota > Alphaproteobacteria > Rhodobacterales > Roseobacteraceae > Phaeobacter > Phaeobacter sp. CC-HEC084. Next base: position 306,593 of record NZ_JCAIJQ010000009.1, read on the forward strand.
GTATGCTCAGATGGTGAAATCCGAGGCCACGCAAGACGACCCCGAAAAACTCGCCGCCTTTCAGGCGCGGATCGACCGGGGCGAAAAGATCGAGCCCAAGGACTGGATGCCCGAGGGCTATCGCAAGACGCTGATCCGCCAGATCGGCCAGCACGCCCACTCGGAAATCGTCGGTCAGCTGCCCGAAGGCAACTGGATCACCCGTGCCCCGACGCTGGAGCGCAAGGCGATCCTGCTGGCCAAGGTGCAGGACGAGGCGGGCCATGGTCTGTATCTTTACTGCGCGGCGGAAACACTGGGTGTGTCCCGTGACGAGCTGACGGAAATGCTGCTGGATGGCCGCATGAAGTATTCCTCGATCTTCAACTACCCGACGCTGAACTGGGCCGATATCGGCGCAGTGGGCTGGCTGGTGGACGGCGCCGCGATCATGAACCAGGTGCCGCTGCAGCGGACCTCTTTCGGCCCTTACAGCCGCGCCATGATCCGGGTCTGCAAGGAAGAAAGCTTTCACCAGCGCCAGGGCTATGACGCCATCCGAAAGATGGCCGAAGGTACGCCTGAGCAGAAGAAGATGGCGCAGGACGCGCTGAACCGTCTGTGGTTCCCGTCGCTGATGATGTTCGGTCCCTCGGACAAGGATTCGGTGCACTCGGCGCAATCGATGGCCTGGAAGATCAAGATGAACACCAATGACGAACTGCGTCAGAAGTTCGTCGACCAGACCGTGCCGCAGATCGAATTCCTGGGTCTTGAGCTGCCCGATCCCGGCATCAAGTGGAACGAGGAACGCGGTCACTATGACTACACCGATCCCGACTGGTCGGAGTTCTTCGACGTGATCCAGGGCAACGGCCCCTGCAATACCGACCGTCTGGCCGCGCGCAATGACGCCTGGAAAGACGGCGAATGGGTCCGTGACGGCCTGCTGGCCCACGCCCAGAAGAAGGCCGCGCGCAAACACGCCGCCGAATAACCGACCCAAGCCTTATCTGCCCCCTGCCCGGTCCATGATCGACCTGCGGCAGGGTGGCCCCTCAGCCAGGAGGAACACCCCATGAAACATGAATGGCCCCTTTGGGAAGTCTTTATCCGCGGTCAGCATGGCATGAGCCACCGCCACGTCGGATCGCTGCACGCGCCGGACGCCGAAATGGCGATCAAGAACGCCCGCGACGTCTACACCCGCCGCAACGAAGGCGTGTCGATCTGGGTGGTCGAGGCGAACAATATCGCCGCTTCCTCGCCCGGTGACAAAGGCCCGCTGTACGAGCCGTCGGAATCCAAGGTCTACCGTCACCCGACCTTTTTTGACATCCCCGAAGAAGTGGGGGCGATGTGATGACCCGCAAGGAAGCCTTTACACAGTTCCTTTTGCGGATGGGTGACAACACCCTGATTCTGGGCCACCGCGTCAGCGAATGGTGTGGCCACGCGCCGGTTCTGGAAGAGGATATCGCGCTGGCCAATACCGCGCTCGACCTCATCGGCCAGACCCAGATGTGGCTTGGCCTTGCGGGCGAAGTGCAGGGGGAAGGCAAGAGCGCCGATGACCTCGCCTTCCTGCGCGACGTCTGGGATTTCCGCAATGTGCTGCTGGTCGAAGTGCCGAACGGCGACTTTGGCCGCACCTTGATGCGCCAGTGCCTGTTCGATGCCTGGCACTCGATCCAGCTGGGCCATCTGATGAAATCCAGCGACGAACGGGTCGCCGCGATTGCCGCCAAGGCCAGCAAGGAAGTTGCCTATCATCTGGAACGCTCGGCCGATACTGTCGTCGGCTTGGGCGATGGCACCGAGGAAAGCCACCGCCGCATGCAGGAAGCGTTGGACTACCTCTGGCCCTATGTGGGCGAGATGTTCCAATCCGACGATGTGGACGCGGAGATGGTCAAGGCGGGTATCGCGCCCGACCCGGCCAGCCTGCGGGGTGATTTCGATGCGCTGATCGGCCGGATCATGGGCGAGGCAACGCTGACCATCCCAGACAGTGCCTTTGGTCACAAGGGTGGGCGCACCGGTAAGATGCACACCGAGCATCTGGGCCACCTTCTGACCCATATGCAGTGGCTGCAGCGCGCCTATCCCGGCGCCAAGTGGTAAGGCTGCGCGCAGAGTAACAAGGGCAGAGCCCGTCCGCGGGCGGAAGCGAAGCGCCCGCCCAATGGGGGCGGACGGGCGCTGCCCGGCCTATCGGCCGGGCGGTACAGCCGATGAGGACATCCACATGAGCCAAACAGTAGACAAGCCAAGCGTGGAGCAGATCTGGGAATGGCTGGACGCCGTGCCCGATCCGGAAATCCCGGTGATCTCTCTGGTCGATCTCGGCATCATCCGCGGTGTCGCCTGGGACGGCGATACGCTGGAGGTGGCCGTCACCCCGACCTATTCGGGCTGCCCTGCGACGGCGGTGATCAACATGGATATCGAAACCGCCCTGCGCGATCACGGGGTCGAGGACATCCGCCTCAAAACCCAGATCGCCCCGCCCTGGACCACCGACTGGCTGTCGGAAAAAGGCCGCGCCAAGCTGGAGGAATACGGCATCGCTCCGCCCCAGGCCGCAGGCGGCCCCGAAAAATGCCCCCATTGCGGCAGCAAGAACGTCACCCGTGTGAGCCAGTTCGGCTCCACCCCGTGCAAGGCACACTGGCGCTGTCAGGACTGCCTCGAACCCTTTGATTATTTCAAGTGCATCTGAGGAGACCTCCATGGCGCGCTTTCACGATCTAGAAGTCACCGATGTCCGCAAGACGATCCGCGATGCGGTTGTTGTCTCCCTGAAGCCCGCCAATGGCGCGGCGGCGGAGTTCGATTTCACCCAAGGCCAGTACCTGACCTTCCGCCGCGATTTCGACGGCGAGGAGCTGCGCCGCAGCTACTCGATCTGCGCGGGCAAGGAGGACGGCATCCTGCAGGTCGGCATCAAGCGCGTCGATGGCGGCGCCTTTTCGACCTGGGCCAATACCGACCTGAAACCCGGTGACACCCTACAGGCGATGGCGCCGATGGGCACCTTCTTCACGCCGCTCGATGCTGGCGCCGAAAAATCCTATCTCGGCTTTGCCGGCGGATCCGGCATCACCCCGGTGCTGTCGATCCTGAAGACCACCCTGGCGGCCGAGCCAAATTCGACCTTCACGCTGGTTTACGCCAACAAGGGCGTCAACACGATCATGTTCCGCGAGGAGCTGGAGGACCTGAAGAACCTCTACATGGGGCGCTTCAACGTCATCCATATTCTGGAAAGCGATGCGCAGGAGATCGACCTCTTCACCGGTCTGGTGACCGAGGAGAAATGCGCCCAGCTGTTCGAGCACTGGATTGATATCGACAACGTCGACACCGCCTTTATCTGCGGGCCGGAACCGATGATGCTGGGCATCGCCGCAGCGCTGCGCACGGCAGGCCTGAAGGACGATCAGATCAAGTTCGAGCTCTTCGCCAGCGCCCAGCCCGGCCGGGCCAAGCGCAAGGCGAGCGCCGCCGATGCGGCCAGCAACGCGAACCAGACCTCTGCCGCGATCACCCTTGATGGCGCCACCCAGACCATCGAGATGGGCAAGGACACCACCATCCTGGATGCGGCGCTGGAGAACGCCATGGACGCGCCCTACGCCTGCAAGGCCGGGGTCTGCTCCACCTGCCGCTGCAAGGTGCTGGAGGGCGAGGTGGAAATGGTCACCAATCACGCGCTCGAAGATTACGAGGTCGAAAAGGGCTACGTCTTGTCCTGCCAGGCCTATCCTGTCACCGATAGGGTGGTCGTGGATTACGATCAGTAATGCATTTAATGGCGCGCCCTTCCGGGCGCGTCTGTGTTTAAGGGCCCGTTTCACAGGGCCGAATTCAGGGAGGATCAGATATGGCCGAGGACATGAGCCTCAGCAGCTATCTTGCGCAGGGCGGCAAGCTCACCAATCCATCCAACGTGCCGCCGCGCTATCGTGCGGAACTCTTGAAACTGATGGCGACCTTTGTCGACAGCGAGCTGGCCGGGGCCGCGGGCTTTGCCGATATCATCAACGAAGGTCCCGGCATCAAGGCCCGCATCGCCGCCGCCAAGATCGTGCTGGAGAAATCCGACAATGCCGACAAGGTGCTGCGGATCATGGGGGAATTCGGCGCCGATACCGAGGCCTACGCCGATCACCACCCCTGGACCGCGCGGCTGACCCGCGATGCCGACATCGGCCAGAGCCGCAGCAAGCACGACATGCGCCTTGCGGTGTTCAACTACCCGCTGGAAGGCTGGCTTGACGCGGTGGTGATGAACCTTCTGATGGGCCGCGCTGTCACGGTGCAACTTGGGGAGTTGTCGCAGGTCTCCTACCAGCCTCTGGCAGAGGCTTTCCGCAGCATCGCCCCGATCGAGCAGCGCCATGCAGAGCTGGCCGAAGAGGGGCTGACCCAGCTGGTAGAGAACGGCGAGACAGCGCAGGCGCAGGAAGCGGTGGACTACTGGTGGCCCCGCGTTGCGGCCTCTTTCGGCTCGCAAACCTCGGAGAAATTCGACGGGCTGCGCGCGATGGGCCTGCGCCATGACACCAATGCCGAGCTGCACGACCGTTGGGCCGCAGACGCGGGTGCGATCCTTGGGAAGCTGGGCCTGACACCGGGCAACTGAGCCGCTCCGGCCCCCCAATCCGACACAGGGTCCTACGCGGTCTCCCGGAAAAGCGCCCATATAGTCAGGCGGGCAGGCAGGCGGGGCACTCCCGCCCGGACGCTGCGCATCACGGATGCGCCTTGTCCCCTTGGGCCGGGCGCGCGCCGGGCGGCGCGCGCAAAGCGCCCGATCCTCGGTGTTTTCCCATTTGTTTCGCGTGCGAAACAGCTTGCCAGCTCCTTGTCCCGGCGCGCAGTGGCAACGCAACACCTCCGCGGCCCCCACACACCCATGTGCAAAGAAGCGCCGACCGGGCACTGGACCTTGCCGGAAGAGCCTCCTAGTGTCCCGGGGACGCAAGACATTTTGAAAGGCCCCGATCATGGCAGCTGGCAGCACCATCCACACCTACTTCAACGGTCAGTGGCACGACGGGGACGTGCCAATCATGTCCGCCGCCGACCACGCGGCCTGGCTTGGCTCTTCGATCTTTGACGGGGCGCGGCTGTTTGACGGGGTGACGCCGGATCTGGATCTACACTGCGCCCGCGCCAATGCCTCGGCCTCGGCGCTGATGATGAAACCCACCGTCTCGGTCGAGGATATGGTGGAGATCACCCGCGAGGGGCTGAAACGCTTTGCCCCCGGCGCTGCGGTCTATATCCGCCCGATGTACTGGGCCACCGATGGCGATGCGACGATGATTGCGCCCGAGCCGGAGACCACCAAGTTCGCGCTCTGCCTGGAAGAGATCCCGATGGCCCCGGCGGATGCCAGCGCCACGCTGACCCGCACCCAGTACCGCCGCCCGGTGCTGGAAAACGCCGTGGTCAACGCCAAGGCCGGCTGCCTTTACCCCAACAACGCCCGCATGCTGCGCGAGGCCCGGGCCAAGGGCTTTGCCAACGCGCTGGTGCAGGATGCCATGGGCAACGTGGCCGAAACCGCCACCGCCAATATCTTTATGGTGCGCGATGGCGAGGTCTTTACCCCCATCGCCAACGGCACCTTCCTGGCCGGCATTACCCGCGCCCGTCACATCAAGAACCTGAAGGCCGACGGCGTCACCGTGCATGAGACCGTGCTGAGCTTTAAGGACTTTGAGGAGGCCGACGAAGTCTTCATGTCCGGCAACATGAGCAAGGTCACCCCGGTCACCGCTTTCGACGACCGTCAGTATCAGATCGGCCCCATGGCCCGCCGCGTGCGCGAGATGTATTGGGACTGGGCTGCCACACATGGGTGAGTGGCGACAAAGCTTTCTGACCATCGCCGTCGGCGGGGTCGGAGCTTTGATCGCCTCCCTGATCCATATGCCGATGGCCCTGCTGGCCGGGCCTGCCATCGCCGTTTCTCTTGCCGGGCTCTGGGGCGCGCCCATGGATATCGCGCCCCGGCTTCGGGATGCGGCGTTTCTGGTGATGGGGCTCAGCATCGGCTCGATGGTCAGCCCCGAAAGTTTTGCCGCCATGATGCGCTGGCCGGTGGCCTTTGGACTGCTGGCGGCCCTGACCATTGTCACGCCTTTCGCCGGGCGCAGTCTGGTGCCCCGCATCCTGCCGTTTGAACGGCATGAATCCTTTCTCGCCGCCGCGCCCGGGCATCTGGGGCTGGTGATCGCGCTGGCGGACAGCCTGTCTCTGTCCCTGACGCGGCCGATGGTGCTGGCCTCGATCCGGCTGATGTCGCTGACCCTGCTGGTGCCGCTGGGGGCAACCCTTGCGGGGATGGAGATCGGCTTTGGCCTGCCGGGCAGCGCCGCTGTGACACCGCTGGGCTGGATCGCGATCCAGATCGCCATCGCCCTTGCCATCGCGCCGCCGCTGCGCCGGATCAAACTGCCCGCCCCGACGCTGATAGCCGGGATAACGGTCGCTGCGACGACCCATCTTGGCGGCTGGACTGCCGGCGGGTTGCCCGGCTGGGGGGCGCAGGGCGCGCTGATCCTGATGGGCAGCCTTATCGGGGGACGCTTTACCGGCATGAGCTGGCGTGAATTGCAGGGCAGCCTGCTGGCGGGCGGCGTGATCGTCCTTCTGACCTGCGGCCTGGCAGCGATAGCGGCCCTGCCAGCGGCCTATCTGTCGGGCCTACCGCTGTTGGATGTGCTGCTGGGATTTTCCCCCGGCGGGCTGGAAACCATGATCATTCTCGGCGCCGCGCTTGGCGCCGATCCTACCTTTGTCGCGGCGGCACACCTGTTCCGCCTGATGGTGCTGGCGGTGGTTCTGATGCTCTACGCAACCCGGGTTGCCAACAGCGCCGCACTGAAAAGCGATGGACAGGACGCGGCCCCTCGGGCAGATTGATCAGGATTGTGGAGGCTACAGATGCGCAAATTTCTGGTTGTGCTGGATGACAGCCGTGAATGCCTGAACGCCATGCGGTTCGCCGCGATGCGGGCGGCCCGCACCGGTGGCGGGGTGGCGATCCTGTCGGTGATCCCGCCCGATGAATTCAACCACTGGATCGGCGTGGGCGAAGTCATGCGCGAAGAGGCCCGCGAACGCATTCACGCCCATTTCGAGGTTTTCGCCAAATGGATGCGCGACCGTCAGGGGGTGGATCCGGAGCTGATCATCCGCGAAGGCGAGGCCGTACCCGAGATCCTGGCCCAGATCGAAGCCGATCCCGACATCGGCGTTCTAGTGCTGGGCGCGGGCACCGACCGCAAGGGGCCGGGACCGCTGGTAAACCAGCTGAGCAAGACCTCGGGCAGCCTGCCGGTGCCAATCACCATCGTGCCGGGCGATCTGTCCAAGGACCGGCTGGAAGCGATTACCTGAGCCCCCAATTGCTGCCGCTGTTCCCTGATGCACAGGTGGCTTTGGCAATTTAGAACCGTTCCAAACCTTGACTTGTGCGGCCACGGCGCGCATATCTCCTGCAGACCAACGGAGACCCGAAATGTTCATTCAGACCGAATCCACGCCCAACCCGGCGACGCTGAAATTCCTTCCGGGGCAGACCGTTCTGGAGGCAGGCACCGCCGATTTCGCCAGCCCCGAAGCGGCAGAGAGCTCTCCTCTGGCCAGCCGCATCTTCGCCGTCAGCGGCGTCACCGGCGTGTTCTTCGGCAATGATTTCGTCACCGTCACCAAGGCCGACGACGTCGAATGGGATCACATCAAACCCGCCATCCTGGGCGCGGTGATGGAGCATTACCAATCCGGCCAGCCGGTGATCAGCGCGGGCGGTGAGCAGGCCTCGGGCCATGCCGAACACAGCGGCGAGGACGGTGAAGTTGTCAACCAGATCAAGGATTTGCTGGACAGCCGCGTGCGCCCGGCCGTGGCCCAGGACGGCGGCGATATCACTTTCCACGGCTTTGAACGCGGCGTCGTCTACCTGCACATGCAAGGCGCCTGCGCGGGCTGCCCTTCCTCGACGCTGACCTTGAAAATGGGCATCGAGAACCTGCTGCGCCACTACATCCCCGAAGTCACCGAGGTCCGCCCGGTCGCCGTCTGAGCGGCAGGACAGACCCGTCGCCATGCTGGCGACCTGAAAGGACAGAGGATGACAACCGAACCACTGGTTCTGGGCTTTGACACATCGGCCGCGCATTGCGCGGCCGCTTTGCTGCGCGGTGACACCCTTGTTGCCGAGGCGCTGGAGCCGATGACACGCGGGCAGGCCGAACGGCTGATGCCGCTGCTGGAAGAGGTGCTGGCGACAGGCGGCGCCACATGGGCGGATCTGGATGCCATCGGTGTTGGCGTAGGCCCCGGCAATTTCACCGGTATCCGCATCGCCGTTTCCGCCGCCCGAGGTCTGGCGCTGGGCCTTGGCGTTCCGGCCGTGGGCATCGACGGTTTTGACGCCCGCGCCGCCGCAGGAACCCTGCCCGGCATTCCGGCCCCGCGTGATCAGGTCTATGCCGCCCTGCCGGATCAGGCACCGCGTCTGATGCCCCGCGAGGAAGCCGAAGAAGCCGCGCGCGGTGCCGGGCTGACCTTTGCGCCCGAGGCCTCTCCCGCAGGGCTGGCCGAGGCGATCGCGCGTCTGGCAGCCGCCCGGATGGATCAGGACACCGCCGCCCCCGCGCCGCTTTATCTGCGCGCTGCCGATGCCGCCCCCGCGCGCGATACCCCGCCTGCGCTGATCGATGGCTGACGCCGTGGCCTCTGCCCCAGCCACAGACGACATGGCCAAGACCCACGCAGCGGCCTTTACCCAGTCGCGCCCCTGGAGCGCTGCGGAATTCGCCGACCTCCTGGACAGCCCCCTGACCTTTGCAATCGGTGATGCCCGCTGTTTCGCCCTTGTCCGCGTCATCGCGGATGAAGCCGAGTTGCTGACCATCGCCACCCACCCCGCGCACCAGCGCCGGGGTCTGGCCCGGCAGGTGATGCAGGACTGGCAGGATCTCGCCCGCACACGCGGCGCCACCGAAGCCTTTCTGGAGGTGGCCGCCGACAATGCCCCGGCGCAGGCGCTCTACCAGGCATGCGGATTCGCCACTTGCGGAACCCGGCCCGGTTATTATGCCCGCAAAGGCGCCGCCCCTGTGGACGCGGTGCTTATGCGGTGCAGCTTACGTTAGGCCACCCGTATGGAATTCCACCGTTTGGTCAAAAAGCGGTTGACCCTGCCGCGATGCTGCGGGCTAAATTGCCGCACCTCTATTCGTCCCGGTCACATAACGCACCGGGCAGCCCAACGGCGGCTGTGACAATCATAAAACACAACTGGGAGTATTCTAATGAGCCTGATGAAAACCCTGATGGGCGGCTCGGCCGCACTGGCCGTCACTGCGGGCGCGGCCCTGGCGGATCCGGCGCTGATCTTTGACCTTGGCGGCAAATTCGACAAATCCTTCAACGAAGCGGCGTTCATGGGCGCAAAACGCTGGGCAGACGAGACCGGCGGCAGCTTCCGCGAGATCGAACTGCAATCCGAGGCCCAGCGCGAGCAGGCCCTGCGCCGCTTTGCCGAAGCGGGCTCCAACCCGATCGTGATGGCAGGCTTTGCCTTTGCTGACGCTCTGGGCCAGGTGGCTGCCGACTACCCGGACACCAAATTCACCATCATCGACATGGTCGTGGACGCGCCCAACGTGCGCTCGGTTGTCTTCAACGAGCACGAGGGCTCCTACCTCGTCGGCATGATGGCAGCTGAGGCCTCCAAATCCGGCACCGTCGGCTTCATCGGTGGCATGGACATCCCGCTGATCCGCAAATTCGCCTGTGGCTATGCCCAGGGCGTGATGGCCGCCAACCCCGACGCCAAGGTGATCGCCAACATGACCGGCACCACCCCGGCGGCCTGGAACGACCCGGTAAAAGGCTCCGAGCTTACCAAGGCGCAGATCAGCCAGGGCGCTGACGTGGTCTATGCTGCGGCAGGCGGCACCGGCGTGGGCGTTCTGCAGACCGCTGCGGATGAGGACATCCTGTCCATCGGCGTGGACAGCAACCAGAACCACCTGCACCCGGGTAAGGTACTGACCTCGATGATGAAACGCGTGGACAACGCGGTTTACGAGGCCTTCAGCGATGGCGCTGACATGGAAACCGGTTTCTCGGTCATGGGGCTGGCCAATGGCGGCGTCGGCTACGCGCTGGACGACAACAACGCACCGCTGGTTTCGGACGAGATGAAAGCCATGGTGGACGCTGCAGCAGCCAAGATCGCCTCGGGCGAGCTGAAGGTGCATGACTACATGTCTGACGACAGCTGCCCGGCGCTGTCGTTCTGATCGGCAACCGCTCTGGCCCGGCCTGAAAAGGCATAGCCAGAGCCCACTTTGCCCGGAGGCTGCCGCAACGCCGCCTCCGGGTTTGGTTTTTCCATCCCATCCGAGGGACGCACCGCCGCACCGGTATCCGCCCCCTGCGCATCACACCGGCATCCCCCCGGTCCGCGCCCCCGCATGTTGAGGAGCCAGAATGACGGCACCAGCGATTGAACTGAAAGGCATCTCCAAAGCCTTTGGCCCCGTCCAGGCCAACAAGGACATCTCCATCAGCGTCGCCCCCGGCACGATCCACGGGATCATCGGCGAAAACGGCGCCGGCAAATCCACCCTGATGAGCATCCTTTACGGCTTTTACAAGGCCGACAGCGGCGAGGTCTGGATCAACGGCAAGAAGACCGAAATCCCAGACAGCCAGGCCGCCATTTCCGCCGGGATCGGCATGGTGTTCCAGCATTTCAAGCTGGTCGAGAATTTCACGGTGCTGGAAAACATCGTTCTGGGCGCCGAGGACAGCGGGCTGTTGATGCCCTCGCTGACCCGCGCCCGCAAGGAGCTGAAGGCGCTGGAAGAGGAATACGAGCTCTTCGTGGACCCGGACAAGCGCATCGACGAGATCGGCGTCGGCATGCAGCAGCGGGTGGAGATCCTGAAGGCGCTGTACCGCAAGGCCGAGATCCTGATCCTGGATGAACCCACCGGCGTTCTGACCCCGGCAGAGGCGGACCAGCTGTTCCGCATCCTCGACCGGCTGCGGGCCGAGGGCAAGACGATCATCCTGATCACCCACAAGCTGCGCGAGATCATGGAGGCGACCGACACGGTCAGCGTCATGCGCCGCGGCAAGATGACCGCAACGGTAAAAACCGCCGAGACCAGCCCCGAACATCTGGCCGAACTGATGGTGGGCCGCAAGGTGCTGCTGCGCGTGGACAAGGTCCCCGCCAAGCCCGGCAAGCCGATCCTGGAAGTCGAGAACCTGCGCGTCGTGGACGAGGCAGGCGTCGAGCGCGTCAAGGGCATCGACCTCAATGTGCGCGCCGGAGAGATCCTCGGCATCGCCGGTGTGGCGGGCAATGGCCAGTCAGAGCTGCTGGAGGTGCTGGGCGGCATGCGCCCCGGCACCGGTACGATCCGCCTCAATGGCACGCCGCTGCCGCTGTCTGGCGCCGGATCGGACGGGCGGGCACGCCGCGCCGCCCATGTGGCCCACGTCCCCGAAGACCGCCAGCGCGAAGGGCTGATCATGGATTTCCACGCCTGGGAAAACGTCGCCTTTGGCTATCACCACGCGCCGGAATACCAGCGGGGCCTTCTGATGGACAACGCCGCCCTGCGCGCCGACACCGCTGCGAAGATGGAGAAATTCGACGTGCGCCCGCCGGATCCCTGGCTGGCCGCCAAAAGTTTTTCCGGCGGCAACCAGCAGAAGATCGTCGTCGCCCGTGAAATCGAGCGCAATCCCGACCTCTTGCTGATCGGCCAGCCCACCCGCGGCGTCGACATCGGCGCCATCGAATTCATTCACAAGCAGATCGTCGCCCTGCGCGATGAGGGCAAGGCGATCCTTCTGGTCTCGGTCGAGTTGGAAGAGATCCTGTCCCTGTCTGATAGGGTGGCGGTGATGTTTGACGGTATGATCATGGGCGAACGCGCCGCCGATCAGACCGATGAAAAGGAACTGGGCCTTCTGATGGCCGGTGTCGCGGGGGAGGCCGCGTAAATGGAAAAAATGCCGAAATGGGCCGATGTGGTCCTGATTCCGCTGATCAGCCTGATACTGGCTGCCTTCCTGTCGGCTCTGGTCATTCTGGCCATCGGCGAGGACCCACTCGCCGCGGTCAAGATGATGGTGACAGGCGCGCTCGGCTCCACCTACGGCTGGGGCTACACGCTGTACTATGCAACCAATTTCCTGTTCACCGGCCTTGCGGTCGCCGTCGCCTTCCACGCCCGGATGTTCAACATTGGCGGCGAAGGTCAGGCGATGCTGGGGGGGCTTGGCGTTGCGCTTGTCTGCCTTTACATCCCCTGGCCTCACTGGTCTCTGGCGCTGATCTTTGCCTCCCTTGGCGCCGCCCTCTTTGGGGCCGCCTGGGCTGCCATACCGGCCTATCTTCAGGCCAAGCGCGGCAGCCATATCGTCATCACAACCATCATGTTCAACTTCATCGCAGCCGCGGTTCTGAACTATATGCTGGTCAATGTGCTGAAGCCCGCAGGGGCCATGGATCCAGCCACAGCCCGCTTTGCCGAAGCTGTTCACCTGCCAAGCCTGCACGAGCTGCTAGCCCCATTCGGTATCGCCTTTTCCAAATCGGCACCGGCCAACGTGAGCCTTCTGGTCGCCGTTGCCGCCTGCGTGGTGGTCTGGCTGCTGATCTGGCGTACGCGGCTGGGGTATGAAATCCGCGCCTATGGCCATTCCGAACCCGGCGCTCTTTATGCCGGGATCTCTCCGGTGAAGATCATCATGATCTCGATGCTGATCTCGGGTGGGCTTGCGGGCATGATGGCGATCAACAACGTCATGGGCGAGGCCGAGCGTCTGGTTCTGAACTCTACCGAGGGCGCTGGTTTCATCGGCATCGCCGTGGCGCTGATGGGGCGCAACCATCCCTTTGGCGTTTTTCTGGCCGCGATCCTCTTTGGCTTCCTCTATCAGGGCGGCGCGGAACTGGCGCTCTGGACCTCGATCCCGCGCGAATTGATCGTCGTCATTCAGGCGCTGGTCATCCTCTTTACCGGCGCGCTGGACAATATGGTGCGGATACCGCTTGAAAAGATCTTCCTTGCATTGCGGAAGGAGAAAGCCTGATGGAATTCCTGACCATCATTCAGGTGCTGGACAGCACCGTCCGTCTGGCGACGCCGCTGCTTTTGGCCTGCCTGGCCGGCCTGTTCTCAGAGCGCGCGGGCATCTTTGACATCGGCCTTGAAGGCAAGATGCTGATGGCCGCCTTTCTGTCCGCTGCAGTGGCCGCAGTCACCGGCAATGTCTGGCTGGGACTGCTCGCGGGTATCGCCTCCTCGCTGGTGCTGGCTGGGCTGCACGGGGTGGCCTCGATCACCTTTCGGGGCAACCAGCTGATTTCAGGCGTTGCCATCAACTTTCTGGCCGCAGGCATGACCGTGCTGATCGCGCAGGACTGGTTCCAGCAGGGCGGACGCACGCCTTCGCTGCTGCGCGAAGGACGCTTTGGCGGTCTTGAACTGCCCTTTGCCATCGGCCCCAGCGACGCCGAGGCAGCGGGCCGCCCCCTGTCCGAACTGATCGCAGAAGCGGGCATGTTCCAGCAGGTCTATTCCGAGCTGCTCTCCGGGCATTCCATCCTCGTCTATGCCGCCTTCCTCGCGGTGCCGCTCACCTGGTGGGTGCTGTTCCGCACCCGTTTCGGCCTACGTCTGCGCGCGGTCGGGGAAAACCCGGCAGCGGTGGACACGGCCGGTGTTTCGGTGGTGGGGCTGCGGTTTGCCGCCGTTGCGATCTGCGGCCTTCTGTGCGGCATCGCGGGCGCCTATCTGGCGACGGCCCTGCAGGCTGGTTTCGTGAAAGACATGACCGCCGGGCGCGGCTTCATCGCGCTGGCGGCGCTGATCTTTGCGAAATGGCGGCCCTGGCACGCGATGGGCGCCTGCCTGCTGTTCGGCCTGTTGCAGGCGGTCGCGTTGCGGTTCCAGAATATCGAACTGGGCAGCGTTACCATCCCGGTGCAGGTGATGGATGCCCTGCCCTATATCCTGACCGTGGTGATCCTGGCCGGTTTCGTCGGCAAGGCCATTCCGCCCCGCGCGGGCGGCGCGCCCTATGTGAAGGAGCGCTGAACAGGGCCTGATACACCCATTCAGTCTGCTGAAACCGCCCGGCCCCCGCGCCGGGCGGTTTTGCGTTTTGGCCGCGCTCTTCCCCCCCATCCGGGGTGATAAGTCCAGATTGATCCGGATTATCGGTCCTGAATGCTGCGGGGCGGCATCGCCAGTTGATTTTGCACCGGCAAAGGGGTCTAAATTGAGTATGCAGATCTACCTTCCCATCGCCGAGGTTTCGGTCAATGCCTTCCTTCTTCTGGGGCTGGGTGGGCTGGTGGGTATCCTTTCGGGGATGTTCGGCGTCGGCGGTGGTTTTCTGATGACACCGCTGCTGTTCTTCATCGGCATTCCGCCTGCTGTGGCGGTCGCGACCGAGGCCAACCAGATCGTCGCTTCCTCTTTTTCCGGCGTCCTTGCCCATTTTCGAAGGCGTACCGTCGACATCAAGATGGGGCTTGTGCTGCAGGCCGGTGGTCTTCTTGGCGCCGCGCTCGGCGTGGTGGTCTTCAACCACCTGAAACAGATGGGTCAGGTCGATCTGCTGGTGAAGCTCTGCTACGTTGTCTTCCTTGGCGTCGTGGGCGGGTTGATGTTCATCGAAAGCCTCAGCGCCCTGCGCAAATCCCGCAAATCGGGCGGCGCGCCCGCTGCGCGGCGGCAGCGCAGCTGGGTGCATGCCCTGCCCTTCAAGATGCGGTTCCGCACCTCCGGGCTTTATATCTCGGTGATCCCGCCGGTTCTGGTCGGCGTCGCGGTCGGCATTCTGGCCGCGATCATGGGCGTGGGCGGCGGTTTCATCATGGTGCCCGCAATGATCTATATCCTCGGCATGCCGACCAAGGTGGTGGTCGGAACCTCGCTGTTCCAGATCATCCTCGTCACCGCCTTTACCACCATGCTGCACGCCACCACCAACTTTACCGTGGACATCGTGCTGGCCGTGCTCCTATTGGTTGGCGGCGTCGTCGGGGCACAGATCGGCACCCGCATCGGCACCTATCTCAAGGCCGAACAGCTGCGGATCCTGCTGGCGCTGATGGTGCTGCTGGTCTGCGGTAAACTGGGGCTTGAGCTTCTTATTCAGCCGGACGAGTTGTTCTCGCTCGGCGTGGCAGGAGGTCACTGATGACGCCGCTCTTCCGCCTGTTGCTAATTGCCCTGCTCAGCCTTCCTGCGGTTCTCGCTTCCCCGGGTCGCGCTAACGAGCGCGAAGCGGTTGTGCTTGGCCTCAGCCAGAACCGCGTCGCCATCACCGCCGATTTTGACGGCTCTGAAATCCTGGTTTTCGGCGCGGTGAAACGCGACACTCCGATCCCGGCGGATGCGCCGCCGCTCGAAGTGATCGTCACCGTGTCTGGCCCCTCCGCCCCGGTCACCGTGCGTCGCAAGGAAAAGAAGCTTGGCATCTGGGTCAATGTTGACAGCGTGCTGGTCGACTCCGCGCCTAGCTTTTACGCCGTAGCCACCAGCGCCCCCTTCGGCGCGGTTCTGACGGATATCGAGGACCTGCGCCACAAGGTATCGGTCGAACGCGCCATCCGCTCGGTCGGGGCCGCGATGAACATCCGCGGCGCCCAGGATTTTGCCGAGGCCGTGGTGCGCATCCGCCGCGAGGAAGGGCTTTACTCCCTGCGGCCCAGCACCGTCACCGTGGACCAGCAAACCCTGTTCCGCACCGCGATCGACATGCCCGCGAACCTGACCGAGGGCGCCTATACCACCCGCGTCCTGCTGACCCGCGGCGGCGAGGTGGTCTCCAGCTATGAAACCGCAATCGACGTGCGCAAGGTCGGGCTGGAGCGGTTCCTCTACGCCCTCTCGCGCGAACGGCCCTTCATTTACGGGATCATGTCACTGGTCATTGCCGTCCTTGCCGGCTGGGGCGCCTCGGCAGCCTTCCAGCTGCTGCGCGACCGGTAGGAGCGTCAATTCATGCCGTTTCGCAGTCTAAACAGCCAGTCGGATTGCCACCTTGGCAATCAGATGTATCGCGCAATGGGACAGCAAGCATGATCGCCTATGTCACCGTCGGAGCTGACGATATCACGCGTGCCAAACAGTTCTATTCTGCCTTCCTACCGGCCCTTGGCTATGGGCTATCGGAGGGGCCTGAAGGTCTAAGCTACGCCCTGCCAGTGGAGCCGGGCCAGTCTCCCGCTCTGCCTGATTTCTACGTCAAACCGCCCTTCGATGGAGAGGCGGCCTCGGCTGGCAATGGCGCCATGGTGGCCTTTGAGGCGCGCAGCCAGGAACAGGTGCGCGCCCTCCACGCCGCCGCGCTGGCCGCAGGTGGCTCTGACGAAGGGCCGCCAGGATTTCGTGACACCTATGGCCCCCGGTTCTTTGTCGGCTACTTGCGCGATCCACAAGGCAACAAGATCGCATTGTTTTCCAGCAACCCGAACGAGCCGGGACGAGACGGTTAGCCCAGGTCTTCAAGGGCGACAGGATCACGACCTCTCGCAACAGGCACCGCACCACGCGCGGTGCCGGGCCCAACGGGATGAGAGCTGCGTCCGCAGATCGAAGACAGGCGGGAGCGCTCCCCCTCTATGCCCCCCGCCCTGCCGTCCTCAGCCGCGGCCGATATAGGGCATCTTGGTGGCCATCACCGTCATGAACTGCACATTGGCCTCCAGCGGCAATTCAGCCATATGCAGCACCGACCGCGCCGCATCCGCCACATCAAAGGTGTCCATCGGCGCCGCCTCGGGATTGGCCTCGGCATGGCGATGGGCCAGATCCTCCACCATTGGGGTGCGGGCATTGCCGATGTCGATCTGCCCACACGCTATGTCAAAGGGCCGACCGTCCAGAGAGATGCTGCGGGTCAGCCCGGTGATCGCCGATTTGGTGGCCGCATAGGGGGCCGAGCCGGGACGCGGCACATGGGCAGCGATGGAGCCGTTGTTGATGATCCGTCCGCCCTGCGGTGCCTGATGGCGCATCTGCCGAAACGCCGCCCGCGCCGCCAGGAACATGCCCGTGAGGTTCACATTGACCGAGGCATGCCAATCCTCCAGCGCGATCTCATCGATGGTGCCGGGCGGCGTGAAGATACCCGCGTTGTTGAACAGCACATCCAGCCGCCCGGCCTGCATGGCAAAGCTGTTGACCGCATGATCCACGGCGGTGGCATCGGTGACATCGGCAGGCAGCACATAGGCCCGGTCGTGCCCCAGCGCCACATCCGCCAGCTTGTCCGCGCGCCGGGCCAGCAGGCCCACGGTCCAGCCTTGGGTCAGGAACTGTTCGGCCACCGCCCGGCCAATGCCAGAGCTGGCGCCGGTGATCAGGATTGTCTTGTTGCTCATAACGCGGTTTCCTCCTCTGCCTCGAGTGTCAGCGCCGCCACCGGTGCAGCGCGCAGATCATCCACCCGGAGCGGCCCGGTGGGTTTGGCCAGCCGGTTGCGCACCACCCAGATCAGCCGCTCCTGCGCCCGGGTGATCGCCACATAGGCGAGCCGTTTCCACAGCGGCTGACCGGCCTCGACCCGGCCCATGCGCGCGGCGGCATAGATATCGGGGGCAAAGACCTGCGCGGTCTCCCATTGCGAGCCCTGCGCCTTGTGAATGGTCACCGCCGCCCCGTGCAAAAAGGTCGCCCCCATGCGCGCGGCATAGGGGATGAAGGGCTCTTCCTCATCCGGTTTCTCGATCTTCACGATGGAGGCGGCCGAGACCTGCGGATCCTCGGCGCCCATCACGTGCAGGCGGGAAAATCCAGGTTTGCGGCCGGGGCCGAGGTAGATCACCTGCGCGCCCTTGATCAACCCGCGGGCTTCAAGATCAAGACGTTTCTTGCGGTGTTTCAGCGGCAGTTCGATGCCATCGCAGATCAAAGGTTCGCCTTCAATCAGGGCGTCCTCGGGGGCGCCATGGACGCTGCGGAAGGCGTTGATCAGGCGGATGCGGGTGTTGTTGCGCCAGACCAGCACCGGAGAGCGCGCCATCAGGTCGACCTCGACCCGCTGCCCCCAGACCACGCGCTCGTCGCGGCGGGCGGTGTCTTCGACCATGCGTTCGAAATCTTCGAACCCGAGCTGCGGATCCGCCAGCGCATGAGCAAGGTCCAGAATAGGGTTATCGGCCTCTTGTCGGTGAATGCGGCTCAGCACCAGTTTGCGCGTCTCTGGCAGCCCGTCAAAGATCATGGCGCCGGATTGGTTCACCGGTGCCAGCTGCGCCGGGTCGCCAAACAGCAGCAGGGTCGGGAAAATCTCTTTGAGATCGCTGAACTGGCGATCATCCAGCATCGAGGCTTCATCGACAAAGCCGATGTCCAGCGGATCCTCGCGGCGCTTCCAGCCGGTGATGAAATCGGAGCCGCGCAGCCCTGCCGCCGCCAGCGCCCCGGGGATCGATTTGTTGCGCTCGTAAAAGGCCGCCGCGCGGGCCAGCGCCTCTTCGGTCAGACCTTCGATATCAGGCTCTTCGCCGTTTCCGGCCAACCATTCGGCGATGCGTTCGTATTCGGGATCGTAGACCGGCGTGTAGAGAATCCGGTGAATGGTGGTCGCGGGCACCCCACGCAGGCGCAGCACGCTGGCTGCCTTGTTGGTGGGAGCCAGGATCGCAAGGGTGCGCTTGCCGCTTTTCTTGCGGCTTTCGTAATCGCCCGACACCACTTCGACGCCGGCATCTTCCAGCGCCTTGTAAAGCTCGGCCAGCAGCAGGGTCTTGCCCGATCCCGCCTTGCCGATCACCGCCATCACCCCGGCATCGCCGCGCGGCGGATGCAGCAGACCATCGTCCAGATCCACCCCGGCCTGGTGCAAAAGCGCAGTCACGCTGTCAAAAGCGGCGGCCTGATCGTCGGAGAATTGAATAAGCGGCTTTGTCATGGCGCGACCCTACAGCTGCGGGGTCGGCTGCACCAGATGCAACCGGCCCCGTGGCATGTGGGGTCGCAAGACAGACCCGGGTCCTAGCCAGTCAGCGCCATCTGCTTCATCGGGTCGGCACCGCCAAAGGAGCGGTCGAACCACAGCCGCGACAGCTCGGGCGCGATGCCCGCGCGGCTGGCCACCATGTCATAACTGTCCGGAGTGAACTCCCACAGACCGACGTTGATCTGGTCACGGCCTTCTCCCTCGGTGCCCAGAACCTCGGGGCTGGAGCCGATGGCGCGATAGATCCGGATCATCCGACGGTCAAAGACACCGACGAAATGGCGGATGCCGAAATTGCGCATGATCTCACCCCCGCCCAACATCAGCGCACCTGCCACCTTGGACGGCGCATTGCGCGACAGGCAGAACCGGGTGCATTCCCAGATCAGCGGGCTGGTGATCGGGCTGCCGCCAGTGAGATGGCCAAAAATTTCGTTCACCATCACGCGCCCGGTGGTCGGCAAAAACCGCATGGAGCCGCCATGGCTGCCATCCGGCATTTCCCAGATCACATAAAGCGGATCCAGCGCATCGTATTGATCGCGTTCCTGTCCGTTGGCATCGACGCTGACCTCCCAGCCCAGACGGGTGCGGAATTGGTCGGCGCGATCCTGAAACATGGAGCGGGCCAGTTCAGGATGTTTATGCAGGTCGTGTCCGTAGATATAGCGAAGCATTTTTTCGTCCCCTTTTGCTTGAAATGCAGGGGGAGCTTACGCCCAGAAGGCGATGCGCCAAAGACATTAACGAATTCATAAGATTGGATTTGAGCAGATTTTCGCGCCCGGATCAGACAACGATAAAGCCGCAGCTTAATGCGCGGGCAATTGCATGAGTCGTATTCAGCGCGCCGAGTTTAAATCGAGCACTTTCAATGTAAACGCGCAAGGTATGTTCCGAAATTGAAAGCGTTTGTGCGACCTGCGCACGGCTGTAACCAATTGCCAGCAGGGTCAGTGCATCAATTTCCCTTGGCGACAGGGTTTGGGCCTGTTCCGGGCCGCGATCAGGTTCGAATTCCAGCGCTTTGCGGTTGAAATAATGCGCCATCAGAATCAGTTCGCGGCTGTGGGCTTCGGTGAATTCTTCCCAGTCCTCATCTGAGCAATTGTGATTGACGGTAAAGAGCGCGAATTGCCCGTTGGGACCGCGAATCGGAATTGAATAACCCTGATTGCCGACCCCATGCGCCAGCGCGTCTTTCAGAAAAATACGCGCCGATTTGGTGGACCAGTCGAGCCGCTTCCAATCGACCGGATGAAACCGCTGATAACAACCAATGATGACCGGATCGGTCCGCAGATACCCCTGCTCCAGATAGCGCTGGACCCAGACATCATCATAGGTGCCACAGCCGTATTGCTCGCCTGCGCTATCGACCCAGTGATAGACGATATGATCGATCTCAAAGGCATCCCGGACGCGCTCGGTGATCTTTTGCAGACCCTCAAGTGTCGTGGTGGCATCCAAGTCCTCCAGGATGCCGTCCAGATCTACCGTTTTCCCCATAGGATCGCGTACCGTTGTCATCAAGCTGAGGCGTGATCTCTGCATAAGCAATATCCAGCGCGATATCGAGCTGGTCGCCTAGCCTCCCCAGACCTTTTGCAGCGGCAACCTCTCTGAGGTCAACGAGAACGTCCAGAATCCATTCATTTTTTGCCATATCGGCCCCCCTTGAGCCTATGTCACCCAAGGACAGCCTAATTTTGCGAGAATTTTTCGTATATTCGCAGATTTTCCTTCCCCAGAAATGGTGAGGAAAGCCCAGAGTAACATTCTGAAATTGTTATATTTTAAGATTCAGAAAACAAAAAAGAGCGAACCACTTGAAATGATTCGCTCTTCTGATTTTCAGCAATAGAAACCCGGCAGGGCGGGATTATTTGCCCGCTTCGAGAACGTCCTCAAGGGTGCGAAGACCGGTCTTGGGCGCCTGCACCAGAACCGACATATTGCCGGGCAGATGTTCGTTGCGCAGCATCTTCATATGCGCCTCAGGCAGGTCGTTCCAGGTGAACACTTCGGACATGCAGGGATCAAGACGACGCTCCAGCATCAGCTTGTTCGCGGAAGACGCCTGTTTCAGGTGGGCAAAGTGGCTGCCCTGCAGGCGCTTCTGGTGCATCCACATGTAGCGCACATCGAGCGTCAGGTTATAGCCGGTGGTGCCTGCACAGATCACCACCATGCCGCCTTTTTTACAGACAAAGGTGGAGACCGGGAAGGTCGCCTCACCGGGGTGTTCGAACACCATGTCGACGTTCACGCCCTTGCCGGTGATTTCCCAGATCGCGGCGCCGAACTTGCGCGCTTCCTTGAACCAGGCGGCATATTCCGGGGTGTTGACCGTCGGCATCTGGCCCCAGCAGTTGAAGTCCTTGCGGTTCAGAACGCCCTTGGCACCCAGGCCCATGACGAACTCCCGCTTGCTCTCGTCCGAGATCACGCCGATGGCATTGGCGCCGGCGGTGTTGATCAGCTGGATCGCGTAGGAGCCAAGACCACCCGACGCGCCCCAGACCAGAACGTTCTGGCCCGGCTTCAGGTCGTGCGGCTCGTGGCCGAACAGCATCCGGTAGGCGGTGGCCAGCGTCAGCGTGTAGCAGGCGCTTTCTTCCCAGGTCAGGTGCTTGGGGCGCGGCATCAGCTGCTGGGCCTGCACATTGGTGAACTGAGCAAAGGAGCCATCGGGAGTTTCATAGCCCCAGATACGCTGGCTCGGCGAATACATCGGGTCGCCGCCGTTGCATTCCTCGTCGTCGCCGTCGTCCTGGTTGCAGTGCACCACGACCTCGTCGCCGACTTTCCAGCGCTTCACCTTGGATCCAACCGCCCAGACGATACCCGCGGCATCGGAGCCGGCGATGTGATAGGGGGCCTTGTGACCGTCAAAGGGCGAGATCGGCTTGCCCAGCGCGGCCCAGACACCGTTGTAGTTGACGCCGGCGGCCATCACCAGGACCAGCACCTCGTGGCTGTCCAGCTCGGGCACATCCACCACTTCCTCGACCATGGCAGTGTTCGGCTCACCGTGGCGCTCCTTGCGGATGGTCCAGGCGTACATCTTCTTGGGGACGTAACCCATCGGAGGGATTTCGCCCATCTCATAGAGATCCTTCTCGGGCGCCTCGTAGGACAGAACGTCGGTCTGCGTGTCCAGAGCCATGATGGCCTCCTTCGTTAAAACGGTTTTGCCGCAA
Organism: Phaeobacter sp. CC-HEC084; assembly: GCF_059429255.1. Lineage (NCBI taxonomy): Bacteria > Pseudomonadati > Pseudomonadota > Alphaproteobacteria > Rhodobacterales > Roseobacteraceae > Phaeobacter > Phaeobacter sp. CC-HEC084. Next base: position 328,807 of record NZ_JCAIJQ010000009.1, read on the forward strand.
TGCAGAATCGCGGGTCTACCTAGGGAATAAAAACGGCAAGGTAATAATGCAACCCCATTTGAGGTTGTTTTGTAATTTTATGACCTCGCAGACGCAGAAATTTCCTTGGCGTCTGCAGCATCCGTGGGCAGGGCCGCTGCAGGCAGGAGGTGACGAATGGAGTTGGCATAGTAGGTCAGCAGGTCCCGTTTGGCGGGCACCGGCACGTAACGCCCGTGTTCGGAGCGCAGGATGCCGCGCCGCACCAGGATCCGCAGCGCTGTTTCAACCGCATAGGACCGGCTGTCGCGGGGCAGATGGATATGGGAGAGCGGCATCCGCTCCAGCAGCGCCGCAAGCCGCTGTTCCAGCGCGCTGCGCGTCATTGCGCCTTCGGACAGCAGCAACCAGCAGACCGCGGGCACCGGCAGTACCGGTACGATATCACCGATCCGCTCCATCAGCTCCTGCGACAGGGGTTCGGGTAGATCTGACGCCGTGACCGGCCCAGAAGGATCGGCAGCCTGCTGCGCGGCGGTGAATTCCGCAAGGCTCAAAGGGCGGCCAAAGTTCACCGCAGCATAGCCGAACCGGTGATAGCGACCGGTCATCCACAGCCACAGCTGCCGCAGCATCCGCGCCATCACCACGCCGATACGGGCGCGGAACCGGCGCTCTCCGGCGCGCCCGGCCGAGGTCAGGATCTTGTCCTCCAGCACCCAGTCGTAATTCAGCCCCACCGGCACAAAGACCACATCCCGCCCCGCCCCGGCCGGGTCCCGCGCGTCGACAATGTATTTCAGCAGCCCAAGACGCGGCGGCGCCAGCGCGCCGTCCAGGCTAAGCCCCCCTTCGGGGAACATCGCCTGCGTCGCGCCGCCCTGCGTGGCAAGGCGTACATAGGTGGCCAGCACCCGGCGATAGAGTTCATTGCGGGATTTGCGACGGATGAAATAGGCCCCCATGGCCCGGATCAACCGCGACAGCGGCCAGACCCGCGCCCACTCCCCCACCGCATAAGACAGGGCCGAGCGCCGCGCTGCCAGATAGGTGATCAGCACGTAATCCATATTGCTGCGGTGGTTCATCACAAAAACCAGCGTTGCCTCCGGGTCGATGCGACGCAGCGCCTCTTCGTCCTGATGGCCCAGCCGCACCCGGTAGATCGCATTGGACAGCCAGCGCGTGACGCGAATGGCAAAGCTGAAATAGGTGAAGGCGGAAAAGGAGGGCACGATCTCGCGTGCGTACCGCCGCGCCTCTTCAAAGGCGACATTGTCGGGAATGCCCTCGGTCGCCGCGTGATCGGCCACCGCCTGCGCCACCTGCGGATCGTAGATCAGCCGCTGGATCATGTCATAGCGCCGCGCAAGGCGGAATGGCTCGATCGGGCGCTCCAGCCGCTGGTTGAGCCGTGCCACCGCCCGTTCCAGCCGCCGCCGGAAGAACCAGCGCACGGATGGAAACAGGAAATGCGAGGCAAAGGTGACCGCAGCAAACAGCAGGATCAGCACAAACAGCCAAAGCGGAAGCTCTACGGTACTCGTCATGGCCCGACTGTGGCAGCAAAGGCCTGCACGGGCAATTGTAACGCAGGATCAGCGCCTGACGCGGTGTTCGCCGCAACGCAGCGAATTGACATGGGTTTATTATTCCGCTTTACATCGCCACAGCGAAATAAAATTACCCACCACAGAATCGCGAGGCCCGCCCATGTCGCAGACGCAGAATGACCGCAAAGCCGATCGTCCCTGGCTGATCCGGACCTATGCCGGACACTCCACCGCCGAGGCCTCCAACGCGCTGTACCGCTCGAACCTGGCCAAGGGCCAGACCGGCCTGTCCGTCGCCTTCGACCTGCCGACCCAGACTGGCTATGACAGTGATCACGTCCTGGCGCGCGGCGAGGTGGGCAAGGTCGGTGTGCCGGTCAGCCACCTGGGCGACATGCGTACTCTCTTCGACCAGATCCCGCTGGAGCAGATGAATACCTCGATGACGATCAACGCGACCGCGCCCTGGCTGTTGTCGCTTTATATTGCCGTGGCCGAGGAACAGGGCGCTGACATCAGCAAGCTGCAAGGCACGGTACAAAACGATCTGATCAAGGAATACCTGTCGCGCGGTACCTATATCTGTCCGCCGAAACCCAGCCTCAAGATGATCGCGGATGTGGCTGAATACTGCTACACCAACGTGCCCAAGTGGAACCCGATGAACGTCTGCTCCTACCACCTGCAAGAGGCGGGCGCGACGCCCGAGCAGGAGCTGGCCTTTGCGCTTGCCACCGCGCAGGCGGTTCTGGACGAGCTGCGCCCGCGCATCGCACCCGAGGATTTCCCGGCGCTGGTGGGGCGGATCTCGTTCTTTGTGAACGCAGGCATCCGGTTCGTGACGGAGATGTGCAAGATGCGCGCCTTTGTCGATCTCTGGGACGAGGTCTGCGAAAAGCGCTATGGCGTCGACAACCCGAAATTCCGCCGCTTCCGCTATGGTGTGCAGGTCAACTCCCTCGGCCTGACCGAGCAGCAGCCGGAAAACAACGTCTACCGTATCCTGATCGAAATGCTGGCGGTGACGCTTTCGAAAAAGGCGCGCGCCCGCGCCGTGCAGCTGCCCGCCTGGAACGAGGCGCTGGGTCTCCCGCGCCCCTGGGATCAGCAATGGTCGATGCGCATGCAGCAGATCCTGGCCTATGAGACCGACCTTCTGGAATACGAGGACCTTTTCGACGGCAACCCGGCGGTAGACCGCAAGGTCGAGGAATTGAAGGACGGCGCCCGTGCCGAGCTGGCCAACCTCGATTCCATGGGCGGCGCCGTTGCCTCGATTGAATACATGAAATCGCGTCTGGTGGATTCCAACGCCGAACGCCTGAACCGGATCGAGCGCAACGAGACCGTCGTGGTCGGCGTCAACCGCTGGACCGAGGGCGAGCCCTCGCCGCTGCAGACCGAAGATGGCGGCATCATGGTCGTCGATCCTGCCGTAGAGCAGCAGCAGATCGCCCGCCTCAACACCTGGCGCGCCGAACGCGACAATGCCGCCGTAGAGCAGGCGCTGGCCGCGCTGCGTCAGGCGGCCAAGGACGGCAGCAACATCATGGAACCCTCCATCGCGGCAGCCAAGGCAGGCGTCACCACCGGTGAATGGGCCGAGGAAATGCGCAAGGCCTATGGCACCTATCGCGGCCCGACCGGTGTCTCCGGCTCCCCCTCGAACAAGACCGAGGGTCTTGAGGACCTGCGCGATGCCGTCAACGCGGTCAGCGACCAGCTGGGACGGCGGCTCAAGTTCGTGGTCGGCAAACCCGGCCTTGATGGTCACTCCAACGGCGCCGAGCAGATCGCCTTCCGCGCCCGCGACTGCGGCATGGACATCACCTATGACGGTATCCGCATGACGCCGCAGGAACTGGTGGCTCAGGCTCAGAAGGACGACGCCCATGTGATCGGCCTGTCGATCCTGTCCGGCAGCCACCTGCCGCTGGTCGAGGACATGATGCAGCTGCTGCGCGATGCCGGGCTGGATCACATTCCGGTGGTTGTCGGCGGTATTATTCCCGATGACGATGCCGAACGGTTGAAAAAAATGGGAGTGGCGCGGGTCTATACGCCAAAAGACTTCGAGCTAAATTCAATTATGAGCGACATTGTCGACCTCGCAAAACCACCCGCGATTGCATCTTAATGGGTTGATCACGATTTTTTTCCCAAAATGGGGAAAATTCCGCTAATATTTCCGGGTCAATATCGTCATATAGGGCCGCACGAAAAATTGGGTGTGGCCCTAACGATCCGGAGTATCACAATGAGCATTGATCTTTCTTCCATGTCGCGCAGCGAACTTGTTGAGCTGAAATCTCAAATTGATGCGGCAATTAAATCGGCAGAAATCCGCGAACGTCAGGAAGCCCTGAAAGCCGCCGAAGCCGCTGCTGCCAAATACGGTTTTGCTCTGGAAGAGATTACCGGTGGCAACCAGCGTGGCGGCGGTAAAAAACAAAAAGCGGCCGCCAAATACCGCAATCCGAACAATCCCGAAGAAACCTGGAGCGGCCGTGGCCGTAAACCGCACTGGGTGCATGCTGCCCTGACCGCCGGAATGGATATCTCGGATCTGGAAATCTGATCCTGACCGGACTGGAGAAACGCAGTGACAATCCATATTGGCGCCAAAAATGGCGAGATTGCCGAAACGGTTCTGATGCCCGGCGATCCTTATCGCGCAAAATGGGCGGCAGAAACCTTTTTACAGGACGCCCGTCTGGTAAATGACGTCCGGGGCATGCTGGGATTTACCGGCAGCTGGAACGGCAATCCGGTGACAATTCAGGGGAGCGGCATGGGAATGCCATCGCTTTCCATTTACGCAAATGAGCTGATCCGGGATTTTGGCGCCAAAACCCTGATCCGTATCGGCTCCTGCGGTGGCATGCAGAAAACGGTTGGACTGAGAGATGTCATCCTCGCGATGACGGCCACCACTGCCGGATCCCCATCAGGCACGATCTTCAAAGAGGTCAATTTCGCCCCTTGCGCTGACTGGTCGCTGCTGCAGGCCGCTGCGCGGGCCGCCGAGGCGCGTGATGTCACCACCCACGTGGGCGGGATTTATTCTTCGGATACCTTCTATGACGAACGGCCCGACCTCAATGAACAGATGGTGCGTCACGGCATTCTGGGCGTCGAGATGGAAGCCGCCGAGCTCTACACCCTCGCGGCGCGCTATGGCTGCCGGGCGCTGGCGGTGCTGACGGTGTCGGACCATCTGCAAACCGGCGAAGCGCTGCCCTCGGATCAGCGCGAGCGCAGCTTTGGCGATATGGTTGAAATCGCGCTGGAAGCCGCCTTCGCCTGAGACTGGCGTGGTCACGATCTCTAAGGAACATAAGAAAGGCAGCGGATCGCCTCCGCTGCCTTTCTTATGTGCTTGCGTCAGGCGATGGCGCAGCGCGCGGCACGCGCGCTGCCGGGCCCAAGGCTTTTGCGGCCCCCCGGCAGGGCTGCAAAGAGGCGCGGGAGAGCCCGCTTTAGCGGCCGTGACTGCGGTCGTAGCCATTCACCGGCGGGCTGCTCCATCCCTCCAGCGCGCCCGCAGCAGGGGCAAAGACCTCTACCAGCAACGGATGGCACGCAGCGGTATCGCTGGAATGCTCGGAGGAGCAATCCCCGCCGGGGCAGGCGCTGAGCGCCCCCAGCAGGTCTATCTCGGCAAAGAATTCCAGATAATCTCCGGGGCGCACCGGGCTGGCCTTCATGAAATACTGCCCGGTGTCGCGGGTGAAGCCGGTGCACATGAAAACGTTCAGCACGTCATGCACATGCGGTTCCGCCTCCACAAGGCTCACCCCGAGATGATCGGCCAGCGCCCGGGTCAGGTTGGAGTGGCAGCAATGGTGGTACTGGCTGCCCGCCAGCAGATTGCCCGTATAGGGATCACAGCGGGTGCCGATCACATCGTGCACCGATCCGCCATAGGCATCCATGCCGTACCACTCCAGCGTATCCTCGGTGATGGTGGCCATTGGGCGCAGATACGGGAAACTGGTCCACATGCGCTCCCCGCTGGTCAGGTGGGTGCCATGCAGGGCGCGGCTCTTGCCGGAATAGAAACGCTCGGACAGGTCATTGCGGTTCCACAGGTTGAGATCCCCCACCTGCGGCCCCTCGACCGAGGAGATGCGGAAGAAATGCCCGGCGGGCACTTCGAAACAAGCCGCATCGCGGGCCGGAACCAGCACCTCGCCGGTCTTCTCCGCGCCCTCGCGCGCCGCCCGGTAGAGCGGTAGATCCGGCACCGGCAGTGTTTCATTGGGATAGCAGATGACCGGTTTGACGGCCTTGCGGGCCTCGGCGTCTGCCGGGGCGGGATGATGGGTATGGGTCATGGTCGCAAGGGCTCCTCGTGTCTGGGTACCGTGTCTCCTCTTCCATTGCGCGCAGGACAGGCCTCGCCCGTGGTGGGGGCAAAGCCCCCGCCTTGGGGGCGGGCGGGGGCTGTCCGGCCTAAGGCCGAACAAGCGGTCGATCTGCGACGATGGGCGCGGTGTCCGGTTGTCGTTCTCTGCATTCAAAAAACCAAAGGCGTCCGGGTACAAGCCCCGAACGCCCTTGCGACCTTCAAATTTCCCTGATCATGGCCCGCACCGGGGTCAGATCACCACCACATCCAGCGGCGGGAAGCCATTGAACCCGACCGAGGCATAGGTCGAGGTATAGGCACCACAAGCATGGATCACCACGCGATCCCCAGCCTTGAGGCCAAGCGGCAGCTGGTAGGGCTGCTTTTCATAAAGCACATCCGCGCTGTCGCAGGAGGGCCCCGCCAGAACGCAAGGCCCAGTGCTCTCATGATCGCGGTCAGAGGTGATGCGATAGCGGATCGCCTCATCCATGGTTTCCGCCAGCCCCGAGAACTTGCCGATATCCAGATAGACCCAGCGGTGCAGATCTTCGTCGTGTTTTTTCGACACCAGCAGCACCTCGGCCACAATGGCGCCTGCCTCGGCCACCAGACCGCGGCCCGGCTCGGCCATCACCTCGGACGCATCAGGGAAACGTGCATCAACCTGCGCCATCACCGCGCGGGCATAGTCACTCGGCCCCATCACGGTATTGACGTAAGACGCCGGAAAACCGCCACCGATGTTCAGAAGGCGCATGGAATGGCCTGCATCTTTTGCGGCCTGCCAGACAGCGTGGACCTGATCGAGAGTTGCACCCCACATCATCGGGTCACGTGTCTGCGAGCCGACATGGAAGGACAGGCCATCGGCCACGAGGCCCAGCGTGCGCGCACGATCCATCAGCGCCAGCGCCATATCCGGGGTGCAGCCGAACTTGCGGCTGAGAGGCCAGTCCGCGCCGGTCGCATCCACCAGAAGACGCACACAGACATGGGCGCCGGGGGCGTGTTCGGCCAGTTTCTCCAGCTCCTCCACCGCATCGACAGCGAAATGGCGGATGCCAATGCCATGGGCAAAGGCGATGTCAGCCGGGCGTTTGATGGTGTTGCCAAAGGTGATCTGATGCGGCGCGGCACCGGCGGCCAGGCACATCTCGATCTCGGCGCGGCTGGCCGCATCGAAGTTGGAACCCGAGCGCACGAGGCGGCGCAGCAGGGCTGCCTCGGGGTTGGCCTTGACCGCATAGTGGATGCGCGCCCGGCCCAGACCATTTGCCAGCGCCTGATACTGGCGCGACACGGCGGCGCCGTCGATCACAAGGGTAGGACGTGCGAAAGCGGTGTTCGCGATATACTCGATGTGGCGTGCTGCAGGTACGACTTCACATTCGCGGGCGATTTGCCCGGTGACGTTTGCGTTCATGGTCATCTCCAAAAGACCCGGCCATCTATGACCGCTCACTTCAATCAGAGACGTTACCGTCGCTACGTAACCCTAGGGCTTTGAGCCCTTTCGACAGAGGCGCGTGCGTTGGCGTCTTAAGCGCGCATATCGGGCAAACCTTTGAGTCGTTCAAGTGGTTTTCTGCACGAGGCTGCGGATTTTTTCAGCGCCCCGAAAGCTGCACTGAATCGGCAACGCCCGGCCCTACCCTAGGGGTGCAACCCTCGCATCAGAAACACGCCAACTGCCGCGTGTCCCGCGCCGCGTATCGCGCGGCGCTCCGCCCAAGGGCGAAAGGCAGCCTCTGGCTGCCGTGTCGTGCGCGGGAGATCCCCCGGCGCCCCGATCAGCGCCCTCCCCTGCCCTGTCTTGCCGGGTTCAGGCATTGGCGCGGCGCCGCGTCACCCGGCTGCACCGCTCCGCAAAAGGTGCAGCGCCACTGGCCCTTGCTGCGCTCTGCGCGCCAGCGGCAGTTGCGGGTCAGCGAAGACGTGTTATGGCGCCAAATGAAATAGGCAAAGACACCGGCGAGAAGGATCAGCAGAAGAATGGGCATACGCGCTGTCTAGCGCCCTCCTGCAAGCCTATCAATCCGGCCTCAGCCAAGGTGCCCGGGTCAGGCTGCCTCGTAGTAAGGCGCGTAGGCGGCAACCGGCTGCTCTTCACGCGGCTGCGGCAGGGCAGCGGGGGTGAAATAGGCCCATGCCTGCTCCAGATCCTTGAGCGCTGCGGCGGCTTTGTCTTCGATGAGTTTGGCGGTCTGTGCGACGGTATTTTCCATGGAAACATGTCCTTGTGTTCAGGCTGCTTCCTCCCTTGGCCAGAACATATGCAAGGAACGCAGGCGTGAGCAGGTCGCTTTTGAGCAAAGTCGCCATGCAGAAATGACAAACCTTTGACCCAAGAAGACCTGGCGCAGCGGCAGCTCTGCCGCCCCACAAACGAGCCATCGTTGAACAGCCCGCACATCATCCGATCAGCAGATGCCCGGCCAGCCCAAGCGCAAAGCCTGCCACGGCCCCCAGCGACGGCGCCGAACTGCCCGCCTCATGCACTTTCGGAGCAATGTCCTGAAACAGCAGATACAGGATCCCGCCCGAGGCAAAGACCATGATCACGTCCAGGATATGCGACTGCTGTTCCAGCCAGATCAGCCCCACTGCGGCACACAGCGGGCCAAGGGCTGCCAGGCCAACAAACAGCAGCAGCGCGTGCCAGGCTGGACTGTCGCAACGCCAGATATCGCGGAATGCGGCAAAGCCTTCGGGCACGTTCTGCAAAAAGATCATCAGCGCCAGCAACAGCGCGGTGCCGTCCTCCGCACTCAGCATGGCGCCAAGGGCCAGCGCCTCAGGCAGGAAATCCAGCAGCATGGCAAACAGCAGCGCCAGGCTGCCCTGCCCCCGGGACATGCCCTTGTCGATCCAGTAGAACGCGAGCCCGCCTGCCCCCAGCCAGAACAGGGCCTCCATCGGCGTCAGCATTCTTGTTCCCTCGGGGATAAGCACCAGCGCTACCGCGCTCAGCAGGGCGCCACCGCCAAAGGAGGTAACCCAGGACAGCACCGCTTTTTGAAGCTCTGCATCGCGGATGTTCTCGATCCACGCCAGCACACCACCAATCGGCAGCGCCAAGCCGGCAAAACCAGCCAAAACAAGGGCAGAGATGAAAGGATCCATGCCGGTGACTTAGACAGGTTTGGCAAAGCGCGGCAAGGAGGCGCGGCGCCCCCAGCCCAAAAGAAACCGCCGCGACGAGGGACTCGTCGCGGCGGATCAGATTTCAAAACCGTTATTGGGATCAGACGGCGCGTTCGACCATCATCTGCTTGATATGAGCAATCGCCTTGGCGGGGTTCAGGCCCTTCGGGCAGGTCTTGGCGCAGTTCATGATGCTGTGGCAGCGGTAAAGCTTGAAGGGATCTTCCAGCTGATCCAGACGCTCGCCGGTGGCTTCATCGCGGCTGTCGATGATCCAGCGGTAGGCGTGCAGCAGCGCCGCCGGGCCGAGGTAGCGATCACCGTTCCACCAGTAGCTCGGGCAGGAGGTGGAGCAGGAGGCACACATCACGCATTCATAAAGACCGTCGAGCTTCTTGCGGTCCTCGATGGACTGTTTCCACTCCTTGGCGGGGCGGTTGGTCTTGGTTTCCAGCCAGGGCATGATCGAGGCATGCTGCGCATAGAAATGCGTCAGATCGGGGATAAGGTCCTTCACCACCGGCATATGCGGCAGCGGGTAGATCTTCACGTCGCCCTTCACCTCATCCAGGCCATAGATACAGGCCAGGGTGTTGATCCCGTCGATGTTCATCGCGCAGGAGCCACAGATGCCTTCGCGGCAGGAGCGGCGGAAGGTCAGCGTCGGATCGATCTCGTTCTTGATCTTGATCAGCGCGTCCAGAACCATGGGACCGCATTTGTCCATGTCCAGGAAATAGGTGTCGACCTGCGGGTTCTTGCCGTCATCCGGGTTCCAGCGATAGATCTGGAACTTGCGGACATTGGTTGCGCCTTCAGGCTTGGGCCACGTCTTACCCGTGGTGATCTTGGAGTTTTTCGGAAGTGCGAATTCGACCATAGATCTGTCTCCTTGCTTAGCCGCCCATCGTCAGGGACCAAAGCGGTGCCTGCAGACAGGAGATCGGATGAACCGGCGCGGGGCGACCCTGCCGGAAAGCGAGTGTTGCGCCCAAAAGGGCGTCAGCGTTGTTATCTGCGGGGGCCATCATGCCAGCCCTCCGTTTGCCATTGGCGCCTTGGCCGCTATGCCGGACAGCACGGCAGCATCTGCGGGGAACAGGCGCGACAGCCGGTCGGTCAGCGCGGTATCACGCGCCGCAAGGTGCAGCACCGCCTGATATTCCGCATCCCCGGCCATCTGACGCCAGCGTTGATCGGTTTGCAGGTCTTCGGCGCTCTGCGCCTCTTTCTGGAAAGAGGAGCCACCGCCATAGCGCTGCACGGTGCCAAGGGTATTGTCGCGGGTCTCAAGACCCAACTCACCCAGCAACGCGGCGCGATAGGCCGCGTCACCGCACCAGCGATCATAAGAGATGCAGCTGATCGCCAGATCGCGGGCCTGTTCGACCAGTCCCAGCAGCCGGGTATAGGTGTCCATGGCGCGCAGCAGGATCGCGTTGCGCCGCACCAGGCTGTAACCGGAATTGCCCTGCATTTTTTTCAAAAGCGAGGCGGACCAGTTGAGGAAACTGCGATAGATCACCACGTTCCGCGTCAAGAGCCCCTCATCAAAGGGACCAGAGACCTGCCGCTCACCAGTGAATTCTGCCGGAGAGGTATCCTCGTACGACATCACCAGAAGCGCGCCATTGCCTGCCGTGCCCGCAACCGAAGCCATATCACGCAGCGCCTTGTGCTGGGGCGCGTGGGCACCATCCACTTCGATCCCGCGAAAGGACCGGAACGGATCGCTGCCCGGCTTGCAATTGTTGAGGAACACCGACCGTCCGCCCGGTGCATTGCGTTGCATCCACCCCACGATGGCGTGGTTGCCCGAGCGGCGCATGCCGAACAGGCGCAGGGCAACGCCGGGGATAATCCCCAACTGCTGCCATGCAGAGACCGGTTGCGATGCGACAGAGGCCATCAGATGCCCCTCCCGTCACAGGCAATATCACAGGCCCGCATAGCCCCGCATGCAGGCAGGCGCCCTCCCGGAAGGGGACGCGCTGCATGAAGCAAGGGATATGCGACCAGAGGCATTGGGTGCTCTGCCTCAGAAGGTCCGCGCTTTGGGCGCGATCCGCTTGAGGCTGATGCCGCCCTCGGCTTCGGTGCTGAGCGGATCCACGACCACGGGACGATAGCTGAGATCGACCGAATTGCCCTCGACGCGGGCAACCGAGTGGACGCGCCAGTTTTCGTCGTCACGGGTGGTGAAATCCTCATGCGCGTGGGCGCCGCGGCTTTCCTTGCGGGCCTCTGCGCCAACAATGGTGGCCAGCGCGTTCGGCATCAGGTTGGTCAGCTCCAGCGTTTCCATCAGGTCAGAGTTCCAGACCAGCGAGCGGTCGGTAACCTTGAGGTCCCCGAGTTTCGCAGCGATGGCAGTCATCTTCTCAACGCCTTCGGCCATGGTTTCCGAGGTACGGAACACAGCCGCATCGGATTGCATGGTGCGCTGCATTTCCAGACGCAGATCCGCGGTCGGGATGCCGCCACTCGCGTTGCGCAGCCCGTCGAAGCGATCAAAGGCCTTGTCGATCTGGGACTGGTTCAGCACCGGGTTCGGCGCGTCTGCATCCACCACTTTGCCGGCGCGGATCGCAGCGGCGCGACCGAACACGACGAGGTCGATCAGCGAGTTGGAGCCAAGACGGTTGGCACCGTGCACCGAGGCACAGCCCGCTTCGCCAACAGCCATCAGACCCGGCACCACGGCGGTGGGATCTTCGGCGGTGGGGTTCAGCACTTCACCCCAGTAGTTGGTCGGAATGCCGCCCATGTTGTAGTGCACCGTCGGCAGAACCGGGATCGGCTCCTTGGTGACATCGACACCGGCAAAGATCTTGGCGCTTTCCGAGATGCCCGGCAGACGTTCGGCCAGGGCTTCGGGCGGCAGGTGCGACAGGTTCAGGTGAATGTGATCACCATGTTCGCCCACACCGCGGCCTTCGCGGATCTCCATGGTCATGGAGCGGGAGACATAGTCGCGCGGGGCAAGGTCCTTGTACTGGGGCGCGTAACGCTCCATGAACCGTTCGCCTTCGGAGTTGGTGAGGTAACCCCCTTCGCCGCGCGCGCCTTCGGTGATCAGGCAGCCGGAGCCATAGATGCCGGTCGGGTGGAACTGCACGAACTCCATGTCCTGCAGCGGCAGACCCGCACGGGCCACCATGCCGCCACCGTCGCCGGTGCAGGTGTGGGCCGAGGTGGCGCTGAAGTAGGCACGACCATAACCGCCGGTGGCCAGCACGACCATCTTGGCGTTGAAGACATGCATGGTGCCGTCATCGAGTTTCCAGCAAACAACGCCCTGGCACTGCCCGTCTTCGGACATGATCAGGTCGATGGCGAAATACTCGATGTAGAACTCAGCGTTGTTCTTGAGGCTCTGACCATAAAGCGTGTGCAGGATGGCGTGACCGGTCCGGTCAGCCGCGGCACAGGTCCGCTGCACGGCGGGGCCTTCGCCGAATTCGGTGGTGTGACCACCGAACGGACGCTGGTAGATCTTGCCTTCTTCGGTACGCGAGAAGGGCACGCCATAGTGTTCCAGCTCGTAAACCGCCTTGGGCGCTTCGCGGGCAAGGTATTCCATCGCGTCGGTGTCACCCAGCCAGTCCGAGCCCTTGACGGTGTCATACATGTGCCACTGCCAGTGGTCCGGGCCCATGTTCGACAGGGAGGCGGCGATACCGCCCTGCGCCGCAACCGTGTGGGAGCGGGTCGGGAAAACCTTGGTTACACAGGCCGTGCGCAGCCCCTGTTCGGCCATGCCGAGAGTCGCGCGCAGACCGGCGCCGCCGGCACCCACCACGACCACGTCATAGTCATGTGTTTCGTATTCGTAAGCAGCCATTGGGAACCTCGGGGATTAAAGGGCCAGACGGACGAGGGCGTAAACCCCGGTCACGGCGACGGCGTAGGACAGGCAGGTCATCAGGATGATCGCCAGGCGGCCCTTGAAGCCGTGGACGTAATCCTCAAGCATGATCTGCGCACCCGATTTAAAGTGCATCATGCCAACCCAGATGGTCAGCGCGGCGATGATCGCCGGGAAGGGACGCGCGTAATAGGCGGTGATCTCTTCATAGGATCCGCCCAGCGCGCAGCCGAAGGTGAAGATGAACAGCGGCACCAGGATCAGCAGCGCGACCGAGCTGACCTGCATCGACCAGTGATGCTCGGTTCCGGATTTCGCGGCGCCCATGCCAATGGCGCGCTTGCGGTCTGTAAGATATCGCATAGCTTTCTCTCTCCCTTGGCGTCAGACGATGATCAGGGTGATGGCGGTCAGGACGACCGACCCGATGACGACAACCCAGCCCAGTTTCTGCGCGGGTTCCAGATCCATCATCTTGCCGTTGTCCCAGAGCAGGTGACGCACACCGGCCAGCAGGTGATACCACATGCCCAGGACCGACAGGCTGAGGACCAGATCGCCGAACCAGCTGGTCAGCACTCCGTTGGCGATTGCGAAATATTCAGCAGAGGTCGCCGCAGCGAGGAACCACCAGACAACCAGCAATGCGGTCACGATCAGGGCGTTGCCTGTGATCCGCGTGAGGATCGAGGTGACAGAGGTGATCTGCGGGCGGTAAATCGACAGATGCGGCGAAAGCGGGCGATTGCCCCGATTTACATCGGCCATGTTGGCTCCTTTCCGGTTAGCTGCTCACGTTTTAGCGGATTTTTGCGCGCTGTCACGCAAACGAGTGGTAAAAATCGGGTCATATTTGTACTGCATCGCAGAAAAGCCGGATTTTGTGATCACGCGGGTCAGATAAGTGATCACAAATCTTGGTTTCCCAAAAATTGCGCAGAATCACGGCTGCGGCGCTTCGGCTCCGCCTGGCCGACGATATATCCGTATTTCGATGTCAGAAGTGTAGAGCCCCCGCACCGTCCCGGGCAACAGCCGGGTCGCAAGCGGGGGCGTGCCTATTGAGCTTACTTGGGCATCAGCGCCCAGTAGTCGAGATCCAGCAGAACCTCGGGCAGGTATTTGCCGTCTTCGCCCTTCAGCGCGAAGGGGGCGCCGCCGCTGGTGGCGACCAGGCGCAGGCGGATGGCACCGACGCCGGGGGCTTCGGTATCGGCCTTGTCCAGTACCTCGGACCAAGCGCGGATGGTGGTGCCGGACAGGCAGGGGTTCGCATGCGCACCGCCGTTGAGCCCGACGATCATCTGCGCATTGGCCAACCCGTTGAAGGACAGCGCCCGCGCCATGGAGATTACGTGACCGCCATAGATCAGCCGGGTACCATCGGGCCGCGCGGTGGCGTCGAAATGCACCTTGGCGGTGTTCTGCCACAGACGGGTGGCCAGCATATGCTCGGCCTCTTCAACCGTCACACCATCGACGTGGTCGATGGTCTCGCCCACCTCGTAATCGCCCCAGCGATGCGCCTCACCGGCGAGGGTGAAGTCATAGGTGCTGAAATCAAGCCCGCCGGGGATCTTCAGATCCGAGGCCGGGATCACCTTGCTCAGTTCGGGGATCACGGTTTCGGGCGCGGGCGCATCAAGGTCCTTCTTACGCACCATCACCCAGCGCACGTATTCCATCACGACATCGTCGTTCTGGTTCAGCCCGCGGGTCCGCACGTAGACCACGCCCGATTTGCCGTTGGAGTTCTGCTTGACCCCGATCACCTCGGATTCCGAGCGCAGCGTGTCGCCCTCGTAAACAGGCAGCAACCAACGGCCCTCGGCATAGCCCAGGTTCGCGACGGCATTGAGCGAGATATCCGGTACCGTCTTGCCGAACACGATGTGGAAGGCCGCCAGATCATCCAGCGGCGCTGCAGGCAGACCACAGCCGCGCGCAAATTCATCCGAGGAATAGAGCGCATGACGCGCCGGATAGAGCGCGTGATACAGCGCCCGTTCGCCCCCCGAAACGGTGCGCGGCACCGCGTGGGCGATCACATCCCCCACCTTGTAGTCTTCGAAAAAGCGCCCCGGATTGGTTTTTGCAGCTGTGGTCTTGGCCATCAGTGCTCTCCTAGTTTTGTGTCAGGTGTGTATGTGCCCTCCACCTCTTTCACCACGGATTGGCCGCAACGCATGATGCCCTTGACCGGGTCAAAGGTCTGGGTGGGGGAGCCATACAGCTCCCATCCCTTGTTCAGCGCATCGGTCACCTTGTGACAAAAGGCAGAAGTGTCGTCTTCGCTCAGAAAGCGGTAAAGTTTCATGGCTCAGTTATCCCGGAAATGGTGTGGGGCCGATCAGCCCATGAATATAGCCGATCACCGCCAGCAGCACGATCGAGGCGACAAAGAACATGCCATCCTTGGCGATGCTGCCCTTGGGGCCGGGCGTCCATTGCGGCTCTGCGCGGTTGATCAGCATCATCTGCACCGGCACATAAAGCAGCATACCGCCAAACAGCACGATCGAGGCGAGATCGCCATTGACCAGAAGGTGCGCAATCGCCCAAAGCGCGAAACCCGTCAGCATCGGATGCCGCATACCGGACAGCAGGGCGCCCTTTTTCGGGGCCGGAGACATCATATAGATCGCAATCAGCACCAGCAGGTTGTTGATATGCACCATGAAGGACGGCGGCGCCCAGACGTAGATGAAATCTGTAGCGCGATAGCCGATGACCATCAGGACAATGCCCGCCACGATGGCCAATGCGGTGATCCCCTTGCCTTTGTCGCCAAGGGAGGCGCGCGCGTCGGGGGCGAGGCGTTTGAACATATGCCCGCCCCACCAAAGCAGGATGCCCAGGACCAGAAGTGCCATATCAGTCTCCGATTTAGGTGTTAAACTGATTCACACCTAGGCCGAAATGGCTGCGATTGCATCCGCTTTTGCAAGAATCTCCCGCGCCGTCGCGACGTGCAGGTTCTCGACGATCTTGCCATCAACCACGGCCACGCCCTGCCCCGACGCTTCGACCTCTTCAAAGGCGGCAATCTGGCGGCGGGCCAGATCAATCTCGGCCTCAGACGGGGCAAAGGCGGTGTTGGTCACATCAACCTGCGCGGGGTGGATCAGCGTCTTGCCGTCAAAGCCCATGTCGCGACCCTGATCGCATTCAACTTTCAGCCCCCCATCATCCTTGAAGGCATTGTAGACGCCATCGACGATGATCTTACCTTCGGCCTTGGCCGCGAGCAGGCACAGGCCCAGCCCGGCCATCATCGGCAGGCGGTCGGCGCGGAACCGGGTCTGCAACTCCTTGGCCAGATCGTTGGTGCCCATCACCATGCCCTGCAATTTGGGATGCGCTGCGATCTCCGCCGCATTCAGCATGCCGCGCGGGGTTTCCATCATTGCCCAGAGCGGCTTGTCACCGGTGATTTCGGCCAGCGCGTCCAGATCAGCCGACGAGGAAACCTTCGGCAGCAGGATCGCATCGCAATCCATCTTTGCCGCCGCCTCGGCATCGGCGCGGCCCCACTGGGTGTCCAGCCCGTTGATCCGCACGATCCGCACCCGGGCGCCATACCCCCCTTCGGCCAGCGCCGTGGCCAGCGTGTCGCGGGCGTTTTCCTTTTCCTCGACCGAAACCGCGTCCTCGAGGTCAAAGATCACCGCATCAACCGGCAGGTTGCGGGCCTTGTCCAGCGCGCGCGGCTTTGAGCCGGGGATATACAGAACCGAACGATAAGGGCGGGTGCGCGGGTCCATCTGATCTCTCCAAGTTATTTTGTTGCGCAAACCGGTACAGATTCGGCCAGATACTTTCAAGAAAAATCCTGCCGCAGTGCAGAAAGCACAAAATCCGCGCAACAAAGTCCTTGAATTTCCAACCGAATCGTGGGCGCGCACAGGGTTAACCTGTTATCAGCACCTTCTTGGCACAGTTTACCTATCGCGCAGGTGATCACGGCCAGCCCATTTCAGTCCGACTGTGATCCGCCCGCACGGGGCCGGAATGGCCTGCATTGAACCTGCTGACCCGGCGGTCCGCAGACTCCCCTGGGCCAAAGGCCCGCATAACGATTACGTCACTCACACACCGGCCCACACATGGGACTTCGGAAGAGCGCAGGTTGCTGTCTCTTTCCCTGTCAGGCCGTTCGGGAAAGGGTAAAACCCATGAAGAAGACGATGTTCAAAACAACCGCAGGTCTGGCCATCCTGGTGCTGACCGCAACGCAATCCTTCGCCCAGGGCCGCAACTGCGCCCCGCGCGAGGTCGTCGTCGGACGACTGGCCGAGAAATACGGCGAAAGCCGCCAAAGCATCGGCATTGGCGGTCAGGGCGTGGTGATGGAGACCTTTGCCTCGACCGAATCCGGCACCTGGACCATCACCGTGACGATGCCCAATGGCATGACCTGCCTGATGGCCTCGGGCCAATCCTACGAGGCGCTGGCCGAAGCCCTGCCCAACGCAGACAACGACGCCTGATACGGCCTGCTGACACGGGCCGGGATGCGCAGGGCCTAGCCCTCAGGTCAGCCCGTCCCAGATCAGTTTGACGCCCGTCACCGTCAGCAGGACATAGGCCAAGGCAAAGAATACCCTTTCGGGAATGCTGTGGTGCAGCCGCACCCCCGCCCATGTCCCGAATAGGGCAAAGGGCGCCAGCATCAGATCCAGTTTCAGCGTCTCGGCGCTGAACAGGCCCAGCCCGGCATAGGGCACGGCCTTGGCGATATTCAGCACCCAGAAGACCAGCACCGTGGTTGCCTGATATTCGGTTTTCGTAGGGCGGCGGCTGAGGAGATAGACCGCGGCGGGCGGCCCGCCCGCGTGGCTGACGAAGCTGGTGAAGCCCGCAACGCCCCCGGCCAGAACCCCGCTCCAGCCCGGCAGATCGCGCTGCGCCCGCATGGCCAGCCCGATGCGGCCGCGCAATTGCCAGATCACAAAGGCAATCGACAGCCCCCCGATCAACAGCCGCATGGTATCGGCCTCGATTGCGGAGAACAGCCAGGCCCCCAGCGCCACCCCCGGCAACCCGCCCGCGATCAGCAACAGACCATCGCGCCCATTCCAGCGCCGCCAATAGGGTCTGAGAGACGCCACATCGATCAGCATCAACAGCGGCAGCATCAGCGCAAGCGCCTGACCCGGCTCGACAATCAGCGCAAGAATCGAAGCTCCGGCAAAGGCCGCGCCCGAGCCAAAGCCGCCCTTGGACACCCCGGCAAAGACCACGGCAGGCACCGCAACGGCGAAAAACATCGGGTTGACATCCACCATCGGCACGCAGCAGAACTCCTTTATTTCAAAATCATTTAGCCCGCCCTTCGGCAGGCCCGCAAGCCGCGTAAAGCCCACGCCGCAGCGCAGAAGGCTTGCGTGGCGGCGCGTTAGGGCTTAGGCATCGCTGCAAATTCAACCGGACCGGAGAGACATCCCCATGGCACGACCCAAAATCGCCCTTATCGGCGCAGGTCAGATCGGTGGCACCCTTGCCCATCTCGCAGCTCTGAAAGAACTCGGCGACGTCGTTCTTTTCGATATTGCCGAAGGCACCCCGGAAGGCAAAGCGCTGGATATCGCAGAATCCGGTCCCTCCGAAGGTTTTGACGCCTCGCTGAAGGGCACCCAGAGCTATGCCGATATCGCGGGCGCAGACGTCTGCATCGTCACCGCCGGCGTGCCGCGCAAGCCGGGCATGAGCCGCGATGACCTGCTGGGCATCAACCTGAAAGTGATGAAATCCGTTGGCGAAGGCATCCGCGACAACGCGCCCGACGCCTTTGTGATCTGCATCACCAACCCGCTGGACGCGATGGTCTGGGCTCTGCGCGAATTCTCGGGCCTGCCCCACGAGAAAGTCTGCGGCATGGCCGGCGTTCTGGACTCCGCCCGCTTCCGCCACTTCCTGGCCGAAGAATTCAAGGTCTCCATGAAAGACGTCACCGCCTTCGTTCTGGGCGGCCACGGCGACACCATGGTTCCGCTGACCCGCTACTCCACCGTTGCCGGTATCCCGCTGCCCGACCTGGTGCAGATGGGCTGGACCACACAAGAGAAGATGGACGCCATCGTGCAGCGTACCCGTGATGGCGGCGCCGAAATCGTTGGCCTGCTGAAAACTGGCTCCGCCTTCTACGCACCGGCGACCTCGGCAATCGAAATGGCCGAAGCCTACCTGAAAGACCAGAAGCGCGTTCTGCCCTGCGCCGCCTATGTGGACGGTGCCTTGGGTCTCAACGGCATGTACGTGGGCGTGCCCACCGTGATCGGTGCCGGCGGCGTCGAGCGCGTCATCGACATCAAGATGACCAAAGACGAGCAAGCCATGTTCGACAACTCGGTCAACGCAGTCAAAGGTCTGGTCGACGCCTGCAAAGGCATTGACGCCTCGCTGGCCTAAGCGCCAAGCCGTAAGACGCGGTCGTCAGACAAAATTGCAAAAGGGTCCGGTTTTCCGGGCCCTTTTTCGTTGCGGATCAGCGGCTCACTGCTTGACCAGCGCCAGGGTGATCACCCGCTGCATCTCGGCCAGGTAGTCCGCATCGGACCAGCCGTTTTCCAGCACGCAATGCGCCCATCCATCCATGCTGAGCAGAGTGAAATAGAGATCCGTCGCCTGCGCTTCGCTTAGATGCTCCAGCAGGTCGCCATCGGATTTCAGCGCCTTCACCGCCTCGGCGCAGCCTTCCTTCATGGCGCGGATCCTGTCCTGCCAAGCGGATTTCGCCTCTTCATCACTCGCGCCCATCCGCATCAACGACTGTTTCAGTGGGTAGATCTCCGGAAAGAACTCCAGCATCGCCCGAGTGTAGGCCTCTAGGCGGCTGCGCCCGTCCGGCGCCGTGCGGCTGGGCGCCAGCCGCGCCTCTATATCGAGCTGATCGCCGAAATGCAGGATCGCCGAGATCAGCATCTCCGAACGGTTAGAAAAATGGGCATAGACCGTTTGCCGGGTCACCCCGGCAGCCTTGGCCACATCCACCATCCGCAGGGGTGATCCCCCGGGGGCCAGCAGCAACGACAGGACGGTTTCAAGGAGTAGATTGCGGGTTTGCACGCGCTTATTTGACACGATGTAAGATTCCAGCTTGACATGACGTAAGATTATGCGCCACAAGATCACAAATCTTACACCGTGTCAAAGGAGGCATTCTCATGTCGAAATACGTGAAACCCTATCTGTTTCTGTCCGCTGCAGTCCTGCTCTTCGTCGGGGTGATGCTCAGCTTTGCGCCCGAAGCGCTTTATGCCAGCTCTGCCCAGATCCTGCCGGACAGCACCATGATCCGATCGGACCTGCGCGCAGGCGGGGTGGTGGTGCTGATTTCCGGCCTTTTCGTGCTGGGCGCGGCGCTGCGCGGACGGGATATGCAACCTGCCCTGCTGCTGTCCCTGCTGATCTATGCAGGCTACGGGCTGGGCCGCATCGTCAGCATCGGATTTGACGGTACCCCAGATGCCACACTGATCATCGTGACGGTGACCGAATGGGCGTTTGTCCTTGGCGCGCTGATCCTGCTGCGGCGCCGACAATCCGCCGACACTGCCCAGCCGATGGCTGCGCACTAACCCACCCACCTCCAGAACCGGGTCTTGCGGGTCTCATCCCATCATAATTTATAAGGTGGATGAGACCCGTTTTGCTGTCCGGGATCGTGCTGACGATCTGACCGATGCGTTGTTCCGGAGGGGATCATGGCGACAGGCTTTGCCGGAGCTGCCCGTGCGAGGGTGACGACATTCGGCATTTTGAATAAATTTTCAGCGCCAGACGAATCAAGCGCCGCGTCGTCAAATTTGTGATCACAGCCCTCAAACGTGTGATCACAAATGCGAAAAAACTTCATCATTTCTCGGACTGCCGTCAGAAAACCCTTTAAACCTTTGCTCTATGACGGCGTTATAGTGACGACCAATTTAGCCAGACGGGACAGTTTTCTATGAACATCCACGAATATCAGGCCAAGGCCCTTCTCCGCAGCTACGGCGCTCCGGTGTCCGACGGGCGCGTGGTGCTGAAAGCCGATGAAGCAAAAACCGCAGCCGGCGAGCTGGACGGCCCGCTCTGGGTTGTCAAAGCGCAGATCCACGCAGGTGGCCGCGGCAAGGGCTCCTTCAAGGAAGCCGATGCCGGTGAAAAAGGTGGCGTACGCCTGACCAAATCGGTCGAAGAAGCCGCCGAAGAAGCCAAGAAGATGCTGGGCCGCACCCTTGTGACCCACCAGACCGGCCCGGCGGGCAAACAGGTCAACCGCATCTATATCGAAGCCGGGTCCGGCATCGAGACCGAGCTGTATCTCGCGCTGCTGGTGGACCGCCAGACCTCGCGCATCTCCTTTGTCTGCTCCACCGAAGGCGGCATGGACATCGAGGAAGTCGCGGCAGAGACCCCGGAAAAAATCCTCTCCTTCTCCGTCGATCCGGCCACCGGTTACCAGCCGTTCCACGGCCGCCGCATCGCCTTCTCGCTCGGCCTCAAGGGCGCGCAGGTCAAGCAGTGCGTGCAGCTGATGGGTCAGCTCTACAAAGCCTTCGTCGAAAAAGACATGGAGATGCTGGAGATCAACCCGCTGATCGTGACCGATGGCGGCGATCTGAAGGTGCTTGACGCCAAGCTGGGCTTTGACGGCAACGCCGTTTACCGCCACCCCGATGTGGCCGCCCTTCGCGACGAGACCGAAGAAGACCCCAAAGAACTCGAAGCCTCCAAGTATGACCTGAACTACATCGCGCTCGACGGTGAGATCGGCTGCATGGTGAACGGCGCGGGTCTGGCGATGGCCACCATGGACATCATCAAACTCTACGGCGCTGAGCCTGCGAACTTCCTCGACGTGGGCGGCGGCGCCACCAAGGAAAAAGTGACCGAGGCGTTCAAGATCATCACCTCTGACCCCAACGTCAAAGGCATCCTGGTCAACATCTTCGGCGGCATTATGCGCTGCGACGTCATCGCCGAAGGCGTGGTCGCCGCGGTGAAAGAGGTCGGTCTCGAGGTTCCGCTGGTCGTGCGTCTGGAAGGCACCAACGTCGAAGCAGGCAAGGAGATCATCAACACCTCCGGCCTGGACGTGATCGCGGCAGACAACCTGTCCGACGGCGCCGAGAAGATCGTTAAGGCCGTCAAAGGCTAATCCTTGGGGTGGGTGACAACCCACCTTTCCCCAAAGCTCAGAATTCTAAGGAGAACGCCAAATGGCAGTCCTCATCGACGAAAACACCAAGGTCATCTGTCAGGGCTTCACCGGCTCGCAGGGCACCTTCCACTCTGAACAGGCCATCGCCTATGGCACCAAGATGGTCGGCGGCGTGACCCCCGGCAAAGGTGGTCAGAACCACCTTGACCTGCCGGTCTTCAACTCGGTGCACGAAGCCAAGCACGTGACCGAAGCCAATGCATCCGTCATCTACGTGCCGCCCCCCTTCGCGGCGGATTCCATCCTTGAAGCGATCGACGCCGAGATGGAACTGATCGTCTGCATCACCGAAGGCATCCCGGTTCTGGACATGATGAAGGTGCAGCGCGCGCTGGAAGGCTCCAAATCGCGCCTGATCGGCCCGAACTGCCCCGGTGTCATCACCCCCGACGCCTGCAAGATCGGCATCATGCCCGGTCACATTCACAAACGCGGGAGCGTGGGTGTTGTGAGCCGTTCCGGCACCCTAACTTACGAAGCCGTGAAACAGACGTCTGATATCGGCCTCGGCCAATCCTCTGCGGTTGGCATCGGCGGTGACCCCATCAAGGGCACCGAGCACATCGACGTGCTGGACATGTTCCTCGATGACGACGAGACACAGTCGATCATCATGATCGGTGAAATCGGCGGCTCTGCCGAAGAGGAGGCAGCAGCCTTCCTCGCCGAGCAGAAGAAGAAAGGCCGCTGGAAGCCGGTTGCTGGCTTCATCGCCGGCCGTACCGCCCCTCCGGGCCGCCGCATGGGCCACGCGGGCGCGATTGTCGCCGGCGGCAAGGGCGGCGCCGAAGACAAGATCGAAGCCATGAAATCGGCCGGTATCGTGGTCGCCGACAGCCCCGCGGGCCTGGGCGAAGCGGTGCTGAAAGCGATCGAGCTGGGCTGACGTGTCTGCGGCTGACCATATCAGCCACGGGCAGCGCCCGACCCTGGGGGGGTGCGAAAGCGCCCTCCCGTGGAGTGGGTTCGGCGCTGCCCGGCGTTGCCGCCGGGCGGTGTCTTCAGTTTTGACAAATCACCTTCACCCGGACCCTGTTGCTGAAGAGGCCATCCCGGCGTCTTTTGCAGCAGCGTCCCGTTGCGGCTTCACCTTTCGGAAACCCGGGTCGGCCAGTCTGCTCCGAATGACCACAGGCCAAGTCGCACACGGTTCCACCCTGCAAGAGGCGCCCAAATGACTGAACACAACCCAGATGATGTCTTCCCTGCGCCCTCATTCCGCACGCGGCTGCACACCACTGCAGGCGCGCTGTGTCTTTCCGTGCTGACCGCAACCTCCGCTGCGGCCATCACCGCCCCGATGCAGGGTGTTCTGAATTTCGAACCCGGCACCCCCATCGAGGACATCAAAGCCCGCCTCGCAAACGAAATCTGCAAAGGCGCCAGTTCCATAACAATTACCTCCGGCCCGGAACCGGCGCTTGACCCGACCAAGGAACAAGTCACGTTCCAGTGCGAACCCTGATCTGACCCCACAACCGCATACCGACTCTTCGGGAGTTATAGATGACCGACCAAAGCCCAAATGACATTTTCCATGCGTCCTCGTTCATGCAAGGACACAATGCGGAATATCTGGAGCAGCTTTATGCCCAGTATGCCAATGACCCGAGTGCGGTAGATGCCGCCTGGGCCGAGTTCTTCCGCCAGATGGGCGATGCCGAGCTTGACGTGAAAGCCGAGGCCGCAGGCCCGTCCTGGGCCCGCAGCGACTGGCCACCCGCGCCCAATGACGATCTGACCGGTGCGCTGACCGGCGAATGGCCCGCTCCGGTGGAGGCCAAGGCCGCAGGCAAGAAGATCGCGGAAAAGGCCGCAAAGGCCGGGGTTGAGGTCTCTGACGAACAGATCCAACGCGCGGTGCTGGATTCGATCCGCGCCCTGATGCTGATCCGCGCCTACCGGATCCGGGGCCATCTGGCCGCCGATCTGGACCCGCTGGGCATGCGCGGCCAGACCCCGCACCCGGAGCTGGACCCCAAGACCTACGGCTTCACCGATGCGGACATGGACCGGCCGATCTTCATCGACAACGTGCTGGGGCTTCAGGTCGCCTCGATGCGGCAGATCATCGACATCGTGAAGCGCACCTATTGCGGCACCTTTGCGCTGCAATACATGCATATCTCCGATCCCGAGCAGTCCTCCTGGCTGAAAGAGCGGATCGAGGGCTTCGGCAAGGAAATCCAGTTCACCCGCGAGGGCCGCAAGGCGATCCTCAACAAGATGGTCGAGGCAGAGGGCTTTGAAAAGTTCCTGCACGTCAAATACATGGGCACCAAGCGCTTTGGCCTAGATGGCGGCGAAAGCCTGATCCCGGCGATGGAGCAGATCATCAAGCGTGGCGGCAACCTCGGCATCGAGGAAATCGTCATCGGCATGCCGCACCGTGGCCGCCTGTCGGTTCTGGCCAACGTGATGCAGAAGCCCTATCGCGCCATCTTCAACGAATTCCAGGGCGGCAGCTTCAAGCCCGAAGACGTGGATGGCTCGGGCGACGTGAAATATCACCTCGGCGCCTCCTCGGACCGCGAGTTCGACAACAACACCGTTCACCTGTCCCTGACCGCCAACCCCTCGCACCTTGAGGCGGTGAACCCGGTGGTTCTGGGCAAGGTCCGCGCCAAGCAGGACCAGAAGAGTGACGCCACCCGCACCAAGGTTCTGCCGATCCTGCTGCACGGCGATGCGGCCTTTGCCGGTCAAGGCGTTGTGGCGGAATGTTTCGCCCTGTCGGGCCTGCGCGGTCACAAGACCGGCGGCACCATCCACATCGTGGTGAACAACCAGATCGGCTTCACCACCGCGCCGCATTTCTCGCGCTCCTCGCCCTACCCCACCGACAACGCGTTGGTGGTCGAGGCGCCGATCTTCCATGTCAACGGCGACGATCCCGAAGCCGTGGTGCACGCCGCCAAGGTCGCGACCGAGTTCCGTCAGAAGTTCGGCAAAGACGTGGTCATCGACATGTTCTGCTACCGCCGGTTCGGTCACAACGAGGGCGACGAGCCCATGTTCACCAACCCGTTGATGTACAAGAACATCAAGAGCCATAAGACCACGCTCAGCCTCTATACCGAGCGTCTGGTCAAGGACGGTCTGATCCCCGAGGGCGAAATCGAGGACATGAAGGCCGCCTTCCAGGCCAAGCTGAACGAGGAATTCGAAGCCGGTAAGGACTTCAAGCCCAACAAGGCCGACTGGCTGGATGGCCGCTGGTCGCATCTGGACAAGCAGAAGGACGACTATCAGCGCGGTCAGACCTCGATCAGCGAAGAGACCTTCAACGAGGTTGCCGGTGCTCTGACCCGCCTGCCCGACGGTTTCCCGGTGCACAAGACCATCGGTCGCTTCCTCGATGCACGCGCCAAGATGTTCGAAAACGGTGCTGGCATCGACTGGGCCACCGGCGAGGCACTGGCCTTTGGCTCGCTCCTGACCGAAGGCTACCCGGTACGTCTGGCCGGGCAGGACTCCACCCGCGGCACCTTCTCGCAGCGCCATTCCGGCATCGTGAATCAGGACACCGAAGAACGCTACTACCCGGTCAACAACATCCGGGCGGGCCAGTCGCAATACGAGGTGATCGATTCCGCCCTGTCGGAATACGCGGTTCTGGGCTTTGAATACGGCTACTCTCTGGCCGAGCCCAACGCGCTGACCCTGTGGGAAGCCCAGTTCGGCGATTTCGCCAACGGCGCCCAGATCATGTTCGACCAGTTCATCTCCTCCGGTGAAAGCAAATGGCTGCGGATGTCCGGCCTTGTCTGCCTTCTGCCGCATGGTTTCGAAGGTCAGGGCCCCGAGCACTCCTCGGCGCGTCTGGAACGCTTCCTGCAGATGTGCGGACAGGACAACTGGATCGTCGCCAACTGCACCACACCGGCGAACTACTTCCACATCCTGCGCCGTCAGCTGCACCGCACCTTCCGCAAGCCGCTGGTGCTGATGACACCGAAGTCGCTGCTGCGTCACAAGCTGGCGGTCAGCAAGACCGAGGAATTCACCACCGGTTCCAGCTTCCACCGGGTGCTGTGGGATGACGCCCAGCACGGCAATTCGGAAACCAAACTGGCTGCCGACGACAAGATCAAGCGCGTCGTGCTGTGCTCGGGCAAGGTCTACTACGACCTCTTGGAGGAGCGCGACGCCCGTGGCATCGACGACATCTACCTGATGCGGATCGAACAGTATTACCCCTTCCCGGCGATCAGCTTGGTGAAGGAGCTGGAGCGGTTCAAGGATGCCGAAGTGGTCTGGTGCCAGGAAGAGCCCAAGAACCAGGGCGCCTGGACCTTTATCGAGCCCAACATCGAATGGGTGCTGACCCGCATCGGCTCCAAGCACACCCGGCCCCAATACGTCGGCCGCGCCACATCGGCTTCGCCCGCGACGGGCCTGGCCAGCCAACACAAAGCCCAACAAGCCGCGCTTGTGAATGAAGCGCTGAGCATCTGAGGAAAAGAGATATGACCACCGAAGTGCGCGTACCCACCCTGGGTGAATCCGTGACCGAGGCAACCGTGGCCACCTGGTTCAAGAAACCCGGTGATGCGGTTGCTGCCGATGAAATGCTCTGCGAGCTGGAGACCGACAAGGTCACCGTCGAAGTGCCCGCCCCCGCCGCTGGGGTGCTAGCCGAGATCGTTGCCGCCGAAGGCGACACAGTGGGCGTTGATGCGCTGCTGGCGAATATCTCCGAAGCAGGCAGCGCAGGCTCCGAAACACCCCAGCCCAAGGCTGCTGCGCAGGCCGAAGCGGCCCCCGCAGGCGGGGATGACACCGCCGCGGCCGGCGGTGCCTCCACCGACGTGATGGTGCCGACCCTTGGCGAATCCGTGACCGAGGCGACCGTCTCCACCTGGTTCAAGAAGGTCGGCGACACTGTCGCGCAGGATGAAATGCTCTGCGAGCTGGAAACTGACAAGGTCTCTGTCGAAGTGCCCGCGCCCGCCGCTGGCGTTCTGGCCGAAATCACCGCGCCCGAAGGCACCACCGTGGATGCCTCGGCGAAACTCGGCGTGATCTCGGGCTCCGGTGCTGCGGTGGCGGCGGCCCCGGCTGCTGCGCCCGCTGCAGCTGCGGCACCTGCCGCCGCGGCCAAGGACGTCGCCAATGCGCCCTCGGCGGAAAAGGCCATGGCCGAAGCCGGGATCTCCGCTGCCAATGTCGAAGGCACCGGCCGCGATGGCCGCATCATGAAGGATGACGTTGCCCGCGCCGTGGCCGCCGCAGCCTCTGCCCCCGCGCCTGCTGCTGCCCCGGCCGCACCGCGCGCACCGGTTGCTGCCGATGATGCTGCACGCGAAGAGCGGGTGAAGATGACCCGCCTGCGCCAGACCATCGCCAAGCGTCTGAAGGACAGCCAGAACACCGCCGCCATGCTGACCACCTATAATGAGGTGGACATGACCGAGGTGATGGCCCTGCGCAATCAGTACAAGGACCAGTTCGAGAAGAAGCACGGCGTGCGTCTCGGCTTCATGTCCTTCTTCACCAAAGCCTGCTGCCACGCGCTGAAAGAAGTTCCCGAGGTCAACGCCGAAATCGACGGCACCGACATCGTCTACAAGAACTTCGTGCATATGGGCGTTGCTGCCGGCACCCCCACCGGCCTCGTGGTTCCGGTCATTCGCGATGCGGACAGCATGTCCTTTGCCGAGATCGAAAAGGCAATCGCCGAGAAGGGCAAGCGCGCCCGTGACGGCAAGCTGTCGATGGCTGAGATGCAGGGCGGCACCTTCACCCTGTCCAACGGTGGTGTCTATGGCTCCTTGATGTCCTCGCCGATCCTGAACCCGCCGCAATCGGGTATTTTGGGTATGCACAAGATCCAGGACCGCCCGATGGCCATCAATGGTGAGGTGGTGATCCGCCCGATGATGTATCTGGCGCTCAGCTATGACCACCGCATCGTCGACGGCAAAGGCGCCGTGACCTTCCTGGTGCGCGTCAAGGAAGCCCTGGAAGATCCCCGCCGCCTGCTGATGGATCTGTAAAGAACATAGGGCAGCGCCCGACCCTGGGTGGGTGCGAAAGCGCCCTCCCGTGGGGAGGGTCGGGCGCTGCCCGGCACTGCCGGGCAAACGAAGAGGCTAGGAATGACCGCTGAACTCACCGCCCTCACACTTGCCGCCCTGCTGCAGGTTCTGCAATTCTTCGCCTATTCCATCACCGCCAACCGGCAGGTCGGCCCCAAGGTAGCAATGGGGCCGCGTGACACGCCGGTGCAACTGACCGGCACGGCAGGCCGCCTGCAACGGGCGCTGAACAATCACTTCGAAGGGCTGATCCTCTTCACCATCGCATGTGTGGTGGTGACCCTTGGCGGCCAGTCCACCCCCTTCACCGCCGCCTGCGGCTGGGTCTATGTGCTGAGCCGGGTTCTGTACGTGCCCGCCTATGCATTCGGCCTCACGCCCTGGCGGTCGGTCGTCTGGTCGGTCGGCTTCCTGGCCACCACCCTCATGCTGATCGCGGCGCTGATCTGATGCGCGGCGCTCCTCCTCATATTCCCGAATACGGGCCGCTGGCGATGCGTGACCATTGCCCCTGCCCTCTCCTTAGTTCCAACGAAAGGACCTCCCATGGCTTCCTATGACGTGATCATCATCGGCGCCGGCCCCGGCGGCTATGTCAGCGCCATCCGCTGCGCCCAGCTGGGTCTGAAGACCGCTATCGTCGAAGGGCGTGAAACCCTTGGCGGCACCTGCCTCAACGTGGGCTGTATCCCGTCCAAGGCGCTGCTGCACGCGACCCACTCCCTGCACGAGGCAGAGCACAACTTTGCCAAGATGGGTCTCAAGGGCAAATCGCCGTCCGTCGACTGGAACCAGATGAAGGCCTACAAGGACGATGTCATCGGCCAGAACACCGGCGGTGTCGAATTCCTGATGAAGAAGAACAAGATCGACTGGCTGAAAGGCTGGGCCTCGATCCCCGCTGCTGGTCAGGTCAAGGTCGGCGACGACGTGCACGAGGCCAAGAACATCGTGATCGCCTCCGGCTCGGTTCCCTCCTCCCTCCCCGGCGTCGAGGTCGACAACGACAAGGGCATCGTGGTGGACAGCACCGGCGCGCTGGAGTTGCCCAAGGTGCCGAAAAAGATGGTCGTCATCGGTGCGGGCGTCATCGGGCTGGAGCTTGGCTCGGTCTATGCCCGCCTTGGCTCGGAGGTGACCGTCGTCGAGTACATGGACGCGGTCTGCCCCGGCATGGACAAGGACGTGCAGCGCACCTTCAAACGGATCCTTGAAAAGCAGGGCCTCAACTTCATCATGGGCGCCGCCGTTCAGGGCGTCGAGACCACCAAGACCAAGGGCAAGGTGACTTACCAGCTGAAAAAAGGCGGCGATGCCGAGGTGCTGGACGCCGATGTGGTGCTCGTTGCAACCGGCCGCAAACCCTATGCTGAGGGGCTGGGCCTTGATGCGCTGGGGGTCAAACTGACCGAACGCGGCCAGATCGCGACCGATGCGAAATGGGCCACCAGCGTGCCGGGCATCTACGCCATCGGCGACGTAATCGAGGGCCCGATGCTGGCCCACAAGGCCGAGGACGAAGGCATGGCGGTGGCCGAGGTGATCGCGGGCAAGCATGGCCACGTGAACTATGGCGTGATCCCCGGTGTCGTCTACACCACCCCCGAGGTTGCCACCGTCGGCGCCACCGAGGACGCGCTCAAGGCCGAAGGCCGCAAGCTGAAGGTCGGCAAGTTCAACTTTATGGGCAATGGCCGCGCCAAGGCCGTGCACCAGGGCGAAGGCTTCGTCAAACTGATCGCGGACAAGGAAACCGACCGCATCCTGGGCGCTGCCATCATCGGCCCCGGCGCCGGTGATCTGATCCACGAGGTCTGCGTTGCGATGGAATTCGGCGCCTCTGCCGAGGATCTGGCCCTGACCTGCCACGCGCACCCGACCTACTCCGAAGCGGTGCGCGAAGCCGCACTCGCCTGCGGCGACGGCGCGATCCACGCCTGACATCAGGCATATGAGGGCAGCCTGCCCTTTGACCAAAAACAAACGCCCCCGCAACATGCTGCAGGGGCGTTTTCATTTAGCAGGCCGGTGCAGAATACGCAGGCCGCGCTGGCTCCTGCCCTCTCACCACATGGTCGCAGCCGCCCGTGCGCCCCAGGCATCATCATAGGGTTTGCCGCCTTCCTCGCCATTCGTCTGCTCGGCGAGGATCTCTCCCATGCTGGGCAGGCCTTCGCTTTGATCGCCTGCGGTCCAGGTTCCCGCCCGCATCAGGGCGCGGGCGCATTGGCTGTAGATCTCGTCGATGGCGATCACCAGCACCGTGGCGGGCTGCTTGCCGTTCCGGTCAAAGCGGGCGCGCAGGGCTTCATCGGCGGTGATCCGTGCCTGACCATTGAGACGCACCACGTTGTTTGAACCGGGCACGAAGAACATCAGCGATACCCGGGGATCGCGCACGATATTACGAAGCGAGTCGATCCGGTTGTTGCCGCGCCAATCAGGCAGCGCCAGGGTGCCGGGGTCCAGCTCCAGCACGCAGGGGCCATCGTCGCCGCGCGGGCTTGCATCGGTGCCTTCGGGACCGACGGTCGAGAGGACGCACAGCCGCGAGGCCATGATCCATTTGCGGTAAAGCGGCGTTATCCGCCGTGCCACTTTTCGTAAAGAAGGCGCTCCCGGTTCCCCGTAAAGCGCCTCCAGATCTTCAAGTGTTTCGATGTAATCCATCCGGTTCAAACCCCGCTTCGCGCATCAATGCATCGGATCGCTCTTCGACCCGTTCTTCCAATATCTTCATGAATTCCTGCCGCTCCAGCCCCGGTTCGATGGGGTCCAGGAACTCCACCACTGCAACGCCGGGGCGGCGCATGATCCCCTTGCGCGGCCATAACACACCAACGTTGGTGGCCACCGGCACGCAGGTCTGCTGCAGCTGTTCGTAGAGCACGCCGGTGCCGACCTTATACTCGGCCTTCACGCCTGGGGCCACGCGGGTGCCTTGCGAGTAGATCACCAACTGGCCCGCCTCCTGCCGCCCGGCATGCACATCGGCAACCATCTTCTGGATGGCGGCGCCGCGCTTGCCCCGATCCACCGCCACACAGTCCAAGAGCTTGGCGTATTGACCGATCACCGGGGTGCGCAGGATTTCCTTTTTCATGATGAACTTGGCCGTTGGCAGCGCGGTGAAGATCATCATGATATCAAGGAACGATTGATGCTTGGCCGCGATCAGCGCCTCACCCGATGGCGGGGTGCCGCGCACCTCGCAGCGGATGCCAACCATCCAGCGGGCGCTCCAGAACACCCAGCGCGAATAGGTCTTGCAACAGACGCGCGCACCGCGCTTGCTGAAGATCGCCCAGGGCGCAAAGGCAAGGCCAATCACCGGCATCATCAGGTAGATCTGGCCCACGAACAGCAGCGAGCGCAGCCATTGAATTGCATCCTTCACGTCAATTCTCCCAGACGTTTGTTGGCCGCGCGGGTCGTCGCCACATAGGCCACCAGCGCCCCCAGCACCGGAATGACCAGCGGCAGCAGCCAGCCCCAGCCCTGAAAGCCAAGCCCGGTCAGAAAGCCGCCCTCGTCCGAGGCGGCAGGCATCAGCCAGACACCCAACATGCCAAATCCCATCCCCACAACCGCGCCGCTGAAGGCCCGCAGGGTAAAGCGGCGGATAAAGGCCTGCGCGATATAGCTGTCCTGCGCGCCGACAAGGCGCAGCACTTCGATCACTTGGGCATTGGCCGCAAGCGCCGCATTGGCCGCAAGCGAGATCATCGCCCCCATGGCGCCACCGATCAGCAGGATCGACACCACCGCCAGACGCCGCAGCGATTGCGCCGCATCCACCAGCGGCGCCCGCCAGCGGGTGTGATCGTCCAGCACCGCACCGGGCACTTCGGCCTGCAGGCGCAGGCGCAGCCCGGTGGCATCATAGCCGGGATCATCCTCGATCACCTCGATCAGCTGCGGCACCGGTAGCGCATCAATCGGCACCGAGGCGCCGAACCAGGGCGCCAGCAGCGCCGCCTGTTCCTCGGGGGTAAAGGCGCGTGCCGAGGCCACGCCCGGCGTCTGCCGCAAAATGGTCAGGGCCGCCTCGGTCTGGGCGGCACGCTGTTCGGCGGGAGCATTGATGCGCAGGGTCGCGGCGCGGGCCAGTTCATCCGCCCAACGGTCCGCCAGCCGCCCCGAGGCCAGCGACAGCGCCAGCGCAAAGACCGCCAGAAACGCCATCGCGCCCGCGGCAAACAGGGTCAGCTGCGCCGTGAAGCCACTGGGGGGCACCACCCGGTCGGCCTGTGCATCGCCGCTGATCAGCGCCCGCAGGCGCCCGCCAAAGCCGTCCCTGCTCATAGATCCGCTCCCGCAAGATGCAGCTGTTTGTCGTAAATCCTCAGCACCCGGGCCTGAACCTGGTTCTTGGCCGCCCGGATCAGCGACAGATCATGGGTTGCCACAAGGATGGTCTTGCCCATGCGGTTCAGCTCGACCAGCAATTGCAGCAGCCGTTGCGACATTTCCCAATCGACGTTCCCAGTCGGCTCGTCGGCGATGATCACATCCGGCGACAGGATCACCGACCGCGCCAGCGCCGCACGCTGGCGTTCGCCGCCGGACAGCTCTGGCGGCAGCGCATCCGAGCGCTCCGCAAGCCCGACCCAGTTCAGCAATTCGCGCAGGTTCGCCTGCTCCTGCCCCAGATCCCGCCCCGAGACGGTTAGCGGAAGGGCGATATTCTCGATCACCGGCAGGTGGTCCAGAAACCGGCAATCCTGATGCACCACGCCGACCCTGCGGCGCAGAAAGGCCATCTGGTCCCGGTCCAGCCCTTTGACATCCATGTTGAAGACGCGCACCCGCCCCGAGGTCGGGGTCAGCGCTCCATAGCAAAGCTTCAGCAGGGTTGTCTTGCCGGTGCCCGAAGGACCAGTCAGGAAATGGAAGGATCCCGGCGCCAGCTGCATCGACAGATTGCTCAGCAGCTCTCCGCCGCCATAATTGTAGCCTACGTTGTCCAGCTCGATCACGGCGTCCCCCTGGTGCTGCTTGCTCGTTTTGCCCCAGAGCACCGCCAGTTTCAATGGCCCGCAGCCGTGCGGGCGCCGCCGGTCACGCCCGCGTGCGCGGCGCCCCGCGCAATTGCCCCTTCCTTGATGGCCCCGAACTCCCTATGGTCATTTGAAAATACCGCTGAATTGCACCCGGAAGACTCCGGGTCCAAGGAGACCGAGAATGCGCCTGACATGTCCGAATTGCGCTGCCCAGTACGAAGTGCCGGATGACGTTATCCCGGAAGAAGGACGCGATGTTCAGTGCTCCAGCTGCGGCACCACCTGGTTCCAGCCCGCTGCAGGCGCCAGCGCAGAGCCCCCTGTGGCCGAGGACGCAGCCCCAGAGCCTGAGGGCACACCAGAGGTATCCGAACAGGTCGCCAAAGAAGAAACCATCACATCAGAGGCCGCAGCCGAGGAAACACCTTCCCCAGAACACGCTACCCATGTTGAAGAAGAGCAGATACCCGAGGCGGCAGAGGATCTGACCACCTCCGAGGAGCTGCCAGCCGAGGAAGAGGACGAGCCGGAAGAGCCTGCCCCCGCCCCTGACATGGATGACGAAGCCGAACGCGCCGCGCGGCGGCAGCGGGGCCTGGACCCGGCGCTATCGGACATCCTGCGCGAAGAGGCGGAGCGCGAAGCCTCCCTCCGCGCGGCCTCTGCGCCTGCACAGGGGCTGGAGAGCCAGCCCAATCTGGGTCTGGATGATCTGCCCGAAAACGAACAGGCCCTGCGCGCCCGTCAGGCCAAGGACCGGATGGCCCGGATCAAGGGGCAGGACCCGCGTCAACTGGCAGCCGAAGCCAGCGGACAACGCCGGGGCGTGCTGCCGGATATCGAAGAGATCAACTCGACCCTGCGCGCCGGGGATGCCGCCGCCGTTCAGGCCGCTGCCGAGGACACGCCAGTGCCACGCAAAAGCGGCTTTGCACGCGGTTTTGCGCTCACCATCCTGCTCGCGCTGATCCTGATGATGATCTACACCAACGCCGCCAAGATCGCCGAGGCGGTACCGCAGGCCGATCCTTACCTCAGCAGCTATGTCACCTGGGTCGATCAGGCGCGGCTGTGGCTGGATGCGCAGGTCAAGGCGCTGCAAACACCGCAGCCCTGATCACCGCTTCTGGTCCAGCAGGCGCATTGATCAACTGCGTTTGAGACCGTCATTTCCTTAAAGAATGCCACGCATAGGGTCTCAATTCAGCCCTAGCCGCTTCAGAACCGGTCGAACAGCCGCTGCAGATAGTTGCGCTCTTCCTCGCTACGGCTGCGATCCTGCGACCGGCGACGGATTTCCTCCAACAGATCCCAGGCCCGGCCATGCGCCGAACCCCGGTCCGGAACCGCACCTCTGTCGCCATTGTCCATGCCGCTGGCGCGTCCCAGCGGATCCAGCCCCTCGGCCGAGCCATTGGGCTGGGCCTGTCCCTGCTGTCCCTGGTTCTGTCCCGGCTGCTGGCGCTGTGCCATGGCTTCGCCAAGCGAGCGCATGCCTTCGCGCAGGGCCTCCATCGCATCGGATTGCTGGTCGATGGCCTCGGCCAGATCGCCGTTCCGCAACGACTCTTCGGCACCCTCCATGGCGCGGCCTGCCCGATCCAGCGCATCGCGGGCATTGCGCCCTTCCTCGCCCCCAAAGGGCAGGCCGTCACGCTGACGTTCCAGCTCGTTCCGCAGGGCCTGCTGACGCTGGGCCAGATCGCCCGCGCTGGGATTGCCATCGGCACCAGAGCCACCCTGCCCCGGCTGGCTTTGCCCCGGATCGCCGCCGCCACCCTGCTGTTGCCCGGATTGTTCGCCGCCCTCGCCAGTGCCGCCGGTTCCATCGTGGCTCTGTCCACGGCCCTGACCGCCGTTGCGGCCCTCGTTGCCCTGACTCTGACCGCGCTGCGCGTCGCTGTTGAATTGTTCCTGCAAATCGCGGAAGGCCTGATCGGAAAGACCCTGCTGTTCGCGCAGGGTTTCTGCCAAACCTTCCATGGCCTGACGTCCCTGATCGCCGCCCTGCTGGCCCTGCTGGCCGCGGGTCATGCGCATGTTTTCCATCATCTGCTGGAATTCACGCAAGGCCTGCTCGGCCTCGGCCATGCGACCCTGCTCCATCAGTTCCTGAATGCGGTCCATCATCGCCTGCAGGTCGTCCTGGCTGAGCTGCATCATGTTCTCGGGCATCTCACCCGGTTCCATCATCTCGCCGTTCTGTTCGGCCTGCCGTTGCAGCTGGCGCAGGTAATCATCGGTTGCTTCGCGCAGCTCCTGCATCAGGCGGGCGATCTCCTGATCGCTGGCGCCTTCGCGCATGGCCTGGCTCAGCCGCTCCTGAGCGCGTTTCATCCGCTCCAGCGCGTCGCCCACATCGCCTTCCTCGAGCGCGATGGCCAGATCCCACAGCGCCGCTGCGATGTCTTCCTGCGCAGGGGATGTCAGTGCGCCTGCCGCCAGATGGCTTTCGAGCCGCCGCAGAATGCCGCGCAGGCGCAGATAGCTGCCCGCATCGCGGAAAACCCCATCGGGGCGATGCGACACCGCCCGCAGGATCTGCGCCACCCGCGGCGCATTGGCCCGCGCCCAAAGGATATCACGGCGCTGCTCTGCTACCGAGGCGGCCAGCGGATCAAA
The DNA here is from genome assembly GCF_059429255.1 of Phaeobacter sp. CC-HEC084. Lineage (NCBI taxonomy): Bacteria > Pseudomonadati > Pseudomonadota > Alphaproteobacteria > Rhodobacterales > Roseobacteraceae > Phaeobacter > Phaeobacter sp. CC-HEC084. The sequence continues at coordinate 364,579 of NZ_JCAIJQ010000009.1, forward strand.
AAAGCGCCGCGCTGTCAGCGGCGCGCCAAATGGAGCCGCCGTGCCGCTCTGCCCCGCCGCGTCCTGCGCGGTGAAGGTATAAGTGACCGGCAAATTGGCCCAGGGATGCTGCGAGAAATCCTCGATCAGGCGTTCGGTAAAATCGCTGCGCCCGCCGGTGAGAGGCAGCGGCAGGTCCAGTACGATATCCTCGCGCGGGTCCGGGTCGATCTGCAGCCCGTGCCGCCGGTCCAGCGCCGCAAGGTCCAGAGAAATCCGCACGGTTCCGCCGACGACGCCGTAATCATCCTGCGCCGCGAAGGGTAGGTTCAGCGCGCCTTCGGGGCCTAGATCCGGCGCGCCCGCCACCGCAACTGCGGGCGGTGCATCCGGCGTCACCGTGACCTGCCAATCGCGCCCGCCCTGCCCGGCGATGGCCAGCTGACCTTCCTGACGGACCTCGAATTCCTGCTGCGGATCGGTCGCCGGGGGCAGTTCGCCAGTGCGGGCGGAAACGGTCTCATCCAGCGTCAATGCGCCGATCTCACCATAGAACCGCAGGGTGATCTGGCTGCCCTCGGGCAGGGTCAGCTCTCCGGCAGGCTGATCGTTGAGGTAAAGAACCGGCAGGCCCGTGTAACGCGGCGGTGCGATCCAGCCTTCCCAGGTCGGCCCGTTCATCGCTGAGGCCGCGCCCGGTGTCATGCCACTGAGGCTGCTGACCCGCCAGAACGAGCCGAAGACCAGCGCAACTACCAGCGCCAGCAGTGCCATATACCGCAGGGCAAAGGGATCCGCCGCTGCGATTTTCAGATTTGGAGAGGGCGCGCGGGCCTGCCGCGCCGCTGTCGCCATGCGCCGCTGATGCGCCTGCCATAGGGCCGCCGAGGCCGGGTCGGAAGCGCCAATCGCCTGACTGTCCAAGAGCGCGCTGACCGGCCGCCCCGGCAGGGTTGCGTCCAGCCGCGCCAGCGCCGACGCATGGCTTGGCCAGGAAAACCGTTTGATGCCCCAGATGAGCGCCAGCCCCAGCGCTAGCGCGCTGAGCACGGCACCAGACCAGACCAGTTCGACCGGTAATTCATCGTGCAGCCCCAGCATCACCGCCGCCAGCGCCAGCATCAGCACCGATGCCGCAGGCCAAAGGGCGCGCAGCAGCTGCTCCGCGATCATGCCCGCCCGCGTTAGGCGCAGGGGCCAGCGCAGCGGTTTCAGACGCGGGTCAGCCTTGGGGAATGCAGCGTCGGATGCGGCCATTTCGGCGATGCCTCTCTGCGCGGGTGCGGGCGCGGTTGCGGGGGTGCCCCGACCGCGAAAAATCCGCAGCCGCGATCAGAGCCATTCCGGAATGGTATCGCGGTTTATCATTTCGTCAAAGGTCGGACGTCGGCGAATAGCCGCGAATTGATCCCCATGCACCAGTACCTCGGGGATCAGAGGGCGCGAGTTGTATTCGCTCGACATCACCGCGCCATAGGCTCCGGCGCTGCGGAAGGCGATCAGATCCCCGGCAGCCAGCGGCGGCATATCGCGCTGCTTGGCAAAGGTATCGCCGGATTCGCAGACCGGCCCGACGATATCATAAGGCTGGCTCTCGACGCCCGGCTCCGGTTCGATCACCGGCACGATATCGTGATGCGCCTCGTACATGGCGGGGCGGATCAGATCGTTCATGGCTCCATCGATGATCAGGAAATCACGGCCCTCGCCGGATTTCACATAAATTACCTTGCTGACCATCAGCCCGGCATTGCCCGCGATCAGGCGACCCGGTTCGATCTCGATCTCGCAGCCGAGGTGGCCCAGCGTACGCTTGATCAGGGCGCCATACTCCACCGGCAGCGGCGGCGCCTCGTTCGAGCGGGTATAGGGAATGCCAAGCCCACCCCCCAGATCGAGGCGGCGGATGTCATGACCTTCGGCGCGCAAGGTCTCGGTCAGCTCCGCAACCTTCTGATAGGCGGCCTCGAACGGAGCCAGCTCGGTCAGTTGCGAGCCGATATGCACGTCGATCCCGATCACCTCCAGCCCCGGCAGGCTGGCGGCATGGGCGTAGACCTCGCTGGCGCGGGAAATCGGGATGCCGAATTTGTTCTCGGATTTTCCGGTGGCGATCTTGGCGTGGGTCTTCGCATCGACATCGGGGTTGATGCGGATGGTGATCGGCGCACGGGTGCCCAGTTCCAGCGCAACCGCGTTGATCACCTCCATCTCGGGCTCGGATTCCACGTTGAACTGGCGGATGCCACCGGACAGGGCGCAGCGGATTTCCTCGGCCGTTTTGCCAACGCCGGAAAAGACGATCTTGTCGCCCGGCACACCAGCCGCCTTGGCCCGCAGGTATTCGCCCTGACTGACCACATCCATGCCCGCGCCCGCCTGCGCCAGCGTCTGCAGGATGGCCTGGTTGCTGGCCGCCTTCATCGCAAAACAGACCAGATGCTCGGTGCCTTCCAGCGCCTCGTCGAACAGGCGGAAATGCCTGAGCAGCGTCGCGGTGGAATAGACATAGAACGGCGTGCCTACGGCGGCGGCGATTTCAGCCACCGGAACGTCCTCGGCGCAGAGCGCGCCATCGCGGTAAAGAAAATGATCCATGTCTTGGCGATTAGACCAAAAGAGGCCGCCGGATCAATGGAATTTGTCCTGCTACAGCGCTGTCCACTGCGCGTTTATCCCCGCAGCCCCGATGCGATCATGGTAAAGGCGGTCTCGCGCCGCAGGGTGGCGATCTTGGACCCCGCATCGAACAGGCTCAGATGCAGGAAAACCCCGTCCAGCATCGCGATCACCGCCCGCGCCAGCGCCATCGGATCGCAGTCGGCGCGGATTTCCTGCGCTTCGGCAAGGTCTGCGAAATGTTCTGCCCAGTGCCGGGCCAGCCAATCGAAAAACCCGTCGATGATCTCTACGGCACGGGAATCCTTGAACCCCGGTCCCAGCACTTCAAAGATCAGCGATGTCATATCACGCTGCGCCAGGATCACCGTCTGGCGCAGGCCATCCAGATAAAGCTCAAGCGTCTGCGGGGCGGGCAGCAGGGTGATCTGGCCCCTCAGCCCGTCGAAGTATTGCCCGATCAAGCTCAGGATGAGGTCATCCTTGCCGTCGCAATACAGATAGAGCGTGCCCTTGGCCACGCCTGCGGCCCTAGCAATATCGGTCATTTTGGTGGCCTGATAGCCCGTGCGCGCAAAACACATCATCGCCGCCTCGAGGATCTCAGCCCTCATTTTATCCTTGTCGACGATCTTCGGCATTGCCGTTCCTTTTGGGCCTGATTGCACGGAATGCATAGCGGGGTTGACCTATCCCGGCATATAAATGACTTGCGGGTCAGTCATGCGGCCCCTAGATAGCGCGCTATATCTGACCAATTGGTCAAAAATGGATTAGTGTCAATGAGTGAAAATCAGAAGATTGCATTTGTCGCCGGTGCAACTGGCCATCTGGGGCGCCATCTGGTGGCGCAACTGTCGGCCCGGGGCTACTCCGTGCGGGCACTGGTCCGGTCCGGCTCGGATACGTCCGGGTTTCCCCGAGGTGTTGAAATCGTCACCGCAGAGGCCACCGACCCGGCCAGCCTCAGCGGACTTATGGATGGGGTGGAACTCGTTGTCTCGGCCTTGGGGCTGACCCGGCAGACCGACCGTGTGACCTATCTGGATGTGGATTATCAGGCCAACCTCAACCTGCTGAAAGAGGCGGTGAACGCCGGGGTCGGTCAGTTTGCCTATGTGCATGTGCTGACCCGGGGCACCCCCACCTCTGATCTGGTGGCGGCCAAATCGCGGTTCGTCGGCGTGCTGCAAACCGCCCCGCTGCAGGCGTGCGTCATCCGCCCCAACGGGTTCTTTGCCGATATGGAAGAGATCCTGTCGATGGCGAAAAAGGGCCGGGTCTGGCTGATCGGTGACGGATCGGTGCGGATCAATCCGATTCATGCCCGCGATCTGTCCTGTGCCATTCTTGATGCCATCGAAGCCGGGGAGGCGGATGTGGAGATCGGCGGCCCCGAGGTGCTGAGCCTCGATCAGATCGCAGAACTGGCCTTTGACGCCCTCGGTAAACCCGCCCGGATCACCCACCTGCCGCTGTGGCTGGGCCATGCAACCCTATCAGTGATGAAACGTTGCACCCCGCGTCACGTCTGGGGGCCGTTCGAGTTTTTCCTGACCTCCTGCCAGCAGGACGCCATCGGACCGCAATATGGCAGCCGGTCGCTGGGCGATCACTATGCTGGGATTTGTTCAAATCGTGCCGGGACAAAGGTTTCGGCGTTCAGTTCCCGATAGAAACGCCAACCCGGGCGTACCCCGAAACTGTCACACCCGACCCGGGTGTCTGAGACGCAGAGCTACCGCTTGCGGTACCCGCAGTGCGTTCAGAGGCCGACGGCTCACATCCCGCCAAAGCGACCACGACCGGCAGCCAGAGGACGGCGCAGGCCGCGCGCGAAGGCATCAGAAGCCCAGAAGAAGGCTGAACGGTCCCTGCTGCACGCCAACGCTGCCCCCGGCATGGACACCGCTGGTAGAGACCCCAACCCCGGCATTCAGCGTGGGGCGCACCGGTTCTCCATCCACGCCGCAGGCCGCAAGCGTTATGGCTGCAACGAAAAGAACAACAAGAACGCGCATCGGAGAGAAGCCCTCGGCTCGGGTGGGTATTCATTCAATATGGGCGGGGCGCTGGCCAATCACAAGCGCCCCCGCCACAGGATCTCGGCGAATGGCTGCTTAGCCCGCCAGGATCTCTTTCCAGCGCTTCACCTGCGCGCGCACCTGCGCGGGCGCTGTGCCGCCATAGGACATGCGCGAGTTGACCGAGTTTTCGACTCCCAGAACGGTGAAGATATCCTCGGTGATGCCTTCGTGCACGCCCTGCATGTCCTCAAGACTGAGGTCAGGCAGATCGCAACCACGGCCCTCGGCCATCGCGACCAAGGCGCCGGTGACATGGTGGGCATCGCGGAAGGGCACCTTCAGAACCCGCACCATCCAGTCGGCCAGATCGGTGGCGGTGGAGAAACCCGAACCTGCGGCGGCAGCCAGCGACTCGCGGTTGCCAGTCATATCCTTGACCATGCCTTCCATCGCAGCCAGCGCCAGCATCCAGTTGTCGGCTGCATCAAAGACCTGCTCCTTGTCTTCCTGCATATCCTTGGAATAGGCCAGCGGCAGGCCCTTCATCACCATCATCAGCGCGGTATTGGCGCCGAAGATCCGGCCCACCTTGGCGCGGATCAGTTCGGCCGCATCCGGGTTCTTCTTCTGCGGCATGATCGAGGAGCCGGTGGAGAAGCGATCCGAAAGCGTCACGAAGCGGAACTGGGCCGAGGACCAGATCACCAGCTCTTCGGCAAAACGGCTGAGGTGCACGGCGCAGATCGATGCGGTGCTCAGGAACTCCAGCGCGAAATCGCGATCCGACACGGCATCGAGCGAGTTTGCCGCAGGACGGTCAAAGCCCAGCGCCGATGCGGTCATGTCACGGTCGATGGGGAAGGAGGTGCCAGCCAGCGCCGCCGCACCCAGGGGCGATTCGTTCATCCGGGCGCGGGCATCACGCACGCGGGACAGATCACGGCCGAACATTTCCACATAGGCCATCATGTGATGGCCCCAGGTTACCGGCTGCGCGGTCTGCAGGTGGGTAAAGCCGGGCATCACCCAGTCGGCGCCAGCCTCGGCCTGATCGACCAGCGCCTTGATCAGCGCCAGCAGGCCCTTTTCGGCAGCGTCGAACTGATCGCGCACCCAGAGTTTGAAATCGGTCGCCACCTGATCATTGCGCGACCGGCCGGTGTGCAGACGCCCGGCGGGCTCTCCGATCACCTCTTTCAGGCGCGCTTCGACGTTCATATGGATGTCTTCCAGCGCGGTAGAGAACTGGAAGCTGCCGCTTTCGATCTCTGACAAGACCGTGAGTAGCCCTTCCCGAATGGCCTCGGCGTCGTTATCCGTAATGACGCCTGTCGCGGCCAGCATGGCGGCATGGGCTCTTGAGCCTGCGATGTCCTGGGCTGCCATACGCTTGTCAAACCCGATTGAGGCATTAATTGCCTCCATGATCGCGTCAGGGCCAGCGGCAAAGCGGCCGCCCCACATCTGGTTTGAGGATTGATCTGTCATGGCTGAACCCCGGAGATAACATGCGTCTGTTTCGTCACCTCACCCTTTATATGGCCCTTGCCTTGGGTGCAAATGCCGCCTTCGCCGCAGATGTCGCGACGCTGGAGGCGCTGCGCGCCGACAGTCTGAAACGGCTGGTCGTCCATTCCGAGCCGCGCCCCGTCTCTGACGCGGAGTTCTTTCTGGAAAACGATGGCGGCACCGCCACGCTGACCGATTATCAGGGCAAGATCGTTCTGCTGAACTTCTGGGCGACCTGGTGTGCCCCCTGCCGCAAGGAAATGCCGCAAATCGCCGAGTTGCAGGAAGAGTTCGGCGGCGAGGACTTCGAGGTTCTGACCATCGCCACCGGGCGCAATTCCCCCGCCGGTATCGTCAAGTTCTTCGAGGAAAACGGCATCACCGGCCTGCCCCGCCACACCGATCCGAAACAGGCACTGGCCCGCAACATGGCAGTGATCGGCCTGCCCATTACCGTTCTGATCAACCGCGAAGGCGAAGAGGTTGCCCGCCTTCTGGGCGATGCGGAATGGAACAGCGACAGCGCCAAGGCGATCATCAAAGAGATGATTGCAACGCATTGATCTGCGCATCCCGCAACGGGTCCGGCCGCGCCCCGATCACGGCTTGACCTCACGCGACCTTTGACAGGCTCCTTCCCGGTCCGCCAATGTAGGGATCAGGGAGGAGCATATGCCACTAGAGATCCTGCTGATCATGGTTATCGGCGGCGTCAGCGCGGTCGCCGCGATCCTGCATCTGTCGGGCCGCTCGGCGCAGACGGTGCTGTCGGTCGAGGACGCCCGCGCCGAGTGGCATCGCCATTTCCCCGATGATGTGATCCACCAGGTGCTGATCGCCGAAAACGGCCACGCCGCGCTGGTTCAGACCGAAGGCGGAACCGGCCTTCTCTGGGCCTTTGGCGCCGACACCGTGGCGCGCCATCTTATTGATTTTGATGTCTTTGAAACCGGAACCGGCCTCAGGCTGGAGTTCCACGATTTTGGCACGCCGGGCGTCTCGCTCTCTCTTGCGCCGCACGAACGCGAAGACTGGCAACAGATGATGATCCCGTCCTGAAGGAACCCCGCCGATGAGCGATCCAATCTCTTACCCCGATGTGACCCAATACGCGGTGCCGTTTTTCATCGCGACGATCCTGGCCGAGTTCCTGTGGATCGCGATCAAAGGCCGGGGCGGGCGGTATGAAACCCGCGATGCGCTGACCTCGCTGATCATGGGGGCGGGCAGCGTCGCGGCAGGGATCCTGCTGGGTTTCATCGCCTGGGCGTTCTTCATGGTTCTGTGGCGGCTCACGCCGCTTGATATGGGGACGTCGATCTGGGCGGTGCTGGTCTGTTTCGTGCTGGATGATCTGCGCTATTACTGGGTGCACCGGTTCGGCCACCGGGTACGCTGGGTCTGGGCCAGCCATGTGAACCATCACTCCAGCCAGCATTACAACCTGACCACCGCGCTGCGGCAGACCTGGACCGGCACCTTCACCTTCATGATGGTGGTGCGCGCGCCGCTGGTGCTGCTGGGATTCCACCCGGCGCTGGTACTGTTCGTCGGTGGCCTCAACCTGATCTACCAGTTCTGGATCCACACCGAAGCGATTGGCAAGATGCCCCGCTGGTTCGAGGCGGTGATGAACACCCCTAGCCACCACCGCGCCCACCATGGCCGCAACCCGCGCTATCTGGACTGTAATTATGCCGGCGTCTTCATCATCTGGGACCGGGTGTTCGGCACCTTCGTTCCTGAACAGGAGAACGACCGCGTCGATTACGGCCTTGTCCACAACATCGGCACCTTCAATCCGCTACGGGTCGCCTTTCACGAATGGGTGGGGATTTTCCGTGACATGACCCAGCCCGGCCTGACCCTGAAACAAAGGCTGCTTTATGCGCTGGCGCCGCCCGGCTACAGCCACGATGGTAGCCGCGACACCAGCGAAACCATCAAGGCGAAATACCTGGCCCGCAACCCGGAGGACCGCGGCACGCCGGGATTTGAACAACCAGCCGACCCGACCTGACAGACCGGGCCGCGACATCAGATGCGACTTTTCCTAAAGTTTTAACTTTAATCCATGGTTCACCCTTTTGTCCGAGAGTGCAAAGCAACGCATAGTTTCCATGCACATGATCAGGCACAGGTATAGCCAGGGGGCAAAACAGTGAAACACAGTCGCTGGAAAAAAGCGGACCTGCCAGAAGGCTCAGAAAACCCACTGAACGCAGCGGTAGTATCCCGCGACCGGTCCACATTGGATATGGTTGCCGAGGCGGTGAAGCATGACCAGACGATGCTGGCCTTCCAGCCGGTCATGCAGGCCATGCCCCCGCATCAGACCGCCTTTTATGAGGGTTACATCCGGGTTCTGGATGCCACCGGCCGGGTGATTCCTGCCCGTGACTTCATGCATGTGGTCGAGGAAAAGGAAATCGGCCGAGCACTGGACTGTCTGGCGCTGCAGCACGGGCTGCGGGCGCTGATGAAATCGCCCCAGATCCGCCTGTCCGTGAACATGTCGGCGCGCTCCATCGGCTACGGCCGCTGGATGGACGTGCTGAACCGCTTCCTGAAGAAAGATTCCACCATTGGCGAACGTCTGGTTCTGGAAATCACCGAAGCCTCGGCCATGGCCGCGCCAGAGCTGGTCATCGACTTCATGGAGCGGCTGCAGAAACACGGCATCGCCTTTGCGCTGGATAACTTCGGGGCCGGCACCACGGCCATCGCTCACTTTCGCGAATTCTTCTTTGACGCGGTCAAGATCGACGGTCAGTTCATCCGCGGCATCAGCGGCAATCCGGACAATCAGGCCGTGACCTGCGCTCTGGTCGGCATTGCCAAGCAGTTCGACATGCTGGTGGTGGCCGAGTCGGTGGAATCCGAAGCCGATGCGCAATACCTTGTTTCCATCGGCGTCGACTGCATGCAGGGCTTCCTGTTCGGCGCCCCGACGGTCAGCCCGCCCTGGCTGGAGGAACTGAAGGAACGCAGCCGCGCCTGATCCGCTGCACTGCAGCGCTCGGAAATAGCCTCCTTGTTTCAGAGCCTTCTGTGCATCTGGCCGTATGACCCCCAAAAAAGAGCCACCGTCACCGGTGGTTTTTTGCGTTTATGCCGGTTGACTTCCCGTCAGCCGCTGGGACACCCTGTCGATTGCTGCAGGTGCAGCAATACGCTATGCCTGCCCCGGAGTACGGGAGGACGTGTTTGCCATCGCGGGGTTTTGATTTCACCACCGACCGCGCGGGTGCAACATCTCCGGAGTTAATTGATGGCAGAGGACCCATATCAATGACCAATGTTGTAATCGCATCCGCCGCACGGACCGCCGTCGGCAGTTTTGGCGGCTCGTTCGCCAATACGCCCGCCCATGATCTGGGTGCCGCTGTTCTGGAGGCCGTTGTTGCCCGCGCCGGCGTCGACAAAAGCGAGATCTCTGAAACCATTCTCGGTCAGGTTCTGACCGCCGCTCAGGGCCAGAACCCGGCCCGTCAGGCCCATATCAATGCCGGCTTGCCCATCGAAAGCGCCGCCTGGGGCATCAACCAGGTCTGCGGCTCCGGTCTGCGCGCCGTGGCCCTCGGCGCACAGCACATCCAGTTGGGCGATGCCGCCATCGTCTGCGCCGGCGGCCAGGAAAGCATGACCCTGTCGCCCCACGCCGCAAATCTGCGCGCCGGTCACAAGATGGGCGACATGAAGTATATCGACACCATGATCCGTGACGGTCTGTGGGATGCCTTCAACGGCTACCACATGGGCCAGACCGCTGAAAACGTCGCCGAACAGTGGCAGATCTCCCGCGATCAGCAGGACGAATTCGCCGTCGGCAGCCAGAACAAGGCCGAAGCCGCCCAGAAGGCGGGCAAGTTCGTTGATGAAATCACCCCCTTCACCGTGAAAACCCGCAAGGGCGACATCGTGGTGGACAGCGACGAATACATCCGTCACGGCGCCACCATCGAAGCCATGCAGAAACTGCGCCCCGCCTTCACCAAGGACGGATCGGTCACCGCTGCCAACGCCTCCGGGCTGAACGACGGTGCTGCGGCCACCCTGCTGATGAGCGCCGATGAAGCCGAGAAACGCGGTATCGAGCCGCTGGCCCGCATCGCCTCTTATGCCACCGCTGGCGTCGATCCCTCGATCATGGGCGTCGGCCCGATCCACGCCTCCCGCAAGGCGCTGGAGAAGGCAGGCTGGAGCGCCTCGGATCTGGATCTGGTTGAGGCCAACGAAGCCTTTGCCGCGCAGGCCTGCGCCGTGAACAAGGAAATGGGCTGGGATCCCAGCATCGTCAACGTCAACGGTGGCGCCATCGCCATCGGCCACCCCATCGGCGCCTCGGGCTGCCGGGTTCTGAACACGCTGCTGTTTGAAATGAAGCGGCGCGGTGCCAAGAAAGGCCTCGCCACGCTTTGCATCGGTGGCGGTATGGGCGTCGCCATGTGCGTGGAGCGCCCGTAACGTGGCCTCGTAACCGGACATATCTAAGGGCGCCATGCTGGCGCCCTTTTCTTTTAGGCTTCAAAGGTTTGTCAGGGGTGCGACAATTTATGCGGCGGCGCAGCAAAATCCGTTGCGCAATATTGTTGCTCAAACTAACCTCTGCATGTAGCAAGATTACCAAGTAAATGAATCACTGGAGGACAACTCAATGGCACGAACTGCACTCGTCACAGGCGGCTCCCGCGGCATCGGCGCAGCAATTTCCAAGGCTCTGAAGGCCGAAGGCTATGACGTCGCAGCCACCTATGCCGGCAATGACGAAGCCGCGGCCAAATTCACCGAGGAAACCGGCATCAAGACCTACAAGTGGAACGTGGGCGACTACGAGGAAAGCAAGGCCGGTATCGAAAAGGTCGAAGCCGATCTGGGTCCCATTGACGTCGTGGTGGCAAACGCTGGGATCACCCGCGATGCCCCCTTCCACAAGATGACGCCCGAGCAGTGGCACCAGGTGATCGACACCAACCTGACCGGCGTCTTCAACACCATTCACCCGATCTGGCCCGGCATGCGCGAGCGCAAGTTCGGCCGTATCATCGTGATCTCCTCGATCAACGGTCAGAAAGGTCAGTTCGCTCAGGTAAACTATGCTGCCACCAAGGCAGGCGATCTGGGCATCGTCAAATCCCTGGCGCAGGAAGGCGCCCGCGCAGGCATCACCGCCAACGCGATCTGCCCCGGCTATATCGCCACTGAAATGGTGATGGCCGTGCCGGAAAAGGTGCGTGATTCGATCATCGCACAGATCCCGACCGGCCGCCTGGGCGAGCCCGAGGAAATCGCCCGCTGCGTGACCTTCCTGGCCTCTGACGACGCAGGCTTCATCAACGGGTCGACCATTTCCGCCAACGGCGGTCAGTTCTTCGTCTGATCCGAGTGCGCAATGGTAAAAACAACAAGGGCCGGTCCTGATGGACCGGCCCTTTTTCAATCCCGTAAGGACATGTGCACTATGCCCAGCGGGAAACCCTTGTGCTGACCAGCGAAGGCTTGCCACGGCGGAACAGGCGCGCCCAGAAGGATTTCAGCACCTTGCCGCGTTCTTCATGTGCACGCTGCATGGCCAGTTTGATATCGGCGTTGACTGTATATTCCATCTCGCAAACCTCCGTTTCGGATCAGCATCATTAACCTGACACCAATATGATTGCGGGTGAAAAAACTTACAAACGAGACTTTTCAGTCATTCAGTTAAGTATTACTTATGTGACTATGCCAGAACGCCTGCCCCCCCTGACCGCTCTGCGCGCTTTTGATGCCGCCGCCCGCCACATGTCCTTTGCCAAGGCGGCAGAGGAGCTGAACGTGACCCCGGCGGCGCTGTCTTTTCAGATCAAATCGCTCGAGGAGCACCTCGGCGCGCAGCTGTTCCGTCGGCTCAACCGTGCGGTGGAGCTGACCGAGGCCGGACGCACGCTGGCCCCAGGCGCCGCCGAGGGTTTCGAGATTCTTGGCGATGCCTGGCGCGCCACCCGGCGGCTGCAGGACAACAGCACACTGACGGTGACCGCTGGCCCCGGCTTTACCGCCAAATGGCTGGCGCCGCGTCTTTATGAATTCGCCCGCGCCCATCCCGAAATCGACCTGCGCTTTTCCGCGACGCTCAGACAGATGGATTTCCAGCGCGACGAGGTAGATGTGGCAATCCGGTTTGGCGTCGGCCCGGACGAGGGCCTTTGGTCCCTGCCCCTGCGCAAGGAATGGATGACACCGGTGATGACGCCGGAACTGGCAGAGAAATACAAAACCCCCGAAAGCCTGACCGAGGCGCCGCTTCTGTTCGACGAATCCCTGAACTTCCTGCAGCCGCCCTGCGACTGGCCAGCATGGTTCGCCGCTGTCGGAATCGATTTTGCCCCCACGCATGGCGCGCATTTCTCGCAGGCCGACCATGCGGTGGATGCCGCCCTGACCGGGGCGGGCGTCGTGCTTGGCCGCCGCGCCATGGTGGTGACCGATCTGCACGCCGGGCGTCTGGTGGCCCCTTTCGCGACTGCGATTGAAACCGAAGGACGGTTTCGCTTTGTCTGCGCCAAGGGCACCGAGGATCGCCCCCAGATCAAGGCGTTCCGCGACTGGTTCATGGGTGAGATCGACAAGACATCCTATGTGTCTGAGCGGTTCGATATCATCCCGGTCACCGATATCGCCCACCCCTGAATGCAACATTCCTGACCACTCGCACGCGGTTCGCCCGGACAGCCCCTTTCAAAAGCAAAAGGGCCACCAGATCTGGCAGCCCAATTTCATCAGACATATCGTGGGCGCGCCGCCCGTGCCGGTTTTGCTCCGGTTTGCGGCTGCGCCCGAGTTGCTCGCGCGTCAGTGCGCCAGTTCGCTTGCGGACAATCGCTCAATCTCTTCCTTGAGCTTCAGTTTCTGCTTTTTCATGGCAGCGACTTCCAGACCGTCGGTACTGGGTGCACGTTGGGCCTGTTCGACTTCCATGCTGAGGTGCTCGTGCTTCTTCTTCAGTTCCGTGAGATGCGAGCTGAGGCTCATGCCGTTCCTCCTTTTTGAGCAAAATACGCCCTGCGTCAGCAGGACACCTCAAGTGGAGCATAAGAAAATGCTTCTGTCACGCTGCAGGCGCACAGTTTTGTCATCAATTTGTTGCATCGGCTGAAGACTGCCAAAAACCGCCGCTCGGCCTTGCAATAAAGGCGCAAAGCCACGGTAAAACGACTATGTAACGCTTGAAAGACGCAAGGGTCCTACCCATATGAGCATCCGGTCAGACAGGCGCCGGCGACGCTCTGATGGCAGTCCCCGATACCACGTCACCGCCTTGGCGATCGACTCGCCGCGATAGAGGATTGGCTGCTCAGGCGGGCCGCTTTTCCCCGGGCCAGGGCAGGGCCGCACCCTGCCGCAGCACATCGGCCACCTCTTCCTGATAGCTTTCGCCGTCCCGCTCGTGCCGCGCGCCCTTGTGCAGGATCAGCGGCGCGTGCAGCCGGAACTCCGCCCGCCCCTCCTTGCGCGCGCGCAGGATCACCAGCTCTGCCGCCCGCCCCTGTCGCGGCGCCAGCGGCAGCACCTCCAGCGACCCCAGCCTCCCGGCACAGGCCACCAGCATATCCGGCAACCGGTCCGCGCGCTGGATCATGTGCAGGTATCCACGCGGCGCCAGCCGTTTGGCGGCAACGGCGATCCAGTCCTGCAGCGGTGTCTCTTCTCCGAGGGCAACCCGCCGCCCGGCATCCTGCGCCGGGCTGTGCCCCCCTGCCCGGTAGTAGGGCGGATTGGCAATCACATGGGCGAACTGCGTCTGGCGCAAAGACACCGGCAGCTGCGCCAGATCCGCCTTGATCACATCGACATCCTGCCCGTTCAGCGCGCCGTTGCGCCGCGCCAGGTCGGCATAGGCGGCCTGCAACTCCACGCCCGTAAGGCGCAGCCCCGGCACCCGTGCCGCAAGACACAGCAGCGCCTGCCCCGCACCGCAGCCGAGCTCCAGCACATGCTCCCCCGCCCGCGCCGGAACAGCGGCCGCCAACAACACAGGATCAACCCCGGCACGGTAGCCTTTGACGGGCTGATACAGCCGCACCCGGCCGCCCAGGAACTCGTTACAGGTCAGATCCGCGTCGGCAAAATTGCTCATTGGCCCAGCGGGATGTCATTGTCGCGCATCACCCGCAAAGCCGGGTCATAATCATCCGGATGCACCATTAAACGGCGCGGGAAAATTCCGATGCCGCCCTCGAGGATGCTCATATTTACGTCCAACTGAAAGCAGTCTATATCCTCTCCCTCAAGAAGGGCTGAGGCAAAGGCCAGGACGGTTGGATCGGTGCTGCGCAGAAGTTCCTTCATGGGGATGGATCTAAGAGCAAGGGCAATACCTTGTCGAGCCTGAAAGCCGGGAAAGCAATGGACCAAGTCATGACGCAAAAGCCGCATGAAATGCTGGCAGCCACCCTCAGCGACGAGATGGCGGCGGTAAACACGCTGATCCGCACGCGGATGGCCTCCGAGCACGCGCCCCGGATCCCCGAGGTAACCGCCCATCTGGTCGAGGCTGGCGGCAAGCGCCTGCGCCCGATGCTGACCCTGGCGGCGGCGCGCATGTGTGGCTACGAGGGCGACAATCACGTCAAACTGGCGGCCACAGTGGAGTTCATCCACACCGCTACCCTGCTGCACGACGATGTGGTCGACGAAAGCGGCCAGCGCCGCGGCCGTCCCACCGCCAACCTCTTGTGGGACAACAAAAGCTCGGTTCTGGTCGGCGATTACCTCTTTGCCCGCAGCTTCCAGTTGATGGTGGAAACCGGCTCTTTGCGGGTGCTGGACATCCTCGCCAATGCTGCCGCCACCATCGCCGAGGGCGAGGTGCTGCAGATGACCGCAGCAACCGACCTCAAAACCGACGAAGCGATCTACCTGCAGGTGGTGCGCGGCAAGACGGCAGCGCTGTTCTCCGCCGCAACCGAGGTCGGTGGCGTCATCGCCGGGGTGGAGGAAGCGCAGATCAAGGCGCTGTTCGATTACGGTGATGCCCTGGGCATCGCTTTCCAGATCGCCGATGACCTTCTGGATTATCAGGGCGACAGCAAGGCAACTGGCAAGAACGTCGGCGACGATTTCCGCGAACGCAAGCTGACCCTGCCGGTGATCAAGGCAGTGGCGCAGGCCACCGATGAGGAACGCGCCTTCTGGACCCGCACCATCGAAAAGGGCCGCCAGGAAGAGGGCGATCTCGACCACGCTCTGGCGCTGATGGGCAAGTACAAGACGCTGGAGGCCACCCGCGACGACGCCATGGCCTGGGCCGAAAAGGCCAAGACCGCGCTGCAAAGCCTGCCGGAGCACCCGATCCGCCAGATGCTGCATGATCTCGCCGATTACGTGGTGGCACGGCTGCACTAACCGCCGGAGCAACCCGCCAAAGCGGGCATGTCAGCCCCTTTCTTCCAAAGTCCGGGTCAAGGGAGGCGTCAGCCTCCGCGCCTCGCGCGGCTTGCCCTTGAGGCGGGTTTTGGAACTCCACACTCGATGTGGCGCCTGCAGCGCAGACCTGCGCTTCAGGCGCCTCTCAGCAGATCTGGAAAACGGCGCGCCGCAGGCGCGCTGCCGGGCCCAAGGCTGTTTGCTGCATCTTTGATGCGGCGATACAGGCGCGGGAGGCCCCCCGCACCTAGAGCAAGCGCCCCGAAGCCACCCACCAGTCAGGGTGTTTCGCACGAATATCCTCTGCCGTGCTTTGCGCCTGCCCCTCGTCAGGTTCGAACAGCGCAAAACAGGTGGCGCCAGAGCCGGACATGGCCGAAAACAACGCCCCCGAGGCACGCAGCGCGTCCAGAACCTCTCCGATCACCGGCGCAGCGGCCACGGCTGGGGCCTGCAGATCGTTACGCTGCCGCGCCAGCCATGCCGACAGCTCCAGCGCATCGCCCCAGCCCGGCAGGTCCTGCGGCATGGCCGGATTCTCGCGCGAGGCCAACCCGCGGAACACCACCGGGGTCGAGACCGCCACACCAGGATTCACCAGCAGGATATCGCAGGACGGCAAGGGTGGCAGCGGCGTCAGGTCCTCGCCAATCCCGGCCATGCGCCAGGCTCCCGGCGCCATGCAGACGGGCACATCTGCGCCGAGGCTTAACAAATCCGCTTCGCCGGGCAGCTCCACATCCCAAAGCTGCGCCAACGCCCGCAGCGTTGCCGCCGCATCCGAAGAGCCGCCACCAATGCCAGCCGCTGCAGGCAGGTGTTTTTCCAGCGTAATCTCGGCGCCCTGCCCGGCAGGTTTCAAAACCTCTGCCGCCCGCAACACAAGGTTGGAACCGTCCGTGGGCACGCCAGCCGCCCGTGGCCCAGTCACATGCAGGGACAGATCCTCAGCCGGGCGCACCCGCACCTGATCCCCGACATCGCAAAACGCCACCAGCGAATCCAGCAGGTGATAACCATCGGCGCGCTGGCCGGTCACATGCAGGGTCAGGTTGATCTTGGCCGGGGCGAAAGCCTCAACCGCCATTGGCAACCTTCAGGGGATCCGCGCCTTCTTCTTCCAGCACCACATCCAGACCGACCTCGATCTTACGGCGGATCCGTTCGGGATCGGCTTCACCATCGCCTTCGCCAGAGTGGATGAAGGACAGCGCTCGTTTCCACTGGAATTCGGCCTCGCGCTGGCGGCCCACGGCCCAGAAGACATCGCCAAGATGGTCATTCACCACCGGATCCACCGGCATCAGCTCCACCGCGCGCTCCATATGGCCCACCGCCTCGCTATACCGGCCCAGGCGATACAGCACCCAGCCCAGCGAATCGACGATATAGCCCGACTCGGGACGTGCCGCGACGGCACGCTCGATCATGTCGAGCGCCTCATCCAGGTTCTTCTGCTTTTCCACCAGCGAGTAGCCAAGGTAATTCAGCACCTGCGGACGGTTCGGCTCCAGCGCCAGAGAGGCACGGAAATCGGCCTCGGCCTCGGCCCAGTTATCCAGCCTTTCGTGGCAGATGCCGCGGGCATAATAAAGGAACCAGCGGCTCGGTGATTGCTCGGGCGTGTAGGTCAGCGCCTTGTCATAGGCGGTCACGGCGCCAGTGTAGTCTTCCTGCTGTCGCAGCAGGTCGCCCAGGCTGACCTGAACCTGTGGCAGTTCAGGATAGATCTCTGCCAGTTGCGCCAATACCTCGGCTGCGGCGTCCGGTTTGGCCGAGCGGCGCAGCGCCTCGGCGCGGCCCATTTCAGCGGCATAATAATCGGGATGGCTGCGCGGCACCTGTTTATAGGTGGCGATCGACAGCGGGAAGCGGCCCAGCTTGTCCAAGAGCTCCGCGCTTAGCAGAACCGCATCGACGTGATCCGGGTTCAGGACCGAGGCCATGCGGGCATACATCAGCACATAGTCATCCGCCTGCTGCCCATTCAGCGCCGATCCCATGGTGAAAAAGACTTCGGCGATCCCTTCGACCGGGCCGGGCGCCATGGCAAAGCCAAGCGCCTCGCCTGCCTCAAGTCGGCCCCGCAAATCCGCAAGCGCCGGATCAAAGCCGCTGCTGAAAGCCCCGCTCAGCACCTCAAGCGCCTTTTCGTTCTGCCCTAGCTGCGACAGGATCTGCATCCGCGCCAGAACCGATTGGCGCGACAGGCGGGTCAGCTTGCCATCCTCGGCGGCGAACATCGCCTCTGCGCCCTCGTAGTCCCCGACCGAGGCCAGCGCCAGCGCCTGATGAAACTGCGCGTAGGGGCGCAGGTTCTGGTCTTCGGCAAGGGCTTCGAAACTCTGCATCGCGGCGGAGACAGCCCCTTCGCCCATATGCGCCCAGGCTGTCAGCAACCCATCCACCAGCGGGTGAATATCGCGGATCGCCAGATCCCGCGCCAGAATGTCGACAAAGGCGCCGCGGCGGGCGAAATCGCCCACCATGACCATATTCGTCGCCTGGCTGCGCAGCTCCATCTCCCACAGGCGCTGTGCCACCGGCAGTGCGCGATCCAGATCGCCCTGCGCCAGCTGGGCAAAGACCACATTTTCCATCAACACGGGGTTCTTCGGATCGCGGACCAGAGCGCGGGTGTAATATTCGGCAGCTGCCGAGAAATCACTCTCATAGGTGGCGGCACGACCAGCGAGGTAAGCCCCCGCCAATCCGTTGGCTGCAGCTGGCGCCGCAAGGCCCAGCGTGGATGTGACCGAAACAGACAGCGCAACCAGCGCCGCGGATGACAGGTTGCGAAGATTTTGAACCGGCACCGGGACCTCCCCCAAGGGTATGTATTCGTGATTGTGAAAAAGGGTAATCCGGGCGCTGACAACACGCAATGGGGCGCCTCGGAAGGCGCCCCACTTTTGCGTTATTTCCGGCAAAACCGGAGGAAATCCGCCCGGCTGCGGGCAAATCTGCCCAAACCGGATCACATATTGGGATAGTTCGGCCCGTCACCGCCCTGCGGCGTGGTCCAGGTGATGTTCTGGCTCGGGTCCTTGATGTCACAAGTCTTGCAGTGCACGCAGTTCTGGAAGTTCACCACGAACTCCGGCTTGCCGTCCTTTTCGACCACCTCGTAGACGCCGGCCGGGCAATAGCGCTGCGCCGGTTCGTCGTATTTCGGCAGGTTGACAGAGATCGGCGTATCCGCATTGCCAAGGTGCAGGTGGCAAGGCTGGCTTTCCTCGTGATTGGTCATCGCGAAGGAGACGTTGGTCAGCCGGTCAAAGGACAGGGTGCCATCGGGTTTCGGGTAATCAATCGGCTTGTGCTTGCTGGCTTCTTCGGTGGCTTCGGCGTCGTTCTTGCCGTGACCAAGGGTGCCAAAGAAGGACAGGCCAAGGATGTTGTTGGTCCACATATCCAGACCACCCAGCATCAGCGAGGCAGTGAGACCCCACTTCGACCACATCGGTTTGACGTTGCGGACCATCTTGAGGTCCTTGCCGATAGCGCCTTCGCGCACGTCTGTCTCATAGGCGGACAGCTCGTCACCGGAACGCTCGGCCTTGATGGCGTCATATGCGGCTTCGGCTGCGGCCTTGCCCGACAGCATGGCGTTGTGGTTGCCCTTGATGCGCGGCACGTTGACCATGCCTGCGGCGCAACCCAGCAGCGCCACACCGGGTGCCACAAGCTTCGGCATCGACTGCCAGCCGCCTTCGGTGATGGCGCGGGCGCCATAGGCAACGCGCTTGCCGCCTTCCAGCAGCTCGGCGACCATCGGGTGGTGCTTGAACCGCTGGAATTCCATGTAGGGGAACAGGTAGGGGTTCTTGTAGTTCAGGTGCACCACGAAGCCCACGTAAACCTGGTTGTTTTCCAGGTGATAGATAAAGGAGCCACCGCCAGCGTTGGAATTCAGCGGCCAGCCCATGGTGTGGGTGACGGTGCCTTCCTTGTGTTTGGCCGGGTCGATCTCCCAGATCTCTTTCATGCCGACGCCGTATTTCTGCGGCTCCTTGCCATCGGACAGGCCGTATTTGGCGATCACTTCCTTGGACAGCGAGCCACGTACGCCTTCGCCGAGGAAGACATATTTGCCGTGCAGCTCCATGCCCGGCTCAGTGTTGGGACCGTAAGAGCCGTCGGCCTCCAGACCGAAGACACCTGCGACCACGCCTTTGACTTCGCCGTTGTCGCCGTAGATCAGCTCGGAGCAGGCCATGCCCGGGAAAATCTCGACGCCCAGTTCCTCGGCCTGTTCAGCCATCCAGCGGCAGACATTGCCCATGGAGACGATGTAGTTGCCGTGGTTGTTCATCAGCGGCGGCATCGGGAAGTTGGGGATCCGCACCTCGCCCGACTCGCCCATCATGTAGAAGTTGTCTTCCTTGACCGGCGTGTTGAGCGGCGCGCCCTTTTCCTTCCAGTCGGGGATCAGCGCATCAAGACCGCAGGGATCCAGAACCGCGCCCGACAGGATATGCGCGCCCACTTCGGAGCCTTTTTCCAGCACCACGACCTCAAGGTCGCTGTCCAGCTGCTTCAGACGGATCGCCGCCGACAGACCCGCAGGGCCGGCCCCGACGATCACAACGTCATATTCCATCGCTTCGCGTTCAATCTTGGCCATAGATGATGTGCTCCTTGGCTATCGTTCGTTTCTGTCCCCATCGGACAGATGGTCCTGGGCGCAATTTTCTTTCGCGGTTGCTTAGCGTTTGGGGATTACAAAGGTCAATCCATACTCTGCGTTACGTTCCAGCAGAACGGGCTTTTCCGTATAAAACATACTCATTTCCGACGCTCATCCGTCATTTTCAACCTCTGGGCTGTCCCCCATCAGATAGCGCGGGCCGGTGCCCTTCTCTCCCGCCTTGTCCTGCGGATTATATAGCGCGCATCTCGGCAAGGACAGGCAGCCGCATCCGATACAGCCATCAAGGTTATCACGCAGCTTCATAAGCGTCTCGATTCGCTGATCCAGATGATCGCGGAAGTCCGAGGAAATCGCCGCCCAATCCTCTTGCGTCGGGGTGCGCCCGCCCGGCAGTTTTTTCAGGTACTCGCGGATCTCCGGCAGGGAAAACCCGAACTGCTGCGCGATCATGATGAAGCTGAGCCGCCTGAGATCCGAGCGCAGGAACCGCCGCTGCCCGCCCGCATTGCGCCAGGGCTCTACCAGACCCTGCGCCTCGTAATACCGGATGGCAGAGACCGCCAGCCCGGTGCGCTCTGCCAGATAGCCAATCGAAACACCTGCGGATTTTGCCATGTCGGATCCCTTCCCTGACGTGATGAAAAATACCTTGATCTAAAGTTAGGTTTAGAAATTACACAGGATGCAGAGATTATCAAAGGAGATTCGAAATGACCGCCATTCTTGAACACGCGAACCTCTGCGTCAGCGATCCCCATGCCACCGCCGCCTGGATGGAAAAGGTCTTTGGCTGGCGCATCCGCTGGCAGGGTCCGGCAATCCACGGCGGCCTTTCGGTCCACGTCGGCAGCAAGGACAGCTATCTTGCGCTTTATACGCCACCGGAAGACCTGGGTGATCCGCTGCCCCGCTATGCCAACAAGGGAACGCTCAACCATCTGGCGCTGATCGTCGAGGATCTGGACCGCACCGAGGAGGCGGTTCGGGAGGTCGGCTTCACGCCGATGAACCACGCCGATTACGAACCCGGACGACGGTTCTATTTCCTGGATGGAGAGGGGGTGGAATATGAGCTTGTTCAATATGATTGAGCTGTTGGGTCTCGACGCACACAGGCGGCCCCGGGGCAGGCACAGCACGCGGTTCCACGGCGATCAGGCCGAGGCACAGTTCTGGCGCATCGAAGCGCATCTGCCAGTGCCGGACCCGCTGCCACCGCGACATATCAAGCGGCGATAAATCCCGCAGCAAGTCCCGGTCCCTGCAGCAAAACTCTGCCCGTGGCCGCAGGTCCCCCTTGCATTTGGCCCCGCGATTGGGTCAGGTAAATGCCAACACGAATAAATGCCCCGTCGCACCTGCGGCGGGGCTGTCACGTTCAAAAGACCCGTAGCACATGCACGGCACGACCAGACGAAAGCGGAGCAGACCATGGAAAAGATCCCGATGACGCCGACGGGCTTTCAGGCCCTCGAAGCGGAACTCAAAAACCTGAAATCCGTCGAGCGCCCGGCCATCATCCAGGCCATCGCCGAAGCCCGCGAGCTTGGCGATCTGTCGGAGAATGCCGAATACCATTCGGCGCGCGAAAAACAGTCCTTCATCGAAGGCCGCATTAAGGAACTTGAAGGCATTCTGAGCCTCGCCGATGTGATCGATCCGGCGAAACTGTCAGGGTCTGTGAAATTCGGCGCCAAGGTCACCGTGGTGGATGAAGACACCGACGAGGAAAAGACTTGGCAGATCGTCGGCGAACACGAGGCCAATATCGAAGCGGGCCTGCTGAACATCAAATCACCGATTGCCCGGGCCTTGATCGGCAAGGAAGAAGGCGACAGTGTGGAGGTACGCACCCCCGGCGGGGAGCGCGCCTATGAGATTTTGCAAATCGTTTATTCCTGACAAGACAGAACCCATCCGCCATGACCGCACCGGATCCCGCCTCAAAGACCGCCCATAACCAGCCGCTCGGCACGTTCGAGCGCCCCTCGGCCACGGGATTGGGCGGCGCCGAGATGGGGGCGATCGTGCTGGGCTGCATCTGGCTCTTGGCGGTTCTGGCGGCCTACCTTCTGGCTCCTGCTGAAACGGACGGTGCCGATGGCTGGACCGGCTGGGTGCAGACGGCGCTGGCCGTCTGCCTGCCGGTGATCCTGCTCTGGGGCGGCGCGATGGTGCTGCGGTCGATCCGGATCATGCGCGAGGAAACCCTGCGCCTGCAATCGGCCATCGACGGTCTGCGGCACAGCTACCTGACCCACGCCCAGCAGGCCACGGCGGTGGCGGAGCCTTCGGTCACCAAGAAGCTCGAGGAAATCGCCGAGGCGACGCGCAAGACCGAAAGCGCACTGGCCACTTTCCAGAGCAGCCGCCGCAACCCGCCGCGCCCGGCGATCCCTGCCGAGGCCGCGCAAATGGCGGCAGCGGATCAGGGTACGCTGGCCCTTGGCACCTCCTCTGAGGACATGTCGCCGCCGCTGCCGGTGGACCAGTTCATCCGCGCGCTCAATTTCCCGGAAACCGCCGAGGACGAAGAAGGCTTCTCGGCCCTGCGCGCCGCGCTCAAGGACCGCAAGGCCTCGCAGGTGATCCAGGCGGCGCAGGACGTTCTGACCCTGCTCAGCCAAGACGGCATCTATATGGACGATCTGCGCCCGGATATGGCACGCCCCGAAATCTGGCGCCAGTTCGCCCAGGGCGCCCGCGGTCGCGCCGTGGCGGCGCTTGGCGGGGTGCGGGACCGGACATCGCTGGCCCTGACAGCCGCACGGATGAAACAGGATCCGATCTTCCGCGATGCCGCGCATCACTTCTTGCGCCGGTTCGACCAGATGTTCACCGAATTTGAGACCGAAGCCAACGACAGCGAAATCTCCGCTCTTGGCGACACCCGCACCGCGCGCGCCTTCATGCTGGTGGGCCGCGTCGCGGGCACTTTCGACTGATCCTCAGCGGGCGGGCGCACAGCTCCCGTCTTTACAGCTTTCGGCAAGGGGACACCCGCGCGGGGTACGGCGCGGTTGCCACCATCCCGCGCCCTGCACCGCAGGGCGCCCGGCCCAACCGCGAAGGTCATTGCCTGCAATGATACTGAATGGGCGGGAGCTTCCCGCCCCACAGACACCTGCCTAAAGGGAAAAACTGCCATAGGGCAGGAAACGCACCGGGTCGCCGGGCCGGATATGCGCCGCATCCTCGCCAATCTCGACCAGACCCTCGGCCCAGCTGAGGCCACTGATCCGGCCAGAGCCTTCGGATTTGAACACTTCGACGCGCCCCTGCCGGATACGGGCCCGCAGGTATTCCCGCCGCCCCGGTTTCTTGCGCTTTTCAAACCCGGCAGGCACATCGAACCCCTGCGGTTCCTGCCACCCGGCCCCCGCCATCACCCCGATGGCAGGGCGCGCAAAGATCAGCGTACAGACCAGCGCCGCCACCGGATTGCCCGGCAGGCCAAAGACCGGCATTCCCTGCCACATCCCCAGCGCCAGCGGACGGCCGGGTTTCAGGGCAATGCGCCATTCCTGCATGGCGCCTGCCTCCCGCAAAAGGGCCGAGACATGATCTTCATCCCCCGCCGAGGCACCGCCGCTGGTCAGGATCACATCCGCCTGCGACGCCGCGCCTTCCAGCCGCGCCCGCAGCGCAGCGCGATCATCACCGACGCGTCCCAGATCCACGGCAATCACGCCCAACTGCCGCAGCAACGCCAGCAGCATCGGCCGGTTGGCATCATAGATCTGCCCCAGCCCGGCAGGCGCACCCGGATCGCGCAGTTCATCGCCGGTGGAAAGCACTCCAACGCGCAAGGGCTGCCGAAGTGGTAATGTGTCGTTTCCCGTCGCCGCGGCGAGCGCCAGATCGGCAGGTGTCACCACCCGCCCCGCACCCAGAATCACATCTCCAGCCGCCACATCCTCACCGGCGCGGCGGGTATTGGCCCCTTTCTTCAGCGGCCCGTGAAAGGCGATCTGACTGCCATCCGTTGTCACGTCCTCTTCCAGGATAACCGTATCGACGCCTTCGGGCAGAGCGGCCCCGGTCAGGATACGAATGGCCTGCCCCGCAGGCACCACGCCGTCAAAGGGCACCCCCGCCGCCGCACGCCCGGCGACCAGATCCATGACCTGTGCCCCTTCGGGTATGGGACCGGCAAAGCCATAGCCATCCACCGCGGTATTGGGCTGCGGCGGGTTCGATCGCTGCGCCACCACATCTGCGGCCAGCACCCGCCCCACCGCCTGATCCAGCGGCAGGCTCTCCACGCCTGTCACCGGCCCCAGCCGCTGCCGCAGCAGCGCCAGCGCATCCTCGACCGGGGTCCAGTTCACGCCCGCCGGCAAGGCAAAGCAATCATCGCGCAGGGGCGGCGGCTTCAGGGTCATCTCGGCTCCACTCCAAGGATCCAGCCCTCTTCGGGGGCGGTAATATCCAGCATCTTCTCCAATTCTGCCACAGGGCGGCGGGCAAGTTCCAGAGCCACCTGCTGCACCTGCCAGGCATCCTTGATCATGCCAGCAGGCGGCGTAGGAACCGTCAGCGAGGGCCAGATCTCCACCAGCGCCACCGGCCTGTCGAGCGCCTCAAACGGCCAGGCGGCCACATGCGGGGCAAAGCGGCGGCGCAACCGGGACAGCACCGGCAATCCCATCATCATCTGACCACCGACAGAACCTGCGCCAGCCATCTGCCAGCAGGTGAAGGCGCCCGGCGCCAGATGTTCGACCGCGCGCCGATCCGGAAAGGGGTTTTGGTAGGTGCGCTTGGTGCGCGGCAGCCCGTCGATATCGCGCTTCAGCGCATTGGCCCAGAAAGGCCCCTGCCCGCCAAAGCGGCGGTTGATCTGGCCCGCCAGATCAAAACGGTTGTTTGCCCTGGGGCTGTCTTCGATGCGCGCCTCGAACCAATCCCAGAGCGCCAGAGGATCGCTCTGCCCGGTCAGCGCCGGGCCAAAGCCTGCGGGATAGCCAAAGGGAAAATCAAATCCGATGCAAATCCGTTGATCCCGGCTCAGCGCCAATTCCACCTGATCGCACAACCAGTCTTCGACCAGTTGCCGGTTGCGGAAATAGAGCGGATCCTCGGCGCCTTGCCAGTCCGCCTGGCAGGCCCAGATCGCATCGCGACGTGGACGCGATCCGGCATCGTTGCCGCCAGACCAATCCACCATCACGAAGGTGTCAAACGGCCTCACAAGCCCAGTTCACCCGCGATAAAATCGGCAATCGCCACGGTATCGTCCAGATCAAACACGGGCCGATCCAGATTGAGGGAAATATCGCTGGCCACGGCCCGAATCGATTGATCCCCCGGCGCGATCAGCGGATTGCCCGCATCGGTGCGATAGGCCTCAATCTTGGGATGCGGTTCGCGTTTGAAGCCCTCGACAAGGACCAGATCCACTGGATTGAGCCGCGACAGCAGATCGACAAAGGACGGCTCTTCCGCATCGCGCAATTCCTGCATGATCGCCACCCGGTTGGGCGAGGCCAGAAGAACCTCTGAGGCGCCCGCGCTGCGATGGCGGTGGCTGTCGGTGCCGGGCTGATCCACATCGGTGCTGTGATGGGCGTGTTTCAGGGTCGAAACGCTCAGGCCACGAGCACAAAATTCAGCCACCAGCCGCTCCATCAGGCCTGTCTTGCCGGCGTTTTTCCAGCCGGTTACTCCGTAAATTTTCATACTAGCAATCTCTCTGCACGCGCCAGGTCCTCGGGCGTGTTGACGTTAAAAAATGGATCAAAGGGATCAGCCTCAAACAGCGCTTCACGCCCGCCGTGGGCGTCGGTCCACAGGACCACCTTGCGCAGGCCATCATTAAGGGCCGCGCGCAGATCATCGCGCAGGGCCACGGGCCAAAGGCCGAAGGTGGGGTGGCGGTTCACCTTGCTGCGCCCACCGGATTTCAGTTCTTCCCCGGTGCGCGGGGTTGTGGCGAGCACCAAGGGATGGGTCTGCCCTTCGGAGGCCTCCATCAGCCGCGCCGCCAGATCGATAGGGAAGAAAGGCGTGTCGGCAGCCGCCGTCACGATGGCTTCAGCGCCTTGCTCGGCGGCCCAGTCGAGCCCAGCCAGCACACCCGCCAGGGGCCCGGCAAAACCTTCGATACTGTCGGCGACCACCGGCAGGCCAAGATCGGCAAAGCGCGCAGCATCCCCATTGGCGTTGAGCGCGAGGCCTGCCACTTGCGGCGACAGCCGATCGATCACGCGGGACAAAAGGCTTTGCCCGCCGATGTTCAGCAGCCCCTTGTCGCCACCGCCCATGCGGGTGGCCAGACCGCCCGCCAAGATTGCGCCGAGCGGTTTGGTCATGCCACACCCTCCCAGCGTCCTACCCGGCGGGGAGGGTGCGAAGCGCCCGCCCCGTGGAGGGCGGGTTGGGCGCTGCCCGGCTTTGCCGGGCAATGACGAGTAGCTGACATCATTCTGCGCTCTTCCTGCGATGTTTCTTGTCTTCCTGTGGCATCGATGCGGGGTCCACGTCCCGTTCCAGCCGGTCATCGCCGGAGAGACAGATGAACCGCTGGCCGCGCATCCGGCCAATCAGGGTCAGGCCAACCTCGCGGGCGATCTCTACCCCCCAGGCGGTGAAACCGGAGCGGGAGACCAGCACCGGAATGCCCATCATCGCCGTCTTGATCACCATCTCAGAGGTCAGCCGCCCGGTGGTGTAAAGGATCTTATCCGCCGGATCGCTGCCCGTGGACAGCATCCAGCCTGCGATCTTGTCCACCGCATTGTGGCGGCCGACATCCTCCATATAGACCAGCGGGCGGTCGCGGTGGCACAGTACCGTGCCGTGGATGGCCCCGGCCTCAAGGTATAGGGACGGCGTGCGGTTGATCTTATGCGCCAGCGCATAGAGCCAGGAGGTGCGCACCGGCGTTGCGGGCAGGCGGACATCCTCCAGCCCCTCCATCATGTCGCCAAAGACGGTGCCCACGGCGCAGCCCGAGGTGCGGGTCTTTTTCTGCAGCTTTTCCTCGTACGAAGTCTCGACCTCGGTGCGCACAACGGCGGTTTCCAGCTCTTCGTCGTAATCGACGCCGGTGATCACATCATCGTCGCGCAGCATGCCCTGATTGCGTAAAAAGCCAAGCGCCAGGTACTCGGGATAATCCCCGATTGTCATTGCGGTGACGATCTCCTGCCGGTTGAGATAGATGGTCAGCGGACGTTCCTCGACCACGGAAATCTCGCTTTGGGCGCCGGTGTGATCGACGCCCGTCACCGCGCGTGTCAGCCGCGCGTTCTTCGGCGCAGGCGCGATGATATACTCTGCGTGATCTTCGGCTTTTGCCAATTGCAAACCTCCCCAATCCCCCGTAGGCCATGACAGCAGCCCCGTGCTGCGTCTCAATTTAGGACGTGCAAATGGCGATCACCACACCCAAATCGGCCTTTTGGAAGGGCGTCCGCGATGGCGCACCATTTCTTCTGGTGTCAGGACCTTTTGGCCTGCTGTTTGGTGTTCTGGCCGCCGAGGCGGGACTTATTGTCCCCGAGGCACTGACCTTCTCGCTCGCGGTGTTTGCCGGATCGGCTCAATTCACCGCTCTGCAACTGATGCAGGAGAACGCGCCGATTCTCATCGTGCTGATTTCGGCGCTTGCGGTGAACCTACGGGTGGCGATGTATTCGGCCTCGCTGACGCCCTATCTGGGGTCGGCGCCGCTGTGGCAGCGGGCGATTGCCGCCTATTTCACCGTCGATCAGTCCTATGCCCTGTCGATCGTGCAATTCGAAACCGAGCCGGAGATGACCGTACCAGAACGCATGGCGTATTTCTTTGGCACCAACGGGTTGGTGGCACCGGGCTGGATGATCGCGACCTTTACCGGTGCCATGATCGGCGCGCAGGTCCCCGACAGCTGGGGCCTCGACTTTGTGCTGCCGCTGGCCTTTTTGGCGATGATCGGCCCGATGCTGCGCACCCCCGCGCATGTAGTGGCCTGTTTCGTCGCTGTCGCGACCGCCCTGCCCGCGGCGGCGCTGCCCTATAACCTGGGTCTGATCGTGGCTGGGTTGGCTGGTATGATGGCTGGCGCCCAGACGGAGGTCTGGCTGGAAAACCGGCTGCGCCGCAGCCAAGAGGAGACCGCGCAATGACCAGCACTGCCCCTGCCCTGATCGACCCCGTGATCCTGTGGACGGCCATCATCGGACTGGCTGTTGGCAGCTTCGCCCTGCGTTTTGCCTTTATCGGGATTGTCGGCGGGCGCGCCATGCCGGACTGGCTGATGCGCCACCTGCGCTATACCGCTGTTGCCATCATCCCGGCGCTGGTGGCGCCGCTGGTGGCTTGGCCCGCTCCGACCGGCGGCACCCCAAGCCTGCCGCATGTCGCGGTGGCGGCGCTGACGCTGGCAGTCGGCTATCTGACCAAGAATGTACTCTTGGCCATGGGAACTGGCGCAGGGTCCTTCGTGCTGCTGCTCTACGTATCGGGCTAAAACGCAAGCGTCGGCCACGGATCCACCGCTGCGGCGCACTTTCTGAGGATGCGCCGCGCTACTCTCCGTTTAGGATCGCATTGTTGCGCGCGAGCCCTTCCTGAAGGTCGGCGCTATCGTTCTCGTAATACCGGGTGGTTTTCACGCCGGGCCGCTGTTCAAACTGGTCGGCCAGCTTCACCGGATAAAAGGTAACCTTGATATCCTCGAAACCGGGAACCTGTTTCAACACCGAAGCGGTGGCATTGGCGCAATAGGCACCGGGCACGCGGCCATTGCTGACAACCAGTTCATAGGCGCGTTGCGCCTGTTCCGGCGTCACTGCAACTTCCTGAACCATCACGTGATGGGTGCTGCGGGCGTGCGATCCGCGATAGGCCTTTTCCACGGCAGGCGTGATCCCGTAAAGCACGTCATCCCGTTCGGGTACGCGGTCTGCATAAAACGACCCGGCGGGATCAAAGATGACCCGCTCCGAGGCATTGACCATCAGCGAGGTATGCCCGCCCTGTCCGGTCCGATTGTTGACCATCGTATAAAGGGTCAGGGATGGGGCGCCCTCGGCGCGATACGCGACACGTTCCAGCGTTGCATCATCGGCATTGGGCTGCGGCTGCGACGCGCAGCCCGACAGCGCAAAGGCTCCCCCTGCAACCGACGCACAAAGCGTCAGGCGCAGCAGCAAACGGCCCACGGACATAGCCCGAAGATCAGGTCGCGAAGACGGCCAGGAAGACCGCGAAGAGCGCCAGAGCGATGCAGAAGCGCACCGTGAAGGTCACAAAACCCGCAAAGGTTTTTTCCTGAACCGAGATGTCCATGGTTCCGTGTTTATGCTCAGCCATGTCTAAATGTCCTATTCGCGTTCGATTTCCTGCTGATTACTGGATTTCCCGCGCCCTGTCACGACGTCAATGCAGCGCAGCAGGGCGAAAAACCCGAGGCCTGCGGCCTGTTTGCACAGCCGTCTCGCCCCGACTTGCGGGTCGTCACGCATCACATCGCCGAATCGCGCGGTTGACCCTGCACCGGGTCTCTCAGGTATCCGGCTCTGCCTCTGCCACGATATCGGGATCCGCATCCGGGGCCGGATCAGGCTCCAGATCCTTCGCCAGACGAAATCCGATCCGCATGGCCGGGGTTTCCGGCTGCGCCTTGGGCAGGGCCCGCAGCATCACGTTGAGCTGCGTCACATGCTGGACCAGCTGCGTGCGGGCACCGGAGTTATCCGACCCGTAAAAGGTCACGATGTCAGGGTCGAAATAGCCCATACCCTCGATCCGCATGACACCGGCGTCGCCACCGGCAAACCCCATCGCGACCTCATGAGCGCTGTCCAGCTGCTCTTCAAAGTTCTTGATATAGAGAATCATCCGCTCATAGGCCCAGCGGGCCGGGCTTTTCTCTTCGGCCGGTTTCTGCATCGCCTTGGGCAGCGTCGGGCTGCTCTGGCCCGGCCTCGGGTCGCAATGCACCTCATGCACCTGCGGCAGGATCGCCGCTTCGACGGCCTCGGCGCTGGTGTCGATACTGTCGTGAATGGCCGAAGCGCTCGGTTTGCGTGTCTTGTCACTCATCTGTGCCCGCCTTTCCCGGCGTAGCGCCCTGGCGCCACCCCGTCAGCCTTTGCGTTGATACAGCCAGGCGCCGTCTTGGCGCTGTTCGCGTGTGACCCGCCCCAGATGGAAAAGGTGATTGACATGGGCCACCGCCTCGACCAGCGCCAGCCCGTATTCACCCGGCCCGATGGCGCGTTTGAACAGCGGCGAAAAACACTCGGCCGCGGTGCGCGGGCTGTCGAGATGGTCCATCAGCCGATCCAGCGCGCCGTGGTGGTTGTCGATCAGCTGCCGCATCCGCAGCGGCAGACGCGAGAACGGCAGCTTGTGACCCCCAAGGGCCAGATGATCATGCCGTGCCAGCGGCGCCAGACGTTCGCAGGCCTCCAGCCATTCGCCCAAGGGGTCCGCCATCGGTTCGGTGGCATAGACGCCGATATTGGGGCTGATCGACGAGAGAATCTGATCCCCGGTGATCACCAGATTGTCGTCACGACTCCAGAAGGTGGCATGTTCCGGCGCGTGGCCGTTGCCCATGTGCACATCCCAGTCGCGCCCGCCCATGCGGAACACATCGCCCTGCTGCACCCGGGTAAAGCCCAGCGGCATCGGATAGACGGTATCGGCAAAATTGAACGGCCGGTCCGCAACCCGCTGGTCATAGATTTCCTTGTCCATGCCCGCGCTGCGGTAATAGGCCAGCGTTTCCTCGGGCCAGGTTTCCTGCACATCCAGCGTCAGCATGCGGGCGAACAGCCAGGCAGTACGGGTGGTGACCAGCTCGGCGCCGTATTCGGACTGGAACCAGCCCGCCAGACCGATGTGATCCGGGTGATGGTGGGTGGCGACGACACGGCTGATGGGTTTGCCCTTCAGCGGGCCTGCCATCAGGCTTTGCCACAGTTCGCGGCTCTTGCGGGTGTTGAACCCGGTGTCGATCACCGTCCAGCTATCGCCCTCGTCAAGCGCGTAGACGTTGACGTGGTCCAGCTTCATCGGCAGCGGCTGGCGCATCCACAGGACGCCTTCGGCGACCTCGATCACCTCGCCCAGCGCGGGCGGTTCTTCCCAGGGGGTACGCGGGCCGACTTCGGGAACGGAGGCCATCAGCTGGCCAGCTCGTCCAGTGTCAGCGCCATGGCACCCTCGATACCTTCCTGCGCGTGCTGCAGCAGGCCGACATGCTCGGGCAACATCCGCTTGATGTAGAACCGCGCCAGTTTTTCGCGCGGGCCGCCCTTGTCAGCCAAGGCCGCCATCAGGTGGTAATGCCCCCCCAGAACACGGGCAAAGGCCCGCAGATAGGGCACCGCCCCGGCAAAGCGGTTCTGCAGATCACCCTGCCCCACCAGCCAGTCGGTCGCTTCGCGCAGGCTTTCGCAGGCCTGCCAGACGGCTTCGGCCATATTGGGGTGGGTCGGACGGGCGCGTTCGGCCAGTTCTTCGATCTCATCCATCAGACGGTTGGCCATCTCGCCGCCATCCATCATCTTGCGGGCAACAAGATCCATCGCCTGAATGCCGTTGGTGCCTTCGTAGATCGAGGTCACGCGCACATCGCGGCAGAATTGCGCGGCGCCGGTTTCCTCGATGAAGCCCATGCCACCATGCACCTGCAGGCCGATATCTGCGACGCGAATGCCGGTGTCGGTGCCGAATGCCTTGGCAATCGGGGTCAGGAAGGCGGCGCGGGTCTTGCAATCCGAATCTCCGGTGGCAGTGGACATGTCGATTGCCTGCGCGCAGGCCAGCAGGATCGCACGGGAGGCAAAGAGATCCGCCTTCATCTCCATCAGCATACGGCGCACATCCGCGTGGTCAACAATGCCGCCCGACGGCGTCTTGCCCTGCTTGCGCTCCAGCGCATAGGCCAGCGCCTTCTGATAGGCGGCTTCGGCAATGCCGACACCCTGACCGCCGACACCCAGACGCGCGTTGTTCATCATGGTGAACATGGCCGCCATACCGCCATGTTCGGCGCCCACCAGCCAGCCGGTGGCGCCATCATATTGCATCACGCAGGTCGGGCTGCCGTGCAAGCCCAGCTTGTGTTCGAGACTCACCACCTTGAGACTGTTGGCCTTGCCGGGGTTGCCATTGTCATCCGGCAGGAATTTGGGGACCAGGAACAGCGAGATCCCCTTGGTGCCCGGCACCCCGTCGGGCAGCCGCGCCAGCACCAGATGGCAGACGTTGTCTGCGAAATCGTTGTCGCCCCAAGTGATATAGATCTTCTGCCCAGTGACGGCATAGGTGCCATCGCCATTCGGCACGGCCTTGGAACTGAGCGCGCCCACGTCCGATCCGGCCTGCGGCTCGGTCAGGTTCATGGTGCCGGTCCATTCGCCCGAAATCAGCTTCGGCAGGTATAGCTCTTTCAGCGCGTCGCTGGCGTGGTGATCCAACGCCTCTATCTGGCCCTGGCTCATCAGCGGGGCCAGCTGCAACGACAGGCAGGCGCCGGACATCATTTCATTGACCGCCGAGGTGATCGTCATAGGCAGCCCCATGCCACCGTGCTCCTGCGGTGCGCTCATCCCGAGCCAGCCTCCCTCGGCGATGGCACGCCAGCCATCGGCAAAGCCGGGCGAAGTACGCACAACGCCGTTTTCCAGATAGGCCGGGTTCAGATCCCCCGGACGCTCCAGCGGCGCCATCACCTCGTCGCACATCTTGCCCGCTTCGGTCAGAATCGCCGTCACCATGTCGTCCGAAGCCTCGGCAAACAGGTCGGTTGCGGACACATCCTCGAAACCGACGATGTGCTTGAGCATGAACTCATACTCGGAAACGGGGGAACGGAAGGTCATTGGCGTCCTCTTGGCGTCCTGTGGGGCTCTCTCGTGTCTGGGCTAGTCTTTTACCCAGTCTTGGCATTGCTTACGAGGCCCTTTATATCTCGCGGCCTGTCCGATTACCTATCCTCTCGACCTTTTCAATCAACCAAAACGCCGCGTCACCCGCCATGTCCAGCCTGACCACCGAAATTCTGGGGACCTCGGATGCTGATCTGAGCCGCGCCGCCGATCTTCTGAAGGCGGGGCAGCTGGTGTCCTTTCCGACCGAGACGGTCTACGGCCTGGGCGCCGATGCCCGCAACGGCACGGCGGTGGCTTCGGTCTATGCAGCCAAGGGGCGCCCCAGCTTTAACCCGCTGATTGCCCATGTACATTCCGTCGCGGCGGCGCAGCAGCTGGTGCAGTGGAACGATTTGGCCGAACGGCTGGCAGCGGCCTTCTGGCCCGGGCCGCTGACCCTGGTCTTACCACTGCGCGAGGGCCACGGCGTTTCCGGACTGGTGACCGCGGGACTTCAGACACTGGCAGTTCGGGTTCCGGCCCATCCCACCGCCCTGCGGCTGCTACGCCTCGTGGACGGACCGGTGGCAGCGCCCTCGGCCAACCCGTCGGGACGGATCAGCCCCACTACGGCCGCGCATGTGCTGGCCGGGCTGAACGGCAGGATCTCTGCCGTCGTGGACGATGGTCCCTGCGGCGTAGGAGTGGAATCCACCATCGTTGGCCTCAGCGGACCAGACCCCATGCTGCTGCGCCCCGGCGGACTGGCAGCCGAGGACATTGAGGCGACCCTCGGTACGTCGCTGACCGACCGCGACGCAGCCGATCCCCTGTCGGCGCCGGGGCAGCTGCTGTCCCACTACGCGCCCAATGCCCGCGTCCGCCTAAACGCGACAGAAGCCGGTGAGGGCGAGCTGCTGCTCGGCTTTGGCTCCATGGACTGTGATCTGAACCTGTCAGCGATCGGCGATCTGGCCGAAGCCGCCGCCAATCTGTTCGAACACCTGCACCGGCTTGATGCAATCGGTCAGCCGATTGCTGTCGCGCCCATCCCCGAACATGGCCTTGGCAGCGCGATCAACGACCGTTTGCGCCGGGCCGCCGCGCCCCGGGACGACAGTTCCGCGCACTGACCCGGCCCGAACGGCCAGCCAGATCCGCCAAAACCCCATCAATTATTCATATATTCGCTAGTCTCTATGCATAAACGGGATACCGGGCTATCCTGACCTCCTACTAGGGAGGAACATCATGAAACATTTACTGACAGCGGCCGCTGTAGCCACAAGCCTGTGCGCAGGCTGGACCACCGCAGCCCTTGCCGAAGGTGCCACGCATCACATCGCCGTTCATGTCAATCAGAATGACCCCAAGGTCATGAACATGGCGCTCAACAACGTGCAGAACCTGACCCGCTATTACGAGGCGCAAGGGGACACGGCGGTTGTGGAAGTTGTCGCCTACGGCCCCGGCCTGCACATGCTGATTCCGGGGAAAAGCCCAGTCGCGGACCGCATTGCAACCATGAGCCTTGAGAACGACAAACTGTCCTTTTCCGCCTGCGGCAACACCCACCGCAAGATGAGCGAGAAGGCAGGCAAGGAAGTTGCGCTGCTCGAGGAAGCCTCGATCGTGCCTTCCGGTGTGGTCCGGCTGGTGGAACTGCAGGAACAAGGGTTCTCTTACGTCCGTCCCTAATTGGCGCAGACCTGACAGACAATAACACGCAGGGGCCACCCGCCCCTGCGTATCTGGCCGCACTGGCCGTCTGGGGTCAGGCGGTTCCGGCGCTTGAGGACAGCGACACCGGGTCCACGCCCAGCGTTTTCAACGCCGCGCCCCATTTTTCCAGATCGTCCATCTCGAACAACAGCTCGGCGCTGGCCTCGGCCGTCAGCCAGCCATTGGCGACGATTTCGCTTTCCAGCTGCCCCGGCCCCCAGCCAGCATAGCCCAGCATCACGACCATCTGCTCTGGCCCGCTGCCTTCGGCAATGTCTTCCAGAATGTCCAACGTCGCGGTCATTGCAAAACCGCCCGGAACATCCAGAGAATTGACCCGCGAATGATAATCGTCCGAATGCAAAACGAAGCCGCGCTGGGTCTCGACCGGACCACCGAAACGGACAGGCAGAGATGCAACATCGGTGTTTGCCTCGATCTCCAGCTGTTCCAGCAGACTGCCCAGCTGCACGCCCGGCGCCGTCTTGTTCACGATCAGCCCCATCGCCCCCTCATCACTGTGAGAGCACAGGAACACCACCGCATGTTCGAACCGCGGATCGCCGATTCCCGGCATGGCAATCAAGAGTTTACCTGTCAGATCCATATCGCCTGTCTTTCTGTCTGCTTGGTCCATCGGACCAGACCGCATGCGACCAGCATGCAGCCCCACGCCCAGAGGTGCAAGGGCTGGTCCCCTGCGACACTGAAGCAGCCAGATCTGACGAAGTCTGACCGGAACGTGACTTGGCATTTGCAGACGGAATGCGCATTTATTGGTGTATGAGACATGAACGCCCCTCCTCTCGCCCTGTGTCCCGATCTGTGTTCGGGCTGGCCCGTCTGAAATCCGCCGTGGCGGCCTGCGCCGTTCTTGCGCTGATGCCGGTTGCGACTGTGCAGGCGGGCGCATCGCCCGATCCGGTGCAGATCGAGATCCTCGATGGCGGGATGACGAAACGGGGCACCTATATGGGCGCGCTGCGGCTGACGCTCGACAGCGGCTGGAAAACCTACTGGCGGGCGCCCGGGGATGCCGGCATTCCGCCCAGATTTTCCTGGCGTGGATCGCGCAACATTGGCGACGTGTCGATGACATGGCCCGCCCCCGAAGTCTTCATGACCTCCGGCTACCGCACCATCGGCTATCACGATCAGCTGGTGCTGCCGATCGAGATCACCCCCGCGAATCCTGCCAAACCCGTCCGCATCAAGGGACGCATGGAACTGGGCGTTTGCAAGGACGTCTGCGTGCCATCCGAGCTGTCCTTTGATCACCGGCCAGACCCCGAAGCAGGCCGCAACCCGGCGATCGTCGCGGCGCTGGCCTCGCGACCCTATTCGGCGCAGGAGGCAGGCGTCTCCTCGGCGATCTGCAGCCTGTCCCCCGGCAATTACGGTATGCGCGTCGAAGCGCAGATCACCATGCCCAGCGCCGGTGGCGAGGAAGTCGCGGTGATCGAACCGGGCACACCGCATCTGATGGCCGGGGAAACCAGCACCGAACGACGCGGCGGTATTCTGCTGGCACGGACCGAGTTCATGCCCGCAACCAGCAACAGCCCGACCTCCATTGACCGGTCAAAACTGCGCATTACCGTGCTGGGGCACAGCCATTCGGTGGATATCAAGGGCTGCGACGCCGGATGAGCCGCCCGGTTCTGGGCGCGCTGGCGGTGGTCTGCCAGACCGTGGCCGGACAGGACAGCGTGATCCTGATCCAGCGCCGCAATCCGCCCAACGCAGGCTGGTGGGGCTTTCCCGGCGGTCATGTGGAATGGGGCGAAACCGCGCTTGAGGCTGCCGCACGCGAGCTTCACGAGGAAACCGGCGTTCACGCCCGTCCGCGGGGCTATCTGACCAATGTCGACGTGATCCTGCCCGGCCCGGACGAGGCGGTTTCGCACCACTACCTGCTGACCGCCGTGCTCTGCGATTATGTCAGCGGCGCCCCGACCCCGGATGATGATGCGCTGCAGGCCAAATGGGTGGCAGTGGACGATCTGCACCGCAGCGGGCTGGAGCTGATCGATCAGGTGGCCGAGGTCGCGCTCTTGGCCCGGTCGCGCTGGCGCGACCGCAGCCCGTGGGACAGCGCCCCGATCACATAGGTCAGCAGCCCGAACACCACGGCCCCCAGCAGGAACAGAATAAGCCCCGCCCGCACCGGCTCCATCGTGGCCAGCCCGGTGTCCGAGGCCATAAGCCCCCCACGCAGGGCCGGATGCAGCGCGCCTGTTGCAATGGCCCAGCCCAGCGTAAGCACCAGCCAGCCGAGCTGTACCAAAGCCGATCCGCCGATCAGCCAGCGCAAAACCCGGGTATGGGCGCGCTGACCGGCCCGCAGCGCCCGGCGCAGCGATGTGATGGGCCGCGCCGCGTCCCGCTGCACCGCGACCAGTGCGGGAACCACCAGAAGCACTAGGAACATGCCAAAACCCAATCCGTAGACCAGCGTGATCACCGTCGGTTTCAGGAACTGCGCCTGCTGCGAGCTTTCGTACATCAAAGGCGCCAGACCCAGCACGGTGGTCAGCGTCGTCAGCATTACCGGACGCAAACGATCCGCGGCCCCGTCGATGATCGAGGGCACCAAGCCGCGCTCAGCCGCGTATTCGTCGATGGTTGTGACCAGCACGATGGAATCGTTGATGATGATCCCGGTCATGCCCAGAAGCCCCACCACCGTGAACATGCTGAGCGGCACCTCCCAGATGTAATGCCCCCAAATCGTGCCCACGAGGCCGAAGGGAATGATCGCCATCACCACGATGGGCCGCGTCCAACTGGCAAAGATCCAGGCCAGCACCAGGTAGATGCCGGTCAGGCACAGGATCATACCGGTGCCCGCCTCGGACAGGAAAGTGTCCTCCTGCTCGCTGAGGCCCGCAAGACGCCATTCCACCTGACGCTCGCTGGCGATTGTCGGCAGGATCTCCTCCTGCAGCGCGGTGATCACCGCCTCGGCGCGGGCGGGATCGTCCTCCGAGATATCGCCGGTAACGCTGATCACCCGGATGCCGTTTTCGCGCCGCACGGTGGAAAACCCGCTGCGTTGGCTGACCGAAACGATATCGGCCAGCGGCACATAGCTGCCGCCCGGCGCCCGCATCAGGGTACGCTCCAGGAAATCCGCCGTCAGCTCTCCCTCGGGCAGTTCGACCCGGATGGTGGCGCTGCGCGGTCCGTCCGGATAGGTCGCTGCCTCGATCCCGTTGAGCCGCGCCCGCAGCGCCCGGCCCAGACTGTCGATGGTAAAGTTCAGCGCCTGCCCCTGCGGGGTCAGATCCAGAATGACCTCTTCCTTGTCATAGGCGAGGTTGTCCTCCACCGCCGAAACCTCAGGATAGCGCAGGACGGCGGTTTTCAGATCCTCCGAGGCCGCCTTCAGCGTCTGCACATCGGCGCCGTAGAACTGTACGTCCATCGCATCGCCGCCCGGCCCCGACCGCCAGCTGCGGAAGGAAACGGTCTCTGCCAGTGGATGGCGCACCACCCGTTGCTGCAGCTCCGCGACAAAGGCAAAGCTGGAGTAATCCCGCTTGTCCGCGTCGATCAGCTCGATCGAGATGCCGCCCAGCAGGTCAGCGTCCTTGGCCTCGACACCTGACAGACCGCGCCCGGCATTGCCGCCAATCTCGGCCATGACGAAATCCAGCGGGTTTTCGCCATAGCGTTCAGCGTATTCCGCCCCCAGCGCCTCGGTCGCGCGCTGCATCTCGCGCATCATCTCCAGCGTGTCTTCGCGGGTCGCCCCCTCGGCCATGGCGAAATTGCCGGTGATCGAACCGCGCTCCGGCGCGTTGAAGAACCGCCATTTAACATCGCCGCCAATGAACAGCGCCAGCTGGCTGGCTAGAATGACCGCCGCGCCTGCCAGCACCACGTAACGCGCGCGCACCACCAGCGCCATCAACGGGCGGAACAGGACGTCTCGGACCCAGCGAAAGCCCCGGTTCACCGCCCGGTTGGGCCAGTCATACCAGTGCCGCTGCTGCGCGTGGGTCAGGGCATGAGCCATGTGGTTCGGCAGGATCAGGAAGCATTCCGCCAATGAGGCCGCCAGCACCATGATCACCGTAAAGGGAATATCCCGGATCAGATCGCCAAAGCGCCCGCCGATGATAACCAGACCGAAAAAGGCGATGATCGTAGTCAGGGTTGCAGCGAACACCGGCAGAGCCATGCGCCGGGCCGCGTTCTCGGCCGCCTGCATCGGCGTCTCGCCCAGCCGCCGAACCCGGAAATCGGCATGTTCGCCCACCACGATGGCATCATCGACCACGATCCCCAGGGTGATGATCAGACCAAAAAGTGAGACCATGTTGATGGTCAGCCCCGCCGCGTACATCAGCGCCACGGCCGCAAACATCGCCGCCGGAATGCCTGCCGCGACCCAGAAGGCGATGCGCACATTGAGGAACAGGAACAGCAGGATCAACACCAGCCCAAGCCCCATCAGCCCGTTGTCCACAAGGATGTTGAGCCGGTCCGAGATCGCCTCGGCCCGAGTGCGGATCAACCCCGCGGTGACGCCCTGCGGCAGGCTCAGCTGCAATTCGTCGACGACCTTTTCAACCTTGTGCTGGATGCCGATGGCATCGCCCTGATCCGAGCGGTCGACCCGCACCGACATCGCCGGATGCTCCCCCACGAAATAGGAGCGGCTGCGGTCGACACCTTCGACCCGGATCGTTGCCACATCGCCAATGGTCAGCGCCGAGCCGTCCGCATTGGTGCGCAGGACAATTCCGGCCAGCTCGTCCGGCGTGCGTTTCTCGCTGCCGGTGCGGACGCGGGTATTGGCGCCGGTGACATCGCCCGCCGGATCGGCATCGACCTCGGCGGCGATGGCGGCAG
Organism: Phaeobacter sp. CC-HEC084; assembly: GCF_059429255.1. Classification (NCBI taxonomy): domain Bacteria; kingdom Pseudomonadati; phylum Pseudomonadota; class Alphaproteobacteria; order Rhodobacterales; family Roseobacteraceae; genus Phaeobacter; species Phaeobacter sp. CC-HEC084. The sequence goes on from NZ_JCAIJQ010000009.1 coordinate 404,166, forward strand.
CGATTTCCGCCATGCTGACATCATGGGTGATCAGCGCAGACGAGGGCACTTCAACGATGGTTTCCGGCGCAGCAACACCGCGGATAGTGGTGCGGGTGACCCCGACCTCGAACAGGCGCACGACCAGCTCATCCGCAAAGAGCCCCAATTGCTCGGGGCCGATATCGCCGGTGATCACCACGTCGGTCACCCGATCGCGCCAGGCACCGCGTTTGACGGTGGGCTCTTCCGCCTCTTCCGGCAGGGTGGTGACCAGGCTGACCGCTGTCTGCACATCGTCCGAGGCGCGTGACATATCCCAGCCCGGTTCGAACTCCAGCGTGATGGTGCCCAGACCCTCGCGGGAGATGGCGCTGGTTTCCTCGACCCCGTCCACCGCCAGAAGGGCCGGTTCCAACGCCTGCACGATGGCGCTATCCACGTCCTCGGGGCCGGCACCATCCCATTGCACCCGGACGGTGACGTTTTCCACGATCACATCGGGAAAGAACTGCGCCCGCATGTTGGGGATCGCCGCCGCGCCCAGCACCAGCAAGATCACCAACAGAAGGTTGGCCGCCGTCCGGTGACGGGTGAAGTAGCTTAGCAGGCCGCCAGCGGGCCGGGACAGATCGCGCATGGATCAGCCTCCCTTGCGGGCTTCGATACGGTTGACCAGTTGCGCAGGCACCGCCGTTTCCGAGAGCTGCGCCAGCACCCGTTTGCGAGCCTCTTCCGGCATCTGCGCGTTGCCTTCGACAAGGGCGACAAGACGGGCGCGGCGATCCTCGGTCAGCTCTATCAGCTCAGGCCCTGCGGCTTCGGGGGCAATCTCAGCCTTGGCGTCGATCCGCAGGGGTCGCACCCGGATACCCGCGCCCAGAAGGGGCGTGCGCCCAGTGACGATCTCGCGCCCTGCCAGGCCTTCGCCCCGGATCAGAACCGCATCGCCCTGTCTGCGCACCAGTTCCACCGGCAGCGCCTCCAGCCGGTCTTCGGCGCCCAGCACCAGCACCGCACCGTCGCTGCCCAGCGCCGAGGCAGGCACCCGCACGACATTCTCCACCGGCGGTTCGGTCACCGAAACGGTCACGAAATCCCCCGGTTTGAACCCTGGCGCCGCATCAAGGCGCGCATAGACCAGACGACCGGTCTGCCCGTCCCCGGCGGCGCCGCTGACCCGCGACAGCTGCCCGGTGGCCGACAGCGCGGCCCCGGCAGCATCCAGCATCACCCGCACCGGGGCCTCGATCAGGTGTCCGGCATCATCCAGCAGGCGGGCGTATTGCAGGGTCGAAACCCGGAAAGCCACCTCCAGCCGGTCCGCGTCCACCAGTTCGGCGAGTTTTTCATTGGCCGAGACGAGACGCCCTTCGACCAGGCTGACCGCCTGCAAGGTACCGCTGAAGGCGGCCGAAATCGTGGTATCTTCCAGATCGCGCTGTGCGGTTTCCAGCGCAATCTCGGCGCGGGCCACCCGCGTCTTGGCCTGATCCACTCGGGCCTCGGCCTGCGAAATCGCCTGCCTGCGGGAAATCACCGCCTGCCGTGCCTGCGCTGCCGCCAGCGCTGCGGTTTCCACCGTTGCCGTGGTACCGACACCTCGTTCCTCAAGATCCAGCTGCCGCTGATAGGCCTTGCCGCGCAATTCCGCCTGATCCTGCGCAGCTTCGAGCTCATCATTGGCCAGGATCAGGGCCCGTCCCGCATCACGCTCTTCGGCGCGGGCATCCATCATGTCGGCCTCGGCCCGGTCCAGTGCCGCCTGCGCATCGGCAGGATCGATCTGCACCAGCAACGCGCCTTGCTCGACGCGGCCCCCCTCTTCAAAATTCTCGGACAGGTGAATGACCCGACCGGCCAACGCGGTGCGCAACTCCAGCGTCCGGCGGCTGTCGATGCGGCCAAAGGCGATCAGCTCTGGCGCGATGGTCTGTGCATCGGCTGAGACTACCCGCACCGCAAAGATCCGTTCGCGCGCAGGCGGCGTGCGCGGTTCGGCATTGAGCCGCGCCTGCACCGCGCCCATCACCAGCCAGCCCGCGTAGAGCAGCAGACCCAGCATCGCCGCCGTCAGAAAAAGACCCGTCAAACTATGCCGCAAAAACCGCATTCATATTCCTTCCGGTGGCAGATGTTGCCGCTTCGATTCCGCAAAACACCTGGGCAGGCGCAATCGCCCACCTGAAAAGATAGCAACTGAACGTACCCGTTACGAGGTTACACGCGGCCGCGGATCACTTCCGCCGCAGATGTTCGTCCAAACGGGGCATTATCTCGACGAAATTGCAGGGGCGGTGGCGGAAATCGAGCTGTCTGCCCAGGATTTCGTCCCAGCCGTCCTTGCAGGCGCCCGGGCTGCCGGGCAAAGCGAACAGATACGTACCCCCGGCAACACCCCCCGTGGCCCGTGACTGTACCGCCGAGGTGCCGATCTTCTGCATCGACACGATGGTGAAGACGGTACCGAAGGCGTCGATTTCCTTTTCATAGACATCGCGGTGCGCCTCGACCGTGACATCGCGGCCCGTAAGGCCGGTGCCGCCGGTGGAAATCACGACGTCCACCTCCGAGTTCGCCACCCAGGCGCGCAATTGATCGGCAATCTCGCTGCGCTCATCCGGCAGGATCTTCCTATCGGCCAGCACATGCCCTGCCTCGGTCAGCCGATCCACCAGAACCTGCCCGGAGCGGTCCTCCTCCAGAGAGCGACTGTCCGAGACGGTCAGGATGGCTATGCGGACGGGAATGAAGTCTTTGCTCTCATCGATACGCGACATGGTCTGCTACGCCTTATGCTTTTTCCAGAATGGCCAGCCTCAGCGCGAGACCGGCAAAAATACCGCCAGAGATCCGCCCCAGCCAGCGCCCCGCCACCGGGTTGGTGATCAGCCGCCGCCCGGCCTGCCCCGCAAAGATCCCGACCAACCCGTTGATCACGAAACCGCCCAGCGACAGGACCGCACCGAAGATCAGGAACTGCAGCAGCACTGGGCCTGCCTCGGGGACCACGAATTGCGGGATAAAGGCGAGGACGAACAGGATCACCTTGGGGTTGGTGAGATTCACCAGAAATCCGGAACGAAAGGCCCGCGCCGCAGGCACCGCAGGCGCATCGCCGGGGGCCGGGCCGCTGCGGAAGGTGGTCCAAGCGAGATAAAGAAGATAGGCCACGCCGACCCAACGGATTACATCGAAAAGTCCCGGAACCGCAGCAACCGCCGCTCCAAGGCCGAGACCCGCCAGTGCCACATGCACGAAACACCCCGCCGTGATCCCGGCGCTGGCCGCGACCGCCGCGCGCCGCCCCGAGCGCAGCCCCTGCCCAAGGCAGAACATCATATCCGCCCCAGGCGTCAGGTTCAGCGCCAGCGCCGCGGGCACAAAGGCAAGAAGCGTCAGCGGATCAATCATGGCTCACCTCGAAAAAACTGGCCATCGGGCCAAGGTTGGCGCAGGCCGTCTGCCCGATCTTCCCGCGCGTGCCCCAGGCCTCGTGCACGTGACCGAACAGGGCCAGCTGCGGCTGCAGGCGCTCAATCGCGGCGCGGATCGCTGTGGAGCCGACCGACAGGCCGGTGGAGGTGAGATCGCCCAGCCCCTTGGGCGGCGAATGGGTCACCAGCACGTCTGCCTGCGTGCAGGGCGCGAGCAGGTCCTCGGCTGCGTCTTCGGACAGAACCCAGGACCAGGCGCCAAAGGGTGTTTCCGGCACACCGCCGCCCAACCCCCAGAAGGTAATGCCATCGATTGTGACACCATTTCCATGGAGCACATGGGCATGCCCGGGCGCAGCAGCGCGTAGCTCCTCGGCGCTTTCGGCATTGCCGGCGACCATGACCATCGGCGCGGTGATCCCCGACAGCAGCTCCATCGCCTGATCCAGCCCCTGTCGCCCGTTGCAGAAATCCCCGGCCCCCACCACCAGATCCGCATCCGCGCTGGCCGCCACCAGATCGGCGGCGCGGGCGCGAACCAGATGCAGGTCGGAAAAGGCAAGAATATTCATGTGTAAAGCCTCGTCAAAGGGCGGTGAGCCGCGCCTTCAGCTCCAGAAGGTCGGCCCAGGCGGCGCGTTTCTGCGCGGGCTGGCGCAAGAGGTAGGCCGGGTGGAACATCGGGATCACCGGCTTGCCCCAGACCTGATCCCACTGCCCGCGCAGCCGGGTGATGCCACGTTTGCCCAACACTGCCTGACAGCTGATATTGCCCATCAGCACCAGCACCTCCGGCTCGGCCAGCTCCACGTGGCGTTTCAGGAAAGGCACCATCATCGCCATTTCCGCAGGCAGCGGATCGCGGTTCTGTGGCGGGCGCCAGGGCAGCACGTTGGTGATATAGACGTTCTTGTCGCGGTCCAGATCGATGGCGCCCAGCATCTTGTCCAGAAGTTGCCCGGCACGCCCCACGAAAGGCCGCCCCTCGCGGTCCTCGTCGCGACCCGGGGCCTCTCCGATGATCATCACGCGGGAACCGGCCTGACCGTCGCAGAACACCAGATTGCGGGCGCCGCGCTTCAGCTCGCAGTGATCGAAGGCGGCCATCGCCTCGCGAAGTGCAGGCAGGGAGGTCGCAGCTGCGGCGGCCTTTTGCGCGACTTCGACCGGGTCCACCTCGGGGAGGCGCTGGATCTGTCCGGGCTGCGGTGCATCAGGCTGCGCGCCGCGCGCGGGTTTGGGCACCTGCTGCTCCAGCTCGTAGCGGTTCACGGGCGTCTCGCACAGGGCTTCGGTTGCGCCCAGTTCGATCTGCCACGCGAGCAAGGCGCGGGCGCTGTGATAATCCAATGCCGATTCCATGGCGCAAAGCTACTCTGCCTCAGCGCCAAGCGGAACCAGAGACTTGCGCATCGGGACAAGAGGTAACACCTTTGAGCCAAACCACCCCGCAGCGGCAGCACGGTGCCTTGCCCGGCAGCGACGCCGCGCCTATAAGGGCGCGCAAACAGCGCGGAGCCTGCCTCATGTCTCATGTTTCCCCACCCCCCACCGGCCCCGGTTTTGCAGCCCGTCATCTGTTGGGGATCGAGCATCTGAAGCCCCATGAGATCACCGAGATCCTGGATCTGGCCGATACCTACGTGGATCTGAACCGCCGCCCGGAAAAACATTCCGACGTGCTGGCGGGGCTGACGCAGATCAACATGTTCTTTGAAAACTCCACCCGCACTCAGGCCAGCTTCGAACTGGCCGGCAAACGGCTGGGCGCGGATGTGATGAACATGGCGATGCAGGCGTCCAGCATCAAAAAGGGTGAGACGCTGATCGACACCGCGATGACGCTGAATGCGATGCATCCCGATCTGTTGGTGGTGCGCCATCCCCATTCCGGCGCCGTGGACCTTTTGGCGCAAAAGGTAAACTGTGCGGTGCTGAACGCGGGCGACGGGCGGCACGAACACCCGACGCAGGCGCTGCTGGATGCGCTGACCATCCGCCGCGCCAAGGGACGGCTGCATCGCCTCAACATCGCGATCTGCGGCGACATCGCCCACAGCCGCGTGGCGCGCTCAAACCTGATCCTCTTGGGCAAGATGGAAAACCGCATCCGCCTGATCGGGCCGCCAACGCTGGTGCCCGGCCATTTCGCCGAATTCGGCGCCGAGATCTATGATGACATGCGCGAAGGGCTTGAGGGTGTTGATGTCGTCATGATGCTGCGCCTTCAAAAGGAACGCATGGACGGCGGTTTCATCCCCTCCGAACGCGAATACTACCACCGCTACGGACTCGATGCCGAAAAGCTGGCGCTGGCCAAACCCGACGCCATCGTCATGCACCCAGGCCCGATGAACCGCGGTGTCGAAATCGACGGCACCATCGCCGATGACATCAACCGCTCGGTCATTCAGGAGCAGGTGGAAATGGGCGTCGCTGTGCGCATGGCCGCAATGGATCTTCTGGCCCGCAACCTGCGCGCCGACCGCGTCGCAGAGGCGGGCTGATCCCGGTGGAGGGTGTCCTTCATATCCCTGCGGGCGAACACGGCGTGATCCGCCTGTTCCAGCTCGACATGCGCCCCGAACAGGCCGTCTTTCTGCGCGAGCCCGGCGCGCTGGCGCAGGTGCTGGGGATTGATGCGCTGGATATGGAACAGGTCGAAATCTTCCCGGTCAGCGACCTCGAAGAGCTTGGTCTGGCAGGCTACCTGACCGAAGGCATGGGCGTTCCGGAAGAACAGATTACCCCGGACCGAGAGCGCCTTGCCGCGCTCGAAGGACATGTCATGGTGATCCGCTCGCGCGCCTTTGGCGGACGCGAGATGCGCCTGACGCCCGCCGAGCAGATCCAGCCCGTCGCCACCTACGGCACGCCCGGCACCAGCTGGAGTGGCGCCCCGATTGAGACGGAAAGCGCCAAACCCTATTCCGCACCGAAGCTGGCCCCGCGCAAAGCGCGCGCCGAGGCCCGCCGCATCGGCGCCACGCTTTTTGCGGTGGTGATGGGGCTGGTCGGGCTCGTACTTTATCTGCTGGTGCGCTGACATGGAGCAGGGTACCGACGACATCACCTTCACCCCTGACCGAAGCGCCTATATCCGCGCCCACGCCTGGATGGCGGCCTTTGCCATGGCGGCGGGCATGGGGATCCTCTGGGCGGCGGGCAATCCGCATATCTGGACCGGCGCCATCGGCGGGCTTGCTGCCATCGCCCTGCGCGGCTGGTATCTGGCGAGCGAGGAAATGGCCGTCGTCTGGCGCATCGCAGATGGTGTGCTGACCGGCCCCGCCGAGCGCCGGGTGCCGCTGGGTGAGATCGAGACCGCCCGGTCGATGGGCAGCTACGTCCAGATCATCACCAGGGGCGGTGACAAGCACCTTATCAAGTATCAGGCCGATCCGGCCGCCACCCTCTCAGCCATCGAAAGAGCCCGCGCATGACCACTCTGTTCATCAATGCCCGACTGATCGACCCCGAGGCCGGAACGGATGCGCCGGGGGCTGTGCTTGTCGCGGACGGTCAGATTACCGAAATCCTGCCCGAGGGTACGCAGGCAGAGCACCTGTTTCGCGCGCGAAACATTGACCCGACAGAGGCCGAAGTGGTCGATTGCGGCGGCATATGCCTCGCCCCCGGTATCGTCGATATTGGCGTGAAGGTCTGCGAGCCGGGTGAGCGGCACAAGGAAAGCTATAAGACCGCCGGCCTTGCGGCGGCGGCGGGGGGTGTCACCACCATGATCACCCGCCCGGACACCAATCCCGCAATCGACAGTCCCGAAACGCTGGAGTTCGTCACCCGCCGCGCCCAAGCCGACACGCCGGTCAACGTGCTGCCCATGGCCGCGCTCACCAAGGGGCGCGAAGGGCGCGAAATGACCGAGATCGGTTTTCTGCTGGATGCGGGCGCCGTCGCCTTTTCCGACTGCGATCACGTGGTGGCCAATACCAAGGTGTTTTCCCGCGCGCTGGCCTATGCCAAGAGCTGCGGCGCCTTGGTGATTGCGCATCCGCAGGAGCCAGTTCTGAGCGCGGGCGCCGCCGCCAGCAGCAGCAAATTCGCCACCCTGCGCGGCCTGCCTGCGGTGTCCCCGATGGCGGAGCGCATGGGGCTGGACCGGGATATCGCACTCTTGGAGATGACCGGCGCGCGCTATCACGCCGACCAGATCACCACCGCCCGCGCCCTGCCCGCATTGGAGCGTGCCAAGGCCAATGGGCTGGACATCACGGCTGGCACCTCGATCCACCACCTGACCCTGAATGAGCTCGACGTGGCCGACTACCGCACCTTCTTCAAGGTGAAACCGCCGCTGCGCGCGGAAGAGGACCGGCTGGCGGTGATCGAAGCGGTGCGCAGCGGGCTGATCGACACGATTTCTTCGATGCACACGCCGCAGGATGAGGAAAGCAAACGCCTGCCGTTTGAAGAAGCCGCTGCCGGCGCCGTGGCATTGGAGACTCTGCTGCCCGCAGCCCTGCGCCTGTATCATGCCGAGCAACTGGATCTGCCGACCCTGTTCCGGGCGATGTCCCTGAACCCCGCAAAACGGCTCGGTCTCGCTTGCGGACGTATGTCTGCCGGGGCACCTGCGGACCTGATCCTGTTCGATGCGGATGTGCCTTTTGTGCTGGACCGCTTTACGCTGAAATCGAAATCGCAGAATACCCCCTTTGACGGCCAGCGGATGCAGGGCAGAGTGCTGGCAACCTATGTGGCCGGCGCGCCCGTTTTCCGGAGAGACTGATGCCTGCATTCGACACCCCGTTCCTGATGATGCTGCTCTGGGCCCTTGTGGGTTACGGGCTGGGGTCCATTCCCTTTGGTCTGGTGCTGACGCGGCTGATGGGACTTGGCAACCTGCGGGACATTGGATCGGGCAATATCGGCACCACCAATGTGCTGCGCACCGGATCGAAACTCGCGGCCTTGCTGACGCTACTCCTGGATGGTGGCAAGGGCGCGGCCGCGGTGGTTCTGGCACGGATGCTGGCCGGAGAGGACGCGGCGCAGCTGGCGGGTCTTGCGGCCTTCCTCGGCCATTGTTTCCCGGTCTGGCTCGGCTTCAAGGGTGGCAAGGGCGTTGCGACTTTCCTAGGCCTGATGCTGGCCCTGGCCTGGCCGGTGGGCGTTGCTGCCTGCCTGACCTGGCTGGCAGGCGCTGCGATCACCCGCATGTCATCGGCTTCGGCGCTATTGTCAGCGCTGGCCGCCCCGGTTTGGGCGCTGCTGCTGGGTGTGCCGCAGATCGTGGCGCTGACCATTGCCCTGACCGTGATCGTTTTCTGGCGCCATTCGGAAAACATCGCCCGCCTGCGCGCCGGAACTGAACCGAAGATCGGCCAGAAATAACTCCGGCACCCCCGGCGCACCCGGCCTATGTGGCCAGCGGCAGCGGCGCCCCAACGCGGTTGCGACCTTGACGCTTGGCCAGATAAAGCGCCTCATCCGCGCGCCGCAGCACCTCCTCCACCGGGTTGCAGCCATCGGCATAGCCAAGCCCGATGGAAATCGTGCAGTTCAGCTCTTTGTCCAGCACCTTGACGGTCTGCCGCTCCACCGCCTGCCGGATGTCCTCGGCGCGCTGCATGGCATCATCGAGATCCTTTTGCGGCAGGCAGACCACGAATTCCTCGCCGCCATAGCGCGCCGCCAGCCCGTCCTGCTTCACGTGTTCTTCAATCACCGCGGCGACGCGGCGGATCACCTCATCCCCCACTAGGTGGCCATAGGTATCGTTCACCTGCTTGAACAGGTCGATATCCAGCATCAGGAAACTGCCCCGTAGATCCCCCTGCATCTCATGCATCTGCCGCATGAAATGACTGCGACTGAGCAGGTTGGTCATCTGGTCATGGGCCAGAAGATGCTCCAGCTGTTTGTTAAGCTGGTGGATTTCAAGCGAGCGTTTGGCCGACATCAGGCAGGCAGGCGGCGCGATCAGCAGCGGCCCCAGAATCGAAGCCCGAAGCATATCGGTCGACAGCCCATCCCCCAGCAACAGCCATGTCAGCAGGACCGAAAGGCAAACGGCCATGCCGGTAATGCCCACGACATATTTCCATTTGTCGGCCTCGGAGCGAATTTTAAACATGATGACTCTTGATCGGATGTGCGGTCCGGTTCCTAGCATGCAATGGTTAAAGCTCCCTGCCGCGCAAAAGCAGTTTTAACCATTCTTTTGCGTCAGACCCTGTTCATCCGGTCAGGCTCCCTGTCCTTTGTTCGCAATGCGCTGGTGCGGCGCAACATTCGACACTGCAACCGCAGGCGCCGTACCCCCATCACAGAAAACACGCAGCCTTGTGATGTGCAGTTCTGAACACCCAAAAGTGCCACCAAGCGCAGTCACTATGAGTTGTTTTGAACGTGAGCGCCTCTGCCTCCACATGGGTGCTGTGACAGCCGCAAAGGGTTGCACGCAGACTATCGACCCAAGGGCCGACGCATGGCGCATTTCGCCATCGGCCCGCATTCCAAAGGATGGAACCATGAACAAATTCAAGACTATTGTGAGCGGTGTCGCGCTGTCCGTTGCACTGGCGACTTCGGCGATGGCAGCAGGCGTGGAACTGAACGCGTCCTCGACCGGCCTGGCCCTGCAAGGCTACGACCCGGTTGCATATTTCACCGTTGGTGAGCCGACCCCCGGCAACTGGAAAATCACCGCGCTGCACAACGACGCTCTGTATCGCTTTGCTTCCGAAGAAAACAAAGTTGCATTTGAAAAGAACCCCGAAGCCTACCTGCCCGAGTACGGCGGATACTGCGCATTCGGCGCGGCCATGGGCTTCAAATTCGACGGCGACCCGACCCTGTGGAAAATCGTTGACGACAAACTGTACCTGAACCTGGCAACCGACATCCAGGAGCGCTGGGAAGGTGACGTCGCAGGCTTCATCGAAAAAGCCGACGCAAACTGGGGCGACATCGAGCACAAAGATCCGGTTGAGCTGCAGAACCAGTAAGGTTCCCACGCCTTAGCAAAAGCGACCTCACTCACGGACGCTTTACCCGGCGGCAGGATTCCCCTGCCGTCGGTTTTTTCTTGACTCGACTCGCAATCCAGTTATTTCTGCAATTACAGAAATTTCAGGATCGCTCGAATGAACCTCACCCCGGCCATGCAGAATTTCATCCTCCACTGGGGGGAAATGGGCTCCAAATGGGGCGTGAACCGGTCTGTTGCGCAGATCCACGCGCTCTTGCATATCTCGCCCGATGCGCTGACCGCCGAGGAAATTTGCGACACGCTGAACCTTGCCCGCTCCAACGTATCCAACGGGCTAAAGGAACTACAGTCACAAGGGCTGGTCAAATCCTCCCGCCAGCTGGGCGACCGACGCGATCATTTCACCTCGATCCGCGACATGTTCGATCTGGTGGATGCCGTGATCGCCGCCCGCCGTGAACGCGAGTTCGCCCCTACCTTACGCGCCCTTGAAGAGGTCATGGCCGAGGCCGAAGAGGACAACACCCCCAAGGTCATCAAGGCGCGCATGGGCGAGACCCTGCGCGTGATGCAGATGTTTGATGACTGGTACATGGACTTTTCCCGCCTGCCCCGCGCGGTGCATCTGGCGGTGCTGAAGATGGGATCGAAACTGGTGCGCTTCCTGCCCGGCGGTAAATCCGACTAGACCTGCCCAAAAAATTTTACCTGGAGATTTCACAAATGACAGAAATAACTGATAGGTTAAAAAATACTGAGCCCGAAGTCGTGGCAAAGCGCCACCTGGTGGACCCCGTTGCCTTCGCCCTCGCCGTCGTCGGCGGGCCGCTGCTGGTTGGATTGATAGGAGCACCGACTCTGATCAGCCCCTTCGCCACCCTTATCGGTGGACCAGTTTATGTTCTGGCCGGAACACCAATAATGCTGGCCTACCTGGCCATGCGCGACTCGTCTCCGGAAGCATGGGCAGGGCTGGCATTTCTTACCAACCTCATTCTGTTTGGGATCATTCTACAACTGCCTGACATGTCCCGTTCCACACAAAGCTGGGATGGCATGCGCTTGATTTGGGGAAGTCTCTTTGCCCCTATCTGGGGCTGGATCAGCGGCTGCATTTACGCCTCTCTCAAACGTGATTTCTACAAACAACCCCTCTGAATCGAAAGGACACCACCATGCTGTTTCAAATCGCAACCTACCTCGCCCTCGCCCTTCTCATGGTCACCGCGATGACTCTGATGATCCTCAAAATTTCCAGCATCTTAGGCGACTGCCCGCAATCGGGCAGTGCCGCGCAGGCGGCAGGCGTCACCATCGCAACCGGCTATGCCATGATCGCCCTCGGGGGCATCGGGCTGATCGGCGCCGCGATGCCGGTGCTTGACCTAGGTGTCTGGGGCCTGTTGCCCACGCTCGGCTTTGCTGCGATCTGCCTCGGCCTCGGCTTCGCCCACGCCGTCGCCACCCTGCGCGCCGTGGTCCGCGAGGCGGTGAACCCACCTTCCACAGTTGCCACAGGCAAACCGGCCGCAAGCGCCGCCTGAGCACAGGTCACCAGAAAGCGGGGCGCCTCAGCGGCGCCCCCTTCCCCAAACGGCCCCCGCCCCCAACCGCCCCCAGGCACCGCCAAATCGAGGCTTCTCATGATCCCCGACCACAAAGACACCTCCTCCCGCCCCAAGGCGCTGGTCCTTGGTGGATACGGGCTGATCGGCGCCGCCACCATGCGCGCGCTTTCGCAAGCGGGGTTTCACACCATCGGCCTTGGCCGGTCGCGCACAGCCGCCCTTGCGTCCGATGCGCAGGCCGAGTGGATCATCCGCGACATCCCTGCCCTTTCTGTCAGCGACTGGAAAACGATCCTTGCAGACGTTGATGTTGTGGTGAACGCGGCAGGCGCGCTTCAGGATGGTGGCCGCGACGATCTTAAAGCCATTCATGTCACGGCAATCACCACCCTTCTTGCGGCCCTTGAAGGCACAAAGATCCGCCTGATCCAGATCTCCGCCGCAGGTGCCCACCCCGAGGCCAGCACCCGGTTCTTCCGCACCAAGGCGCGGGGCGATGCGCTGATCGCGGCACGCTATCACAACTGGGTCATCCTGCGCCCTACGCTTGTCTTGGCACCCGAGGCCTATGGCGGCACCGCGCTGCTACGTGCTGCTGCGGCGCTGCCCGGCGTGATCCCACGTCTTTTCCCCAAGGCCCAGATCCAGACGGTCCATATCGACGATCTGACCCAAGCCATCTGCATGGCCGCCCGTTCCGAGGTGCCCGCTGGCACCCTTGCGAATCTCACCGAAGAGGAGAGCCGCAGCTTCCCCGAACTGCTGCAAGCCATGCGGAGCTGGCTGGGATACCCGCCCGCGCGCTGGTCCTTGCCCCTTGGTCAACGCATTCTCAAACCCATTGGCGCGGTTGCGGATCTTCTCGGGCACCTCGGCTGGCGCGCGCCCCTGCGCAATACCGCCCTCACCGCCTTGCAAGACGGAATAGCTGGCGATCCACAGAACTGGACAGCCGCCGGAGGTTCCCCCTGCCGATCCCTCACAGCAACGCTGCGCAGTATCCCGGCCACGCGGCAGGACAGGATTTTTGCCCGCGCCTTTCTAGCGCTACCGCTTGCCATTGCGGTGCTTGCGCTGTTCTGGACCCTGTCCGGCCTTATCGCACTGGCTGACGTAGCCAGCGCTGCGGCAGTGCTGAGCGATCGCGCCATACCGCATGGCTTGGCTGCACCCATCGTCATGGGCGGCGCTGCAGCGGACATCTGTCTGGGCCTAGGCATCCTCTGGCGGCGCTGGACCAGACCCGCCGCCCTGTCCATGATTGCCCTCTCTGCCCTTTACCTCTTGGCAAGCGCCCTCGTCGCCCCGGATCTGTGGGGCGATCCATTGGGGCCGATGGTCAAGGTCCTGCCGGGCATGGTGCTGGCCGTCATGGTCTGGCTGCTGATGGAGGAAAGATGACCTACGATCTTCTTCTCTTCCTGCATGTGATCGGTGCAACCGTCCTTCTTGGCACCGGCGCAGGCATTGCCTTCTTCATGCTGATCTCGAACCGCAGCCGTGATCCGGCGCTGATCGCCCATGTCTCGGGCATTGTGGTGCTGGCCGATGGGGTCTTCACCGCAACCGCCGCAATCCTGCAACCCATCACTGGATACTTGCTGACGCAACAGGCCGGGTGGCCCCTGACCGAGGGTTGGGTCGTCCTGTCGCTCGGCCTTTATGTGCTGGTCGGCTGTTTTTGGCTGCCGGTGGTCTGGATCCAGATCCGGCTGCGCGATCTGGCCCGCGCTGCCCATGTTGCAGGCAGGCCCTTGCCCGCACGCTACCACCAGCTTTATCGCTGGTGGTTCGCCTGTGGCTGGCCCGCCTTTGCGGCGGTTCTGGGCATTCTCTGGCTGATGCTCACCAAACCGGTTTTCTGACCCGCGAAGAGCCTTCGGATCAGTAGCTGTATTCGGCGTAGATGCGCGTCAGATCGCCGTTCCAGTCGCCGTGATAATGCTCCAGCAGTTCGTCTGCCGGGACCTTGCCGCTGTCGATGCTTTCCTTCAGTGCATTCAGGAAATGCGTCTCGTCCGGGACCATGCCACCAGCGCCGGGACGGGCGCGCGCCTTGAGGCCTGCCTCGGAAATCTCCAGCACCTGACGCGCCAGATCGTGCATCTTGATGTCGCCGACCTCGGCCTGCAGCGCCTGTTCCGCCGCGCCAACACGCAGGGCCTCGCGGGTTTCCGCATCCCAGCCCTTGACCAGATCCCAGGCCGCATCGAGACTGTTTTGGTCATACATCAGCCCCACCCAGAAGGCCGGCAGCGCACAGAGCCTGCGCCAGGGGCCGCCATCGGCGCCGCGCATCTCCATGTATTTCTTGATCCGCGCCTCGGGAAAGGCGGTGGTCAGGTGGTCGGCCCAATCGCTGAGCGTCGGGGTTTCACCGGGCAACGCGGGCAGTTTGCCATTGAGGAAGTCGCGGAAGGACTGACCCAGCGCGTTGATGTATTCACCATCGCGGTAGACGAAATACATCGGCACATCGAGCGCGTACTCCACGTAGCGTTCAAATCCCATGCCCTCTTCAAAGACGAAGGGCAGCATGCCGGTGCGCGCATCGTCGAGATGGCGCCAGATCTTGCTGCGCCAGGACTTGTGGCCGTTGGGTTTACCTTCGAAGAAAGGCGAATTGGCAAACAGCGCAGTGGCCACCGGCTGCAACGCCAGGGCGACGCGCAGTTTCTGCACCATGTCGGCCTCGGAGGCGAAATCAAGGTTCACCTGCACCGTGGTGGTGCGGCGCATCATGTCCCGGCCCATGGTGCCAACCTTGGCCATGTAATCGTTCATCAGCCGGTAACGCCCCTTGGGCATCAGCGGCATCTCGTCATGGGTCCAGATCGGAGCGGCGCCAAGGCCGATGAAACCGACGCCAATCTTGTCGGCGATTTCCTTCACCTCGCGCAGGTGGACGTTCACCTCGTCGCAGGTCTCGTGAATGGTTTCCAGAGGCGCGCCCGAAAGCTCCAGCGCCCCGCCGGGTTCCAGGCTAACGTTGGCGCCATCCTTAGTCAGACCAATGAGGTTGCCGCCTTCGGTGACGGGCGACCAGCCATAGCGGTCGCGCAGCCCTTCCAGCACCGCCTGGATCGAGCGTTGACCAGCATAGGGCAGCGGTTTCAGCGTATCCTTGCAATAGCCGAACTTCTCGTGCTCGGTGCCGATGCGCCAATCGGTGCTCGGTTTACAGCCGGAGGCCAGGTATTCGGCCATCTGTTCGTGGCGTTCGATCGGTCCGCCGCCGGACTGGGGAATGGACATGCCGGGCACTCCGTCCTGTTGTTTCGCTGTTTTCGGCGGTCAGAAGTGGGGCCAAACGACGCCGGTGTCAATGCAGCCTTTGGTGGGTGGGTCGGCTTGGGATGCGCTCCCAGATCACGACCTGGTGAGCACCGGCCTTGCGAAGCTCGGCCAGCATCCGTTCCGTGCGCAGCCCCGGAAGGCTGGCAAAGACGTCAAACAGTGCCTCGTGACCTTCGGCGTTGACCGGGATCGCCAGCGGCGGCTGTCCCGGCTGTTCCAGCACCCAATGGGGCGGTTTCGCGGTGTGATCCAGCCGCAGCCGTTCGATTTCAGAGGCCGCAACGGCGCCACCTGTGAGAGGGCCGAAATAGGCGATCTGCCCTTCGTCCACCTGGACCACACCCGGCCCGCCCGCGCCCAGCCGGAAGCGCAACCGCTGCGCGCCTACCACGGCCAGAACCAGCCCGACCGCGATCAGCGCCCAGCCGGTCATGGCGGTAAATCCATAGGAGGTGAAAGCCCACTTCAGCCCCACCAGCAGCATCAGCGCCGCGACGATCAGCTCGCGCCAGCGCCACAGGCTGGCCTGTGCTTCGGGTCGGATGAAACTCATGGCACCTCCTGTTCCGGGGCAAAAAGCACCAGAGAAAATGATCCAGCGGGCCGGAACCCGATTGCCTCATAGGCGCGCGCTGCTGCCGGGCTGGCGGCGAACAACACGGCCCGCTGCGCCCCGGCCTTGCGGGCCTCGTCCAGATGCAGGGCGACGGCAAGGCGGGCCAACCCCCTGCCCCGCAAACCCGGCGGCGTATAAACGCCACCGATCTGCACCACCTCCGGTATCTGGGCATTGAACCCTGTCATGGCAACCGGCTGGCCTGCAATAACAAGGACCCGGTGACTGTCACGATCGAGGTAGCTGGCGATATCCTGCGCCGCCTTTTCTTCACTGACATCCGCCCCAGTTGCCAAGACTTCGCGATGATAGGCCGCCCGCCAGTCCAGAACCAGATCGCGCGGCGCCGCGGCCAGAGGGATCAGCGCCGCCTGTTCGGCCTTCGGTATTTCCAGCTGGTCAAGGTCAAGGGAGAACCCCGGCTCGTCTTCATCCAGCCGTGTGGGGCGGGAGACAAAATCACTGGCGGCGAGAAAGGCGCGCAGCTGTGCGGTGTCTCCGGCGCAGCCCGCGATGCTGCGTCCCGCCAGCAGCACCGATGCAGACTGCCAGTCTTCGACGCGCGCGTGGGGCGCCTGCATCAGCACCATGCCCGCCTCTGTCAGACCAAAGACGCCCGAGTGGTCATCCTGCACCCAAAGATCCATCACCTGTCCATTGCCGGGATCCTGCAGGTTGCCCAGAAGGAACATCGAGCTTTGCAGATGCTGGCGCAGCAGGCGCTCTACCGGCGGAATGTCAGCCGCGCGGGCGGCGCGCCAGACCATGTTACCAATCCCCGAGACTTTGCTGCCACAGGGTCATTGCCGCCACCGCTGCGGTGTCCGCGCGCAGGATCCGCGGGCCAAGGCTGACCACATGGGCCTGCTGCATCCCGTGCAGGCGCTTACGTTCCACCTCAGAGAAACCGCCTTCGGGACCGATGAGGATGGCCCAGGATCCTGGCTGAGAGACTTCGCCCGGACGATAGGCCGGGCAGCGCCCGTCCACCCCCGCACGACCGTCGCCCGTAACACGGTCCAGAAACAGTCGTTGCCCCACCTCGGCCTCGTCGCAGAACATCAACTGACGCTCCTGCGGCCATTGATCCAGCAGGCGCGAGAGTTTCTGCAGATCCGTCACCTCGGGAACGAAGGTACCACCGCATTGCTCGGCAGCCTCCACCGCGTGGGCCTGCAGCCGGTCCTGACGGATGCGCTCGGAGTTGGTGAATTCGGTCTGCACCGGCATGATCCGCGCCGCGCCCATCTCGGCGGCTTTTTCGACGATAAAATCGGTGCGCGCCTTCTTGATCGGGGCAAAAATCAGCCACAGGTCCGGCGGCATCTGCAAGGGGCGGGTCTGCTCAAGGCAGGCCAGAACCCCGCCGCGTTTGCCCGCTTCGGCCACCTCGGCCAGCCACTCCCCATCCCGCCCGTTGAACAAAGCCACCTTGGCGCCGACAGCCTGCCGCATCACCCCAAAAAGGTAATGCGCCTGATCCCGGTCCAAAGGAATGGTTTGCCCTGCCCCCAAGGGGTGCTCTACATACAGTCTGATCTTCGCACTCATGAGGTCCTACATATGCAAGGGCAATCGCCAACACCAGATGGTCAGGTCGCAGATGCGGTCAAGGGGAATTGGGTGGACACCCACGCGCCCGCCTGGTCGCGCCCCTATCTGCGGCTGAGCCGCGCAGACCGCCCGATCGGCACATGGCTGTTGCTGATCCCCTGCTGGTGGGGTCTGGCGCTGGCCATCCTCTGGGATGACACCCCGGTCTGGCAGGACGCCTGGATCTTTGTCGCCTGTGGGCTTGGCGCCTGGCTGATGCGCGGCGCGGGCTGCACATGGAACGACATCACCGACCGCAACTTTGACGGCGCGGTCGAGCGCACCCGGTCGCGCCCGATCCCCTCGGGTCAAGTCTCGGTGCGGGGCGCGGTGACTTGGATGTGCGCGCAGGCGCTTGTAGCCTTTGGCATCCTGATGACCTTCAACTGGGCTGCCATCGGCATGGGCGTGCTGGCGCTGTTGCCGGTTGCCGTCTACCCCTTTGCCAAACGCTTCACCTGGTGGCCGCAGATCTTCCTTGGGCTGGCCTTCAACTGGGGGGCGATGCTGGCCTGGGTGGCGCATACCGGATCGCTGGCCTGGCCGCCGGTCATCCTCTATCTGGCGGGGATTGCCTGGACGCTGTTTTATGACACCATCTATGCGCATCAGGACACCGAGGACGACGCGCTGATCGGCGTCAAATCCACCGCCCGCCTGTTTGGCAACAACAGCCCCAGCTGGCTGCGCCGCTTCATCGTGGCAACCGTGGGCCTGATGGCCCTTGCCGTGGTGCTGGCCGCACATGTCGATGCCAACCTTCTGACCCTGCTGATTGCGCTTGCCGGTCCCTGGGCTATGGGCTGGCACATGACTTGGCAATTGCGCGTATTTGATCCCGAAAACAACCCACGCCTGTTGAAGCTGTTCCGGCTCAACCGCGATACCGGCTTGATTCCGCTGATCTTCTTTGCCGTGGCGACTTTCGTGTGATTGAACAGGCCGCCGCTGGCCTGTATGACAGAGCCCAACCGTATCTGGGAATGCTGTTGCAATGCGCCTGTCTTCGTTTCTGATCCCGACTTTGTCCTTCGCCGCGGCGGCAGGGCTGAGCCTGATCGCAGCGGGGTTTGCGGTCACAGCCGTCGAGCGTGGCAGCGAGCGCGAAGTGCGCCGGTCTCTGGATGTTGCGGGCCTGCACTGGGCCGAGGTCACCGCCGACGGGCTGCGGGTCACCCTGCAGGGCACCGCCCCGGACGAGGCCACCCGGTTTGCAGCGATTTCTCTGGCAGGCAGCATTGTCGATGCGGCGCGGGTGATAGACGATATCACGGTGCCGCCCTCGGACGGATTGGCGCCGCCGCGGTTTTCGGCGGAAATCCTGCGCAATGATCGGGGGATTTCAATCAGCGGGTTGATCCCGCTGTCCGCCTCGCGCGAGACGCTGGTCGGTCAGCTGGACCGGATCGCCGAAGACAACAACAAGAAGGTCGCCGATCTTCTGGAAACCGCCGATTACCCGACCCCCGATGGCTGGGACCCGGCGTTGAAATTTGCCGTCGCGGCGCTGGAGCTGCTGCCGCGCTCCAAGATCTCGGTCGAGGCAGGCGCGGTTTCGGTGACCGCAATCGCCGACAGCGTCGAAGAACGCGACAGTTTTGAACGCCAGCTGAGCAGGATGGCACCGCCGCAAATCCGTCTCAGCCTTGATATTGCGGCACCGCGCCCGGTGATCACGCCCTTTACCCTGCGGTTCCTGATTTCCGAAAGCGGTGCCCGGTTCGATGCCTGCTCAGCCGAGGACGAGGAAAGCCGCGCCCGCATCCTGTCCGCCGCCCGCGCTGCCGGGCTGGAGGGAGAGGCCGACTGCGTGATTGGCATGGGGGTTCCCTCCCCCACATGGGCCGATGCCGCCGAACTCAGCATTCAGAGCCTTGCGGAACTGGGTCAGGGCTCGGTCACCATCGCCAACGCCGATATCACCCTTGTCGCCGCCGAAGGCACGCCGGAGGCCCAATTCGACACAGTGGTGGGAGAGCTGGAAACCGCGCTGCCGCAGGTCTTTGCCCTGCACGCGGTGCTGCCTATGCCGGAAACCGATGCCGCTGCCGGACCGCCCGAATTCACCGCCACGCTCAGCCCCGAAGGCCAGGTGCAGCTGCGCGGGCGCATCACCGATGCCGCCACCCGCACCATCGCCGACAGCTATGCCAAGGCGCGATTTGGCTCCGACAGCGTTTATACCGCCGCGCGGGTGGCCGAAGGCCTGCCTGCCGACTGGCCGGTGCGGGTGCTGGCCGGGCTTGAGGCGCTTTCCTATCTGGAGCGCGGCGCGGTCAGCGTCACGCCGGAGGATCTGACCCTGCGCGGCATGAGCTACCGCAAGGACGCCTCCTCCGAGATTGCCAAGTTCCTGTCCGCCAAACTGGGCGAGGCCGAAGACTATGAGCTCGACATCACCTATGAAGAGCCCCCCGCGCCCAAGGATCAGCCGATGGCGCCGGAGCTGTGTCAGGCCGCGCTGACCAGCGTGCAACTGGAGAATGGCAAGATCACCTTTGAACCCGGCTCGGCCACGGTGGAGGCCGGCAGCAACGTGATCATCGACAAGATCGCCGCGATCCTTGAGAAATGCGGCCCGGTGCGGCTTGAAATTCAGGGCCACACCGACAGTCAGGGCCGCGAGGAGATGAACCAGAACCTCAGCCAGGCGCGGGCGCAATCGGTGCTCAATGAACTGCGGGCGCGGCGGATCCTGACCTCGACCTATATCGCGCGCGGATTTGGCGAAAGCAGCCCGATCGCCTCGAATGACACCGAGGAAGGCCGCGAAGCCAACCGCCGCATCGATTTCCGCCTGCTGCTGCCGACGACTGGCGAGAGCGAGGAAAGCACCCTCGACAGCGCCGCGGCGCCCGTGGAGGAGACGGCAGCAGAGGCCGAAAGCGCTGAGGCTGACAGCGACGCTGAGGCCGATACGGAAACCCAGGCTGACGATACGCAAGATGACGACGCACAGGCGGCTGACACTGAGACCGGCGACACAGAACAGGAGACATCGGGCCAATGAACAGGACAGAGTTCATCCTCACCACCGCAATCATCCTGTTTGCCGCCTTCGCGATGGGCTGGTTTGCCAATTGGCTGGTGCACCGTTTCACCCGCGTCCGGCAAAGCGACGTCGCCGATCTGGACCGGATGAGCCAGGAATTGCACGAGGCTGAAGAGACACGCGATCAGGCCATTACCTATCTGCAACAGCGCGAAGCGGAGCTGACCAACCAGCTGACCCAGACCGAAGCCGAGCTGAGCGCGGCCATGGAAGGTCTGCGCGATGCCCGCCGCGAGGCCGAAGAGCTGCGCGCGCAGCTGAACCACTGATCTAAAATAGACCACCCCGACCATCCTGCCAGGGAAGAGGATCGGGCGGAACGGCGGGTGCGAAGGTTTCTGCGGCCCATGTTCCAATGCACATGGGCCGATTGATGGCTTACCAGGAATTATAGCCGAGGTATTTGCCGGACATCTCGATCTTCACCCGGTCGCCCTTTTCGTGGGGCACGCGGATCACCTGCATATCGAAATCGATGGCCGACATGATGCCGGTGCCGAATTTCTCTTCGATCAGCGCCTTGATGGTCGGGCCGTAGACGCCGACGATTTCGTACAGTCGATAGATGCAGGGATCGGTGGGGATGGCTTGTTCCCAGACCTTGGTCGGCGGCTCTTCCAGAACCGAGACCGCCTCTTGCGGCAAGGCAAGAGCCGTCACCAGCGCTTCGGCCTTGTCCTTGGGAAAGCCATTCATGCCCATGCAGGCCGAATGGGTCCAGACCGGCGACATGCCGATCTTTTCGGCGATGCCTTCCCAGGTCATCCCGGCCTGTTTCTTGGCCGAGAGGATCATCATCGTCACGTCTTCTTTGCTCATCATCGTGGGCACCTCAAAAGTATCTTTCATCTGTTGTCCTCCTGATTTGTCTTCAGCCGGCCGCGCCGACCTGTCAGTCGTTGACCGCCTGTAGGTGGCGGGCCGGTTCCGGTTCTGGTGCGGCTTCGGTGGCGGGTTCTGCCGCAGTTTTGTCGATCCGCACGGTTTCGGGCCGCTGATCGGGATCGTCGCTTTTCTGTCCGGCCAGTTCTTTCGACCTCTGGCCAAGGAACTGCACCAGGTGGTTGCGGATGGCGTAGTAGTTGGGATGTTCGACGATCTCGGTACGGCTGCGCGGACGCGGGATGGTGATCTCCACCGACTCCGCCACGCGGGCAAAAGGACCGTTGGTCATGAGCAGGATGCGGTCAGCCAGCAAGATCGCCTCGTCGATGTCATGGGTGATCATGAATACCGTCTGCTCGGTCCCGCCCCAGATCTTCAGGAGTTCGTCCTGAATGGTGCCCCGGGTCAGCGCATCCAACGCGCCAAAGGGTTCATCCAGCAGCAGAAGCTTGGGATGGTTGGCAAAGGCCCGCGCGATGGAGACCCGCTGACGCATACCACCCGACAGCTGGCTCGGCTTGCGCTGAACCACATCGCCTTCAAGCCCGACCATGGCCAGATATTCCCGGGCGTGTTCTTCGACCTTGGCCTTGGACCAGTCGGGATAGCGCGCCTTCACACCAAAGGTGACGTTCTTCAGGGTCGAAAGCCAGGGCAGCAGCGAATAGTTCTGGAACACCACCCCGCGGTCCAGCGACGGGCCGGAGACCTCGGTGCCATCCATCTTGACCACGCCCGAAGTCGGCTCGGCTAGCCCGGCAAGGATGTTCATGATCGTCGACTTGCCGCAGCCAGAGTGGCCAAGGATGCAGACGAACTCTCCCTTTTCGATGCCAAAGGTGGCGTTTTCGAAAACGGTCAGGGTGCCCCCCTGACCGTCGGGGAATTTCTGCGTCAGACGCTCGATACTGAGAAAGGGTTTAGGCATTGGAATGCTCCTATTCGGCGTAGGCGACGGCGCGCTGCAGGACACCAAAGGCGGCATCCAGCATCATGCCAACAACGCCAATCATGAGGATCGAGAAGATGACGGAGGTCAGGTCGAGGTTGTTCCACTCGTTCCAGACGTAGTAGCCAATGCCGGTCCCCCCCACGAGCATCTCTGCCGCAACGATCACCAGCCAGGCGATGCCGATGGAGATCCGCATACCGGTGATGATGGTCGGCGCCGCCGCAGGCAGGATCACCGTAAAGGCGGTGCGCAAAGCGCCGAGTTCATGCGTGCGGGCCACATTGACCCAGTCCTCGCGCACCCCGGCAACGCCAAAGGCGGTGTTGAGCAGCATCGGCCAGATCGAACAGATGAAGATCACGAAGATCGCCGAGGCTTCACTGTCCTGAATGATGAAGAGCGCAAGCGGCATCCAGGCCAGCGGCGAAATCGGGCGCAGCACCTGAATGAAGGGGTTGAAGGCCTTATAGGCGACCTGGCTCATCCCGATAAGGAAACCCAGCGGGATTGCGATCAGCGCCGCCATCAGATAGCCGGTCAGCACCCGGTAGATGGAATAGCCGATCTGGATGCCGATACCCTTGTCGTTGGGGCCTGCATCATAAAAAGGGTTCGATAGCTGCTCCCAGGCCTTGGCGATCACCTGGCTTGGCGGGGGCACGCCCGCCTTGGGGGCACCGCCGCCGGTCAGGCGCTCGTATTCCGTCAGCTCGGACGCGGCCTTCTGGGCGGGAATGGCGGCCTCCCAGATCAGGAGGCCCACCACCAGCATCACCACGGACAGGATCACCGCGCGCTGATTGACTGAAAGGTTATCCAGCATGGATCACCCCTTTCCGATCGCAAAACTGGACACGTATTCTTCGGGCTTGGCCGGATCGAAGGTCTTGCCCATGATGGTGTGCGATTTGTAGGTGACATCGGGCGCCTCGTAGCCGAGATCGTTCATCACCTTCTTGGCGTCGGCGGCCAGATAGACCTGCTCAGCCACCGTTTTGTAATCGACGTCGCCTTCGATATAGCCCCAGCGTTTCATCTGGGTCAGGATCCAGACACCCATGGAATGCCAGGGGAAGGGGTCGAAATCGATCCGGTCGGGCACGCGCTGAACCTCGCCCAGACCGTCGGCATAGGTGCCGGTCAGCACCTGCTCGATCACCGGAACCGGCTGGTTCAGGTAGTTGGTCGGCGCGATGGCCTCGGAGATTTCCTTGCGGTTTTCTGGGTTTGACGCGTATTGCGTGGCGTCGATGATCGATTTCAGCAGGGCGCCATAGGTGTTCGGCAATTCGGTCGCAAAGGACAACGGCGCGGCAAAGGCGCAGCAGGGGTGACCTTCCCAGATGTCCTTGGTCAGCATGTGGATATAGCCGATGCCTTCCCAGACGGCGCGTTGGTTGAACGGGTCGGGCGACAGGTAACCATCAAGGTTGCCAGCGCGCAGGTTGGCGACCATCTCAGGCGGCGGCACCACGCGGATCTGGATATCCACATCCGGGTCCAGCCCGTGTTCGGCCACGTAATACCGCAGCAGGAAGTTGTGCATCGAATATTCAAACGGCACGCCGAAGGTGAAGCCTTTCCACTGTTTCGGGTCACGCTTGTCCAGGTGTTCGTTCGACAGCACGATAGCCTGGCCGTTGATGTTCTCGACCGCGGGCATGATGTAGGGTTCTGCGATGGATCCGGCGCCCAGCGTCATTGCCAGCGGCATCGGTGTCAGCATGTGGCTGGCGTCATATTCCCCCGACAGCGACTTGTCGCGGGCCACGGCCCAGCCAGCCGTCTTGATGACCTGCGCGTTGAGGCCATAGCGCTCGTAGAAGCCCATCGGCTGCGCCATGATGATCGGGGTGGCGCAAGTGATCGGCACAAAGCCGATGTTGAGATCAGATTTCTCCGGCGGGCCCAGCTCGTCGAGGATCGCCGCCTTGGCCTGCTCCATCGGAAAGACCGAGGCCAGCGCCGCAGCCACAGTGCTGCCGCCCAGCATGCCCATGAAAGAGCGACGACCGATGTCATTGTGCCCAAAGACCGAGCGCACGATGGCGCTTTCGACGGCGCGTTCCATCATGTCGTCAGAGGACATATGCTGCGGCTCGGTATGGCCCTTGTCATGGCCGTGTCCGGACAGGCATCCATCGCAACCGCAATCGGCGCCGTGTCGCAGATCGGTCTTATCCGAGAACGGATTTCCAAGGCTCTTTGTCGTCATGGGTGTCCCCTTTCAGTCAATGTTTCGTAAACTTTGACAGCCGCCACGGGACAAAAAAAGCAGCCGCCCAACATTTGAGCAGCAAACAAAAACACATTATTTCAGTGTATTATGCTAATTTTCGGACACCCGTATTTACGATATATCGTAAATTACGAAATTTCGTTTAAACCTGACGAGGACGAGGTTTAACCTTTTCCCATGTCACTCGATCTTCTCAACGCCGATTCCCTTTTGCAGTCGATTCCCGAGGCCATGCTTGTCCTCGACACCACGGAAGACCGGGTGGTTGACTGGAACCAATCCGCTGCCCGGCTCCTCGGAAACGGGCACGACGGCAGCGCACCCCTGCCCTTCTCACACTATCTGGGTAAGGACATGCCCCGGTTTGTGGTGTTCCTCGAGGAGGTGGACCATCGCGGCGCAAGCTGGACCCGCGACGTTACTCTGCGGGCTGGGGATGGCAGCGCGCTGAACTGCGAACTCCGGGCGCAGCCGGTGCCGGGACAGGACGGCTGGATCATCCTGGCGCTGACCGATCTGCGCGCTCTTGATCAGCGCGCCGAAACTGCTGCGCTGGCGGAAACCTTTCGTGCCGGCCTTGTGAACTGGAAACGCACCGAAGGTTTCTTTGCCGAGCTGGAACGCCAGAACCAGCTGATCCTCAACGCTGCAGGCGAAGGCATCTACGGTGTCAACGCCGAGGGCAAGACCACATTCGTCAACCGCGCGGCGCGCGAAATGCTGGGCTGGACCTCCGAAGATCTGCTGGGCAAGGACATCCACTCGATGATCCACCATCATCACCTCAACGGCGAACACTACCCGTCGCAGCAATGCCCGATCTACCGCTCCTTCCGCTTCGAACAGGTCCACCGGATCGAGGACGAGGTATTCTGGCGCAAGGATGGCAAGCCGATCCGGGTCGAATATGTTTCGACCCCGATCTACGATCAGAAGGTGCTGGTTGGGGCGGTGGTGATCTTTCGCGACATCACCGAACGCAAGGAAAGCGAACGCAAGCTGCGCGAGGCGATGGAGGAGGTCGCGGCCCTGCGTGACCGGCTGGAGCAGGAAAACGCCTATCTGCAGGAGGCGATCACATCAGAGCGCGCCCATCACGACATCATCGGATCCTCGCCCGCCATCCGGCAGATCGTGGCCCGCATTGATCTGGTGGCCAAGACGACGGCGACTGTCCTGATCAGCGGCGAAACCGGCACCGGGAAATCGCTGGTCGCCACCGAAATTCACAAGACCAGCCCCCGCGCCCGGCGGCCGCTGATCCATTTCAAATGCAGTTCGGTCGCCCCCGAGGAGGTCGAGGCCGAACTTTTCGGCCAGATGCGCGGCGCCCCGAATGGCGCCATGCGCGACAAGCCCGGCAAACTGGAACTGGCCCACGGCGGCACCCTGTTCATCGACGATGTCGCGGAACTGCCGGTCGAAATTCAGGGCAAGCTGCTACACGCCCTGCAAAGCGGATCCGTCACCCGGCTGGGCGATACCCGGGAAAAGCCGCTCGATATCCGGGTGATCGCGGCGACCTCGCTGGCTGAGGAGACCGTGCGCCGCACCGGGCGCATCCGCGAGGATCTGTTTCTGTTCCTCAACGTCTTTCCCATCAACTGCCTGCCACTGCGCGACCGCCGCGAAGACATTCCGCTGCTGGCCGCACACCTTCTGAAGATCGCCTGCCGCAGGCTGAACCGGCCGGTGCCGGTGATCACCGAACGGGTGATGCAGCAGATGCAGGCCTATGACTGGCCCGGCAATGTGCGCGAATTGCACAATGCGATGGAGCGCGCCGCCATCGTCTCGCAGGATCGCAAGCTGGTCATCGAACTCTCCGGCACGACCCAAGACGCCCCGGCACCCGGCACCAGGTTCCATACCGAGGCCAGAATGCAGGAGATGGTCCGGGACAATATCATCGCCGCCCTGCGCGAGGCAGGCGGGCGCGTCTCCGGCCCGACCGGCGCCGCCACCCTGTTGCAGATTAAACCGACGACGCTCTATTCGCGGATCAAGTCCTTTGACATCACGCCGCTGGACTGGGCCTGAAGATCAGACAACCGCCACGGCCTTTGGACCCTCGGCGGTCTGACCCGCCGCCGTTTGCGATTGCACTGTGGGCACCCCGCCCTCTGGCCAGGTGACCAGCAGGATCGCGCAGCCGGTGATGTGGCAGGCCGCGATGACATCCGCCAAAGAGCTCACCGTGGCAGCAAAATGCCGCTCTCCGGGTTTGGAGACCTCCACCGCGATATCAACGGGGCTGTCCGCAGGCAGGCCTTTCTGCATCAACTGATCCGCGAGCCGCCGCGCCTGACGCACCGACATGTAAAAGGCCGTCGTCGTGCCCGGTCCCGACAGGCGGGTGCAATCGGGAAAAGGATCGCTGGCACAGCCGGTGCCCGTGGTCAGCACCAGTGCATTGGCAACACCGCGACTGGTCAGGCTGCGCCCCAGCGCCGCCCCAGCGGCTGAGGCTGCAGTGATGCCAGACACCAGCTCAACCGGGATGCCCGCCTCATCAGCCGCCTCCATCTCTTCGCTGGCGCGGCCAAAGATGCCGGGATCGCCGGATTTCAGCCGCACAACGCGGCGTCCTTTCAGAGCTTCGGTTACGATCACGCGGTTGATCTTCTCCTGCGGCCAGCTGTGCGCCCCGACATGTTTTCCGACAAAGACCATTTCAGTACCGGGCCGGGCAAGCTCCAGCACTTCAGGATCAACCAGGCGGTCGTAGAAAATCACGTCGGCCTGCTGCAGGCGTTTGACCGCGCGCAGGGTCAAAAGGTCCGCCGCCCCCGGCCCTGCCCCGACCAAGGCGATATGACCTTTTGCCTGCCGTTCCTTCGGCGTGGAAGGGGCGCTAAGCTGGGGTGTCATCCGGTCCAGCGTGCGGCCCACCCGCGCCAGGATGAGGGAGGCAGGCCCTGAAGCGAGAGCAAGTGTTTGCACCGGGACAAACAGGGGGATGTGAAACAGCCGTTGCAGCAATGTCATGGGATGTCCTTTCAGGCTGTCAGGGGAAGCGATGTCGACGCGTGAGTACCATCGGGAAAGTGCAAGGGGCTGTCGGCACAGCCCAGCGTGTCCATGGCAAGATGAGCCGTGCCGAGGATGATTTCGGATTCGAAACGCGGCAGGGCGGCGGGGCTGACTGCGACCTTCAGCGAGTTGATCGGCCTGGCGCTGTCCGCCAGCCGCCGGGTGCCTTCCAGTCGGGCCGCCTCGGTTTCCTGCCAGGGGGCACCGTCCCGCAAACCGAAGGCCTCGATGGCCTTGGCCGGGTGGCGTTCGAATTCGCCGCCGCCCCCCTTGATCACGGTCAGGGATCGCCAGCCAAGTCGCTGGGCGGCATCGGCCTGCAACAGCCGGTAGGAGGGGTGAAAGACGCCCTGAACACTGGCAGCCGCGCCAGCGGGGTTCAGCATCCGGCACACCGTGTTGACGCAAGAACGCAGGCCAAGCACGGCACGCAGGGACAAGAGGTGCATTAGGGGCGGGCAAAGATTTTCCAGCGGCATATAAACGATATTCCCTGCGTTCAGCGCGGCTTCAGCCTCGGCGGGGGTATGGGCAATCGGGATGCCAAGGGTTTCAAGACCGTTTCGCACAGTGGGATCGGATCCGTTCCAGCCATGCAGCATCACCCGTTTGCCGCTTTGGGCCACCATCAGCGCCGAGACAAGGAACCAGGGCAGCCCACGCGTGCGCCCTGCCGCATAGGACGGCCAGTCGAGGTCGACCCGCGGCAGCGCCGGGGCCTGTTCTTGTGCGGCAGCCGCGAAACCGGCGATCTCTTCCGCCGTTTCGCCCTTCATGCGCAAGAGCATCAACAGCGCGCCAATGGCCTCGGGCGCGGCGTCCTTGCCCAGCATCAGGGTCATGGCGTCCCGCGCTTCGTCTTGGGTCAAAGAGCGGGAGCGTCCGGGGCCACGGCCCAGGGTGGCGACATGACCGGCCAGGCTCATTCCGCAGCCTCCCGCTGATGGGTGCTTGCCAGAATGGCGGCCAGTTCCGGACGGCAGGAACCGCAGTTCGTACCCGCCTCCAGTGCGACACCGATCGCTTCCACTGTCATCAGGTGCTGGGTTTCGATGGCACTGATGATGGTGTTGATCCCAATCCCGAAGCAGGAGCAGATCACCGGACCGGGGTCAGGCACATCCGCCGGGGGGCGACCGGTCAGAACCTCTGTGCCTGCCGCATCCGGGAGCGTGGCAAGATAATCCCGCACCACCGCCACCGGTTCCCGGTCGACAAACAGGGCCGCAAGCAGGCGCCCCTTGTCGAACAGGGCGATCCGGGCTGTTCCCCGTGCGGGGTCCAGAATGGTGGCAGCTTCGGCGCCGGGCAGATCGAACAGGCGGCGGGCTTCCTCTTCCCATTCAGGCGCAGGCGCGTATCCGGCCATCTCGGCGCGATAGCCGCCACGGGTGGGGGCCAGCGCCCAATAGTCGGCGTTTGGCGCCATGGGCAGGGTCGAGACCGCGAAACCATACCAGGCGGCCTCCATCTTCTGGACGGCAACGACGCTGGCCTTGCTTTCGGGCTGGCCTGACACCGGATCAGTTTCGGCGGCGACCAGATCGTCGATCCGGCCAGAGGGCGCGGTTTCCCCGGTCCAGTGGATCGGCGCAAAGACCTGCCCGGGTTGCACCGCGTCACTGATCCGGGCGCGCAGGATGGCGCTTCCATTGGGGCTGCGCACCTCCACAAGATCCGCAGGGGTGATACCCAATGTGGCGGCGTCATTGGGGTGCAGGTCAAGGAAGGGTTCGGGCATATGCGCGCCAAGGCGTGGCGACAGCCCCGTGCGCGTCATCGTGTGCCATTGGTCGCGAAGCCGCCCGGTATTCAGCCGGAAGGGGTACTTTGGCCCCGTCCTGGCTGCAGGCGGGCGATAGCGCAGCGGCAGCAGCCGGGCCTTTTTGTCACTATGGTAGAAATTGCCATCGGCAAAGAACCGGCCACCGCTGCGATCTGCGATGACAGGCCAGCGTGTGGGGGCAAGGGTGTCATAGGCCGATGCCTCCAACCCGGAGAAGCCGGAGATGTCGAAATCACGTCCGAACTGACCAGCGATCCCGGAGAGGGCGGCATATTCACGGAAGATCTCAACCGGGCTTTCATAATCAAAGGCCGCGTGCCAGCCCATGCGTTTGCCCACCTCGCAGAGGATCTGCCAATCGGGTCGGGCCGCACCGGGTGCGGGCAGGGCCGCGCGCTGGCGGCTGATGGTGCGGTCTGAATTGGTGACGGTGCCGTCCTTCTCCCCCCAGGCGCTGGCGGGCAGCAGCACCCGTGCCAGACGCGCGGTGTCACTGTGTTCGGTGATGTCACTGACCACGGTGAAAGGGCAGGCCTTGATCGCAGCGCGCACGGCGGCGGAGTCGGGCATCGACACGGCGGGGTTGGTGTGAATGACCCACAGCGCCTTGATCCGCCCATCGGCAACAGCGCGGAACATGTCCACCGCTTTCAGCCCCGGTGCCTCGGGCATCTGCGGAGCCTGCCAGAAATCGCGCACCGCCTGGCGGTGATCGGGGTTTTCCAGATCGAGATGACAGGCCAGCATGTTCGCCAGCCCGCCGACCTCGCGCCCACCCATGGCGTTGGGCTGGCCGGTCACCGACAGGGGCCCCATGCCGGGCTTGCCGATGCGCCCGGTGGCCAGATGGCAGTTGAGGATTGCGTTGACCTTGTCGCTGCCGCTGGTCGATTGGTTGACCCCCTGGCTGTAGATGGTGACGGTCTTTTTGGTGCCGATCCACATGTCGCAGAAGGCGCGGACCTCTTCCTCTGTCAGGCCGGTCGGGGCAAGCGTGTCTGCCCGGGCGGCCTCCAGCGCAGCCGCGAAACCGGTGGTGTCTTGCATGTATTCGGCATCGATGGCACCGCGTGCATCGATCTCACTCAGAAGGTGGTTGAACAGGGCCACGTCCGACCCCGGCTGCAAGGCCAGATGCAGATCGGCGCCGTCGCAGCTGGCGGTGCGGCGCGGGTCCACCACCACAATCTTGGTGCCGCGTGATTTGCGGGCCGCAAGAAGGCGCTGGTAGAGCACCGGATGGCACCAGGCGAGGTTCGATCCCACCAGCACCACCAGATCGGCCTCGTCCAGATCCTCGTAGGTGCCGGGCACGGTATCACTGCCAAAGGCGCGCTTGTGCCCCGCCACGCTGGAGGCCATGCAGAGCCGCGAATTGGTGTCGATATTGGCCGAGCCGATGAAGCCTTTCATCAGCTTGTTGGCGACGTAGTAGTCTTCGGTCAGCAACTGGCCCGAAACATAGAAGGCAACGCTGTCCGGCCCGTGATCGCGGATCGTCTGGGAAAACCGGTCCGCAACCAGATCGAGCGCCGTGTCCCAATCGCTATTCTGCCCGTCTATCTTAGGAGCAAGCAAACGATGCTCCAGCCCCAGAGTTTCCCCCAAGGCCGAACCTTTTGAACAGAGCCGCCCGAAGTTGGCCGGGTGGTCGGGATCGCCGCGTACGGCAAGACCGCCGTTCTTGTCCTCAGACAACAGAACCCCGCAGCCCACCCCGCAATAAGGACAGGTGGAGCGGATCCCGCCGGACGCACTCATGCGGCGCTCCGCCCGGTAAGGGCGCTGGAGTCAAGCAGCATACGCTGCCCTTCCAGACGCAAGGGGTAGGTCTCGATCCGCCCGTCATCAGCACCCTGCGCCTCTCCGGTATTGAGGTCAAAGACCCAGTTGTGCAGCGGGCAGGTCACCGATTGCCCATGCACGATGCCTTCGGACAAGGGGCCGCCCTTGTGCGGGCAGCTGTTGGAGGCGGCAAAGACCTCTGCCTCGCCTGTGCGAAAAACCGCGATACAGCCCATCGGGGTTTTCAATAGCCGCGCCCCGCGCAGGGGCACCTCGTCAATATGTCCGATATCGATCCAGCTCATTCCGCGGCCTCCAGGGTGAGTTCGGCAAGGGGGGCATAAGAGGCGGATTTCTCCTCCACTTCCTTGGCCCAAGGGTCCTTGCGGTAGATGGTTTGTGACAACTCAAACGCGTCGATCAGGCGCTGGCGTTCTTCCAGATCGTCCACGACGCGGGCCTTCACCCAATCAAGGCCGACCTTGGCGACCCATTTGTAGGGCCGGTCGAGGTATTTGGCGTTCTCGCGGTAAAGCTGCATGAAGGCGGTGGCGAGGTCGAGCGCCTCTTCCTCGGTTGCCACATCGGCCAGCCGTTCGGTTTCCTTCACATCCATGCCAGCCGCGCCTGCGACACCGATCTGGTAACCGCTGTCGACGCAGACAACGCCGATGTCCTTGCAGGTGGCCTCGGCGCAGTTGCGCGGACAGCCCGAGACGGCCAGCTTCACCTTATGCGGGGACCACGAACCCCAGAGCCTTTTTTCCAGCTTGATGCCAAGGCCGGTGCTGTCCTGGGTGCCAAAGCGGCAATGATCCTTGCCGACGCAGGTTTTCACCGTGCGCAGCCCCTTGGCGTAGGCGTGGCCCGAGACCATGCCCGCCTTGTTGAGATCGGCCCAGATATGCGGCAGATCCTCGCCCTTGACGCCAAGGAGGTCGATCCGCTGGCCGCCGGTCACATGCACGGTGGGCACGTTGTATTTCTCGGCTGCATCGGCGATGGCGCGCAGCTCGGCCGGGGTGGTCATCCCCCCCCACATGCGCGGCACCACGGAAAAGGTGCCGTCCTTCTGGATATTGGCGTGCTTGCGTTCGTTGACGAAACGGCTTTGCGGATCGTCCTGATATTCCACCGGCCAGTCGGCAAGAAGGTAGAAGTTCACCGCCGGGCGGCAGACATGGCAGCCATTGGGGGTTTTCCAGCCCAGCTCCTGCCAGACCGCAGCCTGAGATTTCAGCTCTTGTGATTTGATCAGGCGGCGCACGTCTTCGTGCGTGAGGTCAGAGCAGGTGCAGATCGGCTGCGCCGTTGGGGCGGCGTAATCATCGCCAAGAGTGACCGCCAACACCTGTTCCACCAGCCCCGTGCAGGTCCCGCAGGAGGCCGACGCCTTGGTGCAGGCGCGCAGGCTTCCCAGATCGGTGGCGCCATCGTGGATCGCCGAGACGATATCGCCCTTGCATACGCCGTTGCAGCCGCAGATTTCCGCATCATCCGGCAAGGCTGCAACGGCTGACAAAGGGTCCGCAGAGGCGCCCCCCTGATAGGCCGGACCAAAGATCAGCGTATCGCGCATCTCACTGATATCGCTGCCGTCCTTGATCAGTCCGAAGAACCAGCTGCCATCGGCGGTATCGCCGTACATGACCGCGCCGATCAGACGATCGCCTTCCAGCACCAGACGCTTATAGACGCCGCGCGCGGGATCGCGGAATACGATGTCCTCGCGCCCCTCGCCTTCGGCGAAATCCCCGGCGCTGAACAGATCACATCCCGTGACCTTCAGCTTGGTCGAGACCTCCTTGTTCACGAAACGCGCCTCTTGTCCCAAAAGGGTCTGCGCCAGCACCTTGGCCTGATCGTATAGTGGCGCCACAAGACCAAAGAGCGCACCATCGTGTTCAACGCATTCACCAAGGGCGAGGATATCGGGATCCGAGGTCACCATGTGATCGTCCACCACGACGCCCCGGTTGCAGGAAAGGCCCGTTGCCTCTGCCAGCGCCATATTGGGGCGGATGCCCACCGCCATCACCAACAGATCGCAGGGCAGTTCGGTGCCATCCTCCAGCCGCAGGGCCTTCACATGGCCGGTGCCGTCATCCAGGATCTCCTTGGAGTTCGCCTGGCAAAGGACCTTGATCCCCTTCTCAACCAGCGATTTGCGCAAGAGGTACCCTGCCGCCTCATCCAGCTGACGCTCCATCAGGTGACCCATGATGTGGACGACGGTGACATCGACGCCGCGCGCCGCCATGCCCGCTGCCGCCTCCAGCCCCAACAGGCCGCCACCGATCACGACGGCCTTTGTGCCGGGCCTGTCGCCAAGGGCCATCATCGCCTCGGTGTCTTCCAGATCGCGGTAGGGGATCACGCCCGCCAGATCATGTCCGGGCAGGGGGATCATGAAGGGGTTGGACCCGGTGGCGATGACCAGCTTGTCGTAAGCGACATCGCCTTTTTCACCGCGCACGACTTTCTGCGCAGGATCGATGGCGTGGACCTTTTCACCAAACCGGCAGGTGATGCCATTTTCGGCGTACCAGTCTTCGTCATGGGTGACGATCTCGGCATAGGTCTTTTCGCCCGACAGCACCGGCGACAGCATCAGCCGGTTGTAGTTGCCGCGGGGTTCGGCGTTGAAGAGGGTGATTTCATAGGCCTCTGGGTCCGCGTTCAGAAGATGCTCCAGCATCCGTCCCGAGGCCATGCCTGCCCCGACGATAACGAGTTTCTGCTTCATGGTCCTCACTCCGCAGCGACGGCGCTCAGCGCCGGTTTTTTCGGTTTCGCGCCATGCTCGTATTCTTCCAGGAAATCGAGCACCTCTTGCCGATAGCTGTAGTAATCCGGGTGTTCGAGCAGCGCCTTGCGGGTGCGTGGGCGCGGCAGGTCGACCTCGGTGATCTTGCCGATGGTGGCCTGCGGACCATTGGTCATCATCACCACCCGGTCAGCCAAAAGGATCGCCTCGTCCACATCGTGGGTGACGCAGATGGCGGTCACTTTGGTGCGGGACCAGACCTCCATCAGCACCTCTTGCAGTTCCCAGCGGGTCAGGCTGTCGAGCATCCCGAAGGGTTCATCCAGCAGCAGAAGTTTTGGCGACAGGGCAAAGGCGCGGGCGATGCCCACCCGTTGCTGCATGCCGTTGGACATGTCGCTGGCCGGGCGGTCCATCGCATCGGCAAGGCCGACACGCTCCAGATAGTATTCCACCACGTCCTGGCGTTCGGCGCGGCTGGCTTTGGGGTAGACCTTGTCGACACCGATGGCGCAGTTCTCCCGTGCGGTCAGCCAGGGAAACAGGTTCGGCGACTGGAACACCACGGCGCGTTCGGGATCGGCGCCCTCCACGTGGCGGCGGTCCAGTTTGATCGCGCCCTTGGAGATCGGGTTGAGGCCCGCCGCCATGGTCAGGACAGTGGATTTGCCGCAGCCCGAGTGGCCGATCAGCGAGATGAACTCGCCCTTGTTGATCTTGAGGTTGAAATCCTCGACCACGGTGAGCGGCCCTTTTGGCGTGGGGTAGATCTTGTGCAGTTGCGAGAAGTCGAGGAAGCGTTCCTCGGTTGCGCTTTCCTGGGCTTTGGCCACCGCAGATGGCAGACCATGGATCGGGGTGACATCCGGCAACAGGCGGGTGCCTTCGACCTTGGATTCGATGCCAACCTCCATCAGGTAGGATGTGACCTGGCTGCGCAGGGATTTGAACCCCTCGTGGTGGTTCATCTCGACCCGGTCGCGCGGGCGGGGGATGGTGACACGGAACTCCTCACCCAGGGTGCCATCGGGATTGAGCGCAATGATGCGGTCGGCCAGCAGGATCGCCTCATCCACGTCATTGGTGATCAGGACGCAGGTCTTCTTGTCCGCCTCCCAGATCGCCTCGATCTCATCCGCCAGATTTGCACGGGTCAGCGCATCCAGCGCCGAAAGCGGCTCATCCAGAAGCAACACCTCGGGCGACATCGCCAGCGCGCGGGCAACATTGACCCGCTGACGCATCCCCCCCGACAGTTCCGCCGGGCGGCGGCTGGCGGCATGGGACAGGCCCACCATCTCGATGTAGTGCGCGACCTTCGCGTCTTTTTCCGCCTTTGCCATCTTGGGGAACACGGTGTCGACGGCAAGGCGCACATTGCCCGCCACGGTCAGCCAGGGCATCAGCGAATAGCTTTGAAAGATCACACCGCGCTCGGGGCCCGGGCCGTCGATCTTCTGGCCGCGAAAGCTGACGGTGCCTTTGGTCGGGCTGTCGAGCCCCGCCATCAGGTTGATCAGCGTCGTCTTGCCGGTGCCGGAAAAGCCAAGCAGCACGAGGAATTCGCCTTCCTCCACCTCAAGGTTGATGTTCTTCAGCACATGGGTTTCGCTGGTGCCGGTGCCAAAGCTTTTGGAGACGTTGTCGAATGTCAAAATAGCCATGGCGATCACCGGTTGTTCGTGAAGGTGAACAGGGACTGCAGCGCAAACATTACCCGGTCCAGAAGGAAGCCGATGATGCCGATGGTGAAGACGGCAACCATGATCTTCGCGAGCGAGCTGGAAGAGCCGTTCTGGAATTCATCCCAGACGAATTTGCCAAGACCGGGGTTCTGCGCCAGCATTTCGGCAGCGATCAGCACCATCCAGCCCACGCCCAGGGACAGGCGCAGCCCGGTAAAGATCAGCGGCAGCGCCGAGGGCAGCACCAGCCGGGTGATCTTGGTCCAGGTGTTCATTTTCAGGACCTTGGAGACATTCACCAGATCCTTGTCGATCGAGGCGACGCCCAGCGCGGTGTTAATCAGCGTCGGCCAGAGCGAGCAGAGCGTCACGGTGATGGCCGAGATCAGGAAGCTCTTGGAGAACAGCCCATCATTGGTCGCATAGACCGCCGAGACGATCATGGTGACGATCGGCAGCCAGGCCAGCGGCGAAACCGGCTTGAAGATCTGCACCAGCGGGTTGATGGCGGCATTTGCCGTGGGCGACAGACCTGCCGCGATGCCCAGCGGAACGGCAACGGCGGTGGCGATCAGGAAGCCAAAGAACACCGTGCGGATCGAGGTCCAGATCTGCTGGTAATAGCTCGGCGCGCCGGTATAGGCGACGGTCTTGACCTCATCGGCGCGGCCCGCGGCGATCAGTTTCTCGTTGCGCTTGGCCAGCATGGCCTCGAATTTTTCGCGCTTGGCCGCCTTGGCCTGCGCGTCTTCATGCAGGTTCACCACCTCGGCCCAGACCTGCGCCGGACCGGGCACCGCGCCAAGCGAGGTCTGCACCTTCGGCGCCAATGTGCCCCAAAGCAGCAGGAAGGCGAGGATCGCGATCAGCGGCACCGCAAGAAGGCGCCAGATTTCCTTGACCTGGGCCTGCGGGTTGTCGCCAGCAACCGCTTTCAGGATCGGAGTCATCCAGGCAAGGCCCAGAACCTGGAACCATTTGTCGGCGGTGTTGATCTTGGTGAACAGCCTTGCGCGCCGGGCTTCGCGCTCCTCGGCAGCGGCAAAATCGGGGTCGGTCGTGGTCATCGGAAGAGCCTTTCGGAACCGGAGGTACAACGGAGAGGGGGGAGATGGAGCGCGCCGCTTCAGGCGCGCTCCGGGTCAGGAGAGGTCAGCCTTCGACACCGGCGCCCACGACAACCTGCTCACCCTTCAGGCCGATCGGCAGGCTTTCGAGGTAGGCGTTGGGGGTGCGGCCATCAAAGGCGATGCCGTCGATGATATCCTCGGCCGGGGTCGCGGCCTTGTAGCCATCGCTGTCCCAGGGGAAATCGGCACTGTCGGCAAGGCCCTCGTCGACCAGCATCTTGGCCGCGTCCAGGTAGATATCTGGGCGGTAGACCGATTTGGCGACCTCGTCATACCAGCTGTCGGGCTTGGCATCTGCGATCTGGCCCCAGCGGCGCATTTGCGTCAGGTACCAGACGGCATCCGAATAGAACGGGTATGTGGCGTTGTAGCGGAAGAAGACGTTGAAATCGGGCACTTCGCGCTTGTCACCCTTTTCATATTCAAAGGTGCCGGTCATCGAGTTGGCGATGACGTCATAATCGGCGCCGACATATTCCGGGCGGCTCAGGATCTCGACCGCTTCTGGGCGGTTGGCGTTGTCGTTCTCATCCAGCCAGATGGCGGCGCGGATCAGGGCCTTGGTCACGGCGCGGGTGGTGTTGGGGTATTCTTCGGCAAACTCGGCGGTGATGCCAAAGACCTTTTCCGGGTTGTTCTTCCACAGCTCGTAATCGGTGACCACGGGAACGCCGATGCCCTTGAACACCGCCTGCTGGTTCCACGGCTCGCCCACGCAGTAGCCGTTGATGGTGCCCGCTTCCAGCGTGGCAGGCATCTGCGGCGGCGGGGTCACGGACAGGAAGACATCGGCGCCGATCTGGCCGCTCACATTTTCCGGGCTGTAATAGCCGGGATGCAGACCGCCTGCGGCCAGCCAGTAGCGCAGTTCGTAGTTGTGCGTGGAGACCGGGAAGACCATGCCCATGTTGAAGGGCTTGCCTTCGGATTTATACTGTTCGACCACCGGCGCCAGCGCCTCGGCAGAAATGGGATGCTGCGGGCGACCGTCATCCATGGTGGGGATATTCGGCTTCATCATGTCCCAGACTTCGTTGGAGACGGTGATGCCGTTGCCGTTCAGATCCATCGAGAAGGGCGTGATGATATGTGCCTCGGTGCCAAAGCCGATGGTCGCGGCCAGCGGTTGCCCTGCCAGCATATGCGCGCCATCCAGTTGGCCGCCGATCACCCCGTCCAGAAGCACCTTCCAGTTGGCCTGCGCTTCCAGTGTGACGAACAGGCCTTCGTCGAGGAAATAGCCCTGCTCATAGGCCACAGCGAGGGGCGCCATGTCGGTCAGCTTGATAAAGCCGAAGGTCAACTCATCTTTTTCAAGTTCCAGTGCTTCGGCAAAGGCCGGGCTGGTCAGAACGGTAGAGGCCACGAGGCCAAGCATCAGTTTTCTCATCTTCTTCCCTTTCGGTAAGGCCCGGTCGGAGGAGGATGGAACCGGGCAAACGCAAAACAGGCCGCTACGCTACGCGCCGATGGTTTCGGCGGTGCGAGAGCGGCCTTGCTCAGAATATCCCTGTCAGTGGGAGAATTTCGGATCGGTCCACCCCGTTGTGA
This sequence comes from Phaeobacter sp. CC-HEC084, assembly GCF_059429255.1. Classification (NCBI taxonomy): domain Bacteria; kingdom Pseudomonadati; phylum Pseudomonadota; class Alphaproteobacteria; order Rhodobacterales; family Roseobacteraceae; genus Phaeobacter; species Phaeobacter sp. CC-HEC084. Next base: position 442,476 of record NZ_JCAIJQ010000009.1, read on the forward strand.
ACCGATGTCCTCATCTTGCGGCAGCGCAGCATGATCGCGAAGAAAAAACGAAAATCTGATCGGGATTTTCCCAACCAGGACGGCCTGGGCGGGATTTCTGCCCAATAAGTGATCAATCCAGGGCCTCTGGGTCAAAAATCCGACCATCAAAGAACGCATCTGGCATCAGGCACAATTCGCCCCGCGTCGAGGCCACCGCCGTTTTGTGTCGAATCGCACCTTCCAGTTTTTCGGAGGCCCCCGGCATATCCACTCCGGCTTCGCTCAGTAGGCTGCGGTGCAGATCCGCCCGGAAAACCCGGGCGACCTCATCAAGGGAGGGCGAGGCTGCGGCCTCATGGGATTGTTGCAGACGATGGGCGATCCATTTCGCCTGACTGCGCCACGGAAAGGTGGCCGCGCCGTGGTGGAATTCGACAAAACTGTCGACCCGGCGCTGCTCGCCCCGATCCGAAACGGTGAACTGCCCCGATAGGGCTCGGTCAATCAGTTCCGGCGACACATCCAGATAGTTCTTGCGCGACAGGATCTCTCCGGCGGTGCTGCGACTTTCGGGTTTGGCCAGCCAGCGCCCAGCCTGCCACAACGCGCGCATCATCCGCCCCAGAAGAGCCGGTTCGCTCTCGGCCCAATCGGTTTTGACGGCGAGTACCTTTTCCGGCGCAAAGCCCCAGATCGCCTTGCCGGGCAGCAGCAGCGCCCCTGAGCCCTGATCCACCGCGACCGATCCCCAGGGTTCACCGACACAGAAGGCATCCACATCGCCATTGGCCAGCGCAGTCGCCATCAGCGGCGGCGGCACCGTGCGGATTTCAATCCCCCCAGCCCCAAGGGCAGTGCCTTCACACCAGTAGCGCAGCAATTCCACATGCATCGAGAACGGAAACGGCACGCCAAAGACAACCGGGCCGGAGCGCACCTCGGCCAGCGCTGCGGCGGCCTTCACCGGATCGGCGAAATCAAAACCATAGCCAATGTCACGCAACCGCTCTTCCAGCGCACGGCCAACACCGATGACGTTTCCATTGACCGACAGGACCGACACCGCCGAAAGGTCCGTTTTCACACCGCCCAGCCCCATGGCCATCGCCACCGGGACCGGTGACAGCATATGAGCGGCCTCGACCCGGCCAAAGGCCAGCATATCCCGTACAGACGACCACGAGGGCGCGGCGATCAGATCAAGCGCAATCCCTTCGGACTCGGCAAATCCCATCTCCTGCGCGATGATCAGCGGCGCAGCATCGACCAGAGGCATATAGGCGACAGGCAGGTGGCTTCGCTTCATCCCAAGAGCCCCGAAGCCGTGACCAGCGCCTCTGCCACATCCGGCACCCGGCGTCCCTGATCCATCGCCGTCTTGCGCAGCAGCGCATAGGCGGCGTCTTCATCAATGCCCTTTGCCTTCATCAGCAGCCCCTTGGCTCGGTCGATGACCTTGCGCTCTTCCAATGCCCGCCGGGTTTCGGCCAGTTCGTTGCGGATCTGGCGCACCATGCGAAAGCGAGCAATGGCGGTGTCCATAACGGGTTTGATCCGGTCCGGCGCCAGACCGTCTACCACATAGGCCGATACGCCCGCCTCGATCGCGGTCTGCGCCAACCCGCCGGCGGGGCCGGACACGAACATGGCCACCGGCCGCTCCAGAGGCCCGGAGGCCAGCGTCAGTTCCTCCAGCATGTCACGGGTCGGGTTGTCGATGTCGATCAGAACAATGTCGGGATCATGGGCCGCAATCTTGCGCGCCAGGGCACTGGAATTGCCGATCACGTAGACATCGCACTCGGCGGTATCCTTGATCGCATCGACAACGGCAATTGCACGATCACGATCTTCTTCGACAACAACAACTGTCAATCTGGCACTCATTATTCCCGCTAGGGCGAACCCTGCTGGCTCCGCAAGCAGCCGCAGTGCCGCAGGCCAGCGCCAGAGCCGCGGCCGGACGCCGACCACGGGTGAGTGCTCATTTTATTGGCGATAGCGTCAAAAATTCAGCAGGCGACAAACCTGTGCGGGACGCATATTTCCCCCGGCTATCCAGCCCTATCAGGGGCCTACTCCCATGCGCCGCGCGCCAAGGTTTCAGGCCGTTTCAGACAGCGGATGATAGCAGGCAGCCCAGACCCCGTCCGATTGCTGCTCAAGCGGCGGCGGCGCCTGCCTGCATTCAGCGCTGGCGTAAGGACAACGGGCGCTGAAGGCGCAGCCCGGCGGCGGGTTCAGCGGATCGGGCAGTTCGGTCTCGCGTCCCTCCGGCGCCACCAGCGCACGCCCGACAACCGGGGCGCTATCCGCCAAGAGCTTGGTATAGGGGTGTTTCGGCTGGGCAAAGATCTGCTCCGCCGGGCCGACCTCGACCACCGCGCCGAAATAGAGCACGGCAACGCGGTCGCTAACTGCCTCGACCACAGCCAGATCGTGACTGATGAACAGATAGGTCAGCCCGAACTTTTGCTTCAGATCAGCCAGCAGGTTCAAAACCTGCGCCTGCACCGAAACATCCAGCGCCGAGACCGGCTCATCCAGGATCAGGATCCGCGCATCCGCCGCCAGTGCGCGCGCGATGCCGATCCGCTGCGCCTGCCCGCCAGAGAATTCATGCGGGTAGCGGTCAAGGAACTCCTCCCGCAGGTTCACCGCGGCAAAGATTTCCCGGATCCGGGCGTCTCGCTCCTCGGCAGACATGCCATGCAGGTGCTTCAGCGGCGCTTCCATGATCTGGCGGATCGTCTTGCGCGGATTGAGGCTGCTGATCGGGTCCTGAAACACATACTGGATCTTGCGGCCAAACACCGCCGGATCGGCGGCATCCAGCGGCGCACCGTTGATTTCAATCGTACCGGTGGAGGGCGGCAGCAAGCCCACCAGCATCCGCGCCAGTGTGGATTTCCCGCAGCCCGACTCACCGACGATCCCGAGTGTTTCGCCCTCTTCAACAGAGAGCGACAGGGGCTGCACCGCACGCACCAGTCCCTTGGCCGGGCCGAACAGACGCTTGCCCACCGGAAAGGTCTTGCTGAGGTCGGTCAGTTTCAGAGCCGTCGTCATGCGCGTGCCTCCTGCAATGTGTCTTCGGGGGCGATGCAGCGCACCCGGTGGTCGGCGCCATGATCGGAAAGCAGGACATCTGCCGCTCGGCAGCCCTCTTGTGCCTTGTGGCATCGATCTGCAAAGGCGCAACCTTGCGGCAACCTGTCGACCGCAGGCGGCAGCCCCGGGATCGCGGCCAGCTCGCGCCGCCCCTGCCCCAATTCGGGCACACAGGCCATCAACCGCGCGGTATAGGGATGCGCCGGAGCGTTGAGGATCGCCTCACTGGGGCCTTCCTCCACGATCCGCCCCGCGTACATCACCGCGACCCGGTCGCAGATCTGCGCCACAACGCCGAAATCATGGGTGATAAAGATGATCGCCAACCCGCGTTCGCGCCGCAGGTCATCGAGCAGAGACAGGATCTGCGCCTGCACCGTCACATCCAGCGCGGTGGTCGGCTCATCCGCGATGATGACCTCGGGATCGTTGGCCAGCGCCATGGCGATGCCGACACGCTGCCGCATGCCGCCCGACATCTCATGCGGGTAGCTGTCCACCCGCTGCTCGGCATTGGGAATGCGCACCGATTTCAGCAGCTCGATGGCATGGGCACGCGCCGCGGCCCGGTCCGTTGGGTGGTGCGCGCGCACCGCCTCAATCAGCTGATCGCCGATGGTGTAAAGGGGGTGCAGCGTCGCCAAAGGATCCTGAAAGATATAGGCGATCCGGCTGCCGCGCAGGCTCCGCAGGGTTTCATAGGGGGCACCAATCAGATCCTTGCCCTTGTAGTGGACGGCGCCGCCGGTGATCACGCCGGGGGGCGAGGCCACCAGCCCCATCACGCTGAGTGCTGTGACGGATTTGCCCGAGCCGCTTTCGCCGATCACGCCCAGACATTCGCCGGGCTGAACCTTCAGATCGACGCCGCCCACCGCCTTGTAGACGCGGTCCTTGACCTGAAATTCGGTCTTGAGCCCGCGCAGCGCCAGCAGGGCATCGTCAGATGCCACCGGAACCGGGCCGCTTCGATCGACACGGGTGGTGGGCATCGGCCGCGACAGCGCCCCGGACTTCAGCCGGGGATCCAGCGCATCGCGCACCCCGTCGCCCAAAAGGTTGATCGCCATGACAATCACCAGGATCATCGCCCCCGGTACAATCGAGGTATGCGGGTTCGAGATCAGCGCCGCACGCGCCTCGCCCAGCATCGAGCCGAGGTCGGCCTGCGGCGGCTGTGAACCGAGACCGAGGAAGCTGAGACCGGCGGTTTCAAGGATCATCCAGCCGACCGTGGTGGACATCGCGATCACGATCACAGGGATCACGTTGGGCAGCACTTCGGTCAGGATGATCCGCCAGTCGGTCATGCCGGACAAGCGCGCCGCATCGACAAATTCCTTATGCGCGATGCCCACGGTGATGCCGCGGATGTTGCGCGCGAAAAAGGGGATATTGACAGCGGCGACGGCGATCAACGCATTCATCAGCCCCGGCCCCAGCGCCGCAACGATGGCCAGCGCCAGCAGTATATAGGGAAAGGCCATCAGCATATCGACGCCGCGCATGATGATATTGTCGGTGCGCCCGCCATAGAACCCCGCCACGATCCCGATCGCAGCGCCCAGAGTGGCGGCGATCACCGCAGCGGCAAATCCGACCGCCAGCGACAGGCGGGTGCCCCACATCAGACGGCTCAGAAGATCGCGGCCCAGATGATCGGTGCCCAACAAGCCGCCCTCTGACAGCGGCAGTTTGAACCGGTTTGCCGTATTGGTTACATCCGGATCGGCCAGCGGCAACAGCGGTGTCACCAGCGCCAGCAGCACGACGACGCCCATCACGATCAGCCCGCCAAGGGCAAGCCGGTTGCGGGCGAGAAGCGAAAGAAAGCTCTTCATGTCTTGATCCTTGGATCCAGCATGCTCTGGGCGACATCGACCGCGATGTTGAACAGCACGTAACAAGCCGCCACAAAGACCACGCCGCCCTGCACCAGCAGGATGTCGCGTTTCAGGATGGCATCGACCAGCATCCGCCCGACACCCGGCCACTGAAACACCATTTCGATATAGACCGCGCCCGACAGCACGAAGCCCGCCTGCACCCCCAGAACCGGGATGATGCCGACCATGGCCGCGCGCAGGGCATGGCGCCAGATCACCGAGCGTTCATGGACGCCCTTGGCCCGCGCGGTGCGGATGAAATCCTGCCGCAGCACCTCCAGCATGGCCGAACGCGACAGCCGGGCAATCACCCCGGTCGCAACCACCGCCAGCGCCAGCGCGGGCAGGGTCAGATGACTGATCAGCGCAGAGAGATCGCGGGCGCCATATATGGGCCACATGCCCGACACGGGAAACCAGCGCAGCTTCACGGCAAAGATCAGGATCATCATCATGCCAAGGAAAAACGACGGGATGGAAATCCCCAGAAGCACGGCAAAGGTGATCGCCTTGTCCGCCAGACCGTATTGGCGCGCCGCGGAAACAACGCCCGCAGCGATGCCAAGAATGGAACACAGCACAAAGGAGGTACCAGCCAGAACCAGAGTGGCGCCAAAGCGGTCCAGCACCTCGTCCAGCACGGCACGGTTGAGAGAGAAGCTGCGGCCGAAATCACCCTGCAGCATATTGCCAAGCCAGATGAAATACCGCTGCACCATCGGCTGATCGAGACCCAGATCCCGGTTCAGTTTCTCAACATTCTCCGGCGTGGCATAGGAGCCCAGAATAGCCGTGGCCGGATCACCGGGGATCATCGCCATGATGACGAAGACGATGATGGAAATACCAAACAGCACAGGTATCGCCGACATCAGCCGTTTCAGAATATAGCCCGCCATGGCGCGTCCCTCCTGAGTGGCGCCGCCGCAAGATCAGCTGCGGCGACGCCTTGTTTCTTATTTCTTGGCCACGTCATCCAGCAACAGGAAGAACGACGGCTGCAGGGCAAAACCTTCGACCCGATCAGAGGTCACCGCGTTCTGCTTCCAGTTGGCGACAAAGACCCACGGGGCGTCTTCCTGCACGATGGTCTGCATTTCGCGGTAGAGCTTGGCGCGCTCCTCCTGATCGGTGGCAGCGCGGGCGGCTTCCAGCAACTCATCCACCTTGGGGTTGGAGTAATAGCCGGAGTTGAAACCGCCTTCTTCGGGCCATGCGCCGGTGCGCAGCGCGAGGAACGGCAGGGTGTCCGGATCGTTGGTCATCCAGGCCATCTCGGCCATGTCAGCCTTGCCTTCCAGACCGGGGTTCACTTGGCCAAGGAAGGTATTCCATTCGTAGGTTTCGATTTTGACGTCAAACCCGACAGCCTCAAGATCGGCCTGAATGGCGGTACCCATGGCCAGCGGATCCAGCATGCCCGAGCCACCTTCGGTGACGTAGAAGGTCAGTTCCGCCCCTTCGGCGCCCGCGTCGGAGATCAGCTCCTTGGCCTTGGCCGGATCATAGGGATAAGGTTCCAGTTCCTCGTTATAGGCCCAGGCAAAGGCCGGAGGCGTCGGACCGGCGGCGACTTCCGCGGTGCCTTCCAGAACGTCATTCACGATCGCGGATTTATTGATCGCATAGTTCGCCGCCTGACGTACGCGCTTGTCGGCAAAGGGGCCTTCCTTGGCATTGAGGATCAGGAACCAGACGTGCGGACCCGCCTGTTCGTGCACGGTGTAGGCGTCGCTCTGGAATTCACCCAATGCTACCGGAGGCACCTCAACCATCAGGTCGATGCCGCCCGCCAGCATTTCCGCAGTGCGGGTGTTGGCATCGGTGATCGGGCGGAACACAACCGCGTCCAGCTCGGCCGCGCCATCCCAGTAATCGGCGTTCTTCTCGATGACCACCGCCTCGTTCGAGCGCCATTCGGCGAATTTGAACGGACCGGTGCCGGACGGGTTGCGACCAAAATCAGCGCCGTGTTCGGCCACGGCAGCGGGCGAAACGATCAGACCGGTTGGATATGCCAGGTTCGACAGGAACGGTGCATAAGGCGCGTTGAGCGTGAATTTCACCGTCAGCGGATCGACAACCTCGACCTCTTCCACGGCGGAAAAGAAGAACGCCAGCGGGAAGGGACCGGTGTTGTGATAGGGGTGGTTTTCATCCAGCATCCGGTCAAAGTTGAACTTGACCGCCTCGGCATCAAAGGCGCTGCCATCGTGGAAGGTCACGCCCTCGCGCAGGGTGAAGGTATAGGTCTTGCCATCCTCGCTGATGTCCCAGGCGGTGGCCAGCGCCGGTTCAACTTCCAGCGAGCCATCCTTGTAGCGCACCAGACCGTCATAAACATTCATCAGAATACGGAAGTCATTGACGGCGGTGACCGCAGCGGGGTCCAGCGCCTTCGGCTCGGCAATCTGGCCGACAATCAGGACACCCGGCGGCGTCTGAGCAGCCGCAGAAAGCGGGGAAAGGGCGAGTGCCGTTGCTGCGCCAGCAGCCAACATCGCCCTGCGGGTCAGTTTCAGCAGAGTCATGAGCGGGTCCTTCCCTGTTTATTTATCATAATGAATTGCATTCACGCAAATTATCATGATAAATACAAGGGAAATGTGATTGGACCCTGAAATGACCTTCTCGATTTTGACATACGACCGCAAAACAGGCGTTTTCGCTGCGGCGGCCGCCACTGGCAGCCTTTGCGTGGGCGGCTGGGTGCTGCGGGGGGATATCGAATCAGGTCTTGTGGCGTCTCAAGGCACGGCGCCCAGCAGCTTCTGGCGCGATGACGTGCTGCGGGCCATGTATCAGGGCGAGGGCGCCGCAACTGCGGTCACCCGTGTCACCAGCGCCGATCCGGGGCGTGGGCACCGGCAGCTCACCGCGCTGGACCGGCAAGGGCGCACACAGGGTTTCACCGGCGATCAAAGCGTTCCCTATGCCAGCCATATCGCGGAGCTGGGTCTTGTCATCGCCGGCAATATGCTAACCGGTCCCGAGGTTCTGGAAGCTATGAAGGCAGCGGCGCAAGCAGAAGCCCTCTCGCCCGCCGAACGCATGCTACGGGTGCTGACCGCCGCAAAAGACGCAGGCGGCGACAGCCGCGGGCTAAAGTCCGCAGCCCTGCTGGTGCTGGAGCCGGAGCGCCCGCCGCTGGATCTGCGCATCGACCAGCACGACAGCGATCCGATCTCGGCGCTGGAGCAGCTTTGGCGGAAAACCTGCCAGTCCCCCTATTTCGACTGGTTGGCAGAGGTCCCCGTGCTGAACGACAAAAGCCGCGCTCCGCAATAGACCGCGCCACAATCGCTCCTGCAAAGGCTGAATCACGGGCTTCACGCTGACGCATTTACGCTGCGCGCAACACGTTTTCGCCACACTTCTGCCGCAATTGCTAATTGGTTAATGGTGGGCTTGCCCATGCGCGGCATGGTTTCAGGGGCTTAGCCCCTTGTTGCATGTTTTCGCCGATCCCGGACGCAATGGACCAACGCCACTTTGCCGCCACCTTTGGCGCGACATTGCCCGATAAACTTCTCCCCAACAGCAACCACAGAACATAGGCTACAGCAAAAAGAGGACCCTGAGCATGGTCGCGAATACCCCGACTCCGGTTTTCACGAGAGAAGCCGACCGCATTTATTCCGGCGCGCAGGAAGACATCCTGAACATCCGCCATTCCGATGCCTATGAATCCCGCGCGGCGACGGTTTCGCTCAGTTTTTCTCTGGACCGGCTGCCGGGGGAAATGGCGCTGATCTCGAAGGATGGCAAAGGCGCCGGGAAAGGCGATTTCACCCTCTGGGTCAAGGATGGCACCCTGCTGCTCAGCCAGGCGGACGGGGCCGACACCGAATACCTGAAGGTGCCTGATCTCGTCCTGTCGGCGCAGACCAAATACCACATCTCCGTCAGCTTTGGCAGCGATGGGCTGATGATCTGGCTCAATGGCGCGCTGGTCGCGGCAGAACCGGAGTTCAAGCAGGGCCTGAAACTGAACGATCATTCGCTGGTGGTCGGCGGCAGCCGGGCCTGGCGCGAGGGGCAGGACGACGACGCCCATTCCCTGTTCAAGGGCACCATCGGCGATGTCATGATCTTTGACCGCCAGCTGGGCGCAGACAGCCATCTGGCGCTGGCCGAAGCCGCCGGAGCCGAGCTGGCCATGGGCGCGCAGATGCAGGCCGCGATGGCGGATCTGGCGCCGGTCTTTGGCCAGTTGCACGGCGCCAGCGACACCTTCCTCGATATTCTGGCGGATTACGGCGTCAGCGCCCATGGTCACATGGAGAGCCATCTCAACATGATCAGCCGCAATGGCGGCGACAACCGCATCGTCGGCACCGGCGGCGCCGATGGCATCAACGGCGGTGGTGGCAACGACCGGGTCAAGGGCAAGGGCGGCGCCGATGTGCTGCAGGGCGACTATGGCAATGACCGCCTTTTGGGCGGTAGGGGCCATGACGTGCTGGATGGCGGCCACGGCGAGGACACGCTGAAGGGCGGCGGGGGCAACGATCTGCTGATCAGCCGCGCCGACGGGCGCGAAGGCGCCATCTATTATGACCCCGACCGCGACGAAGGCGATCCGTTGAACGAGTTGACCGATGGCAAGCTCTATCCCGACCAGCCAATCCCGGCCGATGATCTTCTGATCGGCGGGCGCGGCGCCGACATCTTCTACTTCCAGACGCTGATCAACGCCAAGGAACGCTATATCGAAAAGCACACCCGCGACGACGGCACCATCAACTGGCACGGCGTTGCAGGCGAAAACGACAAGCTGCACGACCATTGGGTCGATATCCTCGGCAACGATGTGGTGCAGGATTTCAGCCGCGCCGAGGGCGACAGGCTGGTGATCGAAGGGCACACCACTCAGATCGCCTCGATCACCTATGGTGATGCCGATGGCAACGGGGTGATGGATCATTCGGTGATCGCGCTCTACTCGGATCAGGGTAACAACGGCGGCGCCCATAATGACGACCGGCTGGGTACCATCACCGTCTACGGTGATCTGGTGAAACGCTCTGATATCGAGCACACAGCCGCTCCGGCCTATGGCATCGTCAAATCCATCGACGATCTGGAAGAGGCCCTAGCCCCGCTGGACCCCGGCACCGACAGCGGCCCGATCCGCGCGCCCGGATCCCAGCTGCCAGATGCGGCCGGGCTACCCCTATCCGAAACCCGCATGCCAGTACTTTCCATGCCCGGGACCCATGTTTTGAGCGGAGAAGAGGGCGATTACCTCAACGCGGGTCATCTGGACAGCCTTTCCTTACGCGCGGCGACGGTTTCGCTCAGTTTTTCACTGGACCGGCTGCCAGGGGAAATGGCGCTGATCTCGAAGGATGGCAAAGGCGCCGGGAAAGGTGATTTCACCCTCTGGGTCAAGGATGGCACCCTGCTGCTCAGCCAGTCGGACGGGGCCGACACCGAATACCTGAAGGTGCCCGATCTCGTCCTGTCGGCGCAGACCAAATACCACATCTCCGTCAGCTTTGGCAGCGATGGGCTGATGATCTGGCTCAATGGCGCGCTGGTCGCGGCAGAACCGGAGTTCAAGCAGGGCCTGCAACTGAACGATCATTCGCTGGTGGTCGGCGGCAGCCGGGCCTGGCGCGAGGGGCAGGACGACGACGCCCATTCCCTGTTCAAGGGCACTATCGGCGATGTCATGATCTTTGACCGCCAGCTGGGTGCAGACAGCCATCTGGCGCTGGCCGAAGCCGCAGGAGCCGAGCTGGCCATGGGCGCGCAGATGCAGGCCGCGATGGCGGATCTGGCGCCGGTCTTTGGCCAGCTGCACGGCGCCAGCGACACTTTCCTCGATATTCTGGCGGATTACGGCGTCAGCGCCCATGGTCACATGGAGAGCCATCTCAACATGATCAGCCGCAATGGCGGCGACAACCGCGTTGCAGGCACCGGCGGCGCCGATGGCATCAACGGCGGTGGTGGCAACGACCGGGTCAAGGGCAAGGGCGGCGCCGATGTGCTGCAGGGTGGCTATGGCAATGACCGCCTTTTGGGCAGCGGCGGGCATGACGTGCTGGATGGCGGCCATGGCGAGGACACGCTGAAAGGCGGCAAGGGCAACGATCTGCTGATCAGCCGCGCCGACGGGCGCGAAGGCGCCATCTATTATGACCCCGACCGCGACGAAGGCGATCCGTTGAACGAGCTGACCGATGGCAAGCTCTATCCCGACCAGCCAATCCCGGCCGATGACCTGCTGATCGGCGGGCGCGGCGCCGACATCTTCTACTTCCAGACGCTGATCAACGCCAAGGAACGCTATATCGAAAAGCACACCCGCGACGACGGCACAATCAACTGGCACGGCGTTGCCGGCGAAAACGACAAGCTGCACGACCATTGGGTCGACGTCCTCGGCAACGATGTGGTGCAGGATTTCAGCCGCGCCGAGGGCGACAGGCTGGTGATCGAAGGGCACACCACTCAGATCGCCTCGATCACCTATGGCGATGCTGATGGCAACGGGGTGATGGATCATTCGGTGATCGCGCTCTACTCGGATCAGGGCAACAACGGCGGCGCCCATAATGACGACCGGCTGGGCACCATCACCGTCTACGGCGATCTGGTGAAACGCTCTGATATCGAGCACACAGCCGCTCCGGCCTATGGCATTGTCAAATCCATCGACGATCTGGAAGAGGCGCTGGCCCCGCTGGACCCCGGCACCAACAGCGGCCCGATCCGTGCCCCCGGGTCCCAGCTGCCAGATGCCGCGGACCTTGGATATGAAACGGATGCATCAGCGGTATTCGCCATGACGGGCAGCCACGCGTTTTCCGCCGCGGACCGGTCGGCCTATGTATTCGACCACACGGACAGTCTCGCCTTGTCCCGCGGCACCATCGCCTTCCGGTTTTCCGCAAACAGCTTGTCGAGCTACCAGACACTGATCTCCAAGGATGCATCGGACTACGGTCAGGGCGGGCATCTCTCCGTCTATATAGACGCAACCGGCGAGTTGGTCGTGCGACTTCAGGACGAGACGGAATCGCATTACCTTATCGCCAGCAACGCGATCACCGTCGGTGAGGAATATGATTTCAACCTCAGCTTTGGCGCGGACGGTCTTGAAGTCTACCTGAACGGTGCACGCATCGCCTATGATCCAGAGATCCGCATAGACTGGAGCCAGAACACCGAAGCCCTGATTGCCGGGGCATCGGGCTGGAGCAACACAGCTGGCGAGACCGACAACCTCAACAGCTACTTTGACGGAACGATTGAAGATCTTGCGATCTATGACGAGGCCCTGACGGCGCAAGAACTGTTCGGTAACGCTCAGCGCGCGGACTACACCTATTTCGACGGCAGCATCGACCGGTTTGACTTTGGCCGGGGCGAGTCCGGCAGCGTCGTGGTCAGCCGCGGCAGCACCGAGACAGAGCTGACCGGGGGAACCGGGTTTGCCGCCTTTGATGGGCTGACGGTGCGTACGGCGGATATCCAGATCGGCTCGCGCAGCGATGATGAACTGCGCGGCGGTGACGGCGCCGATGTGCTGACTGGCAAAGGCGGCAACGACCGGTTGATCGGCATGGGCAACGACGATCTCATTCTGGGCGGGCGCGGCGATGACACTCTGTACGGCGGCGATGGGCGCGACACCCTTTTGGGTCAGGCGGGCGATGACAAGCTGCAGGGATCGGACGGTCAGGACGTGCTGCACGGCGGTGATGGCCATGACACCCTTTTTGGCGAAGAAGGCAATGACCGGCTGTACGGCGGCCTTGGCGATGACACCATTTATGGCAGTGTCTGGAATGACGCCGGTTCGGACAACAAGGACCGGGCGATGTTCGACGGCAACTTCTCCGACTTCAGTTTCGAAAGCGGAACCTACTTTGATTCAAACCGGGGGCAGGACGTCACTTGGCTGGCGGTGACGGATGCCGCCAATGGCGGCCGGGATGGATATTACGAAGGACGTGATATGCTGATCGATATCGATCTTCTGGTCTTTGCAGACCAGACCGTCGCCTTCGACGATCTTCTGTAGACCGCGCTTGCAGCGAACGGCCGGTCCCGGAGTGCACTTGCCGGTATGCGCCTGACGGCGAACTGATCTGCGCACTCCGGCTTTGCATTGTCGGGGCTGATCATCCTATATGAGCACACAAGCGGCGTTGGCGCCGCTTGGATTTGCCTTTCCGGCCTTGCTTTCCGAAATGCATTTCTATCCTTACCCGTCTTAGAAGGCGCTGAAATATTGCTGAAAAACAATCGGTTCGCATGGTCCATGCCGCAGCGCCACGGTGACGCAACGGGGTTTTACACGGGGACCACCCGATGAGCCTGCAAAGCCGCGCCATTTTGCTGATGATCAGCGCGATCTTCTGTTTTTCGGTGATGGATGCCACAGTCAAGGCGCTGGCGCCCAGCGTTGGCGTTCTTCCAGCGCTCTGGGCGCGCTATGCCGGGCAGATGCTGCTGGTGCTGGTGATCGTTGTGCCCCGGCTGAAACAGGTGGTGCGCACCCGGTATCCAGCGCTGCAATTCCTGCGCTCTGTGCTGCTGATGAGCGCGACCGCCTTCTTTTTCACCGGCCTGAGCAAGATCCCCCTGACGGATGCTGCGGCGCTGATGTCCACCAATCCTGTGCTGATCACCCTTGGCGCGGCGCTGTTCCTGGGCGAGGCTTTGGGTGTGCGGCGCATCGCCGGGATCGCGGTGGCCATGATCGGTGCGATGATCGTCATTCGCCCCGGCAGCGATGTGTTCAGCCCTGCCGCGCTTTATCCGCTGGCGGCCGCGTGCTGCTATTCCGGCTATGCCCTGCTGACGCGCCGGGTCGGCGCCGATGAAGACGTCTGGACGTCGCTGTTTTACACCGGGCTGGTCGGCACCGTTCTGCTGAGCCTTGCGGTGCCCTTTCAATGGCAATCCCCGGATCTGTTCGGGATCGGCCTGATGATCATCATCTCGCTGGCCGGGACCATCGGGCAACTGGCCCTCATTCAGGCGTTTTCCAAAGGCGAAGCGGCAATGCTGGCGCCGTTTTCCTATTCCGGGCTGGCCTTTGCTGCGGTCTGGGGCTTTGTGTTCTTTTCCGAAGTCCCGGATTTCTGGACCATCTTCGGCAGTGTCATGATCGCCGGCGCCGGGCTTTATGTCTGGTATCGCGAGAATTACCGCAAACGCTGAGACACCCGGCGCCAGAGAGGAAGGCTATCTGCGCTCTGCCGCCGGGGGCCAGAGCAGTGACTGCACCGTGTAGACGAGGATCGCCGCACCAACGGCCCCGCCCGCAGCAACCCCCAGAAGCACGATCAGATCGACCGGCCCGCCGATATTGGCCAGTTCGGAATGCGTCATCACCAGCACGAACCACACCGCAAGCACCGCCCCCACCGGCATCGACAGCTGCGCCAGCAGGAATTTGTGCCAGCTGATCTTGCGATCCCGGATCAACACGTAAACGTATCCCAGCGTCACAACGGCCGCCAAGCCGACCATAGCCCAGAACAGGCCGCGGCCAAAAATCTCTTCGAACACCGCAATCAGGGTTCCAACTGTCAGGTCTTTCATCGCCTCTTCCTCCTCAGGCCCGGCCACGCAGCATGGCGTTATAGGTGGCCTTCAACGCCACTTCCTTCATCAGCCAGCTGATCCACAGCTCCTCAAGCGGGGCGATGATCCCGGGGAAGGACGGCACAAGATTGTCGTTGTAATCAAACTCCACCAGCATGGCCCGGCCGATCTGGGTGATCATCGGGCAGGAAGTGTAGCCATTGTAGGTCTCGGTGGGGTCAGTGCCGGTGATGGCCGCGACAAGCCCGTCCTCGACCACTGGCACCTGCCATTTCACGCTGGCGGCGGTCTTGCCCTTGGGAACGCCCGCCACATCACCCAGCGCCCAGATCTCGGGGTAGCGCAGGTGGCGCAGGCTCGCCATGTCGCATTCGACCCAGCCCTGATCGGTCCATTTGTCAGCCCAGCTCAGACCGGACTGGCGGATCACCTCAGGCGCGCGTTGCGGCGGGATGACATGGATATAGTCGTAGTCCAGTTCGACCGAGCCATCCGGGGTCGAAAAGCGTGCCCGGCGCCGCTCGGCGTCGATGCCTTGCAACTGGTGCTGCATATGGCTGGTGATGCCGCGATCACCGAACAACATGCGCACCTTCTCGGCGACGATGGGCACCCCGAACAAAGAGCTCTGCGGCGCTGCGTATTGCACGTCGATCTTGCCGCCGTTTCCCGCCCGTTTGGCGATATCATCAATCAGGAAAGTATGCTTCAGCGGTGCGCCCGCGCATTTCATCTCGGTTTCGGGGCGGGTGAACAGGCCAACGCCGCCCTCCTCAGTAAACTTCGAGGCCGCCTGCCAGGTGCGTGCCGCGTATTCCGGCCCGGCATAAAGCGCGCCAATGCCGTTTTGCCCGACCATATCGAGCGAGAAGCCTTCGATGGCGTCGTGATCCAGAACCAGCCCCGGGGCCACAACCAGGAAGTCATAGGCCAGCGACTGACCGCTCTCGGTGGCGACGGTCTTGGCCTCCGGGTCAATCGCGGCGGCTTTTTCCTGGATCAAGGTCACGCCGTCCGGCAGCCAGTCGCCGGTCTGACTAAGCACGTAATCCGCAGGCTTCAGACCGGCGGCAACCAGTGTCAGGCCGGGCTGGTAAAGGTGCGCTACGCGCGGATCCAGAAGGATGATCTCGGCGCCCTCAAGGCGACGCACCAGCCGGTTGGCGAGCGCCGTGCCACCAGCGCCCGCGCCGATGATAACGATCCGTGCCTTTGTCGGCACCGGCGTGCTGGCGCTGGCCTGCGCCCCAAGCGCCGCAGCCACGCCCGCCGATGCCGCAAGGCCAAAGAGCTGGCGGCGGGTGGGGTTCGTTATGGATTTCGTCATCATCTTTCCTCCGAAAGGGAACTGTGGGCCTGCGCGCCGGGTCCGCGCGCAGGCCGGGCGCTGGTCAGTAACTGGCGATCCGCGCGCCCGGGGCGATCATGGCGCTGGCCATCGCCGGGGGTTTGGCAACACTCACGCCATCCAGCAGGACCGATGGGTCGGCGCCGCGTCCCGGCAGGTAGATCGCACAAACCTCGACCTTGGCGCCGGGCATCGCGGCGATTTTCTGCATCAGGCCCTGCGGGCTCATGCCTTTGGGCGGCTGCGGGGCGGTGGCCGCATCCGGCGCGTCTTTCAGCGCAAGATCCCCGGCCGGGCCACAGAGCAGCACATGCTGCGCGACGCCCTGTTTGGCGGCCTGCATGGCCAGAACCATCGCCATCAGCTGGGTCTGCGGCTCGGGCGCGGTCAGGATCGTCACCAGCGTCTCGGGCTTGTCCTGCGCCACAGCAGGCGTGCAAAGGCCAAGGGCGCTGATCGCTGCAATTGCAAGTTTTTTCATGTCTGAAGTCCTTTCTGGGATCACTCAGGTTGACAGATTTCCCCGCGCAGAACGGCGCGGACCGTGCGGTAGACCAGCCCACCGACGATGAAGCACAGAACGCCGACACCGACGTTTCCGGCCAAGGTATGCAGCGGGCTGGAGATCAGGGTCCCAAAGCGCAGCGTCGCGATTGTCAGTGCCGCAACCGGAAAGCTGAGCGCCCACCAGGACAGGGCAAAGGGCAGGCCGCGCAGCTTGGCCACCTGGGTCGCGGCCAACGCCGTAAAGACCAGCGCCGCGCCATAAAGGATCCGCGCAAAGGCATCGATCACGTCGCCATTCAGTTGCAACCAGGCAAGGAAGCCAACCGCGGGCGGGGCGATCAGGATGGCCAGGGTCGGCACCATGCGTCCGGGCAGCGGATCGTGGAACACCAGCCGGTTCATCACCAGGACCAGCAGCACGATCCAGAACACCAGCCCCGCCGAGAAGAACACCCAGGAGGTTTCCGGGAATCCCAGCTGCACACCCGCCACCGGCGCGACCACGTTGCCCACTGCCGGGATGAACCAGGCAGGCGAGATATGGATGGTCTGAAAGGCCCGGTGCCCGATCCAGTTCGACAGCACCGCCAGCGTCAGCACCCCCTGCCCCAGCGCGCCGATCAGCCAGACCAGCCGCGCCAAATCCTGTGACACCGGCTGCAGGGCGGTGGCGATCAGCAACAGGGAAATTGAAACAGCGGGAAAGAAGGCCAGTTTCACCGGATGCCGCCATTCGGCCAGTATCGCCTGCGGATAGCGCATCGCCTTCAGCGCGTAGACCGCTGCCAGCACGGCAAAGACCAGAACCGTCGCGACCAGTGCCGCGCGGCTGGCGGCTTGCATCCCCGCCGCATGCAGCGCAAGCGTCAGCCCCGACAGCCCCATGACGGCGGCGAAAAAGGGCACCGGAAAGTGCTGGAGCCTCGGCTCCGCAGCCGCAGGATCGGCTGGGGTTTCGGGGGTCTTGGGATCAGCGGTCATCACAGGTCTCCGCAGAAGGTTGGGATCAGGTCCGGAATCGGCAAGGCCGGATCCAGCTTGCTTTGCGTGTCGATGCAGGCTCAGCGCTTATGCTCTCCCACCGGGCACTCCCCCTCTTCCGCGAGGCAGGCATCGGTGCGCAGCTCCAGCCACATGGCGTTCAGGACGGCAAAGAGAGCAGCGAGGGGCAGGCCAAGAAGCCAGGCAAAATACCACATGATATCAACTCCTTCAGTATAGCGTGTCGGCGTTTTCGGTGACGTCTGCCTCGGTGACCTTGCCCCAGAGGACTTTGTAGACCCACGCGGTGTAGGCCAGGATCAGCGGCATGAAGATCGCGGTGACCACCAGCATGATGAACAGGGTCTGATGCGAGCTTGAGGCATCCCAGACGGTCAGCGAGCTGTTCGGGTCCACGGTAGAAGGCAGGATGAACGGGAACATGGTCAGACCGACCGACGCGACAATCCCGGTGATCGCCATCTTTGACCACAGAAGCGTCGAGACCTCGTGCCCAGCCTTCAGCCCGCGTATCGCCATGGCGATCCCGGCAAAGCCCATCAGTGGCGCAACCACGATCCAGGGCCGCGCGACATAGGCCGCAAGCCAGCTGCCTTCCCGGGTTACCTGCGAATACAGCGGATTGGACGGGCCGTTCGGCACCACATCGTTCACCAGCGCAAACCCGTCGATGCCAACCGCCAGCCACAATCCGGCAAGCACATAGCCTCCTGCAGCCACCATTCCGGCCACGGTGCCGATGCGGCGGGCGCGTTCGGCGATCACGCCTTCGGTCTTGAGCGTCAGCCAAGCCGCACCATGCATCAGCAGCATCGAAAAGGACACCACACCGGCCAGCACAGCAAAGGGATGCAAGAGGCCCAGGAACTTGCCGTAGAAGCTGCCTTCGTACATCGGCATCAGGTCTGCGGTCAGGAAGAAGGGCACGCCAAGCAGCACATTGCCCACCGCCACGCCGAACAGCAGCGCCGGAACCGCACCTCCGGCAAACAGCGCCCAATCCCAGCGCGTACGCCATGCGGCACTGTCGCGTTTGGAGCGATACTTGAACGCAACCGGACGCACGATGAGGGCCGCGAGCACCACAAACATCGCGAGATAAAAGCCCGAGAAGGACACCGCATAAAGCGGCGGCCAAGCGGCAAAGATCGCGCCGCCGCCGAGGATGAACCACACCTGGTTCCCTTCCCAGACCGGCCCAACGGTGTTGATCACCACGCGGCGTTCCACATCCGTCTTGGCGACAAAGGGCAACAGCGCGCCAACGCCCATGTCGAACCCGTCGGTCAGGGCAAATCCGATCAGCAGCACGCCCAGAAGCGCCCACCAGATGATCCGCAGCGTGTCAAAATCGATCAGTTCATGAAGGATCATAAGTCTTACTCCGCAGGGGTTGCAGGGGCGGCAACATCACGGCCCGCACCGCGCAGGCGCGTTTCGTGCTGGTCCTGCCAGGCTTCGGTCTCGGCAACGTCCTGAAACGGACCTTTGCGGATGTATTTCACCATCAAGCTGACCTCGATTACGAAGAGGATCGTGTAGAAGATGACGAAACCAGCGAGGGTGATCAGCAGATCCGCGACGCTCAGGTGCGAGGCCGACAGGGCCGTCGGCAACACGCCGTCCACCGTCCAGGGCTGGCGCCCGAACTCGGCCACGAACCAGCCAAGCTCGGCCGCGATCCACGGGGTCGGAATGATGGCAACAGCGGCATAAAGCGACCAGCGCGGGAAGCGCATGTTGCAGAAAGACGCCCGGTAGAAGAAGAAAGCCATCACGCCGATAAAGCTGAAGCCCAGCGCGACCATCAGGCGGAAGGCCCAGAACAGCGGCCCGACGCCCGGAATGGTATCCTCGGCCGCCATGGCGATCTGCTCTTCAGTGGCGTCACGCGGATCGTCCACATAGCGTTTCAGCAGGTAGGCAAACCCCAGATTGTCTGAGTTCTGCTCAAAGATGAACCGCGCCTCGGCCGGGACATTGCCGCGGTTTTCGCGGATGGTCATCAGCGCGTCATAGGCGATGACACCATGGCGGATACGGTCTTCGGCCTCAGCCACCAGATCGTTGATGCCGGGGATTTCCTTGGTCAGGCTGCGGGTGCCAATCAGGCCCATCGCCCAAGGGATATGCACCGCGTAATGGGTCTCGCGGGCTTCCTTGTCGGGCAGGCCGAACAGGGTAAAGGGCGCAGGCGCCGGTTCGGTTTCCCACATCGCCTCGATCGCGGCGAGTTTCATTTTCTGGGTGTGACTGGCGGAATAACCGGATTCATCGCCCAGCACGACCACCGACAGTGCCGCCGCCAGACCAAAGGACGAGGCCACCGCGATCGACCGCCGCGCCAGATCCTTGTGCCGGTTCTGGATCAGATAGAGCGCCGAAACCCCCAGAACAAAGACTGCGGCGGTGACATAGCCCGCGCTGACCGTATGCACGAATTTGGCCTGCGCCACTTCGTTGAACACCACATCAAAGAAAGAGGTCATCTCCATCCGCATGGTGTCGGGGTTGAACTCTGCGCCGACCGGATTCTGCATCCAGCCATTGGCGATCAGGATCCACAGCGCCGAAAAGTTCGACCCGATGGCGACCAGCCAGGCCACCACCATGTGCTGTACTTTCGACAGCTTGTCCCAGCCAAAGAAGAACAACCCGACAAAGGTCGCCTCCATGAAGAAGGCCATCAGCCCCTCAATCGCCAGCGGCGCACCGAAGATGTCACCCACGTAGTGGCTGTAGTAGCTCCAGTTCATACCGAACTGGAATTCCATGGTGATGCCGGTGGCGACGCCAAGGACAAAGTTGATGCCGAACAGGGTGCCCCAGAACTTGGTCATCTGTCGCCAGATGGGGCGGTTCGTCATGACATAGACAGTCTCCATGATCGCCACGAGGATCGACAGACCCAGCGTCAGCGGCACGAAGAGAAAGTGATACATGGCCGTCATCGCAAACTGCAGGCGCGACAGCTCGACCAGTCCGATCTCCATGATACGAGTCCTTTCCATAGGTTTTCCGCATCAAAGATACGGATTTTCAAACTTCATATTCTATATTTGCAATATAACTTTGACGCAGATCAAATTTCCAATCTTAGATGCAGATTTAATTGCGAAGAACCTCGACACAGCGGTCAGCGCCTTCCGTTTCTGCGCTGCGGTGCCCCGCGATCAGAAAAGCCGCATCGGGACAGGCGCGGCGCAGACCGGTCATCACGGCGCGCGCGGTTGCGGCGTCCAGCCCTTCGCTCGGCTCATCCAGCAGCAGAAGGCGCGGCCTGCGCAGAATCGCCCGGGCCAGAACCAACCGCCGTGCCTCGCCGCCCGACAGACCCGCCCCGCGAAAGCCAAGCCGGGTGTCCAGCCCCTCGCGCTGCCGCAGGGTATGCGACAGCTGGCTCGCCTCCAGCGCCTGCCACAGCTCGGCGTCCGGGGCGTTCGGCGCAGCAAGCCGCAGGTTCTCGGCCACGCTGCCCGCGATCAAAGCATGGCGCTGCGGCACCAGGGCGATGCTTTGCGTGCGTGTTTCCAGCGGCAGCTGCGCCGGATCGAGACCGCCGAACCGCACTGTCCCAGCCGAAGGTGTCAGCGCGCCTGCCGCCAGCAGCAAGGCGGTGCTTTTGCCGCTGCCGCTGGGGCCCTGCAGCACAACCGTTTCGCCGGGTGCGACCGTCAGGCTGAGCGGGGCAAAGACCATCCCGCCCTGCCCCCTTTTCAGCGCTACAGCGTCGAAGGTGAGAGAGCCGGATGGAGCCCGGATAGATGCCTGACTGGATGCGATCTCGGTTTCGACGGAGGGCAGGATACGCCGCGCGGCCTGCGTCATGCGGCCAATCTCGGCCAGCGCGCGCCGCACCGGAGCTACCGTTTCGCCAAGGGCCAGCGCCGCGAAGATGGCGATCGCCGCCTCAGCCGCCGTGATGCTGCCCTGCTGCACCAGCGCCATGCCCATCCCGAGGGCCAGCGCCGTCATTGCTGCAGCAGTCATATCCAGAAACGCTCCGGCGCGCCGCTCGGTCCTATCAAGCCGCGCACGTGCTGCACCATGCCGCGAAAAGGCAGAAAGGACAGCATCGGTGGCGACGCCGATCTGGCCATATACGGTCAGATCATCGCGCCCGGCGATCAGGTCAATCAACCGGCTGCGGCCTGCCTGCATCGCAGCCTCAGCCCGCCGCGCTGGTTTTGTCGCCAGTTTCTGCCCCAGTAGGAACACCCCCGTCGGCAGCAGCAGGTAGCCGCCCCCGATGATCAGTGCCAGCGCCGGGTGCACCAGCACCCATAGCAGCAGCGTGCTGAGCAGGATCACGACCCAACCAGCCAGCGCGGGCAGCATCAGCCGCAACAGCGCCCCATCCAGCGCATCCGTATCCGCCGTCACCCGGTTGAGGAAAGCATTGGCGCGCATCCGCTCCAGATGCCGGTGCGGGCTGTGCAACAGCCCCGTCAGCAACCGAACCCGCAGCACCGACAGCGCCCGAAGGGTCGCATCATGGGTCAGCACCCGCTCTCCGTACCGGGCGGCGGTCCGCCCCAGCGCCAGAAGGCGCACCATCGCCGAGGGGGCAAAGACGTTGAACAGGATGCCAATCCCAGCCATGCCGGCAGCCGCCGCTGCGGTGATGAACCAGCCCGACAGGCCCAGAAGCGCCACGCCCATGGCCAGCACCACCACAGACAGCAAAAGCCCCCGTAGCAGGCTGCGGCGTTCAGCGCGCAGGACGATCCGGAGCAGGTGTATCAGATCCCTCATGACGGGTCCTCCGGCTGGGCAAGGGTGATCTGCCGGTCCAGACGTGCAGCCAGCGCCGGGTCGTGCGTCGCCACGATCAGGGTGCCACCCGCCTGCGCAAAGCGCATCAGCCCGTCGGTGATGGCTAATGCTGTTGCAGCGTCCAGATCCGCCGTCGGTTCATCCGCGATGATCAGCCCCGGTGCGCCCTGCATGGCGCGCGCCAGCGTCACCCGCCGCGCCTCTCCGCCCGACAGACCCGCACCGCGCTCTCCAAGTAAATACAGATCGCCCTTTGGCAGCGCCTTCAGCACCTGCTCCAACTGCGCTGCCTCCAAAAGGTCCGGCTCCAGCGGCGCGCCAAAGGCGATGTTGTAGCGCAGGCTGCGATTGAGGAAATGCGGCGCCTGAGGCATCCAGCCGAGCGACGCCCGCCACGCCGCCGCGTTGCTATCATCCAGCGGCTGACCATCCAGCAAGACCGCGCCCTGATCCGGCTGCTCCAGCCCTGCCAGCAGTCGCAAAAGGGTGGACTTGCCGCAGCCACTGGGACCGGTGAGAGCGACAGTCTCTCCGGGGACGATGGAAAGATCAGGATAGGCAATGCCGCGATGCACCACGCCCGACAACCGCAGAACGGGCTGAGGGGTCAAAGATGCGACATCACCGCCCTGTCCCACTCGAACCGGGCGGTCTTCGGCGCGCCATCCGGCGATTTCATCCTGCACCGCCTCGGCTGCGGCACGATCATGCCAGGCGGCCGCAAGATCCCGCAGAGGCTGGAAAAATTCGGGCGCCAGCAGCAGAAGGTAGATCCCCGCCGCCGGAGACAGTTCCGTGCCCCAGGCGCCCCAGCTGAGTTCCCCCAGCAGTGAAAAGCCGACCCAGATCGCAACCATCGCCACGCCCAGCGCCGAAAACAGCTCCAGCACCGTGGAGGACAGGAAGGCGATCCGCAGCACCGACATCGTCCGCTCCCGCAGGTCTTCCGAGGCGCGGGCGAAGCCATCGACCATCTGCGGCCCGGCCCCGATCAGGCGCAGATCCGACAGTGCCGCCAGCCGGTCCACCAGCAGATCGCTGAGCTGACCAATCTCCACCATCTGCCGTTCGCTGGCCGATTGGGCCGCCCAGCCCACAAGCGCCATGAAGACCGGGATCAAAGGCCCGGCCAGTAGCAGGACCAGCGTAACCGCCCAGCTGTGCCAGACCGCGATGCCGAGGATCACCAGCGGCATCACCGCCGAACGCATCCGCGCCGGGCGATAGCGCATGAGATAGGGGCGCAGCGCCTCCAGTTTCTCCCCGGCCAGCGCAGCCAGCGCGCCCGGCCCGCCAAGGGCAGAGGGCTGTGTGCTTTGCGCCTCAACCGTCGTGATCTCCTGCCGCAGGACATCGATCCGCGCATCGGCAGCCTCGGCAAGGCAGCGATCCGACATGGCGGACAGCGCAGCCCGCAGCGCGGCCAGCGCGAAGAAACTCGTCGCCATGAGAACGGGTGACAGCACCGCAGGATCCGTCAGCAAAGCCGCCAGCGACCAAGCGATTACCGCAGCAGCGGCCAGCCATGTCAGCGATGCGGCAAGGCTCAGCAGTGTGCCAAGGCCCTCGCCCCGAATGGAAGAGGCAGTCTGCAATCTCACGGAGAACTCCGGATTAACCCGCATTTTGAATATGACTTTATCCAAGGTAACGGGATGGTGATTTGATCTGGCGCAAGACAAAATCCGAATGGCCGGTGTAACAAATATGCCAACCCAAGGGCCAAACACCGGGAGCGCCGATGAGACTGACAACCCGCACCAACCTGGCTGCGCGCATTCTGATGGCCTGTGCGACCAACGGGGACCGGCTGCTTCGAACCGCCGAGATCTCCGAATTGTGCAACTGTTCGACCAATCACGCCGCCCATGTGGTGCAGCGCCTGCATGCCGAGGGGTTCCTGACCACCCTACGCGGTCGCACCGGTGGCATTCGCCTGGCGCGCGCGGCCGACCAGATCTCCATCGGCACGATGTTCCGCCTGTTCGAGGCCGACATTCCCTTTGCCGAGTGTTTCGATGCCGAGCACAACAGCTGCCCGCTGACCGAGACCTGTCGCCTGCGCAGCTATCTGGAGCGCGCCCTGGGAGCGTTCTACCATGAACTCGACATGGTGACGCTGGAGGACCTGGTGCGCGGCAATTGCGGTCTTGCCAAGCTTCTGGCGATGCACCCGGCCCCGCCCGCACAATGCGGCGCGGAACTGGGCCAGGGCGGCTGAACACCTTAGCGAGGTTTGAACTGATCCAGCGGCAATTTCAGGTAGGAATGGCCATTCCCTTCGGGCGCGGGCAGGCGCCCGCCGCGAATGTTGACCTGCAGCGCCGCCAGCATCAGCCGTGGCAACGGCAATGTGGCATCACGCGCATCCCGCAGGCTGCGATACTCCGCTTCGCCGGGGGCGTCCTTCAGATGGATATTCGTCGCCTTATGTTCGGTCACCGTGGCAACGCATTGCGCGGCGCGCCCTTTGGGGGCGTAATCGTGGCCGACAAAGACCCGGGTGTCATCGGGCAGCGCAAGGATATCCTGAATGCTGTCGAACAGCGCCTTTGAACTGCCGCCGGGAAAATCCGCGCGGGAGGTTCCGCTATCGGGCATCATCAGCGTGTCATGCACAAATGCCGCGTCGCCTGCCACATAGGTGACCGAGGCCAGCGTGTGCCCCGGTGAGAACATCACCCGGACCGGCACCTCGCCGACATTAAAGGTCTCTCCATCGGTAAACAGGTGGTCCCACTGGCTGCCATCGGTCGGGAAATCGTCAGGCAGGTTATAGATTTCCTTCCACAGCTTCTGCACCCCCACGACCTTTTCCCCGATCGCGGTGGGCGCGCCGGTCCGGGCCTTCAGCCACTGCGCGGCGGAAAAGTGGTCGGCATGGGGATGCGTATCGAGGATCCAAACCAGATCGATACCCGTCGCCTGCACGTAATCCAGCAGGCGCTGAGCATTGGCAGAGCTGGTAGCACCAGACAGCGGATCGAAGTCCAGCACCGGGTCGATAATGGCGCCCTTCATGGTCGCCGGATCGTGGAACACATACTGCCAGCTTCCGGTGGGCTGATCCCAGAAGGATTTCACAACAGGGGTTTGCATGGGGACATCTCCTAGTCTTGGGGTTTTCTACGCGGGATGTTCAGCCCGGCGGCACGCTGGGGCCGCCGGGCTGGATCTCGTGTTCGACGCAGATCAGAGGCTACGGGTCGAGAAGTACCAATCCACCGTGTCATAGCCTTCTTCGCCACGGGCCATGGCTGCCTCGGGCGTTGCGGGCGTCGGTACGATCACTGCGTCACCGGGCTTCCAGTTCTCCGGCATGGCACATTTGTTCTCGTCCGCGGTTTGCATCGCCACCAGCAGGCGGTAGATTTCATCCACCGAACGACCCGCGTTCATCGGGTAATAGACCATCGCCCGCAGCACTCCTTCGGGATCGATCAGGAAGGTGGCGCGCACGGCAGCGGTGTCCGAGGCTCCCGGCTGGATCATGCCATAGGCCTGTGCCACCGCCATGTTCAGATCGGCAATGATCGGAAACCCGATCTCGACGCCGAACTTCTCCTTGATGTTCAGCATCCAGGCGATGTGGCTGTAGTGGCTGTCGATCGACAGGCCAAGCAGTTCGGTATTGCGGGCAGCAAAGTCGCCTTGCTTCTTGGCAAAGGCAATGAATTCGGTGGTGCAGACCGGCGTAAAATCCGCCGGGTGCGAGAACAGGATCAGCCATTTCCCACGATAATCCTCCAGCGTTTTCTGACCATGGGTGGTCAGCGCATCAAACGCCGGGGCAGCTTCATTGAGGCGAGGGCCTGTGGGGGCAATCTGGTCGGTCATCTGTCATCTCCTGAGCAGGTCGTTTCGATGATCTGAAGATGGGGCCTTGCCTTATATTTGTGAAATTGAATATTTATTGGATAGTTATAGAGAGGGTCTATAAATGTTCACCCTGCGCCAGCTTCGCTTTCTGATCGCACTTGCGGACGAGCTGAACTTTTCCCGCGCGGCCGATATTTGCTTTGTGACCCAGCCAACGCTGAGTGCCGGGATACAGGAGCTTGAGGCGCAATTGGGTGTGACCCTGTTCGAACGCACCAAGCGCAGCGTGATGCTGACTGAGGTCGGGGCGGAGGTCGTCGCGCGCGCCCGCAAGCTGCTTTTGGATGCCGAAGACATCAGGATGCTGGCACAGGCCCACAGCAACCCGTTTGAAGGCGACCTGCGCCTCGGCGTCATTCCCACCGTCGGTCCCTACCTGATCCCGCAGACCCTGCCAGTCATTCGCAGCACTTTTCCAAAACTGCGTCTGTTCCTGCGTGAAGAGCTGACCGAAAGCCTGATCGACGGTTTGCACAGCGGGCGGCTGGACCTGATCCTGATCGCCCTGCCCTTTGAAACCGGGTCACTGAGCATCGAGCCGCTGTTCGAGGATGGCTATCAGCTGGCGACACCGCCGGGCAGCCCCGCAACGCCGAGCAAAGGGTCTGAAACCCTACTGACCTCCGGCCATCTAATGCTGCTGGAAAAGGGCCATTGTCTGCAACGCCACGCGCTGGAGGCCTATCCCGGGAAAATCTCGAACCAGCAAGATGATTTTGCCGCAACCAGCCTGCCGACGCTGATCGCGATGGTGTCCGAAGGGCTGGGGATCACGCTATTGCCCAACCTCGCGGTGGAGGCCGGTGTGGTCGCCAAGGGTCAGGTGCACCTCACCGATCTGCCCGATGCCTGTCCCCGGCAGATCGTTCTCGCCTGGCGGTCAGGGTCCGCCCGCGCCGAGGTGTTCCGGCGTCTGGGCGAGGTGCTGAGAGGGGAACGCCCCCGCCCGGAATAGGTTCCCCCGCTGATCACGCGCCAGTAGGCAAGGAGGTCAGAAAGGTCGAAACCGCCTCAATCGCGGCCGCCATGTCGGCGTCTGATGCAAATTCCTCCGGCTTGTGGCTGACGCCATCCTTGCAGCGGAGAAACAGCATCGAGATCGGACAAAGATCTGCCATGGCCGAAGCATCATGCGTCGCCCCCGATGGCAGCCGCGGCGCGGTCGGGCAGCCCTGTCGCACTGCTGCTTCAAGCGCCGTCACCAGACCCGCGTCACAGGGCACGGCGGGCTGATCATATGTGCGCTGCATCGCAAAGCCCGCATTGCGTTTCTGGGCAATCTTCTGTCCCAGCGCCTGCGCGAATGCGGCAAACTCTTCACGGGCTTCATCCTGCAAAGCCCGGATTTCCAGCGTCAGCTCCACCTGGCGAGGAATTGCATTCACAACATTCGGAAGCAGCGAAAGGGATCCCACCGTGGCGCGCAGGTCCGCAATTTTATTGGCGGCATCAAAAACCTCGGTAATAAACTCCGAGGCCGCGACCAAGGCATCCCGGCGCCCTGCCATGGGCACCGTGCCCGCATGGCCAGTGTCACCGGTAAAGATCA
The DNA here is from genome assembly GCF_059429255.1 of Phaeobacter sp. CC-HEC084. NCBI lineage: Bacteria > Pseudomonadati > Pseudomonadota > Alphaproteobacteria > Rhodobacterales > Roseobacteraceae > Phaeobacter > Phaeobacter sp. CC-HEC084. Next base: position 470,086 of record NZ_JCAIJQ010000009.1, read on the forward strand.
CCGTGTTGCGCTCGATCCCGCAGATGCCGGTGACAATGCCCAGCGCCACATCCCCGTCTTCCAGCACCGGCCCCTGTTCGATGTGAAGCTCCAGATACCCCAAGGTTGCCGCCGGATCGCGCCGCAGCGCCGCCACCCCGTCCGGATCGCCACCAAAATCCGCCAGCGCCTGCCGCAGCGATACACCGCTGCGGTCGGTCATCTCCAGAACAGATGGATCAAAGGTCCCCGCCAGAGCCCGTGGCCCCATCAGCGCCGTCGGAAACCGCACGCCTTCCTCATCCGCAAAGGCCAGAACCTCAACCGCGAAGGGCAGATCAGTGCCCTCCGCTGTCAGCTTTTCAACCGCAAGACATCCCAGAGCGACACCCATGATGCCATCGTAACGGCCACCGTTGCGTACCGAATCCTGATGCGAGCCGATCAGAAAGGTCGGCGCCCCGGCGGGCCCTTCCTTGCGTCCGATCAGGGTTCCTGCGGCATCCCAGCGCACCGCCATCCCCGCAGCTTCCATCCAGGCGCGGATAATCTTGGCCGCCTCACCATGTTCGGTGGTGAACGGAAACCGCGTAACACCTTCGGAATCTACGCTGCACTGCGCAATCTCTGCCAAACGGTTCTGCGCGATCTGACCCCAGTCCATCCCGGTCTCCATATTTATAATGATAAATTAGGCACTACACATGGCGCCCTATGAAGTCTATATTTTTATAATGATAAAAACAGAGGTTCCGAATGGACGGCAGCAACACGCCCCCCACAAAACCCAAGAAATCCCGCCCCGTCCGGGTCGCGGAAGAGATCAAGCAGTGGGTGGTCGAGCGTGACCTGAAAAAGGGCGACAAGCTGCCCAACGAAAGCGCCATGATCGAGGAATTCGGCGTCTCCAAGGGCACCGTGCGCGAAGCGCTGCGCATCCTTGAGGCGCAGGGCCTGATCGTGACCAAGACCGGCCCCGGTGGCGGCAGCATGGTTGGCGAGGTTTCTGCCGAACGCGCCCGGTCTCTCTTGGCGAATTATTTCTACTTTCAGGACCTGTCGGTGGCGGACATCTATCAGATGCGCCGGGCGCTGGAGCCCGAACTTGCCGCCAGTCTGGCCGGAAAGTTGAGCGAAGCGCAGCTGGCAGAGCTGCAGGAGCTTGCCGAACGCTATCCCGAGCCGGCCAAATCTTCGGAAGAAGAGAAAGAGCAGCATATCGCCTCGCTCATCTTCCATGCGCGGCTGTCCGATTTTGCCAACAACAGGCTTTTGGGTTTTGTCATCGGTTTCATGGCGCAGATCCTGACCGATCTGACGGTGTATCGCGGTCTCTATGATCCGCCGAATGTGGAGCTGTGGCGCAAGGGGCGCAAACACCAGCTGCAACTGGTCGAGGCGCTGCGCAGCTGCGATGCAGACCGGGCGCGCGAGATCATGGCCTCGCACATGCAGGTGGCCGAGGACCTGATGCGCGGCCAAGAGGCCCATCTGATGCGCCGCTTTATCGGGGAGTGAGGCGGCGCTTCCGGGGCGTGAATCAATCTCTGCCCCCGGATGTTTTGTGGTGGCCAGCCAATGGCCGCACCATTTTGGCAGGCATGCGGGAATCAGACGCAGAGGCACGAAACAGCCTGCAGGGAATCGACCGGATTACCGCAATTCGAATCGCAGTCTGCATAACGGATAGTCACGAAACCCGCGCAAATTAGGCCAGTTCACATGGCAAAACCATAAGACCGATATGGCGGGCTATTTCCGGGATATATTATCGGGAAAGTTTACTGGTGCTGCTGGAGAGAATTGAACTCTCGACCTCTCCCTTACCAAGGGAGTGCTCTACCTCTGAGCTACAGCAGCGCCGGTGAAGGGGCTTTTAGGGATAAACGCAGAGCGGCGCAAGACCATTCTGGACGGTTTTTTCACACTAAGTTACACAAGGTTTATGGCAGATAAAAAATCACCAAAAACCAGTGCTCAGTCCACCACCCGCGAGGATCGCCTCAAGGCCGCCCTGAAGGCCAACATGGCCCGCCGCAAGGCGCAGGCTAAGGCGCGTGCCGGGAAACAGGACGAGCAAACAGGCGGTTCGGAAAGGTAGAGCGGATGGATTCGATTCTGGTAACGGGCAATGGCCCCCTTCAGGGGCAGATCCCCATCGCGGGGGCAAAGAATGCCTGCCTTACCCTGATGCCGGCAACGCTGCTCAGCGAAGAACCGCTGACCCTGACCAATGCACCGCGGCTGAGCGACATCAAGACGATGACCCAGCTGCTGCAATCCCTTGGCGCCGAGGTTTCCGCGCTTCAGGACGGTCAGGTGCAGGCCATGTCGAGCCACAACCTCGACAATCACGTGGCCGATTATGACATCGTGCGCAAAATGCGGGCGTCGAATCTGGTGCTGGGGCCGATGCTGGCCCGACTGGGTCAGGCGGTGGTGTCGCTGCCGGGGGGCTGCGCCATCGGTGCGCGCCCAATGGATCTGCATATTCACGGGCTGGAGGCGCTTGGCGCCGAGATCGACCTGCGCGACGGCTATCTTCATGCCAAGGCGCCTGGTGGACTGAAAGGCGCGGTGATCGATCTTGCCTTTGCTTCGGTCGGGGCCACTGAAAATATCCTGATGGCGGCGACCCTGGCCAAGGGCACCACCGTCATCAACAACGCCGCGCGGGAGCCGGAAATTTCGGATCTCGCCGATTGCCTGCGCAAGATGGGCGCCCAGATCGAAGGCGACGGCACTTCGCGAATCGAAGTTCAGGGCGTTGACCGCCTGCACGGCGCCACCCACCAGGTGGTAACCGACCGGATCGAGCTTGGCACATATATGCTGGCACCGGTTATCTGTGGCGGCGAAGTCGAACTGCTGGGCGGCCGCATGGATCTGGTCGGTGCTTTTGCCGAAAAGCTGGACGAGGCAGGCGTCGCCATCGAGGAAACAGACGCGGGCCTGAAAGTGCGCCGCCGCGGCGACAGGGTGAAGGCGGTCAATGTGACCACAGAACCCTTCCCCGGCTTCCCGACCGATCTTCAGGCGCAGATGATGGCGCTGATGTGCACCGCCGATGGGGTCAGCGTTCTGGAAGAAAAGATTTTCGAAAATCGCTTCATGCACGCGCCGGAGTTGACCCGCATGGGCGCCCGCATTGACGTGCAGGGCGGCACCGCCACCGTAACCGGAGTTGAGCGGCTGAAAGGTGCCCCGGTGATGGCCACCGATTTGCGCGCTTCGGTCTCTTTGATTCTGGCGGGACTTGCGGCCGAGGGTGAAACACTGGTCAACCGGGTCTACCATCTGGACCGCGGCTATGAACATGTTGTGGGCAAACTGTCCGGCGTTGGCGCAAAAATTGAACGGATCAAGGGGACCTGATGGCAGACGCAACCTTTGAAGAGGGCCGCGAGGCGCCGCTGAACCTTGGCGCGCAGGAAGAAGAGGACCTGAAGGTCATTTCGGCGCTGGTGCAGGATTCGGTGTTTCCGGTTACCGAAATGCGCTGGCAGGCCTCCCGGCACCGCTTTGCGCTGCTGGTCAACCGGTTCCGCTGGGAGGATCGCGCCGCAGCCGAAAAGCGCGCCCGCGCTTACGAGCGGGTGCAATCGCTGCTGGTGGTCGACAATGTGCTGGGCGTCGCCTCACAAGGGGTCGATCGCAGCGACAAGGATCTTGTGCTGTCGCTGTTGTCGCTGTCCTTTGAACCCGGCGAAGACGGCGCGGGCCACCTGGTGCTGACCCTGGCCGGCGATGGCGCCATCCGCCTCTCCGTCGAAGCCATTGATGTTTCGCTGCGCGATGTGACCCGGCCCTATACTGCGCCTTCCGGCAAGGCGCCCGATCACGGCGACGCCTGACGCCGCTGCCCGGTGGGCTGCGGCAGGGCAAACTGCTGCACCCGGCGGCAAAGGCTTGTCCCGGCGCGGTTCGCTCTATATGTCCCGGTCGCACCAGCCGGAGTGACCAGATGCCTGTATTCCTTGATACCTCTGATGCCAATTTCGAGGCTTCCTTTGCCGCGCTTCTGAGCGCCAAGCGCGAGGACAGCCCGGACGTGGACGCCACTGTCGCGGAGATCATTGCCGATGTACGCAGCCGCGGCGATGCGGCCCTAATCGACCTGACAGCGAAGTTCGACCGGCTGGAGCTGAGCGCCGACAAGCTGGCAATTTCCGAGGCCGACGTGACCGCCGCGATCGCAGGCGTCCCTGCTGCGGAACGGGCGGCGCTGGAACTCGCAGCGGATCGCATCCGCGCCTATCACGAACGGCAGATGCCCGAAGATGCCCAATGGACCGACCCGGCGGGCGCCATCCTTGGCTGGCGCTGGTCGGCGGTTTCTGCTGCAGGCCTCTATGTACCGGGCGGGCTGGCCTCTTACCCCTCTTCGGTGCTGATGAATGCCATTCCGGCCAAGGTCGCCGGGGTCGAGCGTCTTGCCATCACCGTGCCCACGCCCGACGGGGTGCTGAACCCGCTGGTGCTGCTGGCGGCGCGGCTGGCCGGGGTGGATGAGATCTATCGCATCGGCGGCGCTCAGGCGATTGCGGCGCTTGCCTATGGCACAGAAACCATCGCGCCGGTGGATAAAATCACTGGCCCCGGCAACGCCTTTGTCGCCGCCGCCAAGCGCCGCGTCTTCGGCAAGGTGGGCATCGACATGATCGCCGGGCCGTCGGAAATCCTGGTGATCGCCGACAAGGACAACAACCCCGACTGGATCGCGCTGGATCTGATGAGCCAGGCGGAACACGACGAAAGCGCCCAGTCGATCCTGATCACCGACGATGCCTCCTTTGGCCGCGCGGTGGCCGAAGCCGTGGACAAGCGCCTTGAAACACTGGAGCGCCGTGCCATCGCCGGAGCCAGCTGGCGCGATTTCGGCGCGGTGATCACCGTGCGCGATCTCGATGAGGCCGCAAACCTGTCGAACCGCATCGCGCCCGAGCACCTGGAACTCTGCACCGGCGATCCCGAAGAACTGAGCCAGAAAACCATCCACGCCGGGGCGATCTTCCTGGGCCAATACACGCCCGAGGCCATCGGCGATTACGTCGGCGGCCCCAACCACGTGCTGCCCACGGCGCGCTCGGCGCGGTTCTCTTCGGGCCTGTCGGTGATGGATTTCCTCAAACGCACCACCCTGGCCCGGATGACGCCCGAAGCGTTGCGCGCCATCGGCCCGGCGGCAGAAACCTTGGCGCAAAGCGAAAGCCTGGAGGCGCACGGCCTGTCCGTCACCCAGCGTCTGAACGCGCTGAACGACTGATCACGGCCGGACGCGGCGCAAGGCAACCCTCAAAAGATTGCCGCGCCGCGCGCCATCGGCTAGTGAGGATGCGATTCCCGGTTAAGAGATCGCACGCCATGAGCCGCATCAGTCATATCGAGCTGGACGACAGCAACCTGCCGCCCCCGACCCCCGAGATCGAGCAGGAGCGCAAGGTGGCGCTGTTTGACCTGATCGAGGAGAACTCCTTTACCCTGCCTGCCCGTGATGGGCGCGCTGTCCCCCCCGGCCCCTATCATCTGGGGCTGGCGATCCGGGATAAACGGCTGGTCTTTGATATCACCACCGAAGACGGGCAGAAGGCGGCGGAATTTCATCTGTCGCTGTCGCCCTTCCGTCAGGTGGTGAAGGATTACTACCAGATCTGCGAAAGCTATTTCACCGCCGTAAAGACCCTGCCCCCCAGCCAGATCGAGACCATCGACATGGCCCGGCGCGGCATCCACAACGAAGGCAGCCGCGTGCTTCAGGAACGTCTGGAGGGCAAGGCCGAGGTGGATACCGACACCGCCCGCCGCCTGTTCACCCTGATCTGCGTCCTGCATTTCGGAGGCTGACGGGTGGAGCAGTTACCGCAGTCCATCCTGTTCTGCTGTGACCACAATGCGGTCCGATCCCCCATGGCCGAGGGGATCATGAAGAAGTTCTATGGCGCCGGGACCTACGTGCAGTCAGTCGGCGTCAAGAACGACATGGAAATAGACGGCTTCTGCATCGCCGTCTGCCAGGAAATCGGGGTGGAACTGTCGCGCCACCGGTCGCGTTCCTTCGACGAGATGGAGCAATGGGGCGATGATCTGTCGTCCTTTGATCTGGTGGTAGCCCTGTCGCCCGCCAGCCAACGCCGCGCGCTGGAGCTGACCCGCTATTTTCACCTCGCAGTCGAATACTGGCCGATCATGGATCCGACCGGCCTTGGCGAAACCCGCGAGGCCAAGCTGGACAGCTACCGGCAGACCCGCGACCAGATCATTCAACACCTCAAAGCCCGCTGGGGCGAACCGACGGAGCTGTTATGAGCGACACCATCACGCACTATTTCGCCGCCTTCAACGCAGGCGACACCAAGGCCATGATCGACTGCCTGACGGATGACGTGGCCCATCACGTCAACGAGGGCAACATCCGCGTCGGCAAGGAGCAGTTCGCCGCATTCTGCGACCACATGAGCCGCTGCTACCGCGAAGAGTTGACCGACATGGTCATCTTCGAAACCCCTGACGGCAGCCGCGCCGCCGCCGAATATATCGTCAACGGCACGTACCTTGAAACCGACGTGGGCCTGCCCGAGGCGCGCGGCCAGAGCTACCGTCTGCCTGCAGGCTCCTTCTTTGATCTGAAGGACGGCAAGATCTCCCGCGTCACCACCTATTACAACCTCTCTGACTGGATGGCGCAGGTCTCGGCCTGATGGCGGTTAAGGTCAAAGCCCTTTCGGGCGAGGCATTGGAGGCCGCCCTGCCGGATCTGGCACGGCTGCGCATCGAAGTCTTCCGCGCCTTTCCCTATCTCTATGATGGGGACGATGCCTATGAGCAGCATTATCTGCGTAGCTACCGCGACACGCCCGATGCGGTGCTGGTGGCAGCTATATCCGAAGGACGTGTGATCGGCGCGGCAACGGGCATGCCGCTGAGCAGCCACGGCGATGCGACGCAGATCTCAAAGGGCGAATTGCCTGTCGAGGATGTGTTCTACTGCGCCGAATCCGTGCTGCTGCCAGAGTTCAGGGGACAGGGTATCGGCCATGCCTTCTTTGACCACCGCGAAGCGCACGCGCGCACCCTTGGTTTCAGGCTTTCGGCCTTTTGTAGCGTGATCCGCCCAGAGGATCACCCGCTGCGCCCCGCAGACTACCGCAGCAATGATGTGTTCTGGCGCAAACGCGGCTACCGCCCGATGCCGGGTGTGCTTGCAGAGTTCACCTGGACAGACATTGGCGACCGCGCCGAAAGCAAAAAGGCGCTGCAATTCTGGAGCCGGGAGCTGTAGGCTCACTTTGAAACGACCGGCGGGGTACCCGCCAGACAAAAGGGATCTCGCCCATGAAAATCGCCACCGCCGCCTACCCGCTCGATTGGCTCGACAGCTGGGCTCAATACGAGGACAAGCTGGCAAAATGGGTCGGCGATGCCGCCAAACAGGGTGCCGACCTTCTGGTCTTTCCCGAATATGGCGCGATGGAGCTGGCGACGCTGGATGGCGCTGACGCCGCCCTTGATCTGGAGCGGTCGCTGCATGCCGTATCGGATCGGATGGAGGATGCCGCCGCGCTGCACCTGAAACTGGCCGCCGAACACGGTGTTCATATCCTCGGCGCCTCGGCCCCGGTGAATGCCGACTTCGAGCGCCCGGTGAACCGCGCCGAATTCTACGCGCCGACCGGAGAGCGGGAGCATCAGGACAAGCAGATCATGACCATGTTCGAGCGCGATCCCTGGAATGTCACCGGGGGCGGACCGCTCAAGATTTTTGACACCGCGCTTGGCAAGATCGGCGTGCTGATCTGCTATGACAGCGAATTCCCCCTGCTGGGCCGGGCGCTGGAAGAGGCAGATATCATCCTTGTTCCCTCCTGTACCGAGGCGCTGGCGGGCTATTGGCGGGTGCGTATCGGCGCCATGTCGCGGGCGCTGGAAAACCAGTGCATCACCGCCATGGCCTCAATCGTGGGGCAGGCAGACTGGTCCGAATCGGTTGACGTGGGATGCGGCATGGGTGGCATCTTTGGTCCGCCGGATACCGGCTTCCCTGCGACCGGCGTCTTTGCCGAAGGCACCCTGGACCAGCCCGGCTGGACCCTGGCCGAAGTGGACATCGCACAGGTCGCCGAGGTCCGTCGCAATGGGGTCGTCCGCAACCGCAGCCACTGGGACGAACAGAACAGCAGGACAAAAACCTGCACAATTCGCCTCATGCCGTGATTGCGCCCTTGAAAAATTGGGAAAATAGGCTCATTTAAGCGCTCATCCCCGCAGATTGACGGGGTAACGCAATGATGGAGAGAACATGGCCAAGGAAGATACGCTCGAATTTCCCGGTGTCGTGAAGGAACTCCTGCCCAATGCGACGTTTCGGGTCGAGCTGGAAAACGGCCATGAGATCATCGCACATACGGCAGGCAAGATGCGCAAGAACCGCATCCGTGTTCTGGCTGGCGACCGGGTTCAGGTGGAAATGACCCCCTATGACCTGACCAAGGGCCGGATCAACTACCGCTTCAAATAAGCGACCGATCCGACTTGATGACCAAAGCCCGGCCCAGATGCCGGGCTTTTGTTTTTGGGGGTTTACTCCTAAAACAAGGGCCCACGGCAGCATTGGCACGGTATAGATAAAAGGGCCCCTCATGGCATTCATTCTGGGATCTGGCAGCCCGCGGCGGCTGGAACTGCTGGCACAGCTTGGCGTCACCCCGGACGCGGTCCGCCCGCCGGATATTGACGAGACCCCTCACAAGGGTGAGCTGCCGCGCGATTACTGCGCCCGCGTGACACGTGAAAAGGTGCAAGCCGTGCCAGCAGGGGCTGATGACGTTGTGCTCTGTGCCGATACCACCGTCGCGATGGGGCGGCGAATCATGGGCAAACCTGCCGATGCCGGAGAGGCCGCCGAATTCCTGCTGGCCCTGTCTGGCCGCCGCCACCGGGTCATCACCTCGGTCGCGGTGCGCCGCGGCGAGAGGGTCTGGCAAAAGGACGTGGTCAGCCAGGTCAAGATGAAGCGCCTCAGCGATGAGGAACTGAACGCCTATCTCGCCAGTGATGACTGGCAGGGCAAGGCCGGTGGCTATGCCATTCAGGGACCAGCGGGGGCCCTTATTCCCTGGATCAACGGCTCCTTTACCGGGATCGTCGGCCTGCCGCTTTGCGAAACCGCCCATCTTCTGCAGGCCGCGGGCTGGCCACTATACAAGGAGGCCGCCGCATGAAGGGCCGCACGATCGTTCTGGACCACATCGAAGGCCACGAGGCCGCCGCGCTGATGGTCGATGGCAAGCTTGAGGATTTCCTGATCGATGGCGACGCCCCAGTGCCCGGCACCGTCTACCGCGCCCGCGCCGATCGCCCGGTCAAGGGCCAAGGCGGCATGTTCCTCAGCACGCCTGATGGCGCCGCTTTCCTGCGGCAGGTCAAAGGCATGGCCCCGGGCCAGCAGCTTCTGGTGCAGGTCACCGGTTATGCCGAGCCGGGCAAGGCGATCCCCGTCACCCAGAAACTGCTGTTCAAAAGCCGCTACGCCATCGTCACCCCCGAGGCCCCGGGGCTGAACATCTCCCGCTCGATCCGGGACGAGGATGAGCGTGACCGCCTGCTGGAGGTTGCTCATCTTGCGATGGAAGGCACCGATTACGGCCTGATCCTGCGCTCTGCCTGCGCGGGCGCGGATGCCGATGAGGTGGCCGAGGATATCGCCGCCATGGCAGCCCTGGCCGATCAGGTCCTAAACGATCACGGAACCGAGGTGGAAACCCTCGCCGAAGGCGACGGCCCCCATATCCGCGCATGGCGCGACTGGGTGGAACCGGCCGAGGTCGAACGCACTCCGGGCGGCTTTGAGACCCACGGTGTGCTGGACGCGCTTGACCAGGCCCAGGGTATCCGCGAACCGCTGCCGGGCGGCGGGTTCCTTTATATCGAACCCACGCGCGCACTGGTGGCCGTCGATGTCAACACCGGCACCGATACCTCGCTCGCGGCCGGCCTCAAGGCCAACATGGCCTGCGCCAAAGACTTGCCCCGGGCGCTGCGTGTTCGGGGACTTGGCGGACAGATCGTACTGGATCTGGCGCCGATGCCGAAAAAGGACCGGCGCGCCTTTGAAACCACTCTGCGGGCCGCGCTGCGCGCCGACAGCGAAGAAACGGTTCTGGTGGGCTGGACCAACCTTGGCCATTTCGAACTGCAACGCAAACGCGGCCGTCCCACCCTGCGGGAGATTCTGCGATGACCTGCCCGATCTGTGGCGAGAAAACCGCTCGCGCCTATCGCCCCTTCTGCTCTCGGCGCTGCGCGGATCTTGATCTGGCGAAATGGCTGAATGGCGCCTATGCGGTCCCCAGCCGGGACCCCGAAGACATTGAAAAGGCGCTGGAAGAGACCGAAAGATCGCTGTCCTCCGGAGAAAAGCCCTCACAGTTCCGGCATTGAAAAATTTCTTTCAAAAAGCCTCTGGACACCGCCCGTCCCACAGCATAGAAGGCCCACACCCAAGGCGAGACGCCTTCCCGTGCCCGGGTAGCTCAGGGGTAGAGCAGTGGATTGAAAATCCTCGTGTCGGTGGTTCGATTCCGCCCCCGGGCACCATTTAAGTCACTAAAAAGAAATATCATTTAGATCTGCCTCCGATTGGGATCGCTTGGGCGAAATTTGCTTGGGTGTCGTCTGGGATCACGGCTCAGAGGCGAGTGCCTAAGCGGGCTTTTTGTTGCGCACCAATGGTTTGTGTTGCATAAATTCGAAAAGGCAGGTTCGAGCATGGAGCAACGCGTCGATACGAATAAAGCTGGTGAAGTGGTCGACCTCTTCTGTGGGGTCGGCGCAATTAGTCATGGCTTCTATCGCGCTGGGTTTGACATTCTCGCGGGTTATGACATTGACGCGCAATGTAAGTTTGCCTTCGAGAGAAACAACAAGAGTGTCTTCCACGCTCAAGATGTGGCAGCTCTTTCTGGGGAAGATGTTCGCAAGCACTTTACCGGTGATGTACCTTCAGTTCTCGTCGGATGTGCACCTTGCCAGCCGTTTTCATCATACAAGCAGCGCTATGCTGAAGACCCACAATGGGAACTGGTGCCGCGATTTGGAGAAATTGCTGCCGAGTGCGCGCCAGACTACGTATCGATGGAAAATGTGCCACGTCTACTCGAACACAGGGATGGTGCGATTTTTGAAAAATTCAAATCCCTCCTCGAGGCCGAAGGCTACGGTGTCTGGTACTCTATCGTTAACTCAGCCGACTATGGTGTGCCGCAATCGCGACGCCGTCTCGTGCTTGTCGCTGCAAAGAATGGTGGACTTGCGCCACCGGAAACTTGGACTTCCAGCGCTGTAACCGTTCGTGAAGCAATCGGTCACCTTCCCAAAATCAAAGCTGGTGAAGTGTGCACAACGGACCCCCTTCATCGCAGTAGTGCTTTAAGTGATAAAAATCTTAGAAGAATTCAGGCGTCCAAGCCGGGCGGTAGTTGGAAAGACTGGCCAAAAGAGCTTATTGCGGAGTGCCACAAGCGAAGCACGGGACGCACCTATCCGTCGGTGTATGGCAGAATGTCGTGGGATGCACCGTCACCGACTATTACCACTCAATCATATGGCTTTGGAAACGGTCGATTTGGCCATCCCGAGCAGGACAGGGCAATTTCTCTCAGAGAAGCTGCCATACTTCAGTCATTTCCTGAAGGTTACGAATTTCTACCAGCTAACCGACAAGTTTCCATGAAAGAATTGGGGCGTTGGATCGGCAACGCAGTGCCAGTGAAATTAGCCGAGTCCATCGCCAAAGGCATAAAGTCCCATAAGGAATTTTCAAATGACGGAAGATCAGAACCCGTATGTGATGAGCATCGACCTGAACGTGATCAAGCATCTCGGGATCGGGCTATATAATAGTAACCCTGTTGTAATTGCTGAGGCTGTCGCCAATTCTTGGGATGCAAATGCCAAACAAGTGAATATCAGCGTAGCCTCAGATGGTCGCTCAGTGACGATTGAGGACGATGGTCATGGTATGGATCGTTCCCAAGTGAATGCACGCTTTTTGAACATAGGGTACGAGCGAAGAAAGACTCAGGGTGAAAAGACCGAAGGAGACTTGCGTCTAGCCATGGGCAGGAAGGGTATCGGCAAGCTTTCACTCTTCGCGATTTCCGACGACATCTATGTTTACACGAAAAGAACAGACGGCCCCGTAGAAGCCTTTCGGCTAAACTCAGAAGCTATTGCAGAACAGATCACCGACCAGAACTCATCTTACTTCCCGGAGCCAATCGATCCTGATTGGCCGGACGGAAAACCACACGGAACCAAGATCGTCTTGCGGAAACTGAAGCGTGATCTCAGTGGTAGTTCGAAATATTTGAAAGAGAGGTTGGCAAGACGATTCAGTGTGATCGGGCCAGCCAATGACTTCAAGGTGTCAGTTGACGGTGTTGAGATTGGAGTAGCTGACCGCGGTTATCTAAAACACCTTGAGTACATCTGGCATATTGGCCCGCGAGGCAAAAACGCTGCCGATCAAACAAACGCCAAAAAGAAAATTGAGATTAAGTCTGACACAATAGAAGGTTGGATAGGTACTGTAGCAAAGCCAAGCCAGCTAAAAGATCAGGGTAGCCCTTCGGGGCAAAGCGCCAACGGCATCGTTGTCATGATCCGAGGTCGGGTCGCTCATGAGAATATTTTGGATAGCATTGGCGAAGCAGGCATCTATGCGCAATACGTGGTCGGCGAACTCCACGCCGATTATCTCGACCCTGAGGACGGATCGATTGAAGATGATCTCATAACCAGTTCAAGGCAGCTACTTCGAGAAGATGATCCAAGAATACGCGAACTGCGCGAACACATTCGGCTTAAGCTAAAAGAGATTGAGCGAGACTGGACGGCATTTAGGAATGAAAAAGGCGTTGAGGAAGCCAGAAATCTGCCTTCGATTGATGAGTGGTTCGAGAGCTTGGATAAGGATTCAAAAACACAAGCGACTAAACTGTTCGGTAAGATCAACAGCATTCGGTTCAACGACGAAGATGACAATGAACGTGCGGACCTATTTCGATATGGTGTGATCGCGTTTGAAAAGATGCGTGCGCGAAAGTCACTTACAGATCTGGAAAAGGTCGATGTTACCGATGTCCATGGTTTTCTCAGAGCCTTTCAGGAGGTCGATGAGGTCGAAGCGGCATTGTATCACGAAACCGTAAAAGGCCGCGTTGACGTTATCAGGAAGTACCAGCGCTTAGTCGATGAGGACGCCTTAGAAAAGGACCTGCAAAAGAAGCTGTTCGAACACCTTTGGTTGATGGAGCCTTCTTGGGATCGGGCTACTGGCGTAACCGAAATGGAAGTCGCCGTGACGACATTCCTGAAGACTGACAAAGGCCTTTGCTCCAAGGAGATAGAAGACGCGCGCATGGATATCGTGTACCGAGAATTCGGCGGCACGCATGTCGTAATCGAGATGAAAAGGCCTTCCGTAAAGGCGAATGTTTACAGACTCTTAGAGCAAGTAGATAAATATCGTTCTGGCCTAAAGGCTCATCTGTCGAACAAATACCAAAAGCCAAATCCGTTCATCCAAGTTATCATTCTGGTCAACGAAGAACCTGCGACTTGGGTTGACGCAGATAGGAAAGCGCAAGACCTACGTCAACTTGACACGGCAGACGCCCGTGTCTTGACCTACAATGGCATGCTGCAAAAGGCACTTTCCACTTACCAGCAGTTTCTTGCACACGACGCGCAGGTTGCGCGGCTAAGTGGCTTGCTGACAAAGATTCAAGACGAAATAGCTGCTCAGTCCGTGAAGTCGGCGGCGGAGTAAGCAATGGGTCCACCGCCTTTCTGGGGTAGCTGCCAAGGTTGGGTAACTCAGCCGTTGTCCAATGGGCTATTGCGAAATCACTAATTTCGCACTTTCAAGCGCCTTGCTGCCCTTCACCCATTGCCACGGAGTGCGTGGTTTCCGTGCCTTCGCCAGTTCAGGATTGGTTTTGGCATCGCTTACAGCTGCGCGTAGGCGCTCGCGTGCTTCGCGTGGGTCAATCTTGAGTTCTTCGCATAGAGCTTTCAGTGTGATGATGTCGGACATGTCGATCTCCTAGGTTTCTGATGCAGATCGATAAGACGAGGTGGGCAGCCATGTCAGGGGCAACCCCAGGCCCGGCCAAACTCTAAGATGGACGTGCCATTTGTGGGGCTCAACCAAGAACTTCTGGGCTTGGTTGTTGACAGCCAGACTTTGCCTGTAGCCTTCCAACGAAAATCGCCGGACCTCATGAACGAAGCCCGGCGACCATTGGTGCATTTACATTAAGGCAGAAAGGATCTGAATGATCCTCTCCGTAAGGCTCCAGACGCTGTCAATGTTTCCTGCGACAGCTACTGCCCAAAGCAAAATGCGTTCAGTACTTCTCCTCATGGATCCGCTCCTGAGGGCGGAGGTGACCTCCTCAACAGGATGCGGATACAGGTTAGCCGTTGGCCTTATGTCAGGCGGTTGCAGCCAACACCGTTGTTCCCGACACGCCCTGATGTTTGGTCTTCGACCAGAGCCGGAGAACCTGCTTTTTTCAATGTATGGGACCCTCGCAGTGCTTTCAAGGAACCCTAACCAAGCTCCGGCATATACAGCGATAGGCGCGCGTGGCCGCGTTGTATTGAGCCAGCAGGACGTTTGACCGGCATTCGCGACATATCCAGCCCGACGCCATACCAAGCTTGACGCTGGCCCCTGCACGCTGCGCAGACGGCCTATGCACCGGGAAATACCCTGACGACTGCCCACGCCCGATCTTATTGCGCTGTTGTGACTGCAATCAGTGAAAGGAGATAGGAATGGTCATTCGCGCAACTTGGAGCTTCAACGGACAGGAGAAAACAATCCTTGGCAATTGGCATCGCCTTTGGTGCCTGCTGTTCGGCCCGTTCTACTACCTGTTCAAGGGCATGTTTCTCTGGGCGATCTTGTCGCTGATCACGGCCAACGGCCTGTGGGTCGGCTTCCCCCTGTTCAATCGCGCCATCGTGCTGCGCCACTACCATCGCAAGGGATGGGTGCAAGAATGACGCCTTGGACACTCCAGCCGATGAGTAAACCCACCCCCACGGCACCCAAATCAGTAATTGCAGACGGTCGCCAATACGGGCCACTTGAAAAGACTCAGCAATTCGGGTCCGTCTCCCGTCCAACAGCCTGATCAATAGTCCGCTTGTCGATCTCGGGCGCATCGGACCGCGTCGGTTGAGGCCTTGGCGAAAGGTAACCACAGGGGGATGGGGGAGACGTTTTTTTTAACAGCGTTCGCCCGATGGACAGACAAGGTGTCATACATACTGCCGAGATTTTCGGCCCCCAGCCGATTAGCGCTTTTGCTGAAGGTTGATCACTTCGATCACATCATCACATCAGGGTCGCCGAAGTGATTTCGTGATCGAAGTGATCGCGCTCGTTCGGTTCACGGCAATTCGTACTTACCGCGCCTTGGCTTTTTGACTTCGCCGTTGGTCGCCATGCTCAAGAGTAGCTGGCGCACATTCTCCTGTGGCCACTTCAACGCATCGGCGATGTCTTTCGGCCCCATCGGCTTTCCGGCATTTTGCAACACGTCAATAATTGACCTACGCTCGCTCGAAATCCTTACGGAGTCAGTATCGCCCAGAATTCGCCATAGGCCATCGTCGAGTTCCACAGCGACGTCGATATTTTCCATCTCCCGACCTCGCCCATACAGGGTGACGCCATCGCTTTTCCTATCAAGGACGAGAACGTTATCGACGGCCCCGGTCAATCCTGTGGTTCCCGACACCATGTCCAAGGGGTCTTCGCCACTCATCTTGCGTAGATGGTGGATAACGATAATCGCTATGCCATGCTCGCCCGCGAGTTTCTGAAGAGGTGACAAGGCTGCATAGTCTGCCTCGTACTCATTTTTTCCTTTCACCTTTGGCCGAACGCAGACCAGAGTGTCGATGATGATCAAGCTCGGCCGATACTCCTCAATGAAGTCTTCAAGCTGTTCGAGACCACCATCGTCCAGTTTGTTCAGCTGTACCGAAAAGTGAAAGTTCTCCGGCCAAGAGGTCTGATCGCCGTAGTTTTGGATCATTCGCCTTCGCAGACGTCTTGGATTGTCTTCAAGCGCGCAATAGAGCGTAGCACCCTTCTTGCAGGCTCTATCACAAAGCGCCTCACAGCCAATGGCGACGGACATCGCCAAATCCAACGCCATCCATGACTTGCCCATCTTGGGTTTGCCAGCCAACAACGTCAGGCCTTCGGTTATCAGTCCCTCGACAACAAATTCGAGGGGTGGGAATTCCATTGCCTGCAGGTCGTTTGCCGTAAACGTTTCCAACTTGTTGGATGGTTCGGCCCGGTCCGTCTTCTTCTTGGGGAACCGCGCGACACGCGATTTCGCTGCTTGCCTACGACTCATTGAGACGCCTCCAGCTTCGAGACCACGCGCGTTACCTCAGCGTCCAGTCGGTCAAGGTGATATCCGTGTTTTTCGATGAAATACGGGCAGTGCCAAAGGATGCATCCGATCTCGTCAGGTGATGCACCCACCTCGTGAAGGCATGCGATAATCAAGTGAATGCAGGATGAGCGATCTTTCTCCTTCACACGGGTGTGTCGGATCAGCGTTCGAGCTTTCGCGTGAAGTTGTTTCCGGTACTTCTCAAAGACCTCTTTCGGATCATGTGCATCTGGGTTGACGAAGTCGCCAGCCTCCATCGCACCTACGATTTCTGGCAACGGTGGGCGGTCGGTGATCCTGTTCCAGTTGCGATGAACCAGTCGAACGAAAGGTTCATCATATTGGGGTTTGTGGTTCACCGAGCCGGGAACGCGCAGCATCTTGGTGATCGTCCAGCCATTGTCGCCACCATGCCGGTCAGCAAGGGAACGGGAGTATCCTTCGGCTTCTATGGGGCTGTGCCAGCCGTCCCATAGCCAAAGACCCTGAAACCGTCCCGGCGAGGTTTCGGTGATGAGGCTGGCCTCGGGACGAAAAGCATAGGGGTCGGCTTCATCAATATCGCACCAGCCAAGCCGTGTCGGACGAGCGTACTTCGTCTTTCTACGGTCTTTGGAGAAGGGGTTGGGACAGAAGTACAGGTTGTAGTCCCAGCGCGAGTGTTCTCGGAAAAACCGGTTCAGGCTAACAGTGATATTGTCGCCGTGGACAACATGCTCTCTCCATTTCTCGCCGTCAGGACCTGTGGTCGCGAGGAAGAAACAGCTGTCACTCGGCGCGCCTTTCCAGAGGCTTTCCAAGAAACCCACCATGCTCTGGTGGATAATGCCGTCATCGTCATAGTCTATGAATGCGTAGGGATGCCCTTTGCAAGGGCGAGCGGTATGGTTCACGCGATTTCGCATGTTCTTTCCTTTCGAAATGTACGGGGAGGACGGGGCGTTAATCGCCCCATCTCATTTTTCTGGGCTAGTCGAGTTTGGGAGGCAGGCGATCAATGTTGACCAAAAGCCATTCCAACACTTCTTTGGCGTTCCAGACACGGGGTTGGACCTGCTTTGGGAAGCGCCCACGTTTTTCCAAATCGACTAGATCTTCGTAATCGTAGTGGATGCCGAGCTTTTTCAGGCCCTCGTAGGAGAAGCCAAATACAATAGGGTTCATCATGATCAGCTCGCATCCGCATAGTGCCATGTGTCACGTTCAACGGCGCGCTCAGCGAGCCACTGTTCGATCTCATTCAGCAGCCATGCGACACTGGTGCCAGCGAGGCGCACACGGCGTGGAAACCGCCCACGGGCCTCCCAGCGCAAAAGCGTGCTGTTGCTTACAGTGATGCCAAGGCGCTTGAGATCAGCGCGTGTGGCGAGGGCCTTTTGCCCGTTCGAAATATCCATTGTCTTTTTCCTTCTGCATTGTTGCGTTTGCGAAGGAGCGCTCCGACAAGACAGAAGATGGATCAGGTTGGATCACATTGCGAGCGAAGGTCCTGAAGCCCTCAACTCGAATTGCACTGGGATTTTCAAACGGCTTACATGTTTGCCTGCATTGGCCCATCTAACTGCTCGTGCTGCCCTGTGGTTTCAAGAAAAACGCGACGCACAAAATCCGGGATCGCACCAGTAGCTATCTTGATTTCCTTGTCCCAGTTCCCTCGTGAAAGTCTAAGGTTTGGGTAGCATTCACGGAGTTCAGACAAGCAGACGTGGACAATGTAATATCTGATCTCGTGTGTATGCGTAATTTTGCCCGCCTTTTCGCCAGTGATTTCATCCGCAAATTCAGCCTGCAAACGTGTGGCCCTGCTTTTCAGTTCAGCTAGGCTGGCGAGAAGTGTTTCGTCGGCAACAGGCACGACTTCGCCATATCGTTCCCAATGTGCGAAATGTGGAGCGTTTTCGTCGGTTAGAGCGGCTTCCAGTGTCACAATAGGGTTGATAATTTTTCGTTGGAGCCACGTGCTGCGCTGCGTCAGGGACATATCGAAAGGAGCAAATCGAAACCCATTGGGCGAAGCCTCTACACCTCGCCGAACTTTCAAACATTCTGCGCGTAACCTATTCCAGAAGTGGGAAAAGGCTTCGTCATCGGAAACGCCTAAGATGCTTAGGATTTCTTGTCTGCACTCGTCGCCGAAGGGTTCTGCACAATCTTCGTCAGTTCGTTTACCCATTGTTCCAGCGCCTCACGCTTCTCATTGAAATACGTGTAGCGATTGTAGGTTGCGCCGACGCCTGAAACGACCCCCGATTTGTGATTTGTCACTGCGTCGATCACGTGAGGTGCCACACCGATCTTCGCCATGCCTGTGGACGCGGTGCGCCTGAAATCGTGAAAACGCCAGTCCGGTGTTCCATCAGGCATGGCCACGTCGACGCGTTCTTTAAGTCGTCCGAAGCCAGATATTGCAGAACGCCCCGTCGTGGTGAACACAAAATCACTGTCGAGAAACCTGTGAAGGGATTGCAATATGTCCACGGCCTGTGGAGGTAGGGGAACGATATGTAAACGGCCGTTTTTCACACGGCTCGCCGGGAGTTCCCAAATTCCCTCATCAAGATTGAGTTCAGACCAGCGCATGTCAGACACTTCTGCCCGTCGTTGCCCCGTCATCATCAGCAGCTTGAGGAAGGGACCGAACGGGTAGCCCTCGACGTCGCTCTGTTGCCAGATCTTTTGAATTTCATCATCGTTGAGTACTCGGTCACGAGCAATTTCGCGCGTAGGCGGCCTGAGGAGAGCCACAGGCGATGTTTCGATATCGCCACGCATAACACACCAGTTCATGAGCTTTTTGATCGCTGAGAGTGCCCGATTTGCGCGCGTTGGTGTGCCGTTGGCGATGATGCCGTCCAGTACCTTGCTGACGTCCTGCCGCTTGATCTGATCAATGGGCCGATCCTTTAACCCGTCGAACTTGTGCAGAACGCTTTCGGTGCGCTTCCAGTCCTTGGTGTTTGGCTTGGCGTGAAGCTCGATGAACTTGGGGATCATCTCGCCTAGCGTCAGAGACGATGGCTCAGAAGTCTCGGGTGCCTTGTCGAACTCGCCTAACTCAACATCACGGGCGATTTCCATCGCACGGCGTCTAGCATCGGCAAGGGAGACCACAGGGTAAGGCCCGATTTTGATACGCCTGCGCGCGCCGTTCGGGCGGACCAACGTGTAGAACACCTTGGCACCTGTGGTCGACACACGCACGTGCAGGCCGTTTACTTTCTGGTCTCGCACCTCGTACCGTTTAGAGGTCGCAGGGGGCATCGCGTCGAGAGATTTGGTCGTCAGCATCTGTTTCATGCAGACATCGTAAGACACCCAGAATCCGCGTGTCAGGGTATGGTTTGGGACGGAATGGAGATAGTTTGGAAGCAATGAATACAAATGCAATTTTGGCCATGGTGCCAATGCAAAAAGATGCCCAGCTTCAGATCCCGTCTAACGGCAAATCAAGAACTTGTGCAACGACTTCGTCAACCTTCTTGCCGCCTTGGGCAATGTCGAGTTCATCGACGCAAAGCTTGTCTAGCCTTACAAAATCATACAAAAACTGACCTTGTGGCGTTATGCGTCTATATGAAGTGAATTGTTGAGCGCCAAATTGAACCGAAATCCTGATTAAATGGTCTTCATATGAATGAATGTTCGGATGAGGAATAAGGTATCGGTCAGGGTTCCGAAGGTCAGCTTCGATAGTATCAACATCTACAATATGATTGACCTTCTCGCCTTTGTATGTCATATTGCAGCGCTTGCAGGCGAGCGACAAATTAAAAATGTCATATGACAAAGATTTCTTCTTGCCCTTGGGAATGATGTGTTCCCTGTCAGTTTCAATCGATGCATCCTCGAGAGAGCGGCGACAATAGCAGCATTTCTTTGAAACACGTTCAAAGTGAAAGTCTTTGATTTTGACCTTTACTGTTCCTAGGTCGGTTTTAACCGGCTCATTAAAGTCTTCATGTTTCCAAGGATTTTTAGAAGCTAGTGCAACGTTTATTGCGCTGCGCTCATCTTGATCCAAAACCTGTTCAACGAAGTATTGCGCTTCTTGCTCAGTCATTTCAGGCATTAGGCAGGAACTTCTCTAGGTTTCGCGTCACACGGTTAAGCAATTCTTGTTGCGTTCGATCATACGAGCGCCTTTTGAAATGTGCGATCTCTTCTTCCGCTTCCTGTCGAGTGACGCGGCCATCCGTCAAGTTTTGCAGGATACGTGACAATTCAATGCTGAGAAAATGGCTCACAGGAGTGATCGTTTCGAATGCTTCCCAAAGAATTTCTTCGACACTTTCAGGTCCAGTTTTTCGGTTGATTTCAACTAGACTCTCTTTATCTCCATCCACTCGAATCACCTCAACATTATCGCCGTAGCTGGACAGTGCACCGGAAACCAAAACAGGAGAGTGTGTAGCCAAATAAATCTTTGCTTCGTGATATCCCAATGCCATGTGCAGCATTTCCAGATACCGCCGTTGCCACTCGGGATGCAGGCTGTTCTCGGGTTCATCGACAAACAACGCTCCTAAGTCTGGAAGCGCTGAGCGTATGAAAAGAAAAGTCGATATGAGCGTTTGCTCGCCAGAGCTTAACTCAGCAAAAATCTGGGGAACTCGCTCACGATGGTGGAAGATAAGAGAATAGGAAGAAACAAGTTTTGCACGTTTCAATTCTTGGATGTATTTGAACAGAATTCTGTTTCTCCCACGCAGGCTACGCGTGAAGGAATCTGAGTACCTGGAAAGTTCGAAGCGACCACCTCCTTCCGAGCGTAGGACGTCCAACGCCGAGCTGATGGCTTCGACCTCAAGTGGATCGGAAGTGATTTGACTAAGATCGAAGTCCCTAGCCCTGCTCAGCTTAACCTCAAGTTCAACTACAGGGTGAAACCCTATAGCTTCAAGCAGGTCTGAAACGTCAAATGTATCTCGGCCATCAGAATCAAAGAAGTTTCTGAGGTTTTCCGAGACCACCTTGGTGATTCCGGCCGGGGATACCCGAAAAACCTTTCGATTTTTGTTGCTTCGTTCAAACCGTACAAACGGCGTATTTGCTACGGCTGCAGTGCGTTGGGGCCATAGCCCAGTGGAACGCGCTACTTTCACTAGCCTTCTGGTTTTTCCACACCCGTTTGGTCCGACAAAGAAGGATATGCGTGTCATGCTTTTATCAAAGTAATAGTTTTCCAAGAGTCTTGGATGCAGAGGTCACCCAAGTGCAGCGGAACACATTTTTTTGTTGAGTGCCAGCTTCTACATGGGCTTCTGGGTGCCAGATGGGTGCCGTGAGTAGTGAGCTTGGCTGACACGGACTGGATTGCTCTGCGATTGATTGAAGACCACAAAGCATTGAAGGGAAACACTCTTTGCGTCGGCTCGAAGCTAAATGCGAGAGTTTGAATGGACACCTAGGAAAATTGAAAATCCTCGTGTCGGTGGTTCGATTCCGCCCCCGGCACCATCTCCTTCGTTCAGGGCATTGTTTTGCATCAGTTTTTGGACTGATCAAGACGAGGCGTAGAACAAATTGGAGAACAATTCACGCAGCCGTGTCTTCGTGAAGGAAGGCATCTACTACTTCACCCGCCGTATCCCAGTAGACCTGCGACAGCACTACTCGTCGGGCAAAATTTCCTACTCCCTAAGGACCAGATCCCGTTCCATCGCTCTTTCGCGGACGAACAGGGCTGTATGTAAGCTGGACGAGTACTGGTACCATCTTCGCACACAGGATGCGGAACTCCCTGACAAAGACCTCCTCCGGCATGGTCTGACCCGGCAGGCTCATTTCTCTGGAGAGGATACTACTGTCACATCTGATGTTTTGACGCTATCGGAGGCTGTATTGACGTATCTGCGTCTCAAAGGTCAGGGACGCCCTGAGACCTTCCACCGCGCTGCCCACCGTTCTTGCCGCTACGTGATCGACGTCTGCGGAGACAAACCACTGACAGACTGCACCAAGGCAGACGCGAACAAGTTCCGTGATGACCTGATCAAGCGTGGGCTGGCTGGCAGCAGCATTACCCGGATCTTCGGCACCGTCCATGCGGTCTTCAACTTCGCCGTTGCAGAGGTAGGGCTGTCCACCGCAGCGCCGTTTGCCAACGTCTACTATGATCGCAACGCCGGGGTTTCTGGCCTTAGCTCCATCCCTGTGCAGGACATTCGCACCGTTCAAGGTAAATGCGAGAGCGCTGGAGAGAGCAAGAGATGAGCCTTGAAACACCAAACCTACCCACCAGCCCAGCGCCTTGTTCCGCCTGAAACCAGGGGTCGCCGCCCAGCGATCCGCGAAACTGCGTGCTGCAATCCGAACCACCCCTTTGGGCCAAGAGCGGTTGCTTTACCGCTGTGCAATCGCCGGTCAGGATTGTCACGATAGCACTCGGATAAAGGAACACCCGCTATGAAGATCGGCTTTGTTGGCCTCGGCAATGTAGGAGGCAAGCTCGCGGGCAGCCTGCTGCGCAACGGTTTCGATGTCACGGTGCATGACCTCAACCCCGACCTTGTGGCCGAATTCGTCGCGCGCGGTGCCAAGCCCACCAGTGGCCCCCTGGCGCTGATGCAGGACTGTGACGCTGTCATCACCTGCCTGCCCTCCCCGGCCGCCTCTGCGGCAGTTGTCAAGGAAATGCTGCCAGCCGTCGACAGCTCCAAGATCTGGATGGAAATGTCGACCACCGATGCAGGCGAGGTGAAACGCCTGGCGGCCCTGGTCGCCGAGCGCGGCGGCGCCACCATGGAATGCCCGGTCTCCGGCGGTTGTCACCGGGCTGACACCGGCAATATCTCGATCTTCGCCGGCTGCGACCGGGACACCTTTGAACGGATGTTGCCAACACTGACCACCCTGGGCCGACGGGTCCTGCACACCGGCGATATCGGCAGTGCCTCGATCCTCAAGGTGATGACCAACTACCTTGCGACGGCCAATCTGCTGACCTGCTGCGAGGCGCTGGTAACGATGAAAGCCGCCGGTATGGACATGAACACCACCTACGAGGCGATGAAGATCTCCTCCGGCACCTCCTTCGTGCATGAGACCGAAAGCCAGGTCATCCTGAACGGATCGCGCGACATTTCCTTCACAATGGATCTGGTGAAGAAGGACATCGGTCTGTTCCAGAGCATCGCGGAGGCCCATGACGTTCCACTGGAGATCAGCCCCCTGATGGTTGGAATTCTGAACGACGGGATCGCGCGGTTCGGTGAACGGGAACTCTCGCCCAACATCATCCGCAGGCTGGAAGAGGCCACCGGCCTGTCGATCACCGCGCCCGGCTTCCCCGCCGAGATGACCGACGACGAGCCGGAAGAACCGGGGTACGAAGTCATTCCCACCGGCCTTTCGGCGCCGCTGGCAAAGCTATTGGACCAGTAAGGCCGGACCTTATGAAAAACGGGGCGCGATATCCTTTCGCGTCCCGTGTCTTTGGTGTCATTGACGCGCTGCTCAGGCAGAAAAGGGCGGCCTGACCTTCACTTCCAGAAAGTCCTCAAGTCCAAACCGCCCGCCCTCGCGGCCATTGCCCGATTGTTTGAACCCGCCAAACGGCGAACCGTAATCCGTGGCCCGCCCGTTGATGTGAATACCGCCTGCACGCAGGGCCCGCGCCATCCGCAGGGCCCGCGCCTCGTCCCCGGTGGAAATATAGGCGTCCAGCCCATAATCGGTATCATTGGCCAGCGCGACGGCCTCTGCTTCGGTGTCAAAGGGCGTCATCACCAGAACCGGACCAAAGATCTCCTCGCGCCAGAGTGTCATCTCCGGGGTGACATCGAAAAAGATCGTTGGCCGGGCGAACCAGCCCTGCGCCAGTTCCGCAGGCAGATCTTCGGGGCGTCCCAGCCCGCCAATCAGCAAGGGTGTGCCTTCGTCCATGCCGATCTGGATCATCCGTTGCACGCGGTCATATTGCAGTTGATCAAACAGCGGGCCGATGTGATCGCCTTCTTGATGCGGATCGCCGACTGCCTGGGCCGCGGCGGCGCTGCGGGCGATGTCGAGGGCGCGATCATAGACGCTGCGCTCAACCAGCATCCGGGTGGGTGCGTTACAGGACTGACCGGTGTTGTCGAAACACTCCCGCACACCTTCGGTCACGCGCGCCTCCAGATCGGCATCGGCGAAGATCACATTGGGAGATTTGCCGCCCAGTTCCAGTGCCACTCGCTTGACCGTCTCCGCCGCATCGCGCGAAACCGCACTGCCTGCGCGGGTGGAGCCGGTAAAGGACATCATCGCCACGTCCTTGTGCCGGGACAGGGCAGCGCCAACCGACGGGCCGTCACCGAACACGAGGTTGAATACCCCAGGCGGGAAGCCCGCCTCGTGGATCATCTCAGCAAAGAGTTGCGCTGATAGAGGCGTATGCTCCGAAGGTTTCAAAACGCAGGTACAGCCTGCCGCCAGCGCCGGGATGACCTTCAACGCGATCTGGTTGATCGGCCAGTTCCACGGCGTGATCAATCCACAAACGCCAATCGGTTCGTGGCTGACGATATCACCGTTGGTCAGGGCTTCTTCTTCCTGATGCGCCTCAAGCGTGGCGATGAACGCCTCAAGATGGCCAAGCCCCGAAGCGGCCTGCACCTCGCGCGACATGGTGATCGGCGCACCCATTTCAGTAGTGATCGCCTGTGCAAGGTCTTCCATGCGGCCCTGCATCACCTCTGCCAGCCGGTGCAAAAGGGCCAGCCGCGTATCCTTCGTCGTCATGGAATAACTGACAAAGGCGGCCTGCGCCGCCGCTACCGCGCGATCCACGTCCTGCGCGTTGCCAAGGGTCACCTGCCCCACCTGCGCGCCCGTCGACGGGGTCAGGATGGCCATGGTCTGGCTGCTGTCAGGCGCCTGCCAGTCGCCGCCGATATAGAATTCGTTCAGAACAATCATGGTCTCTCTGCCTTTCAGGGTGTCACATGTGCGGTGTCGAGTGTCAGGTGAAGTTCGCGCCCCTCGTAGGGCAACGCGGCGATTGCGGCATCGTCAAGCTCCAGCCCCAGTCCGGGCGCCTGCGAAGGGAGGACATAGCCATCCTCCCATTCGATACCGCCCTTTACACAGGACATGTAGGGGCCATCGAAACGGCCAATGCTTTCCAGGATCAGGAAATTGGGCGAAGCCGCCGCGATCTGAATATTGGCCGCCGCCACGATCGGTCCGCAATAAAGATGGGGTGCGATCTGCGCCTGTTTGACCTCAGCCATGGCGGCGATTTTCTTGGCTTCAAGCAGCCCCCCGACACGACCAAGGTTCATCTGCAGGATCGAGGCCGCACCTGTCTCAAGTACCCGGGCGAACTCATACTTGGTGCAAAGACGCTCCCCCGCGGCGACGGGGATGGAGGTAAACCGGGCGACCTCGGCCATGGCCTCCAGGCTTTCGGGGGGCACCGGTTCCTCGAACCACAAGGGATCAAAGGGTTCCAGCGCCCGCGCCATCCGCCGCGCGCCCGAAACGGTGAATTGCCCATGCGTCCCAAAGAGAAGATCGACACGGTCCCCCACCGCCGCGCGGATTTCGCGGCAAAAGGCGACCGAGCGGCTGATGTCCTCAAGCCGAGGCTGGTGGCCGTCAAAGATGGTGTAAGGTCCGGCCGGATCGAATTTCAACGCCGTGAAACCCTGATCTGCCATCTGCACCGCGATCTCGGCCGCGATGCCCGGATCATTGTAGGCATTGGGCTGATCCGGGTCCGGATAGACGTCGCCGCCGGTGGGGTAGATGTAGGAATAGCTGCGCAGGCGGTCATGCACGCGCCCGCCCAGAAGGTCCGCAACCGGCTTATCCGCGGCCTTGCCGAGAATATCCCAGCAGGCCATTTCCAACCCCGAGAACACGCCCATGACGCTCACGTCCGGGCGCTGGGTGAAGCCCGCGCCATAGGCCTTGCGGAACAACAGCTCGACCTGCTGTGGATCAGCGCCTTCGAACTGGCGCTCGAACATGTCACGCGCCATGGCGCAGCATACTTCCGGACCAAAGGTGGCGTTGTAGATTTCACCGACACCGGTGATGCCGCAGGCCGTCGTCACCCGGACGAAAATGAAATAGCGCCCGCCGTGGCGGGGCGGCGGGTTGCCGACGACAAAGGTTTCAAGCGTCTCAAGGCGCATATGCTGCTCCGTTTTGATTGGGGGCGATCAACTGCTGCCTTGCAGGATCAGATCTGCTGCGCGCGCGGCGAGCATCATTGTGGGCGCGTTGGTGTTGCCCGAGGTGATGTTGGGGAAGGCCGAGGCATCGACCACCCGCAGCCCGGCCAGGCCATGCACGCGCAGCCGCCCGTCAACGACAGAGTCCTGTGGTCCCTCCCCCATGCGACAGGTGCAGGTCGGGTGGTAGACCGTTGAGGCCCGCGCCCGAAAGGCCTCCAGCAGAGCCTCATCCTCCATATCGGCAAAGCCCTTGGTCTTGCAGCCGGATGTCACCGCCTTGAGCGCAGGCGTTTCTGCCAATCTCTGCAACACCCGGCTGGCACGTACAGCCATCCCGCGATCCTCGGGCGTGGCCAGTGAATTCGCCTCGATCAGCGGCCTTTCGCGCGGATCGGCAGAGCGGATCCGGATACGGCCGCGACTGGTCGGGCGACAGGGTTGCGCCGAGAGCAAGTAGCCTTGCTGCCGGTCCATCACCACCTTGCCTTTCGGGGTGATCTCGTAGGACGCCGGATTGCAGAACAGTTGCAGGTTCGGGGCCTGGGCATCCGCACCAGAGCGCACAAAGCCTCCGATCTGGTTCACCGGTACAGACAACGGGCCACGCCGCGTCAGGGCATATGCCGCCCCTGCCCGTAGTCGCCCGGACAGGGTGCCGAGAACCGCGTTGAGCGTCTGTTCCCGCGCATGAAACTGCCACGAAATAGCAAGATGATCCTGAAGCCCTTCTCCGACCTGCGGCAGGTTGTGGCGTACCTTAATCCCATGCTCCCGCAGCAGATCGGCCGGGCCGATGCCCGACAGCTGCAACAGCTGGGGGGAATTGATGGCGCCTGCACTGAGGATCACTTCCCCAGCGCGGGCAGTGCATCGCTGGCCACCGCGTGTATAATGCAGACCAACGACGCGGGCGCCTTCCAGGTCAAGCCCTTGCACCTCGGCGCGGGTCAGCAGCGTCAGGTTCGGCCGACGCAGGGCTGGCCTTAGAAAGGCATCGGCGGAGGACCAGCGCATCCCGCCGCGAACGGTACTGCGGTAATGGCTAAGCCCTTCTGCGCCCTCTGCGTTCATGTCTTTTGCCGTGCCAAGACCAGCTTCTTGCGCCGCCTGCAGGAAACGACCCGAGAATGGATGCATCTGATCGGACAGATCCTGTACCCAGACGGGACCATCGCCCGTGCCATCCGAGTGGGTCTCCAGCGCTTGATAGGTGTCGCGGACCTTCGTCCAGTTCCAGCCCTCGGCCCCCGCGCGCGCCCAGTCGTCAAAGTCATGCGGCAGCCCCCGGACATAGGCCATCGCATTAATCGAACTCGACCCGCCGACCACCCGTCCCCGCGGCCAGTAGATGGACCGCCCGTTCAATGCCACATCCGGCGCCGCGTGATCGCCCCAGTTCAATGCCGCCATTGCAAATGTAACGGCATAGCCGACCGGCAGCTTGATCCAGAACTTCCGGTCGCTGCCGCCGGCCTCCAGCAGCAACACGCGATGGCGACCGGACCGGGTCAGACGTTCGGCCAGAACGCATCCGGCCGAGCCTGCACCGACGATGATAAAGTCGTAATCCTGCTCTAATGGGGCTTCGGTCATTGGCGTAGGTCCGGCTGCTGGAAACGTGTCTCCAGATGCGCGCGGGCGCCCCCGAACTGCAAACAATGTCTATGACTGCTTTGACCCAAATCAGGTTGTGGCAGGAGGGCTTGCCACCCATTTGGCGGCAGCCCATGATGGGCCGGTTACACAACGGAGCTCCCATGCGCAGGCTGCCTCATGTCAATTGGCTGCGATCCTTCGAGGCAGCGGCACGTCACAGTTCCTTCAGCGCGGCCGCGGAGGAGCTGCACCTGACGCCTGCCGCCGTCAGCCAACAGATCCGCCAGCTGGAGCATCATCTTGGCATTCAGCTGTTCAAGCGCCTGCCAAAAGGCGTACAACTGACGGATATCGGGCTGGCCTATGCGATTCCGGTCCGTAAATCCTTTGTCGAAATGCAGGCGGCCACCGATGGGCTGTTTCGGGTGCAAAGCAAATCGGTCGTCCGCGTGCGCTGCTCTATCAGTTTTGCAGCCCTTATCCTGGCACCGCTGCTGCGCGATTTTGCGCTGGAGTTTCCGGAGATCGACGTCGAACTCTCCACCGCAGTCTGGTCAGACCGGATTGATGGCGCCGGGGTCGATCTGGACATCCGCTATGGCGAAGGGGAATGGCCAGAGCAGACGGTTCACCCGCTCCCCGTGGAGGGAGCCACGCTGGTGTGTCACCCGGATTAT
The DNA here is from genome assembly GCF_059429255.1 of Phaeobacter sp. CC-HEC084. Taxonomy (NCBI): domain Bacteria; kingdom Pseudomonadati; phylum Pseudomonadota; class Alphaproteobacteria; order Rhodobacterales; family Roseobacteraceae; genus Phaeobacter; species Phaeobacter sp. CC-HEC084. The sequence continues at coordinate 498,985 of NZ_JCAIJQ010000009.1, forward strand.
GCCGCCCATTTTGGCCCGGAGCCCGATCAGGAAACCCTAGCCGACGCGGATATCGTTCAGGTCGTGGGATCGGAAACGGATTGGGATCGCCTGTTTCATCACTGCGGTATTGATGCCCCGCGCCCGCCTCACTGGATGAAGGCCGATTCCTCCTTGATCGCCATGCAGATCCTGTCGGCGGGGCACGGCTGCGCGCTCATCTCGCGCAGTTTTGCCCGCCGCGCGCTGGACGAGGGACGCTTGGTTGCGCCTTTTGATCTGGACCTGCCCATGCAGACAAATTTCGTTCTGGTGGAGCGAGACGATCTGCGCAGGCACCGAGACGTGCGCAAGCTGATCGACTGGCTGCTGGTGCAAAGGATTTAAAACGCAGCGGCTTCCCTGCGCACCCATTCGAGGAAAAAACCCGTGTCCTGCGATGGTGCGCTGGCCGTCGTAACGAAATATCCTGTGCCCAGATCCAATGCCCCCTCAGGCCAGGCCTTCAGTGCTCCGTCCCGCTCTGCCTGCCCCGTGATCGACCGCCACCCTAGCATAAGCCCACGCCCGTCGTAGACCGCCTGCGCCGCCTGCACATAGTTGTTGAACACCTGACCTCCACCGCGCGGACGCAGGATGCCGCGAGCCTGAAAATAGTCCTCCCAGCCCGCCCAGTTGCCATTGCTTGGATTGCGGACATGGATCAGCGGCGCCTGGGCAAGCGCGCATCCCTCGGCCAACAGCCGATCTACCAAAGCAGGCGCACCGACTGGGCAAATCGCTTCAGAAAACAGCTTTTCCGTGCGCCCTTCGCGCCAGCCACCACTGCCATAGCGCAAAGCCACATCAATACCGGGCGTCATCACTGGCAAATCGCTCGCCGGAGCCTGCACGTTTACGGTAATATCCGGGTAATCCGCGTAAAACATTGGCAATCTTGGCATCAACCAGTAGGTCGCCATTCCCACGGTGCAAGAGACAGTCACCTGACGTTCCCCGATGGCATGCAACGCCCGGATATCCTCCAGCGTGGCCGCAATCCGCCCTAACCCTTCACGCACTGCCCGCGACAGCATCTCGCCAGCATCTGTCAGGCGCGCGGGCCGCACCCGCCGGTCAAACAACGCGACTCCCACGTGTTCCTCCAGCGCTTTGACCGCCTGACTGACTGCGGGTTGGGTCACGTTCAGACGCGCCGCCGCATCCCGCATCGAACCATGCCGCGACAGGGCTTCGAAGGTCACAAGAAGGCGCAGTGGTGGGAGATGTTCCATCGAATAACTTAATCCATAGCTTAAGTTATCTTCACCCGAAACAGGCTGTCGTCAAGGCCCTTTCCCGTGAAATGCTGCATGGCAGAAAGCAAATCAACAAACGCGGCTCCTCCATGAACGATCTCAGCTCCTCCCTCGCTATCCCTGCCGTAACTGGTCTTGGCGAAAAAGGCCTCGACATTACGCTGCCCGACGGCAAGACACACTACTTCAACTACTACTGGCTGCGCGACAATTGCCCCAGTTCCTTCAGCCCGGTCACACGCGAACGCAGTTTCGATATCTTCCACCTCGACGTGCCCCCGCGCGCCAAAACTGCCGAGCTCGATGGCGACATGCTGGTGATCCGCTGGCAGGACGAAGACCACATCACCCGCCTGCCCCTGTCTTGGCTGGAAACCTATGCGGGCGGCAAGACCCGCCACGATCCCGCCGACCTGTCGCGCGTCGCCTGGTTCGGTGACCATTACCCCTCGGTCCCGCGGTTTTCCCAGCCAGAGCTGGTGGCCGATGACGCCACCCGCGCCAAGTGGATCGAGGCGATGCTGGTACACGGCTTCACCATCCTGACTGACATGCCGGACTCGGATGAAGGGCTGACCGAAACAGCCGAGCTGATGGGCTGCGTGCGCCCGACCTTCTTTGGCACCTATTTCGATGTGAAGACCCACATCAACCCGACCAACACCGCCTATACCGCTGGCGCGCTGGAGCTGCACACCGACACCCCGGCAGAGGAGTTCGCCCCCGGCATCCAGTTCCTGCATTGCCGCGTCAACACGGTTGAAGGTGGTGACAGCCTTTATGCCGATGGCGTTGCGGTGGCCAATGACTTCCGCCAGCGCGACCCGGAGGGTTTCAAGCTGCTGACCGAGGTACCGATCCCGTTTTACTGCGAACATGACACCTATGATGCGCGCTCGCGCCAGTATGTGATCGAGCTGGATCAGCACGGAGAGGTTGAGGGCCTCACCATCAGCCAGCATATGGCCGATATCTTCGACCTCGATCAAAAGCTTCTGGACGATTACTACCCCGCCTTCTGCCGCTTTGGTCGGATGCTGCAGGAAGAGAAATACATGATGCGTTTCCTGATGAAGGGCGGCGAATGCATGGTCTTTGACAACCACCGCATCGTGCATGGCCGCGCCGCCTATACGGCAACCAGCGGCGACCGTTATCTGCGCGGCTGCTACGTGGACCGCTCCGAGATGCGCTCCACCTATCGCGCGCTGGTCAGCGAAGGGCGGTTCAAGGCATGACCTACGCAGCAACACTCCCCGATACCGAGACGGTCCTGCGGGCGGATCTGGCAAATGCCTTCCGTATCTGCCACATGCTGGGGTGGTCGGAAAGCGTCGGCAATCACTTCAGCGCAGCGGTCTCAGCCGATGGGCAGCAGTTTCTGCTAAACGCCAAATGGCAGCATTTCGACACCATCGCGCCAGAGGACTTGCTGTTGCTGGACAGCCAGTCCAGGGAAACACCCGCAACGGCGGATGCCTCGGCTTGGTGTGTACACGGCACCCTGCACCGCCGCCTGCCCGAGGCACGGGTCGTGCTACACGCCCATTCGCCCTATGCGACTGCGCTGGCCTGCCTCAAGGACCCGACGATGGTGCCGATCGACAATAACACGGCCCGGTTCTACGGGCGCACGGCTTATGACCTTTCCTTTGGTGGCATTGCTGATGCCACCGAGGAAGGCGAGCGGCTGGCCGATGCGATTGGCGACAAATCGGTACTGGTCATGGGCAACCACGGTGTCACCATTGTTGGCGATACGGTGGCGGAGGCCTTTGAGGATCTCTATTTCTTCGAAAAGGCCGCTCAGACCCTGATCCTTGCCCGCTCGGATGGCAGCCCGCTTGCCGTTTTGTCAGATGCAGTTGCGCAGAACACGGCAGACGGGTGGCGCGCCTATCGCGGCATGGCCCAGAAGCATTTTGAATACCTTTGTAGCGTACTCCCGCAGAGGCAAAGCTGAGTACTCCCCCGAACCCTGAGGTCACAGAAACAACAGGTTACCGAGAAATAAGGGTTTCCACGGCGACTAGACGGCACAGTTTAAGCGTTGCCCGCTTGAAGGGGGGCCGCTAGCACCTTCAATGGTGTCCGCTAGGCGCACGAAGTGGCTTTTGCAAAGCCAAGGCTCCTTGAGGAGGGAACAGGCATGACTGGCCCTAGAGCGGACATTTGACAGGATGGTCAAGCTTACTGCGCACCTCCCCAAAGCAGCCTTTCATGGCACCGCGCAACATGGTCCAAAGGGGAGGCGACTTCCTCAGTGCGCGCACTGTCGTTTGCAGTCAAATTTCTGCTGTGGTTCCTCCTCGAAAGGATCAGTTCAACGAAAATCAGTGCGGCCTGAAAAGCGCGAAGCAGAGATCCTTTTGCCTCGGAGGCAAGATACGGCGCAATCCTTATTGCGTCATATTCCAAGAAGAACACGGGATGCGCGGATAAGCACTCTTGGGTCGAGATCGGTACGCGCCACGGGAGGAGGTGGGGTTACACGACCTGTCAAACTCGCGACCGCAGTTCGTGCAGAGCGAACTGAGTATTCCACCGTGAACACACAGTCCCGAGGGAGTTCGCAATACTGTCCTATTACGGCGAAGTTGCGAGCCCCATGCGGGCGCACATCCGGGCGGTCCCCCGCTTGACGCGGCATGAACTGGCTTGTGATGTAGGGCATCCGGCAGGGAACGATTTTCGCACTCTCAAACCATTTTCGCTGATCACCCGCCAAGCGCAGATGCCCGCAAAGCTCTTCGATGATTTCCAGCCCGGTCGCTTCCCACATTGGCTTCTTCACGAAATCTCCTTTGCGGTCACCTCGTAATCCATAGCCCCAGAAGGTGTAGGTGCCGTGTTTTTGCCCCCTGAAATGCGGCTGATGGAACAGCACAATAGATAGCGTCCAACCGGAATCGGCAAATGTCACTAAGCCGCCTGTACCAGTTCGGTTGTTGGTAAAATCCTCCATGAATTCGAAGAAATTGGGGCCGTCCATCGTCACCGTAAATGAGTTCCAGCCGGTCTTGCCTGTGTCGCCGCAGAACACTTCGGGCTTGCCAAAGCCTTCGTACTGCGACGCCAGCTTCCGCCAGAGGCTCCAGCCACCTGCGACTTGTTCGTTGAGCAGCGGTGCGCGGTCCGCGGATCCGAGCACCGATCCATCGGTCATGGACCCCAATGTAAGGTAGACGCCGTCGTCCAAGCCGACCTCAACCGTTTTGTGATCGTCCAGGGTCAGAGAGGTGACACAACGGTCCTGCCGCGTGCCTTCGATCGTCACGTCGGTCACGCATTTGTCAGTCTCGATGCGTACTCCGCGGGCCTGCAGCCAAGTCAGGATCGGGGCAATCATCGCGTCGTACTGATTGTATCGTGTCCGTAGAATGCCGGTGATGCGGGTGAAGCCAGGGAATAGGTGGATGAAGCGACGCAGGTATCGCCGCATCTCGACCAAGGAATGCCAAGGCTGGAACGAAAACACTGTGGACCACATCAACCAGAAATTACTGTCGAAAAAGGTGGGCTGGAACCAGTCGTCTATCCTTTGAGCGCCCAATCCGGTTTCCGGGTACAAGAGCAGTCGGTTGAGATCGACGATATCTTGCGCGCCGAGAGTGAGATCATAGCGATCTTCTGCCGGCTTTCCGCCCCGAATAAGGCGGCAATTGGATGAGCCTGGCACCATTCGGTTGAACTCGAAGATATCATCCTTGGCTGACTTCGCCGGATCGCTCGTCAATGGAATACTTTCGAGCAGATCAAAGGTGCAGGCAAAGTGTTCCTCGAACATTCGACCGCCCCGGACCAGGTAGCCGGTCTCTGCGTCACCCGCCCCGTCAAGCGACCCGCCGACGATACCGAGTTGTTCGTAGATGCATATGTCCTCGCCATGCACACCTGCGTCCCTGCAAAGAAACACCGCCGCCGACAAACCAGCAATACCTCCACCTACGATATGGTGCTGTGACTTCGTTGCGTCTTCGGGCATGACCGCCTCTCCTGTGATAGAACTTTTCACAGTTTGGACAGGTTTCATGTCCACGCTTTAATCCCGATCAAATCCGGGAGAGATCTGTCTGTTCGGCCCTGAACTCACCTCAACGGCGGCCTTTTTGTGCAAATCGGTTGAAGGTGGGTCTTCCCCTTTCCCCGGACGGATTTAGCCTATAGCCACTGTGACAGGTATGCCAAGCGCGGTGCAGCCGTTCAGCACTGCGATGCGGACCTGCAGCGCCGCGACCTGGCGCTCGAAGTCGCGCACTATCAGGGATTGGCCGAGCAGCTTGATGCAGTTCATCTTTGACTTGGCCCGGCTCCGGCGGTGATATCCACTCCATCGTCGCCAAACAGCGCCGCCGAGGTATCGAGATGCATTGACGGTCTCGTTGCCGACTATGGCCCCGGCGCTGGTGGGTTTCCAAGGTTTGGCGTTCTTGCGCGGCAGGATGACAGCGGCAGCATCTCGAGCGGTAATGGCCTCGTGGCACTTACGGGAGTCGTAGGCCCCATAGGTGGTGACCGTCGCGATGGCCTGATCCGCTTAGATCTGATCCAACAGGTCCGGTAGTATGGCCGCGTCACCGATATTGCCGCCGGTGATCTCGACGGCTCTGACCTTCAGCGTTTACTCATGAATTCCGATGTGTATTTTGCGCCAGATCCGCCGCTTGGAGCCACCATGCTTTCGGGCATTCCACTCACCTTCGCCCTCAGACTTGATACCGGTGCTGTCCGCTACCCGGCAAGGTATTGCGCAGCAATGCCTGAGAGGGGATCAGAAGGTTCAGCGGGCGATAGGAGATGCTCACGTTCAGCGTTCGCTGGCGACGGCACAAGGTGCTGAAGTCAGGCACGGTCCAGTCCAGCCTGACCATATGAAGAAGGCTCTGCATGAACCCGGTTGTCTGCCGCAGTGGCATGCCGAACATCACGGCAGGTCTGGATCGCCGCATCGCTGAAACTCAGCTGCCTCCCACGTTTCCCGGTCGGCGGGGGCTCTCACGCCATGTCGGGATCGAACCAGATCGTTAGCGATCCGCGTTGCTTCAACGCTTCATTGTAAGACGACCAGTTCGTGGTCTTGTACTTCGTAGAGACCCAACTGCTCATGCCTCAAGCTACCAGTCTGGTTTCATGCCGTGAACCCCACGACCCATTTGCGCAACAAGGCCAATAGCTGCGATATTGTCAGAGTTCGCGCGCCCAGGGCGGGTTCGCACCCGCGCGGGAGACGGTCACGGCGGCAACACCTGCGCCGAAAGACAGCGCATTTGCAAGCATGTCTGCGGGCAAGTTGCGCAGGGCCGCTTTTTGTAAGACGCCCAGTTCGCTGAGCCGGGCCAGCAGGCCGGCGTTGAAGGTGTCCCCGGCTCCGACCGTGTCTACAATCTGAACGGGACGGACCCGGGTTTGCACGCTTTCTCCGCTGGAGAGAAACCCCGTCGCCCCCTTACTGCCCTCGGTCATGACCACCACAGAAGGACCCTTGGCTTGCACGACCGCAACCTTTTCCGGCAGCGGCATCGGCCCTGGAACAATCCAGTTCAGGTCTTCATCCGACACTTTCACGATGTCCGCCAGTGCCATCATCTTATCCAGGCGGGCGCGGAAACGGTTGATATCTTCGATAAAGCCCGGCCGGATGTTCGGATCCAGCATCACCGCGCGGGATGCGCCTTCGCGCGCCAGAAGATCCTCATAGGCGGTGGCGCAGGGTTCGCAAGCCAGGCTGATGCCGCCGAAATAGAGCGCCGTGAGATCCTCCGGCAGCTGCGGCATATCAGCAGGCAGCAGCATCCGGCCAGCCGAGTTTTCATCGAAGAAGCTGTAGGACGCGTGGCCATCCGTCAGTTTGACAAAGGCCAAGGTCGTCGGGCGATCCGAGGTGATGACATGGTTGGTATCCACGTGACTGGCCTTCAGGTCCTCGACAAGCTGCTGACCGAACATGTCGCGGGACAGGCCGGTCAACATACCGGTCTGCACGCCAAGCCGCCCAAGTGCGATGGCGGTGTTGAACACGGCGCCACCGGAATGGGGCACAAACCCGTCGCGCCCGCCATCGGTCGGGGTCGGGATCATGTCGATCAGGGCCTCACCACAGCATAGGATCATGACATTCGCTCCGCGTAGTGCTGCGCCGCTGCCGCGCCTGCGCGCGGGATTTTGCATTGAAACCGGGTCAAAGCGCGGCCAGCCCGGCGTTGGTATCGAGCAGGAACTGCGTGAAGATCGGACCGCCGGCAGCGCCAATGCTGCGAGCGTTTTCGCCAACAACTCCCGCATCGATCTGCGGCGAGATCAAACCGCGCTTGTCTTGATTGGCCAGATAGCGGCGCACGCGTTCGACCAGTTCCTCACGCACAGCGACCGGGAAGGCGCCATCGATGATGATGGCTTCAAAATCGATGACGGAGCATATCGACAAGGATGCCTTTGCCAACTCCTGTGCAGTTGTGCCGATCCAGGCCTCCACATAGCGTTCCAAACCGCTCCAGTCCTGCGGTTTGCGCCAGAGGATTTCGGGACCGATCCCGGCCTCTACCAGGCGCGCCTCAAGCAGGTGCAGCGACGCGGTATCGATCAGTTGCAGGCTTTCGCCCAGGGGGCCGGTGGTGCGCATCGATCCCAGCGCCCCGGCATTGCCCCGATTGCCTTCGAAAACGGTGCCATTCATCGCCACCCCGCCGCCGATGAAAGACCCAATGAAGAAATAGGCATAATCGCGGAAATCCTTGCCCCGCCCGAACATATGCTCGGCCTGACAGGCCGCCGTGGCATCGTTCACGACAAAAACCGGCAGTTCGCTGAAACAGGCGACTTCGGTCGCAAAATCGACATCTTGCCAGGATTGAAATTCTTCCGCAGCGGCTCCGGTCAGATCATGCCACTTCCACAGCTCAAAAGGCCGCCCGATACCGATGCCGCAGACCCGGCCCTGCTGCTTTGCGGTCAGGCCGGATAGTAGGGTTTCAAGCCCGTCTTTAAGGAATTCGAAGATCGCGTCCGGCATGGGATAATCATAGGTCGTACGCAGCTGCTGGCGCACGTTGCCGGCAAAATCCAGCAGCAGCAGATCCGCGCTCTTGCGGCCTAGGTTCATGCCCACGGACAGAGCCCCTTCCGAGCCGAGTTCGATGGGAATCGAAGGCTTACCGACCTTGCCCTTGACCGGCTCCCCCCGCTGGACGAAGCCGTCGTCCTCCAGCCTGCGCAGGATGGTGGAGACCGTAGGGCGGGACAGGCCGGTCCGGCGGGCGATCTCGGCGGCGGACACGGCGCGGTGGCGAAACAGAATGGACAGAATGAGGCGTTCGTTGTGATCGCGGACACCCCGCTGATTCACCCCGGCACTTCGTTCTTTGATACTGACATGGTCCATTCGGACGAACATAGTTTGCCGCCTTTCTTCAGGAAAGATACTCTGTGGCGATTAGTTAGTAAAGTTAACAAACAAATTGACACCCTATGAGGAATCAGGCTTTTTAGGGCTCACGACCTGCCCAGATTGCTCTAGGCGGGTCCGGTTGGAGAGGAGCCAGCCGGATTGAGAACAATAATTTCGGGAGGACCACGTGAAAAAACTCATGACCATTTCCGCGCTCGCCCTGGCCTCGGTGGCTGGCGCGGCGCATGCAGAGATCAACGCCTGTCTGATCACCAAGACCGACACCAACCCCTTCTTCGTGAAGATGAAGGAAGGCGCGACCGCCGCAGCCGAAGCAAACGGCATCAATCTGTCCACCTATGCGGGCAAGATTGACGGCGACGTGGAAAGCCAGGTCGCAGCGGTTGAGACCTGCATTGCATCGGGGGCCAAAGGCATCCTGATCACCCCGACGGACAGCCGCGCCCTGACGCCCGTCATCACCCAGGCCCGTGACGCCGGTGCGCTGGTGATCGCGCTGGACACTCCGTTCGAACCGGCCAATGTAGCCGATGCGACCTTTGCTACCGACAACTTCAAGGCCGGGGTGCTGATTGGCCAGTGGGCCGCGGCAAAGCTGGGTGACGAGGCTGCAAACGCCAAGATCGCCCTCCTGGACCTGAACGCCTCGGAAATCTCGGTGGACTACCTGCGCGACGGCGGGTTCCTGCAGGGCTTTGGCATCGACATCAAGGACCCCACCGATATCGGCGATGAAGATGACCCGCGTATCGTTGGCCACGACGTGACCAACGGCAACGAAGAAGGTGGCCGCACGGCGATGGAGAACCTTCTGCAGATCGACCCGGGCATCAACGTCGTCTACACGATCAACGAACCTGCCGCTGCCGGCGCCTATGAGGCGCTCAGATCGGTGGGCCGTGAAGACGACGTGCTGGTCGTTTCCGTCGATGGCGGCTGCCCCGGCGTGCAGAATGTCGGCGAGGGCGTCATCGGCGCAACCTCCATGCAGTTCCCGCTGCGAATGGCCTCGCTCGGTATCGACGCGATCAAGGCCTGGGCCGAGGACGGCACCAAACCGGCGAACACCGAAGGGCTGGATTTCTTCAACACCGGCGTTGAACTGATCACCGATGCGCCGGTCGACGGTATCCCGTCGCTCAGCTCGGCCGACGGCCTGAAGAAGTGCTGGGGCTAAATCCCGCAAACACAGGACCGGGGCAGCAAATGCCCCGGCCAAATGCCATCAATCTAAACCTTTGACCGTATCAGAGGCCGTAGCATAGGCTTCAGGCCGGGGAGGTCGTCATGTCAGAGACATCCGGAATGGGCTCAAAAGGCCAACACTACGAACAGGTTCTGGAGGGAAGTGATACACGCGTCGCCCAGTTCGAAGTTCGCAACACAACGCTGCTGAGCCGGGTGCGGCATATCCTGCACAACAACCCAACCTTCGTGCCGGTCATTGTGCTGGTCATCAGCCTGCTGGCCTTCGGGCTGATCGCCGGAGGACGGTTCTTTTCCGCCTTCAACCTCAGCCTGATCCTGCAGCAGGTGTCGATCATCGGCATGCTCGCAGCAGCGCAGTCACTGATTATCCTGACCGCGGGCATCGATCTGTCGGTCGCGGCGATCATGGTGCTGATGTCGGTCATCATGGGCAATCTGGCGGTCAACTTGGGCGTGCCCAGCCCCTTTGCGATCCTGTTGGGGTTCGCTGGGGGCATGGCGGCGGGAGCCATGAACGGGCTGCTGATCACCAAGGTCAAACTGCCCCCCTTCATCACCACGCTCGGCACCTGGTCGATCTTCTTTGCGCTCAATCTCTGGCTCTCCGGAGCTCAGTCGATCCGCAGCCAGGACATCGACGATCAAGCGCCTTTCCTGAAGTTCTTCGGCAATGCCTTCAATATTGGCGGCGCCCGCATCACCTTTGGCGTGATCCTGATGGTCGTGATCTTTGTTGCGCTCTGGTACATGCTGAACAAGACCGCCTGGGGGCGCCATGTCTACGCCATAGGCGACGATATGGAGGCGGCGGAACTTTCCGGCATCCGCACCGAGCGCACACTGGTCTCGGTCTACATGCTCGCCGGTCTGGTCTGCGCCATTGCGGGCTGGGCTTCGATCGGACGGGTCGGCTCTATCTCGCCGCAATCCTTTTACGAAGGCAACCTGCAGTCCATCACCGCCGTGGTAATCGGTGGCATCTCGCTGTTTGGCGGGCGTGGATCGATCCTTGGGGCGCTCTTCGGGGCGCTGATCGTAGGCGTTTTCCAGTCGGGGCTGCGCATGGCCGGGGTGGATGTGCTCTGGCAGGTCTTCGCCATCGGCTGGCTTATCATCATCGCGGTCGCCATCGACCAATGGATCAGGAGGGTTTCGGCATGACACCAGTCGTTCAGGCCAAAGGTATCGTGAAACGCTACGGGCACGTCACCGCCATCAACCATTCGGATTTCGAACTGCGCCCCGGGGAAATCCTGGCCGTGATCGGCGACAACGGCGCGGGCAAATCCTCAATCGTCAAGGCGATCTGCGGCGCCACCATCCCGGATGAGGGGGAAATCCTGATCGAAGGCAAACCGGTCAGTTTCTCTTCCCCCATCGAGGCCCGCGACATGGGCATCGAAATCGTCTATCAAACCCTCGCCCTGTCCCCCGCCCTGTCGATTGCCGACAACATGTTCACCGGACGCGAAATCCGCAAACCCGGATTTCTGGGCAAATACCTACGGATGCTGGACAAACCGGCGATGGAGAAATTCGCGCGGGAAAAACTGACCGAACTTGGCCTGATGACGGTGCAGTCGATCAAGCAGCCGGTCGAAACGCTGTCAGGTGGTCAGCGACAGGGTGTCGCCGTCGCCCGAGCGGCCGCCTTTGCCACCAAGTTCATCATCATGGATGAGCCGACGGCGGCCTTGGGGGTCAAGGAAAGCCGCAAGGTGCTGGAACTCATTCAGGACGTGAAGGCGCGCGGCATCCCGATTATCCTTATCAGCCACAACATGCCGCATGTGTTCGAGGTCGCCGACCGGATCCATATCCACCGGCTGGGCAAGCGGCTCTGCACCATCGATCCCAAGGACTATACCATGTCCGATGCCGTGGCCTTCATGACCGGCGCCAAGGAGCCACCCGCCCAGGACGCGGCATGAACGAGCCTGAAGCGATCGCCGAAAGGCTGCTGGATCCCATTCTGACAGCGCCGCGCTCCGGACAACGCAAACTTGTCGCTCTGGCCGGACCGCCAGCCTCTGGCAAATCCACGCTGGCGGCAGTTCTGGCGGACAAGCTGAACGACGCCGGGTGCCAGACCCAGGTCGTGCCAATGGATGGCTTCCATCTCGACAACGCCATTCTAACCCAGCGCGGTCTTCTGGACAGAAAGGGCGCGCCGGAGACCTTCGATCTAGGTGGTCTGCTTCGGCTGGTGAAAGCCCTGCCGGATGCACCGTCGGTGATCTTCCCAGTTTTCGATCGGGACCGCGACTTCGCCATTGCAGGCGCGGGCCTACTGCCCGAGACATGCGACACCGTCATCGTCGAGGGCAATTACCTGCTGTTTGATGCCCCCGGATGGCGGGAGCTGCGCCGCTTCTGGGACTTCTCGATTTCTCTGGACGTCGACCTTTCCACTTTGCGCCAACGTCTGATCGATAGATGGCTCCATCACGGTCTCCCGCACAGCGACGCCGTGGCCCGCGCCGAAGGTAACGACCTTGAAAACGCCCGCCTGGTCGCCGCGGCCTCGCTCAAGGCAGACAAGACGATCACCTAGTCTTCGGTGTCGACCTAGATCAACAACGGGAGAAGGGCAGCGTCAGCTCAGGCATCCTTGAAAACAAAAGACGTCTGAACTGAAATTTGCCCCCGCCCCAAGGCTGCGGCGTCCACGATCTGCTTGCCCAGCTCACCGGCCAGTCGCAGGAATTTGCTTTCGCCCTGTAGCCCGGCGATATCGCACACGGCCATGCACTCCCTGATCCGCTCAGCCGGGAACAGCGGACCAGCGGTCTGATCTTTCCCGGTCGGGGTTGCGTCAATCAAAATGTCTGCCGCGCGATCTTCCTCCCAAATACGGACCTTGGGCCAATGCGCGCGCAGGATGGCTGCCGTTTCCGCCAGCCGCCCCTCATCCGTGTCGCTGAGAACAACGTCGCTAACGCCCGTTTCGCACAGCGCATCGGCAATGGCCCGACCGGCACCGCCGCCTGCCCCCATGATATGCGCCGACCTACCAGCAACCGGCACCCCAGAAACGCGCAGCGCCTCCATAAGAGCCAGCCCATCCGTCATGTCGCCAACAAGCACATCGCCCTCACGGCGCAGGGTATTCACGGCCCTGATGCGCCCGGCCCGGTCCGTCACCCGGTCCGCTTCCTGAAAAGCCGCCTGTTTGTGCGGATAGGTGATCGAGCAGCCCAGAAACGTCTCGGAGGCGCGCAGCAGTGTCCAGAACTCTGTCAGCACAGGGGCCGGAACGTCCAGTGGCAGCATCCGGCAGTCGATACCGCGGGTGCGAAACCAGTCGTTCATACCCGGCGGCGACACCACGCCCGCGACGGGGGCACCGATAATCGGCAGCAGCTTGGTCGTCCCTGAGATGTCCATAATGCGGCACTCCGAAAGTTGAAGGTTGACAGCAATGTGAGGCACTTTTAAAAATATCCAACATTTTTACGTATATGGAATGAAATGATCTTCTCTGGCAAGAAAAATGAAGACAGCACCATCGTCGAACTGCTGGCGTCCTCGCTACGGAAGGACATCGCGTTCGGCACCCTGCTGCCGGATCAGAAGCTGAAGCTGAATGAGCTGCGCAGCCGCTACGGTGGCTCCAATCATTCCATGCGGGAAACCCTGCGCATCCTGTCCTCTGAAGGTCTGGTCGAAGGCGCCGCGCAGCGCGGCTTTCGCGTCACCTCGGCGACCGAGGACGACCTGCGCGACATTCAACTTGTCCGGCAGGAAATTGAAAGCATCGCCCTGTCGCGCGCGATCGCACTGGGAGATGTCGCCTGGGAGGGGCAGGTCGTTGCCGCCCATCACGCCCTGCAAAAGGCCGAGGCCGCCGTAGCCACGACCCCGGACGATCTGACGGCGCTGGAATGGGATGATGCCTGCCGCGCCTTTGCTGCTGCCTTGATCGCGGCCTGCGACAGCCCGCGCCTGATCGATTTGCAGCGCAAGTTCTTCGACCAGAGCCGCCGCTTTAGGCTGGCGCTGCTGCGCGAAGGCAAGCTGAACTGGGCCGCTCGCAAGGCCCGGCAAAAAGCGCTGCTTGATGCGGTTCTGGACAGAGACGAAACCACGGCTTTGGCCCTGCTGAAGGAAGAGATCGGAGCAGATCTGAAGGCTTAACACTGATCTATAAGGGAGGAAGATCATGATGAAACTCAATCGCCGTAAGGCATTGGCCCTGATGGGCGGAACCGTGGCCGCGACGGGGCTTGCCGCCCCTGCGCTGGCCCAGAACAAGAAGATCAAGGTGGGCGCGCTGCGCTTCACCTCGCATTCTGCCAGCTTTATCGCGCAGGAGCGCGGCTATTTCGCGGATGCCGGGCTGGATGTGGAGCTGGAGTTCTTCCAGGCCGCGCAGCCGATGGCCGTGGCCATCGCATCGGGCGATGTGGATTATGCCGTAACCGCCATTTCCGGCGGGCTGATCAGCCTCGCGGACAAGGGCGCGATCAAGGTGATCGGCGGCGCCCTGACCGAAGAGGACGGCATCGACGGACAGAAGTACCTGATCTCGGATGCCTCTTATCAGGCCGGTATCAAGACGCTGAAGGACCTGGACGGCAAGAAATACGCCGTCACACAGGCGGGCTCGTCCTTCCACTACATGGGCGCCAAAATGGCCGCTGCCGAAGGCATCAACCTCAGCTTTACGCCGCTGCAAAAGGTCGGCGCGATTATCGGCGCGATGAAATCGGGCCAGGTCGATGGCTGGTCCATCGTGCCCCATATCGCCAAGCCGCTGGCGGCCGCCGGTGCCTGGCACATGGTGGGCAACGTGTCGGACTACATTCCCGACTATCAGGTGACCACTGTCTTCACCTCGGCCAATAACGCGGCCAAGGAACGCGGACTGACCGAAAGCTTCCTTCAGGGCTTCTCGCGCGGGGTTGATGATTATGCCGCAGCCATGATCGATGGCACCGCAGATCAGGACGAGATGGTCGATCTGATCCACAAATACGTCTACACCGACCGTCCCCGCGAAAAGGCGGCCCCCTCGATCATCAATGGCACCATGCGGCTGAGCCAGGGTGCGGCGCTGAATATCGCCAGCGTTCAGGACCAGCTGAGCTGGTTCCAGTCCGAGGGTCTTGTCGATGGCGATATCACGCTCGACACGCTGGTCGACGATTCCTACGTCAAAACGCTGGGCGCCTAACACCCGCCTTGTACGTTCTTCCGGGCGCCTTGCTTTTTGCGGGGCGCCCGTCCTTCTCCTGTAGTCAAAGGACAGCGCATGGACATCCGTCTGGACGGCATCAGCCATTCCTATAACGATTTCGAAGTGATGCGGGATATCTCTCTCGACATCGCGGACGGGCAGATCGTTTGCATCGTGGGACCGTCGGGATGCGGTAAATCCACCCTCTTGCGCTTTATCGGCGGGCTTGAGCGCCCCAGTAAGGGCCAGGTTCTGCAACTGGGCACACCGCCCGAGGGGTGCCTGAACCCGCTCACCTATATCTTTCAGGATTTTGCCCTGCTGCCGTGGCGCAGCGTCTCGGGGAATATCTCGCTGGTGCTGGAGGACCACGGCATCAAGGGCGCCGAGGCAAAGCGGATCATCGACGATGTGCTGGCCCGCACCAAGCTCAGCGATTTCGCCCAGGCCCTGCCCAAGCAACTGTCGGGCGGCATGAAGCAACGCGTCGCAATTGCACGTGCCCTTGCGGTGAAGCCCGCCGTGATGCTGATGGATGAACCTCTTTCTGCGCTCGACAGCCAGACCCGTGAATTGTTGATGGACGATCTTGTCGATCTCTGGATGCGCCAGCCGTTCACTGCCGTCTACGTGACGCACAACTTGGCCGAAGCGGTCCGACTTGGCCACAAGGTCGTGGTTCTGTCGCGCCGCCCCGGCCAGATCCGGGAGATCGTCGAAATCGACAAACCCCTGTCCGAGCGCGCCTTTGGCGATGCTGATCTTGATGCCCACCAGAAACACCTGTGGCAGCTAATGCGCGAAGAGGCGCGGGCTGCAGATGCGGAGCTGATCCATGTCTGACATGACACAAGAAAAACCCGTCGCATTCCGGGGCGGTGGTTTTGCGCCGCACTCACGTCGCTGGGTCGGCGTGGCCGTTTTTGTCGCCCTGATCCTGCTGGCGGAATGGGGCACCCGCACGGGTTGGATTTCCGCCCTGACCCTGCCGCGCCCCTCGGACGTGCTGGATACCTTCCGGGAACTGTATGACAGCGGCATGCTGTTCAAACACCTTGGCCCGTCGCTGACCCGTCTGGCGGTTGGCGCTGCCATCGGCGCCTGCCTTGGTATCTGTATCGGGGTGCTGATCGGCCTGTTTTCCTACATCCGCTCCGGGCTGGTGCCGCTGGTTGCGGCCATATTCCCCATTCCGAAAATCGCGCTGTTGCCGCTGTTCGTGATCTGGTTCGGGATCGGAGAAGGGTCGAAATATGCGCTGATCGCCTTTGGCACATTCACTCCCACGGTGGTCGCTACCTACAGCGCTGTCGACAATGTCGACCGCACGCTGATCCGCATGGGGCAAAGCTTTGGCCTGTCCTGGTGGTCCATCGTGCGCAAGATCGTTCTGCCGGGCGCCATGCCGGGGATTCTGTCCGGTCTTCGCATCAGCCTTGCCATCGCCATCATCCTTCTGGTCGCTGCAGAAATGCTGGGCGCGGAATATGGCATCGGGGCCTATATCCTCGAAGCGGGCTCGCTTTATGATCTGGAACGGCTGTTCGCTGGCGTGGTGATCCTGTCGCTTCTGGGCGTCATCACCAGCGCAGTGATCGGGTTTATCGAACGGCGCCTGCTGGGGTGGCGGACATGATGGCAAAACCCGAAAGCGACTATGATGTCGTCGTCGCAGGGGGCGGCGCAGGGGGGGTTGGTGCCGCACTTGGCGCGGCCCAGTCCGGGGCGCGGGTCCTACTGGTCGAAAAATACGGTTTCCTTGGCGGCGCCGCGACCAACGCACAGGTGCTGGCCTACTGCGGTTTTTATCAGCAGGGACCTGAGCCCATCAAAGTCGTAGGAGGGGTAGCCGATCTGGTCTTGGATGAGCTGCGCAACCTCGGGCTGGATTGCGCACCGTTTCAATCGCCGACGACGCTCAACTGGATCATCCTTCTGGAACCAGAAGCGGTCAAACTGGCACTGGACCGGGTGCTGGCGGCGCAGGGCGTTGACGTGTTGCTCCATACCCGCGTGGCTGCTGTGACACGCACGTCGGATCGTATCGAAGCGGTGACATTGGCCGGTATGGACGGGCGAACCCGGGTGGTGGCCGAGGCATTTGTGGATGCCACCGGAGATGCCAACCTGTCATTGGTCGCCGGTATTCCCTGCCGCACCGGGGATACCAACGGCAACCTGCAGGCAATCTCAGCGCCCATTCGGATCGCCGGGCGTGACCGGTCACAGCCAATAGACCGCGAGGCCATCAAGGCAGCCTTTGCACGCTACAGGCGCAATGGACGCTGGCCCTCTGCTCGCGATGACGGCGGCATCTACACCGAAGTACCCAACACCGGTGAGATGTGGTGGATGATGTTCGACCACCCGATGCCAGATCTGAGTTCCGCCAGTTTCAGCACGGCCGAACGCGCCGCGCGCGAAGCGGCACACGACTATGTCGCGCTGCTGCGTTCTGATGTGCCTGGGTTTGAAAACGCCTATCTGGTGCAGACCGGCCCGCAGATCGGCATCCGGGAAAGCCGCCACCCAGCAGCCCGTTATGAACTGACCGGAGAAGATATTGCCACCGGGCGCCAGCGCGACGACGAGGTGGCCAAGGCGGCTTGGCCAATGGAGGATCACACGGCCCCCGGGCAACCGATTTATACCCCCGTAGGCGGAACCGGGTGTGCCTCCATCCCGCTGGACGCCTTGCGCGCCAAGGGCGTGGATAACCTCTATTTCGCCGGGCGCACCATCGGCGCCGATCCGATGGCCTATGCCTCTATTCGGGTGATGGGCACCGCCTTTGCGACCGGAGAAGCCGCTGGGCGGGCCGCCGCTGCCCCGGGGCAAGGCATGGGCGCGCAACAGGAATGGCGTAAACTGGGTTGACCCCCAGCCCAATCGCACCAGCCCAGCAATTGCCAGCCGCTGCCATCGGCGCAGCGCTGGTAAGAAAAGCTGGTGCAAATGCCGTCAGCGAATCAGGCTATGGACTGTGCCGACAGAATTTCCACTCAAAGATGATATCGATCAAAGTGTAGCGACTGCGCTTGCATACACTGGCCAACGTTAAATGCGACAGCACCAGGGCGTGCTTAACGATGGAGACGGTTATGGCAGATTCAGTTTCAACCTCCGGCGGCGCCGCTCAAGGCGACCTATATGGTGATCTTTGGGTGCTGACCCGGGATCTTGACCCAAGTGATGGCGGCGGCAACGGTGAACCGGTGCTGGATGAGAACGGCCAGATCGTGCCGATCGGCTATAATCCTGAAACCGGCGAGACCTTTCCGATCCACCTCGTCGAAGGCGGAGAAGGCGAATACGAAGTCCCAGCTGACCAGCTGGATTACATCCAGGAAATCGAGATGGAGCGGGCAAACATTATGCGCTCGCCCGATCAGGTAGTCGAATCAGCTCTGGAAGAGGCGCTTGGCAAGATCAACGCCGGAACCGAGATCACGACTGATGCGTCGGGCCGCATCATGGTGGACGGTGTCCTAATCGATTCCCCGCGCGAGAACCTCGCGCTTTACAAGCTGATCATGACCGCAGGCGGCGCAACAAGCTGGACCGAGGTTCAGGCGAATGTCGCCGGGAACATTCCGCAATCGCTGATCGACCTGATGAACGCGGGCTGGAACCCCACCGGGCTGCTGGCCGGTGTCTTTTCCAAGTTCCACCCGGTCAGCATGGATGCGACGCTCACCGCGCATACCTTCATGGGGGTGAACGAAGTCACCGGTTCCGGCGACACCCAGACAATCGACTATTTCGGCTTTACCGATGGCAGCGCAGAGACCTTCGACTATGACCGCATCGCCACATATGGAGATGCTTGGGTCCAGTGGTACCAGGACATGGACGGAGACCCCTCCGACCTTGAGGCAGTGCAGCGTACCCTGCTGGATGTGATCTGGGGCAAGGACCGCAACGGCGACGGCGTCAATGACGTTGGCACCGGCAAGGACTGGGTGGACGAGTACATGACACTCTCTGCCGATGGCGAGAGCTATGAAATGGCCGAAGGCTCGGCCGCCGGGATCAACGACTGGGCGCAGTCGGTGGAAGACGCCCGCGAAGCCATCTACGTGCTGCACGAATACGTCGGCACCACGGAAATCGCTGCGCCAGAGGCAACCGACGACGTCATCGAGGGTAGTTCCTACGCCGACTACATCGTCTCCTGGGGCGGTGATGATCTGATCCTTGGCCACGAAGGCGACGATCTGATTGACGGCGGCGAAGGCAACGACACGCTGAAAGGCAACCTTGGCGATGACAGCCTCGAAGGTGGCGCGGGCAATGACGTTGTGCGGGGCGGGTTTGGCGACGATGTGCTGGTCCGCGGTGGCGGCAACGACAAGCTGTTTGGTGGTCGCGGGTCCGACAAACTGAACGGCGGCGCTGGTGACGATACCATGGACGGTGGCGCGGGCGATGACATCCTGCGGGGCGGCCGCGGCGCCGACCTTTTGACCGGTGGCGACGGAGCCGACGATTTCTTTTTCCGGCTTTCGGGTCCGAGAGGGACCGACACTATCGCCGATTTCGCGAGCGACGATCTCGATATCATCCGACTGGACCGGATCGACGCTGACAGCTCCACTGAAGAGGACGACGCCTTTACCTTTATCGGCAGTGCTCACTTCAGCGGCACCGCAGGGGAACTTCGCGCGGCGGATCGTGGCGATTTCCAGCGCATCGTCGGCGATGTGGACGGTGATGGAAATGCAGACTTCGTGATCAAGGTCCTTGGCACCGATGCGGCGGAGGCCGACTGGTTCGCGCTATGACCTCACCGCCCCGGGCGGAGCAATGAAAACGAAGAACGCTGCCAGCAACACATGCTGGCAGCGTTTTCATTTCTACGATCCGATGCTCACAGCAATTTGCCCCATGGCTTTCCGTGCTTTGGCAAAGCAGTCACAGCCCCGGCAGCCACAGCGCCAGCTGAGGAAACAGGATCAGCAAGGCGACCAGCAGCATCGAGCAGGCCATATAGGGAAAGGCCGACATGTAGATATCGCGCATCGTGGTATCCTTGGGCGCTACCCCTTTCATCACGAAGAGCAACAGCCCGAAGGGCGGCGTGGTGAAGCTGATCTCCAACGCCAGCAGGATGATCAAACCGAACCATATCGGATCGAACCCCAGCGAGGCCGCCAGCGGAAAGAAGATCGGCACGGTCAGCAGCATCATCGAGATCTGCTCCATGAACATGCCCAGCAGCAGCAGCACACAGAACATCACCAACAGCATCGCAACCGGCGCCAGATCAAAGGAGGTCGCCCAGCGGATCAGCCCGCTGGAGGCACCGGAAAAGGCCAGCAGCTGGCTGAAAGTGGCTGAGCCGAACACGATCAGATAGGCCATCAGCGTCACTCGCAGCGCGCCGACGACGGACTTCTTCATCGCCTCCCAGCTGAGACAGCGAAACAGAATGGCAAGGATCAGGACCCCAAGCGCGCCAAAGGCGGCGGCCTCGGACGGGGTGATCAGCCCACCAACCATGCCGATGACGATCAGAACCATGACCGACAGCATGGGCAAGACGTCTCCGAACAGCAGCCGTGCCTTTTCGCCAAAGGTGAGCGTCTCAACCTCATAGGCAGGGGCAGCGGTCGGGTCGATGCGGGTCTGCAGGTAGATGACACCGATATAAAGGCTGGCCAGCACCAGCCCCGGCAGGATCCCCGCGATCAGCAGCGCGCCGACGTCAATGCGGGCGAGCGTCGCCAGCAGCACCGCCAAAGCAGAGGGCGGAATGATGATCGCCAGACCACCGGTGCCAAGGATCGGCCCGATCGACATGTGCTTCTTGTATCCGCGGCTGGTCATCTCGGGCACCATTAGGCTGCCCAGCAGCGCGGTCGAGCCCATGGAGGAGCCTGACAGCGTTGAAAACGCTGTCCCGCCCAGCACAGTCACATAGGACAACCGCCCGGGCAGCTTACCCAGAAGCCGGTCGATGGCATTGAACATCCGTGCCCCAAGGCCAGTGTGAAAGAAGACCTCTCCCATCAGCAGGAACAGCGGGATCGGCACCAGCGCATAGTTCGTCAGCCCGCCAAACCCGTTGTTGAGCAGCAGCGTGATCCCCTTGGCACCGCCCATGAAAAACCAGGCGCCAACAATATTGGCCGCCAGAAAGGCAAGCGCGACCGGCATGCCGATGGCCATCAGAACCAGGATCGAGCCCAGCAGCAGGGCCAGTGATTCAAACCATTCCATTATTCGTGTATCCCCGCTTCGCCCGAATGCATCAGGTCGCTGCCAAATACGAAACGGGAAAATTCAATCGCCATCAGTCCAAAGCTGACCGGAAAGGCGATCGTCAGGATCCATTTCGGAAAGTAGTAGGCGCGCACGTCCAGATCGTTGCGCGCGATATTGCCCAGAAACAGCTCTGCCCCCTTCCAGGCCAGGATCACCGACACCAGAACACAAAGCGCGGCCACAAGACGGCTGACCACCCGGCGCACCTCAGCGGGCAATGCAGCGGTGATCAATTCGATATGCACATGACCCTTTTCCCGCACCAACCAGGGGGCGCCCATCATGGTCATGTACAAAATGGCGTATTCGGATGAGGTGAAAAGCCAGGCAAAGGGCTGAAGCCCAGCATTGCGCATCACCACGGACAGGGTGACTGAAATCATCAGCCAGACCAGCATGAACCCCGCGATGCCCGCCATCGCATATAGGAAGCCTTGATAGAGCTTTCCGACCATTGCCATTTCTCATCCTTTCCAAAGGCAGACGGCACGCCGGACCCGCGATCCGGCGTGCCGTCCCGTGGCTGTTTACTTGTCGTAGAACAGCTCGATCAGCGTGTCGTAGTTGCCGTCTCCCTGGGGGCTGTCGGCCATCAGGCCCTTCATGCGGTCCCAGGTTTTCTGCGTGGCGGCCGCAAGATAGGCGTCGGCGGCGTCACCTTCCAAGGTCACGACTTTCATGCCGGCCTCTTCAAGGGCCGCGAAATCCGCGTCGCGCAGGGCACCCAGTTTGGCGGCGCTTTCCGCCTCGTGGGCGATTGCGACATCCTGCAGGATCTTGCGCGATTCCTCGGACAGGCTGTTCCACTTGTCGAGATTCACGATGGTGCCAAGGTCGGTCGAGAAGAAGCAGGGTTCGATCCGGTAGTTCAGGAATTCGTTCCACTTCAGATCGATCAGGCCGATCTGGGTCCAACCGGTCGCATCCACCACGCCGCGCTCCAGCGCCGAATAGACTTCGGTGGTGGGCAGGTCGATCACCTGCGCGCCCAGATATTCGGTGAAGAATGCGTTGTAGACCGCGTTGCCGCGCAGTTTCAGACCGGACACATCAAGGTTGCCGTCCGCGTCCAGCTTCGGCTCATTGCGGGTCCACAGGTTGTAGCAGACTCCCGAGTCGAACCAGCCGAGGTATTTGACGCCCATCTTTTCCTGGTGGATCTGGTCAATCAGTTCCAGACCGCCATTGGCGCGGGTTTCCACCGCCGTCAGGTTTGAGGTCACAAGCGCGTCTTTTTCCGGCAGGGCGCCGGCATAGAAGCTGCCCGGTGTGTAGACCATGTCCACAACGCCCGAACGCACCGCGTCCGGCTGCTGGAACATGCCGATGGCCTCGGGGCCACCACGGACCTCGATATTGACGACACCTTCACCCGCCGCGTTCACCTTGTCGACGAACTCAAGGAAGGATTTGGTGTAGATCAGCGATTCCGGAAAGGCGTGTACGGCGGTCAGCGTGTCTTCGGCAAAGGCAGCCGAGGTCATCGCCGTGGTGACAAGGACTGCACCAATCATACTGTGCTTCATTTTGTCTTTCTCCCTGGTGATGGGGTGCCTTGTGACGCCCCTTTGGTTGTGGCCCCGGCCCCCAGCGGGGCCCGTTGCCGTCTTACGTCGCGGGCCAGGCCCATGGGTGCTGAGAAGCACGGGCCGCCCGAAACGTTGAAATCCGTTCTTGGTGCTGAGCGGTCAGGTCGATGTCGTCCCAACCGTTGACCAGTTTTTGCTGCCAGACGGGGTCAATCTCGAAAGAGACCTCCTGCCCGGCGATGCTGGCACGGCCAGCAGCCAGATCGACGGTGGCCGCCACATCATTGCTGCCGATGGCGCTGATCAGCGCCTCGATCTGTTCTTCTGGCAGGCGGGCGGGCAGCAGGCCGTTGTTGACGGCGTTGCCAGCAAAGATATCGCCAAAACTGGGGGCGAAGACCGCCTTGATCCCGAAATCCACCAGCGCATAAACGGCAGCCTCGCGGCTGGAGCCGCTGCCGAAATTGCGCCGCGTCACGAGCACCGAGGCGCCGGGATGCAGGTTCAGCACATGCACGTCGTCATCCTGACGCGCATCGTGCAGCAGAAATTGGCCATACCCCTCGCTGCGCGGCGCCGACATGAACCGCGCCGGGATCAGCTGATCCGTGTCCACATTCTCCTGCGCCAGCGCCACCGCCCGGCCTTCGATCTTGCTCCATCCGCTCATGACCGGCCCTCCAGCAGCGGGCGCACATCGGCAAGATGTCCGGTAACGGCGGCGGCGGCGACCATGGCGGGACTCATCAGATGGGTCCGCGCGCCGCGTCCTTGCCGCCCGCGGAAATTCCGGTTGGTGGAGGAGGCGCAGCGTTTGCCGGCCTCGACCAGATCGCCATTCATGCCCACACACATGGAACAGCCAGCATCGGCCCATTCCAGGCCCGCATCGGTAAAGATCTGCGCCAGCCCTTCAGCCTCGGCCTGTTTCTTGACAACGGCGGATCCCGGCGACACCAGACCGGGCACCTTGGCCTGGCGTCCCGCCAGAACCTTGGCCGCGAGGCGCAGATCCTCGATCCGGCCATTGGTGCAGGAGCCGATGAACACCTGATCAACCGCGATGTCCTCAAGCGGCATCCCTGCTTCAAGGCCCATGTAATCGAGCGTTGCACGCGCCTGGTTCTGCTTTCCTCCGGGCAGGTCTGCCGGGCGCGGCACACGGCCAGTGATCGGCAGCGCCTCTTCCGGAGAGGTGCCCCAGGTCACCGTCGGGGCGATCTCTGCGGCTTCGATTGCAACCTCCTGATCGAAGATGGCCTCCGCATCGCTGTAGAGCTTTTGCCAATCCGCCAGAGCAGCCTCCCAGGCGGCACCCTTCGGGGCGAAATTGCGCCCTTTCAGATAGTCGAAAGTGATCTGATCCGGCGCGATCAGACCCAGCCGGGCGCCACCCTCGATGCTGAGATTGCACAGGGTCAGGCGACCTTCGATGCTCAACGCCTCAACCGCGCTGCCCGCGTATTCGATTGCGTGACCCCTGGCGCCATCCGCGCCCAGTTCGGCGATCCAGTGCAGCGCAAGATCCTTGGCCGTGACACCAGCGCCAAGGGCGCCATTGACCGAAATCCGCATGGTCTTGGGCCGACGCTGCCAGATCGTTTGGGTTGCCAGAATATGGGCGACCTCGGTCGCCCCGACGCCAAAGGCCAAAGCCCCAAGCGCCCCGTGAGTGGAGGTATGGCTATCCCCGCAGTTGATCAGTAGTCCAGGCAGCGTCAGCCCCTGCTCGGGGCCAAGCACATGCACAATGCCCTGCCCCGGATCGTGCAGATCGAACAGCCGGATGCCCTGTGCCCGTGCATTCTGGCCCAGAGTGTCGATCATCCGGCGGATATCGGGCGCGACAGCACCCGGTCGTGTTGGCGCATAGTGATCGACCACCGCAAAGGTCAGATCGGGTTCGGCCACTTTCAGGCCCCGCTGCGCCAGCTTGGCAAAGGCGTGGTGCGAGCCTTCGTGCACCAGATGCCGGTCCACCCACAGGAGGGACATGCCATCGTCGCGTCGCATGATCTCATGCGCAGCCCAGAGCTTGTCGAACAGGGTCTGCGGGGTAGTCATTCGGCTGCCTCTTTGCGGGCCGGATTGATCACCGGCTCCCAGTGGCGGGTTTCGCCCACGCCGACGTGGTTCAGCGACATCTCAAGCCGGAACATGTCAGGCCGGTAGAGCGCGGCAAGGTATTCGACCCCGCGGCCTTCCTCGTCGCGCACAACCCGGTCGAGGGACAAGAGCGGCGCACCAATCCGAACACCCAGCGTTTCGGCAACTTCCGGAGAGGCCAGCGTCGCACTGACCGTCTGATGGGCGGAGTCGACTTTGACACCCGAGCGCTCCAGAAGGCGGAACAATGGCGTCGTGGCCAGTTCGGCCTCTGTGTAATTCTGCGCGATTTCTTCCGGCACCCATGTGGTCAGATGGGAGAAAGGTTCATTTTCAACCAGACGCAGGCGTACCGCTGTCTGAACCCGCACCTGCGCCCCAAGGCCCAGCGCCTCGGCAACGCCGCCGGGCGCGGCGCCATAGCTGAAGGAGAGCAGCCGTGCGGTGGTGTTCTGCCCCATTTCGACCAACTGCGGCATCAGGGTACTGAAGTCCGCCGCCATCGAAGGACTAGACTTCTGCGCGCAGACTGTTGTGCCGGATCCGACACGGCGTTCAACCAGCCCGTCCTTCTCCAGCACATCTAGCGCCCGACGCACAGTGACACGGGACACGCCCAGAGTCGCTGCCAGCTTCTGCTCACCCGGCAGCACGCTCCCCGGCGCGTAGACACCACGGGTAATCTCTTGATGCAGATGCAAAAAGACACGCTGCGCCTTACCCCCTTCAGGCAGACCTTTGCTTGCGGAAGATGCCAGATTCTGT
Organism: Phaeobacter sp. CC-HEC084; assembly: GCF_059429255.1. Taxonomy (NCBI): domain Bacteria; kingdom Pseudomonadati; phylum Pseudomonadota; class Alphaproteobacteria; order Rhodobacterales; family Roseobacteraceae; genus Phaeobacter; species Phaeobacter sp. CC-HEC084. The sequence goes on from NZ_JCAIJQ010000009.1 coordinate 524,722, forward strand.
CCCATATTTCTCCTTTCACTGCCTCTCAAGCCTAGCGATGGTTTTTTCAAAAGCAACAAATCTATTCACAGATGTTCAAAATATTTGACCTATGCGCAGCAAATAATCTGTATTACAAAAGATACCAATTTAGAAAAGGAGACTTCATGCCCGTCATCGAACTCCACGTGATGCAGGGATATAGCGCAGACGAGAAAACGCGGCTGTGCGCGGCGCTGACCAACGCGGTGCGAATCGTCGTGCCCGCCCCGCCCGAGGCCGTCACCGTTATGATTCATGAGCTGGATCCTGCGGGCTACATGCGCGGCGGCGCGCATCGCAGCCCCGCCCCCGCCCAGCCCGATCCGGTATCTCTGGTGCGCAACTACCTGACCGCGATGGAAGCGCGCGAGATAGACACGGCCCGGGCGCTGCTGGCTCCCGGCTTCTCCATGACATTCCCCGGCACCGCCCCGATGACGACGCTGGAAGAGCTGATCGAATGGGCAAAGCCCCGATACAATTTCGTCACCAAGACATACGAGGGCTTCGAAGCGCTGCAATCGCCGCAGGACGCCGCCGTTGTCTATTGCCGCGGCACCCTGTCGGGCGAATGGCCGGATGGCACCCCCTTCAGCGGCATCCGGTTCATCGACCGCTTCGAAGTGATGGACGGGCGTCTCACCCGGCAGGACGTCTGGAACGATATCGCTGAAACAAAGGCAAACCCATGACCAAAGAGATAGACCCGATCACGCTGGCCGTGCTGGCCGGACGGATGGAGCAAATCGCGGATGAAATGGATGCCACTCTGTTTCGCGCCGCCTTCAACCCAATCATCGCCGAGGCCCATGACGCATCGCACGGCCTCTATCACGCGGTGTCGGGCGACACTCTGGTACAGGGCAAATCCGGCCTGCCTATCTTTGTCGGGGTGATGTCCTTTGCGGTGAAGGCCGTCATCGAAAAGGCCGCCGAAAACGGCGACCTGGAAGACGGCGACATCTATATTTTCAACGATGCGCATCTGGGCGGCACCCACCTCAGCGACATGCGGCTGGTGCGGCCCTATTTCCACGATGGCAAACTGTTCTGCTATCTCGCCTCGGTCGGACATTGGCACGATGTGGGCGGCGCGGTGCCGGGCAACTACAACCCCGCTGCCACCGATGCCTTTCAGGAGGCCTTTGTCCTGCCGCCGGTCCGGCTGGCCAAGGCAGGCAAGATCCAAACCGACATCACCGACATCCTGATGCGCAACACCCGTCTGCCGCAATCGGCGCAGGGCGATCTGAACGGTCAGCTGGGAGCGCTGGATCTGGGCGTGAAACGTCTTGATGAATTGCTGGCCGAATATGGCGCCGAAACTGTGCGCGCGGCCCTTGATGCCTTGCAGGACAGGGCCGAAGCGCTGATGCGTTCGGAGCTGACGGAACTGCCCGACGGTCGCTGGGAGGCCGAGGATTTCCTCGACAATGATGGCATCACCGATACGCCGCTGGCAATCAAAGTCGCGCTGGAGATCAATGATGACCGGATGACGCTGGATTTCACAGGAACGGCAGACCGCTGCGCAGGCCCGGTGAACATTGCACTGCCGACGGCGGTCGCAACCGCCTATGTGGCGATCAAGCATATCTTCCCGTCCCTGCCTGCGAACTCTGGCGTAATGCGCCCGATCGAGGTGAAGATCCCCGATGGATCGCTGCTGTCTGCGCCCTTCCCGGCGCCGGTCGGCGGCTACACCGAAACGATCCTGCGCATGGTTGACGTGATCTTTGCCGCGGCTTCGCAGGCGGCGCCGGATCGCGTCGTCGCCAATGCCTATGGCACCATCAACGCCCTGTCGATTTCCGGCAAACGCGCCAATGGTCAGCCCTGGGTCATGTTCAGCTTTTACGGCGGCGGCCATGGCGGCTCCATCGAAGGCGACGGGCTGAATCACGGCAATGCGCCAATTTCGACCGCGACAATCCCGCCGATGGAAATCCTTGAGGCAGCCTATCCGGTGATGTTCAAGCAATGGGCCCTGCGCCCAGACAGCGCAGGCCCCGGCATGCATCGGGGCGGCATGGGCGCGACCTATGAAATTGAAGTACTGGAGGAAAACGCCACCGCCTTCCTCTTCGGTGAACGCGGCCGCTTTGCGCCCAAGGGCGCGGCTGGCGGCGGCGATGCTGCGCTCAATGTCTTTTCCTACGAGCAGGCAGATGGCTGGCATCACCCGCCGATGGCCTCGAAAATGGTTGGAATCAAGCTGGAGCGCGGCCAGTCAGTGCGGCTCGATACCCCAGGCGGCGGCGGCTACGGCCCGGCGTCACAGCGCCCGGCAGCCGATGTCGCCCGCGATGTGGCAGGCGGGTTGATGAGCCCTGACGCAGCGACCGAAACCTATGGCCCGGCCTGGAAAGAGGTGACCCAATGACCAGCAGCAACCGCATGATCGGCGTCGATGTCGGCGGCACCTTCACCGATATCTTCGTTCTGGACGAAGCCACCGGCACCGCCGAAGTCGCCAAGGTGCCCACCACGCGCCCGGACCAATCCGGCGGCTTCCTCTCCGGGATCAATTCCCGCGTCGATGATCTTTCGACCGTCTCGGTGGTGGTGCACGGAACCACCGCAGGCACCAATGCGTTGCTGGAGCGTAAGGGCGCCCGGATCGGGGTGATCACCACAATGGGCCTACGTGACGTTCTGGAGATGCGCCGCCGCGATCGCCCGCGCACCTGGGGTCTGCGGGGGAACTTCACTCCGGTGGTGGACCGCGCCCTGCGGCTGGAGGTGCCGGAGCGCACACTGGCCGATGGCACCGTGCGCACACCGGTGGATCTGGACGCGGTGCGCGCTGCCGCCCAGCAACTGATCGACGAAGGGTGCCTTGCCTGCGCGATCCTCTTTGCCAACAGCTATGCCAATGGCGAAAACGAACGCGCCGCCGTTTCTGCCGTGCGCGAGATGTGGCCCAATGCGCATGTTTCGGCATCTTCGGAGATCCTGCCGGAAATCCGGGAATTCGAACGTTTCTCCACGACCGCGCTCAATGCCTATCTGCAACCCGAAGTCTCGGGATATCTGGCGCGGCTCGAAACCGCGCTGAAGGACGGCGGGTTCGCCGGGGAGTTCATGATCGTCCAGTCCAATGGCGGCGTGATGGATGTGGACACGGCGGCAAAACTGCCTGTCCGCACTGCTCTGTCGGGCCCGGCGGCCGGTGTCATCGCAGCCGGATACATTGCCGAAGCGGCCGGATTTCCAGATGTCATCACCGGCGACATGGGCGGCACCTCCTTTGATGTCAGCCTGATCGCCAAGGGCGCATCCATGCTGTCGCCGCAAACCTCAATCGATTTCGGCATGGTGGTCCGCTCCCCGATGATCGAAATCACCACTATCGGCGCGGGCGGCGGCTCGATTGCCTGGGTCGACAAGGGTGGCCTGCTGAACATCGGACCGGAAAGCGCCGGCTCCACTCCCGGCCCAGTGGCCTATGGTCAGGGCAACACCCGCCCGACCGTGACCGATGCCAATGTCGTTCTGGGCCGCATCGATCCCGACAACCCCATCGGCGGTAAGCTGGACCGGCTGGATGTCGAGGCCGCCAAGGCCGCGATCCTGGAACACGTCGGGCGTCCGCTGGGCATGGACGCGCTGCAAGCCGCCGAGGCGATCCTGCGCGTTGCCAATAGCCGTATGGCCGGAGCGCTCAGGCTGGTCTCTATCGAGCGCGGCTTTGATCCCGAACGTTTTGCCTTCATGCCTTTTGGCGGTGGCGGCGCGCTGCATTCGGGCGCCATGCTGGCCGAGGTCGGTCTCGCCCGCGCCATCGTGCCGCGCTATCCCGGCGTGACCTCGGCGATGGGCTGCGTGATCGCCGATATGCGGCAGGATTTCGTGCAGACCATCAATTCGGTCCTGGCCGGTATCGACCTGCAAAGCCTGACCGGGTTCATGCAAAGCCACGTCGACAGCGGGCTGGCCACACTGGACGCGGCGCGCACCCATTTCGAGCGGCGCGACACCGAATTCACCCTTGATATGGCCTATCTCGGGCAGACCCACACGGTGCCCGTCACCCTGCCGGTCACCGTTGAAAACGGCGTCGTGACACCGCCGACCGAAGCGCAGATCGCCGATGCCTTTGATGCGGCTTATCGCGCCACCTACGGTCGACTTCTGGAAAACGGCACCCGACGGGTGATCAACCTGCGCTCGGCCATCACCGGCCGCCGTCCGCGGTTCGATCTGGCAACGCTGGCCCCCAAGGCCGGCAGTACCGAGCAGGCCTTCCGGGGCACGCGGCAGGTGCATTTCGACGGCACCTGGCACAAAACCAGCCTCTATGACCGGCTGGCCCTGCCCGTAGGCGCCGAAATCGCGGGTCCGGCCATTCTGGAGCAGCCCGACACCACCGTCTTGATCGAACCCGGGCTCGTCGGCAAAGTCGACGCCTACGGCAATACACTGATCGAAAGGGCCAGCGCATGACCCCCTCCTCCACTGCCCTGCTGACAATTGACCTGCAAAACGACTTTTTGCACCCCGAGGGTGCCTATGGCCGTGCGGGTCAGGGCGCCGACAGCATCAAGGCCCTTCCGAACCGGATCGCGCCGGTGAAAACCGCACTGACCAAGGCCGGGGGGAGTTATATCTCGGCCCAGTTCACGCTGGTGCCGGGTCGTGGTGGGGAGCCGCTGATCTCGCCACACCTGAAAAAGCTGCGCCCCTTTCTGACCAAGGGCGATTTTGAACCGGGCAGCTTTGGGCACAGCCTTGTCGATACTCTGGCTCCGGCCGATTTCACGGTGGAAAAGGTGGCCTATTCGGCACTATATCAGACCCGTCTTGAATATATCCTGCGGGCGATGAAGATCGACTCGCTGATCATCGGCGGTATCGTCACCAATGGCGGCGTTGCCAGCACCGTCCGCGATGCCCACCTGCGCGATATCCACACCATCCTGCTGTCGGATGGCTGCGCGGCCTTCAAGGACGACGTGCACGAGGCCACTCTGAAATCTCTCGGCTCGGTGACGGAGATCATGACCTGCGCCGAGGCAGTGACACTGCTGGGAGGCACGTCATGAGCCTGCGCAAGCGCCTGACCTCGCCCGAGATCCTGCTGGCCCCCGGTGTCTACGATGGCCTGACGGCCGCGCTGGCCACCGATGCCGGGTTCGAGGCCCTATACCTGTCGGGGGCCGCGGTGGCCTACACCCGCCTTGGCCGCCCCGATATCGGTCTCACCACCGCCTCGGAGATGGCAGATACCATGGCGTTGATCGCGGATCGCACCGACCTGCCGGTGATCATGGATGCCGACACCGGCTTTGGCAACGCGCTCAATGCACGGCGCACCATGCAAAGCTATGAACGTGCAGGTGCTGCCGCCCTTCAGGTCGAAGACCAGAGCTATCCCAAAAGATGCGGCCACCTGTCCGACAAATCGCTGATCTCCAAGACCGAGATGTCGGGCAAGATCGCCGCCATGGCCGATGCCCGCCGTCAGGACACGCTGATCATTGCCCGCACCGATGCCATCGCCGTCGAAGGATTTGATGCCGCCATCGACCGGGCCGGCAGCTACATCGAGGCAGGCGCCGACGTGCTGTTCATCGAGGCCCCGCGCGACAGTGACGAGCTGGCAAAAATCGCGGCGACCTTCAAAGGCAAGGTGCCGCTGCTCGCGAATATGGTCGAAGGCGGAGCCACGCCGATTTCCTCGGCCACGACCCTTCAGGACATGGGCTTCGACATCGTGATCTTCCCCGGTGGTATCGTCCGCGCCCTGGCGATGACCGCGCAGAATTACTATGCCAGCCTGAAAGAATCAGGCTCTAACAAGCCATTTTCCGACCGGATGCACGATTTCGACGGGCTGAACGCGGCCATTGGAACACCTGAAATGCTGGCCCTTGGAAAGCGGTTCGATGGCAAGTCCTGATGTCGCTGAACCGCCCGCATCCTTTGACCTGACGGTCGAAACCCTGATCGTCGGGGCGGGCGCTGCGGGGATGGTGGCCGCCCTGGCCGCCCATGAGGCAGGACAGGAAGTTCTGCTGGTCGAGGCCGACGCCGTACCATCGGGGTCCACCGCGCTCAGCGCCGGTCTGATCCCCGCTGCGGGCACGCAGTTTCAGACCGAGGCAGGCATCCAGGACAACGCAGAGCGGTTTGCGCAGGACATTCAGGCCAAGGCCCATGATGAAAACGATCCGGATCTGGTCGCCAGCATGGCCAGCACGGCGGCGCCGGTGATCGAATGGCTGGCCCGCGATCACGGGTTGCCGTTTTCACTGGTCACCGACTTTGACTACCCCGGCCACAGCCGCCGCCGCATGCACGGGCTGCCGACCCGCTCCGGGCAGGAACTGATCGACGCCCTGCGCGACCGGATCGAAACGCTGGATGTGCCGCTGATCTGCAATCGCCGCGCAATCAGGCTCTATTCAAAGGCAAACCGCATCTTTGGCGCCCAGTTGCAGCTGCCCGATGACAGTACAGAAACCATCGGCTGCGCGCGGCTGATCCTCGCCTGCAACGGCTTTGGTGGCAATCGCACCATGGTCTCCACCTATATGGCAGAGATCGACAATGCGGTCTGGTTCGGCCATGACGGCAACCGCGGCGAGGCCGTGACCTGGGGGCAGGCTCTGGGCGCAGCGACCGCCCATCTGGGCGCCTATCAGGGGCACGGTAATGTCGCGCATCCGCATGGCATCCTGATCACCTGGGCCACCATCACCGAAGGCGGCGTGCAGGTGAATTGCCAGGGCAAACGGTTCTGGAACGAGGCGCAGGGCTATTCCGAGGCAGCCCGCGCCGTACTGGCGCAGCCGGGCGGCACCGCCTGGGTGGTGTTCGACAGTCGCATCGCCGCCGTGGCGCGGCAGTTCGAGGATTTCAAGAACGCAGAAAAGCAAGGCGCGGTGCTAGCCGGTGAAAGCATTGCAGAGCTTGCCAAGGCGGCTGGCCTGCCAGCAGATGCGCTGGCCAAAACCCTTGGCGATATACCCAACGAGGGCACGGACGCCTTTGGCAGACGCTGGAGCGGGCAGACCCCGCCACTGCACCCACCCTATCACGCGGTGAAGGTCACCGGCGCGCTGTTCCATACCCAAGGCGGGCTAGAGGTCGATCCCGCAACGTCCCGGGTGCGCCGTGCGGCGGGCGGAAGTTTTGACAACCTTCATGCCGTGGGCGGCGCGGCCTGCGGCGTTTCGGGTACCGGCGACAGCGGTTATCTATCGGGCAACGGGCTGCTGGCGGCGGTGACTTTGGGGTATCTTGCCGGGCGCGCCTGATCCAGCGCGCCCGTCGTTCGCAGTATTCGCGCCTGTCAGTCCGCGGTGCTGAGCGACAGACCCAGAAGCGCGCGGCGTTTCAGCCAGAGGCTGGGGCGGTAGCGTTCCGACCCGGTCGTGGATTGCAGCCCTTCCATGATCGACAGAACCCGGTCTGCGCCGACCTTGTCGCCATACTCCAGCGGGTTGAACGGGTAGTTGAGTCCCATGGTCATCGCCTTGCCCAGATCCTCGGGGCTGCCGACGCCGATCTGCGCCATCTCGCAGCACAGGTTCACGATCATCGAAATGACACGCGGTGCAACAAAGCCGGGGCTGTCCTTGATGACCTCGACATGCAGGCCCGCGCCCGCCAGCCAGGTGGTCACCGCCTCCAGCACATCCGAGCCACCGGGAGCAGTCATGACGGTAACGATCCCGCGTTCGACCGCGCTCAGGTCCACTGCAACGGTGCGTTTGGGGTCAAGGCCAAGGCGGGCAACGGTGCTGGTGCAATCCTCGCCAAGCGGGCTGACCAGGATCGGCGCCTTGCCGTCATCCTCGGCAGCGCTGAGGCCCTTTTCCACCAGCGGAGCAAAGGCATCGGAGCGTTCCGGCAGAACTGCGGTCAGCGGGGTTTTTGGTCCGGCTTCGGGCGGGGTCGGCAGCTTGGGCAGGTCCTGCGCGTAGTCGTAGAAACCGCGCCCCACCTTGCGCCCCAGCAGCCCCGCTTCAACCATATAACCATGGCGCGGCGTGGTGCGCAGGCGCGCATCGCTATGGTAGCCGTTGAAGATGAAGGTCGAGACCGGGAAGTTGGTGTCGATGCCGGTGAGATCCATCAACTCGAACGGGCCCATCCGGAATCCGCCTGCCATCTTCATGATGCGGTCGATCTGCTCAGGCGGGGCGACGCCTTCGGCCTCGATATGCAGACCTTCGGTGTAATAGGCCCGCCCACCCAGGTTCACAATGAAGCCGGGTCCATCCTTGGCGATCACCGGCACCTTGCCCATCGCCTTGCCCATTTCATAGGTCGCATCGACAACGCCCGCATCGGTGGCCGCGCCGCCGATCACCTCCACCAGCTTCATCAGCGGCACCGGGTTGAAGAAGTGCATGCCCACCACGCGGGCGCGGTTTTCGCAGTTCTTCGCAATCGATGCGATGGAGAGCGAGGAGGTGTTCGACGCAAGAATGCAGTCCGCGCTGACGATGCCTTCAAGTTCGGCAAACAGGCTCTGTTTGATGTCGAGCCGCTCGATGATGGCTTCGATCACCATCTGCGTATCCGCGAGGGATGTCAGATCGCCTGATGTGGTCAGCCGCCCCTTGGCCGCAGCGGCGGCGTCCGCCTCCAGCTTGCCCTTTTCGACCATACGGTCGATGCGGCCTTCGATATCGGTCTTCGCCTTGGCCAGCGCCTCGGCGTTCATGTCGTTCAGCACCACGTCATAGCCCACAGTCGCCAGCACCTGCGCGATGCCCGCCCCCATGAGCCCGGCGCCGATCACGCCAACCTTTTTGATGTCGTCGAATGCATAAGCCATCACTTATTGTCCTTTGAACTCGGGGGCGCGTTTTTCAAGAAAGGCGCGCATTCCCTCTTTTTGATCGTCAGTGGAAAACAGCATCTGGAACAGGCGGTTCTCCAGCATGAGTGCGGTATCCAGCGGCGTGTTCGCCCCCTCGCGCACCGCGTCACGGATCGCCTGTACCGCCTTGGCAGGCTGGGCGGCGATCCTCTTGGCCATGGCAAGCGACGTGTCCATCACCTCGGCATCCGGTACCACTTCTGAGACGATGCCCAGGTCCAACGCCACATCCGCCGGGAACAGATCGCCTGTCAGAAGGTAACGCAGCGCCTTGGCCTTGCCTGCCGTGCGCAGGATCTTCTGGGTGCCTCCGGCGCCGGGCATGATGCCCACCTTGATTTCCGGCTGGCCGAATTTGGCGGTGTCGCCTGCAATGATGATGTCGCACATCATCGCCATCTCACAGCCGCCGCCCAGCGCCATGCCACGCACCGCTGCGATGACGGGGGTATTCGACGCTTCGAGCGCGCGTTTGACAGCACCCAGACGGTCGAAGACCTCCTGCATCGGCCGCACCTCGGCCAGCTCGGCCAGATCCGCCCCGGCGGCAAAGGCCTTTTCATCGCCCGTCATCACGATGCACCGGATCCCGGGGTCGGTGTCCAGTTCAGTCACCGCCTTGGCGATGTCCGCCCGAAATTCGGTCGACAGCGCGTTGCGCCGTTCAGGGCGGTTGAGCCGGATCACACCAACCCGGTCACCGGGGCGTTCGATGAGCACCAAAGACATGTTTTCTCCTGTCGCATTGCAAAGGATGCCGGTCCGGTCTGCACCGGGCCGGGCGCGTTAGCGCCCTTATACGGCCGAATAGATACTTGGCAAACAATTAGCTTGATAATTAATTGCAAATTCGTCCGTCCCAAGAAGGTGCCGAGGCGAAGGCACGCGTCACAGGCGGTCGGGGCAATCGACTTGTACGGTGAAAGGAGCCGCGGCCAGCGGAGCCCGTGCATTGCCCGGGTTGAGTCCAGCCTTAAGACTAGATCCTGACCCGCCTCAATCCCGCGCCATCGACGCCTTGAGGTTCTGCCGCATCTTCGCCAGCACTTTCATGGTGGTGGCCAGCTCTTCCGGTTCGATCCCTGTATTGGCGATGGTATCCACCTGGCGCTGCGTCTCGGTCATGATATCCATCAGCTGGTGCGCCTTGTCTGTTGCAAAGATCCGTTTCGACCGCCGGTCGCCGGGATCGGCGCGCCGTTCAACAAAGCCGCGTGCCTCCAACCGGTCGATCAGTTTGGAAGTGGTCACTGGCCCGATGTCCAGCTTGGCCGCAAGATCCGCCTGCCGCTGACCAGCCTCTCGCATGAGGCTGAGCACCGCCCAACCCTGCGCCATGGTGATGTCGTGCGGCCGCAATAGCCCGTCAAACAGAATGCCGCGAAACCGCGCGATATCCTGAAACACCGGGCCCGAGACCCCTTCATTGCGAGCCGTGGTTGCCTTATCGCTTTTGGTCATACTGCCGCCCCATACTTGGCCAATCTCCCCCGGCCCGCCCGCGCGACCGCTTGGCAAAAAGGGTAATTAGCTTGATTATTATTTGCAAGATAAATACCCTAAGCAAAAGGCTTTGGCTCTGCTTCCGCAACCGCCGGAGGCAGCTCTCGCACGGAGCTGCACCACTCTAACCCGCACAGCTCTGAGGAGTTCTGACAAGATGGCCAAGCAAAACTCGCCGTCACGATACAGCGCCCAATAATGCTGTCATCCGCTTTTCTTCTTCTTGTCAGCATCGGGGCCATCGGTGAAATCTTTACCGATGCGCCCGCTCTGCGGCTGATAGAGCTCGTGGGGATCCTGGGCTTTCTGGCGCTGGAGCTGCGCGGCCTGTCCAAAGTCGCTTTGATCCTCCTTTCACTGTGCATCGCGCTGCCGCTTTATGAAGTCAGCCAAGGCACCTTTAATCTTGCCCGCGCCTCCACTGCCATCGACCGGGCCGCGTTCTTCGCCTTTTTCCTCACCTCGCTCAGCTTCCTTCAGTTCGCCGCGAACAGCTCACCGCTGATCCTGCGCTCGGGCGAGATCCTGGTGAACCAGCGCCCGGGCCGCCGCTATCTGGTCCTGACCTTCGGCGCGGCGGTATTTGGCATCCTCTTGAATTTCTCGACCATCGGCCTCTTGGGGACAATGATCGCCAAGGGTGTATCTCCTGGCGAAACCGACGAGGAAAAGCGCATCGCGGGCATCCGCCGCCGCCGCATGACGCTGGCCATGATGCGCGGGTTTTCCTCGCTTCCGATGTGGTCGCCGATGACCGTCACCATGGCACTGATCACTGCGGCCATTCCCAGCGTCGCCTATGGGCAGATCGTCATCTATTCACTGCCACTGGCGGTGGTGATGCTGCTTTTGGGCTGGGGGATCGACCGGATGAGCTATCCGCGCCGGGTGCTTCCGGGCTTGCCCGAGGCGCCCTCCCTTTCCGGATTGCTGCCCCTGATGGGGATGGTAATATTCGTGCCGTCGTTTTCCTGGGGCGTCTCCGTAATACTCGGCGTTACACTCATTCAGGCGCTGCTTCTGTGCTTGCCGCTGGTCTCCCTTGGCTGGATGGCGATCCAGCGCTGGCATGAGGGCGCGCTTCCGGCGCTCACCGGCACCGCCCGAGCCACCGTGACCGGGCTGCTCCCCGGGTTGCCCAGCATGCGCTCCGAAATCGGCCTGTTCACAACCTCGGCCTTTCTGGGTGTTCTGGTGCTACCGCTGATCGACACCAATGCCCTTGGTCAGACCATCGTCGCCCTCGGACTTGGCAGCGGTGCGGTTCTGGCGCTGGCGGGCTGGATCGCCTATCTGCTGTCGATGGTGGGCGTCAGCCCGATCATCTCGGTCACCATCCTGGCGGGCACGCTGCCGAACCTGACGCCATTGGCCATCAGCCCGCTCGCGGTTGCGGTTACCATGGTGTCGATCTGGTCCATCGTGGTGAACGTAACGCCGTTTTCGGCCTCGGTCCGCTTGTCGGCGCGCATGATCGATGAAGATCCCGCCCGCGTCGGTCTGCGCTGGAACCTTGCCTATGGTACGCTCGCCATGTCGATCCTGACCGTTGCGTTGCTGGTTTTCGCATAGTCCGTTGCGTCACGTGGTTTAATTAGATTGCTAACAATCACCATGGCACCCTAAAATTTGCGAAAGAGGAGAAGCTTTGCATGTTCCGTTTCGCGGATATCCAGACCAAGACCGCGCGCCACTGCAATCGGCAGCTTCATGTACATACGGAAATCCGCGCTGCCCGCGCATGACACGACAGACCGAAAGGACCTCCCATGACCAAAGTCAAAGCCGCCGTTTGCCACAAACACGGAGAGCCCCTTGTGATCGAGGAGGTGGAACTGCGTGCGCCCGAACTGGGTGAAGTCGAGGTGAAAATCGATGCCGTGGCCGTCTGCCATTCGGACATCTCGCTGTGGCAGGGGGGCTTTGGCGGCGCTGTTCCGGCGATCTTCGGTCACGAGGCCGCAGGCACCGTGACCGCCGTCGGCGTGGGCGTCAAAGGCTTTGCCGTGGGCGACAGCGTGGCCGTCACGCTGATCCGTTCCTGCGGCACCTGCCCGTCCTGCGGCCAGGGCCACCCCACGGTCTGCGAAGAACCGGGCGATCCGGCCGAGGGCCCGATCACCACGACCGAAGGCGACCCGGTCTGGCAGGCGGTTTTCACCGGCGCCTTTGCCGAAAAGGTGGTCGTGGATCAAAGCCAGATCGTGAAGATCCCCGCCGACATGCCGAAAGATGCGGCCTCGCTGATCTCCTGCGGCGTGATCACCGGCGTCGGCGCCGCGATCAATACCGCCAATGTCCGCCCCGGTGACGACGTGGTGGTGATCGGCGCGGGCGGTGTCGGCCTCAATGCCATTCAGGGCGCCCGTATCGCTGGCGCCCGCCGCATCGTCGCGGTCGACATGAACCCCGCCAAACTGGAAGACGCCAAAGCCTTTGGCGCCACCCATGGTGTGCTGGCCGAAGGCAAACCCTTCAAGGAGGTGAAGGCGCTGCTGGACGGGCGCGGCGCAGATGCGGTGCTGGTGACGGTCGGTATCGCCGCGGTCTATGATCAGGCGCCGCGTTACCTTGCTCACAACGGCAAGATCGTGATGGTCGGCATGCCGCATTTCGGCTCTAACGCGAGCTATTCTCCGCTTGTGATGGCGGATGCGGGGCAGAAAATCCTCGGCTCGAAAATGGGCGACGTGGTGATCAAGCGCGACATTCCCTGGATCGTGGACCTCTACCAGCAGGGCCGCCTGAAGCTCGACGAGCTGATCACCGGGCGCTGGACGCTGGATCAGGTGAACGAGGCCTTTGCCGACACCATGGCCGGCAACGCGCGGCGCAACGTGATCATGCTGAACAACGACTGACCAACGGGCTGACAGACCCTGCGGCCGTCCCAGTACATCGGGGCGGCCGTTTCTGTCTCCTGCTCCACACACGAAAAAGGGCCGCTCCAGCCAGAGCGGCCCTGTCCGTTTTAAGATCAGGCGCAAAGCGCGGCCCGGTCAGACCTTTTCAAAGATCGCCGCCAGACCCTGACCGCCACCGATGCACATGGTTTCAACCCCATACAGCGCATCGCGGCGGTGCATCTCGCGCAGCAGCCCAGCCATGATCCGTCCGCCGGTCGCACCCACCGGGTGCCCCAGCGAAATGCCCGAGCCATTGACGTTCATTCGCTCAAAATCGCTGTCGGCCAATTGCCATTCACGGGTGCAGGCCAGAACCTGCGCCGCGAAGGCTTCATTGAGTTCGATCAGGTCGATGTCCTTCAGCGCCATACCCGCACGGTCCAGCGCCTTGGCCACCGACGGCACCGGGCCGATGCCCATGACCTCCGGACCGACACCGGCCACGGCCCAGGACTTGATCCGGGCATAGGCCTTGAGCCCCAGTTCCTCCGCGATGGCGCGGGTGGTGATGATCGCCGCCGAGGCGCCGTCGTTCTGACCAGAGGCATTGCCCGCCGTGACCGTCGCCTGACTGTCGATACCGCCCCGGATCGGGCGCAGCTTGGCCATGCTCTCCATCGTGGCCTCGGGGCGCGGATGCTCATCCTTCGAGAAAGTCTCTTCGCCCTTGCGGTGTTTGACGGTCACCGGGATGATCTCATCATCGAACAGCCCGCCGTCCTGCGCCGCCACCGCGCGGCGATGGCTCTCCACCGCAAAGGCATCCTGTTCCTCGCGCCCGATATTGTATTCCAGGCGCAGGTTCTCGGCGGTTTCCAGCATACCGCCCGGCACCGGGTGGTTGATCCCGCCTGCCGTCACGCGGCCCTTGGCCAACGCATCATCGAACACCATCGCGGTGCCTTTGATACCCCAGCGGCCCTTGGTCGAATAGAAGGGCGCGTTCGACATCGACTCGGCGCCGCCTGCGATCACCAGCGAAGACCCTCCGGTCGCCACCTGCATCACTGCGTTGATCACCGCCTGCAGGCCAGAGCCGCAGCGACGGTCGATCTGATAGCCGCCAATGCTGATCGGCAGACCGGCATCCAGCCCCACCACACGGCCCAGCGCCGGCGCATCCATCGACGGGTAGCATTGGGCGAAGATCACCTCGTCCACGCGATCACCCGGCAAGTTAGTACGCGCCAAAAGGCCCTCGATCACCATGCGGCCCAGCTCATGGGCGTGCAGGTCGCGGAACTGGCCTCCGAAACGGCCCACCGGCGTGCGGACTGGTTCGCAAATTACGACGTCTTCAAGCATATTCTTTCCTTCCCTGCCGCTTACATGCGGTCTTTTGCGGCCTTCACGATGTTGCGGGCAATGATGATCTGCTGGATCTGGCTGGTGCCTTCGTAAATGCGCAGCAACCGCGCGTCTCGGTACAGTCTTTCGATGGCGTATTCGGCCATATAGCCGACCCCGCCGTGCACCTGCACCGCGCGGTCTGCAACCCGGCCCGCCATTTCGGTGCAGAAATATTTGGCACAAGAGGCTTCCAGCGCCGCAGCCCCGGTTGCGTCATACGTGCGCGCCGCATCCCGGACCAGCGCGCGGGCAGCGGCCAGTTCGGCCTGACTTTCGGCCAGCAGCCCCTGCACCAGCTGGTTTTCCGCAAGTCCAAAGACCTTCTTGGCGCCAAACCTCTCATCAAAAACACAATATGGCTCCCTTTAGGGAACCGAATATGCAGAGACACAATGGCTACCTTCAGATTGAACCTCTGCGGGCAGACAGGGTTAGATCAATCTGGCGAGACCTGCCCGAACAGCTATGTAAAGCAGCTAAAGACCAACTTCCGAAAGAATAGTAGCAGAACGACCGGTCCAGATTTCTCACGATTTCGCACATACCGAAGCCGTTGCTTCACGTCGTGTCCAAGCGTGAATCTGTTAGCGGTAGGCTGGCGGGTAGGCTTCCCTAATCGCCGTTTCCCATGATTTCTTGGGTAGTGGCGGAGACGAAGGGATTCGAACCCTCGAGACCCTTCCGGGCCTACTCCCTTAGCAGGGGAGCGCCTTCGACCACTCGGCCACGTCTCCGTCGACGCGTATAGCCCAGCAACTATCGGATATACAAGGGCATTCTTGAAACGACGGGCATTTTCTTGGAAAATCCAAGAACCCCTTGAAATCGCTGTTTTTCATGGCTTCTCCCCGCCCACGGTTGAGACGCCAGTCAGGAAAGGTGCACAGAAAAACGCCCGCCAGGGATACTGGCGGGCGCTGCGATCTTCGTGGGGATACCGGGTGTTCAGGTGTTGAACAGGAAATGCAGCACGTCGCCATCCTTGACGATATAGGCCTTGCCCTCGGCGCGCATCTTGCCGGCTTCCTTGGCGCCCTGTTCGCCATTGTTGGCGATGAAATCCTCATAGGCGATGGTTTCTGCCCGGATGAAACCTTTTTCGAAATCGCCGTGGATGACGCCTGCGGCCTGCGGTGCCGAGGTGCCCGCGCGGATGGTCCAGGCGCGGGCCTCTTTGGGGCCGACGGTGAAATAGGTTTCCAGATGCAGCAGCTCGTAGCCCGCGCGGATCAGACGGTCGAGCCCGGCTTCGCTGAGGCCCATTTCCTCAAGGAACATCTCTGCCTCTTCGGGATCCAGCTGGCTGATCTCCTCTTCGATCTGGGCCGAGATAATCACATGGGCATTGCCCTGTGCCGCTGCCATTTCTGCCACTTTGGCAGAGTATTCGTTGCCTTCAACGGATTCGGATTCGCCGACATTGCAGACATAAAGCACCGGTTTGGTGGTCAGCAGCTGCAGCATCCGCCAAGCCTTGGCATCTTCGGCGTCAACCTCGACGAGGCGCGCGGGTTTGCCCTCTTCCAGCATTGCCTGGGCGTCGGCCAGAAGGCGATCCTGCTGCTGGGCCTCCTTGTCATTGCCCTTCAGCTTGCGCACGAGGCCCGCACGGCGTTTCTCGATGCTTTCCAAGTCGGCCAGCATCAGTTCGGTTTCGATGGTTTCAGCATCGGCCACCGGATCGACGCGCCCTTCGACGTGGGTCACATCGCCGTCTTCGAAACAGCGCAACACATGGGCGATGGCGTCCACTTCGCGGATATTGGCCAGGAATTGGTTGCCCAGCCCTTCGCCCTTGGAGGCGCCTTTGACGAGGCCGGCGATGTCCACGAATGTCATCCGTGTCGGGATGATCTGTTTCGATCCCGCGACGGCTGCCAGTTTATCAAGGCGCGCATCGGGCACCCCGACCTCGCCCACATTCGGCTCGATCGTACAGAACGGAAAATTCGCTGCCTGCGCCGAGGCTGTTTTCGTCAATGCGTTGAACAATGTCGACTTACCAACATTGGGCAGACCGACGATTCCCATTTTAAAGCCCATACCGGCCTCCTGATGCCACTTGGGAGCCGCTTCTAGGCAGCATTGGGCGGTGGCGCAAGCGGTCATGGCCCCGCAGCAACCATTGTCATTCGCCCCGGCCGCCCCGTTCACGCCATATCACGGCCGCTATCATTGTCTTGATTTTCCTGTTGCAAACGGACTTCAATACCCATGTCCCGGTCACCCAATTCTCCTGATGCTGAGTGAGACGATGAAATACATTGCTGCCCTGACCGCCGTCCTTTTGTCCGCAGGCGCTGCCGCCGCGCAGGACCGCGAACTATCTGTCGGGATCGGATACTCCGAATTCTCCCGGCCCGGTTCGGAAAACAGCGCACTTGTGTCGCTGGATTACCGGCACAACGCGTTTTACGAAAAGGGCATCTTTTCCGCCCGTTTCGGTGCTGCCCTGGACGTGCAGGAGACCGGAGACCTCTTCATCGGCGCCGGTGTGGCGGGCAAATGGGATCTGGGCCAATCCTGGTTCATCGAGGCCAGTGTCCTGCCGGGCGCCTATTTCGAAAGCGTGGCACTGAACGATCTGGGGTCAACCTTCGAGATCCGCAGCATGGCAGGCGTCGGACGCAGCTTTGCCAACGGAACCGCCCTGTCGCTGTCCCTGTCGCATAAATCCAATGCTTCGACCGCCGATATCAATCCCGGCGTAAATTCCCTGCATCTGCGCTGGCATTTTCCGCTGTGATCCGGGGCATGTGCTGCAGGGTTGATGTGGCTTGGGATTGATTTCCGGCAGAACATTCGGCACACCAGAGCGGACATCACAAACAAGGCCCGATCATGACCCGCATTGACGCCAAATTCGCCGAGCTTTCGGCCGCCGGAAAGAAAGCTTTCGTCTCCTATGTCATGGCCGGAGATCCGGATTTCGACACCGCGCTGGAGGTGGTCAAGGGACTGCCTGCCGCCGGGGTCGACATTATCGAACTGGGCCTGCCCTTTACCGATCCGATGGCGGATGGGCCCACCATTCAGTTGGCCGGGCAACGGGCGCTGGACGCCGGGATGACCCTGGAACGAACCCTGCAGTTGGCCGCGGAATTCCGCAAAGGTGACGACACCACACCGATCGTGCTGATGGGCTATTACAACCCGATCTATAACCGCGGCGTCGATAAGTTTCTGACCGACGCCAAGGCCGCCGGGATCGACGGGCTGATCGTGGTCGACCTGCCCCCGGAAGAAGACGATGAGCTGTGCATTCCCGCCCAGGCCGCCGGCCTGAACTTCATTCGCCTTGCGACGCCTACTACCGATGACAAACGCCTGCCGCGGGTGCTGCAAAACACCTCTGGCTTTGTCTATTACGTCTCCATCACCGGCATCACCGGCGCCGCCGAGGCCGAAGCAGGCGATGTTGGACCGGAAGTGGCGCGCATCAAGGCCGCCACCGACCTGCCGGTGATCGTGGGCTTTGGCATCAATACCCCGGAAAAGGCGCGCAATATCGCGTCGATTTCGGACGGCGCCGTAGTCGGCAGCGCCATCGTCAGCCAGATCGCAGCCGGAAAACCGGTGGAAGAGGTTCTGGCCTTTGTGAAATCGCTGTCGGATGGCGCCCACGCCGCCTGACGCCTCCTTCAGAACAACAACCTGATCCGCGCTGCGGATCAGGTGCGTCAGGGTAAGCTGCTCCCGGCAAGCGCGTGCGCCATTGCCGCAACAAGGTCGGATTTGCGGGTTGGTTTGGCCACATGCGCCGTCATGCCCTGCCCCAGATAGCCCTCGATCTGATGCGCCATCGCATTGGCCGAAATGGCAATGATCGGCACCGGTGCACGCCCCTCTTCACGTTCGGCGCGGCGGATCTCACTGGTTGCGGCAACACCGTCCATAACGGGCATGTTCACGTCCATCAGGATCAGGTCGGCGCCACCCGCCCGCCAGAGCGCACAGAGCTCGGCCCCATCCGGCAGAATGGTCAGATCCAGATCGAACTCCTTCAGCAGGTGGCGCAGGACCAGCTGATTGGTCAGATTGTCCTCAGCCGCCAGCACCCGCCAGCGGTGACGCTGCAACACCTCATTGCTCCAGTCCAGTTCGTCCTGCGCCGGATCCTCCGCACTGGGTTCGCTGCTTTGTAACACCAGTGAGACATGGAATTCGCTGCCTTCCCCGGCTGCACTGGTGAAATCGATCCCGCCGCCCATTTCCCGGCAGATCTGCTGCGCCACCACCAGCCCCAGCCCGGTCCCGCCATGCAGCCGGTTCACGCTGACCTCGGCTTGAGCAAAGGGACTGAACAGTTTCTTGTGCTGCGCCGCGTGGATGCCACTGCCGGTATCGCGGATTCTGAAATCCAGCGCCACGCAGCCGTTTGTTACCTCCCGCGCGTGAACAGTAAAGGTCACCGCCCCTTCGGAAGTGAACTTCAGCGCATTGGCCAGAAGATTGCCCAAAACCTGAGTAAGCCGCGTCGGATCCAGTTCAGCCCAGACCTCTTTGCGGGCCATCAGCCCGCTCAGCACGCTGGTAAAGGACAGGCCCTTTGCTTCGACCCGGGGGCGAAACTGGCGGCAGAGGGAGTGAAATACCTCAGTCACGCAGGTTGGCATCATCTCCAGGTCAAGCTTACCCGCTTCGACCTTGGAGAGATCCAGAATGTCATTGACGATGGTCAGCAACAGATTGCCGCTGTCAGCGATGGTCTCCAGCGCCTGTTTCTGATCCTCGCGCATGCCGCTGTCGGCGAGAACCTCGGCCATGCCCAAAACGCCGTTCAACGGCGTCCTGATTTCATGGCTCATCACTGCCAGAAAGGCCGACTTGGCCTGGTTGGCCGCTTCGGCCTCCTGCCGAGCGGCCCGTTCCTGCTCAAGTGCAAGGCGCAGATCGGCAATTGTTGCTTTTGCGGGCAACCTGGGTTCGGAATTGCGGTTCACTGTCGAAATGACATGCCTCAATCGGTTCGTACGTTTCAATAATCGCCCAAACCCATACAGACACCGCCCTGAGCCGGCCTCAAATGGCGCCAGAAATACGGCTACCCTGCAAGATTTCGACGTCTTGTTTTGAAACCTATAGGTTTTCTACAATAAATATACCGTAAAATTTTACCGACAGACAATTTGCGCAGGCCATCATTGCGCCAGCAGGGTGAAATTGGTAAACAATCCTGACCACCACTAGGGCGAGGACGAACCGGTGCCTGTTATCACCAATATCAACGACCTGAAGCGCATCTACGAACGCCGCGTTCCCCGGATGTTTTACGACTACGCCGAAAGCGGCAGCTGGACCGAGCAGACGTTCCGCGAGAACACCTCGGATTTTGAACAGATCCGCCTGCGCCAGCGCGTGGCCGTTGATATGTCCGGCCGCTCCACCGCCAGCCAGATGATCGGCCAGGACGTTGCGATGCCCGTGGCACTGGCGCCCGTCGGCCTGACCGGCATGCAGCATGCCGATGGTGAAATCAAAGCCGCCCGCGCCGCCGAGGCCTTTGGTGTGCCCTTTACCCTCTCGACCATGTCGATCAACTCGATCGAGGACGTGGCGGAGGCGACCACCAAACCCTTCTGGTTCCAACTATATACCATGAAGGACGAGGATTACGTGCGGCGCCTAATCGAACGCGCCAAGGCGGCCAAATGTTCGGCGCTGGTGATCACGCTGGACCTTCAGATCCTTGGGCAGCGCCACAAGGACCTGAAGAACGGTCTTTCCGCACCGCCGAAACTGACACCCAAGACCATCGCCAACCTGATGACGAAATGGGCTTGGGGCATCGAAATGCTGGGCGCCAAACGTCGCGAGTTCGGCAATATCGTCGGCCACGTCGAAGGCATTTCCGACGCGTCTTCGTTGGGCGCCTGGACGGCCGAGCAATTCGACCCCTCGCTCGACTGGGGCAAGATCGAAAAGCTGAAGGAAATGTGGGGCGGCAAGGTGATCCTGAAGGGGATCCTGGACGCCGAGGACGCCAAGATGGCCGCCAAGGTCGGCGCCGATGCCATCACTGTCTCAAACCACGGCGGGCGCCAGTTGGACGGCGCGCTCAGCTCGATCCGGATGCTGCCGCAGATCATGGATGCTGTGGGTGATCAGGTCGAAGTGCATCTGGACAGCGGCATCCGCTCGGGGCAGGACGTCCTGAAGGCGCTGGCGCTGGGGGCCAAGGGCACCATGATCGGACGCGCCTTTGTCTATGGTCTGGGCGCCATGGGGCAGAAGGGTGTGACCACCGCTCTGGAAGTCATCCAGAAAGAGCTGGACACCACAATGGCCCTGTGCGGCGAGCGCAACGTGGCGGATCTTGGCCGTCATAACCTGCTGGTCCCCGAAGGGTTCGAAGGACGCTGGCAGGACTGATCTCCGGCCGCGATTTTTAAGCTTTGCATTGCGGGGATTCTCCGCTATACGCGCGGCTTCACGCGGGGTGACAGCCTTGGAGGCATCCCGCCCTAACATATTGGAGAATTAAAATGGCTGGAGAGATTCCTGATCTCGTTTGCCAGGAACGTGCGGGGACGGGCAAGGGCGCCGCTCGCGCAGCACGTCGCGCTGGCATGGTTCCTGGTGTTGTTTTTGGTGGTGACGTCGATCCCATTGCGATCCAGATCCCCTTTAACGAGCTGTTCAAAAAGCTGAAAGCCGGTCGCTTCAAGTCCACTCTGTGGAACCTGAAGGTTGAAGGTCAGGAAGACGTCCGCGTCATCTGCCGCGACGTCCAGCGTGACGTGGTCAAGGACCTGCCGACTCACTTTGACCTGATGCGCCTGCGCCGCACCACCAAGATCAACCTGTTCATCCCGGTTGAGTTCGTCGGTGAAGAGGTTGCACCCGGCATCAAAAAAGGCGGCATGCTGTCCGTCGTCCGCCCCGAGGTGGAACTGGTCGTGACCGCTGGCGACATTCCGGAAAAGCTCGTCGTGGACATCTCCGAGCTGCAGATCGGTGACACCGTCACCATCTCGTCGATTGACCTTCCGAACGGCACCAAGCCGACCATCGACCGCGACTTCGTGATTGCGAACATCGCAGCACCTGCTGGCCTGGCTGCCTCGGACGACGAGGAAGAAGGCGAAGCGGAAGAAGCCGCAGAAGAATAAGATCTACGCCACATTGGCAGGATCAAGGAACGGAGCCCTTTTCGGGCTCCGTTTTCTTTTGCCACACCGAAAACCGTCGACGGGCCCCGGCACTGGATTTCCCGGCGCGCAGCAGGCATGTATCAGGCGGAGATCTGCAAACAGCGAGAGAGCCCATGAAACTCTTTGTCGGACTGGGGAACCCCGGCGCCAAATACGAAAGAAACCGGCACAATATCGGCTTCATGGCGCTGGACCGGATCGCCGAAGACCACGGATTTTCCCCTTGGAAGTCGAAATTCCAGGGACAGATCTGCGAAGGCACCCTGGGCGGTGAAAAAGTGCTGCTGCTGAAGCCGCAGACCTTCATGAACAATTCCGGCCAGTCCGTCGGGGAAACCATGCGGTTCTACAAGCTGACACCAGCGGATGTCACCGTGCTGCATGACGAACTGGACCTGGCTCCCGGCAAGGCGCGCGTCAAACAGGGCGGTGGCCACGCGGGCCACAACGGGCTGCGCTCGATCCACGCCCATATCGGCGCAGACTACGCCCGCGTGCGTCTGGGCATCGGTCATCCCGGCCACAAGGACGCGGTGGCAGGTTATGTGCTACGCGATTTCCCCAAGGCGGACGAAGACTGGCTCGACGATCTAATGCGCGGCATTTCCGACGGCGCAGCATCGCTGGCCAAAGGGGACGGCGGCAAATTCATGAATGCGGTTGCCCTGCGCACCGCGCCGCCACGCAGCTCCACTTCGCCCAAGGGGCAGGAGAAGCAGACCAAGGCGGAAAAGCAGGCGGACAAAGCCCCCGAGACACAGGACAACCGCTCCCCGCTTGAGCGTCTGGTCGACAAGTTCAAGTAGGCTGCTTTCCGTTGCGTCCGCTTTGCGCGGGCTCACCCCGGCGGCTAGGCTGGCCGCAAAGGGGAGGAAAGACATGCGCAAACTCATGCGGATAACCGGGCGCGTCCTGGCCATTGCAGCCGTTGTCCTGCTGGCGGCAGGCCTGTGGAAACGGGACGAGATCATGCGCCTCTGGGCGGTGAATTCGCTGTTTGCCGAAGACAGGATCGTTGCGAATTTCTCCAACATGGAGGGCGCCTTTCTGACCCGGCCGGTGTCGCGCGGCGACGGACCCGTCGTGCCCCTTGCCACAGGCGAGGCGATGACCCTGCCCGCCGGAGCGGACGACTGGATCGATGCCCGCGCCGTGACCTCTCTTCTGGTGCTAAAGGACGGGCAGATCCGCCACGAAAGCTATCACCTTGGCACTGCTGAGACGGACCGGCGGATTTCATGGTCGGTGGCAAAAAGCTATCTTTCGGCGCTGTTCGGGATCCTGGTGGAGGAGGGCAAGATTGCCTCGCTCGACGATCCGGTCACCACATACGCGCCGCTGCTGAAAGGCAGCGCCTATGACGGCGCCAGCATCCGCAACGTGCTAAACATGGCCAGCGGCGTCACCTTTGACGAGGATTACCTGGATTATGACTCCGACATCAACCGCATGGGCCGCGAGATCGCATTGGGCGGGGCGCTGGACCAGTTCGCGGCAGATCTGAAGGACAGCTTCGCCGCTCCGGGCAGCACCTGGCAATATGTGTCGATCGACACCCATGTGATCGGCATGGTGATCCGGGGCGCCACCGGGCGCAGCATTCCGGACCTCCTGTCGGAAAAGATCATCACCCCGCTGGGGCTGGAACAGGCACCCTATTACGTGACCGATGGCGACGGCGTGGCCTTTGTGCTGGGCGGGCTCAATATCACCACCCGCGATTATGCCCGGTTCGGCCTGTTGATAGAACAGGACGGCCGGTACAACGGACAGCAGATCGTGCCTGCCGACTGGATCGCCGCCTCGACCCGCCCCTCTGCTCCGACCAAGGAGGGCAAGATCGGATATGGCTATCAATGGTGGGTGCCCATCGGCGCCCATGACGGCGAATTCCTCGCCCGCGGTGTCTATGGCCAATACATCTATATCGACCAGGACCGGGACGTGGTGATCGTCAGCACGGCAGCAGACAGAAAATTCCGCGACAAGGGGGTAAACCGCGCTAATATCGAGATGTTTCGACAGATCGCCCGCGCATTATAGGGAGACCCGCATGGAAAAAGACGACAGCATCAATGTTCTGGGAGAGGCGCTTGAGCCCTGCTCCACCGATCCGATGACCGGCTTTTTCCGCGATGGCGCCTGCAACACCTGCGCGGCGGATCAGGGCAGCCACACCGTCTGCGCGGTGATGACGGCAGAGTTCCTTGCTTATTCGAAATATGTGGGAAATGACCTCAGCACGCCACGACCCGAATTCCAGTTCAAGGGACTAAAACCCGGCGATTGCTGGTGCCTCTGCGCCGCTCGGTTCCTGCAGGCCGCCGATGAAGGCTGTGCGCCGCGAGTGAACCTGAAAGGCACCCACCAACGGGCGCTCGACGTCGTGCCAATCGACGTCCTGAAGGCCCACAGTGCCTAAGCGCAGACCCTAGCCGTCGTCGCTCATCAGATCCTCGATGAACAGGCTCAGCAGCTGCGTGCGGCCGCTGACCCCGGCCTTGCGGTAGATCGCATTGCTCTGCGCCTTGACCGTGCCGTCCGAGGTTTGGCGCAGCTCTGCTATTTCCGAAAGACTGAGGCCCTTGAGGGAAAACAGCGCCACATCGCGTTCGGCTGGGGTCAGACCCCAGGCGCAGAACCGTTCCTCTAGGTGATCCTTGAAGGCGGATTGCATCAGGCGCAGGCTTTCCTCGACCGCGCGCACCCGTTGCTGGCTGCGCCGGTAGGCAATCCAGCCCAGCACCACCCCCAGCACGAGCCCCAGTGCGGCGCCGATTTCCAGAAATTCGCGGGTCTGCCAACTGATCGGACGGGACCGCAGCCCCAGCACCGTAAGCGCAATATCGGAAACAAAGAACGTGGCGCAAATGCCCTGCACCAATACCAGAACGGGAAGAAACCACCCCGTCTTCATGCGGCTACCCTGCGTTTGGTCAGCACAGGCGCGCCCGGCCCATGATCAGTCATCGCCGTCCCCGCCTTCGCCATCGCCACCTTCACCGGAGCCGCCCTGCCCTTCGCCACCCTGTCCGTCACCCCCATGACCGCCGTGGCCGCCCGCGCCGGGACCATCGCCGTTGCCGCCATCGTCAGATCCGTCATCCCCGTCTTCGCCGCCATCATCCCCGTCGCTGTCTCCGTCTTCGCCACCAAGGCGATCAAACAGGCTGAAAAGACCGCTGCTGGCGCTGTCGTCGTCCTTGTCTTCGATGTAATCGCGCAGGATCTCACCGGTGCCGGGGTTCACAATGATCTCGCGCTCGATCCGGTCGGTTGTGGCCACGATCCTGTAGCGGCCAAGGAAAGTCCGCGTCACCACGATCTCGCCATAGCCCTGACTGCGCAGCTGATCGGTAATTCTGTCCGTGAAGGAGTCGGCCAAGGCGACGCCCGGATAGGCCAGCAACATGACAAGAACAAAGAGGACGTCGGCGATCCGGCTGCGCATAGGCTGTGTCCTCCTTCGTGTGATTTCAACGAGGCGATGGGTTACTCTGTGGGACAATGCCACTGATCGGCAGAAAAGCTCAACCGCGGTATCAGGCAGAAAATACCGCGATTGAACCTTGTGAGGCGCCGGGGGGAAATGGAGCGTTGGGACGGATGCTCCACAGGCGCCTTGGGTGCGCTTAAGGGACGCGCGTCGGGTTAGTCGTGACCTTCACCACCGTTTCCTTCACCACCATGGCCCTCACCACCGCCGCCGTGGCCCTCACCGCCATGGCCTTCACCACCGTGGCCCTCGCCACCGTGACCTTCACCGCCATGGCCCTCGCCACCTTCACCGTGGCCTTCGCCGCCCTCGCCGTGGCCCTCTCCATGGCCTTCGCCGTGGTCGTCTTCACCCGCATCATCGGACTTCCCATAGGCATAGGCATGCTCGTTCTGGTTCTGATGCTGGTTCTGGTTCTGATAGGCGTGCTCGTAGGAATTCTGGTTCTGCTCGCCTGAGCCTGTATCGGTAGAGGCATAGGTGGTCGCTGCAAGGCCCAAGAGGATTGCGGTGCTGGTCAGAAGTACGCGGTTCATCAGGATCTTCCTTTTATTGATCACGTTGGCGGTGGGTTTTCAGCCGCCTCGACCCAGACTGAACCGCTCGGCCCGGCAAGAACCATTCGACAGAGGTTTAAATTTCGGCCGGACTGCGGTTGGTTTAGGGCGCATAAACCTGGGTTTATGGCCCCGAAAACGAAAAAAGAGCCGCCAAATGGCAGCTCTTTTCCTGTGTTTACAGATAGATCAGGAGATCTGGATCAGTCTTCCAGATCGCGCCCCTCTTCGGTGTCGGACATGTCAAACCCCAGATGGCGCGCCACCGTGAAGATGTCCTTGTCGCCGCGACCGCACATGTTCATCACGATGATATGGTCCTTGGGCAGGGTCGGCGCGATCTTCATCACATGGGCCAGCGCGTGGCTCGGCTCCAGCGCCGGGATGATTCCCTCCATTGCGCAGGACAGTTGGAACGCCTCCAGCGCTTCCTTGTCGGTGATCGACACATATTCGGCGCGGCCCGTGTCATGCAGCCAAGCGTGCTCCGGGCCGATGCCGGGATAATCCAGACCCGCAGAGATCGAGAAGCCCTCGAGGATCTGACCATCGTCATCCTGCAAGAGGTAAGTGCGGTTGCCGTGCAACACGCCCGGACGACCACCGGTGAGCGAGGCACAATGCTGCATCTTCTCGTCAACGCCCTTGCCGCCAGCCTCGACGCCGATAATGCCAACGCTCTTGTCGTCCAGGAACGGGTAGAACAGACCCATCGCGTTCGAACCGCCGCCAATGGCTGCAACCAGCGTATCAGGCAGGCGGCCTTCGCCTTCCTGCTCGGCCAGCTGCCAGCGCACTTCCTTGCCGATGACGGACTGGAAATCGCGCACCATCGCCGGATAGGGGTGCGGACCTGCCACGGTGCCGATGCAGTAGAAGGTATCGCGCACGTTGGTCACCCAGTCGCGCAGCGCATCGTTCATCGCATCCTTAAGCGTGCCCCGGCCCGAGGTCACCGGAATCACCTCGGCGCCCAGCAGACGCATGCGGAACACGTTCGGGGCCTGACGTTTGACATCATGCGCGCCCATGTAGACCACACATTTCAGGCCGAACTTGGCGCAGACAGTCGCGGTGGCGACGCCGTGCTGACCGGCACCGGTTTCGGCGATGATCCGGGTCTTGCCCATGCGGCGGGCCAGCAGGATCTGACCCAGCACGTTGTTCACCTTGTGGGCGCCGGTGTGGTTCAGCTCGTCCCGCTTCATATAGATCTTGGCGCCGGCCAGATGATTGGTCAGGCGCTCCGCAAAATACAGCGGGCTGGGACGGCCCACGTAGTTCTTCCACAGATCGTCCATTTCGGCCCAGAAGGTCGGGTCGTCCTTGGCCCGGTCGTATTCCTCTTCAAGGCTGAGGATCAGCGGCATCAGCGTTTCACTGACGAAACGCCCGCCGAAAATGCCAAAGCGACCCTTTTCGTCGGGCCCGTTCATGAAGCTGTTGAAAAGATCTTCGGCCATGATTGTTCCTCTCTGCGCGGCACTGCTTCTGAGTATAGCGCAGCAGGCGACGGGTAAAGAGACACCAGACAGGAATCGCGCCATCTGCGGTAAAGTCACCGGGATGACCGGCGCGAAGCCGGGACGCGGCTCCGGTAGCCGCAAGCCCGTCGCCAATCTGGGCTTAAGCCGTTGCGTGCTCCACAAAGGCGCGGATCAGGTCCGCATCCTTGACGCCGGGGGCGCTTTCAACGCCCGAGGACACATCGACCTGACGGGCACCGGTCATGCGGATTGCCTCGGCAACGTTCTCCGGGGTCAGACCGCCGGCCAGCATCCAGGGCTTGCGCCAGTACTTGCGCCCGGCCAGCAGGCGCCAGTCAAAGGCAAGCCCGTTGCCGCCCGGAAGGTCAGCGCCCTTGGGCGGTTTGGCATCGATCAGCAGTTGGTCAGCCACATCTGAGTAAAGATCAATCTGCGCCAGGTCCGCCGCCTCGGCCACCCCGATGGCCTTCATCACGGGCAGGCCGTAGCGCGCCTTGACCTCGGCCACGCGCTGGGGTGTTTCCTTGCCGTGCAGCTGCAACATGTCCAGCGGCACGGCCTCTGTCAGCGCATCCAGCTCCGCATCGCCCGCGTTGACCGTCAGGGCAACCTTGCACAGACCCACGGGCGCAGCAGCGGCCAGGGTTGCAGCGGTTTCATAGGAAACGTTGCGTGGTGATTTTTCGAAGAAGACAAAGCCTGCGTAGGCCGCGCCCGCGCGCGCCACGCAATCGACGTCCTGCGGCGTGCTGAGGCCGCAGACCTTTACCCGGATGTCAGCAGCCATCAGATCAGACCGAGTCGTCCAGCAATGCCAGAACTTCGTCTTTGCCTTCGTGCTTCTGTTTTTTCAGCTTCTGCACTTCGCGGGAAAGTTTCTTCACCTCGCGGGTCTGGTTACCGACCTCGCGACGGTGCTTGTGCTCGCGCAGCCATTCCCAGATGAAGCCAATCACCAGACCGGCGGCAACGCCGCCCAGAACCACGACAAACAGCGGCAGGGCGATGCCCGGGTTCCAGCCCACCAGTTCCGCCAGGGCGGTTGGCATCAGCTTCAGCTCCACGACAGAGCGGTTCGCAAGGCTCACCGAGACAAGAATGATCCCAAGCGAAGCCAGGATGGCATAACGAATATAGCGCATTTAAGCCTTTCCGTTCAGACGGTCCCTCAAGAGCTTTCCAGTCTTGAAGAACGGCACATGTTTTTCCTCAACATGGACCGTTTCGCCGGTACGGGGATTGCGACCAACCCGCGCATCGCGCTTTTTCACCGAAAAAGCGCCAAAGCCGCGCAGCTCGACCCGGTCACCCCGGGCCATCGCATCGGTCACTTCCTCAAATACCGTGTTCACGATCCTTTCGACGTCCCGCTGATACAGGTGCGGGTTTTCGTCTGCAATCTTCTGAATCAGTTCAGAGCGGATCATCCTTTCTGCCCTCCCAAGCCAACGCAATCCTTTGTCGAGTTTTCCCGACTATAGGAAAAAATCGGCGCGCCGGGAACAAAAACAGGCGTCGCCAACCTCCTAATCTGAGGAGATTGCACGAAATTGCTTTGTAAAACCAGCCATTTGCTGCCCATAGGGCAGTTTGCCGCCGCCCAGCCCCGGTTTCGCGCCGCCGACGGCCTGCGCCCGGACCTGATTCGCCGCCCGCTCAGCCCCGGGGCCCCAAGGTGTCAAAATCAGCGCGGAAATCTCAGGTTGAGATCAAACGCGCATATCGATTGGCTCCTTGGGGTCCAGTTGAAACATCACCATATCATACTCCATGGGCGCGGAAGACAAGGTATTGCTCCAGTCATGGATGGGCCGATAAAAGTTCTCCGCCTCCGGCACAGTGATATCCACCGTCTTGATCGTATCCAATGTAACCGCCACGCCGCCACGCAGATTTTTTGCCTCAAGACTCTCATAAAAGGCCGCATTCTCCTCTCGCATCTTAGCTTGACGCTCAGCTTCATTAGAAATGACTCGCTTAGCTTCCTCAGGACTGAGCAAGTCGTTGATTTCGTCTTCGCTTGCTGCATACCTGCCTTTAATGGCGATTGCCGAAGCCTGTTCATAATCCTTGATGGTTACGGACCCGCCGGCGTGCGTAATGATCAGGTCGTTTCCGTCCTTTTTCGCAGTATATGTTTGAGTGTCGATCTCCAGCATCAATTCGGCGCCGCGCGCGACCTGCACGGTGTCATGGCCTGCGTCACGTCCAACGCTCATCGCCACAGTTCCGCCGCCAATCGAAATCGTATCATTGCCGGTGCCTCCATTAACTGACAGGGTTTCCTGAACCGTAACGGAAATAAAGTCATCCCCTGCCCCTCCATGGATATCCGCCCGGCCAAGATAAGCCGCTGTTGCCTGCCTCACGCGTTCCTCCGCCGTTTCTGCTCGGGTATAGCCAGAGAACCCTGACATCCAATTCAAAGCCGACTTCCCCTCTTGCGTTACAGCTGACGCACCAATTCCAGCATCTACGGATATGGTGTCCTGACCGTCGGCGCCGTAAATACCGCTGACAACCCCGCCACGAATGGCTACGGAATCGTTCCCCTCGCCCGCATGGATGTTCTTTACCAAGTCGGATTCGATCGCGATCGCATCGTTGCCGCCTTTGGTGGACACACCGCTTACGCGCTTGGCCTTGATCGCGACCGCATCATTGCTGACTGTTTTGGAGCGCCACTCGAGTACAAGATTGCCAGATTTGGTTTGCCTAGCGTGCATGCGGCCGTCACGATCCGTGCCTACGGACTCCACCCAATCAGCTTCGATACTGATGGCATCATTCCCTCCCTCTGTGCCAACCCCACGGACTTTTTTGGCGCTAATGGCAAAAGAGGCTTCATTTTGGGAGGAAATATTTCTGACGGTTTTGCCGCTAACAATGCTCAGCGCATCGGAGTCCGGGGTCTTGAACAATGCGACAACTGTTCCGCCAAAAGATCGCTCCTGGCCGCCAAGATTTTCCAAGGCAGCCGCCATATTGGCCGCCAGTTTGTGGTATCGCTCTGCGAGAATCTTGCTCTGGGCCGCTTTGCTCCTTCTGGCTGTGGAAGATTCTAATTTTCCACGGGCATTCTCAAAGATTTCGTGCTCCTTAGTTCGATAGTCAATCTCTGCTTTTGCGAGCGAATT
The DNA here is from genome assembly GCF_059429255.1 of Phaeobacter sp. CC-HEC084. Taxonomy (NCBI): domain Bacteria; kingdom Pseudomonadati; phylum Pseudomonadota; class Alphaproteobacteria; order Rhodobacterales; family Roseobacteraceae; genus Phaeobacter; species Phaeobacter sp. CC-HEC084. The sequence goes on from NZ_JCAIJQ010000009.1 coordinate 555,169, forward strand.
TAGCCTGTCCACGCCCCAGGCCGTCCCTTGATCACCCGATTCGACCCGGGCCTGAGCGCCCCTGTCGCTGGCTGAGGCATTAATCAGTGTAAGGGCGGAATTATTGACAATAGAAAGGCCGGAAAATGTGGTCATGTCTCTACTCCTGAAGCTGAATTCGTTCGCTGCAGTCTCAACCAGAGACATTTAGACATCATTACAACTAAAAGGAGATTGCGTGGAATTTTACTAACCCACGCTCCGGACTGTCACCTTTCCATGCCCCAGAACACAGAAAAGCCCCGCAGAACTGCGGGGCTTTCCAGATTGTTAGAACAGAGAAATCTCTGAAGATCAGTCGCCGGTCTTCAGCGCTGCGCCCAGGATGTCGCCCAGCGATGCGCCGGAATCCGAGGAGCCATACTGTTCCACTGCTTCTTTCTCTTCCGCGATCTCGCGTGCCTTGATCGACAGACCCAGACGGCGGGTCTTGCTGTCAACGTTGGTCACGCGGACGTCGATCTTGTCACCAACCGAGAAACGCTCGGGGCGCTGATCGGCACGGTCACGCGACAGGTCGGAGCGGCGGATGAAGGACTTCATGCCTTCGTATTCCACTTCGATGCCGCCGTCTTCGATGGCGGTCACTTCGACGGTCACGATCGAGCCACGCTTCACGCCGCCCACGGCTTCGGCGAACTTGTCGCCGCCCAGGGCTTTGATCGACAGGGAGATACGCTCTTTTTCAACGTCCACTTCGGAGACAACGGCCGAAACCATGTCGCCTTTGCGGTAGTTCTGGATCGCATCTTCGCCACGCTCGTCCCAGCTGAGGTCGGAGAGGTGAACCATGCCGTCGATGTCGCCTTCGAGGCCGATGAACAGACCGAATTCGGTGATGTTCTTGACTTCGCCTTCGACTTCGGTGCCCTCGGGGTGGGTCTCAGCAAAGACTTCCCACGGGTTGCGCATGGTCTGCTTGAGGCCCAGGGAGACGCGACGCTTGGCGCCGTCGATTTCCAGAACCATGACGTCGACTTCCTGCGAGGTCGAAACGATCTTGCCGGGGTGCACGTTCTTCTTGGTCCAGGACATCTCGGAGACGTGGACCAGACCTTCGACACCGGGCTCCAGCTCAACAAATGCACCGTAATCGGTGATGTTGGTGACGCGACCCTTGTGCACCGAACCCAGCGGGAACTTGGCGCCAACCAGATCCCACGGATCTTCCTGCAGCTGCTTCATGCCGAGGGAGATACGGTGGGTCTCTTTGTTGATCTTGATGACCTGAACCTTGACGGTTTCGCCGATCGACAGGATCTCGGAGGGGTGGTTCACACGGCGCCATGCCATGTCAGTGACGTGCAGCAGGCCGTCAACGCCGCCGAGGTCAACAAACGCACCGTATTCGGTGATGTTCTTGACCACGCCGTCAACCGCATCGCCTTCGGACAGTTTGCCGATGACTTCTGCACGCTGTTCGGCACGCGATTCTTCCAGGATGGCGCGACGGGAGACAACGATGTTGCCACGGCGACGGTCCATTTTCAGGATCTGGAAGGGCTGCTTCAGACCCATCAGCGGGCCAGCGTCGCGCACGGGGCGCACATCAACTTGCGAACCGGGCAGGAAGGCCACGGCGCCGCCGAGGTCGACAGTGAAGCCGCCTTTGACGCGACCGAAGATCGCGCCTTCGACGCGGGCATCGTCTGCGTATGCTTTTTCCAGGCGATCCCATGCTTCTTCGCGGCGCGCCATCTCGCGGGAGATGACAGCTTCGCCACGGGCGTTTTCAGCCGAGCGCAGGAAGACTTCCACTTCATCGCCAACGGCGATTTCGGGAGTTTCACCAGGATTTGCGAATTCTTTCAGATCAACGCGGCCTTCCATTTTGTAGCCGACGTCGATGATGGCCTGGCCCGCTTCGATTGCGATGACCTTGCCTTTAACAACGGACCCCTCATCGGGTGTGTCCATTTCGAAGCTTTCGTTCAGGAGGGCTTCGAATTCCTCCATCGATGTGTTCTGAGCCATGTGGTCTCGGATTTCCTTTACATATCTTATTTAGCTGGCCATGCGGTTGTCTCCGCCGGTCTGAATGGGTTGGTCGGTCTGAGATCACGCATCTGAACCGTCTGGAGCAAACAAACACAAAGGGCCGGAGGTTGCCCCGACCCTGCTCAGACTGTCCGTGGTGCGTTTTCGCATCTCTTTCGACAGGGGCCGTATAAGCAGATTCCCCCTTGCTGGCAAGGGGAAATGGACTCGGCATCCCTGTCAGGACAAGGGACCGGCCCGCCTACAGACGAGGACAACGGCAGCCCACCGCCCTGCTCGGGGTCAGCCTTGCCGGTCCTTGATCGCAGCAATGGCCGCCGCGATAGCGGCTTTGATGCTCAGATCGCTGGTGTCGATCACCACCGCATCATCCGCAGGCTTCAGCGGCGCCTCGCTGCGGTTCATGTCGCGTTCGTCCCGGGCCTTCACATCAGCTAGAACGGTGTCGTAATCGCTGTCCGATCCGTTTTCGCTCAGCTCCAGGAACCGGCGGCGGGCGCGGACCTCGGCGCTGGCGGTGACAAAGAGTTTCGCCTCGGCATCCGGGCAGATCACCGTGCCGATGTCGCGCCCGTCCAGCACCGCGCCCCCGGCCCGGCGGGCAAAGCTGCGCTGGAAATCTACCAGGGCCTGACGGACCTCAGCGATCACCGCCACTTTCGATGCGGCCTGGGCCACCTCGGCCGTGCGCAGCCCCTCGGCCTCCAGATCCTCGGCCTTCAGGGCCTGGGCCGCCTCAAGCGGCTTTTCACCGGCAAGGACTTTTGCCCCCACCGCGCGGTACAGAAGACCGGTATCCAGATGGGCAAAGCCGAAATGTTCGGCGACTGCCTTGGAAATCGTGCCTTTTCCTGCCGCAGCCGGACCGTCGATGGCGATGGTGAAACGGGTGGTCATGTCGCTCAGCCTTGTTCGTGGGTGAACTTGGCGCCAAGCGCCGTCATCAGCGGCTCGAAAATCGGGAAGGAGGTCGCAATCGGGCCGCCGTCATCAACGGAGACCGGGTTTTGCGCAGCCATGCCCATCACCATGAAGGACATGGCGATCCGGTGATCAAGGAAACTCTCGCAGGTGCCGCCTCCGGGCACACCTTCGGGGCCAAGGCCCATCACAGCCCACCAATCGTCGCCTTCACGGACGGCAACGCCATTGGCCCGCAGCCCCCGCGCCATGGCGTCGATCCGGTCACTTTCCTTGACGCGCAGCTCTTTGACGCCCGCCATCATCGTCTCACCCCGCGCAAAGGAGGCAACGACGGAGAGCACCGGGTATTCATCGATCATCGAGGCGGCGCGTTCAGGCGGCACCTCGATCCCCTGCATGGAGGGGGAGTAGCGCGCCCGGAGATCGGCAACCGGCTCACCGCCCTCGACCCGCTCGTTTTCATAAGTGAGGTCCGCGCCCATCTCGCGCAGGGTAGTGAACAGCCCTGCGCGGGTCGGGTTGAGGCCAATTCCCGGCACCAGCACGTCCGATCCGGGCGTGATCAGCGCCGCGCAGACCGGGAAGGCGGCGGAGGATGGATCGCGCGGCACCGCGATCACCTGCGGTTTCAGCTCGGGCCGACCAGTGAGGGTGATGACGCGACCTTCTTCCGTCTCTTCGGTGGTAATCTCGGCGCCGAACCCTTCGAGCATCCGCTCTGTATGGTCGCGGGTGGCTTCCTTCTCGATCACCACGGTCTGCCCCGGCGCGTTGAGGCCTGCCAGCAGAACAGCCGACTTCACCTGCGCCGAGGGCACCGGCACCACATAGCGCACCGGCACCGGATCCGCCGCCCCGACGATGGTCATCGGCAGCCGCCCGCCAGAGCGGCCCACCGCCTGCGCGCCGAACAGGGCCAGCGGATCGGTAACCCGCGCCATCGGACGTTTGTTGAGGCTGGCATCGCCGGTGAAGGTCACGGAAATCGGCGAGGTCGCCATAGTGCCCATGATCAGCCGCACGCCGGTGCCGGAATTGCCACAGTCGATCACATTGTCCGGCTCGGCAAAACCGCCGACACCGACACCAAAGACCGACCACTTTCCGCCGCCATGGTTGATGACCTCGGCCCCGAAGGCCTGCATCGCCTTGGCCGTGTCCAGAACGTCCTCGCCCTCCAAAAGCCCCGAGATCCGGGTTTCGCCCACGGCCATGGCGCCAAGGATCAGGGACCGGTGCGAAATCGACTTGTCGCCCGGTACCTTGGCCACGCCTGCCAGCGGGTCGGCACGGTGAGAGGTCATCGGGGTAGGCGTACCGTGTCCGGACATGAAGGCTTCCTTTGTCAGAGTGTCGCGAATGCTTTTGTTTCCGCTATCGGTAACGAATTGCCGTGATCCGGTCCAGCGTCGATCAGCGCAAGATCACGCCCATATCACCCCGATATCAGCCAAGGCGGCGGAAGGTCAGGTAATGCGGCGTGCGCCCCTCTCGCAGGGCCTTTTGTTCGTAACGGGTGGAAATCCAGTCGTCCCAGGGCTCGCGCCAGTCGGCAGGGCGCTCGGCCAGCCATTCAAAGCCCGCTCTTGGCACTTCTTCCAGGGTCTGGCGGACGTAATCAGGAATATCCGTCGCCACCCGGAAAATCGCGCCGGGTTTCAGGCAGCGGGCCAGCGGCTCAAGATGCTCCTGGGTCACAAAACGGCGGCGGTGATGGCGTTTCTTCGGCCAGGGATCGGGATAGAGCAGGAAGGCGCGCGAAATCGACGCTTCGGGCAGCACATCCATCAGATCGCGCGCATCGCCGGGATGCACTGCGATATTATCCGCATTTGCCTTGCGGATCTTGCCCAGCAGCATGGCCACCCCGTTGATAAAGGGTTCGGCGCCGATGATGCCGACTCCTGGGTTTTTCTGGGCCTGATGTACCAGATGTTCGCCGCCACCAAAGCCGACCTCGAGCCAGATATCGCGACCGGCAAACAGCGCCTGCAGATCTAGCGGATTGCGCTCCGGGTTTTCATCCCAGCCCACTGCCCCGGGCGACAGCGCCCCGAGGTCCTCGTCCAGATAACGTCGCTGGCTGTCCTTCAGGGTCTTGCCGCTGAAACGGCCATAGAAATTGCGCCAGGGCGCGCCGCTAGCGTGTTTGTCGGCCGCATCGGTCCGCGCCGGGTGGCTGGCAGAGCTGGTTTTCTTGTCATCAGACATCGGACGGGCCTTTTCATTGCCGGTGTTTCCACGCCCGATCTTGCGTTTCGCCATTAACAGGCGCAGGCGGGCGAATGCTGGGCGTCCATCTGCCGCAAGCCGCCCTGCGGGTCAAGAGAGCTGTCCCGGTGCTACTGATCCTGCGGCGCCTGTTCCCGCAACACTCCGGCAGCCACCAGTCGCAAGCGGGACGGGTACCATTCGGCATTGGGGCGCACCCGCATGGTTTCAATCGCAAAGGCCGGATCGACCCCGCGCGATACCAGATAGGTCAGCTGTTCGTAGATTTCCTCCTGAGTGTCCTGATAGATCCAGGAGCCGAATTCAAAAGGGGTGGCCCAGTCTTCGTCATCGCGCCATTCCCGGTAATAGCTTTGTACCGCTTCCGGCGACCAGCTGCGCTGATGAAACCCGATCTTGGACCCCAACATCATGCGCCGCCGCTGCCCGGCCAGGAAGATATCGACACAGGCGCTGACGCATTCGCCATCGACCGAAGTATTCAGCCCATGGTCCATGACGATCCATGCGATTTCGGCCCCGGCATAGACACTGCCGCCACCACTGTTCAGCCGGATCTCGGTGACCTGCGGGTTGTCTGCCAGGATGCTGCGAAAGGCGTCGATGTCCTCGGGGGTGATCTCGGACGCCGCGCCGGTGATGTCGGTTTCGGTGTCAAACACCAAGGCCTCTCCGTCGATACGAAATTTCTGCGGCAGGGGCTCCCTGGCCAGCAGGGGTAACGGCAATGCCAGCAGCACAAGGCAAAGTAGCGAGAATATAGGCAGGGATGAACGGTTCATATGGACATGGCTTCCTTTGCGCGAAGGGCATTCCCCGCCGGAAAAGACTAGTTCGGCCCCGGCGCGTAGCTCAAGCCCTGCGCCCTACACCAGTCGCGGATCAAAAAAAGGGGCAGGCCCCGTGGCCCGCCCCCGTTTTGCAATACACAGCCTGACCGGATCAGACGGCCTTTTTCAGCGCCTCGACCAGATCAGTGCGTTCCCAGCTGAAGCCGCCATCGGCATCGGGTTCGCGGCCAAAGTGACCATAGGCCGCGGTGCGCTGATAGATCGGCTTGTTAAGGCCCAGATGCGAGCGGATGCCGCGCGGGCTGAGATCCATCACCTGACCAATGGCTTTTTCAATCGCCTCAGGCGCGACGTCGCCGGTGCCGTGGGTGTCGGCATAAATCGACAACGGCTGGGACACGCCAATCGCATAAGACAGCTGGATGGTGCATTTGTCGGCCATGCCAGCGGCAACGACGTTCTTGGCCAGATAGCGCGCGGCATAAGCCGCCGAACGGTCAACCTTGGTCGGATCCTTGCCCGAGAAGGCGCCGCCGCCATGCGGGGCCGCACCACCATAGGTGTCGACGATGATCTTGCGGCCGGTGAGGCCAGCATCGCCATCGGGGCCGCCGATCACGAACTTGCCGGTCGGGTTTACGTGCCAGATGGTTTCTGCGGTCAGCCAGCCCTCGGGCAGGGTCTCGCGGATATAAGGTTCCACGATCTGGCGGATATCGTCGGATGTCAGCGACTCGTCCAGATGCTGGGTCGACAGCACCAGCGAGTTGACGCCCACCGGCTTGCCGTTCTCATAATTGATGGACAGCTGCGATTTGGCATCGGGACCCAGTGCAGGTTCGGTGCCGTTCTTGCGCACTTCGGCAAGGCGACGCAGAATCGCGTGGCTGAACTGGATCGGCGCGGGCATCAGCGCGTCGGTTTCATTGGTGGCAAAGCCGAACATGATGCCTTGGTCGCCAGCACCTTCGTCCTTGTTCTCGGCCGAATCGACACCCTGCGCGATATGAGCGGACTGTTCATGCAGCAGGTTGGTGATTTCCACGGTCTCGTGGTGGAACTTGTCCTGCTCGTAGCCGATGTCCTTGATGCAGGCGCGGGCGATCTCGTCGATCTTGCCCATGTAATCGTGCAGTTTGTCCTGGTCGGACAGACCCACCTCGCCCCCGATCACAACGCGATTGGTTGTGGCAAAGGTCTCTGCCGCGACACGCGCTTCTGGCTCTTCCGCCAGAAAGGCGTCCAGAACGGCATCGGAAATTCGGTCACAGACCTTATCCGGGTGGCCCTCGGAAACGGATTCCGAAGTGAAAATATAGTGCTTGCGGGTCATGAAAAGTGCTCCATTTGGTTTCGCCTCGCCACGCCAGGAAGCCGTTGTGGGAGGAACCGAAACTACCTACGTGGGAAGACGGTTGTCGTCAATGCTTTTACCGGTCAGAGGTTGAGCAGCTATGAACGCGCCTGCATATTTCCGCCGCGGCGCAGCGCCGCACCTGCCAGCCCCAGCAGCAGGATCAGCACCGGCCAGTCCCCGGTGCCGCTGTAAGGGGTCGCGGGAAGCGCCGCGGGCAGGATCACATCCACATAGCCAGCCTCCCCCAGGGGCAGCGACGGGCCAAGGCGCCCATAGGGGTCGATCACGCCGGAAATACCGGTATTGGCGGCGCGCAGCATCGGCAACCCCTGCTCTGCGGACCGCATCCGCGCCTGCACCAGATGCTGATAGGGCCCCGAACGAGTGCCGAACCAGGCATCATTGGTGATCTGCACCAGCATGTCCGGGCGATCAGGTGCGGCGTTCACATCCTGCGGGAAGACTGCCTCGTAGCAGATCAGCGGCAGTGCGTTGCCGATAGGCAGATCCATTAGCCGCGCGCCGGGTCCCGCAGCATAGCCCGCCCCGGCCTGAGAGGCCAAACCATGGAATCCGAACCGCGCCATCAGATCGCCAAAAGGCACGTATTCCCCGAAGGGCACCAGATGTGCCTTGTCATAGATCTGCCCGGCAGAACCATCGGCGCTGATCAGAGCAGCCGAATTGAAATAGGCGCCGCCTTCTTCGCGCTGGATCCCCAGCAAGAGTGGCACGCCCGGCGCCTGCTCAAGGATCGCCTCCAGCGTATCCCCGGCATAGTTCAACAACTGCGGCACCGCGGTTTCCGGCCAGATGATCATATCGGGGCGCGGGCCTTGGGCGTTAAAGCCCATGGCGCGGCGCACGAAATCCCAGCGCAGATCCGGGTGCCATTTCTGGTGCTGCGGCGCATTGGGCTGCACCAAACGCACCTTATGATCGGTCAGTTCGACCTCGGGAGGAGACGGCAGCAGCGCCACCAGAGCCACAAGCGCACCACCGGGCAGGACCGCCCGCGCGGGGCTTTGGCGCAGCAACGCCAGCGGCAGGAACGCGGCAAGCGTCAGAACCGCCAGCCCCTGCGGACCAATCCACGGCAGCAGCTGCGCTGCGGGCGTATCAATCCAGAACTGTCCGAAAGCGGCCCAGGGAAAGCCGGTCAGAAGATAGGCGCGGGCAAATTCTGCAAGACTCCAGAAGGCAATCAGAAGGGCGACGCGCGACGCCCCCATGCTCCACCGCACGGCCCCGGCAAAGGCGGCGCCCCAGAACAGCGCCAGACCACCGGCCAGAAACATAAGGGCAAAGGGCGCCATCCAGGCGTGCCGCTGCGCATCCACCTGAAAGGGTTCAACGATCCACGACAGGCCAAAAGCGAAATACCCAAGGCCGAAGGCCCAGCCCAGCAGCGCGCCCGCCCAGGACGTCCGCGCCCGCAGGGCAAAAGCGCCAATCACCGCCAGAGCAGTCGGCACGGTCCAGAGCATGTGATTGGGCGCCAGCGCCAGCGACATGAGCGCGCCAAATCCAAAGGCCAGCGCGAGGACGGGCAAATGGGGCGTCAGCCGCCCCAACCTGCTGCGCAGACCGGAAACCTTCGTCATTCCGCGGCGTGGGGCACCAGAACCCGCAGCCGTTTGATCCGGCGGGGATCGGCATCCATGATCTCGAACTCAGGCCCATCCGGGTGCACGATCACCTCTCCGCGCGCGGGCACCCGGCCCGACAGCATGAAGACCAGTCCACCCAGCGTGTCGATCTCTTCTTCGTCGACATCGTCGTGATTGGTCAGCGACTGGCCGATCTCGGCCTCAAATTCATCCAGTGGCGTGCGGGCCTGGGCGATATAGCAGCCCGATTTTTCCCGAAACCAGGTCTGATCCTCGCCGGTGTCGTGTTCGTCCTCGATCTCACCGATGACCTGCTCAATGAGGTCTTCGATGGTCACCAGACCGTCAACACCGCCATATTCGTCGATCACCAGCGCCATATGCCGACGTTCGGCCTGCATCTTGGCCAGAAGCACCCCGATGGGCATCGACGGTGGCACAAACAGCAGCGGGCGCAGCATCTCGCGCAGATTGAACGGCTCCGCCCCGCAGTTGAACCCGTGGGTCAGGGCAAAATCCTTGAGGTGAGCAAAGCCAAGCGGCGTGTCCAGCGTGCCCTCGTAAACCGGGACACGGGTAAAGCCGCTGTCGCGGAAGACCTGCACCAGATCGTCGCTTTCGATTGTCACGGGGACGGCCACGATCTCGGCCGAGGGGATAGCAACATCTTCAACCCGCATCCGGCGCAGATTGATCATGCCATGTGGCTGAACCTCGGAGACAGCGTCCTGCTGCTCTTCCTGTTCCTCCGTCGCGGCAGACGCCGACAAGGAGCCGAAAATACGCCCCAACAGTCCGGTCTTTTCCGCGTGTTCCGTGGCCTCGATGGCCTCACTCTTCATATGCAGCGCGCCATGCGCTGCGTTAGAACTGCCTTCTATGTCGCCCATTTATCCTATCCAATATGCCCCGTTCAGGGGCTTCCATTTACCGTATATGGGTTATCGATACCCAGTTTGCCAAGTATCTCGACCTCCAGCCCCTCCATTAGTGTGGCGTCGGGGTCGCGAATGTGATCGTAACCCAAAAGATGCAACACTCCGTGAACAAGCAGATGACAGAGATGATCGGCCAGCGGTTTGCCCGCTTCCTCTGCCTCACGGGCGCAGGTTTCATAGGCAATGGCAATGTCACCCAGCGGGATTTCGCCCGTAAAATCAGCCTCTGGCGGCAGAGGATCCCCGCCCGGCTCCTCGGCAGAGAGTTCCTCGGCTGGCCAGCTGAGCACATTGGTCGGGGTCGGCTTTTCACGGAATTCTGCGTTCAGATCCGCGATGCGCGCATCGTCGCAGGCCAGCAGGGAAATCTCGCATTCCTCGGCCTCCAGATCAAAATGCGCAAGCGCAGCGCCGATGGACCGCTCCGCCAGCGCCTCAAGCGCAACCGCATCCCAGCGGCTGTCTTCGGTGGAAATCTCTAATGTCATCTGTCGCTTTCACATATCCGCTGGGGTCCGACATCACGGACCCGGCGCAGGGCGCCGGGATCAGATTGCCGGAACATCCGCGTCATAGGCTTCGATGATCGCCGCCACCAGTGGGTGACGCACCACATCGCGGGCGGTGAAATAGTTGAAGCTGATCTTGGGAATGCTGCTCAGCAACCGCTCCGCATCCGCCAAGCCAGACGGCACGCCGCGCGGCAGGTCCACCTGGCTGCGGTCGCCGGTGATCACCATGCGCGAACCTTCGCCAAGGCGGGTCAGGAACATCTTCATCTGCATGGTGGTGGCGTTCTGCGCCTCGTCCAGCACCACAAAGGCATTCGAAAGCGTGCGCCCCCGCATAAAGGCCAGCGGCGCGATCTCGATCGTCTTCTCTTCCTTCAGCTTGGCCAGTTGCTTGCCGGGCAGGAAGTCATTCAGCGCGTCATAAAGCGGCTGCATATAGGGATCGACCTTTTCCTCCTGGGTGCCAGGCAAGAAGCCGAGCCGTTCGCCCGCCTCAACAGCAGGACGGCAGAGGATGATCTTGTCCACCTGTCCAGTGATGAACATGCTGACCCCGACCGCGACAGCCAGATAGGTCTTGCCGGTGCCGGCCGGGCCGATGCCGAATGCCAGCTCGTGTTCATATAAGGCCTGCACATAGGCCTTCTGCGCGTCGGTGCGCGGCTCCACCAGCTTCTTGCGGGTCTTGATTTCGACCTTGCCGCCACTGAACATTTCCAACTGGCCGCCCGGATCGGTCTGATCCGACGGCCCCATGCGCAGTTCGCGGTCCACATCGGCGCTTTCGACGCTGCGGCCTGTTTCCAGCCGATCATAGAGCGCAGTCAGAACCGCTGCGGCCTGTTCGCGGCTGGCTTCCTCGCCCATCACCGACAGAAGATTGCCGCGGCGCAAGATCTGCACGCCCAGCTTCTGTTCGATATCGGCGATATTGCGGTCGTATTCCCCACAGAGGTCGATCAGCAGGCGATTGTCAGGAAATTCCAGCAGCACTTCATGTGCGGTGTCGGGATGGGGGTGGGACGACGACGGCGGGGCGCTGGTGACCAATCTCTATTCCTCTGGCTTGCGGTTTCCTTCAATGTGCCTCTGCCGCGCGCCCGGTGCAAGCGCAGCCCGGCAAAATTCACACGGTTGAAACAAAAATGGGCTGACACAATACGGACGGGGTCAGAACGGCAAAAGAAAACAGCCGCCCAGAGACGGGCGGCTGCGTTGTTCTTAAAATCGTTTGATGCGCTTACAGCGGGTCGCCATAGGTGGAACCGGACTTGAACGGGCCGGTTGCGACATTGCGCGGCAATTCGCTGTTGCAGACGGGTTTGCCATCCGGCGTACGGCGCAGGTCGGCATAGCCTTCGACACCGTCGTCGATGATCCAGTGTTCACAGCCCTGCGGATCGACCCAGATACCGGCAGTCAGCTGCGAAAGATCGCCACTTTTGCCGTCAAAAATGTTCTGGTCGCGGGTTTTGTCGGTGACATCGGTACACGCAGCAACCGAAAGCGCAAGGCACAGAGCAGCGGCCCCTTTGAGAATGGTCATGCTGTAATCCCCCTTAGCGCACACAATAGATTTCGACGCGACGGTTCTGCGCCATATTGGCCGCGCTGGTATTGGGAACGCGCGGATCACGTTCGCCGTAGGCGCGGATATCACCAACCCGCGCACCGGCAGATCGCGCGACCTGAGCCACCGCATTGGCCCGGCGTTGCGACAGGCCGATATTGTATTCATCCGAGGCGCGGCTGTCGGTGTGACCGGCAATCACGAAATACCGTGTGCTCGGTTTTGTCTTCTGAAAGAATTCCGTCAGGCGCTTGCGGCCTGCCGCGTTGATGAAATGCTTGTCTGTGGCAAAGAACTGATCCGTCGGCATCATACCGCACAGCAGACCGGGACGACACACAGGTTTGCCGTCCGGTGTGACATGCGGTGTCATGTAACCTTCGGCGCCATCGTCCATTACCCAATGTTCGCAGCCATCCGGATCAACCCAGATGGTCGGCACATAGCGTTCCCCGACAACAGTACGTGTCTGCGTATCCTGCGCCTGAACAGACGCCCCCGCCAGACTGAATGCGACCGTGGCAGCGGCCAGCAAAGCGCCTGCTTTTCTCAACTTGAAATTCAGCACAACCAGATATCCTTCACCTAAGTCCCCCCGGGAGCATGCCACCACGAGCGTTAAGCCTCACGGTAACAGCATCAATCCATGTATAAACAATAAACTACACAACTTTTCAGCCTATTGCCCCTTGGCGGAGCCTATTTTTTCCCAAAACTATGCGGATTTCCCCAACACTCAAACAAATTTCTTAAAACTGTCTACAAAATGGATGCAATAAAGACTCACCCCGCGCCAAAGGAGCGAGGTGATCAAAGGCTGCAGAGGCCCGAGGAAATGGTCAGCCGATCAGCTCACCGGCCAGCGAATTGGCGCCCGAGGACACGATGCGCACCCGCGCCAGATCGCCGATGGCGCGGTCGCAATCGGCCACATGCACCGCGTGCAGATAGTCGGATTTGCCCACCATCTGCCCGGGCAGACGGCCCGCCTTTTCGAACAACACGCCAACTTCGCGCCCGACCATGCTGTCCTGCACCTCGCGCTGCTGGCGGGTCAGCAGGGCCTGCAGCCGCTGCAGGCGTTCATCCGCCACTGCGGCCTCTACCTGCGCGCGCTCGGCCGCCGGGGTGCCCGGACGGGTCGAGTATTTGAAGGAATAGGCAGTGCCGTATTTCACTTCCTCGATCAGGTCGAGCGTGGCCTGGAAGTCCTCTTCGGTCTCTTCCGGGAAGCCGACGATGAAATCGCCCGAGATCAGGATATCCGGCCGCGCGGCGCGAATGCGTTCGATCAGGCGGATATAGCTTTCGGCGGTATGGCTGCGGTTCATCCGTTTCAGGATCCGGTCCGATCCGGCCTGCACGGGCAAGTGCAGATAAGGCATCAGCTTTTTGCAGGTGCCATGCGCCTCGATCAGGTCGTCCATCATGTCGTTGGGGTGCGAGGTGGTAAAGCGGATCCGCTCCAGCCCGTCGATCTTGTCCAGCTCCCAGATCAGCTGCGCCAGGGTCCAGTCCGCGCCATTCGGCCCCTCGCCGTGGTAGGCGTTGACGTTCTGACCCAGCAGCGTGATCTCGCGCACGCCGCGCTCCACCAGTTCCTGCGCCTCACCGATGATGCGGGACACGGGGCGGGACACTTCGGCACCACGGGTATAGGGTACTACACAGAAGGCACAGAACTTGTCGCAGCCTTCCTGCACCGTCAGGAAGGCCGTCGGGCCACGCTTGGCCTTGGGGCGGTTCTTGAGCTTTTCGAATTTGTCCTCTTCGGGGAAATCGGTGTCGAGCACCTTCTCCCCCGCGCGCGCCTTGCTCTCCATCTCTGGCAGGCGGTGATAACTTTGCGGTCCGACCACCAGATCGACCAGCGGCTGGCGGCGCATGATCTCTTCGCCCTCGGCCTGCGCAACGCAGCCCGCAACGCCGATCTTCAGATCCGGCTTCTCTGCCTTCAGCCCCTTGAACCGGCCCAGCTCGGAATAGACCTTTTCGGCGGCCTTTTCCCGGATATGGCAGGTGTTCAGCAGGATCATGTCGGCATCATCCGCCGATTTCGTCTCGACATAGCCCTGCCCGCCCAGCGCCTCGGCCATGCGTTCGCTGTCATAGACATTCATCTGACAGCCATAGGTCTTGATAAACAGCTTCTTGGGGGCGCTCATGGGTTCGTTGCCTTCCAGCCGGACATAGGGATCAGCGGCCTGCCATACTGGGAAATGACGCCGCTTGCAATGCAGGCGCACTTACCCGATTTTGGGAGCAAATGCCAGAAAGGCAGGAGCAGACCGCCGTGATGTATTCTTCCCTCGACGATTTTCTTGAGCAGCAGTCGGCGCTGCTGGTCAAGGGGCCCGTCGCGCTGATCTTTTTCGAAGATGACGTGGAAATCGGCACCACCCTGCGCCACCACCTGCAAAGCGGCTTTGCCGAGGTGATCGCCCTGATCCCCGATGCCTTTGACCTGCCGGGGGATGTGAAAAACCGGGTGCACCGGGTGCCGTTTGACTGCAGCGTGCCCGAAACCGTCTTTGCCGCAATCAACAAGGTGATCCGCACCGCAAGCCCCGGATGCTGGCTCTACTACTGCTATAACGCGGAATACCTGTTCTTCCCGTTTTGCGAAACGCGGACTGTCGCGGAAATGCTGACCTTTCACACAGAGGAAAAGCGCGCCGCGATGCTGACCTATGTGATCGACCTTTACGCAGGCGATCTTCAGGCTCACCCCAACGCCGTGTCGCTGGCCAATGCCTATCTGGATAAATCGGGATACTACGCTCAGTCCCGCTATATCGGCGCCAAAAGCAGCCCCGAGGAGCGACAGCTCGACTTTTTCGGCGGTGTGCGCTGGCGCCACGAGGAACACATCCCGCAGGCCAGCCGCAAGATCGACCGGATCTCTTTGTTCCGGGCCAGACCCGACCTGGAGCTACAGCCGAACCACACTTTCAATATCGACGAATACAACACCTACTCCTGCCCCTGGCATCACAACCTGACGGCAGCCATCTGTTCCTTCCGCACCGCCAAGGCGCTGAAACGCAATCCCGGCTCTTCGTTCGATATCCACAGCTTCCGCTGGCACAACTCCACCCCGTTCGAATGGCATTCGCGCCAGTTGCTGGATCTGGGGTTGATGGAGCCGGGGCAGTGGTTCTGAGGCCGGTTTCCCCGGCACCCCCTGCCCCGCCTTCATAGCAGCCGCTTACCGCTGCAACAGCACCGGGAACCAATCCTCGCGCAGGCGCTGGCCCTGCTGCATGTCATGGCCCGGAAACGGCGGTGAGGTCGGGCCGGGGCGTTCAACATAACGTGCATCGTCGCCCACCAGCCGCAGGGAAAAGGCACGGCGGCGCTGATCTGCGGTATTGCCGCGGGCGCCATGCAGGGTGCGATAGTTGAAAGCCACGGCGTCGCCCGGCTCCATCTCCCACTCCATGACCCGCATGCCTTCGGCATCAGGATCGGGCACAGCCATGTACTGGCCTTCGTCGGCAAAGAACCCCTCTTCCGAGACCCAGCGGGTGGGCAGCACTTCCTTTTCCCAGGCATGCGATCCGGCGACGCAGCGCAGCGACGCCTCCCGCACGGGATCCAGCGGCGACCAGAAGCTGATCGTCTGCTGGCCCTCGACAAAGTAATAGGGACCATCCTGGTGCCAGGGCGTCGCCATCGAGGTGCCCGGCTCCTTGACCAGCACGTGATCGTGGAACATCTGCACCCGGTCAGAGCGCATCAGATCGGCGGCAACCTCGGCCACTGGCGAGGCCTTGATCGCTTCGTCAAACTCGGAAATCCGCGTCCAGTTGCAGTAGTCGTCAAAGAAACGCCCGGTCTGGCCCTTCTTTTCGTTGTTGGACGCATAAGGGCCCGGCTCTGCCATATTGGCCTCTACCCCCTTTCGCAGCAGATCGACCTGATCCTTGAACAGGCCCTTGATCATCACCACCCCGTCGCGCTGGTAGGTTTCGACCTGCTCTTCGGTGATCAGCGGATGCACCATCTTTCGTCTCCCTTATTGGACGTCTTGCTGCTGGCAAAGTTGATCTGGCTAGAACATAATTTCAAATCATATCTTTTTAATATACCCTTTGCCTCATGTTATACCTCACCCTGCGCCACTATGAATATGTCACCGCCATCGCCCGCCATGGCAGCCTGTCTGGCGCGGCGTCGGCGCTGCATGTCAGCCAGCCCGCCCTGTCCGCCGCGCTGGCCCGGATCGAGGCACATCTGGGCCGGGTATTGTTCCTGCGCAGAAAAGGCGCGGCGCTGGCCCTGACGCCGCAAGGGCGCGAGTTTGTCACCGCAGCCGAGGCGCTGTTGTCCGAGGCCGCGCGGCTGGAACACGCGGGCACGGGCGCCGCGCCACAGGGGCGGCTGGTACTGGGATGTTTCCGCGATCTTGCGCCCTTTCTGCTGCCACGTGCCCTGCGGGTGCTGCGCCAGACCCTGCCGGGGGTGGAGTTGGACTTGTTGGAGAGCGATTTCGAGGATCTGATCGCAGCGCAACTGTCCGGCGCCTGTGATCTGGCGCTGACCTGGGATCTGGGGCTTGATTCCAGCTTTACCCGGCAGGAGCTTTATCGCGTCACGCCACAGGCGCTGATGCCGCCGGATCATGCGCTGGCCGCCCGGGCCGAGGTCAGCCTGGACGACCTCGCGAGCCAGCCGCTGATCCTGTCGCGCGAGGGCTTGTCGATTGCTCATATGATGCGGCTGTTTCGCGGCGCCGGGCTGGTGCCCGCCATCGCCCATCGCGCCGCCTCTCTGGAACTTTTGCGCAGCCTAGCCGCCAGCGGCGAAGGCATCGGGCTGGCCTACAGCCTGCCGCAATCGGATCACAGCTATGAAGGACTGCCGCTGATCGCCCGCCCGCTGGCCGCGCCGCAGGCGGTGGAGCCGGTCGTGCTGACCTGCCACGCAGACCCCAGCCCTGGGTCGTTCACCGCGCGGGCAATGGCTGCGCTGACGCAGGCTTTCAAAAAGGACGCTACGGAAAGAGAATCAGACGTTCAGCCGTGATCGGCCTTCTTGCGCAGGCGGACCACTACATCGACCGATGCGATCTCCATGCCTTCGGGCGCCTCGGGCAGGCGCTGGATCACCAGCTGATCCGAGGGCGCATCGCTGACGCGGCCTTCCTGCTCCCAGTAGTAATGCGGGTGGTCATGGGTGTTGGTGTCGAAATAGCTTTTCGACCCGTCCACCGTGATCTCCTGCAGCACGCCCGCCTCGCAAAAAGCGCGCAGCGTGTTGTAGACGGTGGCCAGCGACACGGCCGCACCCTTGTCCTTGGCGGCTTCGAACAGGCTTTCGGCGGTGACATGGCGATGCTTGCCATCCCCGACCAGCAGTTCAGCCAGCGCCACCCGTTGCCGGGTCGGGCGCAGACCGGCCTGTCCCAGCCAGTTGGTTGCCAGATCTTCGCTGTTTGGCGTCATGTGCAGATCCTGCCTCGCGTTGCTGACCGTATATATAGGGGCAACGGGGGGGGGATTTTCAAATGGATTCCCCTGCGGCGTCTTGCACCGCGCCCCGCGCAAAGCCCCCGCAGCACATGGGCAGCACATGGACGGGACAGATGCAGAACCCTTGCAGGACCCGCAGGGCCGATGCTACAGGAGGCCAGATTGAAAACAGACACCTCAGCAGGAGCACCGCCAGCATGGCCGACTACCCGAGCAGCTTTGACAAAGAAGATTTGCTGAAATGCGCCCGAGGCGAGCTGTTCGGCCCGGGCAATGCCCAGCTGCCCGCGCCGCCGATGCTGATGATGGACCGCATCACCGAAGTGAGCGCCGACGGCGGCAGCCACGGCAAGGGCCACATCCTGGCCGAGTTCGACATCACCCCGGACCTGTGGTTCTTCGAATGCCACTTCCCCGGCAACCCGATCATGCCCGGCTGCCTGGGTCTGGACGGGCTGTGGCAGCTCACCGGCTTTAACCTCGGCTGGCGCGGCTGGAAGGGCCGCGGCATGGCCGTGGGCGTTGGCGAAGTGAAGCTGACCGGCATGGTCCGCCCGGACCGCAAGATGCTGACCTACAAGGTAGATTTCAAAAAGGCGATGCAGACCCGCCGCCTGACCATGGGCGTTGCCGACGGCACGGTCGAGGCCGATGGCGAAGAGATCTATCAGGTCAAGGACATGCGGGTAGTTCTGAGCGAGGGCTGAGGCCCGCCGCGGCTGGAGCCAGTCACAACCAGGTGAGAAGATCAGGAGGCCCCGCGGGGCCTCTTTTTTGTTGGAGAGAGATTTCGGGTATCAGCGCAAAGAGGATCTCCGGCCTGTTCTCAAAGCGACACGGACGTTCAGACCAACCGGATGGATTGTGGAACTTGTCCACGATGGCACAGCTATTGCCAATGCCCCCCTATAAGCCGACACTTACGGCCAGATGCCAGTGAGAGAGGCTAGTTGCGTCGCAACAATGCAAAGGCTTTTCGCAAATCCTGTGGCTCAGTCGTCGCGACCCCTTTCAGCTGAATAGTCTCAGCCTTATCATTCATTACTTCTGCGAGCTTGCCGAAAAGTTGGGCCCCGAACCCACCAGGACTCTCCTGCAACCGCTTGACAATAGGTTCAATAGCGAATTTTGCAGTCGCACTACGTCGTGTCCTGCTTTGATTTTTCTTGAATTTCTTTTCTAGCAGATTCGTACCATGCGCGCTGAGTTGCCTGACCTGTTCAGGATCGAGTTCAGCAGGAAGATTTGTCACGAAATCCAAAAATGTTTCAATCTCCTTGGCAGCGATAGCGGCTCGGACCAAGTAAGTGACCACATGGTTCGTGCGGCCATGCTTTTTTATCATCTCTTGGATTAGTGCGAGCCGTTTATCTGATGAAAGCGCTGCTTCGATTTCTTGCATTTGCTGTACGATCGGCAGCGTCTCCGCCGAGATCCAGTCAATCTGCGCGCCATCCAGAATTGTCGATTTATCAATGATGGTCTGCGCATCAACTACACTTTGACGCAGGTCCGAGCCTGTAAAGTCAAAGTCGCGTAAATCTGCACTGCGCAAGTCAAGACGGAGAAGTTGAGAAAACCGAAAGTCTTTGCTTGGGTCCAGGCCCGCAAGGCGCACCAGTACATCAAACCGGGTAGAATTGCTGCTGTGAACCGCGTCGATCGCCGCCAGTTCCTCCAATGTTAGAATATCATCAAACAGCTTGTTCATTGTTCAGCAACTTCACAGCGCGAAACAACAAAAACGCTTGACGAGGCGCGAATTGTCTCACGTTCAAGTGCCTTTTTTAAGACCTGCCCAATTACAGCGTCTTTATTCCCCCACACTGCGAAGTCCTTGCCCCACCTATTTCCACCTTCTGCTGAAACGTTTATTGCCCCTTTCGACGCGTGTACTTCCCCTGTCACCGCCAAACGGTTGCCACCTTCTCTTCGTTGTACGGTGCAGAGCCGCTGCCCTGCCAACGCAGTTCCGTCCAAATTTGCCTGAGATGTGCCGCCGACAGACTGCCCCACAATCTCCCACGTGTCGTTTGGTTTGGCGGTCATCGGCAAGCGTGTGTTACTATGACTGCTTCTGCGAGCTTTTTTCGCCTCCGCACCAGCTCCCAGCCCAGCGCCTGCGCTCGGCGCGCACACAGTTCCAGCATTCACGTTGATGCTAGCTTTTGCGTGGGAAGCAATTTCGAGTGTTTCTTCCTCAGTAACGGCGGCAAGTGCATTTTCACCAAAAACTGGATCAAGTGTGGTCTCACAACCTTCAAGATTCAAGCGCAGCGATGCTCGTTTCAACCCAACCTTATACTCGCGCCCATTGTACTCTTGACGCATAACACTGAAGCGCATCCTACACTTAATTTCGAATTGATCATTCTCCGAGGCGTTGAGCTGTAAGCGCAACTCAGACAGTTCGTTGAACGGGTTCTGGTAGTTTTCCTTAAAACTGGCTGCCGTCACCGTCGCCTCCACTATATCTTCTCCCTCATCATAATGTGGATGAGGGATCTCTTTCAACCTAAGCGACAAAAAGACATAATGGCAAAGCGTTGGCAACGAGCCGCTCAATATAATCCTAAGAGCTAAGTTGACCTAAGTTTACAAAGACTGCCATCAGCACTTAGCTCCCCCCCAACCCATCTTGCACCCACGCCCTGCACGGCCTAGTAAGACAAAAGCTATTAAGGGAGTGCACCTATGCGTCGCGTCGTCGTCACCGGTCTTGGCATCGTCTCCTCGATCGGCAACACAGCCGAAGAGGTTCTTGCATCGCTCAAGGCCGGGAAATCCGGTATCGTAGCCAGCCCCGAAATGGCCGAACACGGCTTTCGCAGCCAGGTGGCCGGCACGCTGAAAATCGATCCTGCCGAACATGTGGACAAGCGCACCCTGCGCTTCATGGGGCCGGGAGCCGCATATGCCCATATCGCCATGAGCCAGGCGATTGCCGATTCCGGCCTTTCCGAAGATCAGATCGTCAACGACCGCACCGGTCTCATTGCAGGGTCCGGCGGACCGTCGACCTCGTCCCTGCTGGCCGCGCATCAGACCGTTCTGAAAACCGGCGCGACCAAGCGGATCGGGCCGTTCGCGGTGCCGAAATGCATGTCGTCCACGATCTCCGCGAACCTGTCGACCGCGTTCAAGATCAAGGGCATCAACTATTCCATCACCTCGGCCTGCTCCACTTCGCTGCACTGCATCGGCAGCGCCGCCGAGCAGATCATGATGGGCAAGCAGGACGTGATGTTCGCAGGCGGCGCCGAAGAGCTGGACTGGACCCTGTCCTGCCTGTTCGACGCGATGGGCGCGATGTCTTCGAAATACAACGACACGCCCGAAAAGGCCTCGCGCGCCTTTGACCAGAACCGCGATGGTTTCGTGATCACCGGCGGCGGCGGCATCGTCGTGCTGGAAGATCTCGATCACGCGCTGGCCCGCGGCGCCAAGATCTATGCCGAGGTCACCGGTTTTGCCGCAACCTCGGACGGGCACGACATGGTTGCCCCCAGCGGTGAAGGCGGCGAGCGCGCCATGCGTCTGGCCCTGTCCACCCTGCCCGAGGGTCGCAAGGTCTCCTATATCAACGCCCATGGCACCTCGACCCCGGTCGGCGACCTCGGCGAAGTCGAAGCTGCCCGCCGCGTCTTTGGCGCAGGCCAGGTGCCGCCGATTTCCTCGACCAAGTCGATGACCGGCCACGCCCAGGGTGCTGCCGGAGCGATGGAGGCGATCTTCTGCCTTCTGATGCTGGACAATGATTTCATCACCCCGTCGATCAACGTCGAAACCCTGTCCGAAGGCATCGAAGAGGGCGAAATCGCCACCTCCTATGTGGAGAACGCCGGTCTGGACAGCGTGATGACCAACAGTTTTGGGTTTGGGGGCACTAACGGCTCCATGGTTCTGAGCAAGTACAAGGGATAAGCACGTCATGTCTGGAGTTTTGACCGGCAAACGGGGCCTGATCATGGGCGTGGCCAACGAACGTTCCATCGCCTGGGGCATCGCCAAGGCGATGCACGAGGCCGGAGCCGAGCTGGCCTTCACCTATCAGGGTGAAGCCTTTGGCAAGCGGCTGGAACCGCTCGCGGCCTCTGTCGGCAGCGATTTCATGGTTGATGTGGATGTGACCGACGATGCCTCGCTCGACACCGCATTCGAACAGCTCGCAGCGCGCTGGCCGACGATCGATTTTGTGGTGCACGCGATTGCCTATTCGGACAAGACAGAGCTGACCGGCCGGTTCATCAACACCAGCCGCGCGAACTTCAAGAACTCCATGGATATCTCTGCCTATTCCTTCATCGAGGTGGCGCGCCGCGCCTATCCGATGATGGAGGAGAGCGGTGGCACCTTGCTGACGCTGACCTATGGCGGCTCCAACCGGGTGACCCCGAACTACAACGTGATGGGCGTTGCCAAGGCCGCATTGGAAAGCGCCACCCGCTATCTGGCCAATGACCTTGGCCCCGATGGCATCCGCGTCAACGCGATCTCGCCTGGCCCGATGAAGACCCTCGCCGGCGCCGCTATTGGCGGGGCGCGCAAGACCTACAAGCACACCGAACAGAACGCGCCCTTGCGGTCAAACGCAACGCTTGAAGCTGTGGGCGGCACCGCCGTCTATCTGGCCTCGGATGCGGGCGCCTATACAACGGGTGAGGTCATCCGTGTCGATGGTGGCTTTCATATCCTTGGTATGCCGCAGCAGGAAAACCTCTAAGTTTCCCACAAGCTGCATCCTTCAAAATGGAAAAACGGGCGCCCTCACCGGACGCCCGTTTTTCTTTTATGGCAGGCGCGATCCCAAACGGTTCACCCTCCGTCAGCCTCGTCCGGGCCATCCTTCTCCTGCACTTTGCGACGGGAGCGCGCCAATCCTGCCTCGAACCCCTCGCCATCTCCGAATTCGGAAAACTCGGCATAGCGCGCGTGGGCCCCTGCAACCCGCGCGGCATGCTTGATCGGGCACCAATAGGCTTCAGTGCGGCTGGCAACTTCACGCACCCAGGCGATCACCCCGTTGCAATACCCGCAGTAGATGCAATTCAGTTTCTGCACCCCGTTGAGATAGGCCAGATGGTGCCGGTCCATCCGGATAAAATCGCGCCGGGGCACCTTGGGGATACCGTAAACCGGGAAACAGGCGGCCTGATAGACAAGCACGAAGAGGTCCAGCAGCACGAAGGGCACGATCAGCACATAGATGAAAGGCGCGGTGATCAGCACCATCGGCCGTGTGTAGGCAAGAAAGCGTAGCCAGCGCACCCGCAACGCCCGGTGACGACGGCGGGCCTCTTCCTCCCAGACGATGCGGCCGTTCTCCAGCTTGTACTGAAACGCGGCGCGCTTGTCGGCAATTTCATCCTCCAGCTCGTCCTGCAGCTCCCGCATCCGGGCCAGCAGATCCTCCATTCGCGTGCTCATCTCATACCCTCCATCTGCTCGTTACACCGGCGCGCGGACCGCGCTCTGTTTCGCCCTCACTGAACTACGCCGTGGCCACTCGCCATTCGGCAATCAGCGCTGCCATGATATCCGACGCCGAACCGCTACGGACGCGCGGCGCGCCTTGGCCTGCCCATTGCGCGCCAAACCCGGAGGCCCCGGCCGATTTAGCCGCCGCATTCAGCGCCTTTCCCGCATCATAGGCGATCGGATAGTCCGGAACAGCCGTGCCTGCGTGCTCTGCCGCCCATGCGGTGAAATCGTTGACGAGGCAACGGGCCGGGCGCCCTGAAATCGCCGCTGTCATCTGGGTGGCCTCTGCCGCTTTCGAATGCAGCCGGGCGCGGTACGCACCATCTGCCAGGCTTTCGCTACAATCGATGAAGGCGGTGCCCAGCTGCGCCGCCGAGGCTCCCAAACGCAGCGCCGCTGCGATATCGCCCCCCGTCATCAGCCCGCCTGCTGTCACCACCGGCAGGTCAACCTCCGCCACCAGCAGCCGCGTCAGATCAAGGGCACTCAACCTTTCATCCGGGGCCGCGGGGTCGAAGATGCCGCGATGACCGCCCGCCTCCCAGCCCTGGGCCACCACCGCCTGCACCCCGGCGTCGCGGATCGCACGCGCTTCCGCCAACGATGTGGCACTCGCCATCAGAAAGATTCCCGCCTCTTTCAGTGCCAGCATCAAATCCGGCGCAGGCAGGCCGAAATGAAAGCTGACCACTGCCGGGCGCTCTGCCAGCAGCATCTCCTGCATGTCCCGGTCCACCACAAAGCTGGTATATATTTCGCTCAAGGCCGCGGGCGCCTCCGCATCGAACCGGGCAAAGACCGGGGCGAGCAGATCCAGCCAGGCCGCCTCCCGCGCCGGATCCGGCACAGCGGGCTGGTGGCAGAAAACATTGACGTTGAATGGCCGCGCAGTCAGCGCCCGCGTCTGGCGGATCATCTCCCGCGCTTGCGCCACTCCAGAGGCGCCGATGCCCAGCGCGCCAAGCCCGCCTGCATTGCTGACCGCCGCCGCCATGGCAGGAGAACTGACCCCCGCCATCGGTGCCTGAAAGATCGGCACCTCAAGGTCCAGTGCCCGGATAAGCTCCGTTGCAGCCATGCCATATGTCTCCCTGTTTTGCCCCTCGGCCAGCAAAGCCGCAGTTTCATGCCCATGCAAGTAGAGAAAGCGAAACGCCCATCCCTCTTTGGCCGGAGCCGGGTCAAGGGCGGCGCAGCCGCCGCACCCTAGGTGCGGCTTGCTCTTGAGGCGGCTCTGGCCGCACACAAACTGGCTCTGGCGCCCAAAGGAGGGGCAAAGCCCTCCCTTTGGCGCCTCTCAGCCGTCCTTCGCGCCGCGCAGCGGCGCCACTCCGACGGAACGGGCCCAACGGAAAAGGCCGGATCTGGGATCCGGCCTTTTCGGGCGGGAGAACCCCGCCTTGCAGAATAATTCGCAGATCAGTTGATCGACACCAGCTCGATATCGAAAATCAGATCCTTGCCCGCCAGCGGATGGTTGGCATCAAGCGTAACCGTCGCTTCGTCCGCTTCGACCACGGTTACCGGCAGGACCTGGCCTTCCGGGGTCTGCATCTGCAGCTGCGTGCCCGGCTCCAGCGGAATGTCATCCGGAATACCTTCGCGCGGGATCGCCTGACGTGCGTCAGGGTTGGACGGACCGTATGCGTCATCACAGGCGATCTCGAGCGTTTTCTTGTCGCCCGCGACCATGCCCGGCAGACCGGCATCCATGCCGCCGATCACGTGACCGGCGCCAACGGTGAACTCCAGCGGATCACGCCCTTCGGAGCTGTCAAAGACGGTTCCATCCGTCAGTCGGCCCGTGTAGTGGATGCGCACGGTGTCGCCATTCTTTACCTCGGTCATGTGACCTCCAGTTCGTGTTCAGAATCTAAAGGGCCGGACCCTACAGGACCTGTTTGTGATGTAAACCCACGGCCCGGACCGCAGCAAAGACAATATTTGACCGCCATCCGGGCACCCTCGCGCAATTGTGACAGGTACAACTTCCCGCTTTGTTCCAAGCTGCCTCCTATGACAAAGTCGCGGCAACGGAGGACCCCATGCCCATCACCACCTGTGTATTCGACGCCTATGGCACCCTGTTCGATGTTGCCGCCGCCGCCCGGCAGGCCGCGGCCGAGCCGGACTTCCCGCAGCTTCAGGGCACATGGGCAACCCTCGCCGCCAACTGGCGCCAGAAGCAGATCCAATATACCTGGCTGCGCGCGGTGACAGGCGCCCATACCGATTTCTGGGAGGTCACCCAGAACGGGCTGGACTGGTCGCTGGAGGCCGCCGGTCTGGCCGGAGATGACGCTCTGCGCGAGCGTCTGCTGGCGCTCTACTGGGAACTTCAGGCCTACCCCGAGGTGCCCGCCATGCTCACCGCGCTGAAAGAGGCTGGTTTCAATACCGCGATCCTGTCCAACGGCTCACCAGGCATGCTCGAAGGATGCGTGCAATCGGCCGGGGTCGGCGCGGTGCTCGATGATGTGCTGTCGGTGGAAAGCGTCGGCGTCTTCAAGCCGCATTCCAGCGTCTACGATCTGGTCGGCAAACGCTTTGACTGCGCATCGTCCGAGGTGCTCTTCGTCTCCTCCAACGGCTGGGACGCGGCGGCGGCCAGCGGTTACGGCTTCGAAACCGTCTGGGTCAACCGCGCCGGAGAGCCGATGGACCGCCTGCCCTGGACGCCGCAGCACGTGCTGAATGATCTCACCACGATCCCGGACATCGCCAAGGGCTGATCCCCTCAATCCCAAAGGAGCACATCGCGCCGATGCCAAATTTCACCACTTCGGATGGGCTGTCGCTCCACTACACCGACAGCGCGCAGGGTCAGGTCCTGCCGCTGATCTGCCTGCCGGGCCTTACCCGCGATGGGCAGGACTTTCGGTATTTTGCACCGCATGGCGCACGCTACCGGATGATCACGCTGGATGCGCGCGGGCGCGGGCAATCGGACCCCGACCCTAAGATCGCCAATTACAACGTCATGCGCGAGGCGCAGGATGTGATCGAGCTGATGGATTTCCTGGGCCTGGAACAGGCGGCGATCCTCGGCACCTCGCGTGGGGGAATGGTGGCCATGGTGCTGGCCGCCACCGCAAAGGACCGCCTTAGCGCCGTGGTGCTGAACGATGTGGGACCGGAAATCCCTCAAGGTGGCATTGCCCGCATCATGGAATACGTCGGTCGCCGCCCCGCTGCAAAAACCTATGATAAGGCTGCGCAAACTCTGGCGGCTTTGATGGCACCCGCCTTCCCCGACGTGCCGCCCGCCCGCTGGCGCGAGGAGGTCGAGGTCTTCTACGACGAAACGCCCGAGGGCCTTGCCCTGCGCTATGATCCACGCCTGCGCGATGCGCTGCTGGAGCAGGCCAAGGCTGGCCCGCCCCCCGATCTTTGGGCGCTGTTCATGGCGCTCGAGGGGCTGCCCTGCGGCGTGATCCGGGGCGCCAATTCCGATGTACTGAGCCATGAGACCTATCTTGAAATGCAGCGCCGCCTGCCTGCCCTGCAGGCGGTAGAGCTGGACAATCGCGGCCATGTCCCGTTTCTGGACGAACCGGCTGCCCTCACCCTTATTCATTCCGTATTGGACCAGATTTGATGACTTCCATTTCCATGATCGAAGCCGCTGCCCGGCGGCTTGACGGCCACGCCCGCAAGACACCGCTGCTATCCTCGCCCTTCCTCGACGAGGTTGCGGGCCGTCGCCTGCTGGTCAAACCCGAGTGCCTGCAACACACTGGATCGTTCAAGTTCCGGGGCGGCTGGGCAGCGCTCTCGGCAATGGACGAGGAGACCCGCAAGCGGGGCGTTCTGGCCTATTCCAGCGGCAATCATGCGCAGGGTGTCGCAGCCGCCGCGCAGGCCCATGGCGTCCCTGCCGTGATCATCATGCCCTCTGATGCGCCGCAGCTGAAGATCGACAACACCCGCGCCCTTGGCGCCGAGGTGGTGCTTTATGACCGCGCAGGCGAAAGCCGCGAAGAGATCGGCGCGCATTACGAGAAGACCCGCGGCCTGACGCTGGTAAAACCCTATGACGATCCGCAGGTGATCGCGGGCCAGGGCACCGTTGGTCTGGAGATCGCAGAGCAGGCCGCTGCCGAAGGGGTTACCTCGGGCGATGTGCTGGTCTGCTGCGGTGGCGGCGGTCTGACCGGCGGCGTGGCGCTGGCGCTTGAGGCGCGGGCGCCCGGTCTGCGGGTGCGCCCCGCCGAGCCGGAAGGCTTTGACGATGTGGCCCGGTCGCTCTCAAGCGGGCAAGTCGAAAGCAATCCCGCCACCTCCGGCTCCATCTGCGATGCCATCCTGACGCCTGCGCCGGGGGAAATCACCTTTCCCATCCTGTCGCGCCTTTGCGGCCCCGGCATTGTCATCACCGAGGATGAAGCCCTGCGCGCCATGGCGCTGGCCTTCCTGCGGCTGAAGATCGTTGTCGAGCCGGGCGGCGCTGCTGCCCTTGCCGCGGCACTATTCCACGGGGATGAGATCCAAGGCGATGCGGTGATCGCCGTGGCCACCGGCGGCAATGTGGATCCTGCGATGTTCATCCGCGCACTGGAGCAGCACGCCTAAGGCGGCTTCCATCCCTCCCCGACCTTTGCTTTACCTTCCCGTGCCTTCGCGGATATGGTGCGCCGCAAACGTGACGGGGAGAGATATCATGCAAATCGCGGATCTAGGCGATGTCCAGCTGCACTACCGTGTCGACGGCGATCCGGACGGCGCGCCCATCGTTTTTGCCAACTCTCTGGGCACCGACCTCAGGGTCTGGGACGCGGTGGTCGAACGCCTGCCTGCGGGTCTGAAGGTGATCCGCTATGACAAGCGCGGGCATGGTCTGTCCACCGTTCCGCCCGCTCCCTATTCCATGGGCGCGCTGGTACGCGATGCCGAGCGGCTCCTGGATCATCTCGATGTGCGCGACTGCGTCTTTGTCGGCCTCTCCATCGGCGGCATGATCGCACAGGGGCTGGCCGTGAAACGCCTCGATCAGGTGCGCGCGCTGGTGCTGTCGAACACCGCTGCCAAGATCGGCACCGCCGAGATGTGGCAGGAACGGATCAAGGCGGTCGAGGAACAGGGCATCGAGGCGCTGGCGGACAACGTGATGGAACGCTGGTTCGGCAAGGATTTCCGCGCCACACCCGAACTCACCCTCTGGCGCAACATGCTGGTGCAGCAATCGCGCGCCGGTTACGCAGGTTGCTGCGCCGCCATCGCGGGCACCGATTTCTACACCCCCACCAGCGGGTTGCGTCTGCCCTGCCTTGGCTTTGCCGGGGCCGAGGATGGCTCTACCCCGCCCGATCTGGTGCGCGAAACCGTCGATCTGATCCCCGGATCGCAATTCCACCTGATCCGCCGCGCGGGCCACATCCCTTGCGTCGAAAAGCCCGATGAATACACCGAACGGCTGACCACCTTCCTCAAGGAGATCGGACACATTGGCTGACTTTCTGCTGATCCACGGATCCTGCCACGGCGCCTGGTGCTGGCGCGACCTGATCCCGGCGCTGGAGGCGCGCGGACATACCGCCCGCGCCATCGACCTGCCCGGCCACAACGACGGGCGCGACCTGACCAGTGTCACGCTGGAGGAAACCGCCGAGGCGATCCTGATGGCCGCCGGGCCGGAGACCATCGTTCTGGGTCATTCCTGGGCCGGTTTCCCGATCTCGGCCGCCGCCGAAAAGGACCCCAGCCGCCTGCGCGGGCTGATCTACCTTTGCGCCTATGTGCCAGTTTCGGGCCTTTCCATGATCGACATGCGCAAGCGTGGCCCGCGCCAGACGCTGGCCCATGCGGCGATCAAGGACGAAGCCAGCAACAGCTACACGGTTGACCCGGCCGAGGTGCCGCGCCTGTTCTACCACGACTGCCCGCAAGAGGCGGTGGATTATGCGCTGGAGCGTCTCTGCCCGCAAGCGATCCGCCCGCAGGACACGCCGCTGACCCTGGGCGCCAACTGGGACGGTACGCCCAAGGCCTATATCCGCTGTGCAAATGACCAGACCATTCCGCCGGAATATCAGGCCGATATGGTCAAGGACTGGCCCAAGGGCCACGTGCATGTGATGCAGACCTCTCATTCCCCCTTCTTCGCCGCGCCGGATGCGCTGGCGGATCTGCTCACCCAGATCGAAAAGGATCTCTGACATGGCCGGATCGGTCTTTGACAGCCAGCTTTATGGCGATCTTTTCCCGGCGGGCGATGCTGCGCGCCTGTTCAGCGACAGCGCCGAAATCCGCGCCATGCTGCTGGTCGAGGGTGCGCTGGCCAAGGCGCAGGGCGCGGCGGGCGTAATCCCCGCCGACAGCGCCGCCGCCATCCAGCGAGCGGTGATGGAAGTCGCTTTGGACCCCGGTGCGCTGCGCAAGGCCACCGGACAAAATGGCGTGCCGGTGCCCGCGCTGGTCGCCGCCCTGCGCAGCGAGATGAACGCGCCGGAACATGCGCAGTACGTGCATTGGGGTGCCACCTCGCAGGATATCATGGACACCGGCCTGATGCTGCGGCTGCGGCAAGTTCTGGCAGCGGTTGAAACCGATTTGAAAGCAGCGCTGACGGCACTGGCCCGGCTAGCCAAAGACCATGCCGAGCTGCCGATGCCCGCCCGCACCTATGGCCAGCATGCCACCCCGACCAGTTTTGGCGCCGTGGTCTCCGCCTGGGGCGCGCCACTGATCGCGCTTCTTGAAGAGCTGCCCACCTTGCGTCAGTCCTGCCTGCTGGTCTCACTCTCTGGTGCTGCCGGAACCGCCGGGGCGCTGGGGCCCGAGGCGCCGCAGATCCGCACTGCCCTGGCCGAAGGCCTGTCTCTGGGCGATCCCGAACGCAGCTGGCACAGCGACCGAACCCCGGTGCTGCGCCTCACTGACTGGCTGGTGCGGGTCAATCTGGCGCTTGGCAAGATGGGTGAGGATTGCATCGCGCTGGTGCAGACCGGCATTCAGGAAATCCGCCTTGGCGGCGCAGGTGCCTCATCGACCATGCCGCAGAAACAGAACCCGGTTGCGCCCTCGGCGCTGGTGGCGCTGGCGCGGCAGGGATCGGGGCTTCTCTCGGTCCTGCACGGCGCCGCCATGCAGCAGCATCAGCGCGACGGTGCCGCCTGGTTCACCGAATGGATGTGCCTGCCACAGATCGTGCTGGGCGCCGCCAGCGCCGCCGCCATGGCCAAGGATCTGAGCGCCGGGATCACCCCCAACGCTGATGCCATGGGCGCTGCACTCGCCAGCGGCCTGGACATGATCCACGCCGAGGCGCTGAGCTTTGCCCTCGCCGCCACAATGCCCCGACCGGAGGCGCAGGCCGCCGTGAAAAAGCTCTGCCTGGAGGCCAACGAGACCGCAACGCCACTCAGCACCCTTGCAGCGCGCACCTTTGCCGATCTGGATACTGAGGCGCTGTTTGATCCTGCCCGGCAACTGGGACATGCCCCGGCGGAAGCCTTGCGTTTCGCCAAAAAAGCCGCCGAACTCTGCGGCGAGAAATAACCGGCAAAGAGACATCAGAATGGGACACGGGAAAGACGGTTTGGCAGAGGCTGTGCCCTTCTGATGCGCCTGCCGCTGGTCTTTGTTCTGCTGACCGTGATGATCGACGCCATGGGCATCGGTCTGATCATGCCGATCATGCCCAGCCTGATTGTCGAGGTGCAGGGCGGATCACTGGCGGATGCGGCCATCTGGGGCGGCGTTCTCAGCACCGTCTTTGCGGTGATGCAATTCCTGTTCAGCCCGGTGCTGGGCTCCTTGTCAGATGCCATTGGCCGCCGTCCGGTACTGCTGGTGTCACTCTTCGTGATGGCGCTGGATTATCTGGTGATGGCATTGGCCGGGTCGCTGTGGCTGCTGCTGGCCGGACGTCTTATCGGCGGTATCACCGCCGCCACCCACTCCACCGCAGGCGCCTATATCGCCGATATCTCGAAACCGCATGAAAAGGCTGCGAATTTTGGCCTCTTGGGCGCGGGCTTTGGCGCTGGTTTCGTGCTGGGTCCGCTGATTGGTGGTCTGCTTGGCGAGATGGGCACCCGGGCACCCTTTTATGCCGCCGCCGCCCTGTCAGCGCTGAACTTTGCCCTTGGCTGGTTCGTGATGCGGGAAACGGTCACCGACAAGACCCGCCGCGCCTTTGACTGGCGCCGCGCCAACCCCTTTGGCGCCTTTCGCGCCATGGCCCGCATTCCTGGTATTGCCAACCTTCTGTGGGTCTATTTCCTCTATTCCGTGGCGATCTACGTTTACCCGTCGATCTGGTCCTATTTCACCGCCGAACGGTTTGACTGGGACACCAGGGTCATCGGCGTGTCACTGGCCATCTACGGCGTCTCGATGGCGCTGGTGCAGGGCTGGCTTTTGCGCCACTGCGTACGCTGGTTCGGCGAGCGACGGACCGTGCTTTGGGGGCAGATCTTCGACTTTGTCGCCTTTGGCATTCTCGCCTTCATCACCAGCGGGTCGCTGGCGCTTGCGCTGATCCCGGTCTCGGCCCTTGGCGCGGTGGTGCAGCCCGCATTGCAGGGGATCATGTCCCGCGCGGTGGACGACAACCAACAGGGGGAGCTACAGGGGGTGATGACCGCCGTACACGCCCTGTCAATGATCATCTCTCCGATGATGATGACGCTGACCTTTGCCCATTTCACCCGCGCCGAGGCCGCCATCTACCTGCCGGGGGCGCCGTTCCTGCTGGCGCTGGTGCTGATGTTGGGTGGGTGTCTGCTGTTCTTGCGCGCCAGCCGTTCCCACACGTAAACGCGCAATCTCCCCTGCAACTCTCCTCTTGCGACAATCAACCGTCCGGGTCACCGTGCGGAAAATGCACGGTCTAAAAAACACGGGCCAACGGGGAGAACGCACCATGCAAACCATCAAAGCCGCCGTCTGCCACGCCTTCGGCAGTCCGCTTGTCATCGAGGAGATTCAGCTGGCCGCCCCGCGCATGGGCGAGGTCGAGGTGACGCTGGATGCGGTGGCCATCTGCCACAGCGATATCTCCTATGCCGAAGGCGCCTGGGGCGGTCACCTGCCTGCCGTCTATGGCCACGAGGCGGCCGGAACGATCACCGCGGTTGGCGGCGGCGTCAACGGATTTGAAGAGGGAGACAGCGTTGTCGTCACCCTGATTCGCGCCTGCGGCACCTGCCCCAGCTGCGCAGGAGGCAAGCCGACGATCTGCGAAACGCCCTATGACGGGGTCAAAAACGGCCCCCTCACCACCGCCGAAGGCGGCCCGCTGGAACAAGCCATGGCTTGCGGTGCCTTCGCCGAAAAGGTGGTGGTCGATCAGCGCCAGATCGTGAAGATCCCCGACACCATGGCCAAGGATGTCGCCTCGCTGATTTCCTGCGGGGTGATCACCGGCGTTGGTGCCGCGGTCAATGCCGCCGGTCTGCGCCCTGGGCAGGACGTGGTGGTAATCGGCGCTGGCGGCGTTGGCCTCAACGCCATTCAGGGCGCCCGTATCGCAGGCGCCCGCCGCATTGTCGCCGTCGACATGAGCGAGGAAAAGCTGGAGGTTGCCAAGGAATTCGGCGCCACCCACGGGGTGCTCGCCAGCCAGGCCTCACCCTGGCGCGCCGCTTACAAAGCGCTTGGCGGCAAGGGAGCCGATGCGGTGCTGGTCACTGTAGGCGCCATCCCCGCCTATGATCAGGCCGTGCGCTATCTGGGAAGGGGTGGCAAGGCGGTGATGATCGGCATGCCGCATTCCGGCCAGAAGGCGGAATACGAGCCCGTCGTAATGGCCGCCATCGGTCAGGGCATGGTCGGCTCCAAGATGGGCGATGTGGTGATCCAGCGCGATATCCCCTGGATGATCGACCTTTACGATCAGGGGCGGCTCAAACTGGACGAGCTGATCTCCGGCCGCTGGCGCCTTGACCAGATCAACGAGGCCATCGCCGATACCAAGACCGGCTCAGCCCGGCGTAACGTCATCCTCTTCAACCGCTAACGGCTGCCGCAGCCCAAAGGAGCCCCCCATGAAGCTGCAGAACCTCGACATCATCGTCACCGCACCGCCTGCCCCGGGTTGGGGCGGACGCTATTGGATCCTGGTAAAAGTGACCACCGACACCGGGATCACCGGCTGGGGCGAATGCTATGCCGCCTCGATCGGGCCGGACGCCATGACCCATGTGATCCGCGATGTCTTTGACCGGCATATGGCGGGCGAGAATCCGGAAAACATCGAGCTGATGTTCCGCCGCGCCTATTCCTCGGGTTTTACCCAGCGTCCCGATCTGACGGTCATGGGTGCCTTTTCCGGCTTGGAAATCGCCTGCTGGGACATTCTGGGCAAGGACAGGGACCGCCCGGTGCACGCACTGCTCGGCGGGCGGATGAACGATCGCATCCGCGCCTATACCTATCTTTATCCGCTGCCCCATCACGACATCGCCGCCTTCTGGACCTCGCCCGATATGGCCGCCGAAAGCGCCACCGAAATGGTGCTGAGGGGCTATACGGCGGTGAAATTCGACCCCGCAGGCCCCTACACGATGCGCGGCGGCCATATGCCCGCGATGCGCGACATCAGCCAGTCGGTCGCCTTTTGCAAGGCGATCCGGGAGGCGGTCGGCGATCGCGCCGACCTGCTGTTCGGCACCCATGGCCAGTTCTCGACCGCAGGCGCCGTACGGCTGGGCCAGGCGCTGGAGCCCTATTCGCCGCTGTGGTTCGAAGAACCCACGCCCCCCGACAATATAGAGGACATGGCCCGCGTCGCCCGGCAGGTGCGCATCCCGGTTGCCACCGGCGAGCGGCTGACCACCAAGGCCGAGTTTGGCGCGGTGCTGCGTGCGGGCGCTGCCGAGATCCTGCAACCGGCGCTGGGAAGGGCCGGCGGCATCTGGGAGATGAAGAAGGTTGCCGCCATCGCCGAGGCCTTCAACGCGCAGATGGCGCCGCATCTTTATGCCGGGCCGGTGGAATGGGCCGCGAATATACACCTGGCGGCCTCGATTCCGAATATCCTGATGGCCGAAACCATCGAAACCCCCTTCCACGACGCCCTGATCAAAGGAGCGATCCGCGTCGAAGAAGGCTTCATCCGCCCGCCCGAGGCCCCCGGTCTGGGCATCGAGGTGGACGAGGATCTGGCCCGCGCCAATCCCTTTACGGGTGATGATCTGCACCTCAACATGCAAGAGGCGCCCTGCGACTATGCCAAGGGAAATTCCTTTGCCGGAGGCGCCCCGCCGCTGCCCGAGTGACTCTGTTTCATCGATGGCTTGTGCAACAGGGACAAAATGGGGCATTATACGGTCCATCATTTATCGCAGGACCCCGGACACGTGACCATTCAGCATCCCGATACGATGTCGCCGGATACCCCGATCGACATGGCCCAGCGCGCCGCCGATGCCGCGTCTTTCCTCAAGACGCTGGCCCATGAAGGGCGGTTGATGATCCTGTGCCATCTCGGCACCGGTGAGAAATCCGTCGGCGAATTGGAAGCGCTGCTGAATATGCGTCAGGCCGCCGTCAGCCAGATGCTGGCGCGACTGCGCGACGAGGGGCTGGTCGAAACCCGCCGCGACGGCAAGACGATCTTCTATTCCCTGAAGGACCGGAACACCGAAGAGATCATCGCGCTGCTCTACCGCCAGTTCTGCGGCCCGGAATAAGCACCCACTGCGCCCGGCACCGAGCGGCCCACAGACGTCTCCATTCCAAGACTACACCGGATCAAACCCGCTGGGTTTGAGACCCACGGCACCTGACCCCGTTCGACAAGGACGCGGGTGCTCCCGTGCCTGTCAGGTCCCTTGCCTGCGGCAAAGCCCCAGACACGCTGTGGGCGTGGCGCGGCTTCGCCGCGCCACGCCCAACTGGCACAGGGCATTCCCTGAATGGCCGAAACCAGGCGGGAGTGCCCCGCCTGCCTTTCAACGATGGTGTTTCAGAACGCCCGGATCAGTCGTCCGCACGCACGGTCTGACGTTGACGGCCCAGACCTTCGATTTCCAGCTCCATCACGTCGCCCGGTTTCAGATAGATCGGATCAGGCTTGATCCCCATGCCGACGCCCGGCGGGGTTCCTGTCGCGATCACATCGCCCGGATGCAGGGTCATCAACTGGCTGAGGTGGGCAATGATTTCCGCCACCGAGAAGATCATCTTGCCGGTGGTGCCACTTTGCATGCGCTGACCGTTCACATCGCAGGACAGCGACAGGTTCTGCGGATCGGCAACCTCGTCCCGGCTCACCAGCCAGGGACCGATCGGACCAAAGGTGTCGCAGCTTTTTCCCTTGGTCCATTGTCCGGTCAGCTTGATCTGGAAATCCCGCTCGGACACATCGTTGACCACGCAATACCCGGCCACATAATCCAGCGCGTCTTCTTCGCTCACGTATTTGGCGGTCTTGCCGATCACCACGCCCAGTTCGACCTCCCAGTCGCCAGCGACCGAGCCGCGCGGCAGCACCACATCGTCATTGGGGCCGACAATGGCCGAGGTCGCTTTCATGAACAGGATCGGATGTTCGGGGATCGGCATTCCGGCCTCTTCGGCGTGGTCCGAATAGTTGAGACCGATGCAGAGGAACTTGCCGACGCCGCCGACGCAGGGTGCCAGATCCAGATCGCCTTCGACCACGGGTAGGGCCGCCACATCCAGTGCCGCCAGCTTCGCCAGCGCGGCATCATCCAGGGTTGCGCCTGTGATATCCTCTACATGATCCGACAGATCGCGGGCCGTTCCATCGGCCGCCAGCATCCCCGGACGCACAGTGTCTCCCACGCGATATCGCAGCAGTTTCATTCTATTCTTCCCGTCTTGTTGGTTGTCTTCGTCAGATCAGCTCGAAACGTAGCCGGCCACCACCTGCAACAGCTTAAAGGCCGTCGCGGCGTCGTTTTCCACCACGGCGAGGAACTCTTCCTCACCGATACGCAGACAGGTCAGATCCGTCTGCGCGATCATGCTGAGCGCACGGGGCTCCTTGCGGATCAGCCCCAGTTCCCCAACCAGCCGCCCCGGGCCAACCGTGGCAATCAACCGGTCCTCTTCGCCATCCTGTGGCAGGAACAGCCCCGCTTCGCCTTCGGTGATCATATAGGCACCGTCGCTGGCATCGTCGTCTTTCAAAAAGACCGCATCTCCCGCCTTGGCCTCGTACCAGCGCGCGCCAAAGGCCAGCAGCCGCAGCTGGCGCCGGTTGAGACCTGAGAAAAGCTCGGATTGTTCCAGCGCCCGCAGTTTGCGCGCCAGATCCTGGCTGGCGGCGCTGTCGGCCACGGCGGCCTCCTGCATCTGGTCGCTGACCAGCCGCCCCTGGCGCAACTGGTAGAAAACATCGAAGACTTCGGAACGTTCGAAATCGCTGTCGAGATAGACCAGCGTCGTCTCCGGCAGCAGCTTGCGCAGGTTCTTGTGCACCGAAACGCGGGTTTCCAGATCGTAACTCGCCAGCGCCGATTCCAGGATCAGGATATCGGGCCGTTTGATCGTCGCCCGGGCAAAGGCCAGCGGTTCGGCAAAACTGGCAGGCAGGCCCTGCCCGCCCAGCGCGACCGGCAGATCAAAGATCAGTTCGACCACCATGTTGCGGGTGCCATTTTCCACCAGCACGTCCGACACCAGCTTGCGCAGCTCGTCGCCGCGGGCGCCCGCAGTGTCGGAGATTTTGCCGAACATGGCGTTCTCCATCACCGTCAGACCGGGAGCAAACCTGCTGTCGTCGATACGGACAAAGATGTCCTCAAGCGTTTCCATCAGCTCGTCCGCGTGGCTGCGGCGGAACTGCAGGATGCGGTCCTGCATTTCCTGACTGAAGGCCGGGCCGATCTGCTCGGCCGAGATGCTGAAGGGCACGATCAGCATCTGCGCCAGCTCGTCCCGGTCAAGCGCATCGACGCCCTTGCTGCGGGTCTTGTCCACCAGCGCCAGCGCCGCCTCATAGGCCGATGGTTCCAGCCCCAGTTTGCGGAACAGCGGATGGCCGGTACCATCGATACCAAAGATCTGCCGCAGCATGTCCACCACGTCCTGTGTCAGCGTCACAAGGTCGGTGTCCAGCTTCAGCTCGCGCAGCCGGTCCAGAAAATTGACGTGGCGTTTCAGCACCGCTTCGGTGATCGGCTCGCGCAGGGTGGCATACAGCAGGTTTTCCGCCACCGGTAGCGCCGGGTTATAGCGGTCTGGTGCAAAGAAATGCGCTTGCGCCTCCAGTCCAGCCTTTTCTATGGCCGCCTGCACCTTGGGGCGCAGCTCGATCAGGCTGGCGGTCAGGCGAGGATGCGCGTTGCTGTCGAATTTCTGGTCCATGCCGCGCCGGAACAGGGCGGTATCGGTGCCGATGCCCGACACCAGCTGCACCCACCAGTCGCGCAATTCCGCCTCGGTCGAAAAACCCGCAAGCGATGGGTCCAGCCATGCCGCATCATAGGGGTCGGGGCTGTTGCCCGCCCTCAACGCCGCATCCAGCTGCAACATGTCGCGGGCCTCACCCTGC
This sequence comes from Phaeobacter sp. CC-HEC084, assembly GCF_059429255.1. Lineage (NCBI taxonomy): Bacteria > Pseudomonadati > Pseudomonadota > Alphaproteobacteria > Rhodobacterales > Roseobacteraceae > Phaeobacter > Phaeobacter sp. CC-HEC084. The sequence goes on from NZ_JCAIJQ010000009.1 coordinate 592,562, forward strand.
GGGCGTTGCCGCATCGGCATCATAACGTTGTCCCCGAAAGAGCCCCGAAACAGAACCGGCCGCGAGGTCGCATGACCGATGCGCGAAGCAACGATGGCCTGATGCACCTCGCGCAGATCAAAGGTTGCGACCGTCACGGCGCCCGCCGCAGGCAGCACTTCACGGGTCAGCAATTCGGCCATGGCGCGGCGGTCTTCCTCGGACGGGGCGGCAATGCCGATGACCTTCCCGGCAGGCAGCGTGGCGGTAAGATCCTCCAGCACAAGATTGCCATCGGCGTCGCGCACGCTGACGTCTTTCAGCTCGATATCGCCCTTGAGGCGTGGAATATCGTCAGGTTCGCCGGTCATCAGCGCTTCATCGACCATGCCCGGCGGCGCGAAACGTTCCAGGATCACCTCCCAGCGTAGCGACATGTCCTGCGTCTGGTTGTAATATGTCAGCAGTTCCTTCCAGGGCGAGGCGATATCCTTGTACGCCGCCAGCGCCGCCACCAGCGCGCCCAGCGACACCTTACCCTGCAGCACAAGGAAGCCGCCCACGGCGTAAAAGAAGAATGGCGTCAGCTGGGTGATGAAGTTGTTGAGGAACTTCATGAAAAATTTTTTCTGGTAGATATCGAAACGGATATCATAAAGCCGCCCCAGCCGGTCGGTGATCACCGCCATCCGGTAGCGCCAGCCGCCATTGATGCGCAGCGTGGCGGCACCTGCTGCGCTTTCGCCGATTTCCGAGGCCAGCGCCCGCACCTCTTTGATGCGCTCCTTGTTCAGAAGGTTGATGCGCCGCTGCAGCATCGGGATCAACCAGCCCTGAAGCGGGATCAGTGCCACGGCGGCCAGACCGAACCAGAAGCTTTGCACAAACAGGAAATAGAGGATGGTCAGCATCTGCCCGGCCTGCAACACCGGCTGGCTGACGGCATCGCCCATCAGACCGCCCATCGGCTCGGATTCCGATGTCACCATCGACACCAGTTCGCCCTGGCTGACCCGTTCGAAATAGGGCTGCGGGAACCGCAAAACGCGGGCGATCAGCTGATAGCGGAACCGGCGCAGCATCCGTTCGGCCAGAACCCCCTTCATGGTGTTGATGCGCATTTTCAGCAGACCGTGCATCAGCACCGACACCAGAAAGGCCACACAAAGGAGCCACAGGAAAGTCAGCTTATCGAAGGAATACCCCAACACCGCAATCGTGTCGGTCTCGGCACCAATGGCATCGTTGATGATACGCTTGGGCAGTTCCAGTGTCAGGTACAAAAGCGGAAACAGGCAGGCCGTGACCACCAGAAGCACGAGCTGATCACGTTTGGAATACTTCCAGATAAAACGGAACAAAGAACGTTCTATGAGACAGCTCCGGATAGGCGTCTGAAATTCGGTACAGCATATGCCTAGCGCGGTTTACCTGTGACAGGCAATGGCAACTGCACCAAAGCCCGTTTTGGCCTGTCGTCGCGGCACAAGGGCACGCAGCATTTGCCATGGCGGCAAAAAAACGTAAGGTTCCCGGACAGTATAGATGACAGGGGACTGTTTTGCCGGAGCATACCGGAACATTATTGCTGCTGCTCTGCCTGATGCAGGTCAAACATATGTTCGCAGATTTCTTTCTGCAGACACCAAAGATGCTGTCGGGCCGCGGCGAATACCTGCACAGCGGTCGTGCGCAGCATGCCGGAGTTCACACGCTGGGTTCCATTCTGGTCTTCGTGCTGATGGGCGCGCCCGTCCTGTTCATCCTGATCACCTGCGTGCTGGAATGGATCGTGCATTTCAACATCGACTACTGCAAGGCGCGCTATTCCGACAGCAAGCAACTGACGCCACAACAGGCGGCTTTCTGGCGCGCTGCCGGTACCGATCAGGCGCTGCACCAGCTGACCTATATCGCCATGGCCGCCGCCTGGCTGAAATACGCGACCTAGGGCACAACCCGCCTAAGGGACAACCGGCCTGTCCCGCTTGATCGTGCGCAGCACCACGTTGGTCTGGGCGCTGGCCACCGCAGGCAGGCGGAACAGGAACTCTTCCAGAAACCGGTTATAGGCCTCCAGATCCGGCGCCAGAACCCGCAGGTGATAATCCGACTGGCCGGTGGTCGCAAAACACTCCTGCACCAGCGAATTGTTCTCAACCGCGCGGATGAACTCCTTCAGCTTTTCCGGATCATGCCGCGTCAGCTGCACATGCACCATGGCGTGAAAGCCAAGCCCCATGGCCACCGCATTCACCACCGCGCCATAGCGTTCGATCACACCGGCCTCTTCCAGCGCGCGCACCCGCCGCCACAGGGCAGAAGGAGACATGCCTACCATCTCGGCCAGATCCGCATTGGAAATACGCGAATCCTCCTGCAACAGGGTCAATATACGGCGGTCGCGGTCGTCCAACTTCATTGCAACGGTTATCCAGTTCATAATAGCGATCAACACCGGTTAATTTATCCACAAATTGCCAAAACGCCAGTAGATGCGGCAAAATTTTTCGCCTCAAATGGATTATCCTTTCGCGATCACAGACTACCCGCGCGAGGACTCCCCGATGACCAAGCTGAGCCACGACTTCCGCAGCTACCAGCTCGATGACCGTTACGAGATGACCAAGGGCCGCGTGTTCCTCACCGGCACGCAGGCGTTGGCGCGGATCATGCTGGACCAGTCCCGCCGCGATCAGAACGCCGGGATGAACACCGCCGGGTTCGTGTCGGGCTATCGCGGCTCGCCCCTTGGCGCCGTCGATCTGGAATTCTGGCGCTCACGCAAGCGGATGGAAGAGGCCAAGGTCAAATTCATGCCCGCCGTGAACGAGGATCTGGGCGCCACCGCCGTTCTGGGCGCGCAGCAGGCGGTTCTGGATTCCCATTGCGAGGTCGAGGGCGTCTTTTCCATGTGGTACGGCAAGGGGCCGGGCGTCGACCGTTCTGGCGATGCACTGAAGCATGGCAACGCCTATGGATCGTCCGAAAAGGGCGGCGTGCTGGTGGTTGCGGGCGATGACCATGGCTGCGTCAGTTCCTCCATGCCGCACCAGTCGGACGTCGCCTTCATGGCCTGGTTCATGCCTGTTCTGAACCCGGCGGATGTCTCCGAATTCCTGACATTTGGCGAATACGGCTTTGCCCTTTCACGCTATTCGGGCACCTGGGTCGGCTTCAAGGCGGTGTCGGAAACCGTGGAAAGCGCGCGGTCGGTGGAATTGCAGCCGGATCGCGACTTCATCCTGCCCGAACTGCCCCCCTACCCCGGCGGGCTGCACATCCGCCGCGCCGATCTGCCCTCGCCCGAGATCGAGACCCGGATCCAGGCCAAGATCAAGGCGGTGCGCGCCTTTGCCGAAGCCAACCCGATCGACCGGCGCATCTATGACATCAAGGACGCCAAGTTCGGCTTTGTCACCACCGGCAAGGGGCATCTCGACCTGATGGAGGCGCTGCGCCTTCTGGGGCTGGACGAGACCGCCTGCCGCCGACTGGGTATCGACATCTACAAGGTCGGCATGGTCTGGCCGCTGGCCCGCCCCGAGGCGCTGCGCTTTGTGAACGGCAAGGAAGAGGTGCTGGTCGTCGAGGAAAAACGCGGCATCATCGAAAGCCAGTTCAAGGAATATTTCTACGACTGGCCCGGCGACAAGCCCAAGAAAATGGTCGGCAAATACGACAGCAAGGGTGAGCCGCTGATCCCATGGACAGGGGAGCTGAGCCCGCTGCAACTGGCCCCCATCGTGGCCGCGCGGCTTGATGCCTTCTTCCCCGAAGAAAACCTGCCCGCCAAGGCCGCAGCGCTGACCGCTGAGCCACCCAAGCTGATCAACGTGCCCGGCGCCACCCGCACGCCCTATTTCTGCTCGGGCTGCCCGCACAACACCTCGACCAAGCTGCCCGAAGGGTCCAAGGCGTTTTCCGGCATCGGCTGCCACGTCATGGCCAGCTGGATGGACCGCGACACCGCAGGCTATGCCCAGATGGGCGGCGAAGGTGTGCCCTGGGCCGTTGCCTCGCAGTTCAACGGCGGCAAGCATGTGTTCCAGAACTTGGGCGAAGGCACCTGGTATCACTCGGGCAGCCTGGCGATCCGGCAAGCGGTCGCTGCCAAGACCAACATCACCTACAAGATCCTTTATAACGACGCGGTCGCCATGACCGGCGGTCAGCCGGTGGACGGGCCGGTCAGCGTATCAGGCATCGCCCAGACCTGCCGCGCCGAAGGGGTGGACCGCATCGCGCTGGTCTCGGACGATATCGCCAAGTTCAACCGCGCCGATTTCCCCGCCGGAACCTCCTTCCACGACCGCGACGAAATGGACATCGTTCAGCGCGAGTTGCGCGAGATCCCCGGTGTCACCGTGCTGATCTATGAACAGACCTGCGGCACCGAGAAACGCCGCCGCCGCAAGCGCGGCAAGATGGAAGACCCGAAGAAATTTGCCTTCATCAACGATCTGGTCTGCGAAGGCTGCGGCGATTGCTCGGTGGAATCCAACTGCCTGAGCGTTGAGCCGAAAGAGACGCCCTTTGGGCGCAAGCGCAAGATCAACCTCTCCTCCTGCAACAAGGACTTCTCCTGCCTCAACGGCTTTTGCCCCAGCTTTGTCACCGTTGAGGGTGGCGAGCGGCGCAAGAAGCAGCCCGCCGGTCTGGATGCAGACCAGCTGGTGGCCCGCCTCCCCGCCCCGGACCTTCCCTCCCTCGCCGAGCCGTTCGATCTGCTCGTCACCGGGGTGGGCGGCACTGGCGTTGTGACCGTCGGCGCGCTGATCACCATGGCCGCGCACCTTGAGGGCAAGGGATCGAGCGTGCTGGACTTCACCGGCTTTGCGCAGAAATTCGGCACCGTTCTCAGCTATATCCGCCTGTCGAACGCGCCCGAAACGCTGAACCAGGTGCGTATTGATCAGGCTGCCGCCGATGCGGTGATTGGCTGCGATGTGGTGGTGTCCTCCGCCCCCAAGGCCTCGGCCCATTATCGCGCGGGCACCAAGGTGGTGCTGAACCGCGCCGAAATGCCCACCGGCGATCTGGTGCTGCGCCGCGATGCCGACCTGATGACCGGTCTGCGCGAAAAGGAGATCGAGGCGGTGGTTGGCGCCCAGAACCTATCGGGCTTCAATGCCAACGAGGCGGCCGAGGCGCTCTTGGGCGATGCGGTTCTGGCCAATGTGATGATGCTGGGCTTTGCCTGGCAAAAGGGGCTGGTGCCGGTCAGCGGTGCGGCCCTCAGCCAAGCAATCGAACTCAACGGCGTGGCCATCGACAAGAACCACCTCGCCTTTGCTATCGGTCGCGCCATGGCGGTGGATCCCGCGCTTGTCAGCCAGTTCTACGACGAAACCCCGGAGGAAGGGGAAACGTTGCAGCAGATGATCGACCGCCGCGCCGCCTTCCTGACTGAGTATCAGGACGCTGCCTATGCAGAGCGCTACCGCAACATGCTGGACCGGCTGCGCAGTTCCCTGCCTGCGGACGTGCAGGACGATCTGGTGACGCGCGCGGCAAAGTCGCTGTTCAAGCTGATGGCCTATAAGGATGAATTCGAAGTCGCCCGCCTGCTGACCGCAGACAGTTTCAAGGAGCAGATCGCGTCGGAATTCGACGGCGACTATTCAGTCAAATACCACCTCGCGCCGCCGCTGCTGGCACGCGGCAAGGACAGCCGGGGCCGCCCGAAGAAAAGCGCCTTTGGCGCCTGGCTGCGCCCGGCCCTGTCTGTCATGGCCAAGGCCAAGGGCCTGCGTGGCAGCGCGTTCAACCCCTTTGGCTATCACGCCGAGGCCCGCCTGCACCGCGACCTTCTGGACTGGTACGAGGCGGCGCTGACCAAGGTCGCACGTGCCTATGGCGCGGACCGGCACGACACCTGCGCCGACATCCTGGCAGCACCGATGGAGATCAGGGGCTATGGCCCGGTCCGCATGGAGGCCGCCGCCAAGGTGCGCAAGGAGGTCGACCAACAGCTCGGCCAGCTCTGAGTGCCGTCTCTCCCGATCAAGGGCGCGCCTGCCTCTGCGCAGCGCGCCCTTTTTTGATCCAAAACTCTTGCTTATCCAGCACAGCTTTCCACTGTCCCGGATTGAAAACGCCTCTCCCTTCGGGCTGCACAGTGCGACCGATTGCGGCCAGTGCCGGATTGGCAATTGTAAAAGTAGCCACAGAAATGCATAATTTTCGAACGATGGGTGACTTCGTTCCGATAAGGACGCAACGCGCCTTGGGAAACCGGCCAAGCAGTGCCGGGACACGCACACCAGACGGTTCGGAAAGGGCCTGCCTGTATGCCAACTGAAATGAACATCCTTCTGGTCGAAGACAGCGACCTGGATGCGATGATCCTGGAACGTACTTTGAAACGGCTTGATCTTCCGGCAACCGTCGTGCGGGCGCGTGACGGCGTCGAAGCACTGGATATCCTGGCGGGCACAGCCCCAGGGATATCAATCGAAAGCCCGTTCCTTATCCTGCTGGATATCAACATGCCGCGCATGAACGGCCATGATTTTCTGAGCGCCCTGCGCGCCAACCCGGACACGGCAGATCAGATCGTCTTCATGTTCACCACATCAGACAATCACGCGGACATTGCCGAGGCTTATAAGCACAATGTCAGCGGATATTTCATCAAGCCCCAAGGTGCAGCCGAGCTGAAGACGCTGCTGACCTCTCTTTTCCGGTTTTGGGAGATTTGTCAGCCGCCTGTGCCCAGTCCCGCCTAGGCGATGGTCGCCAGACCCGGTCGACTCAGACGTCCCAGTATCTTTCCGTGTAGATGGCGAATTCTTCCAGCTCCTCCGGCAGGGGTTCTTTGCCGGTGAAGACCCGCAGGTAATGGGGCGTCATCTGCAACCGTTCCTTATGGCTCTCGTTCGGCTCCGCCATGTCATAGCCAAGCTGCATGTAGTAAAGAACCTTGGCCCGGGTCTTTGCCTCCAGCTCCGGATAGCCATAGCGGGAGAACATGTCGCTGAGCGCTTTCACCCGCCGTGCATCGGAACGGTCTAGCAGGCTGCGCACCTTGCCCGAGCGCCGCGCCCAGTCCCGCACCGCGAAATCAAGCGCGGTATTGAACAGATCCGGGTTGGCAATGCAGTGAAAGACGTTCAGCACCGCACCCGTGATCGCGGCGGCAGGGGCTTCGGTCTGGGCAACCATCGCGGCGGTGTTGGTCTGCTCCCACGTCTGCAACAGCGCATCCAGCAGATCCTGCCGCGATTTGAAATACCAGTAGAAGGAGGAACGCGACACGCCCATGCGCTCGGCCAGGGCCAGCACCTTGACCTGCTCAACCCCGTGGCTGATCAGCACATCCATCGCCACATTCAGCCAGTCGGCCCGGGTAACCTTGACGTTGCCGGTCAGGGGTTCGGCGGTGGGATCATCCCGGTGCAGGATCGGTTTGGGGGGCATGGACAGAACACCTCGTGACGTGCGCCAATCAGGGCACCAAACATCCTGCGGCGCCCACCGCGCCTTGTCCACCGCATTTGACGGTGTTGCGACATTTGTCTCAGTTTAAGGCCAGGGCACCTGGGCTCTCGAAATCGTGTCCGTCCATCGCGCGGGCCCGCACCGCCTGCAAATGAACGGTCATTGAGCCCCCACATTATGTATGCGAGCCTTCACGCTGAGACGGTTTCGAAGGTGACATGAAATGAGCAATGCCTGCACAGTGCGATGCTGCGAGAACTTCCGCGGTCATGCCATCTGCCACCGCAAGGGAAACGAGAATACCCGCCCGATTGCCTTGGAGAAAAACCAATGAGCGTGACAGTCCGAGCGTTCAGGGCAGAAGATGCAGAGGCATTCCGCACTCTTCACCGGGCCTGCCTCGCGTATTACCAGATTGCCCCGGCCACCCATGATCAAGAAGAGCGGGTGCTTGCACTGCTCCGCGCCGAAAGGCACATGGCATGCCATCTGGCCTTTGATGGCACCCAGCCCGTCGGGTTCGCCACATGGGGACTAAGCTTCCCGGCCGGCCCGGGAATATCATTGGTCATGAAAGAGCTGTTTGTTTCTCCGACCGTTCGACGAAAGGGTGTTGGAAAAGCATTGTTATCCGCCCTCATTGATGTGGCACGTCGCGAGGGCTGCACACGTTTTGACTGGGCCACAGACGGCACCAACGGTGGCGCACAACGATTTTATGAGGCGCTTGCAGCACCGAAAATGACCAAGCAGAGCTATCGCGTCGCCGAAACGGAATTTGACACCTTTCAAGCGCGAATTGAGCGCAAGTAGCGCGTGATTAAATCCTGATATTGGCTCCCAACTCGGGCTGTCAGGACGTGCCATCGCTGCGCGAGACCTCCTTCTCTGCCCTCCCGGCCTACAACTGCGAACTTGGGCGCTCCCGAATGGCCTCTTGCCAGGCCAGCGTGGCCGTGTTGGCTTCGGGCACGCGCATCTTGATCACGCGAGCAAAATCAACAAAGACGAAGGCCGAGATATCCGCCAGCGTGAAATGATCAGTGGCAAGGAAGGGGCTGTCCTGCAGGCGCTCTTCCAAGAGATCAAAGAACCGTGCAGTCCGCGCCTGTCCACGTTCGGCCAGCTCAGGGATCTGGGCATAGTGATCAGGGCCCGGAATGGCGCGGTTTTCAAACGCCGGGTGGGTGTTGCGCAGCGCCTCGGCCACGGGGGCGCCGCCCTGCTGTTCCACGATGGCATTCCACATCAGCACCAGGCCTTTTTCATCGGCGGTGCGTCCCATCAACGGCGGTTCCGGATGCGCCGCCTCCAGATAGGCGGCAATGCCAAGGTTCTCGGTCAGGACAGTGCCCGCATCAGTGACCAGAACCGGGATCGTCGCGCGTGGGTTCACCGCCAGAAAGGCCGCGTCCAGCTGCTCACCCTTGGCGATGGAAATGTCATGGGTTTCAGGGCTCAGCCCCTTCTCCGCAAGAAACATCCGCGCCCGACGCGGGTTCGGCGCGGTGGAGCAATCGTAGAAAATCATGGCAGCCTCCCTCTGTTACCGCCAGCCTAGGGGCAGGGCAGCACGTGAGGCCAGCATGACGGAGCGTCGCGCGGATCAGGCGTCGCGGCGGTAGATGAAGCAGCGCCCCTCGACGGCGTCCGGCGGCAGGGGCATTTCGCGCAAGCTGTCAAAATACATCCGGTCCGAGGACACCATCATGCCGCCCACCGCCAGCAGCGGTTCGATGAGCGGCGACACCAGCCGGGCAAAGGCATCGTTCTTGGCGCGGTTGTGACCGCCCAGATCCGCGTGGATCAGACTGGCGGTCGCACCGAACCGTTCCACAGCTGCCGGTAGCGTTTCACGCACATCGCCAAGGATCGTCAGTTCCTCGGGCGGGGTGCTGTCAGGATGCGAGGCAACAGCGCGTTCGAAAACATAGATATCCCGGCCGGTGATATTGTGCTTCATGTGGTGGTAGGTGCGCCCGTTCCCAAGCCCCAGCTCAAAGACCGGGCCGCTCATACCAGCGGTTTCGGCAATGGCGTAATCCAGACAGGCACGCTGGGACACCATGCGATCGATAAAAAGGTCCAGACGGGTGATCATGTTACGGTCTCCTTGCACGCCATGGCCGCGCGGCGGCCAATCCCGTGCAGATGTGTCAGACTTTTACGCAAATGTGTAGCGAATAGCGAAAACGGCCTGAGCGCCTTCACAATTGCGTAAAGACCCCACCGGCGCGTCATATTTCCCGCATCTGGAGCTGCTATCTGCGAATGGGGTTTGACTAGTGCCCGTAGGCCGCGCGATGGTGGGGGAAAAAACAGGGAAACGGGAAGATTATGAAGAGACATCACCGGACCTCAGACGGGTTGAACTGAATGGCGCCGCTGTTGTCAGTCGAGGGCCTCAGCATCGGCTTTGGCCGGGATGAAGCTGTCGTGCGCGATGTTAGTTTTGACGTTGCCCCCGGCGGCACCTTGGCGCTGGTCGGGGAAAGTGGTTCCGGCAAGACGATCACCTGCCGCGCCGTGCTGCGCATTCTGCCACGTGCCGCCCAGATCCGTTCTGGCCGCATCACCCTCCACGGCGGCGACGCGCCGCTGGAGCTGAGCCGCCTTGGCGAACGGCGCATGCGGGATGTGCGCGGCAACCGGATCGCGATGATCTTTCAGGAGCCGATGCGCTCCCTGTCGCCGTTGCACCGGATCGGCAACCAGGTCTCCGAAGTTTTATGGCTGCACGAAGGCAAAAGCGAAGCCGCCGCCCGCAAGGAAGTTCTGGAGTGTTTCGAACGGGTCGGTTTTCCCGAGCCGCAACGCACCTATGACTCGTACCCCTTTGAATTGTCCGGGGGCATGCGCCAGCGGGCGATGATTGCCATGGCGATGGTGGCAAAACCCGATCTTCTGATCGCGGATGAGCCGACCACGGCGCTGGACGTGACAACGCAGGCACAGGTTTTGGGCCTGATGAAGGAATTGCAGCGCGACACCGGCATGGCGATGATCCTTGTGACCCACGATCTGGGCGTCGTTGCCAATATGGCCGAAGAGGTCGTGGTCATGCACAAGGGCCGGGTGATGGAAGCTGGTCCTGCTGCACCGATCCTTTCGGCACCCGCACATGCCTACACCCGGGCGCTGATCAACGCCGCGCCCAAGATCCCCGCCGCCACGCAGGCTGTGCCGCCAGAGCCCAAGGAAGATCTGATCCTTGAGCTGAAATCGGTGTCCAAGACCTACACCCTGCGCGCCGGAAAGGGCTGGGCTGCCCCCACTCTTATACACGCCTGTCGCGGCGTCGATCTGAAACTGCCACGCGGCAAGACGCTGGCCATCGTCGGCGAAAGCGGCTCTGGCAAGACCACCGCCGCCCGCATCGCGCTTGGCGCCGAACCGCCGGATCCCGGCGGCGAGGTTCTGTTCCGCCCCGATCCGGATGGCGAGATCGTCAAGGTTCACCAGATGGACCGCGCCGCCCGCACCGCGTTTCAGCGCGAGGCGCAGATGGTGTTTCAGGATCCCTATTCCTCGCTCAGCCCGCGCATGCGCATCGCGGACACCATGACCGAGCCGCTGGAGATCCACGGTATCGGAACCTCCGCCGACCGCCGCGACAAGGCAGCAAAGATGCTGAAGACCGTCGGCCTTGGCCCCGAGATGCTGCAACGCTATCCGCATGCCTTTTCCGGTGGCCAGCGCCAGCGCCTGTCGATCGCCCGTGCGCTGATGCTCGACCCCTCGCTGATCGTCTGCGACGAGCCGACCTCGGCTCTGGATGTGTCAGTGCAGGAACAGATCCTACGGCTCTTGGAAAACATTCAGGAACAGCAAGGGCTGTCCTATCTCTTTATCAGCCACGATCTGGCGGTGGTGGCGCGGATCGCCGATGAGGTCGCGGTGATGCGGCGCGGGCTGATCGTCGAGCAGGCTCCACCGCAGACGCTGTTCCACAACCCGCAGCACCCCTACACCAAGGCGCTGATCGCAGCGCAGCCGGAACCCGATATCGGGCGCCCGATCAATCTGGATCTGGTTTCGCAAGGCGCCGGCGCGCCGGACAGCTGGCCCGAACATTTCAGATTCACAGGAGCCGAGGCCCCGCCTCTGGTCATCCTGGAACCCGGACATAAGGTACGTTGCCATGTTTAACGCCCCGAAAACCGCGACAAAACGAACCGCCCTGAAACCCGTGCTGGCCATCGCGCTGGCCGCACTGCTGGCACCGCTCGCCGCGCTGGCAGGCACGCTGCCCACCCCGCAGGAAAGCGCCTTCTGGGATCAAGAGGTCGCCTCTGGCAACCTGCCCAAGGCGGCAGAGCGCCTGCCGGATGCGCCGCTTGTGGTCAATCTGGAGGCCAAGGGCCGTGCCTTTGGCGTGCAGGGCGGTGCGCTCAACACCATGGTGACCCGGTCGAAAGACATCCGCCAGATGGTGGTCTATGGCTACGCGCGGCTGGTCGGCTATGACGCGGATTACAAACTGCAATCGGACATCCTGCTGGGCTATGAGGAAGAGGACAACAAGCGCTTTACCTTGCACCTGCGCCCCGGGCACCGCTGGTCGGACGGGTCTCCCTTCACCTCGGCGGATTTCGAATACTGGTGGAAGGACATTGCCAACAATCCGCTGCTGAGCCCGGCCGGGCCGCCGGAATTTCTGCGCGCCGAGGGTGAGCTGCCCGAAGTCACATTCCCAGATGAGACCACCGTCGTCTTTGAATGGCAGAACCCGAATCCCAGCTTTTTGCACCATCTGGCGCAGGCGCGCCCGCCCTTCATCTACCGGCCCTCGGCCTATCTGAAGCAGTTCCACGCCGATTACGCCGACCCGGCCAAACTGGCCGAGGAAGTGGACTACGCCCGCGTCAAAAGCTGGGCGGCGCTGCACAACAAATACGACAACATGTACAAGTTCGACAATCATGAGCTGCCCACCCTGCAGCCGTGGATGAACGCGACGGCGGGCAAGAAAATCCGCCACTTGTTCGTGCGCAACCCCTATTACCACCGGATCGACGCCAAGGGCGTGCAGCTGCCCTATATCGACACGGTGGAGATGGAGATCGTCTCGGGCGGGCTGGTGGCTGCCAAAGCCAACGCCGGAGAGGCAGACCTTCAGGCCCGTGGTCTGGGTTTTCGTGACATTCCGATCCTGCGCAAGGGCGAAGCCGACGGCGGCAACTACAGGACCTTCCTCTGGGGCACCGGCACCGCCTCGCAGATCGCGATCTATCCGAACCTCAACGTAAACGATCCGGTCTGGCGCAAACTGCTGCGCGATGTCCGTGTGCGCCGCGCCCTGTCGGTCGCCATCAACCGCGCCGCCATCAACAAATCGCTCTATTTCAAACTGGCCAAGCCCGGCGCCATGACCGTGCTGGAAAAAAGCCCCTTCTTCGATCCCGCCCTGCGCGAAGCCTGGGCGCAGTTCGATCCCGATCTGGCCAATCAGCTGCTGGATGAGGCCGGGCTGACCGAAAAGGATGGCTATGGCATCCGCCAACTGCCCGACGGACGTCCGATGGAGCTGATCGTGGAAACCGCCGGAGAGCGGCAGGAGGTCGAAAACGCCCTGCAGATCATCACCGATGATTGGCGCGACGTGGGGGTCAAGCTGGTGATGCGTCCGCTCGATCGCGACATCCTGCGCAACCGGGTGTTCTCAGGCACCACTGCGGCCTCGGTCTGGTACGGCTGGGACAACGGCCTGCCGCAGCCCTATACCTCGCCCGCCTATCTGGCGCCAACCGATCAGGTCTTTCTGGCCTGGCCGAAATGGGGGCAATATTACCAGACCGGCGGAGAGGTCGGCGAAGCGCCCGATATGGAACCCGCCCAGCGCCTGATGGAGCTGGCACATGACTGGCGGATCGCCACCACTGAAGCGGAACGGATCGCCGCCTGGAAAGAAATGCTGAAAATCCATTCCGAGCAGGTCTACGGCATTGGCCTTGTGGCCGAGGCGCCGCAGCCCGTGGTGGTATCAAACCGCCTGCGCAACGTGCCAGAACGCGGCATCTGGGCCTGGGACCCCGGCGCTCATTTTGGAGTCCACCGCATGGATGAGTTCTTCTTCGAGGATGGTCAGGGCTGATGGAAATCCTGCGCTACGCCATATACCGCTTCGGCACCATGCTGCTGACGCTTTGGGTGGTGTCGGTGCTGATCTTCGTGATCATCAACCTGCCACCCGGCGATTACCTGTCCAACCAGATCGCCGAGCTGCGTGCCAGCGGTCAGACCGCAGGCGTGGCCAAGGCAGAGTTCCTGCGCACGGAATACGCGCTCGATAAGCCCATGTGGCAGCAGTATTTCATCTGGGCTGGCTTCATGCCAGGCCCGCACGGCTTCTCAGGCCTCATTCAGGGCAATTTCGGCTGGTCCTTCGAATTCGACCGCCCGGTGGCCGAAATCGTCGGTGACAGCCTGTGGCTGACGGTTCTCGTCAATCTCGCAGCGGTTCTCTTTGTCTATATGGTGGCCCTGCCGCTGGGAGTTCTGGCGGCGGCGCGCTCGCGCACCTGGGTGGATTACACCTCGGCCTTTGTCGGTTACCTCGGTCTGGCGACGCCGAACTTCCTCCTGGCGCTGATCCTGTTCTACTACGGCCATCGCTGGTTCGACCTGCCCATCGGCGGGCTGATGGATCCCATCTACGAAGGTGAGCCGATGAGCTGGGACAAGGTGAAATCGATCCTCATCCACCTGATCGTTCCAACCTTTGTCATCGGCACCTCGGGCGCCTCGGCGATGATGCAGCGATTGCGCGCCAATATGCTGGACGAGTTGGGCAAACCCTATGTGGAAACCGCGATTGCCAAGGGCATGTCGCCTTCGCGGATGCTGGCAAAGTACCCGCTGCGGGTGGCCTTCAATCCCTTTGTCGCTGACATCGGCAACCTGCTGCCCTCGATGGTGTCGGGATCGGTTCTGGTCTCGGTGGTGCTGGGGCTGCAAACCATCGGGCCGGATCTGCTGCAAGCGCTGAAATCGCAAGACATGTTCCTGTCGGCCTTCATCCTGATGTTCGTCGCCCTTCTGACCCTGATCGGCACGATGATTTCGGACGTGCTGCTGGTCCTTCTGGATCCGCGCATCCGCTATGAGGGGCGTGACGCATGAGCAAGCTGCCCGACGGTCGCTATGTCGACGATGCCCCCTATGATGCCGAACAGTCCCTGCGCGAACTGGAGCGCAAGGATCTGGATGCCCCGAACTGGGTGCTGATCTGGCGCAAGTTCAAGACGCACCGGCTGGGCCTGATCTCTGGCGCCTTCCTGCTGTTCTGCTATCTGATGCTGCCCTTTGTAGGCTTTGTCGCGCCCTATGGCCCGAACGAGCGTCACAGCGAGCATCTCTATGCACCGCCGCAGGAGATCAATCTCTTCCACGAGGGCGAGTTCCTCGGCCCCTTCATCTACCCCATGACCTCTGAGGCCAATCTGGAAACCTTCCAGTGGGAGTTCAAACCGGATCTGGACAACCCGCTGCGGCTGAAATTCTTCTGCGAAGGCAGCCCCTACCAGATCGCCGGGCTGATCCCGGCCGACACCCATCTGGTCTGCGCGCCCGGCGCCGATGTGCCGCTGTTTCTCTGGGGTTCGGACCGGCTGGGCCGCGATGTCTTCAGCCGCATCCTTTATGGCGCGCAGCTGTCGCTGACCGTCGGTCTGATCGGGATCACGGTCTCCTTCGTTCTAGGCATCTTTTTCGGCTCTATTGCGGGCTATTTCGGTGGCCGGATCGACTGGGTGATCAACCGGGTGATCGAGATCCTGCGCAGCCTGCCGGAGCTGCCTCTGTGGCTTGCGCTCTCAGCAGCCGTGCCCTCGAACTGGTCTCCGGTGGCGGTCTTCTTCATCATCTCGGTGATCCTTGGCATATTGGACTGGCCCGGCCTTGCGCGCTCGGTGCGGGCCAAGTTCCTGTCCTTGCGCGAAGAGGAATACGTGCGCGCCGCCGAAATGATGGGCGCCACATCTGGCCGGGTGATCCGCAAGCATCTCCTGCCGAATTTCATGAGCCACCTCATCGCCTCGGCAACCCTGTCGATCCCGGCGATGATCCTGGGCGAAACCGCGCTTTCTTTTCTGGGCCTGGGCCTGCGCGCGCCTGCGGTCAGTTGGGGCGTGATGCTGAACGATGCGCAGAACCTCGCCAATATCGAGATCTACTGGTGGACCGCCATTCCCATGCTGCCCATCGTGGTGGTAGTGCTGGCCTTCAACTTCCTTGGTGACGGCTTGCGCGACAGTCTGGACCCCTATCAACAATGACCCTGCTTGCCGCCCTTCCCGATCCCGCAAGCTATGCCATCACCGGCAGCGGGCACAGGCCCAGTGCCTTTGCGGTGACTGGGCTGGCCACTGCCTCTGTTGCTGCCGTCGGCGTGGAACTGGCCCGCTACATGAAGGTGGCAGGTCTTGCGCCCCGCGCGCCCGAAGTCACCGTGGATCAGCGTTTGGCGGCGCTGTGGTTCGGCTATAGTTTTCGCCCCGCAGGCTGGGAGATGCCATCGCTTTGGGATCCGATTGCCGGGGACTATCCCTGCGCCGACGGCTGGATCCGCCTGCACACCAACCTGCCCCATCACCGCGCCGCCGCGCTTCAGGTACTCGGCTGCGAAGGCACGCCCGAGGCGGTGCGCACGGCCGTTAGCAAATGGGACGGCGACCTGCTGGAGCGCGAGATCGTCGCTGCTGGAGGCGTGTCGGCCACCATGCGCAGCCGCGAGCTGTGGCTGTCGCACCCGCAGGGACAGGCAGTCGGCTCGGAACCGTTGGTACAATGGACCGCCCCCCGCGACGTCTCTCCGCGTGCGCGTCCTGAAGCAAGCGAGGCACGGCCGCTGGCCGGACTGAAGGTGCTGGATCTGACCCGGGTCCTGGCCGGGCCGATTGCCACCCGGACGCTGGCCGGATTTGGCGCCGAGGTGCTGCGGATCGACCCGCCCGGCTGGGATGAGCCGGGGGTGATACCGGATATTTCGCTGGGCAAGCGCATGGCCATGCTCGACCTGCGCAAGGACCCGGACCGGCGCCGTTTCGAGGCACTTCTGGCCAAGGCCGATGTGCTGGTGCACGGCTACCGCCCCGGCGCCCTTGCAGGTCTTGGCTATGATCAGGCAACCCGCGACCGGATCGGCCCAAACCGGATTGAGGCAACGCTCAACGCCTATGGCTGGACCGGCCCCTGGGTGCGCCGCCGCGGCTTTGACAGTCTGGTACAGATGAGTGCGGGCATCGCCGATGCAGGCCGGATCTGGGCAGGCGCAGAGAAACCGACCCCGCTGCCGGTGCAAGCACTGGATCACGCCACCGGCTATCTTCTGGCTGCGGCGGTGATTTCCGCCCTCAGCCGGGCCACCGAGACCGGTAAGACCCCGCAGGCACGGCTGTCCCTGGCCCGCACCGCCGAGCTGCTTGCCAGCCTGCGCCCATCGCAGGGTGGCCCCTCCATCACCCAGGCCGAGGCGCAGGATTATGCACCTTCCCGCGAACATTCCGGATGGGGACCGGGTCTGCGCCTGAAACCGCCGCTTGCGCTGGGAGAGATCGGCATGCGCTGGGACCTACCTGCAGACAAATGCGGCTCTTCCGAGCCCGTCTGGACCAGCTGACCCTTAGCCATCTGGCATCTCCCTCAAGAATGGCAGACCGCCCGCGCCGTGCCCCTGCACGGCGCCCGGCCCAACCCCAGGCGGAGCGCAGAGGCGCTCAGGCGCGGGGGCGGGAGCGCCCTGTTCTCACGCACCGCTAATTTCAGAATTTATGCAGCACAGACCTATCGGTCGTCGCCGCCCCTGCCCTCATCGGCGTCCAGAAGATCGGCATCAATCGCCGCCTGCACTGCCCCCGCCGCCGCCTCCTTTTGCTGCGGGGTCAGGTTCTCGTTCTGATCCTCCGCAAGGCGCACCGTGACCTCGCGATGAGCGAACTTGATGCCTTCGCGTGCGAACAGCTGGCGGATTTCCTCGTAGACCTTCTTGCGCACCAGCCACTGATCGCCCGGTTTGGTCATGAATTTCACCCGGATGATCATCGCCGAATCCTGCATCTCGATGACACCCTGGGATTTCAGCGGCTGGATGAAATTGTCGCCAATGACCGGATCGTCCAACAACTCCTGCCCCAGTTTCTTGATCAGCTTGCGGACCTTTTCCACATCGGTGTCATAGGTCACCCGCAAGGGCAGCTTCATCATCACCCAGTCGCGGGAATAGTTGGTCAGCACCCGGATTTCGCCAAAGGGAATGGTGTGCAGCGCGCCCAGATGGTGGCGCAACTGGAAGGACCGGACCGAGATCTTCTCGACCGTGCCTTTCACGTCGCCGATGTCGATATACTCACCCTTGCGAAAGGCATCATCGACCAGAAAGAAGGCGCCAGAAAAGATATCCCGCACCAGCGTCTGTGAGCCAAAGCCCACCGCCAGACCGACAACACCTGCACCAGCGAACAGCGGACTGACGTTGATCCCCAGTTGCATCAGCAGGATCAGAGCAATCGACACCACGACCACCGCCAGAATGGCGCCCCGGAACAGCGGCAGCAGCGTGGCAAGCCGACTGGCCCCGCCTGCGCCGCCTTCATCGCCCAGCTCGCTCTCGGGCATATCGCCGACTTCCTCGTCGATCTTGCTGTCGATCCAGATCCGCGAGACGCTGTAGATGATATAGCCGAGGAACAGGATCACCACGATGTCGAAGATCCGGTCGATGGCCGAATTGTCGGTCCAGTCGATGTCCGGGTTCCACACATAGATCAACGCCAGCGCCCCGCCGACAAAGGCCAGAACCCCGGCAACCCTGCGCGCCAGGTCCTCATAGGTGGCAATCGGGTGGCGCTTTCGCATCGAAGCGGCGGCCGCCTCATCTGCTTCTTCAGCCTCCCCGTCAGGGTCATCGGCATCTTGCGCATCGCTGTCCTCTGGCTGAACCATTTGCGCGGGAAGACGCCGCCTGTCGGCATAGACTTCGATCCCGTAGTTGATG
This sequence comes from Phaeobacter sp. CC-HEC084, assembly GCF_059429255.1. Lineage (NCBI taxonomy): Bacteria > Pseudomonadati > Pseudomonadota > Alphaproteobacteria > Rhodobacterales > Roseobacteraceae > Phaeobacter > Phaeobacter sp. CC-HEC084. The sequence continues at coordinate 610,977 of NZ_JCAIJQ010000009.1, forward strand.
ATCCCATAGACCACCAGGATCGAGGTCAGCACCATATAGGTGCCCGCCATCAGCGGGATCGACATGTCCCGCTCCAGCACCAGATCAAAGGCCAGCTGAAGCCAGCCAAAGACGATATAGGCCACGACTGCGGGCGCCCAGGCCACCGACAGCAGCCGCACCAGCCAGGAGCATTCCTCCGCATTGCGGCCCGCGCGGATGGCGCGGCTGATGGCTCCGGCGTTAAAGGCGACAAGCGCCAGATTGCCGACAATCCCCAAAAGCGCCAGCCCGCCATAGACGATGGCATAGACGTTGTAAGTCAGCCCGAAATCCCCGACCCAGGCGGCAAAGACGAGGGTCGAAATATCATAGGTCGCCAGCACCGAAGCCCAGATATAAAGCCGTTTGGCATCCCGGTCGGAAAATGCCGGTATCCGGTATTGGCTAAGGTAGGGCGACAGCACCATGCGCCACAGGTCCGATATGGTCCGGGACAGGAAAAAGGCGGTATAGATCGCCAGCACCGTCAGCCGCACCGACGAATTGCCTGAGGAACCCAGCACAAGATAGGATCCCAGCAGAGCGATCCCCATCGAAAAGATCGTTCCCCCGACGCCCAGCAGGAAGCGAAAGAACAAAAACGGCATTTTCTCGCGATAGCCTTCGGGCTTTTCCTTGGTGCGGGCCACCACGTGGTGCAGCGCAAATCTCTTGCCGTAGAGCTCAACGGTGACCCAGCGCCCCAGAAACAGGAACAGGAGGCTCCAGAACAGGATTTCCGCATAGGTGGCGATCCGGCCATCGGGGCTGGTCTGGCGCAGGATGTATTTCATCTCAAAGATGGAATAGGGCAGCGCCTCCAAACGACTGCGCAATTCGGCCCGGAAGATATCCATCTCCGACTGGGCTTTCATCAGCATCGATGCACCTTCCATCTTGGCATCGTGTTCGCTGATGGCCTGTTCCGCAGCCCCATCCTGCGCGCGGGCGCCGCCGCTGTCGACGATGATCACATCAACGCCGCTTTCGGCAGCCAGCTCGATGGCCCGGGCGATCGGATCCTCGCCGTTGTCAGCCGCCGTCTGCGCATGTCCTGTGCTCACAGTCCCGATGACCAGCGCACACAGAAGAAACAGGGCAAATAACCCCGGGAGAAGCCGCCGGATGGGAATGAAGTTCATGGTCTGAAATCCTCAGGACAGTTCAAACCAGACTAGCCAGCGCCCCCAGTCGGCGCAATTGCCCTACTGCAACAACAGCGGAACGATTTTGGCACATCGCGGTGACGCGCGGGGCTTTAGCTGCCATTTGTTGCGCAATCGGGACTGCAAAGGCCGATCGCCCTTGATTTCGGCGCCTGCCTATTGCACCACCCTGATAATACACCTGTTCAGGCGACCCTATGAAAGATCAGACAAGCTCCACCGCCGACAGGGAAAACGGCGCCCGCAGCCCCCGGGTCATGCTCTACAGTCATGACACCTTCGGGCTGGGCCACCTGCGCAGATCGCGGGCGCTTGCCGGGGCGATTACCGCCGCCGACCCTTCTGCTTCGGCGCTGATCCTGACCGGTTCTCCGGTTGCCGGACGGTTTGCCTTTCCCAGCCGGGTCGATCACATGCGCCTGCCCGGGGTGATCAAACGCTCCGACGGCAGCTATGCTTCGCGCACCATGGGGATGAGCATCGAGGAAACCACCGAGATGCGCGCCGGGCTGATCCGCTCCATGGCGCAGCAATACGATCCCGACGTGCTGATCGTCGACAAGGAGCCAACCGGTTTCCGCGGTGAGCTGATGCCCGCGCTGGAATGCCTGCGCAGCCGCGGCCATTGCAAGCTGGTGCTGGGCCTGCGCGATGTTCTGGACGAACCCGAAGTGCTGGCCGCCGAATGGGAACGCAAGAACGCGGTTCCGGTGACCGAACAGTTTTACGACGAAATCTGGGTCTATGGCCTCAGCTCGGTCTATGACCCCACGCAGGGGCTGGATCTATCGCCCGAAACCCGCTCCCGCATGCACTGGACCGGCTATCTGCGCCGCGATCTGGGCCAGATCGGTGAGCCGCCCGAACAGCCCTATATCCTGATCACCCCCGGCGGTGGTGGCGACGGGGCGATGATGGTGGATCTGGTGCTTTCGGCCTATGAACGGGACCCAAACCTCAGCCCGCGTGCCGTGCTGGTCTATGGCCCCTTCCTGTCCGGAGAAACCCGCGAAGCGTTTGAGGCCCGCGTTGCCGCGCTGGATGGCCGCGTCACCAGCGTTGGTTTCGAAAGCCGGATCGAAACGCTGTTTGCAGGCGCCTGCGGCGTGGTTTGCATGGGCGGCTACAACACCTTCTGCGAGGTCCTGTCCTTTGACAAACCGGCGGTGATCGTACCCCGTACCACGCCGCGTCTGGAACAGTGGATCCGCGCCAGCCGCGCCGAGGAACTGGGCCTTGTTTCCATGCTGGACGAAGACCGCGATGGCTGGACCCCCGAGGCGATGATCCGCGCGATCGACGCGTTGAAGGATCAAAAACCCCCCTCTGCCGCTTTTGGCGAAGGGTTCCTTGACGGGCTCGATTATGTCACCCGGCGGGTGACCGCGTTGCTGCAGGACGCGCCGCGAAAGGCAACCGAATGACCACAAACCGGCCACCGCTTGCGGTGCTGGTCAAGGGCTGGCCGCGCCTGTCCGAGACCTTTATCGCGCAGGAACTTGTCGCGCTGGAGGCCGCAGGCCACAGTTTCGAAATCTGGTCCCTGCGCCACCCCACCGACGTCAAACGCCACCCGCTGCACGACCGTTTGCAGGCGCAGGTGAACTACCTTCCCGAATACCTCTATCAAGAGCCGGAGCGCGTCTGGCGCGCCCGCGAGACGGCACAAAAGCTGCCGGGCTACGCCGAGGCCCGGCGGATCTGGCGCGCCGACTTGCGCCGCGACCCCAGCCGCAACCGCATCCGCCGCTTTGGCCAGGCCTGCGTGCTGGCCGCTGAAATGCCGGACGCGGTTCTGGGGCTTTATGCCCATTTCCTGCACACGCCGTCCTCGGTGGCGCGCTATGCGGCGATCATGCGTGGCCTGCCGTGGAGCTTTTCCGCCCATGCCAAGGACATCTGGACCTCGCCCGACTGGGAGATCCGCGAAAAACTGTCCAGCGCCGATCACGGCGCTACCTTCGGCGCCACCTGCACTGCCTTTGGCGCCCAGCACCTGCGCGATATGTCGGACGATCCGGCGCGCATCGACCTGATCTATCACGGTCTGGACCTCAGCCGGTTTCCCGCCCCGCCCGACCGCATCTGGCGCAAGGCCAGCGATCCGCTGTACCTGATGTCCGTGGGCCGCCTGGTCGAGAAAAAGGGATTTGACCGGCTGATCGCCGCGCTGGCACTGCTGCCCAAGGATCTGGACTGGCACTGGACCCATATCGGCGGCGGCGGCCTTGGCGATCTGTTGCAGGGTATGGCCGAGGACGCGGGCGTTGCGGATCGCATCACCTGGCGCGGCGCCTGCGACCAGCCCGAGGTGATCGAGGCGATGCGCCAGAGCGATATCTTCGTCCTGCCCAGCCGCGTTGCCGCAGATGGGGACCGCGACGGGCTGCCGAACGTGCTGATGGAAGCCGCCTCGCAGCGGCTGCCGATCCTGTCGACGCCCGTCTCTGCCATCCCCGAATTCATCGACAGCGGCACCCATGGTCTGCTCAGCGACGATGCGCCCGCAGCGCTGGCAGGCGCCATCTGCAAGATGGCCGAGGATCCGGACAAGACCGCCGCCATGGCCGAGGCCGCGCTCCAGCGCCTGCGCCGTGACTTTGGCATGGATCCGGGCATTGCCCGCCTTTCCGAACGCCTCAGCGCCATGCTGAACGGCGCATGACCAGCGGCAGCGGCAAACACATCGCCTTTTATGCGCCGATGAAATCGCCGCGCAGCCCGGTGCCCTCGGGCGACCGGGAAGTGGCCCGCAACCTGATGGATGTGATTGCGACAGGCGGCGCCCGCGTCGATCTGGTCAGCGAGCTGCGCATCTATGACAAGACAGGCGATGCGCAGCGGCAGAACGACCTGCAAGAGGCCGCACGGCAAGAGGTTCGTCGCCTGCTGGACGAGATGCCGCCCGTGGATCTCTGGGTGACCTACCACAACTACTACAAGGCGCCGGACCTGATCGGGCCTGCCGTGGCCCGCGCCCGTTCCATTCCCTATGTGCAGATCGAAAGCACCCGTGCCACCAGTCGCTTGACGGGCCCCTGGGCCGGGTTTGCCAAGGCCGCCCATGACGCTGCCGATGCGGCCGATACCATCTTCTATTTCACTGCCAACGACCTGATCACTCTGGAGCGCGAGCGCTTTGGCAGCCAGGCGCTGGTGCATCTGCCGCCCTTCCTGCCGCAAGGCGCGCTGCCGGAGCCCTCGGCGCTGGACGGTCCCATGCTCAGCGTTGGCATGATGCGCGCCGGGGACAAGCTGTCCTCGTATCGCATCATTGCGGAAACGCTCACCTGTCTGATGGGCGACTGGCAGCTTGAGATCGCAGGCGATGGCCCCGCCCGCCCCGAGGTCGAGGCGATGATGGCGCCCTTTGGCGACCGTGTGCAGTTTCTGGGACAGCTGGATCGCGACGGCCTGACGGCCGTCTATGGGCGCGCCAGCCTGTTTTTCTGGCCTGGCGTCAACGAGGCCTTTGGCATGGCATACCTGGAGGCGCAGGCCCATGGGCTGCCCGTGGTGGCGCAGGATCGCCCCGGCATGCGCGACGTGCTCACCCCTGCCGCATATCCGGCACCGGAAGAGGGGCCAGAGGCGCTGGCAGAGCAGATCAACGCCCTGCTGACCGATTCCGATCTGCGCGCCCGCCGCAGCGCCGAGGCGCGCCAGATGGTCGCCACAACCCACCTTGCCCCCGCCGCAAGCGCCCGTTTCTGGGCCGCCGTGGCACCGCTGATGGAGGCCCGCCCATGATCCGTCTTGCCCTTTTGCGCCATGGTCATACCGACTGGAACCGCGCGGGCCGCATTCAGGGCCGCAGCGATATTGCGCTGGATGATACTGCTCGCAGCGAGCTGACCGCGCAGGCGCTGCCCGCGCCCTGGGATGCGGCGGATCTGTGGTCCAGCCCGCTGCTGCGCGCCGCCGAAACCGCGAAACTGGTGGCCGGGCGCGATCCTCAAACGGCGCTCGAGCTGATTGAAATGGACTGGGGCGACTGGGAAGGTCTGCGCGGGATCGACCTCAAGGCCGACCCGATAAGCGGCTTTCGCGATATCGAGCACTGGGGCTGGGACTACCGCCCCCCCGGCGGCGAGACCCCGGCCGAGGTCTGGGAACGTATCGCGCCCTGGCTGCAACGCCTCACCCGGGACACGGTCGCGGTCTGCCATATCGGGATCATGCGGATGATCCTGGCGCGCGCTTATGGCTGGGACTTCGACGGTCCGGCGCCCTTCCGGATCAAACGCAACCGCCTCTTCGTGGTGGAGATCGACGGCGACGCCCTGCGCCCGCAGCCCGATCCCATCCGCCTGATCCCGAAAGAGCCGCAATGAGGGTCCTGATCGCAGTCACCCATCTGCTGGGCACCGGCCATCTGTCACGGGCGCTGACGCTGGGCCGGGCCTTTGCGGCGGCAGGCCATCAGGTCCGCGTGGCCTCGGGCGGATTTCCGGCACCGCAGCTGAGCCGTGCGGGGCTGGATCTGGTGCAACTGCCGCCGCTGCGCTCGGACGGGGTGGATTTCACCCGGCTTCTGACAGCCGAGGGCACCGTGGCGGATGACGCCTATCACAACGCCCGGCAACAGGCCTTGAGCGACGCCCTGCGCGAAATGCAGCCCGATGTGCTGATCACCGAGCTTTACCCCTTTGGCCGCCGCAGCCTGAAGGGAGAGTTTCTGTCACTGCTGAAGGCCGCCCACGCCCTGCCGCACCGGCCCGTAGTGCTGGCCTCGATCCGCGATATCCTGGCGCCGCCCTCCAAGCCCAAAAAGGCGGTAGAGGCAGACGCGGTGATCGCGGAGTTCTACGATGCAGTGCTGGTGCATTCCGACCCCGCCGCGACCCGGCTGGATATCAGCTGGCCGGTCTCGGAGATGCTGGCGGGCAAGCTGCGCTATACCGGTTACGTAGCGCCTCCCGCCGCCCTGCCGCACCCTGAACAGGCAGGCGCGGGTGAGGTGCTGGTCAGCGCCGGCGGCGGCAGCGTTGGCGATGCCTTGTATGACGCTGCGCTGGAGGCCGCGCAGCAAATGCCCGATATCACGTGGCGGCTATTGGTCGGCGGCAGCGACGCAGCAGAACGGATCGCGCGGTTCACTGCCAAAACCTCCCGCGCCATCATCGAAGCCGCCCGCCCCGATTTCCGTCAGATGCTGTGCCACGCCGCCGCCTCGGTCAGCATGTGCGGCTACAACACCGCGCTGGACCTCCTGCAGGCGGGTAGCCCCGCCGTTCTTGTGCCCTTTGATGCGGGCAAGGAAGTGGAACAATCCCTGCGCGCCGAGAGCCTGGCGCCGCTAAGCGGTATCGCGGTGCTGAAGACCGCCGATCTGACGCCAAGCGCGCTGGTACAGGCGGTGAAAGGCGTGATGGCCGAGGCGCCGCGCGCCACCGACCGCTTCCGGTTTGACGGCGCCGCCAGAACGGTAGAGATTGCTGCCGAACTGGCAGGAGACCGTCGATGACCCCGGCAATCACCCCGGATTGGAGCGTGCTGGATCAGGAGCTTGAGGCCTGGCAGCAGGCCGGATTGCAGCTCCCCCTGTGGTGGCGCGATGATGACGCCACCGAGGTCACGCCGCAACTACAGAAGCTGACCGAAACCGCGCAGCGGCTGGGTCTGCCGGTGCATCTGGCGATCATCCCACGGGACGCCCAGCCGGAACTGGCCGCGCATCTGCATAACACGGCTGATCTGATCCCCGTGGTGCATGGCTGGGCTCATAAAAGCCACGCCCCGGAGGGCGAGAAAAAGGCCGAGTTCGGTGCCCACCGTCCGGTGCAGGATATGCTGGGCGAGGCCGAAGCCGGGCTGGAGCGGCTGAAGAGCTTCTTCGGATCCGGCCTGCGCCCAATGTTCGTGCCGCCCTGGAACCGCATCGCGCCCGAGATCCTGCCCTGGATGGCGGGTCTTGGCTATTGCGCCCTGTCGACCTTTACCCCGCGCTCCCGGACCAAGGCGGCGCCGGGTCTGGTGCAGATCAACACGCATCTGGACCCGATCGACTGGAAGGGCAGCCGGTCATTGCTGCCCGAGGCGCAGCTGATCGCCCAGATCGCATCGCAGCTGAAAGACCGCCGCCAGGGCCGCGCCGACACCCGCGAACCCTATGGCATCCTGACCCACCATCTGGTGCATGACGACCGGATCTGGGGGTTTACCGAAACTTTGATTGCACGTCTTCTGGCCGGGCCCGCCATGGCCTGGACCTATGACGAAAGGATTTCCTGAATGAGCCGACTGGATTCGATGCTGCGCCGCCTGACCGCGCAACGGGACGGGCTGAACTGGGCCGCTGAGCAGATCACGGATGTTCCCGGCGACGCGCTGGACATGGGGTTGGGCAACGGACGCACCTATGACCACCTGCGCGAGATCCTTCCGGATCGCCGTATCTGGGTGATCGACCGGGTGCTGCAATGCCACCCTTCCTGCGTGCCGCCCGAAAAGGATTTTCTGCAAGGCGAAGCCGAACCCATGCTGCAGCGCCTTGCGACTGAGGGCCACAAGATCGTGCTGGCGCACTATGATTTCGGCTTTGGCGTCAAGGAAAAGGACGTCGCCGAGGCTGCTGCCATGTCGCCGGTGATCGCCTCTGTCATGGCGCCGGGCGGTATCATCGTCTCGGGCCAGCCTCTGGTGGGTTTTGAGGAGCTGGACGGCCCAGAAGGCATCCCCGAAGGCCGCTACATGTTCTACCGCGCCTGACGCGCCGCCCAACGGCGTTCACCGAAACAAAAGGCCCCGATGCGCTTTGCGCCGGGGCCTTAATACATGAAGCTGAGTTGTTTTTCAGGCCACCCGCTGACCACGGGAATAGACGCCCTGCAGCGCAGGCACCCCGGCCCGCATGGCAAAGCGGATCAGATCCGCGCGTTTGCCGACCTCCAGCAATCCACGATCCTTCAGGCCGACCGCCTTGGCCGGAGCGCAGGTGACGGTGGCGAGCCCCCGCGCCATGTCGCCCCAGATCTCTCCCAGACGCGCCGCCGCCAGCAAGAGCGCCGCAGGCACGTAGTCGGAGGAGACTATATCCAGAAGGTCCAGCTCGGCCAGCTCCTGCGCCGCCACATTGCCCGAATGCGAGCCGCCGCGGATCAGATTCGGCGCCCCCATCATCACCTGGATGTCATGAGCATGGCAGGCACGGGCGGCCTCCACGGTGGTGGGGAATTCGGCCAGGCGGATGCCGTGACCGGCCGAAACGGCGACCTGATCCTCGGTGGTATCGTCATGGCTGGCCAGCACCGCACCAAACCGCTGCGCGGCCTTCACCGCCTCCACCTCATGCAGATCGCCATAGGTGTCGCGCATGGTCTTGAGGTTGGCGACATGCTGCAGGAAGGCATCATCATCAAACCCGTGCTTGCCCTTCACATAGGCCTCGAGTTTCGAAATATCGCGGAACTGGCGCTGCCCCGGCGTGTGGTCCATCAGCGAGACCAGACCGACGCGGTCCTCATCCGTGAACTCGTTCAGCTCGTCCACTAGAGTCTCCGAACAGACCTCGGCCCGCAGGTGCAGGAAATGGCTGATCTTGAGCGCATCCTTGCCGCGCAATTCCAAGAGTTCGCTGGCTAGGCTGCGGGCGTATTGGCCGTATCGCGCCTCCTTGGCCTTGATCGAGCCGACCCGCATCGCATCGAAGACCGTGGTGATCCCGGTGCCCGCCAGTTCGGCATCATGTGCGATGATCGCGGCGGCATGGGGCCAGTCCACCTTGGGGCGGGGCTGGATGTGACGCTCCAGATTGTCGGTGTGCAGCTCGATCAGGCCGGGGCTGACGAAATCGCCGCCGCAATCCACCGCACCGGCGGGCACGCCCGCGCCCTCAGCCATATCCGCGATCTCTCCGTCCTTGATCCTGAGGCTGCCGGTGCGGGTTTCCCCGGGCAGAACAAGGGTGGCATTGGCAAGGATCATCTCTTGTGTCATCTGGATTTCACATCTTTCGAGCTATGGAGAAGGCCACGTTTAGGAGGCCAATGTGACATTCACGCGATACGCGATCTATTTTGCGCCGCCCCAAGGGGCGGATTGGAGCCGGTTTGGGGCCAGCTGGCTGGGCTGGGATATGGAGACGGGGGCCGAGGTGGCGCACCCGGATATCCAAGGGCTGGACGTTGCCGCGATCACCGCAACGCCGCGCAAATATGGCCTGCATGCGACCATGAAGCCGCCGATGCGACTGGCAAAGGGGTACTCTCTGGCCGATCTGGAAGCCGCCTGCGCCACGCTGGCCGCCACACAGGCGCCGGTCGCGCTGGACGGTTTGCAACTGGCGCGGCTGGGCCGGTTTCTGGCGCTGCGCCCCTTGGGCGATGAAAGCGCGCTCAATGCGCTGGCCGCCGCCTGCGTGCGCGATCTCGACGCCTTTCGCGCCCCTGCCCCCGAGGCGGAACTGGCCCGCCGTCGCGCGAATGGGCTCAGCCCCGAACAGGACCAGAACCTTGTGACCTGGGGCTACCCATACGTTTTGGATCAATTCCGCTTTCACATCACCCTGACCGGCAAGCTGCCCAAGCCCGAGCTGCCCAGCGTCGAGGCTGCCCTGCAGGCGCATCTGGTCCCGCTCTTGCCCGCGCCATTTGTGATCAAGGATCTGGCACTGATGGGCGAGGATGGGATGGGACGTTTTCACCTGATCCACCGCTACGCCCTGACCGACTGAATCGCGGCGCGCGCGGCCATGACCGCCGCGCCCAGATCGCCGCTGTTGTCGATCTCGTGGACCTGGGCCAGCCCCGCAGGCAGAGGTTTGCCCGCGCGGGCAAGCCGACGCTGCACCTCGGCGGCATCCTCGCGCCCGCGCGCCGCCAGCCGTGTGGCGAGCACCTCGGGGCGGGCGGTGACGGACAGGATGCGGAAATCGTCGAATGCGTCCTGCGCCTCCAGCAGCACCCCGCGAGAGAGGTTGACCAGAACGGCCGTAGCCCCGGCGCGCAGAGACTCGATCTCTTTGGGAATGCCATAGTGCAGCCCATGGGCAGGCCAATGGAGAGCAAAGGCGCCCTTGCCTGCCAGATCCAGAAACGCGGCTTCGGTCACAGGGGTGTAATCCTCCCCCCCGGCCTCGGGCGCGCGGGTGATCACGCGGCGCATCAATTTTATGCCGGGATCGGCCTGCCGCAGCCCCTCCATCAGGCTGTCCTTGCCGACGCCAGAGGGGCCGACAACGGCAATCACCGGCCCCTTGTTCGCGCCCATGCTCATGCGGCGGCCCTTGGTGTAAAGCCCGAGACATCGACAAACCGGTCGCAGACCTGTTCGCGCGCGGCCTCGTCATGGAAGATGCCGACAATGGCTGCGCCGCGCGCCTTGGCCCCTTCGATAAGGCCCAGCACCGTGGCGCGGTTCTGCGCATCAAGGCTGGCGGTTGGTTCATCCAGCAAAAGCGCCGGATAGTCATAGGCAAAGCCGCGCGCGATATTCACCCGCTGCTGCTCCCCGCCGGAGAAGGTCGTGGGGCTGAGGCTCCAGAGCCGTTCGGGAATGTTGAGCTGCGCCAGAAGGGTCGCCGCCTTTTCGCGTGCTTCTTCAATGGGTGTGCCCACCGAAAGCAGTGGTTCGGCCACCACATCCAGCGCGGGCACACGTGGCACCACCCGCAGGAACTGGCTGACATAGCCCAGCGTCTTGCGGCGCAGCGCAAGGATCTCGCGTGGCTCGGCCTGTGACACGTCGGTGCCGCCCACCAGAATGCTGCCGCTGGCAGCCAGGTAGTTGCCGTAAATGAGCCGCATCAGGGTCGATTTCCCTGCCCCCGAGGCCCCCACCAGCCCGACGCATTCGCCGGGTTTGACGGAAAGCGTTGCACCCTCCATCACCGGGATCACCGCGCTGCCCTGATTGTGCAGGGTGAAGCTTTTGCTGACGTTTTGAAGTTCGATCATCACTTTGTCCTCACACCTGCAACACGCTGGAAACCAGCAGCTGCGTATAGCCATGTTGCGGATCGTCCAGCACCTGATCGGTGAGACCCGTTTCCACCACATGGCCGTCCTTCATCACCATCAGCCGGTCCGCCAGCAGGCGCACCACCGCCAGATCGTGGGTGACGATAATGGCGCTGAGACCCATCTCGCGCACGAGACCGCGCAACAGATCCAGAAGCCGCGCCTGCACCGAGACATCGAGGCCGCCGGTTGGTTCGTCCATGAACACCAGCCTTGGACCGGTCACCAGGTTGCGGGCGATCTGGAGCCGCTGCTGCATGCCGCCGGAAAAGGCCGAGGGGCGGTCATCAATGCGGGCATCGGAAATCTCCACCCGGCCCAGCCAGTCGGCAGCGCGGGCGCGGATATCACCATAGTGACGATCGCCAACCGCCATCAGCCGCTCACCGATGTTGCCGCCCGCTGAGACCGACATGCGCAGCCCGTCGCGGGCGTGCTGGTGGACAAAGGCCCAGTCGGTACGCCCCAGCATCCGGCGCGCGGGTTCCGACATGGTGACCGTATCCACCGGCCCATCGGCGCGGGTGTCAAACACCACCTCACCCCGGTCCGGCGCCAGATGCCCGGCAAGGCAGTTCAGAAGGGTGGACTTGCCCGAGCCGCTTTCGCCGACGATGCCCATCACCTCACCGGGGTACAGGTCAAAGCTCACATCCGTGCAGCCGATCCGCGCGCCATACATCTTGGCAACGTCTTTTACTTGCAGCAAAGGGGTCATGCCGCGGCCTCCTCTCCCAGGCGGCCCACATGGCCTGCCTCGCGCCGCGAACGGCAGTAATCGGTGTCCGAGCAGACAAACATCCGGTTGCCCGCATCATCGAGGATCACCTCATCCAGATAGCTGTCCTCTGCCGCGCAAAGGTCACACGGATGATCGGCCTTGCTGGCCTCGAAGGGGTAATCCTCGAAATCAAGGCTCACGACCGATGTATAGGGCGGCACCGCATAGATGCGCTGCTCGCGGCCCGCGCCGAACAGCTGGATCGCCGCCATCTCCATCTTGGGGTTGTCGAATTTCGGGATCGGCGAAGGGTCCATCACATAGCGATCCGACACCTTCACCGGATAGGCATAGGAGGTCGCGATGGCGCCGTGCTGGCTGATGTCCTCATAGAGCTTCACATGCATCAGGCCATATTCCTGAAGCGCGTGCATCTTGCGCGTCTCGGTCTCGCGCGGCTCAAGAAAGCGCAGCGGTTCCGGGATCGGCACCTGGTAGACGAGGATCTGATCTTCGGAGAGCTGTGCCTCGGGGATACGGTGGCGGGTCTGGATAACGCTGGCCTGTTCCGTCTCCTCGGTGGTGGCAACACCGGCGGTGCGCTCAAAGAACTTGCGGATCGAGACTGCGTTTGTGGTGTCATCGGCGCCCTGGTCGATCACCTTGAAGGTATCATCCGGGGTCAGCGTCGCGGCAGAGACCTGCACGCCGCCGGTGCCCCAGCCATAGGGCATGGGCATTTCACGGCTGGCAAAAGGCACCTGATAGCCCGGCACCGCCAGACCTTTGAGGATCGCCCGGCGGATCATCCGCTTGGTCTGCTCGTCAAGGTATGCAAAGTTGTAGTCAGACATTCTGGGCACCCTTCTTCCGTTTGGCCCGGCATCGCCGGGCCGCGCCCGACCTCCCCCCCGGGAGGGCGCTTCGCCCCCACCCGAGGTCGGGCACTGCCCTGTGTTGCACAAAACTCATTCCGCTGCCTCCTTGGCCGCCATCTGCTCCACCGCTTCGGTGGCTTCTCGGCGCAGCTTGCGCACCAGTTCCAGCTCGGACTGGAAATCGACGTAATGCGGCAGCTTGATATGTTCGAGGAACCCCGTCGCCTGGATATTGTCGCTGTGGCTCAGGACAAATTCCTCGTCCTGCGCGGCGGCGCCAAGATTATCCTCGCCCAGCTCTTTCCAGCGCAGGGCGCGATCTACCAGCGCCATGGCGATGGATTTTCGCTCTGACTGGCCGAACACCAGACCATAACCACGGGTGAACTGCGGCGGCACGGTTTTCGAGCCCTTGAACTGGTTCACCGTCTCGCATTCTGTCAACTCCACCTCGCCGATCTCGATGGCAAAGCCCAGCTCGGGGATCTCCATCTCCACCGCGACGGTGCCGATGCGCAATTCGCCCACAAAGGCGTGGTTGCGCGCATAGCCACGCTGGGTGGAATAGGCCATGCCAAGGATGAACCCCTCGTCCCCGCGCGTCAGCGATTGCAGTCTGACCGATCGGTCAGCAGGAAAAGCCATCGGCTCGCGCGTCAGGTCCCCGGGCTGTGCATCCGAGCTCGGTTCACGCTCGATGATGTCCTCGCCTTGCAGGAACTCGGTGATATGGGGCGTCGGTTCGGTCCGGGGCGTTGCAGCGGGGGCTTCCGGCACCTCGCCCTCGGCGGCCAGTTTGAAGTCGAGCAAGCGATGTGTGTAGTCGAAGGTCGGCCCCAGCACCTGCCCGCCCGGCGCATCCTTGAAAGTCGCCGAAATCCGCCGGTCGCAGGCCATGGCGCCGGTATCCACCGGCAGCGTATAGCCAAACCGCGGCAACGTGGTGCGATAGGCGCGGATAAGAAAGATCGCCTCGATCAGATCACCGCGCGACTGTTTGATCGCCAGCGCCGCCAGATCGGGATCGAACAGCGATCCTTCAGCCATCACCCGGTTCACCGCCAGCGACAGCTGTTCGCGGATCTGCGCCAGTGACAACTCGGCTACCGAAGCATCGCCGCGACGCTCTTCCGCCAGCCAGGCATGGGCGTTGTCGATGGCGCGCTCGCCACCCTTTACAGCTACATACATGCCTCAGGCCTCCGCAAGGATCTGGGTCGAGCGCGGCAGCGCCGCCACCTGAGAGCCAGAGGTGAAAAAGAAATCGACGCCGAGCGGATAAAGCATCGCATTGCCCGCACAGGCCGCCGGATCCGGCAGGGCCATCTGCGCCGTGTCCTTGATACCGGGACCGCTGAGCGTGGCATTGGGCGCATCAAATCCCGCGACCTCAACGATCAGCGTGGTGGAGCGGTCCGGGTACTCCGCCGTTCCGATGGGGAAGCGATCGAGCGGCATCAAGGCGCCCCAGCCGCCAAGGGCAAAATCCGCCTGCTCCGCACTGACAATGGGCGCGCCGGTGTGGAAGGTCAGCCAGCCACGCAGGGCCTCGCTGTCCACATCGGGCGCCAGAAAGACGCCGGTTTCGGGATCGCAAAGCGTCAGCAGCAGACTGCCTGCCGCGGGGGAAATCCCCTCGGGCGGTGTGGCGCCCATAATCTCTTGCAGCGTACCGGGGCGCGCCATGGCATTCATCGCCGCGCGAAAGGCATGGGCCGAGGCCACCGACGGATTGGCAAAACCACCCGCGTAGACCGTATTGTCCGTCATCTGGTTCATCAGTCCTCTCCCCGCACCATGGTGAAGAAATCGACCTTGGTCGCAGCTGCCTTTGCGGCACGCGCCTCTTTGGCGGACGCCCGCTCTTGCTCCAGCGGGGCCAGAACCGTCGCGCGCAACGCCTCGGCCGCATCGGTCTGCATCAAGGCGTCGATCTTGGCGGCCATCTCGGCCTTGGCCTTGGACCGGCCCTGCACATAGCCATGGCCAACCGTGCCATCGGCCAGCGACAGGGCGCAGCGGGTGACGGTCATCTCGCCGAGGTTGAAGGGCGCACCGCTGCCGCCCATACGGCCCCGGACCATCACGCCGCCCGCCTCGGGCGCGCGCAGCCAGTCAAAGGCAGGCTCATGATCAAAGGCGCGCCAAAGCTCGGCAAGTCGGGCATCGTCAGCCGAGGCCAGAAGACCCATCCAGGCCTTGCGATCTCTTGTGCGATCCTCTGCGGAAATTGTGGTGTTCATCGTGTCAAAGCCTCTTGGCCGGGTTGTCTACATAATCTATACAACTAGACAAATCATAGGTGACTCGTCCCCAGGGGCGCAAGCCAATCCTTGTGAAAGTTTCATGACATGGCCCGAACCCCGGTCTGGAAATCCATAGCAGGCACATTGACCGACGATATCGCCCAGGGGCGCTATGACACCGGCGACAAGCTGCCAGCAGAGGCGCAGCTGGCGGCGCGGTTCGGCGTTAACCGCCACACGGTGCGCCGCGCTCTGGCGGAAATGGCAGCTGGCGGTCTGGTGCATGCACGGCGCGGCGCCGGAGTGTTTGTTGCCGCCAAACCGACGGATTACCCGATCGGCAAGCGGGTGCGCTTTCACCAGAACATCTCCAAAGGCGGACGCACCCCGGCAAAGCAGATCCTGACCACCGAAACCCGCGCAGCCGCCGCTGGCGAAGCCGCCGCGCTGGCGCTGCCCCCCGGCGATCCGGTGCATGTCTACGACGGGTTGTCGCTGGCAGATGGACAGCCGATTGCCCTGTTCCAGAGCGTCTTTCCAGCCGAACGGTTCCCCGAGATGCTCACGGCGCTGGAAGAGACGCAATCCGTCACCGCCGCGCTGCAACGCTGCGGCATCGAAGACTATACCCGCCTTGAGACCCGCATCACCGCCCGCCAGGCGACAGCAACACAGGCGCTGCACCTGCGCGTCCCCGAAGGCGCCCCGATCCTGCGCACCACGGGCATCAACGTAGACGCAAAAGGCACCCCCATCGAATACGGCCGCACCTGGTTTGCAGGCGACAGGGTGACTCTGACCGTCGGCGGCGACGAATAGAAAGCTCTCGCCCATCAAAGTTCTTCTGACGATGGCCCTTTCCCGTTGGGCCCAGCGCTACCTGCCGAAAAGCCGTTCGCCAAATCCGGGTCAAGGGCCGCGCAAGCGGCCGTGCGCATGCACGGTTCACCCTTGAGGCGGAATTGGCGGACTGGACACTCGATATGGCGCATCAGGGCAAACCTGCCCCTGAGGCGCCTCTCAGCAAAGGAAAAGCGCCGCGTAAAGCGCGGCGCCTGGCCCAACCGGGACAACGCATTTTTCAAATGCGGCGGCACGGGCGGGAGATCCCCGCGTCGTGGCTCACACAAGACTTATTGCTTGGCGTTGAACACGAACAGGGTCTCACCGTTGATCTTGTAATCGTTGATCAGCGCCTTGGCCTTGTCCGACACCAGCCAGCCTTCCAGCTTCATCGCCAGATCGTTCTTGGCATGCGTGTGTTTCTCCGGGTTCACCGGCAGATAGGCGTATTGGTTGAACAGCACCGGATCACCCGAGAACAGCAGCGCAAGATCCCCCTTGTTGCCAAAGTTCAGCCAGCTGGCACGGTCGGCCATGATATAAGCATTCATCCCCGCTGCCGTGTTGAGCGCCGACCCCATGCCTGCCCCCACTGCGCGGTACCAGTCGCCAAAGCTCCCGGCGTCCAGACCGGCAGCCGCCCAGAGGCTCAGCTCTTTCTTGTGGGTGCCACTGTCATCGCCGCGACTGACAAACAGCGCCTCTGCACCTGCAACCTTCTGCAGGGCATCAACGGCAGTTTCCGCATCCGCAATCCCGGCGCCATCGGTCTTGGGTCCGATAAAGACGAAATCATTGTACATGATCTCGCGGCGATGGGTGCCGTTACCCCCAGCGAGAAAACGCTCTTCGGCTTTTTTCGAATGCACCAGGATCGCATCCACATCGCCCGCTTCGCCCAGGCGGATCGCCTGACCGGTGCCAACGACCAGAAGCTGCACGTCCAGATCCAGATCCTTCTTGATCTCCGGCAGCAGGATCTCTGCCAGGCCGGAATTGTGGAACGAGGTGGTCACCGCCATCTTCATCTCTTCGGCAAAGGATGCGGTGGCCATGACGGCCGAGGCGACAACGCCCAACACCAGATGTTTCATTCTACTATATCTCCTCTCAAGAATGCTTGCCCCTGCGGGGTTTGAGGCCCGGCAAAAAACGCTTCGGCCGGAGCGAACTCGTGAATGCGGCCGCCAATGATGAGGATCACCTCATCCGCCAGCCGCTGCGCCTGACCCATGTTGTGGGTCGACATGATCAGGCGAGTCCCGCTTTGGGCCGCCTCGGTCAGGATCTCTTCGATTTCCCGCGTCGCCCGTCCATCAAGCGAGGCGCAGGGTTCGTCCAGAAACAGCACTTCCGGCTCCCGGATCAGCGCCCGGGCCAGCGCCAGCTTTTGCCGCTCACCACCCGAAAGCAGCACCGCGGGCCGCTCCAGCGCATCGCCCAGATCGATCCGCCGCGCCCAGTCCGCAGCACGGGCGCGGGCCTCCTTGCGTGGTACCCCGATCAGGCGCAGGGGGTAGGCGATGTTTTCCACCACGGACCGGCGCATCATCACCGGTGTCTGAAACACAAAGGCCTGACGCTTTTCCGCCTCCGCCTTGGGGCAAGCCCAGGTCAGGCTACCGCCGTTGAGCCGTACGACGCCGTGCAGCATTTTCAGAAACGAGGTCTTGCCGGCTCCGTTCGGCCCCACCACGATAGTCGCTCCCACGCCTTCCAGCGTCAGGTCCACCGGGCCAACCAGCACCTTGCCGCGCCTGCGCACCACGCCCTGATCCACGGTCAGCGGGAACATCTGCATCACCAGCGTCCCCCGCGTTCGGTATGGCCAATCCAGTGGATCGACAGGTTGACGGCAATCGCCATGCCAATCAGCACGAAGCCAAGGCCCAGCGCCATGGCGAATTCGCCCTTGCCGGTCTCCAGCGCGATCGCGGTGGTCAGAACCCGCGTCGCATGATCGATATTACCGCCCACCACCATGATGGCGCCGACTTCTCCGATGGCGCGGCCAAACCCAGCCAGCGCCGCCGTCAGCAGCGCCCGCCGCCCATCCCACAACAGCGCCCGGATCCGCTGACCCTGGGTGGTGTTCAGCGAAATCAGCAGGTCGTGGTAATCGCTCCACAGCTCCCGCAGGGACTGATGCGCGATCGAGGCCACCAGTGGCACGATGATGATCACCTGAGCGATCACCATCGCCGAGGGCGTGAACAACAGCCCCAGCACCCCCAGCGGCCCGGACCGCGACAGGAAGACATAGACGATCAGGCCGACCACCACCGGCGGCAGCCCCATCAGCGCATTGAGCACCGCAATCGTCGGACGGCGCAGGCGAAACCGGCGGACAGCCAGCAAGGCCGCCAATGGCAAGGCGATGGCAGAGGCGATGGCAAGGGCGGTCAAAGTGACCCTAAGAGAGCGCAAAGTGATCTCGACCAGATCAGGATCCAGCATCACCACCAGCCAGAACGCCTGGCTCAGACCGTCCCACAGATCAGACATGACGCTTGATTTTCCCCCCGATGGCTTAGGGTTACAGGCCTGTTTCCCTCAGCTTTCCCCAGTGTCAAAACACAGGAAAGCACCCCGAAACAGAAAAAAATGCAGCCGCCCCTGAAAAAGGACAATTTGTCCACTATATCGATGAGTGACTGCGCATCGCCGGACAGAAAGATGCCCAACGCCCGCGCTTGATCCGGGGAACAGATCTTCTATCGCCGGGTTTACAAACCCGCGGAGCAAGAGATTCTTGGCCTCCCGGCCCCCCCAACAGCAGCCCCGGCGCAGCAGCGACCAGCCTGCGGCCTTTTCGCACCATTACTTGCGCGCGGCATGTGAACGTGAAAGAAGACCGACCCAAAGTGCCCGCCACAGTTCCGCAAGGGCGCGTTTTCGAGGAAATGCCATGTTCGATCTGCAAACCATGCGCGATCAACTCGCCAGCACCTATGATCTGGCGCCCAACCCCGATCTGGCCGAACAGATGTCAGATCTGTACCAGACCATGGACCGCGTGGTGAACCCGGTCGACTGGGCGCGCTATGCGCCCTATGTCGCGGCGATCAACACGCTGAAGAAAGAACGCGGCGCGGTCATTTTGGCCCACAACTACATGACGCCGGAGATCTATCACGGCGTTGCGGATTTCGTCGGCGACAGCCTGCAGCTGGCCATCGAAGCCGCCCGCGTCGAGGCGGATGTGATCGTGCAATGCGGCGTGCATTTCATGGCCGAGACCTCCAAGATCCTTTCTCCTGAGAAAACCGTGCTGATGCCCGATATGGCGGCAGGCTGTTCGCTGGCCGAAAGCATCACCGCCGCGGGCGTGGAAGAGATGCGCCGCAAGTATCCCGGCGCGCCTGTGGTGACCTATGTGAACACCACCGCCGAGGTGAAAGCCGCCTCCGACATCTGCTGCACCTCGTCGAATGCAGCGCAGATCGTCGCCGCGATGGACAGCGACACCGTCATCATGACGCCGGACAAATACCTGGCGCAGAACGTGGCCAACCAGGTGCCGCAGAAGAATATCGTCTGGTGGGACGGCTCCTGCATCGTGCACGAGCAATACACCGCCAAGGACCTGCGCGAATTCCGCGAATGGAACCCCGGCACCCGGCTGATCGCCCACCCCGAATGCCCCCCCGATGTGGTGGCCGAGGCGGATTTCTCCGGCTCCACCAGCGGCATCATCAAATACGTTACCGATGAAAAGCCGGAAAAGGCGATGTTGATCACCGAATGTTCGATGGCCTCGAACATCGCGGATGAGCTGCCCGAGGTGGATTTCGTCGGCCCCTGCAACATGTGCCCCTACATGAAGATGATCACGCTGGAGAAAATCCTGTGGTCGCTGCACACCATGTCCGAACCGGTCGAGGTTGACCCTCAGGTCGCGGACAAGGCGCGGCTTGCAGTGCAGCGGATGATCGATCTCAGCCAGAAACTGGGCATCTGACCGGTGACAGAGGCCAGCACCGGGCGCATTGACACCGGCCGCATCGTCATCGTCGGCGCCGGTCTGGGCGCGCTTTACGCGGCGCTGGAACTGGCGCCGCGGCCAGTGCTGATGATCTCTCCTGAAACGCTTGGCCAGGGCGCGAGTTCTGCCTGGGCGCAGGGCGGTGTCGCCGCCGCCATGGATCAAAGCGACAGCCCCGAAGCCCATGCTGCCGATACCCGGACCGCTGGCGCAGGCACTGTCGATCCAAAGGTGGCCGCCATGGTTACCCGCGTTGCCCGCGAACATATTCTGGACCTCACCGATCTTGGCACGCCCTTTGACCGCGACGCGGCGGGCAACTACGTGATGAGCCGCGAAGCCGCCCATTCCGCCGCCCGCGTGGTGCGGGTGAAGGGTGACCGGGCTGGCGCGCAGATCATGGAAACCCTGATCGCCGCCGTGCGCGCCGCCCCTTCGGTGCAAGTGCTGGAAAACACCCAGGCCGTCCGACTAGAGGTAGACGGCGATACCGTCACCGGCGTCTGGATCTCGCAGGCCGATGCGCCGTCGGATCCCGTGCTGATCACCTGCCCCGGCGTTCTTCTGGCCGGTGGCGGCTCGGGCGGGCTTTATGCCCATACCACCAACCCGCCCCGCATCCGCGGTCAGGTCATCGGTCTTGCCGCCCGCGCGGGCGTGCGTATCGCCGACCCTGAATTCGTGCAATTCCACCCCACCGCCTTTGATATCGGTGAAGACCCGGCGCCCTTGGCGACCGAGGCCCTGCGCGGCGATGGCGCAGTGCTCATGAACAACAAGGGCGAACGCTTCATGCAGGCGGTCCACCCGGACGCGGAACTGGCCCCGCGCGACATCGTGGCCCGCGCGATCTTTGCCGAAACCCAAGCCGGACGCCGCCCGGTGCTGGACACCCGGCAGGCCCTTGGCGCCGAGGTTGCAACCCGCTTTCCCACCGTCGCCGAAACCTGCGCCCGCGCCGGGATCGACCCTGTGACCCAGCCGATCCCCGTGGCCGTCGCCGCCCACTACCACATGGGCGGGGTGGACACGGACATGCAGGGGCGTGCCAGCCTTGGCCATTTGTGGGTCTGCGGCGAGGCTTCCTCGACCGGGTTGCACGGTGCCAATCGTCTGGCCTCCAACGGGCTGCTGGAGGCACTGGTCTATGCCCGCACCGCTGCGGCCGATATGAAGGATCTGGAGCAAAAGGGCGATCTGTCGGAGGTCGCGATCAGCTTTGCCCCGGATGGTCACGAAACAGATCCCAGCGCCGTGCAGACCCTGCGCGAGACCATGACCGCCAATGTCGGCGTACGCCGCACCGAGGACGGCCTCAAAACCGCGCTTACCACTATTGCCCGGCTGGAGGCCGAGAACGCGAAGGATGAACCCTTCGTCAACATGTGCGCCACCGCCACCCTGATCGCCGCCGCCGCCCTGATGCGCCGCGAAAGCCGAGGCGGGCATTACCGCGATGATTTCCCCGAGGCCGATCCCGCACAGGCCCATCGCACCCATATCAACCTGATCGAGGCCCTTGCCCTGCGCGACCGGATCGCAGGCGAGAGCGCAAAGGAGCCCACATGAGTACCGCCTTCGCCACCCTGCCCGACCTGATCCTGGAACCGATGGTGCGCGCCGCCCTGCACGAGGATCTGGGCCAGAACGGCGATATCACCACCCGCGCGGTGATCCCGGCGGATGTGACCTATTCCGCCCGGTTGAACGCTCGCGAAACAGGCATCGTGTCCGGCATGCAGATCGCCCGCATCGCCTTTCATCTGGTGGATGCCGGTCTGAAGGTGGAAACCCTCTTGCCCGATGGCAGTGCCTGCAAGCCGGGCGACACGCTGATGACCATCGAAGGCTCGGCTGCCTCGATCCTGTCGGGGGAACGGGTGGCGCTGAATTTCGCGGGACGGCTAACTGGGATCGCAACACTGACCCATTGTTTCGTGCGCGAAACAACTGGAACGGACACCCGCATAACCTGTACCCGCAAGACCACGCCGGGTCTGCGCATCGCGGAAAAGCAGGCGGTTTTGCACGGCGGCGGTTACAACCACCGCTTTGGCCTGTCGGATGCGATCCTGATCAAGGACAACCACATCGCTGCCGCCGGAGGCATCCCGGCGGTGCTGGAGGCCGCCAAGGCCAGCGTCAGCCACATGATGAAGGTGGAGATCGAGGTCGACACGCTGTCCCAGCTCGAAGAGGTGCTGAAGACCGGCGGCGCGGATGTTGTCCTGCTCGACAACATGGACACGCCGACGCTGGCAGAGGCCGTCAAGATGACGCGCGGCCATCTGGTGACCGAGGCATCCGGCAAAATGAAGCTGGAGCGCATCGCCGAGGTCGCCGCCACCGGAGTTGATTACATCTCCTCCGGCGCGCTGACCCATTCGGCGCCGACTCTGGACCTCGGCCTCGACTTCTGAGGCTGCCGCTAGAGGCAGCCGCGCGGTACGGTCTCGGACCATTCCTTGACCAGAACCGGCTCTGATGCACCGCCCTCATAGGCGTGGATGCGCCGCCAGAGGTAGAAATTCTGCGCATCGCAGGTCATCCTGTTTTCCGTGTCGATCGCCACCTGCCAGTCGCCGCGCGCAAAGGTAAAGCGCCAGTCGGATTTGAAGGTGGCCGTGGCCGGATCATCGGGGTGGATCGCGTAGTGCATCGTGACATGGCTGCCGACCTGCATTTCGTTATGGGGGTTCACCGCCTCGCCGTAGTCGTCAAAGGTATCCAGCACCAGCGTACCATCCGGAAGCACCTTGGTCTCTGACGTGCCCGAAGGCGCGCGCAGCTGCCTGCCGCCCAGGGTCGGATAGGGCTGCGCGGGACCGGGGGCCTCGGGCGGGATTTCCTCGCTCACCTTTCGCTCTGGCAGGATCAGGGCGCAGTCTTTCAGGTCCAGCATGATCTCTGCCGCCTCGGGCGCGGGCCAGACGATGGGCCAGTAGGAGGTCGAGAGCGCCAGCCGCAGCTTGTGCCCCGGGCGCAGCGCATGGGCGCATTCGTTCAAGGGGAACTCTACCTCGTAGCGTTGCCCCGGCACCAGCGGCTCTGGCGCGTCATGACCGTTCAGATGTGTCAGGTTGAAAGGGCGATAGCTGATCCGCTGCGAGGATCCATCCGGCGCCACATCGCACAGGCGTCCGACGATCTGCGCCACCGGGCGATCAACGGTAAAGGCGATGCGGACACGAGGGCGGCCAAGGATCTGCATCTCATCTTCCAGCGGCGCGGTGTCGAAACAGGCCGACAGCGCATCATCCTCCGCCTGATCGCCGGGGAGTTCATTGTCGAACCGCATGCCCGGACAGAAATAGCCCCCCGCCTGACCGACGGTTGCAGGGTTTGAAATCCTGCACTCCCCGCTGCCTGCAGTGTCTGTCAGACTGCCTGTCGAAAGATAAACCACCCGTTCGGTGACATTGGGCGAGGGCCAGTTCTGCTCGGCCACCCAGCGGCCCTTGCGGGGCTTGTTTTCCTTGGTGGGGCCGAAATGCTCCTGCATGTAGACACGGTAGTCGGGCAGCGCCTCGGCGCCCGTTTCCTCGCCCTTCAGCCACTGATCGAACCAGCGCAATACTTCGCCGTGGAAATCCGCCGGATCGAGTTTCGAGATATGCGCATAGCGATGCTCCCACGGACCCATCAGCGCCTTGGTGGGTGCGGTCAGGTTCGCCGCCAGCATTGCTGGCGTATTGAGATAGGCATCGGCCCAGCCAGTGATCGCCAGAACCGGGGCGGTGATCGCTGACCAGTCCTCGCAGACCGAGCCGTGTTTCCAAAAATCATCGCGGGCGGAGTGGCGCAGCCAGTCGGCGGACATGAAAGGCAGGTTTTCGATCCGCTCCAGCCAGGCATCGCGCCAGTCGGGGCGCAGCTCGGGATCCAGGGGCCGCGTCATATAGGCGAACATCTGGCTGCCCCAATTGGCATTGTCGCTGAGCAGGCATCCCCCCATGTAGTGGATGTCATCGGCATAGCGGTCTGCGGTGGACGCGACCGAGACCACTGCCTGCAATTCGGGTGGGCGGCGATAGGCCAGTTGCAAGCCGTTGAAGCCGCCCCAGGAGATACCGATCATCCCGACCTTGCCGCTGCTCCAGGGTTGCGCCGCAATCCAGGCGAGGACCGCCTCGCCGTCGCTCAGCTCCTGTTCGGAATATTCATCGTCGAACAGCCCCTCGCTGTCGCCGCTGCCCGAGATATCGACGCGGATGCAGGCGTAGCCTTCTCCGGCAAAAACGGTATGGGTGGTCTCATCCCGCGGCGCGGTGCCATCGCGTTTGCGATAGGGCAGGTATTCCAGGATCGCCGGGAACGGCCCCTCCCCTTCGGGCAGCCAGATCCGCGCCGCCAGACGACGCCCGTCAGCCATCGGAATCCAAGTGTTTTCAATCAGGGTAAAGGGCACGGGCATAGGGGGCATCCAATCTTAAAAAAGTTTGGCGCCACCCTGCCTTCGCGCGTCCTTATTTGGCAAGCTTTGGCGCGGATTTTTCCAGCGCCAATTCGGCATCCGAGAATTTCCAAGGCCCCCGGACGCCTGGCACCCCTTCAGGCGCGATCTGCATACCACGATGCTGAATCTGCGGATCGTCAAAGGCCTGCCCGATGGTGTTGATCGGCCCGGCGGGAACCGTCGCCGCCTCCAGCGCCGCCAGAAGATCAGATTGGCTCCATTGCATCAGGGCCGCTTCCAGCAGCGCGGTCAGCTCCTGACGGTTCGCCACCCGCAGCTGATTGGTCAGGAACCGCGGATCGACCTTCAGATCCGGCAGGCCCAGCGCATCACACAGCCGCTGGAACTGGCCGTCGTTGCCCACCGCCAAAATGATATGGCCATCCTTCACCGCCATCACCTGATAAGGCGCAATATTCGGGTGATCATTGCCCAGCCGCGTCGGGCTGGTGCCGGTGGCAAGATAGTTCATCGCCTGATTGGCCAGCATCGCCGTGGCACAATCGAGCAGCGACATATCCAGATGCTGCCCCCGCCCCGTGGTGTGGCGCTGCTCGACCGCTGCAAGAATGCCGATGGTGCCGTAAAGCCCGGTCACGATATCGGTGATGGCAACGCCCACCTTCTGCGGCTGGCCGTCCGGGTCTCCGGTGATCGACATCAGCCCCGACATGCCTTGAAGCAGGAAGTCATAGCCCGCGCGGGAGGCATAGGGGCCGTCCTGCCCGAAACCGGTGACCGAGCAATAGATCAGCCGCGGGTTCACCTGTTTCAGGCTGTCGTAATCCAGACCGTATTTCTTGAGACCGCCAACCTTGAAATTCTCGATCAGGATGTCGGCGTCCTTGATCAGATCGATGACTGTCTGGCGACCTTCCTCGGTGCGGAAATCTGCGGTGACACAATCCTTGCCGCGGTTGGCCGCATAGTAATAGGCCGCCGTCTTGTCCTCATCCCGCTCGATGAACGGAGGGCCCCAGTGGCGGGTATCATCGCCTGCCTCGCTTTCGACCTTGATCACCTCGGCGCCCAGATCCGCCAAAGACTGGCCAATCCAGGGGCCAGCCAGAATACGGGCGAGTTCAACCACTTTGAGGCCTGAAAGCGGGGTCATGGCGGCTCCTGTTCTTGTCGCTGTTGCGCCTGTGTAGCCCAGCCCTCCGGACGCAGCAATCGGCGCCGGGGTGTTTTGATCAAATCCCCCCGCGCCCCTTTGTCACTTGCCCTTGATCCGCACGGTAAAACTGGTGCGCGCACCGGCAGGCGGCGGGGGAAAGGGCGCCGCCCGGCGTACTTGTGCCAGCGCGATATCATCAAGCCGCGCGGAGCCAGAACTGCGGGCAATCGCGACCTGCGCCAACCCGCCACTGGGCGCGATCCGGAAGGCGACGACCGCCTCGCCCCGGACATTGGCGCGGCGCTTGGCCCGCTCGATCCGGCGCAGGATCAGACCGGGATAGTTGCTCGTCGCCGCATGGCCCTGCTGTCGGGCCTTGCCGCCCGTCTGGCGCGATTGCCCGCCCGGCTGTTTCGCAGCGCCCTCTGCCACCCCGCGGGTTGCGTTGGCGTTGCTGTTGCCGCGCGGTTGCGCGCTTGGCGTTGTCGGCTCAGTAGGGGTGCGCACCGGCTCTGCCTTTGCCACCTGCGGAGGGCGCAGCGGGCGGGACCTTGGCTTCAGCGACTGTTCGACCGGAGGCGCCTGCTCCGTAGGAGGCTGTGGTGCCTCAGCCTGTTCAACCGGTTCCTGTTCAACAGCTTCCATAGGTTTTGCCGCCTGCTGCACCGCTGGCTGGGTGGGCGGCAGAGCAGTCGTCGGCGGTGTCGGTGTTACAGCCTTGAGCGGTATGGGATCGCTATGGACCTGCGGCGGCGTGACCTCGATGCCCGGTGTCTGCGCGGCGGTGACAACAGGGACAAAAACAGGCTCTAACATGGGGAATTGCGCCTGTCGCTGCACCTGTGGCGTCTCCACCGGCTGGGCCGCCTCGGGCGTCTGTTGCGCGGCGCGGGGCTGCTCCGGCATCACTGCGGCGGGCTGCGGTGCCTCCACCCCCACGGCGAGATTGGCAAAGGCGCTGCCTTCGGCAGCCAGCGCGGTTTCACCGCCCGCCTGCTCCACCGGTGCGGTATCGGTGAACACCACCGCACCAGCATGGGCCACAGCGGCCATGGTCAGCGCCAGAAGCGCGGCGAGGCGGGACTGGGGCACCCGGCTCATTGCAGCGCCCGTTCCGACATCAGGATAACGCGCTTGGCGCCTGCCGCCCGCAGATCATTGCCGATGGACACCAGTTTCTTCGCCGGTAGATCCCGGTCCGGCACCACCCGCAGCGCAGCGCGCTGTTCCTCGGGCAGCTCAGCAACAAATGATGCCGCATCTGCTACCGGAGCGCCCCGATAGCTAAGCCGCCCGTCGGCGTGGATCACCAATGTATCCGGCGGCGCGCTGCCCTCCAGATCGGCAGTCTTGATCAGCGTCACATCGCGGTCCAGCGGCGGCGCCAGGGTGCCTGCGATCATGAAGAAGACCAGCATCAGAAAGACGATATTGATCAGCGCGATGGTCGGCTCGCGCTCGCTCTGGATATGCCGCGAGATCCGCATCAGCCCAGCACCACCGTCTGCAGTCCCTCGACCTGCCGCAGGGCGGTCAGAAGATCCACCAGCCGCTGCGCGCTGGCCGTGTCATCGGGGCTGATCAGCACCAGATGGCCGCCGCCGTCCTGCGGTTGCAGCCGCACCAGATCAGCAATGCGGGCCAGATCCGCCTGTTGCCCGTTCAGCATCAGACGTTCGGCGCCAAGGGTCACAAACAGCTTCTGCCGGTCCTGAGTCTTGGCACCCTGCCCGGCCGCCATCAGCTCCACCTCGCCGTATTTGGAGAAGGTCGAGGTCAGCATGAAGAACAGCAGCAGCAGAAAGATCACATCGATGAGCGAGGTCATCGACATCCGTCTACGCCGTTGTCCCTGCAGCTTAACCGCCATGAGAAGCCTCAGCCTGTTCGGCGGGGCAGAACAGCACCCGCAGGGCACGGTTGGCAAAGACCCGTTCACGCTGCATCCGCGCCGTCAGCCAGCTCAGCACCAGCGAGGTCGGCATCGCCACGGCAAGCCCCGCCGCCGTGGTCAGAAGCGCCACCCAGATACCACCGGCCAGCAGCGCCGGATCCACCGAAGAGCCTGCGGTCTGCAGTTTCTGAAAGGCTTCGATCATGCCGATCACGGTGCCGAAAAGCCCCATCAGCGGCGCCAGTTGCGACACCATATCAAGCGCCCCAAGCCCCCGTTCGAGCCGGGCAAAGCAATCCTCGGCCTCGGCATCGGCGCGGTCGGACAGGGCCGCATCCGCCGCAGTTCCGGGACCGGCGGCCAGCGCGAGGCGGAACACCGGCGCGAGATAGGATCGGCTGCTTTCCAGCTGCCGCAGGGCGCCGTCGCGATCGCCATGGTCCCAGGCGGTGACAGCGGCGGACAGATGGGCGTGGCGGCCCACCCGCGCAGTGCGGTATTGCCAGATTTTGTAGAGCACCAGCGCCGCTGTCAGCACCGACACGCAGAGCAGCAGAAGAACCACCGGCCCGCCCAGATCCAGAACGCCAAGCAGCGCATCGTGAAGCCACATCATCCCAGCAACTCCTGATCGGTGCGGCTGCTGAGCGTGATGCCCCTACTGCAGGCGGCCTCTGGCAGAGCAGCCCCGCCGGTGCAGGTGGTGGCTCCGTTGATCAGCACCCGACTGATGCCGTCGCAGGCATAGGGAAACTGGAACTGGCGCACCCGCATCCGCCCCGCAGGCAGGTCCTGGAAATCCAGCAATGTCAGCCGCGCCACCTGTCCTTTTGCGTCGAACAGAACGGTTTCATAAACCGCCTGACCGATATCCTGCGCATGATCGTTCTGCGCCACAAAGGACAGCAGGCAAGCCTCGCCGATCTGCTCTGCCGCGCTCAGCTCGATCGACACGGCCGGGTCTGCGGCCCGTGCCGCGCCACCCAACCCCGCCAGCAAAACCGCTGCCGGGGCCACCCATTTCCTGTTTACGCATACCATTTGGAACCTCTTCAATGTCCGTTGGGTCAGAAGGTTTTCGCCAGGGTCAGCTTGATGTTGCGCCCCGGTGCGGTGCGAGTCGCCAGCGCGGGCGTATAGACCCTATCAAAGGCGTTTTCGACGCCAAGCCGCACCTCGGCGCCGCTCAGCGCGCCGGTCTGCACCCGGTAGGTGGCACGCAGGTTGCTGACGCCATAGCCCTTGATCAGATCGCCGTTGTAATCGGTGAAGGATTTGCTGCCGACCAGTTCCCAGCTCAGATCCCAGGCCTCGCCGATCCGCTTGCCCAGGGTCAGGCGGGCGCTGTCGGCCGGAGTGTTGCGCCAGACGCCGCTGGCCCCGCCCGCCGAAACCGCGGTGTATTCGCCAACCGCCGCGTTGAAATCGGCGTAAAAACCGTTGTCCATACTATAGGTGGCTTCGATCTCGATGCCTTCGCTGTTCACTTCGCGGATCGGGTTGAAATTGCTGTCCACGTAGGACGTGATGTCCCAAAGCTTGCCCTTGAACAGGTTCACCTTGGCCTGCAGGGCATCGCCCGCCGTGAACACGCCGCTTGAGGTATAGGAGGCGCCCAATTCAAAGGTATGGGACCGCTCCGGCTGGGTCATGTAGCGCGGCGTGCCAAGATCATCGATGATCGGCAGGTTCTCGGTATAGGCACCGCTGCCAAAGAGCGCCCAGCCAGAAGCGAATTCATAGCGCGCCGAAAGCCCGCCCATCAGTGCGGAGTTATCATAGGACGAGGATCCGTCGTGGGCCTCGATATCCTGGGTTTCAAACCGCATGGCCGGGGTAATGGTCCAGTGATCGCCGATACCGATGTCATCCACCGCGAACAAGGCCAGACGCCGGTCGGTGCCGCCGGGGGCCGAAGGCGCGTTCAGGCGCTCGCGCTGCATCACCTCAACCCCAAGTCGCAGATCGTGTGTCGCCATGCCGGTCACGAAATACATGCTGTTCTTCGCGGTCAGCTTGGTGATCTCGTAATCCTGATCCGCATCGGCCAGGGCAATGACGCCTGGCCCCGAAGAGGTGCCCTCCAGCGGGCTTGAACCGGGCACATAGGCGGTATCGATATGCTGGGTCGAGCGGGTCAGGTTAACGTCCAGATCGATCAGGTCATTGCCAACCGGGTTCCAGCGATAGCGCAGCCCGGCGACCTCGTTGCTGACCTTGCGGTCGACGTTGCCAAAGGAGCCGCCGGTGGTGCCGAAAGTATCGTAGGGGACGTCTTTTTCATCCGTTTCGGAATAGTTGTAGGAGGCGGTGATCGAATGATCGTTATTGTCGCCAAAGCTGTATTTCACCTTACCCAGATACGAGGGCATGCGGCTCTCGGTATTGGGCACGACCTGCCCGTTTCCGTCCTTATAGGCATCGACATCGCGCAGGGTGTAATTGAACAGGACCTCCAACCGTTCGGTGGGCTGCCAGGCCAGAATGGAGGACGTCACGAACCCCTTTGCATTGCTCGAGGCACCGATGGTCTGGCGGAAGCGTAGACCGATCTCACCGCCGGTGAAATCCGCCGCATCCTTTGTATCAAGCTGCACCACGCCGCCGATAATGCCCGAACCGTATTCGAAACTGCCGATGGTGCCCCGGATCACCGACACGCGTTTGTAAAGCTCGGGATCGGTGAACAGCTGCGTGCCGATCCGGTAAAGCTCCTCTGACCCGGTGGAGGCGCCGTCGATCATGATCTGCACCTTCTGATCGGTGCCATAGCTGCTGGTGGCGCCAAAGCCGCGGATATTCAGGCCCGAGCCCTGCGGGCGGCTGCCGTTCACCAGCGTCACACCAGGCACCGAATCGATCAGCTCGGCCACGGATCCGGCCTGCCGGTCATCCAGCTCTTCCTGCGTGATTACCGTCTGCGGCGTCGCGGTTGCGGTCTGCACCTCGCGCTTGCCCTGCCCCAGTTCAACAGTGCCGAGAAACCCCTCGCCCTGCAGATCCAGCGGCAGATCCTGCGCCTGCGCGCCCGCGTTCATTGTCAGCCCCAGCACTGACACCGTCCCCAACAGCCGCATAGGTATACGCTGTTTGCCCATCACATTTTCCTTCGCATCTATTCGTATTCGAACCGAAGGCTTGCGTGGGGGCTGGCACGGTATTTCAGGATTGATCTTTGGCGAAATTCAAAATTCCGCTTGAGCCTGTTAGTAAAGATGATAAAAACAGTCAACATAAATTCCGACCCGCTGATCCCTCAGCCGCCAGCGTGATCTGCCCCGACCGGCAGCCACAGCCAGCCCTTTCCAAACGATATGCAGACCGCCTCCGAAAGGGCCCGACATGACCACTCCGACTCCTGTCTCCGCAGAGCAGATCCGCGCCGAACGTGCTGACCATGCGCAGCTGCGCGACCGCGATTTTGCTGACAAGTTCAACATCACCGAGGCGCAGCTTGTCGCCGCCTTCAGTGGCGCGGGTGTGACCCGCATTGAAGCAAACCCCGATGTCGTCTTTCCCCGGCTGGAAGAGTTGGGCGAGGTCATGGCGCTGACCCGAAACGATTCCTGCGTGATCGAAAAGGTCGGGCGTTACAGCCACTATCAGGGTGGCGTTCACGCCTCTCTGGTGCTGACCGAGGAAATCGACCTGCGCCTGTTCCCGCGCCATTTCGTCACTGCCTTTGCGGTGGAACGTGAAGGCAAAAACGGCACCGCCCGCTCGCTGCAGTTCTTTGATGCCGCTGGAGACGCGGTGCACAAGATCCACTTGCGCGAAGCCTCCGACCTAGCGGCCTGGGACCGGATCGTCGCCGATCTGGCGCTGCCGGAACAATCCGACACGCTGGAAGTCGCGCCCCGTACCCCGCCCGAGGGTGCCAAATCAGACCCGGACAAGGTCGATGTCCTGCGCGCCGAATGGGCCAAGATGACCGATACGCACCAGTTCCTGCGCCTGTGCTCGAAACTGAAGATGAACCGTCTGGGTGCCTATCGCATCACCGGGGAGCCTCTGGCCCGCAAGCTGCCGACAGACACCGTCACCCCGATGCTTGAAGCCGTGCGCGAGCAGGAGATCGAAGTGATGATCTTTGTCGGCAACCGCGGCTGCATCGAAATCCATGGCGGCCCGGTCCGGAATCTGCGCGAAATGGGGCCCTGGCAGAACATCCTCGACCCCGGTTTCGACCTGCACCTGCGCCTTGATCACGTGGCTGAGGTCTGGGCTGTCAACAAGCCGACCAAGCGGGGCGATGCAGTGTCTTATGAGGCCTTTGATGCCGATGGCACCATCCTGTTCCAGGTCTTTGGCCGCCGCACCGACGACAATGACAGCCGCCCGGCATGGGATGCAATTGTTGCCGCGCTTCCCTCGCTCCAGGCTGAAACCCGGGCCGAGCCGGAGACCGTGTGATGTCTCTGCTCTCCCGTCTTTCCAAAGGCGCTGGCCTGTTCCTGCTCGGCACTCTTGCCGGGCAGATGGCCCTTGCCGCCCCGGCAGAACGCGTTGTCAGCGTCGGCGGATCGGTCACCGAGATCGTCTATGCTCTGGGTGAAGGCCATCGTCTGGTGGCCCGCGACAGCACCTCCAGCTACCCGGCAGAGGCCGAGGCGCTGCCCAATATCGGTTATGCCCGTGCCCTATCGCCGGAAGGTGTCCTGTCGGTATCGCCCGATCTGATCATCGCCAGCGCCGGGGCCGGTCCGGTGGAAACGCTGGATGTGCTGAAACAGGCCGATATCGCCTATGCCGAGGTGCCCGAGGTCTACTCTCCTGCTGGCGTGATCGCGAAGATCGAAACCGTGGCCGCCGCCCTTGGCGCCGAGGACAAGGCCAAGGCCCTGCTGGGTGACATTGCCCCCGACCTGGAGGCCGCCCATGCAGAGGCGCAGGCGCGCGCAGGCGATGCGCCGGTGCGGGTGCTGTTCGTGCTGTCCACGCAAGGCGGGCGGATCATGGCCGGAGGTCGCAACACCGCCGCCGATGGCATCATCCGCCTGTCGGGCGGCATCAACGCCATCGACGCCTTCGAGGGCTACAAACCGATGACGGATGAAGCGGTTTCCGCCACCGCCCCGGATGTGATTCTGGCAATGGACCGGGGCGGCGACCACGGCGTGGCGATGGAGCAGCTGGCCAGCCTGCCTGCGCTGATCCCCACACCAGCGGCACAGAACGGACGGCTGGTGCGCATGGACGGGCAGTCCTTGCTGGGATTTGGCCCGCGCACCGCTGACACGATCCGGACCCTGTCAGAAGCCTTCTACGAGGATCACGCGGAATGAGCCTGGCAGCAGAGGCGACAACCCGGAACCGAGGTCAGGCTCAGGGTCGGTCCACCGGGGCGCCGGTGGACCGTCGCCATCAGGCCCGGCGGCTGACGCTGGCGCTCGCGGCTCTGCTGCTGGTCACTTCGGTGAGCTCTCTGACCTTTGGCGCAGCGGGCACGTCGGTCTGGTCCGCCCTTGGAGATCTGATGGCAGGACGTGAATTGTCACAACTGGACCGGATCATCCTGTTCGACATCCGCCTGCCACGGCTGTGCCTTGGCATCCTCGTGGGGGCGGCGCTGGCGGTCTCCGGCGCGGTGATGCAGGGGCTCTTCCGCAATCCGCTGGCCGACCCCGGTATCGTCGGCGTCAGCGCCGGAGCGGGCCTTGCCGCGATCACCGCCATCGTGCTGGGCAGCCTGCTGCCAGCCGCCTTGCGCGACACATTGGGCAACGGTCTGGTGCCGGTCGCGGCCTTCTTTGGCGGCTGGGGATCGACGCTGATCCTTTATCGCACCGCCACGCGCGGCGGGCAGACCTCGGTTGCGACCATGCTGCTGGCCGGAATCGCCCTTGGCGCGCTGGCCGGGGCGCTGTCGGGCATTCTTGTCTACATGGCCGATGACAACCAACTGCGTGATCTGACCTTCTGGGGCATGGGGTCGCTTGCGGGCGCCACCTGGACCAAGGTTCTCGCCGCCCTGCCGGTGATCGCACTGGCCCTGTGTGCGGCGCCCTTTCTTGCGCGCGGTCTCAACGGGCTGGCGCTGGGAGAGGCCGCCGCCGGTCACATCGGCATCCCTGTGCAACGGGTGAAGAACATCGCGATCATGGCCGTCGCCGGAGCCACCGGCGCCGCCGTTGCAGTCTCGGGCGGGATCGGCTTCATCGGCATCGTGGTACCGCACCTGCTGCGTCTGGCCACCGGACCGGATCACCATCCGCTGCTGCCCAATGCCGCCCTTCTGGGGGCCACGCTTCTATTGGCCGCCGACATGATCGCGCGGGTGATCATCGCCCCCGCAGAGCTGCCCATCGGGATCGTCACCGCCGTCCTTGGCGCGCCGGTCTTCCTGTGGATCCTTTTGAAACGTCGCGCGGGTTTGGGACTTTGATTGGACAGAGACATGCAAGCCTTTGACATCACCGTAAAGCTGGGAAGCCGCACCATCCTGCACCGGGTGGATTTTGCCGCTGAACCAGGACGCGTCACCGCCATCGTCGGCCCCAATGGCTCGGGCAAGACCACGCTTCTGCGCGCCATGACCGGCGAGATCGCCCATACGGGCCGGGTGCTGCTCAATGGGCAGGACACTGCCACGCTGAAACCCTGGGAGCTGGCGGCCATCCGCGCGGTGCAGCCGCAAAGCACCAGCATCGCCTTTCCCTTTACCGTGTTGGAGATCGTGCGGCTGGGCCTGAGCGCCGGTCTGTCGGCGGGCGAAACCGAGCTGCCGATGCAGGCGCTGGAGGCGGTGGATCTGGGCGGGTTTGCCGGGCGGT
Source organism: Phaeobacter sp. CC-HEC084 (assembly GCF_059429255.1). NCBI lineage: Bacteria > Pseudomonadati > Pseudomonadota > Alphaproteobacteria > Rhodobacterales > Roseobacteraceae > Phaeobacter > Phaeobacter sp. CC-HEC084. The sequence continues at coordinate 645,036 of NZ_JCAIJQ010000009.1, forward strand.
ATTATCAGGACCTGTCGGGGGGCGAGCAGCAGCGCGTGCAACTGGCCCGCGTTCTGACGCAGGTCTGGCAGCCAGTGGTCGATGGCACCCCGCGCTGGCTGATCCTGGATGAACCGGTGGCGAGCCTCGATATCGGCCATCAGTTCACGGTGATGGATCTGGCGCGGCGCTATGCGGCGGCGGGCGGCGGCGTGGTTGCGGTGATGCATGATCTGAACCTCACCGCCATGTTCGCCGATCACGTGGTGCTAATGCAGGCGGGCCGCATCGCTGCCAAAGGTTCCCCGACAGAGGTGCTGACGGACCAGGCGCTCGCCGAGGTTTATGGCTGCCCGGTGCCGGTCAACACCACCCCGCCCAGCGGCATGCCCTTCCTGCTGCCACAGGCGCGAAAGGCGCCGGTTTTCGCCTGAGAGCAAGGCCCTGCTAAGCGCCGGTCAGACCGAAACCCCTTCAAGCAGCGCGTCGCGCTCCACCGTGCCCTTGCGGCCCTCCAGCACCACCTCGCCCCGGCGCAGGACCACGAAGCGGTCGGCCAGATCATAGGCGAAATCGAAGAACTGCTCGACCAGGATGATCGCCATGTCACCCTGCCCCCGCAGCAGTTTGATGACCTCGCCGATCTGCTTGATGATATTGGGCTGGATGCCCTCGGTCGGTTCGTCCAGCACCAAGAGCTTCGGCTTGGTGATCAGGGCGCGGGCAATGGCCAGCTGCTGTTGCTGCCCCCCGGACAGGTCGCCGCCGCGCCGGGCCAGGAAATCCTTCAGGATCGGGAACAGCTCATAAATGTGGTCAGGGATGAAATGTTCTTCTTTCGGCAGGCAGGCAAAACCGGTCTCCAAGTTCTCCTTCACCGTCAGAAGCGGGAAGATATCGCGCCCCTGCGGTACATAAGCGATGCCCGCACGCGCCAGTTGATGCGCTGGCACCACGCCGATCTCCTGCCCGTCAAACGTCATGCTGCCGCCGGATCGTGGGTGGGTGCCGGTCACCGCCTTCATCAGGCTGGTTTTGCCAACGCCATTGCAGCCCATCACGCAGGTGACCTCGCCCAGATCGGCCTGCATGGAAATCCCGTTCAGGATGCGGCTGCGACCATAGTGGAGGGTGATATCTTTCAGATCCAGCATCGCTCAGCGCCCCAGATAAACATCGATAACTTCGGGATCGGAGGTCACGTGATCCAATCCCCCTTCTGCCAGCACCGCGCCCTCGTGCAGCACCGTGACCTTGCAATTGAGGCGCCGCACGAACTCCATATCGTGTTCGACGACGACCACGGCGCGAGTCTTGGCCGCCTCCACCAGCAGATCAGTGGTATGTTCGCGTTCCTCCGGCGTCATGCCCGCCGCAGGTTCATCCACCAACAAAAGCCGCGGCTCCTGCGCCAGAAGCATGCCGATCTCGAGCCACTGCTTCTGGCCGTGGGACAGCTCTCCGGCGATCCGGTCCAGCTGGTCCGCAAGGCCAACCTCTGCCGCCAGTTCCTCGACCCGCGCAGTATCGGCGTCTGAGGCGCGAAACAGCAGCACCGCGATCACCCAGCGATCCTTTTTCAGGGCCATCATCAGGTTGTCGCGCACCGACTGGTCCTCGAACACCGTGGGTTTCTGGAACTTGCGTCCGATCCCCTGCCGCGCGATCTGCGCCTCGTCCATGTCCAGCAATGATACGGATTTTTCGCCCCAGATCACCCGGCCCTCGTCTGGGCGCGTCTTGCCGGTGACGATATCCATGAAGGTGGTCTTGCCCGCGCCATTGGGACCGATCACCGCGCGCAGCTCGGCCTCAGCAATCTGGAACGACAGGTTGTTGATCGCCTTGAACCCGTCAAAGCTGACGGAGACGCCGGAGACTTCGAGAAGGGTGCTCATGTCCGGTCCTTTCGCTGCAAGAGGTCAAAGAGGCCACCGATGCCTTTCGGCGCAAACAGCGTCACCAGGACGAAGGAGAGACCCAGGATCACCTGCCACCAGTCCACCCATTTGATGGTGTAGAACCCCAGCGGGATGTCAGGCGCCTGCCCGCCGGTGAACCATGTGGACACAAGCGAAACAAAGGCCGCGCCGATTACCGCGCCATAAAGCCGCCCGCGCCCGCCGATTGCGACCCAGACCGCCAGATAGATTGAGGCAACGGGGGCCATTTCCGCCGGGTTGATGATGCCCGCCTGCGGATAATAAAGCGCGCCCGCGATGGCGGCGATGCAGGCGGTGAGGGTAAAGACCGCCAGTTTGAAGGTCTCGACCGGGTAGCCAAGGAAGCGCACGCGGGCCTCGTTGTCGCGGATGCCGCGAATGACCGATCCGAACTTGCCCGACACAACCCAGGCCGCCAGCATATAGCCAAGGCCCAGTGCCAGCGCCGAGGCCCAGAAGAACCACATCGAGACCTCTGCCTGCGGTGCCTCCACCCCCGGCAGGTTTTGGAGGCCCGACAACCCGTTGTTGCCGCGCAGGCCGGAATCGTTCTGAAAGAGGTAAAGCGCCAAGGCCAGCGTCATTGCCTGCGTCAGGATCGAGAGATAGACGCCCGTAACCCGGCTGCGGAAGGCGAGCCAGCCAAAGATGGCCGCCAGAATGCCCGGCACCAGCACCACCAGCATCAGTTGCAGCACCAGACTGTCGGCAAACATCCAGACCACGGGGAATTCGCTGCTGCCCACCACGCCGAAGATCTGGCTGCCGATGCCATCGACCACCTCGGCATCGGTCGGGGGGATGTCGCCCTGCGCCAGCGCCTCGGTGACGATCAGGCGGGTGCGTTCATACATCAGCCACATGCCGATCATGTAGCCGCCCAGCCCGAAAAAGGCGAAATGGCCCAGCGACAGGATACCCGTGTAACCCCAGATCAGGTCCATCGCGATGGCAATCAGGCAGAGGCACAGCGTCTTGCCCAGCGTTTTCACAAAACTTGTGGGGATCAGCCCGGCCCCCGGCCCCTCGGCAAACACGGTCACCAAGAGGGTGAACAGCGCAAGGATAGACAGGAAGACCAGAACGGATGGGTTCTTTGCAATGAATGACTGTCGCATGGATCAATCCCCCGCCGCGCGGCCCTTGAGGGCGATGATCCCTCGTGGGCGGAACTGAATGAAGATGATGATGAAGATGATCATGTAGGTCTGCGCCGCCAGCGTGTTCGAGGGATTCAACCACTCGATCCCCTTTTGCAGGGAGCCGATCATCGCCGCCCCGGCCAGGGTGCCGAAGATATTGCCGACACCGCCCACGACCACGGTCATGAAGCTTTGCACGATGTAATCCTGCCCAAGTTCCGACGTGACCTTGGCGAACAACCCAATAGCAACGCCCGCGATCCCGGCAATGCCCGATCCCAGACCAAAGGTCAGCATGTTCACCCGGCCCGGGTTGATCCCCATGGAGGACGCCATGCGCGGGTTCTGCGTCACCGCGCGGGTCTCAAGCCCCAGCCGCGTGCGCCGCATGATGAAGAGGAACAGCGCCAGAAAGATCAGCGCCAGTACGAAGATCGCGATGCGGATATAGCTGATCGACACCACGTCGTTGATCATCCAGGCCCCATCTAGCCAGCCGGGTGCCGTCAGCGGGCGGGCCTGCGTGCCAAAAATGTTCTTGGCCAGCTGTTGCAAGGCGATGGAAATCCCGAAGGTCGCGAGGAGGGTCTCAAGCGGGCGGTTGTAGAGATGCCGGATCACCAGCCGCTCCATCGCGACACCGGCGGCAAATGTCACCGCAAAAGCCAGCGGGATGGCGACAAGGATCGAAACCGTATGATTGGGAATGATCTGCTGCACCACATAGCCGGTGTAGGCGCCCATCATGATGAACTCGCCATGGGCCATGTTGATGACCCCCATCAGGCCAAATGTGATGGCAAGCCCGATAGCCGCAAGGAAATAGATCGAGGCGAGCGAGACCGCATCCAGCCCCAGATCCACCGCCTGATTGAGCGCAACCTTGGTGCCGATCGTCTCCAGCGCCTGTTCGGCGGCATCGGTCACGGCGGCAGAGGGCTCGGCGTAGGTTTCAAAGAACACGTAATGGCTGAGGGCGATGGTAATCGCCTCTTCGCCCACGAAAGGGTCCACCTTCCCGTCCGAGGCGAGGCTGTCGTATACCTTTTGCCGGATCATCTCGTTTGAAAGCTGCGCCAGCGGCACGCCCGCGACGCGCCCACCCTCGATATGCTCGGCGAGGGTCTGGCGCAGGGCATCGGCAGTGGTGCGCGCAGGCACGTGGCCAGCGGCAACCAACATGTCATAGGCGTCGTTGCGAGATATGCCATCTTCGCCGGGCGTCAGAGTGCGGGCGATATTGCGGTCCTCGGGCAGCTCCTCGGCAACCTCCACAGTAACCGCCACAAGCGGATTGAGGGCGGCGCGCACATCGACGCTGAGATCGTTTGAGACACCTTTGATCGCGTCGATCCGCTCTGCCTCATCGGCACCATAGGCGATGGTCAAAAGCCGCTCCAGCCGAGTCTTGCGGGCCTTCAGCGCCGGATCCTCCTCCCCCGGGATCGAGGCGCGCAGCGGCGCCAGCAGATCGGCGCCGGGGGCGCGTTCGATGGCCAGCAGTCCCTCGGCGCGGGTGGCAGGGTCAGGGTCGCTCAGTTGGAACTGCACCAGCGCGGTGGCGATCAGCGCCCGCACGCCACTGTTGGGTTTCAGCTGTTTCAATTCTTTCTTGGGATATTCTCCGGCAAGAGTGCCGTCATCCGGGCTGCTGAGGGCATAGGTCCGTTTGGCGACTTCCTCGCCCACGAAGAACAGGCCGTCCTCCTTGCGTTGCCAGATGTCCTTGTTCTGCCAGGCCTCCAGAAACCCGCGGGCCTGCGGCAGGCCACTGTCGGCAATCGCGGTGATCACCGGTCCGATGGAGGTGCGGGAACTTTTCTCGATCAGCGCCCGGTTTTCCTGCAGCAGCTGCTGCAGCGGCCCGTCGTCCCCCGCCGGGGTCTGGGCGAGGGCGATCTGACACGCGCAGAACAGCGCGAGGCACGCAAGGAATAGTCGTTTCATATCGTTGAGATCCGCTCTGAAAGATCCGCCTTGCGTGACCCACATGGGCAGGCCGCGCGGCGCGTCTGCCGAGGCGGGAACCCAACAAGGGCCCCCGCCGCGACTCTGTCTTCAAGGGTAAGAAGATCAGTAGTTCGAAAGCGTCTGAACGCAGGTCTCGGTTTCGGTGTTGTACATACCGCAGCCCAGATCCTTCCAGTCGGACTTCAGAACCGCCGATTCCGGCAGGAAGTCGGTCCATGCATCGCCCGGCACCGGATCGGTGGCGGAGATGATGTCGAACTGGCCGTCCTCCTGGATTTCACCGATCAGCACCGGCTTGGCCAGGTGGTGGTTCGGCAACATCACGGCGGTGCCGCCGGTCAGGTTCGGGAATTCCTGCCCGTACATGGCGGCGCGCACGGCATCGACATCAGCGCTGCCTGCTTCGGTCACGGCGTTCGCCCACATGTTAAAGCCGATATAATGCGCTTCCATCGGGTCATTGGTGACGCGCTCTTCGCCCATCAGCTCTTTCCACTTGGCGACGAAGGCTTCGTTGGCTTCGGTGTCCGCCGACTGGAAGTAGTTCCAGGCCGCAAGGTGGCCGACCAGGTTCGAGGTATCGAGACCCGAGAGTTCTTCCTCACCCACCGAGAAGGCCACGACCGGGATGTCATCGGCGGAAATGCCTGCCGCTGCCAGTTCCTTGTAGAAGCCGATGTTGGCGTCACCGTTGATGGTGGAGATCACACCGACCTTCTTGCCGTCGGCGCCAAGCGCCACCACGTCGGCGACGATCTTGGACCAGTCGGAATGACCAAAGGGCGTGTAGTTCACGAAGATATCGCTGTCGGCGATGCCTTTGCCCTTGAGATAGCTTTCAAGGATGTTGTTGGTCGTGCGCGGGTAGACATAGTCGGTGCCCAGCAGCGCGAATTTCTCGACGCCCAGTTCCTCAAGGAAATAGTCCGTGGCCGGGATCGCCTGCTGGTTGGGCGCAGCGCCGGTGTAAAAGACGTTCTTGGAGCTTTCCTCGCCCTCGTACTGGACGGGGTAGAACAGCAGGCCGTTCAGCTCTTCGATGACGGGCAGGACGGATTTACGGCTCACGGAGGTCCAGTTGCCGAAGATCACGTCGACATCATGCACGGTCAGCAGCTCGCGCGCCTTTTCGGCAAACAGCGGCCAGTCGGAAGCGGGGTCGACAACGACCGCTTCCAGTTCGCAGCCCAGAAGTCCGCCTTTTTCGTTTTGATCGGCCACCAGCATCAGCATGGTGTCCTTCAGCGTGGTTTCGGAAATCGCCATGGTTCCGGACAGCGAGTGCAGAACGCCCACCTTGATGGTGCAATCCTCAGCAAGACCGGCGCTTGCGCTCAGGCCCAGTGCCAGCACGCTGGCCGCAGTTTTATTCAAGAAACTCATACTTCCCTCCAGACAGGGTCAGGCCCGTGCCATCTCTTCCCTTGCGAAAGAAGGGCGGCAGCACTAGGTCAGCCCCGCAACTGTTGTTGCAAATCGTGTGGCGGTCTAACCGAGGTCCAATTCGTATGGCCGCCACACTCCCACAGCCGATGCAGGTCTTGCGCCTCGGCCTCACTCAGGTTTCTGCACCGCGGCAAACTTGGCAAACGCTAGCCGCGGCGCATCCCTGCGGAATCCCCAAATGCACAAAAAGCAGGCGACCTTTTGCGGGATCGCCTATTTTTTGATCCTGAATGCTGGCGCTCCGCCCTTTTAGCGCCTGCAAAATGGTCATTGCGCCCGGCAAAGCGCACTCTTTGGGGCAGACGACAGCGTTCCGCCATGCGTCAGGGAGTGTCAAAGATCACCGAGGCCGCCATCATATCGCGCCAGACCGCCACCCCGGTTCCGACCGCACAGCCGCGCGCCGTGGGCCGCGCGCGGGTCTCGGTCCACCACAAGGACGGTGCGGTGCGCCTGAAGGATCTGCATCAGGCGGGCGCGATGAAGCTGCTGTTTCCGCAGGGCCGCCCGAACCCCGAGGCGGTGATGGTCAATACGGCAGGCGGAATCACCGGCGGTGACCGGTTTTCGGTTGCGGCCGCCGCGCTGGACAACAGCCGCCTGACGGTCACCACCCAGGCCGCCGAACGCGCCTATCGCGCCCAGCCGGACGAGACCGGACGCATGGAGACCCGGCTTGAGGTCGCTGCAGGCGCCCGCCTCAACTGGCTGCCGCAGGAAACCATCCTGTTCAACGGCAGCCGCTTTGCCCGCCGCCTGCGCGTGGATCTGGCCGCCGACGCCCGCTTTCTGATGGTCGAACCCGTCGTCTTTGGCCGCATCGCCATGGGTGAGGCGCTGACCTCGGCCCGGTTCAGCGACCGGGTAGAGATCCGCCGCGACGGTCAGATGATCTATTATGACGGGGTCGAGCTGCGCGATGACATCGCCGCCACCCTGGACCGCCCTGCCGTGGCCGGGGGCGCCCGCGCCATGGCAGCGCTGGTCCTGGCCCATCCCCGCTCCGAAAGCTGGCTGGAGCCGCTGCGCGCGATGCTGCCGGGCACCGGTGGCGTGTCGCTGCTGGCCAAGGATCTGCTGGTGCTGCGGCTGCTGGCAGCGGATGGCTTCGACCTGCGCCAAACCCTTGTTCCCATTCTGGACCGCTTGCTGCCCGATGGCCTGCCGCGTGCCTGGAGACTGTGACAGAGAGACTGTGAGCCGATGAACCTGACCCCCCGTGAAAAAGACAAGCTGCTGCTGGCCATGGCCGCCGAAGTTGCCCGCAAGCGCCTGGCGCGCGGCGTCAAGCTGAACCACCCCGAAGCCATCGCCCTGATCACCGATGCGGTGGTCGAAGGGGCCCGCGACGGGCGCCCGGTCGCCGAGATGATGGAGGCCGGCGCCGCCGTCGTCTCACGCGATCAATGCATGGAGGGCGTGCCCGAAATGATCCACGAGGTTCAGGTCGAAGCAACCTTTCCCGATGGCACCAAGCTGGTGACCGTCCACAACCCGATCCGATAACACCCGACAGGAGAAACAGCATGAAACACCTGCCCGCTCTCGCATCCGCCATCGCGCTCACCGCTGGTCCGGCTCTGGCCCATGGCGGGGCACACCTGCATCCGCACGGCTCGGAAAGCTGGCTGCCCGTGATCCTGGCCGCACTCACCGTTGGCGGTGCTGCCGCTCTGGCCTACGTGCGGTCGCGCAAATGATCCCCGGTGAGCTGTTTCCTGCGGCGGGGGAGCTGACCCTGAACGATGGCACCGAAGCGGTGACGCTGATGGTTGCCAATACCGGGGACCGCCCGGTGCAGGTCGGCAGCCACTACCATTTCGCCGAAACCAATCCTGCGCTGGACTTCGACCGCGCCGCGGCCCGGGGCATGCGTCTGGATATCGCTGCCGGCACCGCCGTGCGGTTCGAGCCGGGCCAGCGCCGCGATGTGGCGCTGATCCCGATCAGCGGTGCGCGCCGGATTTATGGTTTCAACCAAGAGATCATGGGGGATCTGTGATGCAGGAGGAAGGGCCTCGGCTGACCCTGGGTGGGCGCTGCTTCACCCGCCTATTCCCGCTCCCGCGCGTTACATCGCAGGTCTCGCGCTGTCCGAAACGTCGCAAACGCGCCCTCCCGTGGGGAGGGTCGGGCGCGGCCCGGCCTTGCGACCGGGCAGTCCCGTCAGCTCCTGAGATACGAGATTAACCGAGTCACCGCAGCGCGTGACCACCCGACCGGATAGGAACACCCATCATGCCCGCAAAACTTTCTCGCGCCGATTATGCCGCCATGTATGGCCCCACCACAGGGGACCGGCTGCGGCTGGCAGATACCGACCTGATCATCGAGGTAGAGCGTGACCTGATCACCGAAAGCGCGGGCGAAAATGCCCCGCGCTATGGGGAAGAGGTGAAATTCGGCGGCGGCAAGGTGATCCGCGACGGCATGGGACAATCCCAGGCCACCCGCGCGGCAGGCGCCGTGGACACGGTGATCACCAATGCGCTGATCGTCGATCACACCGGCATCTACAAGGCCGACGTCGGCCTGCGGGACGGGCGTATTCACAAGATCGGCAAGGCCGGCAATCCGGACACCCAGCCCGGCGTCGATATCATCGTCGGCCCCGGCACCGAGGTGATCGCAGGCGAAGGGCGGATCCTGACGGCGGGCGGTTTTGACAGCCACATCCATTACATCTGCCCGCAGCAGATCGAAGACGCGCTGCATTCCGGCCTCACCACCATGCTCGGCGGCGGCACCGGGCCGGCCCACGGGACATTGGCCACCACCTGCACCCCCGGTGCCTGGCACCTGGGCCGCATGATGCAGGCTGCGGACGCCTTTCCGATGAACCTGGCCTTTGCGGGCAAGGGCAACGCCTCGCAGCCCGCGGCGCTGGAAGAGCAGGTGCTCGCGGGCGCCTGCGCCCTGAAACTGCACGAAGACTGGGGCACCACACCTGCCGCCATCGATTGCTGCCTCGGCGTAGCGGATGCGATGGATGTGCAGGTGATGATCCACACCGATACGCTGAATGAGTCCGGCTTCGTCGAACACACCGTCGCCGCCATGAAGGGCCGCACCATCCACGCCTTTCACACCGAAGGCGCCGGCGGCGGCCATGCGCCGGACATCATCAAGATCTGCGGCGAAGAGCATGTGCTGCCCTCTTCGACCAATCCGACGCGACCCTTCACCGTCAATACCATCGAAGAGCACCTCGACATGCTGATGGTCTGTCACCACCTCGACAAATCCATCCCCGAAGACGTCGCCTTTGCCGAAAGCCGCATCCGCCGCGAGACTATCGCCGCCGAGGATATCCTGCATGACATGGGCGCTTTTTCGATCATCGCCTCCGACAGTCAGGCGATGGGCCGGGTGGGCGAGGTGCTGATCCGCACCTGGCAGACCGCCGACAAGATGAAGAAGCAGCGCGGCCGCCTGGCGGAGGAAACCGGCGACAACGACAATTTCCGCGTCCGCCGCTATATCGCCAAATACACCATCAACCCGGCCATCGCCCATGGGATCAGCCACGAAATCGGCAGCATCGAGGAAGGCAAGCGCGCCGATCTGGTGCTGTGGAACCCAGCGTTCTTTGGGGTGAAGCCTGAGATGGTGCTGATGGCAGGCACCATCGTCTGCGCCCAGATGGGCGATCCCAATGCCTCAATCCCGACCCCGCAGCCGGTCTATTCGCGGCCCATGTGGGGCGCCTATGGGCGGTCAGTGGAAAACTCCGCCGTGACCTTTGTCTCTGAAGCCGCACAGGCCAGCGGTCTGCGCGAGAAACTCGGACTGGCAAAGCAGACCGTCGCCGTCACCGGCACCCGCGATATCGGCAAATCCGATCTGCGGCTCAACGCCGCCACGCCAAAGATCGAGGTGAACCCGGAGACCTACGAAGTGCGCGCCGACGGCGAATTGCTGACCTGCGCCCCCGCAACCGAACTGCCGATGGCACAACGCTACTTTTTGTACTAAGGAGCACAAAAAATGAGCATTTTCAGAACGTTGCACAGAGCGCATGGCAGCCATTCCAACTGGGGCCTAGCTAGGTCAGCATTCATGCCCTACCTTGGGTGTCACTGGGAGGAGATCACAACTCAAAAAGGAGTGACCTCCAATGGCATATGCCGCACAACACACCACCGCCTCCGCCAGCGAGAAATCCGTTCTGGCGATTCTGGCAGCACCCTTCGTCGCCTTTGGTCGCGTGATGATCGCGCTGGGCGAAGCCAACACCCGCAGCCAGAAAGTTCAGCGCCTGATGGCCATGAGCGATGCAGAGCTGGCAGAGCGTGGCCTGACCCGCGACAAGATCGTTCATCACGTCTTCTCGGACGTCTACTACATCTGATTCCCGGCACCGCCGGTCTCCAATCGCCGCGCCGGGGGCTGTCATGACCGCCCCCGCGCAGCTGCCCAGCCTGATCGCCCGCCAGTATCACGGCCACAGCCATCAGCCAGAGCCCCGGGACCGGGTGGTTCTGGATTACGAAGCGCGGTTCCTGCGCCGCAAGGTTCTGAGCACCGAAACCGGTGCCCGGCTGCTGGTGAACCTGCCGCAGACGACCTCGCTGGATCACGGCGGGGTTCTGATTCTCGAAGACGGCGGAGAGATCGCCGTCACCGCCGCCCCCGAGGCGCTGCTGGAAGTGACAGCAGGCAACACGAGCGGCGCTGAACTGGTCCGGCTTGCCTGGCATATCGGCAACCGCCACACCCCCTGTCAGATCCAGCCCGAGCGCCTGCTGATTCAGCGCGATCACGTCATCCGCGCCATGCTGGAACGCCTTGGCGCCAATGTGCGCGAGGTTGAAGAGCCCTTCACGCCCGAAGGCGGCGCCTATGGGCACGGGCGCACCCATTCTCACGATCACGGTCATACGCATGATCATGGACATTCCCACGATCACAGCCACGGGCATGAGCATGATCACGGGCACAGCCATTCCCATAGCCACGATCACGCAGGCGGGCAGGCCCATGAGCATTGAACCCGGCGCCGTCCTTCTGATGCAGTGGCTCTCCCCGGCCTACCCGGTGGGCGCTTTTGCCTATTCGCACGGGCTGGAGGCTGCCTGCACCACCGGACAGGTTACCGATGGGACCGGACTGGCGGACTGGCTGGGCGATCTGCTGCTCTACGGCAGCGGGCGCAGCGATCCGATCATTCTGTCAGCTGCTTACCGCGCAGCGGATGATGTGGCCCTGTCCGAGGTGAACATGCAGGCGCGGGCCTTTGCCCCGTCGCGCGAACGCCTGGCCGAAAGCCTCAATCAGGGGCGTGCCTTTTGCCAAACCACATCCGGTGTCTGGGGCGATACCCTGCCTGACCTCACCTATCCCAGCGCCATTGGCCGTGCGGCGCGCCTGCACGGGCTGTCGCTGGACCTGACGGCGCATATGTTCGTGCATGCCTTTGTCTCGAACCTTGTGGCGGCCGGGCAGCGGCTGTTGCCAGTGGGCCAGTTGCAAGGTCAGCAGATCCTGACGGATCTCGGCCCGCTGATCCGGGAGGCCGCACAAAACGCCTGCGAGACGGATCTGGCGGCGCTGGCCGGGGCCAGCTTTGCCTCGGACATCGCCTCGATGACCCATGAAACCCAATACTCAAGGATCTTCCGCTCATGAGCAGTTTCAACGGACCTTTGCGCGTTGGTATCGGCGGCCCGGTCGGCGCGGGAAAAACCACGCTGACGGCGCAGCTGGCGCGCGCGCTGTCGCCGCATCACTCGATCGGGGTGATCACCAATGACATCTACACGCAGGAAGACGCCGAGGCACTGATGCGCATGCAGGTGCTGCCGCAGGACCGGGTGATCGGCGTCGAAACCGGCGGTTGCCCACATACGGCGATCCGCGAGGATGCCTCGATCAACCTGGCCGCCGTCGCCGAAATGCAAGAACGCCACGCGGATCTGGAGATCGTGCTGATCGAAAGCGGAGGCGACAATCTGTCGGCGACCTTCAGCCCCGAGCTGGCCGATGTGACGCTTTATGTGATCGATGTGGCCGCAGGCGAGGAAATCCCGCGCAAGGGCGGCCCCGCCATCACCCGCTCGGACCTCTTGGTGATCAACAAGACCGACCTTGCGCCCTATGTGGGGGCCTCGCTTGAGGTGATGGAGCGGGACGCCGCGCGGATGCGGGGGGCGTTGCCCTTCGTCTTTGCCAGCCTGCGCCATGACAAGGGCGTGGCGGATATCGTCGCGCATCTGTGCAGCATCGGCGGCGTCCAGTCACCGCTGCTGTTGCAAGAAACCGCATGATCCGGGCGCGCAGGACAGAAGCTCCCGCGCCTGACCTCGCCTTTGAAAAAGGCGCGTTCCGTCTTGGGCCGGGCGCTGCGCTTTTGCGCGGCGCCTGGCCCAACTGCGAGGAGGTATTCAGGAATACCCCGCAGCAGGCGGGAGCATCCGCCGCGCCACCTGCAACACAAAGAGACCGATCCAATCTGCCGAATTGACGCAGCCACGGTGGCCTGAGATAACCCGCCCGAACCTATTGCGTGCGGACATATTTACGACTATCAACGTTAGCGCTAACGATTTATGCAATTCGCATATCCAGGACCGCGCCAAGAACAAGATCAGACTCTAATCAGACCACTTGCAAGGAACCTGTTGGAATGAGTGATATCTGGGCACAGCTGGCCCGACACAGAGCCGAAGCCGCCAATACGCCGTTGCTGTCGCTGTTCGATGACGCGGACCGGTTCGATGCTTTCTCTGCCGACAGTGATGGCCTTCTCCTCGACTATTCCAAGACCTCTCTGGACCAAACGGCCCTGTCCCTGCTGATTGATCTCGCAAAGGAAACCGGTCTGCCGGATCATATCGACGCCATGTTCCGCGGCGAGCGGATCAACGCGACCGAGGGCCGGGCCGTTCTGCACACCGCCCTGCGCGCACCCGCGGATCAGAAGATCCTGGTGGATGGCACAGACGTGATGCCTCAGGTGCAGGAGACCCTGCGCCGGATGGAGGCCTTTGCCGGAGCGCTGCGCAGCGGCGAGACGAAAACCGCGATGGGCGCGGCCTTTACCGATGTGGTCAATATCGGCATTGGGGGCTCCGACCTTGGCCCGGTAATGGCGACGCTGGCCCTTGCGCCTTATCACGATGGACCGCGCTGCCATTTCGTCTCCAACGTCGATGGCGCCCATATTGCCGATACGCTGAAGGATCTCGATCCCGAAACGACGCTGATCGTCATCGCCTCCAAGACCTTCACCACCACCGAAACCATGGCCAATGCCGAAACCGCGCTCAGATGGCTGCGCGCGGCACTGGGGGATGGCGCCACCGGGCATCTGGCGGCAGTCTCCTCGGCGCAGGACAAGACCGCCGCCTTCGGCATCCCGCCCGAGCGTGTGTTTGGCTTTGCCGATTGGGTTGGCGGGCGCTATTCCATGTGGGGGCCGGTCGGCCTGCCGATCCTGATCGCCGTGGGCCCAGACAATTTCCGCACCCTTCTAAGCGGCGCCGCAGCCATGGATGCGCATTTTCAGACTGCCCCGCTGACGCAGAACCTGCCGGTCCTGCTGGGGCTGATCGGGATCTGGCACAACAACATCTGCGGCTATGACAGCCGCGCGGTGCTGCCCTATGACCAGCGCCTGTCGCGCCTGCCCGCCTATCTTCAGCAGCTCGACATGGAAAGCAACGGCAAGGGTGTGACCCTGGATGGCGAGCTGCTGACCCGCCACTCTGGCCCCGTGGTCTGGGGCGAGCCCGGGACCAATGGACAACACGCCTTCTATCAGCTGCTGCATCAGGGCACCCGCGTGGTGCCTGCAGAATTCCTGATCGCAGCCGAAGGGCACGAGCCCGAGCTTGCCCATCAGCACCGGATGCTGGTGGCCAATTGCCTGGCCCAGTCCGAGGCGCTGATGCGCGGCCGCAGCCCGGAGGAAGCGCGCCAACTGGCCGCCGAACGTGGCTTCGAAGGCGCCGAGCTCAAACGGATGACAGTGCATCTGACCTTTCCCGGCAACCGCCCGTCGGTCACCATTGCCTACCCCCGGCTGACGCCCTTTGTGCTGGGGCAGATCATCGCCCTCTTTGAACACCGGGTCTTCACCGAAGGCGCGATCTGGGGGATCAACTCCTTTGATCAATGGGGCGTGGAACTGGGCAAGGAACTGGCGCTCAGCCTGATGCCGATTCTCGACGGCGCCGACCCCACCGGCAAGGACGGCTCGACCCGGGGCCTGCTGGCAAAACTGACCTGAAGACCGGTCCGACATCAACCCGACCCGCTGCAAGGATCTGACAGACACATGGTTTCCCGCGTTATCCCCGTTCAGCCGTTCGACCTGGTCCTGTTTGGTGCCACCGGTGATCTGGCCCGCCGCAAGATCCTGCCAAGCCTGTTTCACCGCTTCCAGATCGGCCAGTTCAGCGACGACACCCGCATCATCGGCTCTTCGCGCGCCGATCTGGACCGGCCCAAGTTTCAGGAGCTGACCGCCGCCGCGATCCGCGAATTTGGCCAGCCCGGCGAAACCAACGAGGCGGATATCGCCGCCTTTATCAAGCTTCTGGATTATGTCGCGGTGGACGCCCGCGGCGATGGCGGCTGGGCCGATCTGGGCCAGCACCTGCGCGCTGATGTCACCCGCGCCTTCTACCTGTCGGTCGCCCCCAGCCTATTCACCGATATCGCAGACCGGCTCAGCGCCAGCGGCATGGTCACAGCCGAGAGCCGCATCGTGCTGGAAAAGCCCTTTGGCCACGATCTGGCCTCAGCGCGGGAGCTGAACCAGGCGCTGCGGGCGCATTTCCAGGAAGATCAGATCTACCGGATCGACCATTATCTGGGCAAGGAAACCGTGCAGAACCTAATGGCGCTGCGCTTTGCCAACTCCCTGTTCGAACCGCTATGGAATTCCTCCCATATCGACCACGTGCAGATCACCGTCGCCGAAAGCATCGGGGTCGAGGGGCGCGGCGAATATTACGACAGGTCCGGTGCCATGCGGGACATGGTGCAGAACCACCTGATGCAGCTGCTGTGCCTCACCGCGATGGAGCCGCCAGCGCGCTTCACCCCGAACGCGGTGCGCGACGAGAAGGTTAAGGTGATCGAGGCGCTGGACCCGGTGGCCCCGGATGATATCGCCCGCGGCCAGTATCGCGGCCGCAACGGTGACAGCTACCGCGAGCATGCGGGCAATCCCGACAGCACCACCGAAAGCTTCATCGCGATGAAGGTGCAGGTGGCGAACTGGCGTTGGGCCGGAACGCCCTTTTACCTGCGCACCGGCAAATGCCTGCGCGAACGCGTTTCCGAAATCGCTGTCTATTTCCGCGACCCGCCGCACAATATCTTCGAAGGCGCCGCAGGGGTGCATGGCAACGTGCTGGTGATCCGCCTGCAGCCGGACGAAGGCATCACCCTGCGCACCACCATCAAGGATCCCGGCCCCGGCGGCATGCGCCTGACCGGCGCCAACCTCGACATGACCTTTGCCGACAGCCTGCCCGATGCGGGCCGTCCGCAGGACGCTTATGAGCGGCTGATCATGGATGTGATACGGGGTAACCAGACCCTGTTCATGCGCGGGGACGAGGTCGAAGCTGCCTGGGCCTGGGCCGATCCGATCATCGCCAGCTGGGCCGACAGCGAAACCGCACCGCAGCGCTATGATCAGGGTGGCTCCGGCCCCGAGGATTCGCTGCTGCTGATGCACCGGGACGGGCGCCGATGGCGTAGTATCGGAGATTGACCCTCCCGACGCCACCGCCCCACAGCCCGCCCCGCGCAAGCCATTCGAAAGGCATCTGACATGAGCTTGAACCAGACACTCAAAGAGGTCACCGAACGGATCATCGCCCGCAGTGCGGAGACCCGCAGCGCCTATCTGGCGCGTATGCGCGCGGCACGAGGCAAGGGTCCGACGCGGGCACATCTGTCCTGTTCCGGTCAGGCCCATGCCTATGCGGCGACCGGTTCGGATCAGGGCACGCTGGCCAGTGGCAGCGCCGGACATCTAGGGATCGTCACCGCCTATAACGACATGCTGTCGGCGCATCAGCCGTTTGAAACCTACCCCACGCTGATCCGCGATGCGGTCCGCGCCAGCGGGGGCACCGCGCAGGTCGCGGGCGGCGTGCCCGCCATGTGCGATGGCGTCACCCAGGGCGAGGCAGGCATGGAACTGAGCCTGTTTTCCCGCGACACCATCGCGCTCGCGACCGGCGTTGCGCTGAGCCACAATGTGTTCGATGCGGCGGTCTATCTTGGCGTCTGCGACAAGATCGTGCCGGGTCTGGTGATCGGGGCGCAAACCTTCGGCCACCTGCCCGCGGTGTTCCTGCCTGCCGGGCCGATGACCAGCGGGCTGGCGAATGACGACAAGGCCAAGATCCGCCAGAAATACGCCGCCGGAGAAATCGGCCGGGATGAGCTGCTGAAGGCCGAGATGGCCGCCTACCATGGCCCCGGCACCTGCACCTTCTACGGCACCGCCAACACCAACCAGATGCTGATGGAGTTCATGGGGCTACACCTGCCCGGCTCCTCCTTCGTCAATCCCGGCACCCCCCTGCGCGAGGCGCTGACGGTGGAGGGCGCAAAACGGGCGCTGTCGCTCAGCGCGCTTGGCAACAATTATACGCCGGTCTGCGATGTCCTGGACGAAAAGGCTTATGCCAACGGCATCGTCGGGCTGATGGCCACCGGTGGGTCGACCAACCTGCTGATCCATCTGATCGCCATGGCCCGCGCCGGAGGAGTGATCCTTGACTGGCAGGACTTTGCGGATCTGTCGGATGTGGTGCCGCTCCTGGCGCGGGTCTATCCCAACGGTCTGGCCGACGTGAACCATTTCCACGCGGCGGGCGGGCTTGGCTATATGATCGGGGAACTGCTGAACGCGGGCTTCCTGCACCCTGACACCAAGACCATCGCAGGTGCCGGGCTGGAACAGTACACGCAGGAACCCTTCCTGACCGAGGATGGCCTGACCTTCCGCCCCGGCACCACAACATCGCTGAATGACGCGATCCTGCGCCCGGCACAGGCTCCGTTCCAGCAGACCGGCGGGCTGAAGCGTCTGACCGGCAGCCTGGGCACAGCGGTGATCAAGGTCTCCGCCGTGGCCGAGGAACACCACGTGATCGAGGCCCCCGCTCGCGTCTTTCACGATCAGGAGGAGGCCAAGGCCGCCTTCAAGGCAGGCGAGTTCACCGGCGATGTGATCGTCGTTGTGCGCTTCCAGGGCCCCAAGGCAAACGGCATGCCGGAACTACACAGCCTGACGCCCATGCTGGGCATTTTGCAGGGCAAGGGGCACAAGGTGGCGCTGGTCACCGACGGGCGCATGTCCGGAGCTTCGGGCAAGGTGCCTGCCGCCATCCACGTGGTGCCTGAGGCGCTGGACGGCGGCCCCATCGCCAAGATCAAGGACGGCGATATGCTGCGGCTCGATGCCACCACAGGCACGCTCGACGTGCTCACCCCCGGCGCGCTGGACCGCGAGGCCGCTACGGCGGATCTCTCCGCCTATCAGCACGGCACCGGGCGCGAGCTGTTTTCCCTGTTCCGCCAGGCCGTCACATCCGCCGATACCGGCGCCAGCGTTTTCGGAGACTGATCCCATGTCGATTTCACCAAAGGCAGCCAGCGCCCGCACCCGCGAGATCTGCCAGATGGCACCTATCGTTCCTGTGCTCGTGGTGCATGACGCCGCCCACGCCCGCCCGCTGGCCGAAGCGCTGGTGGCAGGTGGGCTGCCCGCGCTGGAGGTGACCCTGCGCACTCCGGCGGCCCTTGATGCCATCCGCGAGATGGCTCAGGTGCCCGGCGGCGTGGTTGGCGCAGGCACATTGGTCACCCCCGATGACGTTGCAGCAGCGGTCGAGGCTGGCGCGCAATTTGGCGTCTCGCCCGGCGCCACCGATCAGCTTCTGGACGCCTGTGAGGCCGCAGGCCTGCCGATGCTGCCCGGCGCCGCCACCGCCTCCGAAGCGATGCGCCTGCTGGAGCGCGGCTATGACATGCTGAAATTCTTCCCCGCCGAAGCCTCGGGCGGGGCGCCCGCGCTGAAAGCCATCGGCGCGCCGCTACCGCAGATCTCCTTCTGCCCCACCGGCGGCGTCAGCCCCGGCAATGCCCGCACCTACCTGTCGCTGCCCAATGTGGTCTGCGCCGGGGGCAGCTGGGTCGCCCCGGCAGACCTGATCGAGGCGGGCGACTGGGCCGGGATCACCGAACTGGCCCGCGCCGCGCGGCAACTGGCAGGCTGAGCTCCAGAACACCCACCGACAAAACAAGGGACCGAGAGCACCGGCCTTGACAGCCGGGGCCCGTTCCGCGATGTATCGCAACCAATTCAGAATTGGTTGCGCTCCTCATCTTGCCATATGATGACAGGGGCGCGGCCGGATTTCCGACAGCACCCGCCCTGTAGCGCTCACCACCCGAAAGACGATCTCTCATGTTTGAACTCGAAACCCTCCTCCCATTGGTCGCCGTTGCGGCTGGCTCTGGTATCATCGGCGGTATCCTTGCCGGCCTTCTTGGCGTTGGCGGCGGCATCGTCATCGTGCCCGCGCTTTACTTCGCCCTGTCGCTGACCGGGATGGAACCCGCGCTGACCATGCAGGTCGCGGTGGGCACCTCGCTGTCGACCATCGTCTTTACCTCGCTGTCCTCGGGCTATGGCCACTACAAGAAAGGCGCCATCGACATGGCGTTGCTGCGGCTCTGGGCACCGTCGATCCTTGTGGGCGTGGTCATCGGCGGCGTGCTGGGCGGTATCGTTTCGGGGCAGGTGCTGATCGCGGTCTTTGCCACGGTGGCGGTGATCGTCGCGCTCGACATGATCCTGCGCAAGGCGCAAGACAGCGACACTCCGCGCAGCTTTTCCAAACCGGTCTGGGCCGGGCTTGGCGTCGTGGCCGGGTCGATTTCGGCGATGATGGGTATCGGCGGCGGCACAGTTTGCGTACCGATGCTGAACTTCCTTGGCTATGACATCCGCAAGGCCGTAGGAACCTCTGCCGCAATCGGCTTTATCATCGGGGTGCCGGGCGCGCTGATCTACATGGCGACCGGTTTCGGCTCCGAAGGTCTGCCGCCCTTCTCGCTCGGCTATGTGAACCTTCTGCTTGCGGCGGTGATCATCCCGCTCAGCACGACCTTTGCCCGGGTTGGCGTAAAACTGGCCCATAGCATCCCGCGCCGGGCGCTGCGCCTGTCCTTTGGGCTGTTCCTGCTGATTACCTCCGCCCGGATGTTCAAAGACCTGTTTCTCGGTTGATCCGAGGCTGAACAGAGGCTGATCCTGCCATGACACCGCCCCCTGCCCCGCCTTCGGATACCGAGATCGCGGCGCGTCTGCGCCGGGAGATCGCCGAAGGCGCGCCGCTGAAGGATGGCCGCCTGCCGCCCGAACGGGAGTTGGCCCAGCGCCACGGTATCAGCAGGGCGCGGCTGCGTCGGGTGCTCGATCTGCTGGCTGCCGATGGCACCATCTTCCGGCGCCGGGGACAGGGCACATTTGTGCTGCCGCCCCCGGCCACCGATGCCGCACGCCTGAAACCGCTGGCGCGGCGGGTGACTCCGGCCGAGGTGATCGAGGTGCGCCTGTCACTGGAACCCCGCCTTGCGGCGCTGGCCGCGACCCGCGCCACCCCGCAGGAGCGCGCGCAATTCGCCCAGATCGCCGCGGCCACCCAATCCGCAGAAGATCAGCGCAGCTATGATGCGGCAGATGATATCTTTCACTACAAGATCGCGGAAATGGCGCATAACGCGCTGTTCCTGACCATGTACGAGGCGATCCGCAGCGTGCGTCAGGAGGCCAGCTGGATCCGCCCGCGCGCCGAAACCTACTCTGGCGCGGTGTTCGAGATGCTGGCGCAGCAGCACCAGGCGCTGGCGAGTGCGATCATCGAAGGCGACGAAACGCGCGCGGCAGAGGCAATGAAGACCCACCTGCACAGCGTATCAGAAACCCTGTCGCGGGCCGATCCGGCACCCTGATCCGGGGCGCTTATCCAGCCTTTGCCAGCGCCGGACCTGCACCACGCCAACCCGGCAGCGTCTGATCCAGATATGCGATCACTTCGGTCAGCCCGGCAGCATCCAGCCCCACCTGCATCTGGCGCAAGACGCGGGGCAGGAAGTGCAGGTAGCCGGGTTTGCCGTCGCGCTGATGCAGGCGCAGGAACACACCGGCAATGCGGGTATGGCGCTGCGCTCCCAGCAGGTGATAGCGCCGGGTGATCGCATCAGCGCCACCGGCGGCCTCCGGCGCGGCGGCGATGTAGCGGTTCAGCATTGCCTGCTCCAACCCCGGTTCCAGATCGCGGCGCGCATCCTGCAATAGCGATACAAGATCGTATTCTGCAGGACCGGTCACGCCGTCCTGAAAATCCAGCAGTCCGCAGCGGCGCACTCCGTCGCGGTCGCTGAGCTCCATCAGGTTGTCGACGTGAAAGTCGCGCAGCACCAATGTGCGCGGGCCATCCAGCACCGCAGCTAGCGGCTCCCGCCACAGATCGCGGAACTCCGCGTCGAACGCCTCCGGTTCGATGTCCGGGCGCAGCGTCGGCGCGAACCAGTGTGAGAAGATCGACAATTCCTCCAGCAGGGTCGCCAAATCATACGCTGGCACCTGCACCGATGCGGCCTGCGGATGATGGTGCAGGTGCAACAGAGCATCCACCGCGAGGGCATAGAGCATGCTCTCGTCCCGCCCGGCAGCCAGCTGCACGCTATAGGTCTGGGTACCGAAATCTTCGATCAGGGCCAGGCCGGTGTCCGGATCGGCGCCATAGACCTGCGGCGCGCTCAGGCCCAGTTCTGTCAGATGCCGCGCGAGAGACACGAAACCGGCAAACCCCGCCGGATCACTCGGATCCTGCATCAGCATCCTGCCGCGCCCCTCAAGCCGCATATACCGCCGCGCCGAAGCATCGCCAGGCAAGGGCAACAGGGTTGCATCCGTCTCTCCCTGCTTGGCCAGAAAGTCGGCGATGGTGGGATCCTGCTGAACGGAGGCAGAGGGCGGGGAAGACATCATAGGCAGGGCACCTTGCAGCAACAAAGGACGTGGGCCACAGGTCTGGAGGATTTTCGCCGTCCCGTCCAGCCATGCCGCCCGGTATGCGCGGTCAGCCCCTAGCCCTGTTTCACAAGCCCGTTCACAAAGCGCCGCACCAGCGGCGCCACCACCAGCACCACGCAGAAGGCCACTGGCCAGCTATAGAGCCAGGAGGTCAGCCAGGTATCAAAGGCCTGCGCGCTGAAACCACGCGTCCTGAGCGTTGCCACCATAATCACGATGCCCGACATTATCCCGGACAACAGGAAGCCAAACAGAACAGGCGCGAAACGGGCGGGCAGCATGGAAGACTCCTTGTTCACATTCCGGCAGGAATATGTGGCAGGGAGCAACCAATTGCCAGACCGAGGCGCGGGATCGTAATCCCGCGTGAACGCACCTGGAGAATTCTGGTCAAAAAACGCTCAGAGCATCCAGCCGAGACTGTCTTCGGTGCGCAGGGTCGAAGGCGTGTATTCCGCGCTGACCCAGCCCTTGTAGCCGCTGTCGTCGATGGCGGCGAAAAGCTCTTCGAAGTCGACGGGACCGGTGCCCGGCTCACAGCGCCCGGGTGCGGCGCCGATCTGCACGTGCACCACATGCTCCTTGAAGGTCTCCCAGACCTTCAGCGCATCGCCGTGGATCATCTGGGCGTGATAGGCATCGTATTGCAGCCCCACATTCGGGCGGTTCACCGCCTGCAGAACCTCAGCCGCCAGATTGTAGTCGTTCAGGAAGTAGTTCGGCTGGTCCCCGACATTCAGCGGTTCGATGGTGAACTGCTGCGTCGGCGCGCGATCAGCGGCCCACTGCAGGTTCTGGATAAAGGTCTGTTTCGCCAGATCCCCCGTCGCATAACCGGCCATGATGTGGATGGCGCCGGGGCGCAAGATCTCGGCGTAGCGCAGCACCCGGCGGATATCGCGTTGATACCGTTCCCCGCCGCCCGGCAGCGCCGCATAGCCGGGCATACCGCCAGTGTAATTCGGCGGCGGCGCGTTCATCAGCAACAATTCCAGCCCGTTCGACACCAGCGCCCGCTGGGTTTCCTTGGCCGCCAGTTCATAGGGAAACAGGATCTCAACCGCGTCGAACCCGGCCTTGGCCGCCGCTGCGAACCGTTCAAGATAGGGCAACTCAGCAAAGAGCATTGAGATATTCGCGGCAAACCTTGGCATCGGAGCTCCTGTCGTTTGCCGCAGATTTAAGGCCTCGCAGACTCGGCGCCAAGGGCGGGAAAACGGTGCATTAAACGCAACCGCCACAATATTGCCACAAAATCGACTCTATTTTACCCAAAATGCCAGAACCTGCTAACGATAGCTTAATTCGCACCCTGGCGACGCGCTGGAAAGGTGGGAGTTCTGGGGCGGTTTCAGCCTTGATCCAGCTCTGCCGATGGGATGACCGGGAAGAATTCCCCAGATGACCACAGGCCGAACCACCCGTCATGATGGCTACCCAGTTCGACCAGCCGGTAAAAGCTCTTGCGATCGATCAGCGCCTCAAGCCCGGCCCGGATCATCACGTAAGGCGACGGCTCGCCAGTCTCGGGATCCCGCACCACCCGGATCGGATGATCCGGCCCCGCCACGGCGCTGTCGCCGACATGGGTGGTGAAGGTCAGCACCTGATCCTCTCCCGCGCCAGAGGCTTCGAAATCGACTGCGACGAAAGGCGCATCATCCACGGTGATTCCGACCTTTTCGACCGGCGTCACCAGGAAATACTTGTCGCCTTCGCGTTTCAGGATCGATGAAAAAAGCCGCACCAGCTCAAACCTGCCGATGGGAGTGCCAAGGTAGAACCACGTCCCGTCCCGGGCGATGCGCATGTCCAGATCGCCGCAAAACGGCGGGTTCCACAGGTGGACCGGCGGCAAACCCTTGCCTTTCTTGGCCGCAGTGGCTGCGGCTGCTATGCCGTCGGCTGTCGGTGTCACGATGTTTTGTCCGCTCATTGTTTTTGCCATTTCCGTTGGGCGAGATACACTAAGACCATATACGCGCCGTGAAAGGAAAGTCATGTCCGAACCCGATGATCTGCTGGCCGACATCGAAGCGCTCGAAGCCAAGCTGCAACAGGCGCGGGAGTCGATCACCCGCCGTTTTATCGGCCAGGAGCGGGTCGTGGACCTGACCCTTGCCACTCTTTTGTGCGGCGGTCACGGGCTGCTGGTCGGACTGCCCGGCCTCGGCAAGACCCGGCTGGTGGAAACCTTGTCGACGGTGATGGGGCTGGATGGCAATCGGATTCAATTCACCCCTGACCTGATGCCGGCGGATATCCTTGGCTCGGAGGTGCTGGACACCGCCGCCGATGGCAGCCGCGCCTTCCGTTTCGTGCCGGGGCCGGTGTTCTGTCAGCTCCTGATGGCGGATGAGATCAACCGTGCCAGCCCCCGGACCCAATCGGCGCTGCTGCAGGCGATGCAGGAACGCACGGTGACCGTCGCGGGTGAAGACCGGCCGCTTGGCACGCCCTTTCACGTGCTGGCCACCCAGAACCCCATCGAGCAGGAAGGCACCTATCCCCTGCCCGAAGCGCAGCTGGACCGCTTTCTGTTCCAGATCGACGTGCAATACCCGGACCGCAAGACCGAGCGGGACATCCTGCTGGCCACCACCGGTGCAAGCGAGGCCGAGGCGCATCAGGTCTTTACCGCCGATGAGTTGATCGCCGCCCAAAACCTGCTGCGGCGCATGCCGGTGGGCGACTCGGTTGTCGAGATGATCCTGGACCTGGTCCGCGCCTTCCGCCCCGAAGAACCGGGCGCCTCGCAGCGCGTCGTCGATACGGTCGCCTGGGGTCCGGGGCCGCGCGCGGCCCAGGCCCTGATGCTGGCGGTGCGCGCCCGCGCCCTGCTGCAGGCCCGGCTGGCACCCAATGCCGAGGATGTGATCGATATGGCCCGGCCGGTTCTGACCCACAGGATGCAGCTCAACTTCTCGGCCCGCGCGCGGGGTGACAGCCTGGCCGATCTGATCGACAGCACCGCTGCCGAGCTGACCCGCACCGGAGCCGCCGCGTGACCCAGCCCGCCGCCTCTGACGCGTCTTCTCCCGTCGCCCCGGCCGCAGATCTGCGCCACCGGGCCGAAGGGGAGGCCAGCGCCCTGCCGCCGCTTCTGGTCGATGCGCAGATGTTGGCAGGTGCTGTCCTTTTGGGGGAGCACGGGCGGCGGCGCGCCGGAACTGGCGATGATTTCTGGCAATACCGTCCCCTGCAACAGGGCGACAGCCGCCGCATGATCGACCATCGGCGTTCGGCCCGGGGCGATGTGCAATTCGTGCGCGAACGGGAATGGCAGATCGCCCAGACGGTGCATGTCTGGACCGATCTTGGCGCCTCGATGCGGTTTTCCTCCAGCCCCGAATTGCCGCAAAAGATCGACCGCGCGCGCCTGCTGGCGCTGGCGGTGTCGGTCCTGATGCTACGCGGCGGCGAACGCGTGGGCCTCACTGGCGGTAGATTGCCCCCGCGCAGTGGCAAAGCGCAGATCCTGCGTCTGGCCGAGATGCTGAGCCGCGAGGACGACGCCGATTACGCACCACCCGAGCACCGCGCCATGGTGCCCCATGCCCGCGCCCTGTTCATCTCGGATTTCCTTGGCCCCTTTGACGAATTGCAGCTGGCGCTGAGCAAGGCCGCCGACCGCGGCGTGCGCGGGGTGCTGTTGCAGGTTCTGGACCCAAGCGAGGAAAGCTTTCCCTTTGCCGGGCGTACCCGGTTTCACAGCATGACCGGCGGGCTGGTGCATGAAACGCTGAAGGCCTCGGCCCTGCGTGACCGCTATCTGGACCGCATGGCCGAACGGCGCGACGCGCTGGAAGCGCTGTGCCGCACCGCAGGCTGGCGGCTGGGTCTGCATCACACGGGTGACAGCGCCCAGGCTGCGCTGATGTGGCTCTATCACGCGCTGGAAAGGTCCTCCGCATGACCCTGATTGCCGGTATCGGATTTGCCTATCCCTGGCTGCTGCTGGGCCTGCTGGCTCTGCCGATCCTGTGGCTGTTGCTGCGCGCTGTGCCGCCTGCACCGCGGCGGCAGGCCTTTCCCGCCGTGACCTTGCTCTTGGGCCTTGGCGATGACGAAAGCCTGTCCGACCGCACCCCTTGGTGGCTGCTGCTGCTGCGGATGCTGGCGCTGGCGGCAGCGATCATCGGTCTGGCCGGTCCGGTGCTGAACCCGGAAGAACGCGACAGCGGCAGCGGACCGCTGCTGGTGGTGCTGGATGCCACCTGGGCCGGGTCTGATGGTTGGGAGGAGACCCGCGATCAAATCACCGCGCGGCTGGAGGAAGCCGGGCGCGGCGACCGCACCGTCGCCGTCCTGCGGCTGAGCGATCCGCAACCGCTGCAATTCCTTGCGGCCAGCGACTGGGCTCGGCAGGTCGCCGGCCTCACCCCCAATCCCTGGCAACCGGCCCCGGATCAGGTGGATCAGGCACTCACGCATATTGCCGAAGCCACAGAAGCCTTTGACACGCTCTGGTTCAGCGACGGGCTGGACTATCCCGGGCGGGAGCGGCTGACCGAGGCGCTGACGGACCGCGGCGCCCTGCAGGTACTGGAGCAGCCCGGCGCCGCCTTTGCGCTGGCACCGCCCAGCTATGCTGATGGCGCGCTGGAACTGACGGTGGAGCGTAGCCTGCCCGGCCCGGCACTGGATCTGATGGTGCAGGCCCGGGGCCGCGATCCCGGCGGCACCCTGCGCAGCCTCGCTCAGGCCACCGCCCGTTTCGAGGCAGGCGCCACAAACGCCAGCGTCCGCCTGTCCCTGCCGTCCGAACTACGCGCCCGGATTACCCGGTTTGAACTTGCAGGCCAGCGCAGCGCCGGGGCCGTGGCCCTTGCCGATGACGGGCTGCGCCGCCGCGAGGTCGCGCTGATCGCCTCGGAAAGCGAAGACGAGGGCCTCGCGCTGCTGTCGCCGCTGCACTACCTCCGTCAGGCACTGGCGCCCACGGCGGACCTGCTGGAAGGCGCGCTCAGCGATCTGCTGCCCGCCAACCCCGATGTGATCATCCTCGCCGATGTCGCACGCCTGCCCCCGGCGCAGGAACAAGCGGTGATCGACTGGGTCGAAGAGGGCGGGTTGCTGGTGCGCTTCGCCGGCCCCCGTCTGGCCGCCAGCGATACCGCCCGCAGCGAGGAAGAACCGTTGATGCCGGTGCGCCTGCGCCTTGGCGGACGCAGCATCGGCGGCGCCATGAGTTGGGGTGAGCCAAAGACGCTGGCGCCTTTCGAGGATGACTCTCCCTTTGCCGGGCTGCGCACCCCAGAGGAAGTCACCGTCTCGGCGCAGGTGGTGGCCCAGCCGGACCCATCCCTTGCCGACCGGGTGATCGCCGCCCTTGGCGATGGCACCCCGCTGGTCACCCGCAAGCCGCTGGGACAGGGGCAGGTGGTGCTGTTCCATGTCACCGCCAATGCCGAATGGAGCAGCCTGCCGCTCTCTGGCCTGTTCGTGCAGATGCTGGAACGGCTAGCGGTCTCCTCCGCCGTCGGCACGCCCGAGGCAACCAGCCTGGAAGGCACCGTCTGGCGGCCCGTTTCCGTGCTGGATGGATTTGGCCGCAGCCGCGAGGCAGGCACCCTGCCCGGCGTGCAAGGCCCCGATCTGGTCGCCGCCCCGGCAGGCCCGGCCCTGCAGCCCGGCCTATATGATGGTGGCAATCAGACCCTCGCACGCAACGTTCTGCGCGCGGGCGACAGCCTGACGGCGGCGTCCTGGCCTGCCTCGGTTCCGGTTTCCGGCTACAGCGCGGCGCAGGAGCGTCCGCTTGGCGGCGCCTTGCTGGGGCTTGCCCTTGTGCTGCTGGCCCTGGATGTGCTGGCGACCCTGCTGGTCTCTGGCCAGTTGGCGCAACTGCGGCGCAGCACCGCCCTTGTGCCCTTGCTCGCGGCGGCGCTTGCGCTTGGCGCGATATCACCACGTCCGACCCAAGCGCAGGAAAGTGGCGCCGCCGATCCGGTCGCGCTGGCCGCCGAGCTGACGCTGGCGCATGTGCTGACCGGCAATCCAGAGGTAGACCGGATCGCCCGGGCCGGTCTGCAGGGCCTGTCGGATACGCTGTTCTTCCGCACCTCAGTCGAGCCATCAACGCCCGCCAGCGTCGATCTGGAACGGGACGAGCTGGCGTTCTTCCCTCTGCTTTACTGGCCGGTGACGGCGGATCAGAAAATGCCCTCGGCCGCAGCCTACACAAGGCTCAACGCCTACCTGCGCAGCGGCGGCATGATCCTGTTTGACACCCGCGACGCCGATCTGGCCGCCGTCGGCGCCACCAGCCCCGAGGCGCGCCGCTTGCAACAACTGGCGCTGGGGCTGGATATTCCGCCGCTGGAGCTACTGCCCCAGGACCACGTGCTGACCCGCACTTTCTACCTGCTGCAGGATTTCCCCGGCCGCCATCCGCGCGGCCCGCTTTGGGTCGAGGCCGCGCCGCCCGATGCAGAGCAAGACGAAGGCATCCCCTTTCGCACGCTGAACGACGGGGTGACACCGGTGGTGATCGGCGGCAACGATTGGGCCTCGGCCTGGGCGGTGGACAGCAATGGCCGCCCACTGCGCCCGGTCGGGCGCGGCTATGCCGGTGAGCGTCAGCGTGAGTTGTCGCTGCGCTTTGGCGTCAATCTGGTGATGCATGTGCTGACCGGCAATTACAAATCCGATCAGGTCCATGTTCCAGCGCTGCTGGAACGGCTGGGGCAATAGGGGCCACGACGATGACGCAGACGATCCTGTTCGACCCGCTGCTGCCCTGGCCCGTGATCTGGGCGCTCACCGCCGTGACGGTGCTGGGCCTAGCGCTGGCCATCTGGGCGCGGATGCGCGGCTGGCTGCTGCGCGCGGGCGCCGCCCTTGGCCTGCTGGCAATGCTCGCTGGGCCAGTGGTGCAGAACGAAAACACCGCCCCCTTAAGCGATATCGTGGTGGTGGTCGCCGATAAAACCGCCAGCCAGAGCCTGCCTGCCCGGCCCGAGCAGATGGCCGAGGCCGAAGAAGAGCTGAGTCAGGCGCTAGAGGCCCGCCCCAATACCGAAACGCGCTGGGTCACCCTGCCGGATGCCGCCGATGACAGCGGCACCGCCCTGATGCAGGCGGTTTCCGATGCGCTGGCCGATGCGCCGCGTGGCCGGATCGCCGGGATCATCGCCCTGTCGGACGGTCAGATCCACGATGCCGATCAGGCCCCCGAGCTGCCTGCGCCGCTGCACCTGTTGCTGACCGGCAAAGACAGCGACTGGGACCGCCGCCTTGTGGTGCGCAACGCGCCCGCCTTTGGCATCATCGGAGAACCCGTCACCCTGACGCTGCGGATCGAGGATCAGGGCGCCGCGCCCGACGCCGCCGCAACCGCGCCGCTGGAAATTGCGATCGATGGCGCCGAGCCGAAACGGTTCACCCTGCCGGTCGGTGTCGATTTCGAACTGCCCATCGCCCTGCCGCATGGCGGGCGCAACGTGATCGAATTCTCGGTACCCGAAGCTGCCGGAGAGCTGACTGCCCGCAACAACACGGCGCTGATCCAGATCAACGGCGTGCGGGACCGCCTGCGCGTGTTGCTGGTGTCCGGAGAACCGCACCCCGGCGGGCGCACATGGCGCAACCTGCTGAAATCGGATAGCTCGGTGGACCTGGTGCATTTCACCATTCTGCGCCCGCCGGAAAAACAGGACGGGGTGCCGGTGGATGAGCTGAGCCTCATCGCCTTTCCCACGCGCGAATTGTTTCTGGAGAAGATCGACGATTTCGACCTGATCATATTTGACCGCTACAAACGGCGTGGGATTCTGCCTGCGATCTATCTCGACAACGTCGCCGATTACGTGGCCAAGGGCGGCGCCGTGCTGATCGCGGCGGGGCCGGATTTCGCCAGCGCCGCCAGCATCTACCGCAGCCCCCTGTCGGCGGTCCTGCCCGCCAGCCCCACGGCGCGGGTCTTTGAACAGCCCTATCTGCCCCAGGTCACCGATCTTGGCGCCCGCCACCCTGTCACCTCGGGACTGAAACGGGAAAGCACAGACGGGACGTGGGGCCGCTGGCTGCGCCAGATCGATCTGCAGGAACCGCAGGGACATGTTCTGATGGAGGGTGTCGAGGACCGGCCGCTGCTGGTGTTGAACCGCGAAGGCGAGGGACGCGTGGCGCTGTTGGCCTCGGATCATGCCTGGCTCTGGAGCCGGGGCTACGAAGGCGGCGGGCCGCAGCTGGAACTGCTGCGCCGCCTTGCCCACTGGATGATGAAAGAGCCGGAGCTGGAGGAAGAGGTTCTGACCGCCGAGGCCACCGGACAGAAGATGCAGATCACCCGGCGCACGCTGCAGGACAGCATCGGCGCCGTCACCATCACCGCGCCGGATGGGTCCGAGACGGTGCTGGACCTGCAGGAACGGGCCCCCGGTGTCTGGCAGGGCAGCTATACGGGCGCCGAGATCGGCCTGTACCACCTCAGCGAAGGCGACGCCTCTGCCGTCATCGGACTGGGTCCGGCGGCGCCCCGGGAGTTCGGCGAAACCGTCGCCACCGGCGAGGTGCTGCGCCCGGTGGTCGCTGCGGCGCGGGGCGGTATCCTGCGGCTGGAGGACGGTCTTCCGCGTCTGCGCGATGTGCGCGAGGGGCGCCCGGCCGCCGGACGTGGCTGGATCGGTCTGACCCCGCGCGAGGCCTATGAAACCCTGTCGGTGTCACAGCATCCGCTGCTGCCTGCCTGGCTGGTGCTGCTGGTTATTGCCGCGCTGATCACCGCAGGCTGGCTGCGCGAAGGACGCGGCTGACCCCGGCCGCAGATCTGCTATCAGTCGATTTCGATCGCGGCCCGGGCCGAGCGGCCCGCCGCATCGACCACCACCAGATCGGAAAAACCAAGGCCGGGACTGGGGATTTCGAACTCCCGCGCCTGCTGCCCCTGCAGCACCGGTTTTCCATCCGCCAGTACCACGAAAGGCGCAGTGCCGCCGCGCAATTTGACCGGCAGCCCGGCGCCCTCCAGCGCCAGCCGGGCGCCATTCGGGGGGAACAGCATCTGCGGCGCATTCTCTGCCGGTTCGAATACCGCGTCCCGTGCCCGGAAGCGGCGCAGCGGCGCGGGCAATTCCGCCGCCGACAGGATCAGGGTCGAGGCGGGCGGCGGTGGCAGCGCGTCAAAATCGGGTTTCAGCAGACCAAAGGCCTCGAACAGCACCGGCGCTGCCAGATCACCGCCAAAGGCCCCCGGCACCGGCGTGCCATCCGCCCGGCCCATCCAGACGCCGATCACATGGCGCCCGTCCCAGCCCAGCGCCCAGGCATCGCGGTGGCCATAGGACGTGCCGGTCTTATAGGCCAGAACACCGGCCCGTGCCCCGGGTGGCGGCGCCAGCCCGCGCAGCACATCGCCCAGCTGCCAGGCCGCAACGTCCGATATCATCCGGGGGCGATCCTGCTGCGACGCCCCCCGCAGCACCCGCAGCGGCGGTCCCTGCCCGCCCGCGGCCAGCCCGGTATAGATCTGCACCAAATCCTGCAGCGAGGTGCCAAGCCCGCCAAGGCTGATCGCCAGCCCCGGTTTGCCACCGCCGGGCAATCGGGGGCTGGCACCGCCCCGGCGCAGGGCCGCCATCAGATGCGCCGCCCCCAGCTCGCGCGTGAGCTTTACCACCGGGATATTCAGGGACAGCTGCAACGCCTCGCGCACCCGCAGATCGCCACGAAAGACTCCATCAAAATTCTGCGGCGCGTAGCCGTCGAAATCCACCGGACCGTCATGGATCAGCGTCTCGGGGTGCACCAGCCCGCGATCAAAGGCCAGCCCGTAGACCAGCGGTTTCAGCGTCGAGCCCGGAGAGCGCAGCGCCTGTGTCATATCGACAAATCCCTGCCTCCCCTGATCGGCGTACCCGGGGGATCCGACCGAGGCGAGCACCTCTCCGCTCCGGTGATCCACGACCATCAGCGCCGCCGAGAGCCGCGCGCCACTGCGCCGCGCCGCCGCCTGTACCAGCTGCTCCATCCGCTGTTGCAGATCGGCCTGCACCGTCAGAGACAGGCGCCGGGCGCCGGGATTTACGGACAGGGCGCGGTCGGCCAGATGCGGCGCCAGCCGGGGCATCGCAGCCATCTGCCGGGGCAGGCGCGCCTTGGTTGCGATCTTGGCGCTTTCGCTGTCCAGAACACCATCAGCAACCATCCGCGACAGCACCTGCGCGCGTGCTTGTCGCGCGGCCTCGGGCGCCCGATCCGGGCGGCGGCTTTCCGGGGATTGCGGCAGCGCCACCAGCAACGCCGCCTCTGCAGCCGTCAACCTTCGCGGTTCCTTGCCCAGCCAGACGTAACTGGCGGCCCGCAGCCCTTCGATATTGCCGCCATAGGGCGCATGGGTGAGGTAGAGCCTCAGGATCTCTGCCTTGCTGAGGCGTCGCTCCAGCGCCAAGGCCACCCGGATCTGCCGCAACTTGCCGGACCAGCGCCCGGTCGAGCCATCCTCCAGCAGACGCGCCAGCTGCATCGTCAGCGTCGAGCCTCCCGATACCACCCGGCCATGCCACACCGCCTGCCCACCCGCGCGCATCAGTGCCAGAACATCCACCCCCGGATGCGACCAGAACCGGCGATCCTCATAGGCGATCAGCATCTCGGTGAACCGGGGATCGACCCGATCCAGTTGCAGCGCCATGCGCCAGATGCCATCCCCAACCGGGTAGACCCGCAACAGGCGGTCCTCGCGATCCATAACCTCGACCGAGGTTTCGGCAAGGGTCAGCGGCAACTCGGTATCGGCGACCCAGTCGTCGAACAGACGCCAGCCGATGCCCAGCAGCAACGCCAGGACCGCCACAGCCCACAGGCTGCCGCGCCAAAAGGAACCAGGACGGACAGAGACAACGCGCACTGACCGTTTGGTAAGCGCGCGCAAATATCTCCGCCAGCCGCCGGTCACCGGACCTGCACGCGGCCTGCGGCGGTGCGGGCGCGGTAGGCCGGACGATACATATCCTCGACCGAGGCTGCCGGGTGATGGAAGCTGCCCGGCGTCACAGCCCGCGTGACATAGGCCAGCTTCACGGTTTCGGTGCCGCCGATATCTACCGCTGCCAAGAAGCGGTCAGAGCGGAACTCTGCATGGGTTGCCTGATCCAGCTTCAGCCAATCGAGATCGCGCAGATCGCCCGAGCGCAACAGGTTCGGATTGTCGATCTCAAACCCCGCCGGAAGCGGATCATCCACCATCAGCCGGGCACCGGTGCCTTCATGCGGCACCACGCTCAGCACGGTCACGAAACGCGCCCCGGTTTCAAAGCTCAGCTCCGCGATCGGTTCGCCCTCCAGCGTGTAATAGCTGCGGTTCAGCGTGTAGCCATAGCCGCCCGCCTCGGGAGCGACTACGGGCACGCCAAGGGTTGTCAGGGTGATCTCGGTGCTGCGTCCCGAAGCTGCTGAAATGGATTTCCCCATGCCTGCCGCGCTGCCATCCAGCACCTCGACAAAAGGCCCGGCAACGCTTTGACCGTTGACCAGCAGACCGCTGTCTTCGGGGCTGGAGACCAGCGCCTGCGCCGCCAGCAGGGTCCATGCGGCCTCCTGCGTGGACATTCGGCTGCCATCCTCGGTCACCCGGGCCATCAGGTATTCCTGACTGACCGCTGCGCTTCCGGCCTCACTTGCCAGCGCCAGGACCGCGGCGGCATCACGGCGATGGGTGCCGTAGTCGACCCGCCAGACCGGGGTTTCTGCGCCGCTGCGGCCCAGCATCTGCGCCGCCCGCCCGAACATGCGGTCGGCGCGGGGTTGATCGCCATAGGCCGCCAGCGCTGCGCCCAGCTGCGCCGCCGCCAGCGGGGTGGCGAAATCGCCTGCCTTCACATCCGCATAGTAGCGCAGATCGCCCATAGCGGCGGCCCCTTCGCGGGCCAGCACCATCAGCGCATAGGCAATGTCCTCGCCTCCATTGTCGAAATCGGGGGCGTAGTTGATCCGGTTGCGCAGGTTGTCCATCGCCTGGGCAAAGGCCTGATCGGGCACCGCATAGCCCTGCGCCCGGGCGCGCGACAGGAAATCGCTGGCATAGGCATCAAGCCAGAAATCACCGCTTTCGGCGCGCCACAGGCCAAAGGCCCCGTTGCTGGCCTGCCGCGTCAGCACCTTGCGGATCGCCGCATCAATGCGCGCCTTCACAGCCGGTCCATTGCCCAGACCCGCCGCCTCGGCCACCGAAGAGAGATAGAGCAGCGGCATCGCCGTCGAGGTCACCTGCTCGGTGCAGCCATAGGGGTAGCGATCCAGCTGCGCCAGAAGACCTGGCACGTCGAACTTGGCCAAAGGTCCGGCAGAAAGCACCGCCCGCGCCGAGCCGGGCCGCAGTCCGGCAAAGACATCGGCGCTGAACTGGAAACTGTCGCCGCCCGATAGCCGGAAGCGTCGGGTCTGCGCCACGACGGGATCATTGGCCCGCACCGGCATTCGTAGCCGCTGCACCAATGGCAGCCCAGCGGGCGTCGTCAGGGTCAGCTCGATCTCGGGATCGCCCACCGCCTGCGCCGTCAGCGGCAATTCAAGCACCGCCTTGCCCTGCTCGGCCAGCGTCACCGCGCCCGGCAGGGGGCCAAGCGCCAGCTCCGTGCCGATGGCACGCGCCGACAGGGCCATCTCGCCCGCCGGTCCATCCGCATGCACGATCTCGATCCGGGCGCGACTGCTGTCGCCCGGCGCAAGGAAACGCGGCACGGTCGCGGTCACCACCACCGGATCGCGCACCAGCATGTCTGCCTCGGCCTGCCCGACCGCGCGCTTTGACCAGGCCACTGCCATCAGCCGCACGGTGCCGTTGAAGGCAGGCAGATCGATTGGGAACAGCGCCTCGCCATTGGCGTCCAGCTGCAAGGGGCCAGAGAAGACCGCCACCAGATCCTGCGTCGGCGGTGGCGATTGCATGCGCCTGCCGTTATCCGCATCACCGCCCGAACGCACCTGCCCCATCGCGCCATTTCCGGGATCAATCAGCCGCCCGTAAAGATCGCGCAGCTCCATCCCCAGCCGCCGCTGGCCGTGGTAATGCGCAGAGGGATCGGGGCTTTTGAAACCGGTGAGGTTGAGAATGCCGAGATCAACAGCGGCAACCGTTAGCCAGACCTCTTCCCCCGCTGCGGCCCCATCGACCCGGACCCGGGCCATTTCGGTGCCGCGCGGACGGGCGACCTCAGGCACATTGATAGCAACCGACAGCTCCTGCCCCGGCTGGCTCACACTGGCATGCGCCAGACCCAGCGCCCGCGCCGGTGTCCGGCTGGCCTTGCCGGTGACGGGCTGCAGCACGGTTGCCGTCACATAGGCGCCGCTGCCCCAGGCTTCGGTCACCGTGAGGGGGATCGTGCTTTCGCCTGCGGGCACTTCGACGGCCATGCGGTCAATCAGATGGTTGGACACCACCGAGATCAGCGCGGTGCCCCCAGCCCGGGGTACGATACGCAGACGGGCAGTATCGCCGGGCTGATAGCTTTCCGCATCCAGCGACAGTTCCAGCCGGTCCGGGGTCGCGGCGCTATCCGCCGGGGCATACCAACCTGCATAGAAATCAAGCGCCGCCGTCACCGGCGTGCCATCCAGACGTTCGATGACCAGCTCATAACGGCCCCACTCCACCGGCTCGGACAGGTTCACCGGTTCCTGCCCCAGCGTTGTCTCGCCGGTGGCGATGCGGGTGCGGCGGGTGGTCGGCTCCCAGTTCCAGTTGCCGTAAAGCTGATACCACTGATAGCGCGTTTCGACCCGGTTCAGGGTCCATTTCACCTGCATCGGCAGGGGGGTGAGGTCAGGGTTGAGGGCGATCACCTCGAACCCGGCTTCGCTGCCCTCGCCCACCACATCATCGAACAGGGGACGAATGCCGATCACCGGGGTTGCGGGCCGCACCGGCAAGGTCAGCTCGCGCTCGACCGGGCGGGCGGCGCCATCCATGACGCGGGTCACGATGGTCGCCTGCATCGGTTTGCCCATCGTCGCCGCCGCTGGCAGCGACACCACGACCGAGGCCTGCCCCGCCGCATCCGTTTTATCGCCGCCAAAGTAAGAGCGCTGCGGGCTGCCGGGCGCATCATAGCGGCCAAAGCGATACCCCGGCCAAGCCGCAACCGTGTCGCTGGCGCTGAGCCGCAGATCGCCGTCGATGGTCAGCCCCGACCCCGGCGCGCCAAACAGATAGCGGGCCGAAATATCAAGCTGCGCCGCCTCGCCCGGCACCAGTGCCGCAGCATTCGCGACAGTCTGTGTGAAGTCGATCCGTTCGGGCAGGAAATCCTCAACCAGGAGCTGCCGGGTGGCCAGCGCAGGGGCCTTGGGATCCGTTTTCAGGTCCAGACGCCAGGTGCCGCGCGGCGCGGACTGACCGATCGGTAAGTTGAACACATGCCCCCCGGCCTGTCCGCCGTCTGATACCTGACGGCTGTACTCGACCCCATCGGGACGGTGCAGGATTGCGGTCAGCGGCAGGTCGGTAATGGCGCGGGCACCACTATCGCGCGTCAGGGCGGTGACATGGATCACCTCCCCGGCCCTGTAGGCACCGCGATCCGTTGCCAGGAAGACATCCACCGGCCCCGGCGCGGGACGACCTTCGACCCCGCGATCCGACAGATCGAACGCTGCATCCTTCAGAGATAGAAAGGAAAAATCTTCTTCCCCCTGCTGCGCCATGACCATTGCCGGGGCAGCGGCGCCGCGCCCGCGCGACAGGCCTGGATCAAACCGGACATAGCCAGTGGCATCGGTCCGCGCCGTGGCCAGCACCGCGTTTGCATTTGAAATCAGCGTCACTTCGACATCCGCACGCGGCTTGGCGTCGGTGAGACCCTGCACCTGAACATGCAGCCCGTCCGCGCCGGACATGGTGCTGAGGCCCAAGTCCGTCAGCACGAACCATTGGGTCGCGCCGGGGTCCTCATACGGGTCGACGCCGGGCACACGGGCCGTCAGCGCATAAATCCCTACCGGTCGGTCAGCTAGAACATCAGCGAGCGGAATCCGGGTGGTCATATCCTGGTTCAGCACATCCTGAACGCTGGCCGTACCGGTCCAGACCTCCTGCCCGATGTCCGAGGCAAAGTATTCATCCTGCCAATGGGACAGCGGGCGGCCGAAATAACCTTCCTGCAAGGTGCGCAGCAGGTTGCGGTCGCTGACCTGCCGCAGTTGCAGCGCGACTTCGCGCAGGTTCACGGTCTCCACCGGCAGCGCCACCTGATCAGATTTCGCCAGTACATAGGCCCGGCCCGGGAAACGGACCGATGGGGTGCGGTCGCGCACGTAATGGGTCAGTTCGACCTCTTTGCTCAGGACCTCACCACTGGCCGCAGGCAGACCGCGCCGCAAAGCGATTCGGTAACGCTCGCCATGTTCGGCGCCATCAAGGCAAAGCTGGCGGCCATTTGCCTCGGCAGCCAGTTCGGCCCCGGCCCCTTTGACGTAATCGCCATAATCCACACCGCTGCGAGCCAGATCTTCGGAGAACTCCACGCAGATACGCGGCGTGGCGCTGTCGCTTTCTACCGTGCTGTCGGTGACGCGGAAGCCATATTTTCCGATAGCCTCATCCAGCAGCGCCGCAGTGTCGGCACGGGGCGCAAGATCCTGCGCCAGCCGCAGCACCGAAATCATGTCGCGGCCACGCCCCAGACTTTCCAGCGCCCGCCCGGCCGTCACCAAAGCCTCGGCCTGCGAAGGCGCAGCCTCGGCCCGCAGGTATCCGTTCAAGGCCGCAGCCAGCGCCTGCTGACGTTTGGCGTTCTTGTTCTGCTTGCTCTGGTCTGCGATTCGCAGCCACAGGGCGGAAACCTCGGTCCACAGGGCCGGATCATCGTTCACAGCGACTGCCGCGCTGAGCCAGCCAAGCGCGCTTTGCACCCCGCCTGACCGCGCCTGACCGCGCCCGGCGCGGATCATATCCTCCAGGGTTTCACCGCGGGATGGGTAGCGCAGACCAATCTCCCGGGCCTGCCGCAATGCCGCCTGCAGATCGGCGGGGTGCAGACGATCCAGCCGCCCTGCCCGTTGGGAGGCCACCGCCTGCTGCGCCGCAGATATTGGGCGTTTCAGCGCCGAAATCGCACCGGTGTAGGGCGTGGCCTCTTTCATTTCGGACTTTGGAAAACAGGCGTTTGCCTTTTTGTTATAAGAAAATCCGGCACAGGCCTGCTGCGCGCTGCAGGCCCTTTGGCAGGCGTTCAGATCCGTATCGAAAAGGGCCTGCAGATCGGATCCGTAATAGTCAGTATCCGCAAAGGACTGGTACCGCACCTGTGGCAAAACGGGATCCGGCCCCGCCTGCACCGACGCAGCAAGAAAACCGAGAAATGAAAGCAAAACAATAAGAAACCGATCCAACATGGCACCCTCCGAACTGAGGTTAAGCTTGCACGCACTTAACGCCATAGCAAGGTTTCCCGTCGTAACACCAATCATGGCCAATTTGCCGCCCGAGTTCAGGCTCGGAGTAAACACGCCATTTAATTGAGGATGGAGCTAGCAGGGATGAACCTTGCCGAGAAACTCGCTGAGGAACGCCGGGCACGCCTGGCGGCAGAGCGGCTGCTTGAACTGAAGCAGGCCGAGCTGACCGCAGCGAATCGCAAACTCGGGCGTCACGCGCTGGCTCTGACCCGGCAGATCGGCGTGACCCAGGCCGAAGTCGCCAACGTGCGCGACGAAAACGCCAAGGTGAAATCCGACCTCAGCATGGCCAACGAAAAAATCGAAAAGGCCGAACGTCGTCTGTGGCATTCGATCCAGGCCTTTCAGGACGGCTTTGCTTTCTTTGATTCCGACAGCAAGCTGATCGGCGCCAACACTGCCTATCTGAACATCTTTGACGGGCTGGAGGAAATCACCCCCGGAGTCTCCTATGTGCGGATCCTTCAGATCCTAACAGACGAAGGCCTGGTCAATACCGAAGAGCTCAAGCCGGATCACTGGCGCTCGATGATGACCGATCGCTGGATGTCCCTGAAACCAGAACCCATCGTGATCCGGATGTGGGACGACCGTTATCTGCGGCTGTTCGATCAGCGCGGACAGGGCGGCGATGTGGTCAGCCTTGCGCTGGATATCACCTCCTCGGTCCGTTACGAGGAAGAGCTGCGGGCCGCCCGCGAACGCGCCGAATCCGCCAACCGCGCCAAATCCGCCTTCCTCGCCAATATGTCCCACGAGATCCGCACGCCGATGAATGGCGTCATCGGCATGGCCGAACTTCTCAGCGACACCGAGCTGAGCGAGGAGCAGCGTCTTTACGCCAATACGATCAAGAACTCAGGCGAAGCGCTGTTGGTCATCATCAACGACGTGCTCGATTACTCCAAGATCGAAGCGGACAAGTTGGCACTGCACCCCGAGGCCTTTGACCTGGAGCGCAGCATCCACGAGGTGGTCATGCTGCTGCAACCCACGGCCCGGGATAAAGGCCTGGCGATGCTGGTGGATTACGACATCTTCCTGCCGACCCGTTTCGTGGGCGATCCCGGCCGTATTCGTCAGGTTCTGACCAACCTGGCCGGCAATGCGCTCAAGTTCACCAAGGAAGGTCATGTCACCCTCCGGGTCACCGGTGTAACCAACCCGGACGAGAACCTGTGCTGGATTCATGTCACCATCGAAGACACCGGCATCGGCATTCCTGCAGAGAAGATCGAGCACATCTTTGGCGAGTTCAACCAGGTCGAGGATGAGCGCAACCGCAAATTCGAAGGCACCGGTCTGGGCCTTGCCATCTCCAAACGCCTGATCGGCATGATGCGCGGCGAGATCTGGGTCGAAAGCGAGGAGGGGCAGGGATCCTGTTTCGGTTTCCGCCTGCCGCTTCCGATTCCGCAAGGGGCGCATACCTCGGTTCCCGAGATGACACCCGGCCTGAAGCGGATCCTGCTGGTCGACGATCTGCAGCTCAACTGCGAAATTCTGCAACGCCAGCTGAAACTGCGCGGCATCGATGTGACCACCGCCCATACCATCGCTGACGCCATGGATGCGATGGCCGCGGACATCGATCTGGTGATCTGTGAACATGGCCTGCCTGGCGGTGGCGGCGTGCAACTGGCCCGTGATCTGCGCAACGGCAAATGGAACGACGTGCCCCTCCTACTGCTCAGCTCCAACCCGCACACGGTGCAGGACGCCGACGTAGAAGAGCTGAAGCTATATATTCTGCAAAAGCCCACGCCGCGGGATGAGCTGTTTGAAAAGCTAAACGAGATCGCGGCCGCCCTGCCTGGAGCGCAGCCTGCAGCGCCGGACGCGGAACCGGGTGCCGCCCCCGGGGAGTTGACCCTGGAAGAGGCCTATGCCGCCGACAACGCCAAGGTGGTGTCCCCCGACGGTGAAGGTGCTGTTCTGGACCAATCCGAAGATCTGGCCTCGGCCCCCCGGCAGATGCGGGTTCTGGCAGCCGAGGACAACAAGACCAACCAGCTGGTGTTCCGCAAGATGGTCAAACATATCAATATCGACCTGCGCTTTGCCAATAACGGGGTCGAGGCCGTTGCGGCCTATCAGGACTTCGAACCGGATCTGATCTTTATGGACATTTCCATGCCGGTGATGGATGGCAAGCAGGCCACCATGGAAATCCGCAAGATCGAAGAGGAAACAGGCCGTCACGTGCCCATCGTCGCCCTGACCGCGCATGCCATGGCTGGCGATTCCGAAGGCATCCTGGCGGCGGGCCTGGATCATTATCTGACCAAACCTCTGCGCAAGGCGCTGATCCTCGAACGTATCGGTGAATACGCCCCGCAGGATGCCCAGCCGATCGATCTAAGCCCAGCCGCCTGATCCACCTCCACGACAGCGCCATGTGCAGATACCTTGTAGCTGCGAACGGCTCTGGGGCGGCACAAATGGGGCGGGCGGAGCTCAGCCGCGCAGGAACACTGGCTTGTCCGGCTCCGACAGCTCCGGTTTGTAGACGTAACCTCCGGTGTCGAAATCCTTCAGCGCCTCGGCATCGTTCAAACGGTGCTGGATGATATAGCGCGCCATCGCGCCGCGAGCCCGTTTGGCATAAAAGCTGACGACCTTTGGCGTGTCGTTCTTCATCTCCATGAAGACAGGCGTGATCACCTTCGGCTTCAGCGCTTTCAGATCCACTGCGCCGAAATACTCCTGGCTGGCGCAGTTCACCAGAATATCGCTGCCTGTTTCTTCGGCCTGGCGGTTCAGGGCTTCGGCGATCTGGCTGCCCCAGTATTCATAAAGGTTCTTGCCGCGTTCGTTTTTCAGCCGCGATCCCATCTCTAACCGGTAGGGCTGCATCCCGTCCATCGGCCGCAGCACCCCGTACAGCCCCGACAGAATGCGGAAATGATCCTGGGCCCAGGCCATTTCCTCGGCATCGAGCGAGGCGGCCTCAAGCCCCTGATAGGTATCGCCAGCAAAAGCCAGCGCGGCGGGGCGCAGGCTATCGGTGGCTGGCTTTTCCTCAAAGCTACGGAAGCGGTCGTAGTTCAGCTTGGCCAGATCCTCGCTGATATGCATCAGCTTCATCAGCTCGGCCACCGACAGCTCCCGCGCCACGGCGTTGAGACGCACCGCGTCCTCCTGAAAGGCAGGCGCGGTCATTTCCATGTCGCGCTCTTCCCAGTCCAGTTTTTTCGCAGGGGAAACCACTACCAGCATCTGTCATCCTCGCTCTGTTCTGGGCCAGACTTAGCCCGCGCCGCGCAAGACGTCCAGAAACGCCGCCGCGAAACGTTCCGCGCGGCGCTCCCCCAGAAGCCGCTCCAGCCCCGCCTCATCGCCCGGGCGCATCTGGGCCACCTTGGCCAACAGCGAGGCCGAGCAACTGAGCGGTTTCAGCGTGCCACAGGTCCCCCGCGCCAGCTGCCCCTGCGCCTCCAGCAATGCATCGTACAAAGACCCCGCCCCGTCCCGTGTCGCCAGTTTGCGCCGCTGCGGGTGCATCTGTTCCACTGCGCCGGTGATCACGCTCAGGAATTCATCGCCATATCGGTCCAGTTTTTTGGCGCCGACGCCGCTGATGCGTGCCATCTGATCCAGCGTTTCGGGCCGCTGCTCGGCCATCTCGATCAGGGTGCGATCCGGGAAAATCACATAGGCAGGCACCTTCTGCGCCTCGGCCAGCGCCCGGCGCTTTGCCTTCAGCGCCGACAAGAGCGGTGCGTCCTCATCCGAGACCAGCGCCTTCACTGCCGGGCGCCTGTCAGCGGTCTTGATGGTATCCTTGCGCAACTCGATCCCGGCCTCGCCGCGCAGCACCGGCAGGGCCGCATCGGTCATAC
Source organism: Phaeobacter sp. CC-HEC084 (assembly GCF_059429255.1). Classification (NCBI taxonomy): domain Bacteria; kingdom Pseudomonadati; phylum Pseudomonadota; class Alphaproteobacteria; order Rhodobacterales; family Roseobacteraceae; genus Phaeobacter; species Phaeobacter sp. CC-HEC084. The sequence goes on from NZ_JCAIJQ010000009.1 coordinate 686,836, forward strand.
GCAGCGCGCCGTGGCGCTCGGGGTCCGGGCGCACCAGATCGTGCCCCATCATCTGCCGGAACACCGCCTGCCACTGGCCCTTGGCGTATTCCTTGCCGCAGCCAAAGACCGACAGCTCATCATGGCGTTTGGCCCGCACCCGGTCGGTTTCGGTCCCGCGCAGGATGTCGATCAGATGCCCAGCGCCATAGGTTTCCTGCGTGCGCAGGATCGCCGACAGCGCCTTGCGCACCGCCGTGGTGCCGTCAAAGACCTCCACCGGGTTGTCGCAAAGATCGCAGTTGCCACAGGGCTCTGCCGCTTCGCCGAAATAGGACAGAAGGTTTTGACGGCGGCATTTCAGCGCCTCGGCCAGCCCCAGCAGGGCGTTCAGCCGCGCATGATCCGCAGCGCGGCGTTCCGGCGGCGCCATGCCTTCGTCGATCTGGCTGCGGCGCAGGCGGATGTCCTCGGGCCCGAACAGGGTCAGGGTTTCCGCAGGCGCGCCATCGCGGCCCGCGCGGCCGATTTCCTGATAATAGGCCTCGATGCTTTTGGGCAGATCCGCATGGGCAACCCAGCGGATGTCGGGCTTGTCGATGCCCATGCCAAAGGCCACCGTCGCCACCACGATCAACCCGTCCTCGCGGGCAAAGCGGGTTTCCACGATGCGCCGGTCCTCGGCCTCCATGCCACCGTGGTAGTGACAGGCCACGTGGCCCTCTTCGCGCAGCGCGGCGGCCAGCGCCTCGGTCTTGGCCCTTGTGCCGCAATAGACGATGCCGGACTGCCCCTTGCGGGCGGCAGCAAAGCCGAGGATCTGACGGCGCGGGCTGTCCTTGGTGCCAAAGGCCAGATGGATATTGGGCCGGTTAAAGCCGCGCAGGAAGGCGCGCGGCGCCTGTCCATCGAACAGCTTCTGAACGATCTCTTCCTGGGTTTCCTGATCCGCCGTCGCGGTAAAAGCCGCCAGTGGCACGCCCAGCGCCTGGCGCAGCTCGCCGATGCGCAGGTAATCGGGACGGAAATCATGGCCCCACTGGCTGACGCAATGCGCCTCATCCACCGCGATCAACGAAACACCGATACGCCGCAGCATCCCCATCGCCGCCCCCGAAGCGAGCCGTTCCGGCGCCATGTACAAAAGCTTCAGCCGCCCCGCCTCGATCGCCTCCCAGACGGCCTCGGTCTCTTCTTCGGTATTGCCCGAGGTGAGCGCACCGGCGGCAACCCCAGCTTCCTGCAAGGCGCGCACCTGATCACGCATCAGGGCGATCAGCGGCGAGATCACCACCGTGACCCCATCGCGCATCAGGGCAGGCAATTGGAAGCACAGGGATTTACCGCCACCCGTCGGCATGATGGCCAGAACGTTTTCGCCTGCGGTCACCGCATCGACGATCTCTTCCTGGCCGGGGCGGAAGGCATCAAAACCGAAGATATCGCGCAGCAGCGGGGTCGCCTGTGGCAGGTCTGTCGTCTGCGTCATCAAAGGAAGGGCCTCAAGGGAGTGTCTGCTCGGATTTGGCACACAATCCCACAGGAGGAATCGGGCGGCAAGAGGCCGCCCAGTTAAATCACCGGTCTATTCCGCGAACACGGCGCGCCGAACGGGCGCTGCCCGGCCTCACGGCCAGGCCAGACCGTATCAGTAGAACATCATCATGTTGTTCTGGATGATAATCCGCAGCGCATAGACCGCGATCAGCACCAGAAGCGGCGCCAAATCGATCCCCTGCATATTGGGCAGCAGGCGGCGGATCGGCGCGTAAAGAGGTTCAAGGATGCGGTTGAGACCATACCAGATCTGCGCCACGAACTGCTGGTTCAGGTTCAAGACCTGGAAATTGATCAGCCAGCTCATGATCACATGCGCGATGATGAAGAACCAGACGATGTCCAGGATCAAAAGCAGAATTTGAAACAGCGATAACATCCTATTCCCCTATGTTAGCCAGCGTAACAGGTAAGCAGCCGGGTGCAGATGCGCAAGGCTTCCGCGAGGTTGCGGTTGACGGGCGGTAAATGGGTGGCAACACGGGCACATCGCAAAGGAAAGACCACCCATGTTTCCCATCGTCCGCCTGCTGAAAGATCTGTTTGTCGCCAGTCGCATGAACCCCCTGCCGCTCACGGCCGTGCACCGCTCCAGCCATATCTGCTGGCCCTGGGATCTGGATATCTGGCTGGAGCTGAACAACGGCCGTGCCATGACGCTTTATGATCTGGGGCGCACCATGCTGGCGCAGCGCGTCGGGCTGATCGGCGCGCTGCGCCAGAACCGTTGGGGGATGACCGTGGCGGGCACCTCGGTGCGCTTCCGCCGCCGTATCCGGGGCTTTGAACGCTTCGAGATGCGCAGCCGCGCGGTGGCCTGGGACGACAAGTTCATCTATCTGGAGCAATCCATGTGGAAAAAGAACGGCGAATGCGCCAGCCACGTGATGCTGCGCACCGCCGTCACGGATGCAAAGGGCATCGTCCCCCCGGCAAAGGTGCTGGCGGCCGTCGGTCAGGGGGACGCCGAAACCCCGACAATGCCCGAGTGGATCGCAGCCTGGTGTCAGGCTGATGCCACACGCCCCTGGCCACCGATGGCAGAGACGCAGGATGGGCTTGCTTCGTAATGCCAGCACCTGTCTTATCGGCAACAACAAAAGGTCGGGGGGATGGGCGACATGGCTGAAGTGTCACAGAAAAAGCGGATCTGGGGGTGGTGGTTCTTTGATTGGGCCAGCCAGCCCTATCACACGCTGCTTGTAACCTTTGTCTTTGGCCCCTTCTTTGCGGCCGTTGCCGCGCAGCATTTTCTGGGCCAGGGGCTGGCCGAGGAAGCCGCCAAGGCGCAGGCACAGACCATCTGGTCCATCGGCATGACCGTGACCGGGCTGCTCATCGGCTTTGGTGCGCCGTTTCTGGGCGCACTGGCGGATATTTCGGGGCGCAAGATGCCCTGGATCATGGTGTTTTCCATCATGTACCTGATCGGCGCCTGGGGACTTTGGTACATGGATCCGGCAGGCAGCAACCTGTGGTGGATGCTGATCAGCTTCGGCTTTGGCTTTATCGGCGCTGAATTCGCCCTGATCTTCGTCAACGCGCAATTGCCGTCGATGGGCAGCAAGGAAGAGGTCGGCGCCATCTCCGGCTCCGGTTTCGCCTTTGGCTATCTTGGCGGGGTGATCGCGCTCTTTATCATGCTGCTGCTCTTCGTGGAGCAAGGCAACGGCAAGACGCTGATCGGGTTTGATCCCATTCTGGGGCTTGATGCCGAAGCAAAAGAGGGGACCCGCGCCGTCGGCCCGGTGACCGCCATCTGGTTCGCCGTCTTCATGGTTCCCTATTTCCTGTGGGTGCATGACAACCACGCCACTGGTCAGCGTGGCAGCATGGGCCGGGCGGTTCGGATGGTAATCAATCTGGTGGCCGGGCTGCGCCACCGCGCCAGCCTGACCAGTTACCTCGTCTCCTCGATGCTTTACCGGGATGCGCTCAATGGGCTTTATGCCTTTGGCGGTGTCTATGCGAGCCTGGTTCTGGACTGGTCGATCACCAATATCGGTATCTTCGGTATCATCGCCGCGATCTCGGCGGCCCTGTTCAGTTGGCTGGGCGGCAAGGCGGACAAACGCCATGGCCCCAAGCCGGTGATCATCGTCGCCATTCTGGTGCTGACGCTGGTCTGCATTACCGTGGTCTCCATGTCGCGGGAGCAGTTCTTTGGCGTCGCACTATCCGAAGGTTCCACCCTGCCCGATGCCGTATTTTTTGGCTGCGGCGTTCTGATCGGCGGTTTCGGCGGAATCCTGCAATCCGCCAGCCGCAGCCTGATGGTGCGCCACACGGATCTCGCCAAAGCCACGGAAAGCTTTGGACTTTATGGGCTTTCCGGGCGCGCGACCGCTTTCCTCGCGCCCGCGCTGATCGGCATTGCAACCACACTCACCGGCAGCGCCCGACTTGGTATCACTCCCGTCATCGGACTTTTTGTTCTAGGCTTGATTCTGTTGAAATGGGTTGAGGCCGAGGGAGACCAGACGTGAGACTGCTGTTTGCAACGCTTGTCGCGATTGCCGGGCTGATTGGGCCAGTTGCGGCGGAAACCCCGGCCAAGCAACTGTTCGGCGCCAAGGCGGTCGGATCCCAGCAACGGCCTGCACCGCTTGGCTCTTATGCCAAGGGCTGCGTCGCGGGGGCCGTGCAACTGCCGGAAACCGGCCCGACCTGGCAGGCCATGCGCCTGTCGCGCAACCGCAACTGGGGCCATCCCGAAACGGTTGATTTCATCCGTGACCTTAGCACATTCGCGGCCCGGCAACCGGGCTGGAAGGGGCTTTATATCGGTGACATCAGTCAGCCGCGCGGCGGCCCGATGCTGTCCGGCCACCGCAGCCACCAGATTGGCCTTGATATCGACATCTGGATGCGTCCGCCGGACCGGCTGAACCTCAGCCGCGCCCAGCGCGAAAAGGTCTCCTCGATCTCCATGCGCCGGGCCAAGGGCGCCTTTGTGAACAGTGACTGGACCCGTCAGCATCACGAGATCCTCAAGGCCGCCGCCAGCGACAAACGCGTGGCGCGGATCTTTGTCTTTCCCGGCGCCAAGGTTCAGATGTGCAAGGATGCCAAGGGCGACCGGCGCTGGTTGCGCAAGATCCGCCCCTGGTGGGGCCATCACTATCATTTCCACGTGCGGCTCAACTGTCCACGCGGCGCACGCGGCTGCGTCGATCAGAACCCGCCCCCGCGCGGCGATGGCTGCGCCGATGCGCAGAAATGGGTCGATGACATCCTGAACCCGCCGCCGCCCAAGCCGCGCGATCCCAATGCGCCAAAGCCCAAGCCGCGCCGCGACTACACGATGAAGGATCTGCCCCGGCAATGCGCCGCAGTCCTGCAATCAGATTAAGCCTTGCCCTCATGGCTGCAGCTGCGCTGGCCGTGGCGACCTACGCAGGCGCCCGCGCCGGGCGGGTGTCGGCTGAGGCGCGGCTGATCGGCAGCTATACCTGGGCGCCCCCGGCGCAGCCCGAAAAACCATGGTTCGGCGGCTTTTCAGGCATTGAGATGGGCAAGGATGGCCGCTCCATGATCCTGCTCAGCGACCGGGCGCATCTGGTGAGGGCCCGGATCAATCGTACAGAGGGCAGGATCACCTCGGCGCGCGTCACCAAAAGACGCAGCCTGCGAGCCTCGACCGGGCGTATCCTGCAAGGGCGCATCGTCGACAGCGAAGGGCTGGCCGTTGCCCCCGATGGCAGCCTTTATATCTCCTTCGAAGGGGTGTCGCGCGTGGCGCATCACCAGCGCGGTGGCAGCCGGGCGGAGGTCCTGCCCCGCCCCAACGCTTTCCGGCAGATGCCCGCCAACAAGGCGCTGGAGGCGCTGGCCATAGACGGCGCCGGTCACCTTTACACCCTGCCGGAAAACGCCCCGGACAAGGACGGAAACCTGCCGGTCTGGAAGTGGGACGGCAGTGAATGGAGCCAGCCCTTCAGCCTGCCCCGGCGTGGAAGGTTCATGCCGGTGGGGGCGGATTTCGGCCCCGACGGGCGGTTCTACCTGCTGGAGCGGAACTTCCTGTTCTTCGGCTTCCGCAGCCGCCTGCGGCGCTGGGATATCACCGAGGACGGGCCGCAGAACGAAACCACCCTGCTGCAGACCGCGCTCGGCACCCACGATAATCTCGAAGGGGTGTCAATCTGGCGCGACGCAGCGGGGATCTTGCGCGCAACGATGGTCTCTGACGATAACTTCCTGTCAGTGCAGCGCACGGAACTGGTGGAATACAGCCTACCCGATTGACCCCGGCTGCTGCCGCATGCCACTGCGCGACAGGACGCGCCCGCAGCGTGCCCTGCACGCTGCCCGGCCCAACGGGCGGGGGGACATCTGTGATGTCTCACCGGCGGGCGGGAGCCTCCCCTGTCTTGCCAATAGCGTCAAAAAGGACTAACTGGCCCGATACTTAGCGCAATCGCCCTGCGCCGGGTACATTCCACAAGTCTCCGCTACCTTGTCAAAACGGACCAGTTACATGACACGTTCCTATTTTCCCGGCATTCTTGCCATGGCCGCCGTCGTTGTGGCCTCCAACATCCTGGTGCAATTCCTGTTCGGCCAATGGCTGACCTGGGGCGCCTTCACCTATCCTGTCGCCTTTCTCGTCACCGATGTGATGAACCGCGTCTACGGCAAGGGTCCGGCGCGCCGGGTGGTTCTGGCCGGTTTCGTCGTCGGGGTGATCTGCTCCCTGATCGGCACTCAGATCATGGGCGAATTCGGCCCGCTGGTGACCCTGCGCATCGCGATTGGCTCGGGCCTTGCCTTCCTCACCGCACAATTGCTGGATATCTCGGTCTTTTCCGCCCTGCGGGGTGGCAAATGGTGGCGTGCGCCGCTGGCCTCGACCCTGGTTGGCTCCAGCGTCGATACCGCGCTCTTCTTTTCCGTGGCCTTTTCCGGCACGCTCAGCTGGATCGAACCGGCCAATGACGTCTCCTGGGCCGGTGAAATGCTGCCGCTGCTGGGCAGCGGTCCGGTGGCGCCGCTCTGGGTCTCGCTTGCCCTGGCAGACTGGATGGTGAAACTGGCGCTGGCGCTGCTGGCGCTGATCCCCTTCCGGCTGATCGTCAAACGGCTCACTGCGGTCCCCACCCTGTAGGGATCGCCCAAAAGGGCCACCTGCCAAGAAATCAGACACGCTTCGCCGCCTTTTCCCGATTGCCGCAATTTTTGTTTGGCAGATCGGAAATTCCGTGCAACGCTCATTGGTAACGGAAACAGAAATGTAAAGGAGGTGATCCAGTGTCAAGAAAGGTATTGGAGCAAGGTGTTGGAACAACCGGAGGGTCCGCCTGCTGAGGCAGCCCTTTGCTGTGTGGTCCTATCGGCTGGCCTGCAAGATGCAGATCTAACCGACCCGACCTCCTGAAAACTTTCGAAGGGCCGTCCCGCAAGGGGCGGCCCTTTTACCTTGACGCCTTTTACCTTGCTGCAAGCCGCTGTAGGCTTTGGCCGTTATGATACGGATCGACAACGATATCGCCCTGCAGGACTGGGAAATCACCGAAAGCTTCATCCGCGCCTCTGGGCCGGGTGGGCAGAACGTGAACAAGGTGGCCACCGCCGTCGAACTGCGCTTCGAAGCCGCGCGCTCGCCCTCGCTGACACCGGCGGTCAAGGCGCGCCTGAAACGTCTGGCCGGGCGGCGCTGGACCAAGGAAGGCGCCATTATCCTGCATTGCGACGAAACCCGCTCGCAGCAGCGCAACCGCGATATCGTGCGCGATAGGCTCGCTGATCTGGTGCGCCAGGCGCTGGTGGCCCCGAAACGGCGGATTGCCACCAAACCGACGCGCGGCTCGGTGCGCCGCCGCCTGGAGGCCAAGAAACAGCGCGGCCAGATCAAGGCCGGCCGTGGCAAGATCGACCCGGACTGATCTCGCATTGCACCTGCCCAAATCGCTGTTAAAGCTATCAAAACGAGATTTGGGAGATAACGAATATGCGGCTTGCAGGAAAAACAGCGATTGTCACGGGTGGTGCCTCGGGATTTGGCGCGGGCATTGTAGAAAAGTTTCTGGCCGAAGGGGCCAAGGTGATGATTGCGGACATCAACGGGGATGCCGCAGCCGCCATGGCGGCGGATCTGGGCCCGCATGCCATCGCGCAGGCGGTCGACGTTGCGAATGGTGCATCGGTCAACACCATGGCAGAGGCTGCGCTGACCGCCTTTGGCCAGGTGGACATTCTGGTCAACAATGCCGGTGTAACACACCTGCCAACCCCACTGGATGAGGTGTCAGAGGAAGATTTTGACCGGGTGTTCAACGTGAACATGAAATCGGTCTACCTGACCGCCCGCGCCCTGGTGCCGCACATGAAGAGCCGCAAAACCGGCGCCATCCTCAATGTCGCCTCCACGGCTGGCGTGTCGCCGCGCCCCAACCTCAACTGGTACAATGCCTCAAAGGGCTGGATGATCACCGCGACCCGTACCATGGCGGTGGAGCTGGCGCCCAGCGGCGTACGCGTCAACGCGATCAACCCGGTGGCCGGTGAAACACCGCTGCTGAAATCCTTCATGGGCGAGGACACCCCCGAGGTGCGCGCCAAGTTCCTGTCGACCATCCCGCTGGGCCGGTTCTCCACGCCCGAGGACATGGGTAATGCCGCCTGTTTCCTGTGCTCGGACGAGGCCAGCATGGTCACCGGTGTCGCCATGGAAGTGGACGGCGGTCGCTGCATCTGACCCCGCGCAATCACCACTCGGAAACGACACGTCAGGAGAGCCCCCATGCGTCCCGGACCCCGCAACCTGATCACCGACGTGCCCGGCCTGCTGGTCGGCAATGCAGCGGATGATGACCTGAAATCAGGCACCACGGTGCTGACGGCCAAGGACGGCCTGACGGCCTCGGTTCACGTCATGGGCGGGGCCCCGGGGACGCGGGAAACCGATCTTCTGGCGCCCGACAAATCGGTCGCCAAGATCGATGCGCTGGTGCTGTCGGGCGGCTCTGCCTTTGGCCTCGATGCCTGTTCCGGCGTGGTGGATGCGCTGCGCGTCGCGGGCCGGGGATTCCGGCTGGGACCGGCGGTGATCCCGCTGGTGCCCGGCGCCATCATCTTTGACCTGCTGAACGGCGGCAACAAGGACTGGCAGGACAACCCCTATCGCGCCCTTGGCCGCGCCGCGTTCGAGGCCGCAAGTGAGGAGTTTGCCATCGGCACCGCCGGGGCAGGCACCGGCGCACTGACCGCCATGGTCAAGGGCGGGCTTGGCTCGGCCTCCTTCGTGCTGGACAGCGGGGTCACCGTTGGCGCCCTTGTCGCCGCCAACCCGATGGGCGCCGTGACCACACCGGGGGATCGCCATTTCTGGGCCGCCCCGTTTGAGGTGGATGGCGAGTTCGGCGGCCTTGGTCCGGATCCACGGGGCGGATTGGGCCAGGCGCTGAACAGCCGCAAGATGCAGACCATGCGGGCGCAGGCCGGGGCCGAACCAATCCCCGAGGAGCGCGGCAATACCACCATTGCCATCGTCGCCACCGACGCCGATCTGACCAAGGCGCAGTGCCAGCGCATGGCCACCGCCGCCCACGATGGCATTGGCCGTGCCACCGTTCCCGCCCATGCGCCGGGCGATGGCGATCTGGTCTTTGCCGCCACCACAGGCGCCCGCCCTCTGGCATCGCCCGAGGCCGAGCTGGGCCAGATCGGCCATGCTGCGGCGCTGTGCCTCAGCCGGGCCATCGGCCGTGCGATCTATAACGCTGAGCCCGCCGACGGCGACCTTTTACCCTGCTGGAGCGGGGCATCCGGCACCCCGTCGCAGTAGCAAGATCACGCGAACTTGGGGCGGCGCGTCAAAACGTCCATTGACTATACGCCCCAAAGACCTCGTATTCCCTACAGCCAACTCAAATTGGAGCAAGCATATGAAACGTCTGATGTCCGCCGCCGTAATTGGCCTTCTCGCCGTCCCCGCCTTCGCCGAAGGCGATGCCGCCAAGGGCGAAAAGGGATTCAAGAAATGCAAATCCTGCCACATGGTCGTCTCGGACAGCGGCGAAACCATCGTCAAGGGCGGCAAGACCGGTCCGAACCTCTGGGGTGTCGCTGGTCGTCCGGCAGGCAGCTACGAAGGTTTCAAATACGGTAGCGACATGACCGCCGCCGGTGAAGCAGGCCTGGTCTGGACCGAAGAGAACTTTGTCGCCTTCACCCACGATCCCCGTGCCTTCCTGCGCGAATATCTGGACGACAGCGGCGCGAAATCGAAAATGTCCTTCAAGCTGAAAAAAGGCGGCGAAGACATCTATGCCTTCCTGGCCTCGCACGGACCCGCCGCCTCTGAATAAGCGATAGGCGCGGATTTAATCACTACAGGCCGCGGCCCAAGGGGCGCGGCCTTTCGCGTAATTGCGCTTGATCGTGTTTGCGAATAACGAATTGAAGATGCGGTGAGCGGACCCTTGTCCAAAGCCGCTGACGGGAATTGAAACGGACCTGAACCCGCGATGACTCATCCGATCCCGGCCTGGGTGAACGGCGAACTGACACCGGTTGAAAAGCTTGCGGCCCATGAACAAGGGCTGAAGCACAAGGCCGTGTCGGTCTTCGTGGTCAAAGGCACCGAAATCCTGATGCAGCGCCGCGCCATGGGCAAGTATCACACCCCCGGGCTGTGGGCGAACACCTGCTGCACCCATCCGATGTGGGATGAGGCCTCCTCTGCCTGCGCCGTGCGTCGCATGGGCGAAGAGCTGGGCATCACCGGCCTTTATCCCGAATTCCGCCACCAGCTGGAATACCGCGCCGATGTCGGACACAGCATGATCGAACACGAGGTGGTCGATGTCTTTCTGGCCCACGCCCATCGGCCGCTGAATCTGGAACCCAATCCGGACGAGGTGATGGACACGCGCTGGATCGACTATCACGACCTGATCGCAGAGGTGCAGCGCCACCCCGACCGGTTTACCCCTTGGCTGAAGATCTATCTTGGCAACTACGCCGATGTCATCTTTGGCCCCGATCTGATCATCGCCGCTCAGGATTGAGCCTGCACCGACCGGGGCCCGGGTCTGTGCCTTCGGGGTGAGTCAGCGCGCACTTGCTCTGATCAGATGAAGCATGTTTTCTAGGGCACCAGACCGAACAGGAGAAACGCGGAATGACCCTTCTCATCGCAGGTGGCGGCATTGCCGGCCTGACACTTGGATTGACGCTACACCAGATCGGTGTGCCCTTTCACATCTGCGAAGCCGCGCCCGAGCTGAAACCGATGGGGGTTGGCATCAACTTGCAACCCAATGCGGTGCGGGAACTCTTGGATCTGGGGCTGGAAAAAGAACTGGACGCCATCGGCGTACGCACCCGGCAGCTGGGGTTCTACACCAAGCTGGGCAAGACGATCTGGGAAGAACCGCGCGGCATGGATGCAGGCTATGCCTGGCCGCAGTATTCGGTGCATCGCGGCGCCCTACAGATGATGCTTTATGAGGCGCTGGTGGCCCGCGCCGGGGCAGAATGCATTTCGACCGATGCCCGCGCCACCGGCTTTGAAGCCACACCCGAGGGCGCCGTGCTTTTGCTCGACGATGGGCGGCGTCTTGGGGGACGGTTGCTGATTGCGGCCGACGGCATCCACTCGGCCCTGCGCAAACAGATGTACCCGAACGAAGGCGAGCCGATCTGGAACGGCCGGATCCTGTGGCGCGCCACGACGCAGGCCCCGGTCTGGAGCGGTGGCGGCGCCATGGTGATGATCGGCCACAACGCCCTGCGCATGGTGGCCTATCCGATTTCGGACCCCGGCAGCGACGGTCTGGCAACGATCAACTGGATCGCCGAGAAAAGCTTTGATCCGAGTGCCGCCTGGAAGAAGGAAGACTGGAACCGCGCGGCGGATATCGAGGATTTTGTCGGCGACTTCGAGGACTGGACATTCGACTGGATCGACGTACCCGGCCTGATCCGCGGCGCTGATGTGGTTTATGAATACCCGATGGTGGACCGCGATCCGTTGCCGAAATGGACCGACGGATCAGTGACGTTGATGGGCGATGCAGCGCATCCGACCTATCCTGTCGGCTCGAATGGGGCGAGCCAGGCCATTCTTGATGCCCGCCTGATCGGCGCCGAACTGCTGCGGCACGGGCTGACCACTGCCGCGCTAGAAGCCTATGAGGCGGCGGTGCGCCCGCTGACCACCAACGTCGGCCTCGCCAACCGCAGCGCCGGCGGACCGGATGCGGTGCTGCAGATGGTCGAGGATCTCTGTGGCGGCGATTTCGAGACCGTCGAGGATGTGATCCCCATGGAGGATCTGGCCGCCCATGCGGCGAAGTACAAATCCATCGCCGGCTTCAGCATCGAAGAGCTGAACGCCCGTCCCCGCACGATTGCCGAAGGCGCTCAGCTGGACTGAACCACCTCGGCTGCTACAGGGGCGCTCCCGCCGCTTTCCCGTGTCATCAAAGATGACGCGGTCTGCGTTGGGCCCGGCGGCGCACGATGTGCGCCGCGACAGGTTTTGCTGAGAAGCGTTTCAGGGGCAGGTCTGCCCTGAAAGCGCCTGTTCCAGTTTGGGACTGCGCCGAGTCGCCTCAAGGGTGCCCCCGCCTGCGGCGGGGCCGCTCGAGCGGCCCTTGACCCGAATCGGCGCGGGTTTGACCCGCAGGATCAGACGCCGATCACCGCCTGCACCGCCCGTTTCCAGCGACCGTAGGCGGCCTCTCTCTGGTCCGCCTCCATAGCGGGTGTAAACTGGCGATCCCGGGCCCAGGTTGCGGCAAAGCCGCTCTGGTCGGGATAAAGACCGGCCTTCATGCCCGCCAGCCAGGCCGCGCCCAGCGCCGTGGTTTCCTGCATTACCGGCCGGTCGACCGGGGCCCCGAGGATGTCCGACAGGCTTTGCATGGTCCAGTCGCTGGCGCTCATCCCGCCATCGACGCGCAGGGTGACGCTGTCCTCGGCAGCCTCCTGCCAGTCGGCGCGCATCGCCTCCCACAGATCGCGGGTCTGATAGGCGACGCTTTGCAATGCGGCACGGGCGAATTCCGCCGGGCCGGAATTGCGGGTGAGACCAAACATGCCACCACGGCAATCCGGTTCCCAATAGGGCGCGCCGAGGCCAGTGAAGGCCGGCACCAGGATCACGTCCTGCCCGGGGTCTGCCGAGGCTGCCAGACCGCCGGTTTCCTGCGCCGAGCCGATGATGCCCAACCCGTCGCGCAGCCATTGCACCGCTGCGCCCGCGATAAAGATCGATCCTTCCAGCGCATAGGTCGGCTGGCCATCCAGCTGATAGGCGATGGTGGTCAGCATCCGGTTGCGGGATTCAACCGGCGTCGCGCCGGTATTGAGCAATGCAAAACAACCGGTGCCATAGGTGGATTTCATCATGCCGGGTTGGAAACAGGCCTGACCGATGGTGGCCGCCTGCTGATCCCCCGCCACGCCGAGGATCGGGATTTCAGCGCCGAGATGCTCGGCCGCAGCGATGCCGAAGTCTGCGGCGCAGTCCTTGACCTCGGGCAGCATCTGCATCGGCACATCCAGAACCTCGCAGATCTCGGCGCTCCAGCCGCCTTTGCGAATGTCGTACATCAGCGTGCGCGCGGCATTGGTGGCATCGGTCACATGGGCGGCGCCGCCAGTCAGCCGCCAGATCAGGAAACTGTCCACGGTGCCGAACATCAGCTTGCCCTCGGCCGCGCGGCTGCGGGCGCCGGGCACGCTGTCGAGGATCCACTTGACCTTGGTGCCGGAAAAATAGGGATCGAGCAGCAGACCCGTCGTCTTGTGTACCAGATCGCCATGCCCGGCGGCCCGCAGCTCTTCGCAGATCGCCGAGGTGCGGCGGTCCTGCCAGACGATGGCCTTGTGGATGGCCTGACCGGTTTCCCGGTCCCAGACCACCGTGGTTTCGCGCTGGTTGGTGATGCCGATGGCGGTGATATCAGATGCCGAAATGCCCTGTTCCGCGATCACCCGGCGGCAGACCTCCAGCGTGGAGGACCAGATTTCTTCGGGGTCGTGTTCCACCCAGCCGGCCTGCGGGAAATACTGCGGGAACTCCTGCTGCGCGGTATGGGCGACCTGCATCTCCCCGTCGAACAAAATCGCCCGCGTCGAGGTCGTGCCCTGGTCGATCGCCAGAATAAAACTCATCTCCTGCCCTCTCTCCTGTCTTCTGAGGGCAGACTTTAGACGCAAAAGTGTTAGCGCGACCAGACCCGACTAATCACTTAGTTGCGGAACCGCGATATTGTCGATCAGCCGCACCCCATCGAGCCATGCCGCCACCAGGAGCCGCGCGGGCCGGGTTGGGGTTTGCAGCGGTGCCAGAGTGTCAGCGCAGCGCAGGTCCAGATACTCGACCTCACCAAAACCCGCGGCCTTCAGGGCGGCGCGCGCCTCTGGCTCGATCTGGTCGAAGGTTTCCCCAGCAGCCAGTCGATCCGCGCAGCCCGTCATGATGGGATAAAGCCGACCGGCCTTGTCCAAAGCCTCCGCCGACAGGCGCATATTGCGCGAGGACATGGCAAGACCAGAGTCTTCGCGTACGGTGGGGCAGCCTACGACTTCGATCGGGATATCGAGATCCCGCGCCATGCGGCGCACCACCATCAGCTGCTGGAAATCCTTTTCGCCGAAAAACGCCTTGTGGGCGCCGGTCTGCAGGAAAAGCTTGGCCACAACGGTGGCAACACCATCGAAATGTCCGGGCCGGAAGGTGCCCTCCAGAACGTCTGTGATACCTTCGACCGAGACCGAGGTGGCATAGCCATCGGGATAGATCTGATCGGGGTCCGGTACATAGACCACATCGACATCAAACGGCGCGAGTTTTTCGGCGTCCGCCTGTTCGGTGCGCGGGTATTTGGCCAGATCCTCGGGGCTGTTGAATTGCCTCGGGTTCACGAAAATGGTCACGATGACCCGGTCGCAGGCTGCCTTGGCCGCCTCGACCAGCGACAGGTGACCGGCGTGCAAGGCGCCCATCGTGGGTACGACACCGACCAGTTCACCAGCGCGGATCCAGGTGGCATGTTGTTCGCGCAGATCCGCAAGGCGGCGCAAAATAGGAGCAGTCATCGTATTGGTCAGCCCTTCTTGGCGCCGGGCGCCGCATCCGCGAAAACATGTTCAACCGCCGGAAAGCTACGGCTGCGCACCTCGGTCGCGTATTCCTTGATCGCGGCCTCGGCCATGGGGCCAAGATCAGCGTAGCGTTTGACAAACTTCGGTTTGAAGGCGGCGAACATGCCCAGCATGTCATCCAGCACCAGAACCTGCCCGTCGCAGCCTGCCGAGGCGCCGATACCAATAGTCGGAATGACGATCTCTGCGGTGATCTGGTCGGCCAGGACCTGTGGCACCTTTTCCAGCACAACGGCAAAGGCGCCAGCCTCGGCCACGGCGTGGGCATCGGCAATCACCGCCTCTGCCTGCTCATTGCGGCCCTGCACCTTGTAACCGCCCAGCGTGTTGATCGACTGCGGCGTCAGACCGATATGCGCCATCACCGGGATGCCGCGTTTGACCAGGAACCGGATGGTCTCGGCCATCTCGATCCCGCCTTCCAGCTTGACCGCGCCAGCACCGGTTTCGCGCATCAGCCGCGCCGCATTGCCAAAGGCCTGTGCCGGACCTTCCTCGTAGCTGCCAAAAGGCATGTCGATCACCATCAGCGCCCGTTTCAGCCCCCGCGCCACCGCCTGACCGTGCAGGACCATCATCTCCATGGTGACGCCCAGAGTCGAGGGCAGCCCATGCAGCACCATGCCGACACTATCCCCCACCAGAACGAAATCGCATGTGTCATCCATCAGCCCCGCCATCGGGGTGGTATAGGCTGTAAGGCTGACGATGGGATCCTGGCCCTTTCGGGCGCGGATATCTTCGGCCGTGATGGCCTTGGTCTGGAGGTTCGCGCTCATCTTCTTCCCACGTTGGTTTTGGGTTGCGGAGGGGTATCATTTCGCACCCGCAGCATCCAGTGCGCGAAATGTCTCCCCCCTTGTCTCTTTCTGCCGCAACGCCAAAACGCGACAGGCTCTTGATTAACACTGCAAAATCAGGACAGACTTCTGGCAAGCCCGCCAACAAGGGCGTGTTTCCAACATCAGGGAGTTTCAAAGTGACATTCAGATCCATCCTCTTTGCCGCCGGTTCCGCGCTGGCGCTGAGCACCGCAGCCGCCTGGGCCAAAGACAGCGTCACCATCGGTCTGCAGCTGGAACCGCCGCATCTGGACCCGACCAGCGCCGCTGCCGGGGCCATCGATCAGGTCCTCTACTCCAACGTCTTCGAAGGTCTGACCCGCTTTATGGGGGATGGCTCGGTTGTGCCGGGTCTCGCCAAAAGCTGGGACATTTCCGAGGACGGTCTGACCTATACATTCCACCTGCACGACGGCGTCACCTTCCATGACGGCACCACCATGGACGCCGAAGACGTGAAATTCAGCCTGGACCGCGCCCGCGCCGAAGACAGCGCCAATGCGCAAAAGGCACTGTTCTCGGACATCGCAGATGTTACCGTGGTTGACCCGATGACCGTCAAAGTCACGCTGAGCCAGCCTAACGGCAGCCTGCTGTTCAATCTGGCCTGGGGCGATGCCGTGATCGTGGCGCCGGAAAGCATCGAGGACATCAAGACCGCGCCGATGGGCACCGGTGCCTTCAAATTCGCAGGCTGGGTGCAGGGCGACCGCATCGATCTGGAAAAGAACGCCGATTACTGGGGCGCCCCCGCGAAACTGGACAAGGCCACCTTCAAGTTCATCTCGGACCCCACCGCCGCCTTTGCAGCCGTGATGGCCGAGGATGTGGATGCTTTTTCCGGCTTCCCCGCGCCCGAGAACCTGCCGCAGTTCGACGCCGATCCGCGGTTCCAGGTTCTGGTCGGTTCAACCGAGGGGGAAACCATCCTTTCGACCAACAACAAACAGGCGCCCTTTGACAATGTGAAGGTGCGCGAGGCGCTGGCCCATGCCATCGACCGTCAGGCTATCATCGATGGCGCCATGTTCGGCTATGGCACTCCGATCGGCACCCATTTCGCGCCGCACAACCCGGCCTATGTGGATCTGACCGGTCAGTCCGCCTTTGATCCGGAAAAGGCCAAGGCGCTGCTGGCCGAGGCCGGTCTGCCGGACGGATTTGAAACCACCCTGCACCTGCCTCCGCCCTCTTATGCCCGCCGTGGCGGTGAGATCATCGCCGCCCAGCTGGCAAATGTCGGCATCAAGGCCGAGATCATCAACGTAGAATGGGCGCAGTGGCTGGAAACCGTCTTCCGCGGCAAGAACTTTGGCCTGACCATCGTCAGCCATACCGAGCCGATGGACATCGGGATCTATGCCCGCCCGGAATACTACTTCCAGTATGACAATCCGGACTTCCAGCAGCTGATGACCGACCTGAACGGCACCACCGATCCCGATCAGCGGACCGCGATGCTGCAGCAGGCGCAAAAGATCATCGCCGACGACTACGTCAACGGGTACCTGTTCCAGCTGGCTTCTCTCAGCGTGGCAAAGGCTGATCTTCAGGGTCTTTGGGCCAATGCGCCGACACAGGCGACCGACCTGACTGCTGTCAGCTGGTCCGAATAAGCCCTGCCAATCTACCCCAACAAAGGGCGCGCTACGGCGCGCCCTTTTTCATGCCCGCTCCGTACTTTTACCTCTCCGTCGGCCAGCGGCTCGGACCAGACGGAATCGCATATCGAATCGTGAATGCCCTGAAGAAAAAATGGCTTTGATGTCTGCTGCTTAGCTCGGATTTCGCACGCTTCACGACGGCTGCGCGTTAGCCGCACAAAAGATGACCGAATTGGCAATTTTTCACGGCCAGATCACAAAAATAATAGCGCCAGTTTCACCCTCTGCGCTGCTTGCTCTGGACCGATCCCTCTGCTGATTCTAGCCTGTGTCACAATGATACAATATTCTTTCAAACGACTGCTTTCGCTGTGCCTCAGCCTGGCTGTGGCCTCTATCGTGATCTTCGCGGTGATCGAAATCGCGCCCGGCGATCCGGCGTCCTTCATGCTGGGCATCAACGCCCAGCCTGACACCGTGGCGGCCCTGCGCAGTGAGCTGGGGCTCGATGAATCGAAGCTTCACCGTTACCTGACCTGGATCGGCGGCATGCTGACCGGCGATTTCGGCACCTCTTATACCTACCGCACCCCGGTGGCCGAGATGATCGCCGACCGGCTGTGGGTATCGCTGCCGCTGGCGCTTTATGCGCTGGCGCTGTCGACGCTGATCGCCTTTCCCGCCGGGATCTATGCCGCCGCGCGGCGTGGGAAACCCGGGGACATGGCGGTGATGGGCGCGACCCAGTTGGGCGTCGCCATTCCGAACTTCTGGTTTGCGATGCTGCTTGTGCTTGTCTTTGCCATCAACCTGCGCTGGTTCAGCGCCGGGGGCTTTGGCGGCTGGGAAAACGGCATCTGGGCCGGGATGAAATCCCTGACCCTGCCCGCCATCGCGCTGGCCCTGCCGCAGGCGGCCATTCTGGCGCGGGTGATGCGCTCCGCCCTGCTGGATATCTTGGGTGAGGACTTCATGCGCACCGCTCGTGCCAAGGGTCTGACCCGCAGGCAGGCGCTGTGGCGGCATGGGCTGCGCAACGCGATGATCCCGGTGCTGACCATCATCGGTCTGCAGTTTTCCTTTCTGCTGGCCGGGGCGATCATCATCGAGCAGGTGTTCTACCTGCCCGGCCTTGGTCGGTTGGTGTTCCAGGCGATTTCCTCGCGCGATCTGATCGTGGTGGAATCAGTGGTGATGCTGCTGGTCTTTGCCGTGATCACCGTGAACTTTCTGGTCGATCTGGCCTATGCGCTGGTCGATCCCCGGCTGAGGAGCCGCACATGAGCCGCAGTCTGATCCTTGGCATATTCCTGTCCTCGCTGGTGCTGCTGGCGGCGTTGCTGTCCTTTGTCTGGACGCCCTTTGACCACACGGCGATGGCCATCCCGGACAAGTTGCAGCGGCCGAACGCCGTGCACTGGCTGGGTACCGATCACTTCGGACGCGACATCTTTTCGATGATCATGGTGGGCGCGCGCACCTCGCTGGCGGTGGCGCTGGTGGCCGTCGGTATCGGCATGGCCATCGGCATTCCGCTGGGGCTAACGGCGGCGGCGCGCAAGGGCTCCGTTCTGGACGAGCTGATCATGCGCGGCAACGATCTGGTCTTTGCCTTCCCGTCGCTTGTGATCGCGATCCTGATCACCGCCATCTTTGGCCCCGGCGCCATAAACGCGATCATCGCCATTGGCATCTTCAACATCCCGGTCTTCGCCCGCATCACCCGGGGGGCGGCCTTGTCGCTCTGGCAGCGGGAATTCATTCTCGCGGCGCAGGTCGCGGGCAAGGGCGCAGCGCGGATTTCAGCCGAGCATATTCTGCCCAACGTGGCGAACCTGCTGATCGTGCAGGGCACCATCCAGTTCAGCCTTGGCATTCTGGCCGAAGCGGGCCTCAGCTATGTCGGCCTTGGCGCGCAGCCGCCAACTCCCAGCTGGGGACGCATGCTGGCGGATGCGCAGACCATGGTCAGCTTTGCCCCGCATCTGGCCATCATTCCCGGATCGGCCATCGTGCTGACCGTGCTTGGCCTCAACCTGATGGGCGACGGGCTGCGCGACTGGCTGGACCCCAAACTGCGGGAGGCCCGCACATGACACCGCTTTCCCACATCTCCGCAATGGCCATGTGCCTGGCACAGCCGGGCCGCGCCCGACCCTCCCCCCGGGAGGGCGCATTGCGCCCATCCAGGCTCGGGCGCTCCCCTTGGTGTGATCTTATGGAAGGACGCCAGACGTGAGCCTGCTGAATATCACCGACCTGTCGCTCTCCATCGGCAGCCATCCGATCCTGAAGAACGTGACCCTTTCGGTCGCTGCCGGAGAGATCGTCGCCGTCACCGGCGAAAGCGGCTCCGGCAAATCCATGACCGCCTTTTCCGTCATGCAACTGCTGCCCGAGAGGACCACGATCCAGGGCCAGATCCTGCTGGAAAACACCGATCTGACCCGGCAAAGCGAAGCGCAGATGTGCGCCCTACGCGGTCAATCTATTGGCATGGTCTTTCAGGAGCCTATGACCGCGCTCAACCCGGTCAGGACGATTGGCGATCAGGTGATGGAGACCATCCTGATCCACGGCGCCATGACGAAACAAGAGGCCGAACAACGCGCCCGCGACATGCTCGACCGGGTCGGTCTGCCTGCGGATCGCTTCCCGCTCAGCCGCTTCCCGCACGAGCTGTCCGGAGGTCAGCGCCAGCGGGTCGTCATCGCCATGGCCATCGCCCTGCGCCCGAAACTGCTGATCGCGGATGAACCGACAACTGCGCTGGACGTGACCACTCAGGCCCAGATCCTAGACCTGCTGAAGGATCTGGTGCAGGAATTCGGCATGGGGCTTCTGATCATCACCCATGATCTGGCCGTGGTGGCGGATCTGGCCGACCGGATCGTCGTCATGCGCCACGGCGAAGTGGTCGAAACCGGGGAAACCGATTGGCTGCTGCACAACATGAGCCACCCCTATACGCGGATGCTCTTCGCCGCCTCCTCGCATCAGGTCACCCTGCCAACGGCCCCGGAACCGAAACCGCTGCTGGAGGTCAAGGGCGCCGTACGTGACTACCGCCTGCCGCGCAAATCACCCTTTGTCCCGCAGCAGCATTTCCGCGCCGTGAACGAGGTCTCCTTTACCCTGAACCGCGGCGAGCGGCTGGGCCTTGTGGGCGAGTCAGGCTGCGGGAAATCGACCCTGACACGGGCAATTCTGGGGCTGGAGCCACTTCAGAGTGGTGAAATCCTGCTTGACGGGAAGCCGATTTCGGCCGGTCACGCGGCCGAGGCGCGCCGTAAGATGCAGGTGGTGTTTCAGGATCCCTTTGGCAGCTTCAACCCGCGTCACCGGGTCGACCGGCTGATCACCGAACCCTTCTACAGCCAGCCCAATGCCCCCACCGGCAGCGCCCGCACCGATCTGATCGCGGAGACCCTGACCGCCGTCGGCCTGGGGCCGCAGGATGCGAACAAATACATTCACCAGTTCTCCGGCGGTCAGCGCCAGCGCATCGCCATTGCCCGCGCTCTGATCACCCGGCCCGAGCTGATCCTGTTCGACGAAGCGGTTTCGGCCCTTGATGTCTCTGTCCGTGCGCAAATCCTCGACCTACTGGCCGAGCTGTGTGAGGCTTATGAGCTCACCTACCTGTTCATCAGTCACGATCTTTCGGTGGTGCGCACAATCACCGATCGCTGCCTGGTGATGCAGAAAGGCCAGATCGTCGAGGAAGGCGCCACCGAAGAAGTGCTGTCGGCGCCCCGGCATCCCTATACGCAGGCCCTGATTGCCGCCGCCCCTGTTCTGCCCGATCTGACGCAGGGAGCGGCATGAGCCTGACACTGTCCCTGATCCTGCCAAAGGAGCATGCGGTTCTGACCAGTGTTCTGGCGGGGTATTTCGAAGAAACCGCAAGCCAGGCCCGGATCGATCCGGGCGACAGGGCACGGCAGATGCTGCACCGCAAGGATGTCACCGCCTTCTGGGTGCTGAATGCCGGGAAACGCATCGGCTTTGCCCTGGTTCTGAACCTGCCCGACGACCGGCGCGAGCTGTCCGAGTTTTCGATCTTTGCCCCGCATCGCCGCCATGGCTTTGGCCGGGCAGCGGCAGAGATCCTGTTTCAGGAGTTTCCGGGGCGCTGGCGGATGGGCATTTCGGCCCAGTCCCCGTCGGCCCTGGCCTTCTGGGGCACCTGTCTGAGCGTCCTGCCCGGGGTTACCGAGCTGCGCGAGGGCGCACCCTTTACCGAGTTGCAAAGCAAAAGCTATTCCTTCCAGATTACAGGACCCACTCATGACTGAAAAAAACAATATCTGGTTCGATCCCAGTTTCTGCCTGATCGGCGGCAGCTGGCAGGCCTCGGCAAGCGGGGAGACCCTGCCGTTGATCAATCCGTCGAACGGCAACGAACTGTGCCGGATCGCCCGTGGCGGCGCCGAGGACATCGACGCCGCCGTGCGGGCTGCCGAAGCGGCGCTAGACAGCGGTTGGGGCCAGATGCCCGCATTGGAGCGTGGCCGTATCCTGTGCCGCATCGGCCAGCTGGTGCTGGAGCGGGTGGATGAGCTGGCGGCGCTGGAAGCAATGGATGTCGGCAAACCCCTGACCCAGGCCCGTGCCGATGCGGTGGCGCTGGCGCGCTACTGCGAATTCTACGGCGGCGCTGCGGACAAGGTACACGGGGAGACCATTCCCTATCTGGACGGCTACACCGTCTATACGCTGCGCGAACCGCATGGGGTCACCGGCCATATCGTGCCCTGGAACTACCCGATGCAGATCATCGGCCGCTCGGTTGGCGCAGCGCTGGCGATGGGCAATGCCTGCGTTCTGAAACCGGCCGAGGAAGCCTGCCTGACCGCGCTGGCCTTTGCCCAGCTGGCGCTGGATGCGGGCCTGCCCGACGGGGCGCTGAACGTGGTGCCGGGACTGGGCGCCGAGGCCGGCGCGGCTCTCACCGCGCACCCCGGCGTGCATCACATCTCTTTCACCGGCTCGGTGGCCACCGGCGCCCTGGTGCAGCAGGCCGCGGGCAAGAACGTCGTGCCGGTGACGCTGGAGCTTGGCGGGAAATCCCCGCAGCTGGTGTTTGACGATGCTGATCTGGATGCAGCGTTGCCGTTTCTGGTCAACGCGGGCATTCAGAACGCCGGCCAGACCTGTTCTGCCTCCTCGCGCATTCTGGTGCAGCGCGGCGTCTATGAAGAGGTCAAGACCCGCATGTCCGCCGCCTATGCAGAGCTGACCGTAGGACCGGCCCCCGAAGACCTGCGTTTGGGGCCGCTGATCTCGGCCCGGCAGAAGGAAATCGTCGAAGGCTTCCTGGCCAAGGGCGCGGATCTGACAGTGGCCGCGCAGGGGGTGATCGTGGACGGCGCGCCCGAGGACGGTGCCTATGTGCGCCCGACCCTGTTTGCCGATGTGCCCGCCGATCACGCGCTGGCGCGGGATGAAATCTTTGGCCCGGTGCAGGTGATGATCCCCTTTGACACCGAAGAGGAAGCCGTAGAGATCGCAAATTCCACCGACTACGGCCTCGTGGCCAGCGTCTGGAGCAGCGATGGCGCCCGCCAGATGCGGCTGGCAAAGAAGCTGCGTGCGGGTCAGGTCTTCCTCAACAACTATGGCGCCGGGGGCGGTGTGGAGCTGCCCTTTGGCGGTGTCGGCAAATCCGGCCATGGCCGAGAGAAAGGCTTTGAAGCGCTTTATGGCTTCTCCCAGCTGAAAACCGTCGCTGCCTATCACGGCTGACACAGCCCAACTGAAGAGGTTTTGCGCTGCGCTTTGCGCATCGCGAGGCCGCAGGCCGCGCCTTCGGCGCGGCCTGCGGGGCCCAAGGGGAAGACTTGCATGTTCCATGCGAGCCTTCCGCGCGGGAGCCACCGCCTCCGTTAGAAGCGCTTCAGACGATGACGTCGATGCGTTCCTGTTCGCCCACGCCGAATACCCGCTTGTAACGGGCAACTTCATCCGCCGGTCCCATCGCCTTTTCGGGATTGTCCGACAGTTTCACCGTGGGGCGGCCATTGGCGCTGACCGCCTTGCACACCAGCGAGAACGGCGCCAACGCGTCATCCGGCACCAGCCCGCGGAAATCATTGGTCAGCAAGGTGCCCCAGCCGAAGGACACCTTGACCCGGCCCGCGAACTGCCCGTGCAGCTCGGCGATCTTGTCCACGTCGAGACCATCCGAGAAGATCACCCGTTTCTGTTTCGGATCCTCCCCGCGGTCCTGCCACCATTTGATCGCGACCTCGGCGCCCGCAGCGGGATCGCCGCTGTCGATGCGGATCCCGGTCCAACCCGCCAGCCAGTCCGGCGCGTGCTCCAGGAACCCCTTGGTGCCATAGGTGTCGGGCAGGATGATGCGCAGGTTGCCGTCGTGTTCATCATGCCAATCCGACAGCACATCATAGGGCGCGCGGGCCAGATCCTCATCCGTTTCGGCGAGGGCGGAATAGACCATCGGCAGCTCATGCGCATTGGTGCCGATCGCCTCAACCTCGCGACGCATGGCGATGAGGCAATTGGAGGTCCCGGTGAACTTCGGTCCCAGCCCCTCCATCATCGCCTGCACGCACCAGTCCTGCCACAGGAAGCCGTGCCGCCGCCGGGTGCCGAAATCGGCAATCGACAGCCCGTCGATCTTGCGCAGGGCTTCGATCTTTTCCCAGACGCGGGTCATGGCGCGGGCATAAAGGACCTGCAATTCGAACCGGCCCATGTCGTTCAGAACCGCGCGCGAACGCAGCTCCATCAGCACCGCCAGCGCCGGGATCTCCCACAGCATGACCTCGTGCCATTTGCCTTCGAAGGTCAGCTCGTACTGATCACCCTTGCGCTCCAGATGATAGGGCGGCAGACGCAGGCCTTCGAACCACTCCATGAAATCGGGGCGGAACATCTGGCGTTTGCCGTAGAAGGTGTTGCCGCGCAGGAAGGTGCTTTCGCCGCGGGACAGCGACAGCGACCGGATGTGATCCAGTTGTTCGCGCAGCTCGCCCTCGTCGATGAGCCGGGCCAGCGGCACCTGCGAAGACCGGTTGATCAGCGAAAAGGTGACTTGGGTGTCCGGCTTGCTGCGGAACACCGACTGGCACATCAGCAGCTTGTAAAAATCAGTATCAATCAATGACCGGATGATCGGATCGATCTTCCATTTGTGATTGTAGACGCGGGTTGCAATATCCACCGGCGGCCTCGCTCCGTTGTTTCACAACGTGATAGGGCAGGCCCACGCCCGGAGCAAGGAAATCAGCCTGCGCGCAGGTTGTGTCTGTGGCCCCCGTGGGTCAGCAGGACATCGATCAATTGTTTGCGGTTGATCGGTTTGGTGAGGAATTCGTCCATGCCCGCCGCCAGGCAATCGGCCTTGTCGGTGTCAAAGGCGTTGGCCGTCAGGGCGATGATCACCGGCTGGCGGATCTGCAACGCCCGGATTGCCCGGGTCGCTTCGAGACCGTCCATGACCGGCATGCTCATATCCATCAGGATGATATCGGGCTGAAAAGACTGGGTCAGTTCCAGCGCTCTGGCGCCATCCTCGGCCAGTTCGATCTCCACCGGGAAATCCTTGAGGAACTTCTGGACCAGGATCTGATTGACCTTGTTGTCCTCCGCCACCAGCAGACGCAATCCGTTCAGCGCCGCGGGCACCTCTTCGTCAACAACGGAGGCGCCACAGGCCTGCTGGGCAGCGGCGGCAGGATCTTTCGCTTCCTGGAAGGGCAGGCGCACGGTGAAACAGGATCCCTGCCCCGGCTCAGACGCGACGGTGATTTCCCCGCCCATGGCCACTGCGAGGCGACGCGAGATGGCAAGCCCGAGGCCGGTGCCGCCAAAGCGGCGGCTGATGGCGGCGTCAGCCTGGGAAAACCGTTCGAAGATCTTGCTCAGCATGTCCTTGCTGATCCCGATCCCGGTATCGGCGACATGGATGGTCACATCCCGGCCGGTATCACTGTTCTCCGCCAGCAGCGTGACCTTGACCTGACCGGTCTCGGTGAACTTGATGGCGTTGCCGATGAGGTTCGTCAGGATCTGGCCGAGCTTGCGGTCATCACCATTCAGCAATGCCGGGACAGTGTCCTCGCATTCAAAGACCAGCTTCAACCCCTTGGCATCGGCCTGCGACTTCAGCAGGCGCAGGGTGTTTTCGCAGCAGCGGCGGGCATTGAAATCCACGGCATCAAGGGACACCTCGCCCGAGTTCAGCTTGGACAGGTCAAGGACATCGTTGATCAGATCCAGCAACGTCCGGGCCGAGCTAAGGATGGTATCCGCATAGAGCTTCTGATCTTCATCCAGGTCGGTGTCTTCGAGCAGCTGCGCCATGCCGATCACCCCGTTCATGGGGGTGCGGATTTCGTGGCTCATGGTGGCAAGGAATTCGGATTTTGCCCGCGCGCCTTCCTCGGCGGCGAGGCGGGCCTTTTCCAGCTTGGCGGCGTATTCCTTGGACTCGGTGATATCGCGTTCTACCGCGATATAGGTGGTGACGGCGCCGGTATCGTCCCGCATCGGCACCTGATTGGTCTCCAGCCAAAGCGTTTTCCCGTCCCGCCGCTGGTTCAGCACCTGTACCCTGAAGGGCTCCTCCCTCTTGCGCCCTTCGACAATGACGTCAAGGCTCGCCGGGTCGGTGTCCGGGTGGTTCAGAAGATCGCCGGGCTGACGGCCGATCGCCTCTTCCGCGCGCCATCCCGTGATCCGCGTGAAGGCATCGTTGACCCAGATGATATTGCCGGTCTTGTCCATCAGCATGACACTGTCATTGGCGTGACGGGCCACCAGCGCCAGCCGCTGGGTCTCAAGTTGCTGCGCATAAAGGCGCTGATAGGCGGTCTCCAACTCCTGCCGCTGAAGGGCCTGGGCCAGCAGGCTGCTGCGGGTGCGGTGGAAACCGCGCGTGGTAAAGGTCAGCAGCCAAATCAGCGAGCCAAAGAATACCAAAAGCCCGGCGAAATGAAGCTGCGTGTCCGTGCTGCTACCGCGCAGCACCGGCCCCCGCACGATAAGTATAAGGATAGGCGTCGCCGTATAGATCGCCAGACGGAAGAACACCGCGATCCGGTGGAAGGGAAACAGCAAGCCTGCGTTGATCGCCGCACTGGTCAGCAGGGCAATGGAAAACAGCTGGTCATGCCGCTCCGAAAACTCCGGCGACCCTGCATCCACATAAACGGACCAGAGCGGCGCCGTGGCAGCGATGGCAACGCCAATCCCGTGAAGGGCTGCGGTCGCGGAACTGACGCTCCGCACCCGTTTTTCAGCGGCGGCATCCCGGCGCAGGCGATTGCGGGCCTGATGCAGATACCAGCAGTCCAAAAGGTCGGGGAGCATCGACGCCAGAAAGCTGAGAAGAGCAACGGCAGGCAAGATGAGATAGGCCAGCGCAAGGGACACCAGCACCGCAAACACAAGGCGCGACTTGAAACCCTTGATGCGCCCTCTGGAATAGCGATCAAACAAGCCGGCCGAGCTATACTTCTGGTAGTGGCTTGTCAGCGGTCCATTACCAGACATGCGCTGCTCATTCATCGTCTATCCTTGCGCGTGTCAATCCGCTCTTTGAATTAACGAAACTCCCTTTAAGAAACACTAAGCAGGTCCCTGGCCCAAATGGACACCCGCCTCCTGCATGTCCTTCAAGGCTGTATTGAGCGATCCCTCCAGATCGATGGCCCGGCAGGCCGAGAGATCAACCCGGACATCAAATCCCAGCCGCGCGGCATCCAGCGCCGAGAAGGCAACGCAGAAATCCGTTGCCAGGCCTACCAGCGTCAGATCCATCAAGTCCCGATTGCGCAGGTATCCTTCAAGCCCGGTCGGCGTGGTCTTGTCGTTCTCGAAAAAGGCCGAATAGCTGTCCACTGCCGCACGAAACCCTTTACGGATGATCAGATCCCCGTCCTGCCGCAGATCCTTGTGAAAGGCAGCGCCGGGGGTACCCTGCACACAGTGATCGGGCCACAGAACCTGCGGTCCATAAGGCATCTCGACCACGCCGAAGGCAGCTTCGCCCGGATGGCTGGAGGCAAAGGAGGAGTGTCCCGCCGGGTGCCAGTCCTGGGTCAGGATGACCGCATCATAGCGATCCATCATGGCGTTGATCGGGGCGGTGACCTCTTCGCCGCCGGCCACTGCAAGCGCACCACCAGAGCAAAAGTCATTCTGAACATCTATAACGATCAAAGCACTGGGCATGAAACTATCCTGTCTCGTTTCACAAGGCGTAGGGCGCAGCATCTGTTGCGTCAATCCCCGCGCCCACTGCGGGACGAAGCATTCCGACATGCTGCCTGATCGGCAACGCGACCAATTACCACGCTGAAAAGCCGGGCCGTCACGACAGCCCATCTTGCAGGATTTTCAGACTCTGGTGTAAAGGGCTGGCTATGTACACCATCGCTGCCCTGTATCACTTCACCCGCTTTTCCGACCCCGACGCTTTGCGGGGGCCGTTGCTGGATCTCTGCCTCGCACAGGAGGTCAAAGGCTCTCTGTTGCTGGCGCGTGAGGGGATCAACGGCACCATTGCCGGTCCGCGCGCCGGGATCGACGCCGTGCTGGCGCATATCCGCGCCCTGCCCGGATGCAGCGATCTGGAGTGGAAAGAAGCGACCGCCACCGATGCGCCCTTTGGACGGATGAAAGTCCGTCTGAAAAAAGAGATCGTGACCATGGGCCAGCCCGATGTGGACCCCAAGGCCCGCGTCGGCAACTACGTCGAGCCGGAAGACTGGAACGATCTGATCCGCTCAGACGATGTGGTGGTGATCGACACCCGCAATGACTACGAGGTGGCGATCGGCACCTTCGAAGGCGCGATCGACCCCGAAACCAGCAGTTTCCGGGAATTCCCCGCCTGGTGGGAGGCCAACAAGGACCGTTTCCACAACAAGCGGGTTGCGATGTTCTGCACCGGCGGGATCCGCTGCGAGAAGTCCACCAATTTCCTGCTGGGTCAGGGCGTAGAGGATGTCTACCACCTGAAAGGCGGCATCCTGCGCTATCTGGAAGAGGTTCCGGAACAGGACAGCAGCTGGCAGGGGGAGTGCTTTGTCTTCGACAACCGTGTCTCTGTCGGGCACGGGCTGAAGGAAGGTCCGCATGAGCTGTGCCACGGCTGTCGTCGCCCGCTGCTGCCCGAGGACAAGTCGCGCCCCGAGTACGAGGCCGGGGTCTCCTGTCATATGTGCATCAATGAGACCAGCGAGGCCGACAAAGCCCGGTTCCGGGAGCGGCAGAAGCAAATGCAACTGGCCCGGGCGCGCGGGGCGGATCATCTGGGCACGATTGCCCTTTAAGGTGGACCGTTCTGTAAACCTTCAGAAATAAGCCTTAAAGCAGAATAGTTTCCTCCACGATACCGCTCTTGGTGGAATTTTAATCTTGCATTCTCTTCACGACTTTTTCATTTTATTTAATTGTAGCCAGCGACTCCTATCAAGGCTTGCGTATTTCAAAGCTCGATCGCTGGTGCTTGTGCCATTTTGCACAGTCAATTTTAGAAATGTTGAGATGAGGTGATTTCGATGATCAATTGCTCAGCCGAGCTGCTGCACCGTCCAGAGGAAGCGGCCAATATTAAACTTGGAAAAGTATCGATCCCCAGCCTGTTCCGCGACCTGCCCGAAGCCGTCATCGTAGCGGATGAAAACCGCCGCATCGTCTGGGCCAACAATGCCGCGTTAAGCATGTTTGGCCACACCATCGATCAGATGGTCGGCCACAGCACCACCATTCTTTACCCAACTGAAGAAGGCTACCTGTCCGCAGGCGCGGCACATTTCAATCCATCCGGATCCGCAGAGCAACATAATTACGAAAGCAACTATTTGCGATCAAATGGAAAAACCTTTTTAGGCGAAACAACAGGCGGCCCAATTCGCGATTCCCGTGGCGTCGTTTTGGGGTATTTCGGTATTACCCGCGACATTTCAAAACCGCGCGCTTTTGACGAATTGCTCGCTAGGCTCTATCGGGTTTCTTCGGATCAAGAGCTTGAGACCAATGAAAAGATCCGTGAAATTCTCAAAATGGGTTGCGCCCATTTTCAAACGGATTCGGCTTTGGTTAGCTGGGTTCACGGCGAAGACTACACCGTGCTCTACAGCTATTCCCAGATCGCGGAAATCGAACGCGGCAGCCGGTTCAAGATCGCCGATTGCTGCTGCGCACGCGCGATGGAGGCCAATGGCCCGATTGCCTGCAGCTCGGCGCAGGAGGTCGGAGACGCACCCCACCCCTGTTACAGTCTGTTTGTTCTTGAAACCTATATCGGGGTACCGTTAGTGGTCGATGGCGAACGGTTCGGCACGGTCAACTTCACCTCATCAGAACCGCGCACGCCCTTTGAGAGCAGCGATCTGGAGCTGATCAAGATGTTTGCGGCCTGGATTGCCCAGCAGCTGAGCATCGAAAAAGCGACAAACCAGCTGATCGAAATCAGCTGATCGCCCACCCTGCGACACGCGGGCTTCGTCAGCCGACATATAGACCGGCTGACGGAACGCAATTCTGTGGATCAGAAATCCAAGTTTTCCACGCTCAGCGCGTTTTTCTGGATGAATTCGCGGCGCGGTTCGACCACATCACCCATCAGCTTGGTGAACAGATCGTCGGCCTCGACCATGTCGTCTACGCGCACCTGCAACAGGGTGCGGGCGTCCGGGTCCAGCGTAGTTTCCCACAGCTGATCCGGGTTCATCTCGCCCAGTCCCTTGTAGCGCTGCAGCGACAGGCCTTTTTCACCCTCTTCCAGAATCGCCTTCAACAGCTCCAGCGGACCGTGGATCAGCTGGCTGCGCTCTTTGCGCACCAGCGTCGCGGTCTGGCCGTAGATCTCCTGCAGGCTTTGGGTAAAGCTGCCGGTCTTGCGCGCCTCACCCGAACGCAGCATCGGACCATCCAGCGTGCGGACCTCCTCAACGCCGCGCAGGATGCGGGCCAGACGGATACCGTGATCCTGGGTGATGCGCCCCTGCCAGCCCTTTTCATACTCCAGTGCAATCAGGTCGAGCCGCTTAGCAACCCTGTCGGCAACGCCCTGCAGGTCGGCATCCACCGCGCCGGGAACAAAGGCACCTGCAACGGCAGCCTGCTCCAGAATATGGCGGGGGTAATGGGTCGGGAAGGCATCGATGACACGACGCAGCTGACGCGCCTCATCCACCACGCGGGCCAGATCCTGCCCGACGATCTCCTCGCCCGATCCCAGTTTCAGAACAGCGCCTTCAACGCCTTGGTGGATCAGGTAGTCATCCAGCGCCGCCTGATCCTTCAGGTAGACCTCGGATTTGCCACGGGCCACCTTATAAAGCGGCGGCTGGGCGATATAGAGATAGCCGCCCTCGATCAGCTCGGGCATCTGGCGATAGAAGAAGGTCAGCAGAAGCGTCCGGATATGGGCGCCGTCCACGTCCGCATCGGTCATGATGACGATCTTGTGGTAGCGTAGTTTGGAGATGTCGAACTCATCCCGGCCAATACCGGTGCCAAGCGCCATCACAAGGTTACCGATTTCCTGGCTTCCCAGCATCCGGTCGAAGCGCGCGCGCTCCACGTTCAGAATCTTACCGCGCAGGGGCAGGATTGCCTGCGTCTGGCGGTCTCGACCCGTCTGAGCAGAACCCCCAGCGGAGTCACCCTCGACGAGGAAGACTTCGGTTTTCGAGGGGTCTTTCTCGGAACAGTCCTTCAGCTTGCCGGCAAGGAAGTTCACATCCATCGCCGTCTTGCGCCGGGTCAGTTCGCGCGCCTTGCGGGCGGCTTCGCGGGCCAGGGCGGCTTCGATGATCTTGCCGACGATTTCCTTGGCCTGGGTCGGGTTTTCCTCGAACCACTCGGCCAGTTTCTCGTTCACCAGGCTTTCCACCACCGGGCGAACCTCGGAGGAGACCAGTTTGTCTTTGGTCTGAGAGGAGAACTTGGGATCAGGCACCTTGACCGACAACACACAGGTCAGACCTTCGCGGGCGTCGTCACCAGTGAATGAGACCTTCTCCTTCTTGGCGATCCCGGAAGATTGCGCGTAGTTGTTGATGGTCCGCGTCAGCGCACCGCGGAAGCCCGCCACATGGGTACCGCCATCGCGCTGTGGAATGTTGTTTGTAAAGGGCAGCACGGTTTCATGGTAGCTGTCGTTCCACCACATCGCCACTTCGACGCCGATGTCGTCCTTTTCACCCACGATATA
This sequence comes from Phaeobacter sp. CC-HEC084, assembly GCF_059429255.1. Classification (NCBI taxonomy): domain Bacteria; kingdom Pseudomonadati; phylum Pseudomonadota; class Alphaproteobacteria; order Rhodobacterales; family Roseobacteraceae; genus Phaeobacter; species Phaeobacter sp. CC-HEC084. The sequence continues at coordinate 718,134 of NZ_JCAIJQ010000009.1, forward strand.
GATCGGGGCATCCATGACCGGGCTTTTCGACCGGTCGAGGTACTTGACGAATTCCTTCACACCGCCTTCGTAGAACAGCTCTGTCTCAAGCCGCTCGGCCGGGCGTTCATCGATCAGGATGATCCGCACACCAGAGTTGAGGAAGGCAAGTTCCCGCAGACGCTTTTCCAGCGTTTCAAAGGAGTATTCGAGGTTCGAGAACGTGTCGGTCGACGCCAGGAAGCGGACCTCGGTGCCGGTACGGTCACCGCAGTCGCCCACGACCTCAAGGTGCTTGGCCGTGTCGCCGCGCTCGAACCGCGCGATGTGCTCCTTGCCATTGCGCCAGATGCGCAGCTCCAGCCAGTCGGACAGGGCGTTCACAACCGAAACACCCACGCCGTGCAGACCGCCAGAGACCTTGTAGGAGTTGCTATCGAATTTGCCGCCCGCGTGCAGCTGGGTCATGATGACCTCAGCCGCCGAGACCCCTTCTTCAGCGTGGATATCCACCGGAATGCCGCGACCGTTGTCGCTGACAGAAACACTGGAATCGGCGTGAATTTTCACCGTCACGGCGTCCGCGTGGCCCGCCAGTGCCTCGTCGATGCCATTGTCGACGACCTCATACACCATATGGTGCAGGCCCGATCCATCGTCGGTGTCCCCGATATACATGCCAGGGCGTTTGCGAACCGCCTCCAAGCCTTTGAGAACTTTGATGGAATCCGCACCGTATTCGGCGGGGGCGTGCTCGTTTCCGGACATTCGCGCGTTCCTGTTTTTGCTTTCAGATTTTATACGCAGTCCGGGGGGGAATGTCACGCGCACGCGCCCCTTTTATTCTTGGATTCAAGCGGCTTTTGCCCCCAGACCGGCGACTTTTTGCAGCCACCCCTCGACCTTCTTGCCCTTGGCATCCGTGGCAGGCGCAAAGGAGGAGAACCGGGTCGGCTTCACACCGACAAAGCCAAGGATCTGACGGCTGATGATTTTCTTGATCGCATTGCTGTAAATCAGCTTCAGCAGCAGTGGGGGCGTGTCCGATGTCAGCAGCACCCGGGCGGTCTTGCCGGTCAGCATCGGTGCCGGAACTCCCATCATGTTCGGGTTGCGCGTGTCGAAAGTCCGACCGGGCAGTAGCGCGCGATCAAAGACGCCTTTCAGCTTGGCCGGGATCGCACCCCACCACAGCGGCGTTGCCACCACCACGTGATCGGCCCACTCCAGATCTGCAAGGAAGGCTTCCAGATCCGGCTCCAGCGGCTTGGGGTTCTTATAACCGCCCTGCCCGTAATCCATGTCGAACTGCATGGCAGAGATATCGTGAAAGCGCACCGCGTGACCCTTGGCCTTGGCCGAGGTGGCATAGGTATCGCACAGCGATTTCGACAGCGAGGTTTCACCGGGGTGACCATTCAGGACGATGATTTTCTTGGTGGACATCTGACACTTCCTACAACTAAATTGACCTTGGTCAGTTTATTGACTCAATAAATGACCCTGGTCAATATTTAAATTGACCAGGGTCACATTTCCTTGATGAGGACGCAGATGCCGCGACAGCCCCAGAAACGCCGACTTGAAACCCGTGCCAAACTGCTGGAGGTCACAGCCGAGCTTGTTGCGACCGAAGGTTACAGCGGTCTCAAGGTTGAAGACGTTGTAAACCGCGCAGGCGTGGCCAAGGGCACGCTGTTTTCCCACTTCCGAGACAAGGACGGACTGCTCGCGGTGCTGATCGGGGCCGAGGTGATGCGCCATCTTGACCAGATGGAGGAAAAGGAGGCGCCAGACAGCCGCGAGGCCCTGCTGGAACGTATCGCACCTCTGCTGGAGTATGTGGCCGGAGACCGGGTGATCTTTGATCTGCTGCTGCGTTATTCAGGATCCACCGGCACCGAAACGGATGAGGTGGTGACCGAAGGCTTCTACCGCCAGATCGCCATCTGGGGCGATTGGATCGCGCAGCTGCAACAGGCAGGACTGGTGCGCGACGATTACCCGGCGCAATTCCTGGCCGAAGGCATTCAGGCCTTTCTCAATCAGGTGATCGCGATCTGGTTCTGCATGTCCAGTCCCAACGAACAGACCCCACTGGACGCGCTGCGCCCATTTCTGGAGGCCTGGCTGGCGCCGCAAGCCTGACCACCCTGAGCCAACAAGCTATCAGGAAAAGGGAATGATCAGCCCGACGCAGATCAAGAGGCCGCCGGACACCAGATTGACCTTCTTCAGGGCTGATGGCGACGACAGCAGCGCCCGCAACCGGTGCACCAGCGCCGCCAGAATCAGGTTGCCCATCAGTGGCACAAAAAAAGACAGCGTCACGATCACTGCCACATCCACCTTCGTGACTGCGGAAAGGTCAAAGAACCCCGGCAGCAGCCCCATGTAGAACAGGATCGCTTTGGGATTGCCCAGAATAACGGCAATCCCGGCCATGAACCCAGCCCAGGTGCCGGGGCGGAGTAAAGCGCTGTTTTCCTGAATACGCGCGCCCGCGTGGCGGATCAGGGTGATGCCCATGAACAGGAACATCAGGCAGGCGACCCAGCGCAGGACGGTCATGATGCCTGCAAATTCGGACACCAGCCAGGACATGCCCGCCACCGCTACCAGCGGCCACAGGATATCGCCGCAAGCCACTCCCAGCGCCAGCGGCCAGGCAGCATGAAACCCGCCGGACACCGCCCGCGCCAGCAGCGCCAGCCAGACCGGACCCGGGGTGAGGAACAGAACGAACAGCCCGCCCGCATAAAGCACCAGATCCCAGATCGACAGGGTCATGACCGCACCTCTACCTTTGATCCGCCTGCGCCCTCGGTGATTTCCAGCATCTGGGCGCGACCACCCATTTCTGCAAACAGCTCTGCCTCGGTCCCCGTCATCCAGGCCTGCGCCCCCAGCGCACAGATCTCATCATAAAGCGCGGCGCGGCGGGCCGCGTCCAGATGCGCTGCGACCTCGTCCAACAACACGATCGGCGGCGCCCCTTCGCGCCCCGCAAGCGCACGGGCATTGGCAAGGATCAGCGAGACCAGCAGCGCCTTCTGCTCTCCGGTGGAACAATCGCGGGCCGGTACGCCCTTGGCCGCATAGGTTCCGATCAGATCGGTACGATGGGGGCCGACCAGCGTGCGCCCCGCCGCCAGATCACGGAACCGGCTTTCGGCCAGCGCCTCGCGCAGGTCCTCTGCGCTTGCGGGCATGGTGCCTTCGGTCTGGATCAGCTCCAGTTCAGCCACGGGAAAGGCGGTTTCGGCGGCCGCCTGCGCCTCTTGCAGCAGCGACACCGCCGCAATCCGCGCGGCGCTGATGCGGTGGCCGGTCTCGGCCATCTGCGTTTCCAACACCCGGTACCAGGCCGGATCGCGGTTCTGGTCTTTCAGCAGGCGGTTGCGTTCGCGCATCGCCTTTTCGTAGGCCAGCGTCGCCTCGGCATGAGAGGGGTCAAAACTGAGCACGATGCGATCCAGAAACCGGCGACGGCCCTCGGCGGCTTCAATCCACAGGCGGTCCATCGCAGGGATCAGCCAGACCACCCGGCAGATCTGCCCCAGTGCGATCTGGTTGGAGGCCTTGTTGTCGATCCTGACCTGCCGGGCGTTGCCGCCTTCGGACCAGGTTTCCACCTCGTAGGACTGTGTGGGGGCCTGCAGAGTCGCCTTCAATTTCCACCCCAGCGCCTCGGGGCGGCGGGTCATTTCCGCAGCGCTGGCGCGGCGCAGGCCGCGGCCCGGGGAAAACAGCGATACCGCCTCAAGGATATTGGTCTTACCCGCCCCATTCGGCCCGAACAGCGCCACGGGCCGCCCATCCAAATGCAGTTCCGCCCGCAAATGCGAGCGGAAGTGAGACATTGTCAACTCTGTCAGGGCAAGCACTTAGGGCGCCCCTTTCCTGATAGTGAGAACCCTATGCCGGGTCCGTAGCGCCGGATCCGTGCCGTCAGACGCGCATCGGCATGACGACGTAAACCGCGCTTTCGTCATTGCCTTCGCGCATCAGGGTCGGATCGCCGGAAGAGTTGAACAGGAACACCGCGTTTTCCCGATCCACCTGGCTGGCGATCTCCAACAGATACTTGGCGTTAAAGCCGATTTCCAGGCGCTCGTCGCTGTAGGCAACCGCCAGCTCTTCCTCGGCGGCGCCGCTGTCGGGCGCGTTGACCGACAGGATCAGGCGATCTTCTTCCAGCTGCAGCTTGACCGCGCGGGAACGTTCCGAAGAGACAGTGGCGACCCGGTCCACAGCCTTGGCGAATTCGGCTGCATCCACTTCCAGACGGCGGGTGTTCCCCACCGGAATGACGCGGGTGTAATCCGGGAAGGTGCCGTCGATTACCTTAGAGGTCAGGGTGATGTTCGGCGTGGCAAAGCGGACCTTGGTTTCGGAGACCGAAACGGCGATGTCCATCTCGTCATCGTCCAGCAGCTTGCGCAGCTCACCTACGGTTTTACGCGGCACGATCACGCCCGGCATATCCTCGGCGCCCATCGGCAGCGGCGCATCGATCCGCGCCAGACGGTGACCATCGGTCGCCACGCAGCGCAGCGCCTTGCCGCCTTCGGAGCTGTCGGCCACATGCATGTAGACACCGTTCAGGTAGTAGCGCGTCTCTTCGGTCGAAATCGCAAATTTCGACTTGTCGAACAGGCGACGCAGCATGGCCGCGTTGGCGGTGAAATTCGAATGATACTCGGACGAGGCCATTACCGGGAAATCTTCGCGCGGCAGAGTCGCCAGCGAGAAGTTCGACCGGCCTGCCTCGACCGTCAGGCGGCCTGTGGCGGCATCGGCAGTCAGGGTCACGAGCGCGCCATCGGGCAGTTTGCGCACAATTTCATGCAGGGTGGTCGCAGCCACGGTGGTCGCTCCGGCGCGCTCAACCTGCGCGGGGGCCTTATCGACCACTTCGATGTCCAGATCGGTGGCGCGGAACTGGGCGGTATCGCCCTCGGCTTCGATCAGCACATTGGCGAGGATCGGAATGGTGTTACGCCGCTCTACGACCGATTGTGCCTGGGCCACAGCCTTGAGAAGCGTGCCGCGTTCGATGCTGATCTTCATGTCCCTTGTCCTTTTTGTCTTGCCTCAGGCAGTGGCCGGGATAAGCAAATTAGCGGTTTACCCCTGCCATACAAGGCTTTTTATCGACTTCTCCAAGGGAAAGGAGGCAGCGTCAAGGGGCCTGTGATCGGCAGGGCGCAGAACACCGTCAAACGTTGCCCGCTGGCATACAAATGGCATCCCGGTCCTGCATGGAAAAACGGCCCCGGATTTCCGGGGCCGCATTGTCACGTCTCGGTCGGATCGCGCTTACGCCTCCAGGGAGCGGCGCAGCATTTCGACGTCTTCGGCGATCTGGCCGTCGGTCGTCTTCAGCTCTTCAATCCGTTTGACACCATGCATCACGGTTGTGTGGTCGCGCCCGCCAAAACGGCGGCCGATTTCCGGCAGCGACCGGCTGGTCAGCTGCTTGCACAGATACATCGCCACCTGCCGCGGCCGCGCATAGGAACGCAGGCGCTTGGGGCCGATGATGTCCGACATACGGATGTTGTAGTATTCCGACACCTTGCGCTGGATCTCTTCGACGGTGATTTTACGCTCCGAGGCGCGCAGCACATCGGCCAGACAGTCCTGTGTCAGATCCATGTCGATCTCGCGCCCAACGAGCGAGGCAAAGGCGAAGAGACGGGTCAGAGCGCCTTCGAGAACACGCACGTTGGTCGAGATGCGATGCGCCAGGAATTCGAGCACGCCATCAGCGATTTCAAGGCCCGGATAGGTTTCGCGGTGCTGCTGCACCTTGGTCTGAAGGATGCCGAGACGCAGTTCGTAATCGGTGGGGTGCAGATCCACCACCAGACCACATTGCAGACGCGATTTCACGCGGTCCTCAAGATCCTTGATCTCACCCGGGGCACGGTCCGCCGAAATGATGATCTGCTTGTTCTGGTCCACCAGCGCATTGAAGGTATGGAAGAATTCTTCCTGCGTGGAATCCTTGCCCGCGATGAATTGCACGTCATCCACCATCAGCACGTCGACCGAGCGGAACAGGTGTTTGAAGTCCATCATCTTGCGTTCGCGCAGCGCCTGCACAAAGCGGTACATGAACTGTTCCGCCGACAGATAAAGCACGTTCAGCTGCGGATTCTGTTCTTTCAGCTCCCAGGCGATGGCGTGCATCAGGTGGGTTTTACCCAGGCCAACACCGCCATAGAGCACCAGCGGATTGAAGGTCACCGGACCACCCTCGGCCACGCGGCGCGCAGCGGCATGGGCCAGCTCGTTCGGTTTGCCGACAACAAAGCTGTCAAAGGTAAACCGCGGATCCAGCGGTGCCGCCTGCAAGGCATCCAACCCGTCACGCGACAACGAAGACGACGCAGCCGCATCCTCGGTCCGCGCAGCAGCGCCCGCCTGAACAGTACTCGCCTCGGCCATTTCGGCAAAGGGTTCAGCGGCCCGTTCCGTCTGCCGCACCGGGCGGGCAGGTGAGTTGGCAGCCACCTTAAACGCAAGCCGCTGTACCGATTCACCGGACATGCTGAGCTCGTGCAGAATCAGATCTGCAAAGTTCTGGCTGACATAGTTCCCCATGAAGTTCGTCGGCACATGAAAGACCGCGACGCCTTCATCGACCGAACTGAATTCAAGCGGCTCGATCCAGGTGGTGAAATTGTTTTGACCGACTGTCTTGAGCAATCGTTGTCTGAGCTGTCCCCATTTTTCTTCCGTCATGCTACGCCTCACGCGTCCCCAAAAGCAGCGGCCATTTTCGACCTATCGTTTCATCAAGCCTCCCCGTCCGGAGGCGCGTTCACACACAGGACATTCGGTGCGTGCCGGTCAGACCAGACGCAGTACCCATGTCGGGCGGTACGGATCCTGAAACACACACAAAATCCTTCGACCGCCGCACAACACGCGTTGAGTCGATATGCACCAAAATCGAAACAAGACCATGTGCCAGATCATCTGGCACGGCTCTGGTATCAGACCACTGCGATCTGGCATGACCGCAATATATCTGAGCCCTGGAAGTGATCTTAATGCCCGTTAAGATCACCGCGAGCAGCCTGTCCCCCAGCGAGTGAATCGCTGTATTAGTGGTAGCAATTTGTGGGGGGAAGCGGCAACGAAACTATGATGTTGACTCGTGCTTTGGCCGCAAAGAATCTCTCGCGCCTGCAGCACTGGCTTAAGAAGCGATCAAAAAAGAAAGGCACCGCAAATCGCGATGCCTTCCGTAAAAAACCCACCAATGGCAGATTTCAGATTTCTTAAGATTTAACCCAGCGCTTTGACGCGGGCGGCCAGGCGGGACACTTTCCGCGAGGCGGTGTTCTTGTGGTAGACGCCTTTGGTCACGCCGCGCATCAGTTCGGGCTGGGCTGCGCGCAGAGCTGCGGTTGCTGCCTCTTTGTCGCCGGATGCGATTGCTTCTTCAACTTTACGCAAGAAGGTACGGATGCGCGAACGACGGGCTTTGTTTACAGCAAAACGCTTTTCGTTCTGACGGGCGCGTTTCTTTGCCTGGGGCGAATTTGCCATGGTGTCTGACCTTTGTATCGAGTTCGTGTTTTTCAATAGACGCAATGCCAGCCGAACCCGGATCCGACCACCGGTGTGATTCTAGCCTAGGCGGGCTGCACGCGCATGTATGGCGGAGGTCTATACAGAGGCTGCCGAACCTTGGCAAGGCCAATAGACACGAGGCCGGTTTTCAAAAAGAAAGGGCAGGCCGCGCCTGCCCTTTCGCATTCATATCGGTACGGCTGGCTTACTTGTCCCGGAACTGCGCTTCGCGCTTTTCAAGGAAGGCCGCCATGCCTTCTTTCTGATCTTCGGTGGCGAACATCGAATGGAAGACGCGGCGCTCGAACAGCATGCCTTCGCTCAGCGGCAGCTCGTAAGAGCGGTTCACGGTTTCCTTGACGGCCATCGCGGTCAGCAGGGATTTCTCGGCGATCTTCTGGGCTGCGCCCATCGCTTCTTCGATCAGCTTCTTGCCGGGCACAACGCGCGACACCAGACCGGCGCGCTCAGCTTCTTCGGCGGTCATGAAACGACCAGTCAGGTTCATGTCCATGGATTTGGATTTGCCCACGAAACGCGTCAGACGCTGGGTACCGCCGATACCGGCGATGACGCCGAGGTTGATTTCGGGCTGACCGAACTTGGCCGAATCTGCCGCGATGATGAAATCGCAGAGCATCGCCAGCTCGCAGCCACCGCCCAGCGCATAGCCGGATACCGCGGCAATGATCGGCTTGCGCACGGCCGTGATGCGATCGTTCACAAAAGCAAAGAGATTGGTTGAGAACACCTCGGTGAAGCTCATCGAAGACATCTCTTTGATGTCGGCGCCTGCGGCGAATGCCTTTTCCGAACCGGTCAGAACGATGCAGCGCACCTTGTCGCTGGCGTCGGCCTCTTCCAGGGCGGCGCAGAGTTCAGTCAGCAGCTCTTGATTGAGCGCGTTCAACGCTTCGGGTCGGTTCAGCTTGATGAGGCAAACGTGGTCCTTCACTTCGACGTTGATCGTCTCATAGGCCATGGGTATCGCTTTCGATTGTTCCGTTCAGAAACGAGTCATTATCACGAGACATATCTCGTTCAAGCTATCTTTGGCACTTGCCACAGTAGAAAGACGATCGCCCGGATTGGGTGATTCTCGCAATGGTTCCGCCGCATCCCTCCCGCCGACACGGCTCTCCCTCGCGGCCGTAGACATCAAAGGTATGCTGAAAATATCCAAGTTCTCCATTGGCTTGTCGGAAATCTTTCAGCGAGGAGCCACCGGCGCGAATGGCATCTTCCAACACGGTGCGGATGATCGGCACCAGCGCCGCCACGCGCGGCGCGGCAATCTGCCCTGCCTTTCTTTTGGGCGAGATCCCGGCTCGGAACAGCGTTTCGCAGACGTAGATATTGCCCAGACCGGCGATGATTCCCTGATCCAGAAGCGCCGATTTCACCGGCGTGTTGCGTCCTTTGAAGGCAGCGGTCAGGTGATCTTCGTGGAAATCATTGCCAAGCGGCTCAGGCCCCAGCACCGACAGCAGCTTGTGCTGCTCTGCCGTGGAGGTCTCCAAGAGATCCATCGCCCCAAACCGGCGCGGGTCGTTGAAGGTGATGCGCGCGCCATTGTCCATGTCCAGCACCACATGGTCGTGCTTCTGGGCCTGCGGATGTTCATGCACGAAACGCCCCAGCGGATCCCCCGACACCGTCATGCGGCCCGACATGCCCAGATGCACCAGCAGGGTCTCCCCCGTATCGAGGTCGGCCAGGATGTATTTCGACCGGCGTCTCAGTGCATTGACCCGGGCTCCGGTCAACCTCTCCGCCATGCGATCGGGGAAGGGCCAGCGCAGATCCGGGCGGTTCACTGCGGCCCGCGTTATCACCGCGCCTTCCATTGCAGGCGCCAAACCTTGGCGCACCGTCTCGACCTCTGGCAATTCTGGCATTACATCGCTCCTGACACTTTAGATGCATGGGCCGCATTGTGCCCGACCGCAAGCGCCCTATAACTGGGACGAACCTAGGAAAACGGCAAGCCGCATGAGCGATACAAACGACACCACAACCCATTTCGGCTTTGAAACCGTTCCCGAGCGGGAAAAGGCGGGCCGCGTGCAGGGCGTCTTCAACTCTGTTGCCTCGAAATACGACGTGATGAACGACGTGATGAGCGTCGGCATCCACCGCATCTGGAAGGATGCGATGATGGACTGGCTGGCGCCGCGCCCCGGTCAGCGTCTTCTGGACGTGGCAGGCGGCACCGGCGACATTTCCTTCCGCTTCCTGAAACGCGCCGGGCACGGGCATTCCACCGTGCTGGACCTGACCCAGCCAATGCTGGAGGAAGGCCGTATGCGCGCAGAAGCCGCCCAGATGGCCGACAGCCTGGATTGGGTCACAGGCGATGCCATGGCGCTGCCGTTCAAGGACAATACCTTTGACGTCTACACGATCTCCTTCGGGATCCGGAACGTCACCCGCCCGCAAAAGGCACTGGAGGAGGCCTACCGCGTGTTGAAACCCGGTGGCCGCCTGATGGTGCTGGAATTCTCGCAGCTCCCGAATGACGGCATGCAGAAGCTTTATGATCTATACAGCTTCAACGTCATCCCCCGGATGGGCAAGCTGATCGCCAATGACTACGACAGCTATCAGTATCTGGTCGAATCGATCCGCAAATTCCCCGACCAAGAGACCTTCCTGCAAATGGTGAAGGACGCCGGGTTCGCAAACGCCAAATACCGCAACCTGTCGCTGGGCATCGCGGCGCTGCACTCCGGCTGGAAGATCTGATCCATGCGCGGTCCCCACAACATTATCCGCCTGATCCGCACCGGCGCCACGTTGGAGCGTACCGGCGCCATGAACGTGGTACTGGACGCCTTTGAAGCGCCAAAGCCGCTGCGCATCCTGGCGCATACCCTTGGCTGGCCATTCAAATGGCTGGGCTACAAGGGCGATCCACAGATGCCCGCCGCGACCCGCGCTCTGACCGCGCTGGGACCGGCCTACATCAAGTTCGGACAGGTCCTGTCCACCCGCCCCGATGTGGTGGGCGATGATCTGGCCCAGCAGCTGCGAGTCCTCCAGGACAAATTGCCCCCCTTCCCGCGCGAAGTTGCGATGGCAGAAGTGGCAAAAGAGCTGGGCCGACCGGTGGATGAGGTCTTTTCCGAGTTCAGCGAGCCGATTGCCGCCGCCTCGATCGCGCAGGTACATCGGGCGCGGCTGGCAGATACCGGAGAATACGTCGCCGTAAAGGTGCTGCGCCCCGGAATTGAACGCGCCTTCCGCAAAGACGTGGACGCCTTCTATTTCGCCGCGCGCATCGTCGACCTTTTCGCCCCTGGCGCCCGGCGCCTGCGCCCCATGGATGTGATCGAACATTTCGACGGCGTGGTACAGGGTGAGCTGGACCTGCGTCTGGAAAGCGCCGCCGCCTCGGAATTTGCCGCCAACACGGGACAGGACGAGGGCTTTACCCTGCCGCCGGTTCAATGGAACCACTCGGCGCGCCGGGTGATGACGCTGGGCTGGGCCGATGGTGTGCCGCTGGGCGACAATGACGCCATCGATGCGGCAGGCCACGACAGGCAGGTGCTGGGTGCACGGGTGCTGACCCTGTTCCTGCAACACGCCCTGCGCGATGGCTTCTTCCACGCCGACATGCACCAGGGCAATCTGAAGGTCGCCGCCAATGGCGATATCATCGCCTATGATTTCGGGATCATGGGGCATATCGACGAATACACCCGCCGGGTCTACGCCGAAATCCTGTTTGGCTTCATCAAGCGCGATTACAAACGTGTCGCCGAGGTGCATTTCGAAGCCGGCTATGTCCCCGCCGACCGAGACGTGGATGAATTCGCCCGCGCACTGCGCGCGGTAGGCGAGCCGATCTTTGGCATGGATGCCAGCCATATCTCCATGGGCCGCCTGCTGAATTATCTGTTCGAGGTGACCGAGCGGTTCGGCATGGAAACCCGAACCGAGCTGATCCTTTTGCAACGCACCATGGTCGTTGTTGAAGGTGTCGCCCGTTCGCTGGATCCGCATATTAACATCTGGGAAGCCGCCCGTCCCGTGGTCGAGGATTACATCAAGAAATCCATCGGCCCGCGCGCTGTCGCGTCGGATCTGCTCAGCACTGCCCGGGTGATGGCTCGCTTTGGACCGCGCCTGCCCGCGCTGGTGGAACGAGCGCTTGTCGCGCAGGTGCAGGACACAGAGGCGCACCCGCGCAGCTCCTGGGGCTGGCTTGCACCGGCGATTATCGGGGCCGGTGCAGGTGGTCTGTGTGTGGGGCTGTTGGCGCTTGTTCTCTGAACACGGTCGGCTCCGGCAAGTCACGCAAAAAGCCGAAACCATAGGGCCGTGAAGATGCCCACAATCTGCAGCTGGTCGAAGATCAGAGGGGGGCGTCGACCCAAACCGTCAAGTGTTTTCGCTTTCCGTCCTTGGCCTGAAGCGAAACGGCTCCCACCCCCTCGCTGAACCTAGAACCGCAGCCGACCATAAATGGCGCTGCGCGACCAGATGAGCTGGAGTAGTTGCCTTTGCAACGGAATTCGACCTCCCCCAGCGCATAAATCGGATATGCGGCTTGAGGTCTATTAAGTTCCCTGACAGCAACATTCGCCGGACCAATGTCCAGAACCAGTTGCTTACCGTAGTGAGAAAAAAGCTTCGCTTGCGCTCTTTTTCCGCCACTGCAGGAGATAAAACCATCGTGGACGTCAGCACCGCGAAAATACGGGATCTCTCCTGAACAAATAACCGTTCTTCTTGAAGTCCGGAATTCAGCTTCAGGCGTTCCTTCGAAACTTGGCGAGAGAACCTTTCCATCACCAGTCGTGACGAGAACGGGTTGAACAGTGTTCTCTTGGTTTCTACCCAACTGCGCTGTAGCCGCTACTGGGTAGACCAAGGGGGTGACCAGAACATTTGACGCGGTCAATCCCGCTGCGCCAGCGGTCTCTTGGTCACAACCGACACAGAGGGACGCCGCGAACATCGATAAAGCCCTCAAAACCCTGTTCGAAAGTGCACCTATCAAAACACCGCTCCATCGCGTCTACCGGACTCGGAGACTAGGCGCGCCACATGGTTTTGTAGTTGAGGTAAATCAATATCAGCAGAAACGACCAAAGCAGCACAACAGTATTTGCAGGCAAACCTCGGCAAGCAATAACAAGGTCTCCCGCGCGGATTTGCCCTCCTGTTGGAGGTCTGCCCCCTGAAACCCGGCGCGCGTGGACCTGCCACACGCGCCAGTTATCGCTTATCAGAGACGTTCGATCGCCAGGGCGATGCCCTGACCGCCGCCGATGCACATGGTGATGAGGCCCAGCTTGCCGCCGGTGCGCTCCAGTTCATACAGCGTCTTGATGGTGATCAGCGCGCCGGTGGCGCCAACCGGGTGGCCCAGTGCGATGGCACCGCCGTTGGGGTTCACCTTGGCCGGATCAAGGCCCAGCTCCTTGTTCACCGCCAGCGCCTGCGCGGCAAAGGCTTCGTTGGATTCGATCACGTCGAAATCGCTCGCCTTGAGGCCGGTTTTCTTCAACAGGTTCTGCACCGCAGGGACCGGGCCGATGCCCATCACCTCGGGGCGCACCCCGGCATGGGCGTATCCGACGACCCGCGCCTTGGGCGTGAGACCGGCTTTTTCAGCCGCCTCGGCCCGCGCCAGAACCAGCGCCGCTGCACCGTCGTTGATGCCCGAGGCGTTGCCCGCGGTCACACGTCCATCCTTCTGGAACACCGGACGCAGACCGGCCAGCGCCTCCATCGAGGTTGCCTTGGGGTGTTCGTCCACCTCGAACGGCACCATGTCGCGCTTGACCTTGACCTCAACCGGCACGATCTGGCTGGCGAAATATCCCGCCTCGATCGCTGCTGCCGCGCGGGTCTGGCTGGTCAGCGCGAATTCATCCATCTGTTCGCGGGTGACGCCGTGTTCATCCGCCACGTTTTCCGCCGTGACCCCCATGTGGCCGGTGCCAAAGGGGCAGCTCAGCGCGCCCAGCATCATGTCCAGCGATTTCACATCGCCCATCTTCTGACCCCAGCGCGCCGACGGCGTGATGAAGGGGCTGCGCGACATGTTCTCGGCGCCGCCGGTCAGGGCGTAATCCGCATCCCCCAGCATCAGCGACTGGATACCCGACACGATGGCCTGCGCACCCGATCCGCACAGGCGGTTCACGTTCATCGCCGGGGTGCCGTTGGGAATGCCTGCCTGCATTGCTGCGACACGGGACAGGTACATATCGCGCGGTTCAGTGTTGATCACATGGCCAAAGACCACGTGGCCGATCTGTTCCGGGGCCACGCCCGAACGCTCCAGCGCCGCCTTGGAGGCCACGGTGGCAAGGTCGATAGGGGCGGTGTTGGCCAAAGCGCCACCAAAGGTGCCAATGGCGGTCCGGGCGCCGTCCAGGATCACGATATCGGTCATTTTTCTCTCCTCACGAGTCAGTTGCGCGCATTATGCAGATGCAGCATCCGCTGTCTTGTCAAACGTACCGTCATTGACAAATCAAGACGCAAACCGCACGGTTCCGTTATGCCGGAAAACACAGACGATATCCTGACATTACTGCCATCGCGCCTGAAAGAGGCCCGCCGCGCCAAGGGCCTAAGCCTAGAAGCCGTGGCGAACCTGTCGGGCGTCTCGCGCTCCATGGTCAGCCAGATTGAGCGCGGTGAATCCAGCCCCACGATTGCCACCTTATGGAACCTGACGCGCGCCTTGCAGGTGGATTTTGCCGGGCTGCTGGACGCCGCTGACAAGGCGGACCGGATCGAGGTGCTGCGCGACGGAGATGTGCCCACAATCGACAATATGGGCCAAGGCTGCCGGATCCGCATCCTCTCCCCGCCCGAGGACGCAGGCGGGCACGAGGTTTACGATATCCTGCTTGATGCGGGCGGCGCGCTGGACAGCCAGCCGCACGGACGCGGAACGGCCGAGCATCTGACGGTGCTGGAGGGCGACATCACTGTCACATCTGGCAGCGCCCATATGCGCCTGCACACAGGGGATACCGCGCGCTATGCAGCCGATATTCCCCACAACATCACCGCACCAGATAGCGCTGCGCGGGTCTTTCTGATCGTCAAAAACGGCTGAGCCCGATCCGGAGCCGCTCCTGTTGGCCTGTCGCACATGCGGCAGGCACGCCCCTGCCCGCCCCACGGCGGGCGCTGAGTACATCAATGCCATCCGGTCATTAGATTCCAATACCATCTCAATCCAAAATTCCAGTTTCACGGATATTTTTCCATCATTGCGAAATCCCCTATTTAGGAACTCCATCCGTTATGGTAGACACACTTCCGACGTAGAAGGAGATTCCCCATGTCCAATGCCTTTTTGACAGATATCGCCAAGACCCTGGACGCGATCGAAGCCGAAGGTCTGACCAAGCGGGAACGAATGATCACCTCCCCACAGGGGGGCGAAATCACGGTGGGCGACCGCGAGGTCATAAACCTTTGCGCCAACAACTACCTTGGATTGGCGGATCACCCCGATCTGATCGCTGCCGCCTGCACTGTCATGGATGACAAGGGCTTCGGCATGGCCTCGGTCCGCTTCATCTGCGGCACGCAGGACATCCATCGCGAGCTGGAGCAGAAGCTGGCAAAGTTCCTGAAAAAGGATGACGCCATCCTCTTTGCCGCCTGTTTCGATGCCAACGGCGGGCTGTTCGAACCGCTCTTGGGACCGGAGGATGCGATCATCTCGGACAGTCTCAACCATGCGTCGATCATCGACGGGGTGCGCCTGTGCAAGGCGAAACGCTATCGCTATCTCAACAGCGACATGAACGACCTTGAGGCCTGGCTGAAACAGGCCCGAGCGGACGGCGCGCGCCACATCATGATCGCCACCGATGGCGTTTTCTCGATGGATGGCTACCTGGCGAAACTGCCCGAGATCCGCGCGCTGGCGGACAAATATGACGCCGTGGTCATGGTGGACGATTGTCACGCGACGGGGTTCATGGGGCCGAATGGCGCCGGGACGCCGGATCATTTCGGTGTCGATGTGGACATCCTGACGGGAACATTGGGCAAAGCACTTGGGGGGGCCATCGGCGGTTATATCGCCGGGCCGCAGCCAGTGATCGACCTCCTGCGGCAGCGGGCGCGGCCCTATCTGTTCTCCAATTCGCTGCCGCCCTCCATCGTTGCTGCCGGGATCGAGGCGCTGAACCTTGTCGAACAGGGCGCAGACCTGCGCACACGCCTGTTCGAGAATACCCGGTTCTGGCGCGCGGGGCTGGAAAGCCTAGGCTTTGATCTATTGCCGGGCGAGCATCCCATTGTGCCGGTGATGCTGGGCGAGGCGCAACTGGCGCAGGACATGGCGGCGCAGCTTTTTGACGAAGGCGTCTATGTCTCTGGCTTCTTCTTCCCGGTGGTGCCGCGCGGCCAGGCGCGTATCCGCACCCAGATGAACGCGGCCCTGACGCGCGAAGAACTGACCCGCGCCCTTGCCGCCTTTGGCAAGGTGGGCAAATCGCTGGGAGTGATCTCATGACACGGCCTGACAGGATACCGAACACCATGAAGGCCCTGGAAAAATCCAGACCCGAAGAGGGCCTCTGGATGGTCGAGGCCCCGGTGCCCGAGATCGGCGCGGATGATGTGCTGATCAAGATCAACAAGACCGGTATCTGCGGCACCGATCTGCATATCTGGAACTGGGACGACTGGGCGCAACGCACTGTGCCCGTCCCGCTGATCACCGGGCATGAGTTCGCCGGGGAGATCGTCGAGCTGGGCAGCAACGTGATGGATCTGAAGATTGGTCAACGCTGCTCGGGCGAAGGGCATCTGATCGGTCATCACTCGCGCCAGTGGCGGGCTGGCAAGTTCCATCTGGATCCCGAAACCCGCGGCATCGGCGTCAACGAACAGGGCGCCTTTGCCGAGTATCTGCGCCTGCCCGCCTTTAACGTGGTGCCTTTGCCGGATGAAATCCCGGATGACATCGGCGCGATTCTGGACCCTCTGGGTAATGCGGTTCACACCGCGCTCAGCTTTGATCTGGTGGGGGAGGACGTGCTGATCACCGGCGCCGGACCTATCGGCATCATGGCCGCAGCGGTTGCCCGCCACGTTGGTGCGCGCCATGTGGCGATCACCGATGTGAACCCAGCGCGGCTGGCCCTTGCCGAAAAGGTCGCGGATGTCCGTGCCGTGAACGTGGCTCAGGAAGACTTGCAAGACGTCATCGCGGAACTGGGCATGACCCAGGGCTTTGATGTCGGGCTTGAGATGTCAGGAAACCAATCCGCGCTTGATCAGATGATCGAAGCACTGGTGATGGGCGGCAAGATCGCGCTTCTTGGCATTCCGCCCGGAAAATCCCCGGTCGACTGGAGCCGCATCGTCTTCAAGGCGATCACCCTGAAAGGGGTCTACGGGCGCGAAATTTTCGAGACCTGGTACAAGATGATCGCCATGCTGCAGAACGGCCTCGATATCTCGGAAATCATCACAAACCGATTCGGAATAGATTCGTTCAAAGATGGATTTTCCACCATGAAATCCGGTCGGTGCGGCAAGGTAATTCTAGACTGGACCTGACCAAACGGCGCGGACAGAACAACGCCCAAAATCACGCGCAATACCCAATAAAACAACAAAAAACCGCCCTATCAAGGGGCGGTTTGCAATCTGGTCAAGCGCGATAAATTGGCGTGACTGGCGCTAAAACATGTCATCCCAGAACCGAGAAGAAAAACAGAATAAAACTCGTAAAGCAGCGTCCAGCCACAGTTCACTATTAGCACACTTCTCTGTGATTTGCGACGAAAAGCGCTGGGATTCTGCGTAAAAAACGCGGTTCTTTTGGTTAGGCGGAGCCTATGCTTTTGCGCCCCCGATCGCTTAGCAGCCAGCAGTCCTTTCCTTCGAAGACGGCAGCACTCAGCGGGCGGCCAAAGCCTGCGCCGCTGTCCAGATTGACACGATTGCCGCGGTGCTGGGCGCTTGGCACATGGGTATGGCCATGCACCACCAGCCAGGGGTGTGGGCGGGTGTCGTCGAGGAATTCATGCCGGATCCAGATCTTGTCATCCTCGGTCTGCGCCTGCAGCGGCACGCCGGGACGGATGCCCGCATGGACGAACAGCAGCTCGCCCTGTTCATGGTGGCTGGGCAGGGCCGCCAGAAAATCCCGGTGGCGCTCCGGCACGGCGGCGCGCGCTTCTTCGTGCACCTCGTGGATACGCGCCCGTTCCGGAACATCGACCCCGTAAGAGGCCAACGTCTGCACCCCGCCGATCTTCTCGTGCAGCCAGTGATAGCCGACCAGCAGTCGGGCATCGTTACGCGGATAGTCCTCCATGAACATCGAGAACATGCGGTCGTGGTTGCCCATCAGGCAGGTCCAGTTCTTGCCCGCTGCCTGCCCTTCGATCAGCAGATCCAAGACACCCCGGCAATCCGGCCCGCGATCCACGTAATCGCCAAGAAACACCACCTGAGCATCGGGACCACCATCCGCCGCGATCCGCTCCAGCGCCTCTTCCAGCATCTCGCGCTGTCCGTGAATGTCTCCTATGGCGTAGATCGGCGCGGGCATGGGCATCTCCTTGGCTGCGATACGGAATAGATGGCCGATGCACCGCCCTATCACAAGGGGCAGCCTGTGGGACGCCGAAGGTTAGCCGCGAATGACGCCCCCCTGCCCGGTGGCGCAGCGCGGGAAATATGTGGAACGAAAACCGGAAACCGGTCACAGTTGTCGCCACCTGCCGCAACCGATCCGCCATTCAAGGCGGGCATGGGATGATACGGCAGGCGTTTTTGGTGAGTTCAAGGGGGACGATCAGATGAAAGGTATTTCATCCGCATTTTTCATTGTCGCGGTCAGCGCGGCGCTTGGGGGTATGGTTTGGGGCATCCAGATGGCCGCGACGGGCGATCACGTCCTGTCGCCCGCGCATGGGCATCTCAACCTGATCGGCTGGGTCAGCTTCGCGATCTTCGGCTTTTACTATCATCTGGTGCCAGCCGCGGATCAGGGACTGCTGCCAAAGCTGCATTTTGCGCTGTCTGCCGCCGGGCTGGGCCTGATCGTGCCGGGCATTGCCATGGCCATTGCCAGTCACAATGAAATGCTGGCCAAGCTCGGCTCGGTGCTGACCCTGGCGGGGATGTTGGTGTTTTTTGTGGTCGTGCTGCGGTCGATCCGGAAATAAGCGGCGCGCGGCGCAGGCGCACATGAAAAAGCCGCCCCGGATCATGGGGCGGCTTTTCCGATTTCTGGCCTGCGGCAGTTTACTTGACGTCGAATTGCAGCGGCTTGATCTGGTTGAACAGGCCGGTTTCGGCCAGTTTGGCGCGGGCCTCGGCCGGGACCACACCATCGACATACAAGAGCGCGATCGCTTCACCGCCAGCCACAGCGCGGCCCAGGGTAAAGTTCGCGATGTTGACGCCGTGATCGCCCATGGTCTTACCCAGGGTACCGATGATGCCCGGCACGTCGTTGTTGGTGGTGTAGAGCATGTGCTCACCCACTTCGGCGTCGATGTTGATGCCCTTGATCTGGATGAAGCGCGGCTTGCCATCCGAGAACACGGTGCCCGCGATGGAGCGTTCACGCGTCGGGGTCGCCACGGTCACCTTCACGTAGCCTTCAAAGGCACCGGACTGTTCCTGGTTGGTGGTCGAGACCTTGATACCGCGCTCCTTGGCGATCATCGGGGCCGAGACCATGTTCACATCCGGGTTGATCGACTTCATGATCCCGGCAATCAGCGAGCAGTTCAGGGCCTCAAGGTTCATCTCGGACGCGCAGCCATCATAGAGGATGTTGATCGCCTTGATCGGCTCGTCATCGGTCATCTGGCCGATGAAGGCGCCCAGATGCTCGGACAGCTTGATCCAGGGCCCCATGACCTTGGCTTCTTCCGCCGTGACCGAAGGCATGTTGAGCGCGTTCTCTACGGCGCCGGTCAGCAGGTAGTTGGCCATCTGCTCGGCCACCTGCAGGGCGACGTTTTCCTGGGCTTCGGTGGTGGCGGCGCCCAGGTGCGGGGTGCAGACCACGTTGGGCAGATTGAACAGCACGTTGTCCTTGGCTGGCTCTTCCGAGAAGACGTCAAAGGCCGCACCGGCAACGTGACCGGATTTCAGTGCTTCCGCCAGTGCCTCTTCATCGACCAGGCCACCGCGGGCACAGTTGATGATCCGCACGCCCTTCTTGGTCTTGGCGAGGTTTTCAGCCGACAGGATATTCTTGGTCTGATCGGTCAGCGGCACATGCAAGGTGATGAAGTCGGCGCGGGACAGAAGCTCGTCCAGTTCGACCTTTTCGACGCCCATCTTGTCGGCCTTCTCCTGACCGAGGAAGGGGTCATAGGCAACGACTTTCATCTTCAGGCCACGGGCACGGTCACAGACGATGCCGCCGATGTTGCCCGCACCGATGACGCCCAGGGTCTTGCCGGTGAGTTCAACACCCATGAACTTGGATTTTTCCCATTTGCCCGCGTGGGTAGAGGCGGAGGCTTCGGGGATCTGGCGAGCAACGGCGAACATCATCGCGATGGCGTGTTCGGCGGTGGTGATCATGTTGCCAAAGGGCGTGTTCATCACGATCACGCCTTTTTTCGACGCGGCTTCCTTGTCGATGTTGTCGGTGCCGATACCGGCGCGGCCGATCACCTTGAGGTTGGTGGCGTTCTCGAGGATCTTCTCGGTGACCTTGGTGGCCGAGCGGATGGCAAGACCATCGTAGTTGCCGATCACCTCGGCCAGCTTGTCCTTGTCCTTGCCAAGGTCGGGCTGGAAGTCGACCTCGATGCCGCGATCACGGAAGATCTGAACGGCGGCTTCGGAGAGTTTGTCGGAAATGAGTACTTTGGGGGCCATGTCTGGTGGTCCTTTGTGCGGGGGCCTGTGGAAAGGCCGTCAATTTTGAACGAGGGAAGCGTCCGACCCTGGTGGGTGCAAAGCGCCCTCCTTGGGGAGGGTCGGGCGCTGCCCGGCGGTGCCGCCGGGCGAAGTCGCTTGATCAGCCTTGCGCGGCGATCTCGGCCTCAAAAGCCCATTCGAGCCAGGGCAGCATGGCCTCGATATCCGAGGTTTCGACCGTGCCACCGCACCAGATCCGCAGACCGGCAGGCGCGTCCCGATAGGCGCCGATGTCCAGCGCGATGTTTTCCGCTTCCAGACGTTTGGCCACGGCCTTGGCAAAGGCGGCGCCATCCTTGATGCGGTCATCGGTGAACTTCAGGCAGACCGAGGTGTTCGATAGGGTCGCCGGATCCTTGGCCAGGAAATCGATCCAATCGTGTAGCTCGACAAAATCGGCAACCGCCTTGGTGTTTGCATTGGCGCGGTTCTGCAGCCCTTCAAGACCGCCAACCGAACGCGCCCAGTCCAGCGCGAAGAGGTAGTCTTCGACCGCCAGCATGGAGGGCGTGTTGATGGTCGCACCAGAGAAGATACCGTCGATCAGCTTGCCACCCTTGGTCAGGCGGAAGATTTTCGGCAGCGGCCATGCGGGCGTGTAGCTTTCCAGGCGCTCAACCGCGCGCGGGGAGAGGATCAGCATGCCGTGGGCCGCTTCGCCGCCCAGCACCTTTTGCCAAGAGAAGGTGGTCACATCCAGCTTGTCCCAGGGCAGGTCCTGCGCAAAGGCGGCCGAGGTGGCATCGCAAAGGGTCAGACCTTCGCGATCCGCCGGGATCCAGTCGCCATTCGGGACGCGAACACCCGAGGTGGTGCCGTTCCAGGTAAAGACGACGTCATTGGCAAAATCGACCGAGGCCAGATCGACGATCTCGCCGTAATCTGCGGTCTTGGCGACGGCATCCAGTTTCAGCTGCTTGACCACATCGGTGATCCAGCCGGAGCCGAAGCTCTCCCAAGCGAGCATCTCGACGCCGCGGGCGCCCAGAAGGCTCCACATGGCCATTTCCATGGCACCGGTGTCCGAGGCGGGCACGATGCCGATCTTGTAGTCAGCGGGGATCCCCAGAACTTCGCGGGTGCCTTCGATGGCGGCCTTCAGCTTGTCCTTGCCGACAGCGGCACGGTGCGAGCGGCCCAGAGGCGCATCTGCGAGTTTGGTAAGATCGAATGTGGGGGGTTTGGCACAGGGGCCAGAGGAAAAACGCGGATTGGCCGGCCGCGTAGCCGGTTGCTGGTTAGCCATTGATGCTATCCTTCCAGATAAATGCCCCTCGTTGGGGAGGGGTGTCCCACGGACGGAGCTAAGGCCTGCCGAGCGGCCGCGCAATACGCAAAACGACAGATTGCGGCGATTTGGCGCGCAATTGCGACCCCTCCTGACGCCTTTCGGAAACTTTTCACCCCGGATCGGCACCCGATCTGCCCCGTACAGGCTCTGTCATTGCGGCGAGGTATGGGATGCTGTTGTCTGTCTCCATGGTGTTTCGAATCGGATTTCGCAGATGAGCAAACTGGCGCTGGTGACCTATTCCTTTGCGCTGCTGCTGATGGTGGGCTGGCTGCTGACCGCCGGTCAGGCCGTGCTGTTGCCGATCCTCGTGGCCGTGATCGCCGTCTACATCCTGACCACCGCCGCCGAGGTTCTGGCCGATGTGCCGGGTTTCAGCCGCCTGCCCCGTACTGCGCGGCGGCTGCTGGTGCTGCTGGCAATCCTTGCCGCCTTCATGGTGCTGGCCTCCTTCATTACGGCCAGCGCCACGGCGATCTCTGCCGCCCTGCCGCAATACGCCGCCAATCTCGATAAGCTGCAGCACGATTTCCTGACCTATCTCGGCGTCGACGAGGTGCCCAGCTGGGCCAACCTGGGCGAAAGCCTGCTGGACCTGATCGACGCCACCACGCTGATGCCCGCGATGCTTGCCACCATCAGCAACGGCGGCACCCTGATCGTCAGCGCCGCGCTATACGCCGTGTTCATCCTGACGGAACTGGACCGGTTGCCGGAAAAGACCCTGATGGCGATGCGGGAGCCGGAAGATGCCGAGCGCACACTGGAGCTGGCCCGCAAGATCAACGACAAGATCGGCGGGTATCTGGCAGCAAAGACGCTGGTGAACGTCATTCTGGGGCTGGTGTCCTATGCGATCCTTCTAATGCTGGGGATTGCCCACCCAGCCTTCTGGGCGATCCTGATCGGGCTGCTCAATTACATTCCCTATATCGGCTCGATCATCGCGGTGTTCTTTCCGGTCACCATCAGCCTGATCCAATTCGGCTCCTTCGGCCACGCGGCGCTGGCGCTGGTGACGCTGATGACGCCGCAGATGATCATCGGTTATTACGTTGAGCCGAAATACCTTGGGCATTCGGTCAACCTCAGCCCGTTTTCGGTTCTGCTGGCGCTGGCGCTCTGGACCGAGCTTTGGGGCATGACCGGCGCCATTCTTGCGGTACCACTAACCGCGATGGTGATGATCATCCTGGCCGAAATCCCGACCACCCGCTGGTTGGCGGTGCTGATGTCGCAGAACGGCAAGGTCTGACCACTGGCGCGGGCACACATGCGCGATTGGCCGCAGGGGCTGGCCCCGGCGATCCCGCCTCGCTATGACATGCCGCAATTCACCCTGTTCCTGTCTCTCCCCCGCTCCGGAGCCTGCCCATGTATACCGTCACCCTGCTTTGCAATCCTGCGGCGCCCTGCCTTGAGGCGACCCTGGTCGAGTCCCTGCGCAATGCCTGGGGCGGCGGCGAGGCCCAGTGGCTGGCCCCCGACGTGGCCGCCGAGTTTGTGCTGGAGACACTGCCGGATAACCAATGGGACGTCTGGCAGGACCTGCAGAACATGGCCGTTGATCTGGTCATCCAGCCGACCGAGGGACGCCGCAAACGCATGCTGCTGGCGGATATGGATTCCACCATGATCCAGCAGGAATGCATCGACGAGCTGGCAGAGGTCGCTGGCGTCGGGGAACGGGTAAAGGACATCACCGCCCGCGCGATGAACGGCGAGCTTGATTTCGAAGGCGCCCTGACCGAACGGGTCGGCCTGCTGAAGGGCCTGCCCGAAGGCATGATCACCGAGGTTCTGAACACCCGCATTACCCTGATGCCGGGCGGGGCAGAGCTCGTCGCCACGATGAAGGCAAATGGCGCCTATACGGCGCTGGTCTCGGGCGGGTTCACCGCCTTTACCGCGCTGGTCGCGGGCCAGCTGGGCTTTGACGAAAACCGCGCCAATACCTTGCTGACGGCAGAGGGCACACTGACCGGGGATGTGGCCCGCCCGATCCTGGGACGCGAGGCCAAGGTCAACGCGCTGGAAGAGATCACCGCCCAGCTGGGTCTGACTGAGGCGGAGGTGATCGCCGTCGGGGATGGTGCTAATGATCTTGGCATGCTCAGCCGTGCGGGCGCAGGCGTTGCACTGCACGCCAAGCCGTCGGTGGCGGCGGAATGTGATATCCGGATCAATCACGGGGATCTCACTGCGCTGCTTTATGTGCAGGGCTATGCCCGCAGCGATTTCCAGGCCTGATAGACGTGCTCGACCTATTGCCCGGCTTTGAGGTCGGGATCGAAACCCTTCTGCTGTTGATGACAGCCGGGTTTCTTGCCGGGTTCATCGATGCCGTCGCCGGGGGCGGCGGACTGATCACGGTTCCCGTGCTGCTGATCGCGGGAGCCAACCCGGTCACAGCCCTGGCCACCAACAAAATTCAGGGCCTGTTCGGCGCCGCTACCGCCGCCCTGTCCTATGCCCGCGGCGGCCATGTGGACCTGCGTCGGCAGGGGGGATCAGCGCTGATCGCCTTTGTCGCAGCGATCGCCGGGGCGCTTCTGGTCTCGGTTCTGCCGACAGAGTGGATCCGGATGATCCTGCCACTGCTGCTGATCGGAATCGCAGTCTTCTTTGCCACCAAGAAGGGGCTTGGCGATCTCGACCGCGCGCGCCGCCTGTCACCTGCCTTGTTCGCAGGTACCATGGTGCCGCTCTGCGCAGCCTACGATGGGCTGCTGGGACCGGGTGCGGGCAGCTTCTACATGCTCGCCTTCGTATCGCTGGCGGGCTACGGCATTCTCAAGGCGACGGCCCATACCAAGCTGCTGAACCTCTCCTCGAACGCCGGGGCGCTGGTCGCCTTTGCCTTTGTTGCGACGCCCTGGTGGATGACCGGACTGGCCATGGGTCTTGCGCAGATCGCAGGGGCGCGGCTGGGCGCCGGGCTGGCGCAGAAGATTGGCGCTCGGTTGATCAAACCGCTGCTGGTTCTGACTTCGGTGGCGCTGGCGATGAAACTGATCTTCGACATGCTCTAAAGGCAGAACCCCGGGCCGACGAGAAGGCGCGCCATGTAGCGTCCGGGCCTCTCCCGCGCCCGCAGGTGCAACGGCCCTGGGGCCGTCACCCCATGGCGGCCTTGGGCCCAGCGCCGCGCATCGCGCGGCGCCACGCCCAACGGGAGGGCGGCTTTTCAATAGCTGACCGACGGGCGGGAGCCCGCCCTTGCGGGTCAGAATGCCAGTTCGGCAGCGGGACGAATGGCGCCGCAATTGATATTACGCCGGTTCAGAAGCGGCGTATTCAGATATTTGCGGGTTTCCGGGTGATCCGCCTCCAGAACGCCAAGCCCTACAAGAATGGCCGCAATGGCGCATTCGCTGGCCCGGGTTGCGCCATCGGTGATCTTCAGCGCAACGCCCAGCTGCTGCTCAGGCAGGATGGCGACGAACACCGCCTCTGCCCCGGTCTTGATCGCCACCCGGCCGCCCATGGCGCGCATCAGGTTGGTGCAGGCGCGGGTTTCCCCGGCGACCAGCTCGGGGTGTTTCGCCATCGCCGCCACCAGCTGCGCCGCCCCTTCAGAGGCCCGGTCGGACCGTGTATGCGCCGAGGCAAACCAGCCCATCGCCCGCGCCAAACCGTGCACGGTGGTGGCAAAATTCGGCGCCGAGCAGCCATCGATACCATATCCGGGGCTCTCCAGCCCGGTCACCTCTTCAAAGGCAGACAGGCAGGCCTGCTGCACCGGGTGATCAATCTCGACATAATCCGCCCCACCGCCAAGATGCTGGTTCAGGGTCAGGAAGCCCGCGTGTTTGCCCGAGCAGTTGTTGTGCACCTGGCAGGGGCTTTGATCGGTCATGATCAGCTCATTGCGCGCCGGGATGTCGGCCGGTTCCTGCGGGCCGCAGCGGAAATCACTATCCGCCAGCCCCAGCTGACCGAGCCAGGCATTGACCCGGTCGGTGTGGATATGGGCGCCATTGTGCGAGGCACAGGACAGCGCCAGCTGCTCGGATGTCAGCCCGTATTTTGCAGCGGCGCCGGAGGTCATCAGCGGCAGCGCCTGGATCATCTTGGCCGAGCTGCGCGGATAGATCACCGCCTCCGGGTCACCCCAGCTGCGCACGATCTGGCCGCTGGCGTCACAGATGACCGCATGCCCCAGATGCAGGCTTTCCAAAAGGGAGCCACGCCAGATCTCGGCCATAGGTACGGGTTTATTCATGATATCTGCCTCGCTTCTTGGCGAAATCCTGCCAAAACGCACTTTCGCTCGTGGTGATTGTTACGTTAGTGTGCTTCAGTAAGGCAAGCAGGGGAAACGGGCGAAGACGGCGGTCACAACGCTGCCAGCCCCGGTACGATTTCCCTGAAATTGAGGTTATGACAGTCTTGGAGTCGGGACAAATGGCATCGAAACTCGCCCGCTTGGCCGCGGGCCTGTGTGTGGCCGCATTGGCCACCAGCGCGAACGCACAGCAAGCAAAAACGGATAACCGCGTTGGCGCCAACGTGGATTGGAGCGTTTTTCAGGGCGAAAACCCAACCGAATGCTGGGGCGTTTCCGCCCCCAAGGAAACCGTCAACACACGTGATGGTCGGGTTGTCGCCGTGCGCCGCAGCGACATTCAGCTGTTCGTGCTCTATCGCCCGGATGACAGTGACAAAGGTCAGGTCAGCTTTACCGGTGGATACCCCTTCGCGCCCGGATCGACCGTCAACATGGTGATCGGGGATTCCGAATTCGAACTCTTCACCGAAGGTGAATGGGCCTGGCCCGCGACCCCAGCGGATGATGCTAAAATCATCACCGCGATGAAACGGGGATCAGACGCGGTGCTGACCGCCCGTTCGGCTCGCGGCACCCAAACCAAGGACCGGTTCTCCTTGCTTGGGTTTACTGCCGCAGTCGAGGATGCGGAAAAGCGCTGCACCCAGTAATTAAGCCGGGCCTTTCGCATAAAAGTACCGTTTTGCCCCGGCCGCGACAGCAGTCGGGGCTTTTGCTATCGCCCCACCCCAAGCCCCTCTGCAGTGGTATCTGGGGAGGAAATCTTTTGATCTTTGGTCAAACTCCTATATAGAGCCGCATCCAGCCCATAAATCCGAGTCGCCCTGCCATGACCGCCAACGCGCCGATCACCCAAGACGTTCTGACCCTGCCCCGCAAACAGCCCGAGGGCGGCAAGATCAACCTTGTGGGTCTCACCCGCGAGCAGATGCGCGCGGCGCTGATCGAGCACGGCACGCCGGAAAAGCAGGCCAAGATGCGGGTCGGGCAGATCTGGCAATGGATCTACCAATGGGGCAAACGCGACTTTGCCGAGATGACCAATCTCGCCAAGGCCTACCGCGCCCAGCTGGACGAGCATTTCGAAATCGCCATCCCCGAGATGGTCAGCAAGCAGGTGTCGAGCGACGGCACCCGCAAGTATCTGGTGCGTATCGCCGGCGGGCACGAGGTCGAGGTGGTCTATATCCCCGAGGAAGGCCGCGGCACCCTGTGCATTTCCAGCCAGGTGGGCTGCACCCTGACTTGCTCCTTCTGCCACACCGGCACCCAGAAACTGGTGCGCAACCTGACCGCAGGTGAAATCGTTGGACAGGTGATGATGGCGCGCGACGATCTGGAGGAATGGCCGGTGCCCGGCGCCCCCAAGGACGAAACCCGTCTTTTGTCGAACATCGTTCTGATGGGCATGGGTGAGCCGCTTTATAATTTCGAGAACGTGCGCGATGCGATGAAGATCGCCATGGACCCCGAGGGGATTTCCCTGTCGCGCCGCCGGATCACCCTGTCCACTTCGGGCGTGGTGCCGGAAATCGCCCGCACCGCCGAAGAAATCGGCTGCCTTCTGGCCGTGTCCTTCCACGCCACCACGGATGAGGTGCGCAACAAGCTGGTGCCGATCAACAAGCGCTGGAATATCGAGGCGCTCTTGAACGCGCTGCGCGACTATCCGCGGCTGACAAATTCCGAACGCATCACCTTTGAATATGTGATGCTGAAGGATGTGAATGACAGCGACGAAGACGCGCATCGTCTGGTAGAGCTGATCAAGGGCATTCCGGCCAAGGTGAACCTGATCCCGTTCAACGAATGGCCCGGCGCGCCCTACAAACGGTCGTCGAACAATCGCATCCACGCCTTTGCCAATATCATCTACCAGGCAGGCTATGCCTCGCCGATCCGCACCCCGCGTGGCGAGGATATTCTGGCGGCCTGCGGTCAGCTGAAATCGGCCACCGAACGCGCCCGCAAGAGCCGCAAGCAGATCGAGGCCGAGACAGGCACATCGTCCTGAGGCTCGTGATAGACCGACTAAGAACAGGCAGACCGCCACACCGGTCTGCCGAAACGCGCGAGACGGTATTTCTATAGGTACAGAATATCGCCTTCAGTCAGAGACCCGGTAAAGCCTTCCAGCCGTATCTCGAACCAGGAACCGTAACTGAGCACTGTGTCTCCGCCATCCTGCTGCGCGTTCATTTCTCCAAAGTATGCGGGATCGACCTGCGAAACATCGATTACATCGACGCCGGATATGAAATCGGTGATGGTGTTCACATCGTAGAAATCATCGTCCGTAAAGACGAAGACATCCGCGCCGCCGTCACCGGTCAGGACGTCATCTCCGTCGCCACCGTTCAAAATGTCGCTGCCGCCGCCTCCCAGCAAGCGGTCGTTTCCGTTGCCACCTTCAAGAGTGTCCGCGCCCCGCGCACCGGTCAACCGATCGTCACCGCCGCCACCGAAGATCTGGTCACGTCCGCCGCGTCCGTGGAGCACATCGGAATCGTCCTCGCCGCCCGAGTAGTCGTCCTCTCCGATGCCGCCATAAAGTACATCGCTGCCCCCACCACCATTCAGCTTGTCATTGCCGAGCCCACCGATCAGCGTGTCCTGTCCTGCGCCGCCGCGCATCACGTCTTTTGCTTCGCGGCCGATGAGCTGGTCGTCTCCCCCGCGCCCCACCAGCACGGTGGCCTGATCGGTGGAGACCATCACATCGTCCTCGCCCGTCGCGCGGATCTTGACCTTGCCCACGCGATTGAGCCCGACATTCCAACCTTCAAAGGCGCTGGCGTCACCATAGATGTTCTGCAGAGCCTGGGCGTCCATTGTTCCGAGATCCGTGACGCTGTAGCCATCATAGCTGTAGGTCATCACGGTGTTTTCCTGATTATCCAAGCTCTCTTTCAGGGTCAGATCCCCGTCATGCGGATGCTTCAGCCCCATCGAATGCCCCAACTCGTGCAGCATGGTTTCGTATCCATAGCTACCGGGGCTGAGTGCGCTGGTCCCGATCGCAAGGTCGCCTTGACTGGTGTGACCGTCCTGAGATAGCGCGATATCGGCCCAGCCGCCCGCGCTGCCACCGTTGAAACCGAAGACATTGACCATGGCCGGGCCGTCCACCTCGACGAACCGTATCCCGGCTGTGGCCTCAAACTCTTCTGTCACCTGCCGGAAATAACCGCGCTGCACCTCACTGAAGGACCAGTAAGAGCTCGCGCCATAGGGATCTGTCGATACCGGTGCCAGATCCTGCGTTTCGACAAAACTGTAGGTGACAACGACCTGCGTGCCCACGGATGTCTGTCCGTTCCAGCGAAAGACGTCATCGTCCAGATAATATAATAGGGCCGAATAATCGGATACCTCAGACATCACAATCTCCACACACCAATTCCACGCATCAACGTTTCGTCAGGGAATGTGGCTGCCATGCGGCTTGAGATTGGCGGAAACCGCGCGGTTAACCTTATCTTTAAGAAATTTTTAATAATTTCAGAGGTTAAACGGGGATGTGTGAGGGCCGGATACCGCCATTTTACGAAAAATGCTGCCCCATTTTTTCCTATATTCCGGTGCAATTTCGCCATTTGGCTAGAACAGTTTCGATTCTGAAAACAATGCTGTTGAAAAGGGAATCGCAATGCAACAGGAACCCATCGAAACCCGCACTGTTGGCGCCATTGAACCGGGCGTTCTGACCATGATCCGTGATGAGCGTGAAAAGGCGCTGAGCACCCGTGAATGGCAGTTTCGCCTGCGTGGCTATGGCTATGGCATCAAAACGATCGAAGGCGAACAGATCCTGACCCGTCTGCCCCAGGGCATCGCGGTTGGCGTGTTGCCGCCGGAGTTTTTCTGAGCAGCCCGCATCCCCCACGCATTGGTGACGGATGCGGTGCAGCCAAATTTGGCTCGACAGCCTGACTACAGATCGCGGTCCGGCAAAGCGCCGCGCGCCGGAGCAGGCTCCCAGTTATCGATAATCTCCACGGCCTCTTGTGCCGTTTCGACGAACCGGAACAGATCAAGATCCTGATCGGAAATGGTCCCGGCATCCGCCAGGGCCTCCCAGTTGATGATCTTTTCCCAGAACGCGCGCCCGAATAGAATGAAGGGCACCCGTTCCATGCGGCCGGTCTGGATCAGGGTGAGGCTCTCGAACAGCTCATCCAGGGTACCAAAGCCACCCGGAAAGACGGTGATCGCCCGGGCCCGCATCAAAAAGTGCATCTTGCGCACCGCGAAATAGTGGAAGTTAAAGCTGAGATCCGGCGTGACATAGAGGTTCGGCGCCTGCTCATGCGGCAGAACGATGCCAAGGCCGATCGAATGCCCCCCGGCATCGCTGGCACCGAGGTTACCTGCCTCCATCACGCCCGGCCCGCCGCCCGTCACGATGACATTGTGCTGTCCAACAGTCTCCAGGGATGTCAGCGTCATCAGCCGGGCAAATTCCCGCGCCTCATCGTAGAAATGAGAAAGCTCCGCAAGGGTCTGCGTGCGGGCCTGCTCCTTGTTTTGCGGGCTGGGAATGCGCGCGCCGCCGAACATGACGATGGTGCTTTCGATCCCCTTTTCATCCAGCAGCAACTGCGGTTTCAAAAGTTCCAGCTGCAACCGCACAGGGCGCAACTCGTCCCGCAGCATGAATTCATTGTCGTCAAAGGCCAGCCGATAGGACGGGGACCGGGTCTGCGGCGTATGCGGCAGATGTTCGGCCCGGCTCCGGTCGGATTGGGCGTCGGGAAACCGGCTTTTGCGATCGTCGCTCATGTGAAAAGACCTGCATGTTATGCTCAACTGCTGCCCTGTCTATCGTTGCCCTGCCTCAGGCGCCAGCCCGCACACACCGCTCGCCCCTTGCACCCGGAGCGAACTGGCGTAGTCTCCCGCCGAAAGACAAGAAAAGGCGGACGATATGGATTGGACAGGCGATATCGCAGCAGCGGCAGAGCGCATTCGGGACCACGTGCAGGTGACCCCCGTGTTGCAGACGAAAGGGTTTGATCTGGGTCGGCCGATCGAGCTGAAGCTTGAACACATGCAGCACACCGGCAGCTTTAAGGCGCGTGGCGCCTTCAACACCCTGCTCAGCTGTGATGTGCCAGATGCAGGCATCGTCGCAGCCTCGGGCGGGAACCACGGCGCGGCAGTGGCCTATGCCGCCAGCAAACTGGGTCATCGCGCCCGCATCTACGTGCCCGAGATGGCAGGCCCCGCGAAAATTTCACTGATCCGCGACACCGGCGCCGATCTTCAGGTGGTGCCCGGCGCCTATGCCAACGCGCTGGAACTGGCGCAGGCCTATGAACAGGAAACAGGCGCCATGCAGGTGCATGCCTATGATGCGCCCGGCACCGTGGCGGGTCAGGGCACCTGTTTCGCCGAATGGCAGGATCAGGGACTGGAAGCCGACACCGTGGTGGTCGCGGTCGGCGGTGGCGGGCTGATCGCCGGCGCACTGGCCTGGTTCAATGGCAGCAAGAAAGTCGTCGCGGTCGAACCCGACACCTCCTGCGCGCTCAATGCCGCCCTTGCCGCCGGGGCACCAATCGATGTTGAGGTTTCAGGCGTCGCGGCAAACGCGCTTGGCGCCAAACGCATTGGGTCGATCTGCTATGATCTGGCGCAGGCGCGCGGCGTCACATCGGTCACGGTTCCGGACGAGGCCATCACCCGCGCGCAGCATGCCCTGTGGCGCGAGCGGCGCATCCTGACCGAACCGGCAGGCGCAACCGCACTGGCGGCGCTGATGTCCGGCGCCTACCAACCTGACCCCGGCGAACGTGTGGCTGTGCTGGTCTGTGGTGGCAATATCGCCCCAGATCCGCTTCAGCCGCAGGGCTAAGGCTTGCGGCAGGGCCAAAGGCACCCTATCGCAGGGCCATGACCGCCACGATCGCAGACAGGATCTATAGTGCGCTGAGCGAGCGCATCGTCACCGGGCATTTGCCCGCGGGCGAAAAGCTGCGTCAGGACCACATCGCCCGCGAATTCGACACCAGCCATGTGCCAGTGCGCGAAGCGCTGTTGCGGCTTGAGGCGCACGGGCTGGCGCGGTCAGAGCCACGCCGGGGCACCCGCGTCAGCGCGCTGGATCCAGCCGAGATCCGCGAGGTGATCGAAATGCGGGTGGCGCTGGAGGTACTGGCGCTGACCCATGCCTTCCCCCGGCTCAGCGACGCCGACATCGCGGCCGCCGACGCGGCCCGTATCGCCTGCGACGAGGCCGAGGACATGGCCAGCTGGGAACGGCTCAACCGCCAGTTCCACCGCATCATCTTGGCGCCCTGCGCAATGCCGCGGCTGCTGGCCTCGATCGACGATTTGCACATCGCAGCGGCCCGGCACCTGTTTGCCAACTGGCAGCACCAGTGGCGGCAGCGCGCCGACAAGGACCACGCCGCCATCATACAGGCCATGATGCGCCGCGATGCGGCAGCAGCCTGTGAAATCCTGCGCCGCCACCTGCGCCGGGTGCGATAGATCGTCTGAGGACGCTCAAAGCCGCTGTTTCACCGCAATCCGCACATGACCTTCCCCCCGAATACCGCTATGAAAGCGCGAAACGACATTCTTGCCGGAGATACACGCATGTCCAACGCACAGCTGGAAACCGCAATCGAAGCCGCTTGGGAGGCTCGTGACACCATCACCCCCGCCACCACCGGCGAGCAGCGCGAAGCAATCGAAGATACGCTTAACGCGCTCGACAGCGGCAGCCTGCGCGTGGCCGAAAAGCTGGAGAATGGCGACTGGCATGTGAACCAATGGGCCAAGAAGGCCGTGCTGCTGGGCTTCCGCATCAAGGACATGGAAATCCAGTCCGGCGGCCCGCAGGGCTCTGGCTGGTGGGATAAGGTCGACAGCAAGTTCCTGAGCTGGGGTGAAAACCAGTGGAAGGCCGCAGGCTTCCGCGCCGTGCCGAACTGCGTCGTGCGCAAATCCGCCTTCATCGCGCCGGGCGTGGTCCTGATGCCCTCCTTCGTGAACCTCGGCGCCTACGTCGATGAGGGCACCATGGTCGACACCTGGGCCACCGTCGGCTCCTGCGCACAGATCGGCAAGAACGTGCACCTGTCGGGCGGCGTCGGCATCGGCGGCGTTCTGGAACCCATGCAGGCCGGCCCCACCATCATCGAGGACAACTGCTTCATCGGTGCCCGCTCCGAAGTGGTCGAAGGCTGCATCGTGCGCGAAGGTTCGGTTCTGGGCATGGGCGTCTACATCGGCAAGTCGACCAAGATCGTCGACCGCGAAACCGGCGAAGTGATGTATGGCGAAGTGCCGCCTTACTCGGTCGTGGTTTCCGGCTCCATGCCGTCGAAGAACGGCATCAACCTTTACTGTGCGGTAATCGTGAAGCGCGTCGATGCGCAGACCCGCTCCAAGACCGGCATCAACGAGCTGCTGCGCGACTGATCCCGGCCTTGACTGGCACTGTTTGAAACGCGCCCCCTCCGGGGCGCGTTTTTCGTTAGAGGATGCCCGGCAGGTTCAGCTGGTGCGCGCGCGCGCAGTCCTTGGCGATCTCATATCCCGCATCTGCGTGGCGCATGACGCCGGTGGCCGGATCGTTCCACAGCACCCGTGCGATACGGCGGTCGGCGTCTTCGCTGCCATCACAGCAGATCACCACGCCGGAGTGCTGCGAAAAGCCCATCCCAACCCCACCGCCATGGTGCAGCGATACCCAGGTCGCCCCCGAGGCGGTATTGAGCAGCGCATTCAGCAGCGGCCAGTCCGACACCGCATCGGATCCATCCATCATCGCCTCCGTCTCGCGGTTGGGCGAGGCGACCGAGCCGCTATCGAGGTGATCGCGGCCGATGACGACCGGCGCCGACAACTCGCCATTGCGGACCATCTCGTTGAAGGCCAGCCCCGCCCGATGCCGGTCGCCAAGGCCGATCCAGCAGATCCGCGCAGGCAGGCCCTGAAAGGCGATCCGTTCCTCTGCCATATCCAGCCAGCGATGCAGGCCCTCGTTCTCGGGGAACAGCTCTTTCATCTTGGCGTCGGTCTTGCGGATATCCTCGGGATCGCCCGACAGGGCACACCAGCGGAAGGGACCAATGCCCCGGCAGAACAGCGGGCGGATATAGGCGGGCACGAAACCGGGGAAGTCAAAGGCGTTCTCCAGCCCCTCCTCCAGCGCCATCTGGCGGATGTTGTTGCCGTAATCGACTGTGGGAATGCCCATCGCGTGGAACTGGCACATCGCCTCCACCTGCACCTTCATCGAGGCACGGGCGGCCTTTTCCACCGCTTTAGGGTCTGTTTCTCGCTTCTGCTTCCACTCGCCCATGGTCCAGCCCTGCGGCAAGTAACCATTCACCGGGTCATGGGCCGAGGTCTGGTCGGTCACCAGATCGGGGCGGATGCCGCGGGCAACCAACTCGGCAAAGACATCCGCCGCATTGCCCAGAAGGCCAACGGATTTTGCCTCTCCGGCGGCAGTCCAGCGGTCGATCATCGCCAGGGCCTCGTCCAAGGTCTCGGCCTTCTCGTCGAGGTATTTCGTGCGCAGGCGAAAATCGATGCTGTCGGGGTTGCATTCCACCGCCAGACAGCAGGCGCCCGCAAAGACCGCCGCCAGAGGCTGCGCACCGCCCATACCGCCAAGTCCGCCGGTCAGGATCCACTTGCCACGCATATCGCCGCCATAGTGCTGGCGGCCCGCCTCGGCAAAGGTTTCATAGGTGCCCTGCACAATGCCCTGGGTGCCGATGTAGATCCAGGACCCGGCGGTCATCTGGCCGTACATCATCAGCCCCTTCTTATCGAGCTCGTTGAAATGATCCCAATTCGCCCAATGCGGCACGAGGTTCGAGTTGGCGATCAACACGCGCGGCGCATCCTTGTGGGTCTGGAAGACGCCAACGGGTTTGCCCGATTGCACCAGCAGGGTCTGATCTTCTTCCAGCGCGCGCAGGTTGTCGACGATCAGGTCGAAGTCCTTCCAGGTCCGCGCCGCACGCCCGATACCGCCATAGACCACCAGTTCGTGCGGGTTTTCCGCCACATCCGGGTGCAGGTTGTTCATCAGCATCCGCAGCGGCGCCTCTGTCAGCCAGCTTTTTGCGCTGATCTCGGGGCCGGTGGGGGGATAGATATCGCGGTTGTTCTTGCGGGGATCGCTCATGTCGGCCTCCAGGTTTTCAGATCGGTCAGAATACGGCTCAGATGCGCCCGCAGCCGGTCGGCGCGGGCGTTGTCATAGGTCCAGGGCGCCTGCTCAAGGCAATAGCTGCGCTGCGCCAGTTCCATCTGGATCGCATGCAGGCCTTCTACAGGGCGGCCATAGTGGCGGGTGGTCCAGCCACCTTTGAAGCGCCCGTTCAGGATCGCGGTGTAGCCCTCTGCTGCCTCGCAATGGGCCAGGGTCAGCGCCTCGATCGCCGGATCGCAGGTCGTGCCCATATTGGTGCCCACATTGAAATCCGGCAGCGGCCCGTCAAAGAGAAAGGGAATTTCGCCCCGGATCGAATGGCAATCATAGAGAATGGCAAAGCCGTGCTGTGCCCTGACCCGCTCCAGCTCTGCCGCAAGCGCGGCGTGATAGGGCGCATGATAGGCGTCGCGGCGGCGGGCAATCTCTGCTTCGTCCGGCTCCGCCCCTGCCGTCCAGATCGGGCGGCCGTCGAAATCGGTCAGCGGCACCAGCGTCGTGGTGTTCTGCCCGGGATACAGGCTGACACCCGCCGGATCGCGATTCACGTCGATGACATAGCGATGGACCGGGGTGCGTACCGTGGTAACCCCCTCCACCAGCCCAGCGTAAAGGTCGTGAATGTGCCAGTCGGTATCGGCCAGCGCCCGGCCCGTCTCGTTCAGCCCCGCCCGGATGTCCTCCGGGACGTCGGTGCCTGTATGCGGCAGTCCCAGAACCAAAGGGGAAGAGCCACGGGTAACCTCGATCATCGCGCCACCTCGGTTCCGGCCGCCCGGGCGATGTCACCGCTGCGGATCATCGCGCTGGCGGCTTCGATCTCGGGGGCGAGGTAGCGATCTTCGGCGAGCGGCGGGATCTCAGCCCGCAGCGCCTGCAGCACATCTTTCAACCGGTCAGAGGTCTCCAACGGCGCCCGTGCCTCCACCCCTTGCGCAGCGCAGAGCAATTCCACGCCAAGGATCACCGACAGATTCGCGTTCATCCGCCCCAGCCGCAGCGCACCATGGGCGGCCATCGACACGTGGTCCTCCTGATTGGCAGAGGTGGGGGTGGAATCGGTTACGCAAGGATTGGCCAGATGTTTGTTCTCGCTCATCAGGGCCGCAGTCGTGACCTCGGCAATCATGAAACCGGAATTGAGCCCCGGATCGGGGGTTAAGAAGGGCGGCAGGTCAAAGGACAGCGACGGATCCACCATCAGCGCCACGCGGCGCTGCGCGATGGCACCGATCTCCGCCACGGCGAGGGCAATCTGATCAGCGGCGAAGCCAACGTATTCGGCGTGGAAATTGCCGCCCGACACGATCTTTCCAGCCTCGACCAGCACCAGCGGATTGTCGGTGACGGCGTTCGCCTCGATCTCCAGCGTTCCGGCGGCCATCCGCAGCACGTCGAGCGCCGCGCCCAGCACCTGCGGCTGACAGCGGATGCAATAGGGATCCTGCACCCGGCTGTCGCCGTCACGGTGGCTTTCGCGGATCTCGCTACCACTCATGATGGCGCGCATCTCGCGGGCCACGTCGATCTGTCCGGCATGCCCCCTGAGTGCGTGAATATCCGCGATCAGCGGCGCGGTGGACCCCATGATCGCATCCGTTGTCAGCGCCGCCACCACGATGGAGGCTTCTGCCAGACGCCAGGCATCAAACAATCCGGCAAGAGCGCAGGCGGTGGAAAACTGGGTGCCGTTGATCAGGCCCAGCCCTTCCTTTGGCCCCAGAACGATCGACTCCAGCCCCGCCAGTTCCAGCGCCCTGGCGCCGGGCATGCGCGCCCCGTCATAGGTGGCCTCGCCTTCGCCGATCATCACCGCCGCCATATGCGCCAGCGGTGCCAAATCGCCCGAGGCGCCGACAGAGCCTTGCGAGGGCACAACGGGAATGACCCCGCATGCCAGCATAGCCTCGATCTGGGCGATCACCGCCCAGCGCACACCGGAGGCGCCCCGTCCCATCGAGAGCAGTTTAAGCGCCATCATCAAGCGGGTGCGATCTGCAGGCAGCGGATCGCCGACACCGCAGCAATGGCTGAGGATCAGATTGCGTTGCAGCGTGGCGGTGTCTTCCGGCGCGATCCGGGTCGAGGCGAGTTTGCCAAATCCTGTGTTGATGCCATAGATCGGCGCATCACCCGCTGCGGCGTCGGCCACCATCCGGGCCGCTGCCTCGACAGCGGGGCGCGCCGCCGGGTCCAGCCGGACCGGGGTGTCAGAGCGATACAGGGTTTCGAGCGTTTGCAGCGTCACCGCGCCCGGGGTCATCTCAATCATGGTCTGCCTTCGAAAATACGTGCGTGGAGCGGGTTGAACCCGATGCGATAGGACAGCTCGGCCGGACGGCTGACGTTCCAGATGGCCAGATCAGCGCGCAGGCCCGCCGCGATGCGGCCCCGGTCCGAAAGGCCCAGCGCCTGTGCCGCGTGGGAGGTCACCCCGGCCAGTGTCTCTTCCGGGGTCATGCGGAACAGTGTGCAACCCATGTTCATCGCCATCAGAAGCGAGGTCATCGGCGAGGAACCGGGATTGCAGTCCGTTGCCAGCGCCATCGGCACGCCGCGGTCACGAAACAGCGCGATGGGCGGCGCCTGGGTTTCCCGGATCGTGTAATAGGCACCGGGCAGGATGGTCGCGATACTGCCTGCCCCGGCCATTGCCGCAGCATCCGCCGCATTGGCATATTCAAGGTGATCGACCGACAGCGCCCCATAACGCGCGGCCAGCGCGGTACCGCCCTGATGGCTCAGCTGCTCGGCGTGCAGCTTGACCGGCAGGCCCAGTTCCTGCGCGCAGGCAAAGACCTGTTCGATCTCTGCCGGAGAGAAAGCGATGTTTTCGCAGAAACCATCTACCGCATCGACCAGCCCTTCATCATGGGCCGCGCGCAGGGTGGGCAGGCAGACCTCCTGCAGATAGGCCCCAGCGCGGCCGGTGTATTCCGGCGGCACGGCGTGGGCGCCCAGAAAGGTCGTGATGACTGTCACCGGGCGCATCTGCCCCAACCGACGGGCGGCGCGCAGCATTGTCAGCTCAGCCTCGCGGTCCAGCCCATAGCCGGATTTGATTTCGACCGTGGTGATCCCTTCGGCGATCAGCGCATCCAGACGCGGCAGGGCGCTCGCAACCAGTTCCTGTTCTGACGCGGCGCGGGTGGCCGAAACGGTCGAGACGATGCCGCCCCCGGCACGGGCGAGTTCTTCATAAGAGGCGCCGTTCAGACGCATTTCAAATTCCTGCGCCCGGTCTCCGCCGAACACCAGATGGGTGTGGCAGTCGATCAACGCGGGCGTCAGCAGCCGCCCTTCTAGATCCTGCCGGTCCCAGTCTGCGTAGGTCTCAGGCAGGTCAGCCTCGGCCCCGGCCCATTCGATCAGGCCATCCTTGATGGCGACAGCCGCTGCGGAAATCAGCCCGTAAGGCGCGTCCCCCTGCACCAGCGTGGCAGCAGGTCCTCCGATCAGCACATATCGGGATGCGTCAGTCATCAGCCCCTCACAAAGTTCTTGATGCAAGATTGATATGAGCATATTCATATTATGTCTATACATAAGGTGATCAGATGCAGACAATTTTTTCACGGCAGGCCCGCACCCCATCGGGATGGGTCCAGAACATCCGGCTGAGGATTGAGAATGGAGCCATTGCAAAGATCACCGCCAATGCGACGCCCGGCGATGGGGATACCTGCGTCGACACGCTGCTGCCGGGGCTGGCCAACCTGCACTCGCATAGTTTTCAGCGGGCGATGGCGGGGATGAGCGAATACCGCGCCGCCGGGCAGGACAGTTTCTGGACATGGCGGCAGTTGATGTATCGCTTTCTCGACCACCTCAGCCCTGAGCAGTATCAGGCCATCGCTGCGCTGACTTTCATGGAGATGCTTGAGGCCGGGTACACCGCCGTGGGGGAATTCCACTATGTCCACCACCAACCCGGCGGCGCCCTCTATGACGACCCAGCCGAGTTGAGCAACCGGGTCTTTGCCGCCGCTGGCGAGACCGGTATCGGCCTGACGCATCTGCCGGTTTTGTATTCCTATGGCGGGGCTGGGCAGCAGCCTCTGACAGGTGGGCAATTGCGGTTCGGCAATTCGGTGGACGGGTTTGCCGATCTTGTGGCGCAGGTTCGCAAAAATGCTGACCGAGACCTGCCCGCCGACACCCGCATTGGCATCGCTCCGCACTCCCTGCGCGCCACCAGCCCTGAAGATCTAGCAGAGGTCCTGAAGATCCAAAACGGCGCGCCGGTCCATATCCATATCGCCGAACAACCCGCCGAGGTGAAGGACATCCAAGACTGGCTGGGCTCTCGTCCTGTCGAATGGCTGCTGAGCAACGCGCCGGTGGGCAAGGACTGGTGCCTGATCCACGCCACCCATATGACCGAGGCGGAAACCCGAGTATTGGCCACATCAGGCGCGGTCGCGGGGCTGTGCCCGATCACCGAAGCAAATCTGGGCGATGGCCCGTTTAATGGGGCGGAGTATCTGGCGCAGGGCGGGCGCTTCGGGATCGGATCGGATTCCAATATCCGCATCGCCCTGCCCGAAGAACTGCGCCAGCTGGAGTATTCCCAGCGCTTGCGCGATCTGGCCCGCAACGTGATGCCCCCGGGACCGGGATCCGTCGGCGACACCCTGTATCTGGGCGCCGCTCGGGGCGGGGCGCAGGCGCTGGGCCGCGCCGCCGGACAGATCGAAACCGAGGCGCTGGCCGATCTTATTGCCGTCGACACCTCTCTGCCTGCTCTCTGTGCGCTGACGCCCGAACAACTGCTGGACGGTCTGTGCTTCGCCGCAGGTGACGGCGCCATCACCGATGTCTGGAGCGCCGGACGTCATCAGGTGAAACAAGGGCGCCACGTGGGCCGGGAGCAGATTTTGGCCGCCTTCCGCGACACAGTGCAGTCCTTGCGCGCCGCACTCTGACCGCGCGACTTTACAAAACGCGCACGGGCGCCGAGAACGGATCGACCCTTTCGCCACAACCAGCAGCAGGACAGCCGGTGCAGCCACAAAAGAAAACCAGTTTTCAGGATATCCGGGACGAGGTGCTGCGCCGCATTCAGGACCGGGTTTGGGATCAGGGTGCCCTACTCCCCACTGAACAGGAGTTGTCCGAGGAATTCGGCTGCGCCCGCGCCACAGTGAACCGCGCGCTGCGCGAACTGGCCGAACGTGGCATAATCGACCGCAAGCGCAAGAGCGGCACGCGCGTTGCCATCGCGCCGGTGAAACAGGCGCGGCTGGAAATCACCGTAACCCGCCAGCAAGTTGAAGACATGAATGCGGTGTATCGCTACCGGCTGGTCAGCCGTGCCGCCCTGCCTGCGCCGGGGTGGCTGTCCTCGCAGATGGGGCTGACGGCGGGGGCGGAGGTCCTGCATCTGCAATGCATGCATTACGCCGACAACAGCCCGTTTCAGTTCGAAGACCGCTGGATCAATATCGACGCGGTGCCGGATGTCGCGGAGGCTGATTTTTCGCAGACCGGACCCAACGAATGGCTGTTGTCACGCGTGCCCTTCTCCAATGCCGAAATCACCCTGTCTTCGGTGGCGGCGGATGCGGCGCTGGCCGGGTTCCTTGGCACGCAAGAGGGCACGCCGCTGTTCCTGATGGAACGGGCAACCTGGTTTCAGGAGCAGCCGGTGACCTTTGTTAGGATGCATTTTCACCCGGGCTACCGGATGCGCACCCAGTACTGACCCCGCACCTGACCCTCAGCCAGCCTTCAAAAGCAGCTGGCTTTCGTATCCTTTCAGCGCCGGACGGGCACAAGGGCCGTAGGCGGACCAGTCGCCGCCGATGAGGTTCAGGATCTCGGCCCGCGTTTCACCATCAAAACTGGCAGCGGTTTCAAGGCCGGGATGATAGCTTTCGCTCTCCAACCCGTTGCCCCGGATGATCTCATGCCGGTCAAACAGCAGGTGCACATAGGTCACGGGGCCGCCATCACGGCGCATGCGGATGCTGTCGCCGTTGACCAGATCCTTGGCCTTGACCAGAACCTGCGGCGCACCAAACAACAGCTCTGCCCGATCCGAGGACACAAGAACCCGGTGGCAGGGCGACAGCTCTAGCGCAGCGTGATCGCCCAGCGCGCCTGCGGCCAGAACCACCGGCGCATCGGCGCCCTCTGCGCGGCGGTGGCTGCGGCCGATCCAGCGCAGCGGCTGCAATCCATTGTCACGGGTATGAACCAGAGTACCCGGCTCCAGCTTCTCCACCGGCTGCGGCCCCGCGGCGGTATCAATCAACGTCCCGGCCACGAAACAGGGGACCGTGGTCATTTTCACCAGACCCGTGTCGGTATTCCCCAGCCCATCGGCAACCGTATAGGTAAAAGTCGCGGTCTCGGGATCGTCGACATCATCCTGCGCGGCAATGTCAAAGGTGCCATCGTCATTCAGGGTGATGCGCTGGCCGCCCGACAGGGTGACGGTGCTGCCCGCCACCACCGGCTGGCCGTTGATATGGGTGATGGTCAGCGTCGTGCCGGGCGTGTGGCTGTCATTGGCCAGCACATCCAGCGTGTCCGAACTGCCCTCATCCAGCGTGATTGCGTCATCCCCTGCCACCAGCGCGGTCTGGATGGAATCCCCAGCGATCAGCAGGTTGGAATCGTATTTATCATCACCCGCATCCGCGATGCCGATCTTGATCGAGTTCACCTGCCCCGGCTTGACCGGCGCGGTCAGCGTCAACGTGATGGTGAAGCCATCCATTTCGGTATTGTAGGTGTCGTCATGCTGGTTGTTGTCGACATAAAGATCCTGGTTCGACCCATCGTTGATATTGTCGATGGAAATGTCACCGCTGCCGATCGTCAGCTCGGCCTGCTCGCCGTTGACCCAGACCCCGACCGCGTCGTTGAACCCCTTGTTGACGTACTCCAAATACTCTTCCGAGGAGAACACGAACTGCATGGTCAGCGTCGAGCCCGCCGGAATAAAATTCGCCTCGAACACCGCCGCATCATAGGTCTGCATACCCGCCAGATCGGTCAGGTCGGAATCGCCCGCTTCTCCGTGGCGCGTCGTGGTCCGCGAGCTCGTGTTCACGTCACCGCTGCTGTTGGTCAAATCCGCCGCATTGCCAGTCGACAGGATCACGCCGGTGTCCGAGGGGGTGATCTCGGAGGCAACCGTGTCGCCATCCGAATAGATGCCTGAGGCGTCTTTGGCGCCTGTGTAGCTGGCATTGAGAACGGTAATTCCGCTGCCGAACATCGCATCCGCCATCTGCGCCGCAGAGGCTGAGGTATCGACGGGCAACTCGGATGCAATGGGCATAAGATCGGTCCTGAAAAAGCATGAGCAAAACAGAAAATCGGCCCGGCGCGTGAGAACCGGCCCCGCCTCCCTTAGCAGACCCGGAGTTGAGGATCGGTAAACCAGCGCAAATGACCACCTCGCAGACCACTTCTGCAGGCTCTAAGACGATTGACCGCGCAGCGCGCCCCGCGTATGGCCTGCGCCATGGAAAAGAAGAAACCCTCCCGCCAGCAGGTCTATACGCTGCTGGTTCAGATTGGCCGCAAAGAAGGCGACGGGCTGCCCGATGGCGCCTCGGGCGCTGCGCTGATGGTCTACGCCTCCGGCGTGGATGAAGCCGAAGCCGTGCGTGAAACGGTGGCGATCCTGAAACAGGCCGACACCGCGCCGCTGGATGTGACCGGATATGGCACCCTGGCCGAGCGCGAAGCCGAAGGTCACGAGATCGGAGAGGAAGAGCGCGAGCTGATGGACCGCGCACTGGCGGAGAACGCCGTTATCGTCGCTCAGATGACGCCGTTCTTTGACGGGGAAGAACCCACCATCCACTGAACGCGTACCCGGGGATCCAGATCACCTCGATCCGCCGAACCAGCGTTTATAAAGCTGATCATAAGTGCCGTCTTCTTGCAGCGCCAAGAGCGCGCGGTTGGCTTCTTCCGTGTGCTCTGAGCCCTGCGGGAACAGAAGACCGTAATTCTCCCGCAGGAAAGCAGACCCGATGGTGCGCCCGTGGGCCTCGCCTTCGTGTGTGACGTAGTAATTCAGCACCGGCGCGTCAAAGACCACCGCGTCGATCTTGCGCCCCTCGAAGGCTTCGATCAGCTCTTCCAGCCCCGGGTAGCCATAGAAATCGATATCCCGCCGCTGCAGGAAACCCGACGCCGTCGACCCCTCGATGGTGCCGACCCGCTGGCCATAAAGGTCATTGACGGAATTCACCTTGCCGGTGATCGCCTCGACCGTCATCGCTGTGGTGATCTTTGCGACAAAGACCGACACCACGAACAGCGATGAAATCACCAGCAGCACCCCGAACAGGCGACCGATGGGGGTGCGGGGGACGCGCTCTTCAAAACCGCCATTCACCACCAGATTCAGCGCCCACCAGAAGGACGGAAACCAGGCCTCTTTCAGCGGTCGGTCGAAATAGGGCTGGGCGCGGCGTTCGAATGTCCACATCAGCATGCCACCCCCGAACAGCAGTAGGAACGCCAGACCGATGGCAATCGCAAGATCCCAGGACAGCATGGCCCGCCACAGCGACGGCGCCCGCACGTCCTCGGCATGCACCATGATCTGCAGCCCGCTTTCGAACACTGGCTGGCTGAAATCCATTTCGGTTTCGCGCGCCGCCGTGATCGAGATATTGGCCGCCGCCATATCCACCGTGCCGTTGCGCACGCCCTCCAGCATCTCGGCAAAGGTCTCGGTCCGGTTGATCTCGTAGTTCCAGCCAAGGCGATCAG
Source organism: Phaeobacter sp. CC-HEC084 (assembly GCF_059429255.1). NCBI lineage: Bacteria > Pseudomonadati > Pseudomonadota > Alphaproteobacteria > Rhodobacterales > Roseobacteraceae > Phaeobacter > Phaeobacter sp. CC-HEC084. The sequence goes on from NZ_JCAIJQ010000009.1 coordinate 762,102, forward strand.
CCATCGCCTCCACCAGCTCGATCGAGAATCCGGTATCGACCCCATTTTCCACCATTGAAAACGGCGGCCGCGTCACGGTGTTGACCGTCAGCATCTGGGCCAGGCTAACCTGTCCCCAGAGGGCAAACATCATCAATGGAAGAAGACGGAAGAAAGACACGTCGAAATCACGACCCTGGATTAAGGAAATCAGAAATGTCTTAGGCCGTATAATAGCATCACGCAAGCGTGATGCCGCGCGCTCCCCTCGGGTCATGCTCTGCCCTGCCCAATGGCGCGGCATAGGACGCAGACTACTTGCTCAGCCGATCTGCATAGCCGACAACAAACGCCCCTCAGCCCCGGACAGGGCCCGCCGGGCCGCAGGTCCATAACCGGTGCCGGTTTCCGGGTCCAGCTCGGGGAACAGGGCGCAGATTTCATCCAGCACCCTCCGTTCGAACAGGTTCGGGGTTTCCGGACCGGGCAGGAAGCTTTCGCTGGGCAGGTCCTCAGAATAGATCACCTGATGGCGGTCGAACATCAGGTGGACATACTCCACCTCGCGGCAGGGAGAGGGCCGGACCGTTCTGTCATTGATCAGATCCCGCGCCGTCACCAGAACCTCGGGTTCGCCAAACAGCAGTTCCGCCGCAGCGCCGCGCACCAGCACCCGGTGCTGCGGAGAGACGGACAATGTCCGGTGCGCGCCAAAGCTGCCCGCAGCAATCCGTACCGGTGCCAATTCCCCGGTCCCGGCAACCCGGCGCGATCCGGTCCAGCGCACCGGCTGCGGCCCGTCATCGCGGGTCATGACCAGATCCCCGGGCATCAGGCTCTCGACCGGCACTTCGCCGCGCGGGGTGCGGATCAGCGTCCCTGCCACAAAGCAGGGGATCGAAGTCGCATTCACCACCCCGGTATCTGAATTGGTCCCATTGCTGACGGTATAGGTGAAGGTGAAATCCTCCACGTCGCCATCCCCGACCAAGGTCAGCGTGCCATCACCGTTCAGCTCGACCGTCTGTCCAGTGCTCAGCGTCACCAGCGATCCTGCTGTGACCGCGACACCATTCAGATGGGTAATGGTCAGCGTGCTGCCCGACACATTTGTATCGTTGGCCAGCACATCGATCGTCTTGCTGCCGTCGGCCTGCACGTGCGCCAGATCCGTCTGCGCCACCAGATCTGTCTGGATCGAATCCCCAGCGATCAGAAGGTTACTGTCGTATTTGTTGTCGCCCACATCGGCGATACCGATGCGCAGAGTGTTCACCTCATCCGGGTTGACCACCATCGTCAGCGTCATGGTGAGCGTCAGCCCGTCCATTTCGGTGTTATAGGCATCGCCGGTATTGTCGAGATAGAGGTTCTGATTGTTGGTAGAACTGACAGTGTCCGGGTTGGCGGTGTCGCTACCCACCTCCAACTGTACCTGTTCGCCATTGATCCAGACCGAGACCGAGTCTTGATAGATCGAATCCTGGTATTCTGGAAATTCCTCGGACGAAAAGATGAACTGCATCGTCATCACTTCGCCATCCGGAATGAAACTTACATCCAGATAGGAGGCATCATAGGTCCGCGCGCCAGCAGCCGCATTAAAGTCGGCGTTGTCGTTCTCACCGCTGGTATTGGTGGACTGGTTGGCCCGCTGGTTCGCCTCGCCGCTGGAATTGGTGTAGTCATCCGCGCGGCCCGTCGACAGGATCACCCCCGTATCGCCCGGCGTTGCACCGGGGGCTATTGTATCGCCGCCCGAGTAGATTGCAGAGGAACGACTGTCGCCGGAATAGCTCGCGCTGACCACCGTGACGCCGGTGCCAAAGATCTCTTCCGCCATCTGATCGGCAGACGCCGCCAGATTGTAGTTCAGTTCAGACGCTGCCACCATTGCCCTGCCCTCACTCATAACGATGAGACAGACCATCCGGCGCATTGAAACGCCTTTTCGGCGCCATGCGGGGTAAAGACCCTTCCGGGTCCTGTTTTCCGGGATGCAGTGGCCACATGGACCTGTACTGCGCGTTGGTGACCTGCCTCAGGTCTTCTTGGTTAATAGATTATTAACACGATTCTTTTTGCCTGTCCCCGCCTCTGAAGGGGGTACACAAAATGACCTTTTTTGCGCCACGTTTCGCCCCCTCTCCGCCCCTTCACAGTCCCATGACCTGCTCCCTTGGCGACCTTCTGGCGGTTTGCACCTTGCCGGGATCCACGCTAGGCCATGACAAACCGGAATTTCAGGAGCCCACCGCATGTCCCCGACCGATCCCGCCCGCCTGACCGCCGATCTGATCCGCTGCCCGTCGGTCACCCCTGAAGAGGGCGGCGCGCTGGAGCTGCTGGAACAGATTCTAAGCGCCGCAGGCTTTGACTGCGCCCGGGCAGACCGCGGCGGGATCAGCAATCTGTTTGCCCGCTGGGGTGCAAAAGGCCACGCCCGCACCTTTGGCTTCAACGGTCACACCGATGTGGTGCCCGTGGGCGATGAAGCGGCCTGGACCGTCGATCCTTTTGGCGCCGAGGAAAAAGACGGCATCCTTTATGGCCGGGGCGCCACCGACATGAAATCGGGCGTTGCCGCCTTTGCCGCTGCTGCCATCGATTTTGTGCAGACCACCCCGCCCGACGGCGCCGTCATCCTGACCATCACCGGCGATGAAGAAGGCGATGCGCTGGACGGCACCACCGCGCTGCTGGACTATATGCAGGAACAGGGGGAGGCCATGTCGGTCTGCCTGGTGGGAGAGCCCACCTGCCCCAAGACCATGGGCGAGATGATCAAGATCGGGCGCCGCGGATCGCTGTCGGCATGGTTCACCGTGACCGGCAAACAGGGCCATTCCGCCTATCCGCACCGGGCCAACAATCCGCTCAACGCCATGGCGCGGCTGATGGATCGTCTCGCCAGTCACGAGCTGGATCAGGGCACCGAGCATTTCGACGCCTCTACGCTCGCGGTTGTCACCATCGACACCGGCAACCCGGCGACCAACGTGATCCCGGCGCAAAGCCGCGCCACCGTGAACATCCGCTTCAACGATGCCCACAGCGGCGCCAGCCTGACGGAATGGCTGCGGGCAGAGGCCGACAAGGTCGAAGCCGAGTTTGGCACCACCATCGACATGCAGGTCAAGATTTCCGGCGAAAGCTTCATAACGCCGCCGGGCGCGCTCTCCGATCTGGTCTCAACCGCAGTGGCGGCGGAAACCGGTGTCACGCCGGAGCTGTCCACCACAGGCGGCACCTCGGACGCGCGCTTTGTCAAATCGCACTGCCCGGTGGTGGAGTTCGGCCTCGTGGGCAAGACCATGCATCAGGTGGATGAAAACGTTGAAATCGCGCAGATTCACCAGCTGAAAGCCATCTATTCCCGCATCCTGAAAGACTATTTCGCATGACGGCGCAGATTGCGGTCACCGAGGACCGCGAGGCCTGTTTTCGCCTGCGGTTCGACGTTTTCGTCACGGAACAGGGCGTACCTGTCGAGGAAGAGATCGACGCGCTGGATGATGTGGCAACCCATCTTCTGGCCACGCAGGATGGACAGCCCATCGGCACCGCCCGCATCGTCTTTGCCGGTGACACCGCCAAGATCGGGCGGGTTTGCGTCACACAGGCTGGCCGGGGAACCGGTCTGGGCAAGGCGCTGATCGAAAAGGCGGTGGAGATCGCCCGCCAGACACCCGGTATGTCCCGCGCCAAGCTGGGCGCCCAGCTGCACGCCCTCGGCTTTTATGAAAAGCTGGGCTTCACAGCCACCGGCCCCGTCTATGATGACGCCGGGATCGACCACCGTGATATGGTTCTGGACCTGAACTAAGATGAAACGCCAAACCCTTGTCATCATGATCAAGGAACCGCGCCCGGGCAGGGTCAAAACGCGGCTGGGACAGGGGATCGGCGTGATCCCCGCCACCTGGTGGTTCCGGCATCAATCGGCCCGGTTGATCCGATCCTTGCGCGATCCACGTTGGCAGATCGTTCTGGCGGTGGCCCCGGACCGGGCCGTCACCTCCCGCGTCTGGCCCGCTGATCTGCCGCGTCTGGCGCAGGGCGGCGGCGATCTGGGACAGCGCATGAAGCGGATGCTCATGGCGGCGTCCTCTGTCCCGGTCGATAGGCTGGGCCGCGCCCCGGTGCACGGTCCTGTCTGCCTGATCGGCGCCGACATTCCCGGCATCACCCGCGCCCATATCGCCCGTGCCTTTGCCGCGCTGGGGCACTCGGATGCGGTGTTCGGCCCAGCCACCGATGGCGGCTACTGGCTGGTCGGAGCAAAACACCCGGCCCGCCTGCCGCAAACCCTGTTTCAGAACGTGCGCTGGTCCAGCGAGCACGCGCTGGCCGATTCTGTCGCGACGCTTCCGGGATGGCGCATTGCGCAGACAGACATCTTGAACGACGTGGACACGGCAGCAGATCTGCGCCAAAGCCGCAGCTGACCCGATCTTTTCATCATGACCTTGTCTTCGGGTCATGATACGCGGGAGATATGACCCGTATCCCCTCCAAGGCCGAAATCCTCGACTGGATTTCCGCCCACCCGACCCAGAACTCGAAACGCGACATTGCCAAGGCCTTTGGCATCAAGGGGGCTGACCGTATCGACCTCAAGCGCGTATTGAAGGAACTGGAGGCCGAAGGGCACCTGGAGAAGCGCAGGAAAACCTACCGCGATCCAGAACAATTGCCGCCCGTCACCATCCTGACGGTCAAACGTCCGGACCGGGACGGCGATCTGTTTGGCCGCCCGATGGAATGGCACGGCGAAGGGGTGGAACCCATTATCCTGCTGATGCCGCGCGCCTCGGATCCCGCATTGGGGGAAGGCGACCGGATCCTGGCCCGGCTGACCGCCGTCAAAGGCGCGGATCACAATTACGAAGCCCGGCTGATCCGCCGTATCGGTACCAACCCCAAACGGGTGCTTGGCGTCTTTCGCACCGGTGCCGAAGGGGGCCGGATCGTTCCGATCGACAAATCCAGCTCGACCGAATGGAGCGTGGCGCCGGATGCAACGGGCGGCGCCAAGGATGGTGAACTGGTCGAGGCCGAACAGGCCGGTCCCAAGACCCGTCTGGGCCTGCCCCGCGCGCGCGTCGTCGAACGTCTGGGCGATCCATCGGCGCCCAAGGCGGTATCGCTGATCGCGATCCACCAGCACGGCATTCCTGACCAATTCCCCGATCAGGTGATGGCCGAGGCGGACGCCGCCAAACCCATTGGCCTGAAAGGACGCGAAGACCTGCGCGACCTGCCGCTGATCACCATCGACCCGGTGGATGCGCGGGACCGCGACGATGCCTGTTTCGCCGAGGCCGACACCGATCCCAAGAACCCCGGCGGCCATGTGATCTGGGTCGCGATTGCCGATGTGGCCGCCTATGTGCGCCCCGGCTCGGCGCTGGACCGAGAGGCGCGCAAACGGGGCAACTCCAGCTACTTCCCCGACCGCGTGGTGCCGATGCTGCCGGACCGGCTGTCGGGCGATCTGTGCTCGCTGCATGAAAACGTGCCGCGCGCCTCTGTGGTGGTGCGCATGCAGGTCGATGCGGAGGGCAACAAGATCGGCCATCGCTTCATGCGGGCGCTGATCAACTCCAGCGCCGCGCTCAGCTATCAGGAAGTGCAGGATGCCATGGACGGGCGCCCGAGCGAGAAGACCGCGCCCCTTCTGGAGGACGTGATCAAACCGCTTTATGCCGCCTATCGCGCCCTGACCAGGGCCCGCGCCGCGCGTCAGCCGCTGGATCTGGATCTGCCGGAACGGCGCATCGTGTTGGATGACGACGGACAGGTTGCCTCGGTCAATTTCCGTGACCGGCTGGAGGCGCACCGGCTGATCGAGGAATTCATGGTGCTTGCCAATGTCGCCGCCGCCGAGACCCTGATCAAGAAACGCACCCCGCTGGTGTTCCGCGTCCACGAAGAACCAGCGCCAGAGAAACTTGAGGCGCTGCGGGAAACCGCGCAGGCGGCAGGTCTGAACCTCGCCAAGGGACAGGTGCTGCAAACCCGGCATCTGAACGCGCTGCTCAATGCGGCGGCGGGCACGGACGATGCAGAGCTGATCAATATCTCGACCCTGCGATCGATGCAGCAGGCCTATTACAACCCTGAAAACTTTGGCCATTTCGGGTTGGCCCTTCGCAACTACGCGCATTTCACATCCCCCATCCGGCGTTATGCGGATCTGATCGTGCACCGGGCGCTGATTACCGCCCATGGCTGGGGGCCGGACAATGGCAAGGATGGTCTCACCCCCGATGAAATCGAGCGGCTGGACGACACCGCTACTCATATTTCCGAGACCGAGCGCCGCTCGATGATCGCGGAACGTGACACCACGGACCGCTATCTGGCGGCCTACCTGTCGGAACGGGTCGGCAATGAATTTACCGGCCGGATCAGCGGCATTGCTCGGTTCGGCGCCTTCGTGAAACTGGATGAAACCCATGCCGACGGGCTGGTGCCCGTGCGCACTATCGGACGCGAGTTCTTCCATTTCGATGCTGATGCCGGGACGCTGATGGGGGCCGATACCGGTCTCACGCTTGCCATCGGTCAGCGCGTCACCGTCAGGCTGACACAGGCCGCGCCGGTCACCGGCGGTTTGGAGCTGGAGCTGCTGTCGATTGAGGATCAGGCCCTGCCCAAAGGTGGCAGTGGGCGCGGACGACGCAGCCCGGCGGGCCGCACCGTCAAACGCAAGGCGGCAAAATCCAAACACAAGGCCGCCAAGACCAAGCGCAAGGTCGAACGCAAACGCCGCAAGTAAAACAGCCAATAGATCCGGCCTGCTACGCCGGTTCGGCGGCGCCTTGCGCGCCTGCCGATTGCACCCTTTTGCGATGGACCGGCAATGATTACATTCAAGCTGAGCAGACACTGAACCAAGGTAGTATTCCCATGCGGATCTGGATGAAGGCGGCAGCCCTTGCCGCGACCGGCGCAGTTGCAGCACAGGCCGGACCCGACGAATCGCTGCGCCCCCCTGAGCGCCCTGTCGAACGCGGCGCCACGGCGCCCGACGGCTCTTACCAGCTGGCGGCCGCGATCTCACTGCGCCCCCTGAGCCGCCCGAACGGGCTGGCACCGGGAATTGCCCAGGACGATCAGGTCGAACCGGTCGCCGCCAACAGTGGCTTTCAGGCCTGGATCAACGGCTTCCGACGCCGGGCTATGGCGCAGGGGATCTCCTCCTCAACACTGAACCGCGCCTTTCGCGGCGTGGAATATGACAACGACGTCATTCGCCGTGACCGCAACCAATCCGAATTCACCAAGACGATCTGGGAATACCTAGACAGTGCCGTCTCGGACTCTCGGGTCAAGAACGGCAAAAAGGCCCTGCGTGAACAGCGGCGGCGCCTGAACCGGATCGAAGCCACCTATGGCGTCGACAAGGAGGTCGTGGTCGCCGTCTGGGGTATGGAAAGCAACTATGGCAACCACCGCGGCAATATGAACGTGATTCAATCGCTGGCGACGCTGGCCTATGACGGTCGCCGCGGGCGGTTCTTTGAAAAGCAGCTGATCGCGGCGCTGAAGATCCTGCAATCGGGCGACGTCGCCCCGCGCAAGATGACCGGCAGCTGGGCCGGGGCCATGGGGCACACCCAGTTCATACCCACCTCCTATCTGGCCTATGCTGTGGATTTCACTGGCGATGGCAAACGCGACATCTGGTCGGAAGACCCCTCTGATGCGCTGGCCTCGACCGCCGCTTATCTGAAGCGGTTCGGCTGGGTCAAAGGCCAGCCCTGGGGCGTCGAAGTGCAGCTACCGCGCGGGTTCAACTATGGTCTGGCCAGCCGGTCGGTGAAGAAATCTCCCGCGGAATGGGCCCGGCTGGGTGTCGTTGGAACCAACGGGCGCGCCGTTCCCAACCATGGCACAGCCTCGATCCTGCTGCCCGCCGGCGGGAATGGCGCCGCCTTCATGATCTTCAAGAACTTCTCGGTCATCGAGCGCTATAACGCCGCCGATGCCTATGTGATCGGGGTGGGGCACCTGTCCGACCGCATCGCAGGCGGACCGGCGATCCAGGCGAAATGGCCGCGCGGGGACCGGTCGCTGAATTTCCGGGAACGCAAGGAGCTGCAGCAGCGCCTGTCGCGGGCCGGTTTCAACACCGGCGGCGTTGATGGGAAGATCGGCCCCAAGACGCTGGCCGCGATCCGCAGCTATCAGGCCTCCAAAGGTCTGATCCCGGATGGTTATGCCTCGCTCAAACTGCTGCGCCGCCTGCGCTGAGCCGCACCTCACGACAAGCAAAAGAAAAGGCCCCGCATCCTCTGCGGGGCCTTCTTTATATCAGCGTTCTGTGGCGTATCAGCCTGGGCTCATGCCGCGCAGACGTTCGGAGCGGCGACGCAGCAGTTCCAGCACCGTCAGCAGACAGATTGAGATCCCCACAAGGATGGTCGCAACCGCCAGAATGGTGGGCGAGATCTGCTCGCGCAGGCCGGTAAACATCTGCCACGGCAGAGTCTTCTGACCGGCGGAGCCGACAAAGAGCACCACGACCACCTCGTCAAAGGAGGTGATGAAGGCAAAGAGACCACCGGAAATCACACCGGGCAAAATCAGCGGCATCTGCACCCGGAAGAAGGTGGTCACCGGATCGGCGCCCATGTTCGCCGCAGCGCGCGTCAGCGAGCGGTCAAAGCCGACCAGTGTCGCGGTCACGGTGATGATCACGAAGGGAATGCCAAGCGCCGCGTGGGCCAGAACCACGCCGAAGTAGGTGCCCTGCATCCCGATGCGGCTATAGAAGAAATACATGCCCGCAGCCGAAATGATCAGCGGCACAATCATCGGAGAGATCAGGATCGCCATGATCGCGCGGCGGAAGGGCACGTGCGGCTGGCTTAGACCAATCGCCGCCAGGGTGCCGAAGCTGACCGACAGGATCGTCGCCATCGGCGCGATCTTGATCGAGTTCCACAGCGCCTGCTGCCAGTCATCATTGCTGAAGAAGTCCTTGTAGTGCTTCAACGAATAGCCAGCCGGATCAAAGCGCAGCATTTCCGGCGTGAAGGTGAAGAAGTTCTCGGCATTGAAGCTGAGCGGCATCACCACCAGGATCGGCGTGATCAGGAAGACGAAGATAACGCCGCAGATCACCCGGAAACTGTAATGCCACAGCACCTGACCGGGGGTCAGATAGGGCGGCAGATGCGCCCGGTAGCGCGAGGTCGCCAGCCAGAAGATGAACCAGCCCGCGAACCAGCCGAACAAGCCGCCCACCACCGCGGCGGGCAGCCCGCCGAACAGGTAGCCCAGCACCAGGAACAGCGCAAAGGTCGCCCAGCGCAGCGGTTTTTCCTTGTCGGTCATACCGGCAAAGACAAATCCAAGTGCACCCAGGATGGCGCCACCGACGAGGATCCCGATCAGGCCGGTAGCCTGAGCGGTGCCCACGAAGAGACCAAAGAAGGCTCCGGCGCCAGCTGCCACGGCAGCGGTGAAACCGGGGGTTTGATTTGTAACAGGAGTCAATGCCATGTCGATTATCCCAGTTTCACGTTGTCGATGCCGACGATCTTGTCATAGGCCCAGTAGAGCACCAGAACGACGACCAGAAGGATCGCGCCAAGTGCAGCCGCGAGGCCCCAGTTCAGCGAAGACGAGATGTGATAGGCGATCCGGTTCGAGATGAAGACACCCTTGGTGCCGCCGACGATTTCCGGGGTGATGTAGTAGCCGATGGCCAGAATGAAGACGAGGATCGACCCCGCGCCGATACCGGGCACCGACTGCGGGAAATAGACCCGCCAGAAGGCTGTCCAGTTGGTGGCGCCCAGCGACTTCGCCGCGCGCAGGTAGGATGGGTTGATCGTCTGCATCACCGAATACATCGGCAGGATCATGAAGGGCAGCAGAATGTGGGTCATCGCCACGATGGTACCGAACTGGTTGTTGATCATCACCAGCCGGGCGTCATCCGCCACAAGCCCCAGCCAGACCAGCACGTCGTTGATGACGCCCTGTTGCTGCAGCATCACCTTCCACGCCGATGTCCGCACCAGAAGCGAGGTCCAGAAAGGCAGCAGCACCAGGATCATCAGCAAGTTAGCCGAGCGTGTCGGCAGGTTCGCAAGGATCCAGGCCACCGGGTACCCTAGCAGAATACAGGAACCCGTGATCACCAGAGACATGAACATCGTACGCTTGAGCAGCGTGATATAGATCTGCTGGTTCTCGGGGCGCGCTTCGGCGCCATCCGGGCCTTTCTGCATGTCGATGGAGTTCAGGAAATAGCCGCTGGTATATTTCGGGCTGTAGGTCTGGATCGTGCGCCAGTTGTCGACGTCGCCCCAGTCTTCGTCGATGTCGAGGAAGGCTGCCTTGAAGGAAATCGGCTCCAAATCGGCCAGTGCTGCGCCCGCGGCCTGAAGTTCAGCCGCGCCGGGGCCGCTGTAGCTGGCCAGTTTTTCTGCGCCACCGGGGGCCTGCACTTCGGTGGCAAAGGCCACGAAAACGCTTTCCCAGGGATCTTCTTCGGCCACGACATCCTGATCGATGATCGCCGTGAACAGCGCGAAATCGGTATAGGCGGTCGCCATGCGCGGGAAGAGTTCGGAAATCTCGGCACCGGGCACAAAGCCGATATCGGCCGGGAAAACCTCATCCGTGAGATTGCGCATCTTTTCGCGCTGTGCGGTCAGCAGATCGGAATTGCCCGCCGCGCCACTGCCGCCGGTCATGATTTCGAACCAGAGCGCCTCATCCTTGAGGGCGCGATCGGCAGCGCGTTCGATGGCTTTGACGTGGTCCTTGCCAATGTCGTCGACCTTGCGGCCGCTGCTGCGGAACAGGGAGGAAATACCGGTCTGTTCATAGTTCAGGCGGGTGCCGAGCTTGGTATGCTCCTTGGCCTCTGCCGCCACAAATAGATCGTAATATAGCTCTTCATATACCGCGTCGCCGGGGGCTTCACCGCTTTTGGCGTCCCAGTCGGCAAGGGTGACCACGGTCTTGGGAAGCGTGTCCGAAACGATCCGGTTCTCGACCGAGCGGAACAGCATGTCGCCGATCGGGAGAATGAAGGTCAGAAGGATGAAGAGCAGAAGCGGTGCGATCAGCATCAGCGCACGCATCTTTTGCATTCTCAGGGCGCGGGCCAGGCTGCGCTTCAATGGCGTGCCGTCAGCCGCCAGAACCGGGCCGGATTGGGTGGTGTCGCTCATATCTATCCCTGTGTTTTGCCCGCTGTATCGCCCGCGGGTTTTGCTCTTCCGGTCGTTCAGATGCGACCTGATACGAAGAGTGGGTGCCAGAGAGCGCCGGGCGCTCTCTGGCTAGATCATCAGACCGGCTTACTTGGCCAGCCACGCCTGGAATTTGGCGTCGATGTCGTCGCGGTAGTCAGCCCAGAACTCGTAGTTGTAGAGGAACGTGTTCTTAGCGTTTGCCGGATCGGTCGGCATGTGCGGCGCCATGTCGATGCCCAGTTCGGCGTGCTTGCCAACCAGCGGAGCGGAGGACGCACGGGCCGGACCGTAGGAGATGTACTTGGCCTGGTCCGCCAGACGCTGGGTGTCGGTTGCGAACATGATGTAGTCCAGCGCGCGGGCTTTACGCTCGTCGGACAGACCTGCCGGAATGATCCAACCGTCCAGGTCGAACACCTGCGCGTCCCACATCATGGCGACGGGCTGCTTCTGCTCTTCGATGACCGAGAACAGACGACCGTTGTAGGTGGAGCCCATCACGACTTCGCCGTCAGCCAGCAGTTGCGGAGTGTCGGCGCCAGCAGACCACCAGATTACGCTGTCCTTGATGGTGTCGAGCTTGGCCAGAGCCTGCTCTTGACCTTCTTCGGTCTCCAGCACGTCATAGACTTCATCCTTTGCAACGCCGTCGCAGAGCAGAGCCCATTCCATGTTGTTGATCGGACGCTTCTCCAGCGCGCGCTTGCCCGGATAGGCTTCCAGGTCGAAGACGTCGCAGATGTCATCCGGAGGCGTATCGCCTACCATGTCGGTGCGGTAGCCGAAGGTGGTCGAGTAAACGATCTGCGGGATGAAGCAGTCGGAGACCAGCAGTTCGCCGAAGTCTTCGGAGGCCGGGGTGCCATCGGGTGCCGCAGCCAACTGCTCGTCCGCGTCGATTTCCATCGCCAGACCTTCGTCGCACAGACGCATCGCGTCCGCAGCAACCACGTCAACCACGTCCCAGGTCACGTTGCCCGCTTCGTTCATCGCGCGCAGCTTCGCAACCGCTTCGGCCGAGCTTTCGTCGTTGATGATCTTGACGCCAGTCTTTTCAGCATAGGGCTCGTGATAAGCCTTCAGCTGGGAGTTCGAATATGCGCCACCCCAGGACACGATGGTCATCTCGTCTGCCATTTCTGCGAACGCCATCGGCGCGCAGAGCGCCGTCGTGGCGGCAAGGGCTGTCAGTTTGGTGAGTTTCATAAACACTCTCTCCTTGTTGATCTTGAATTTAACTGTGATCCCCCGGTCACTTGGCCGCCGGGGGTTTCAAAGCGCGCGCCGTCGTCAGGCGTCCAGCGCGCGGCAGTCTTCGGGCAGCCAGCCGATTTCAATCTGCTGGCCCGGCTTCAGGCGAACCTGGTCCGGTGCGTTCCGTGTCTTGATAATGAATTCGTCATTTCCCGCCACCCGCAGACGGGTACGGAAGATGTCACCCATGTAGATGAATTCCAGCACTTCGGCCTTCAGGGTGTGGGCGCCTTCCTGCAGGCGTTCCTTGTTGTATTCGACCCGCTCGGGGCGGATGGAAACGCGGGTGCGCTCGCCGGGCTGGGACACGTTGATCGGCTTACAGTCGATCAATTCGCCACCATCCAGCTGCACCAGAGCAAGACCGTTGTTGATCTCTTTCACGGTGCCTTCAAGGGTGTTGTTCTCACCGATGAACTGCGCGACGAAGCTGTTTTCCGGCTCTTCATAAAGCTGATCCGGCGGCGCCAGCTGCTGAATACGGCCATCGTCGAACACAGCAACGCGGTCCGACATGGTCAGCGCTTCGGTCTGGTCGTGGGTCACATAGACCACGGTAATGCCCAGACGGTGGGCAAGATCGGTGATCTCGAACTGCATCTTTTCGCGCAGCTGTTTGTCCAACGCGCCCAGCGGTTCGTCCATCAGAACCAGTTCGGGTTCGAACACCAGCGCGCGTGCCAGAGCGACCCGCTGCTGCTGACCACCCGAAAGCTGCGCAGGGCGGCGGCCGCCAAAGGCGCCCATTTCCACCATGTCCAGCGCGCGCTTGACCTTCTCTTCACGCTCGGACTTGCCCATCTTGCGGACTTCCAGCGGAAAGCTGAGGTTCTCGGCGATGGTCATATGCGGGAACAGCGCATAGTTCTGGAACACCATGCCGATGCCACGCTTGTGCGGCGGAATGTTGTTGATCGAAACACCGCCCAGACGGATATCCCCGTGGGTGGCGGTTTCAAATCCGGCAAGCATCATAAGGCAAGTTGTCTTGCCAGAGCCAGACGGCCCAAGCATTGTCAGAAACTCACCTTTAGGCATCACCAGGTTAAGGTCTTTGACGACGAGCGTTTCGCCATCATAACTCTTTTGGACACGTTCGAATTCAACGAACGCATCACTGTTTGACGCATCAGCCAAAACAGGCTCCCCGTGTTAATTTGGCAGTTTGGTCTGCACTCGTTGCACTGATGTAAACATACCCACCATGGTGGATGCAACCGGATCGTCCTTTCAGTGCTTGAAACTAGCTTAGGGACTAGCTTTCAGCGGATCGGACCGATTGCGACCGCAAAAGCAGAATTTGCGGCATATTTTAAATGATCATACAGGAGAATCCTCTGCCACGGGCTCCCTTTCACGAAAATGTGCAAGAAAAGGCCCTGCGCCGGGAAGATCCTTTGATTCCGGCGCAGGGCCTGTTTTTCAGGCAAATAATGCATGCCAAACACCGCTTTCCTGCCGAAATTCGGTGTTTGCGCTTAAGTTCAGGCGCTGTGCAGCAGGTCCTGCTCTTTCAGTGCGGCATAGCATTCGTCCAGCGACAGGCGAGCTCGTTCGATCAGGGTATCGATCTCGGCCGGGGTCATGACCAGCGGAGGAGAGATAATCATCCGGTCGCCCACATGGCGCATGATCAAATTATTGGCAAAGCACCGTTCGCGGCAGATATAGCCCACCGTTCCGGCAGGTGCAGCAAAGGCAGCCCGCGCTTCTTTGTTCGGTGTCAGCGCGATTGAGCCCATCATGCCAACGATCTTGGCCTCACCCACCAGCGGGTGATCAATCAGCGCCTCCCACTTCTCTTTCAGATAGGGCGCAGCCACATCCTGCACGTGACCAACCACGTTTTCCTCTTCGAGAATGCGCAGGTTTTCCAGCGCCACCGCCGAGGACACCGGGTGCCCGGAATAGGTATAGCCGTGGTTGAATTCGTCGCTCGCGATCACGGCGGCGACCTCATCTGACACCACCGAGCCGCCGATCGGCGCATAGCCCGAACTCAGCCCCTTGGCGATGGTCATGATGTCCGGGCGGATGCCCATGGTCTGGCTGCCAAACCAGTTGCCGGTGCGGCCAAAGCCACAGATCACCTCATCCGCGATCAGCAGGATCTCGTATTTATCGCAGATGCGCTGAATTTCCGGCCAGTAGGTTTCCGGGGGCACAATAACGCCGCCCGCACCCTGAACTGGTTCTGCGATAAAGGCTGCGACGCGGTCTTCGCCCAGTTCCAGAATCGCCTGTTCCAGTTCCTGCGCGCGCTGCAGGCCGAACTCTTCGGGGGAGGTGTCACCACCCTCGGCCCACCAATGCGGCTGGTTGATATGGTGAATATCCGGGATCGGCAGGCCGCCCTGTTCATGCATCGCCGACATCCCGCCCAGGCTGCCGCTGCCAACCGAAGAGCCGTGATAGGCGTTCTTGCGGCTGATGATGATGGATTTGGTCGGTTTGCCCTTCAGCGCCCAGTAGTGACGCACCATGCGGATGTTGGTGTCATTCGCCTCAGATCCCGACCCGGCAAAGAATACATGGTTCAGATCACCGGGCGCCAGTTCCGCAATCTTGTTGGCCAGAGCGATGACCGGCACATGCGAGGTCTGGAAGAAGGTATTGTAATAAGGCAGCTCGCGCATCTGGCGCGCGGCGACATCGGCCAGCTCGTCACGGCCATAGCCGATGTTGACGCACCACAGGCCCGCCATCGCGTCGAGGATCTCGTTGCCTTCACTATCGGTCAGCGTGACACCGCTCGCGCGGGTGATGATCCGGGCGCCTTTTTCCGCCAGTTCACCGTTGGCGGTGAAGGGATGCATGTGGTGCGCGGCGTCCAGGGCCTGCAATTCGGCCGTCGGCATGTGGTTGGTGATCGCATTCATGGGAGTCGCTCCAAAAATAAGAGATTGGCCCCAGAATATGATCAAATTTCACGGTGTCAATCGAATCAGTTGTCCGGATCCAACCCCATGCTGACCTGATCCATGCCCTGACAAACGTCCCGCTCCATCGCCAAAGCAGCCATTTCGGGATCCCTGCGACGCAAGGCCTCAAGGATGTCCTTGTGACGGTCCGGAAAACTCTGGGTGCCAAAGCGGCCACAGACCACCCGCAAGGACGGGCCAAAGCGCAGCCACAGGCGATCCGCAAGATCGGTCAGGATCGGAGCGGCGGCGCGACTGTATAATGCGGTGTGGAAACTGTAGTTCTGCGCCAGATATCCCGGCACATCGCCTGCGGAAATCGCCTGATCCAGCGCCGTGTCGATGCGCTCCAGCTCAGCGATATCGGCGTCCGAAACCTGTGTTGTTGCGAGCCTGACAAGCTCACACTCAATTGTTTTTCTTGCAAAAATAAGCTCTTTGACATCCGATGTCCGCAGCAGGGGAACGGAAACACGCCGGTTACCCTGAAACACCAGCGCCCCATCCGAGATAAGTCGACGGATCGCCTCGCGGACCGGTGTCATCCCAACCCCCAAAGCCGCGGTCAGCCCTTGGATCGTTACCGCCTGCCCCGGCGCCAGTTCACCGAACAGGATCTGCGCGCGCAGCTTTTGATACACGGCCTCATGGGCCGGCGTTTTCGCCGCGCCGTCTTCTGCATTCTGGGCCGAAGATGTGATCTCTGTCACCTTGGGGTATCCTCCTAGTTTTTGGGCAGCTTGCACCAAGAACCACCCGGTGAAAACATAAACAGTATTGCCCCACGAGGCAAAACTTGATCAAATCCACCCCAGCCGGGCAATGAAACCGGCAGGCACAGGGAGATACTCATGACACTCAAGACGATGACACTGACCGCCGTCGTTGCCCTTAGCAGCACGGCCGCCATCGCGGAAGAGGTGCGCGTTTATAACTGGTCCGACTACATCGACGAAGCCCTTCTGGAGAAGTTCGAGGCAGAGACCGGGATCGATCTGATCTACGATGTATTCGACAGCAACGAACTTCTGGAAACCAAAATGCTGGCCGGCGGGTCGGGCTATGACGTGGTGGTGCCCAGCGGCACCTTCCTGCAGCGCCAGATCATGGCAGGCTCTTTCCAGAAACTGGACATGTCCAAGCTGCCCAACCACAAGAACATGTGGGATGTGGTCGAAAACCGCACCGAGCAATACGACCCGGACAACGCCTATTCCATCAACTACATGTGGGGCACCACCGGCATCGGTGTGAACGTTGGCAAGGTCAAGGAACTGCTGGGCGAGGATGCCCCGATCAACTCGCTTGAGCTGGTCTTCAACCCCGACAACATGGAAAAACTGGCCGAGTGCGGCGTGCATTTCCTGGATGCCCCGGCAGAAATGATCCCCGCTGCACTGAAATACATCGGCGAAGATCCCGACAGCCATGACCCGGACGTGATCGCCAAGGCCGAAGGCGTCTTCATGGCGGTGCGCCCCTATATCCAGAAATTCCATTCCTCCGAATACATCAACGCGCTGGCGAATGGTGACATCTGCGTGGCAGTGGGCTGGTCCGGTGACGTGCTGCAGGCCCGCGACCGCGCCGCCGAAGCCGACAATGGCGTCGAAATCGCCTATCACGCGGCCGTCGAAGGCGCCCAGATGTGGTTCGACCAGATGGCCATTCCGGTCGACGCCCCGAACCCGGATGCGGCGCATGTGTTCCTGAACTTCATCATGGACCCGCAGAACATGGCGGCGGCATCAAACTACGTCTACTACGCCAACGGCAACAAGGCATCGCAGGAATTCCTGGTTGAGGACGTGATCGGCGATCCGGCGATCTACCCGGATGAAGCCACCCTGGCCAACCTGTTCACCACCACGCCCTATGCCCCCAAGGTGCAGCGCGTCGTGACCCGTCTGTGGACCAAGATCAAGTCGGGCACCTGATCCGATATCGCCTGATCCGGCAGGGCGCACCCTGTGCCCTGCCGGGCTATGCCAATACACCTTCCAAAGGGGCCAGTGCCGCTTTGGACCTGGACCGCGCAGGGGGCCGGATTGACACTTCCCGTTTTTGAACCCTGGAACGACCCCGAGGCCAAGCCTCTGATCGAGTTCCAAAATGTCACCAAACGCTTTGGTGAGTTCACCGCAATCGACGATCTGACAATCGGTATATACGAGCGGGAGTTCTTCGCGCTTCTTGGCCCCTCGGGCTGCGGCAAGACCACGCTGATGCGGATGCTCGCCGGGTTTGAAACCGCGACCGAAGGTAAGATCTATCTCGCCGGTCAGGATATCGCCCCGGTGCCGCCGAACAAGCGCGCGGTGAACATGATGTTCCAGTCCTACGCGCTGTTCCCGCATCTCAGCATCTGGGACAATATCGCCTTCGGGCTCAAACGCGAAGGCATGCCCAAGGACGACATCGCCGAGCGGGTGGAGAACATGCTGCGCCTGACCCGGCTGGAAAAATTCGCCCGCCGCAAACCGCACCAGATCTCGGGTGGACAGAGGCAGCGGGTGGCACTGGCGCGGTCGCTGGCCAAGGCCCCAAAACTGTTGCTGCTGGACGAACCCCTTGGTGCGCTCGACAAGAAGCTGCGCCAGGACACCCAGTTCGAGCTGATGGACATTCAGGAGAAGACTGGCACCACCTTTGTCATCGTCACCCACGACCAGGAAGAGGCGATGACCGTCGCCAGCCGCGTTGCGGTGATGGACAACGGCAAGATCATGCAGGTCGCCACCCCGGATCGCATCTACGAGACCCCCAATTCCGTTTACGTCGCCGATTTCATCGGTGATGTGAACATCATCGACGGCACCGTCACGCCCACCGGCGAAGACAGCTATGCCCTGAACTGGAAAGAAGGGCAGGAACCGCTGACGGTCAAAACCCCCAACACGTTCTCGGACGGGCAGACCGCACATCTGGCCATCCGCCCGGAAAAGGTCACCATCACCGCAGACCGTCCCGAAGGCGCCGATAACGCGGTGCAGGGCAAGATCCTCGACATTGCCTATCTCGGTAATATCTCGACCTATCACGTTGAACTGCCCTCTGGCGCGGTGATCAAGGCGCAGGCCGCCAATACCCGCCGCATCTCGCGCCGGGCCTTTACATGGGAAGACACTGTCTGGCTGTCCTGGACCGCCACGGCAGGCGTCCTGCTGGCGAACTGATGCGCCGCTTTGCCCTGATCATTGTCCCCTACCTGTGGCTCTTTGCGCTGTTTCTGGTGCCTTTTGCCATCGTCCTGAAAATCTCGCTTTCGGATGTGGCGCTGGCGCGCCCGCCCTATATGCCGCAATTCGACTGGGCGACGGGCATCTGGACCTTCCTGTCCGAGCTGGACTTTGAAAACTTTGTCTGGCTGACACAGGACGATCTATACTGGAAAGCCTATCTCAGCTCGCTGCAGATCGCCTTCTTCTCGACTGTGCTGACGCTGCTGGCGGGTTATCCGATCGCCTACGGCATGGCGCGGGCGCCGTCCGAATGGCGCGCGACGCTGATGATGCTGGTGATCCTGCCGTTCTGGACCAGCTTCCTGATCCGCGTCTACGCCTGGATGGGCATCCTGTCGAACGAAGGGTTCCTCAACCAGTTGCTGTTGTTGCTGGGGATCATCAACGAGCCGCTGACCATCCTCAACACCAATACCGCCGTCTATATCGGCGTGGTCTATACCTACCTGCCCTTCATGATCCTGCCGATCTATTCCGCGCTAGAGCGGATGGATGAATCGCTGATCGAAGCGGCCGAGGATCTGGGTTGTTCGCGTCTCTCCGCTTTTTGGTTGGTGACCATCCCGCTGTCGAAACCCGGCATTATCGCGGGCTGTTTCCTCGTCTTCATCCCGACCTTGGGCGAATTCGTGATCCCGTCTCTGCTCGGCGGATCCGACACGCTGATGATCGGCAAGGTTCTGTGGGAAGAGTTCTTCTCGAACCGGGACTGGCCGGTTGCCTCGGCCGTGGCGGTGGTGCTGCTGCTCCTCTTGATCGTTCCCATCGTGCTGTTCCAACGCAACCAGCAGAAACAGCAGGAGGCCGAACAATGAACAGGATGAGCTGGTTCAATACCGTTTCGCTGACGCTTGGCTTTGCCTTTCTTTATGTGCCGATGGTGATTCTGGTGATCTTCAGCTTCAATGAAAGCAAGCTGGTCACCGTCTGGGCGGGCTTTTCGACCAAATGGTACGGCGAGCTGATGCAGAACGAGGCCTTCCTCAACGCCGCCTGGGTCACCATCAAGGTCGCAGTCTTCTCCTCGACCATCGCGACGGTTCTTGGCACCATGGCCGCCTATGTGATGGTGCGGGGTGGCCGGTTCTTTGGCCGCACCCTGTTTTCCGGGATGATCTACGCACCCCTCGTGATGCCCGAGGTAATCACCGGTCTGTCGCTGCTCCTGCTGTTCATCGGCATTGGGCTGGACCGGGGGATTCTGACCATCGTTCTGGCGCATACCACCTTCTCCATGTGCTACGTCTCGGTGGTGGTCTCCTCGCGATTGGTGACATTCGACCGGTCGCTGGAAGAGGCCGCGCTGGATTTGGGCTGTTCCCCGGCCGAGGCATTCCGTCTGGTGACCCTGCCCATCATCGCACCTGCGGTGATCTCGGGCTGGCTGCTGGCCTTTACCCTGTCGCTCGATGATCTGGTCATTGCCTCTTTCACCTCGGGACCAGCGGCCACCACCCTGCCGATCAAGATCTTTTCGGCAGTGCGCCTTGGGGTTTCCCCAGAGATCAACGCGCTGTCGACCATCATGATTGCCATTGTCACCATCGGCGTGATTTCGGCCTCGTTGGTGACGAAACACCAGATGGTGCGACAGAAACGGGACGAACAGGCGGCGGCGCGGACCTGATGCGGCGGATCTTCTCTGACTACGCCTATGGCCCGGGCCCGCGGGACGGCTGCTGGTGGGATGAAACCATCGCTGCCCCCGACTGGCCCAGGTTGTCCGGTGAGGTGACAGCCGATGTCGCAATAATCGGCGGCGGTTTCACCGGCATGTCCGCCGCCCTGCATCTGGCAGAGGCCGGCGCAAAGGTCGCCCTACTTGAGGCCGAAACGCCCGGTTGGGGTGCCTCCGGGCGCAACGGCGGTTTTTGCTGTATCGGCGGTGCCAAGCTGTCGGGCGCTGCCATGCGACGCAAATTCGGCGCCGAGGCCACCGACGTCTATGATGCCGGAGAGGTCGCAGCCGTGGATCTGGTGCGCCAGCTGCTGGACCGTCACCAGATCGACGCCGATACCCACTCGGATGGCGAAACCCAGATGGCCCACAGCCCGCGCGCCATGAAGGCGCTGCGCCGACAGGCCGATGAGATTGCCGCTGCGGGCGGCTCACCGCAGTTGCTGGAACAGCGTGAACTGGCCGCGAACGGAATGAACGGCGGCTTTTTTGGTGCTCTGACAACCCCGGTGGGATTCGGCCTCAACCCGCGCAAATATCTGTTCGGGATCGCCCGCGCCGCACAATCTGCCGGGGCCCGCCTGTTTCAGAACAGCCCGGTCACCCGCCTCAGCCGCGCATCAGGCGGTGGGCATATCCTGACAACACCGGACGGCAATCTGCGCGCCGATCAGGTGATCGTGGCCACGAACGGCTATTCCTGGGACGGGCTTCCGGACTGGCTGTCAGGCCGCTATATCCCGGCGCAATCCACAGTGATGGTGACCCGCCCACTCAGCGATGAGGAGCTTCAGGCGCAGGGCTGGTTCAGCGATCAGATGGCCTTTGATACCCGCAACCTGCTGCATTATTTCCGGCTGATGCCGGACCGGCGGTTCCTGTTTGGCATGCGAGGTGGGCTTTTTGCCTCGCCGCGTTCCGAAGCAGCGATTCGCCGTGCACTGCGTCAGCATTTTGACACCATGTTCCCCGAATGGCGCGCAGTGGAAGGCACGCATTTCTGGTCTGGCATGGTCTCCATGGCGCGCAATCTGGTTCCCTTTGTCGGGCCGGTTCCCGGTGAAAAAGGGATGTTCGCGGGCCTGTGCTATCACGGCAATGGGGTTGCCATGGGCAGCTATTCCGGTCGGTTGCTGGCCGATCTGGTGCAGGGCAAACAGCCCGGCCTGCCCTATTCACCCGTTGTTCAGAGCATGGGGAAATTCCCCTTTGGCCGCGCCCGCCGGGTGGTAATGCCGCCCGCCTATGCGGTGCTGGGGATGATGGACTGAAGCGCAGCGATCTCCAGCTGCATTGCGGCCCGGTCCTGCGCCCCGCCTTGCTCCGCTTTCCACAGACAATAGGCTGCCATACGCCAATGGAACCAGGGCTTCAGGGCCTCTGTACGCTCGGCGACCAGCCGATCCGGATAGGCCGCAAGAAAGGCGGCCTCCTCGGCGCGGCTCAAGACTTTGCCGCGGTACAG
The DNA here is from genome assembly GCF_059429255.1 of Phaeobacter sp. CC-HEC084. Taxonomy (NCBI): domain Bacteria; kingdom Pseudomonadati; phylum Pseudomonadota; class Alphaproteobacteria; order Rhodobacterales; family Roseobacteraceae; genus Phaeobacter; species Phaeobacter sp. CC-HEC084. The sequence goes on from NZ_JCAIJQ010000009.1 coordinate 783,866, forward strand.
GAATTGCATTGCGGGCGACAGAAAAAGTGCCAGATCCTCGGCCGGGTCGCCTCGCTGCGGGCATTGCCAGTCGATCAGGGTCAGTGTTCCGTCATGCGCCACCAGATTGCCCGGCACCGGATCACCATGGATGAGGCTGGTGCGGTAGGCGGGCGGCACCTGTCCTGCGGGGCGCAACGCGCGCAGATCCGCGCCACCTTGGGTTTGGGACAGGATGCTTTCGGTCTGCGCCGTCAGCATCGCGCTGCCATTCACGCCTGCGGGAACGCCTGCGAAAACCGGCTGATCATGCAACCGGCCAAGCAGCCGGGCCACTTCGGCAGCACCGCGCTGCCAGGGAGCGCCCTCAATATGGGAATAGGCCAACCAATGGCGCCCCTCGAAATGACCCGAAGTGACCAGATGCGGCACCATTCCGGTCCCAGACAAGGCCGAAAGCGCTGCAATTTCCCGCAAGGGATCATTGGCAAACAGCGGATTTTTTCGTCCCGGCTCGAACAATTTCACCACCAAATCGCCCATGCGCCAGACATGATTCGAACGCCCCCCGGTCAGGATCCGGGGGGCGCGCGCCTCAAATCCCGAGGCGTTCAGATACGCAAAAAATCTGCTGTGAAATTCAGGCGATTGGGCTGACAGGGTCCACTCCAGTCTTCATCCCCCGGCGAAATGCGAGGGTATCAGGGGACGATGCCCCCCGATGTTCCGGCGGTCCCTGCCCTATTGTCAGGTCTCGGCCGGAGCGTCGCGAAGCCCCGTCACAGTGGAGGCCAAGATCGCCGAGCCGCCTTCGGTGATCAAGACCACATCGCCGCCCTGCATCTGGGTTTCCGTCACCTTGGTATAAACCTCGGCCAGATCCGTTAGCAGCACCTCACCGTCCCGGCTGCTTTCGATGGTGAAGGCATAGCTGCCGGGTTCGAGCGTATTGCCCTCCTGATCGGTGCCATCCCAGGAATAGGGCTCCGCCGAAACAGGCAGGTTGATACGCGCGACTTCGGTACCTTCAGCATCGGTGACGACCATTGTGACCTGATCCGCAGCAGCCGCCGGATTGGGGGCCACCACCACCGGAGAGGAGCCGTCAAAATACCCCGGCGCCGCAACGCGGGCCTCCATGCCCACCCAGCCGGACATCGCCGCCATATTGGACAGGCCCAGCTGATTCTGCATGGCCAGCAGCAGATCATTGCCCTGAACCTGCTGTTCCACCATCGAGAACTGCGCCAGCTGCGATGCATATTCTGTCGAATCGAGCGGTTCCAGCGGATCCTGATAACGCGCCTGGGCGGTCAGCATTTTCAGGAAGGTTTCAAAGTCCGAAGCCAGTCCGGTAGGACGCGTGGCTTTCGCGGCGCTGGCCTGGGTCGTTGTCGCGGCACTGGCCGCGCTTACAGCATCTGTCATGGTTCAAACTCTCATATCAACGCCGGTGGTGCCCATCCGGAGGTTCTGTATCTGTGTTTCAGCGACCTCATCGGTCGCGCTCATATCGGTGGCCCCAGTCGAGCCGCCATGCCCGGTCCCGGCACCTGTGCCAGTGCCATCGCCCAGCCCCTGCTGAGCCTGCCCGCCCGCAGAATCACCGCTGCTGAATTCGAACGAGATGTCCTGGAACCCCATGCGACGGAATTCCTCGGCCAACTCATTGATATGGCGGCGCATCAGATCGCCGGTTTCCGGGCGTTCTGTCTGGATGATCATGGTGATGCCGTTTTCACTGGTCGCAACGCGCATCTTCACCTTGCCCAGCTCTTCGGGGTTCAGTGAGACATCCACGTTCCGGTCGCCTTTCGCCACGAATGCTTCGGCCATTTGCGAAGCGATCATACGCGGGGTTTCCGGTCGGTGCGTGATTCCGGGCTGGAACACCGCTTCGGTCAGAAGCTGCGGCAATCCCGGAAGATCTGCTGTCATGCTCAACCCGCTACCGGATGAATCCCCCAGCAACCCCGGCGCCTGCGACAGTTTCATGGTGTTTGCCTGCAACGCCTGCATCATTGCAATGGCGGAATTGGTGGTTGCGTTGACTGCAGTGGCCGCGTTTGTTTGGACACCCGCAGCAGCAGTGGATGCCTTGGCCACTTCGGCAGCTGCCTGCGCATCACCATTGCGGGTGCGATAGCGCGCCTTGCGGGAATCCCCGGCTTCTGCGTTTTCGACCTGCATCTGGAACACAGACTTCGGCAGGCTGTCGGCGGAAGATGTCTTGCTCGCGGCGGCAGCGGCAGCGGGCGTCGCCTTGTCTGCTGCAGCCATCCGGGCGTCAGCCGCCTTTTCTTCTGCTTTCAACGATGCTTTCGCCTCTGCCGGACTAGCCGGTGTCGCGGATTTGGTCGCGTCAGCCGCGGTTGCAGGGCTGGCCGGGGTTGCCGCCGCAGCGCCTGGCTTGTCCTGAGCCACTCTGGCGACGGCCTGATCTGCGGCTCCGGTCTGCGTTCTGGCGGGGCTTGCTCCCTCTTCCTGGGCCGCTTCGGTATTGACCGTCATGGCCGACTGTTCGCCAACCTTCACATCGCCACCGCCCGCGGTGGCTTTACCACCTGACTGTGCCGCCCGCGCCGGGGCCTGGTTTTCAATCGTCTCTCGTCCGGCAAAGGCTGCGCCTGCGGCAGCCGGACCTTGCGCTTTTTCCTCGCCTGCCGTCTGAGCTGTCGTGTTACCGGCTGCTTCGCCGTCTTCTGCCACCGCCGATCCGGCGACAGCTCCCTGACCTATCTTCTGCCCCACGCGCGCACCTTCAGGCAGATCTGCAGACCTGGCAGACCGTTTTTCCGCATCCAGAGCCGCATGTCCTGCCGAAATGGCCGCTTCGCTCGGCGTTTCAACATCCTCTCCCGCTGCGCTCCCGGTCGATTCTCCCGTCGCCTGATCGGCAACCGCGTCCTCTGAGCTGGCGGACGCGCTATCCGCCTCAACAGCAGCCTGAGAATCAGCCTGATCCGCTATGCCGCTATCGATTGTTTCTGATGTTTGGGACTGTGCCGCCTCCTGCTTGGAGGCTGCGTCATTTACATGATCTGCGAACGAACGATCCTGAGTCTTTTTCGGAGCATCCTGCGCTGGGGAGGTCTTGCTGCCTGTGGCTCCGCCAAGGGCCTGACCTATGAGTGATGTGGTATGCATGGGTTTCCAGACGTTCTATCTCGATACCCCCTTCTACCTCAAAGCGGTTACGGCAATTTTAACCGGTTATGTCGCAGTCTCAGAAAAATCGAAGCAATTCGTAGTTTCTGTCAGACCGAGGCCAAAATGCCGAATGCAACCATATCCCCCCTGTCACAGGCCCTGCCGCAGGCCAAGCCCCAGCCCGTGCAACAGCCCCCGCAAGATGACCCTCTGCGCAAGGCCGCGCTCGAGCTAGAAGCTTCATTTTTGGCGGAAATGTTGAAATCTGCGGGGCTTGGTGAATCACGCGAAGGACTTGGCGGCGGCGGTGCTGGAGAAGAACAGTTTTCCAGCTTTCTGGTCCGTGCCCAGGCAGAACAAATTGCAAAAGCCGGCGGCATCGGGCTCGCCGAATCACTCTATCACGCACTGAAGGAATCTCAGAAATGACTGACCAAAATCCCCAGACCCTCATCGATGAACTGGATACCATCCTCGACGAAGAGCGCGCTGCCCTTATGGACGGCGATCTGAAAAAGATGGAAGCCATCCTTGCGCGAAAAGAACAGGCGATCGAAGCGCTCAACAGTTTTTCCGATCTGGAACGCCAAACCCTTTCGAAGGTGCAAAGCAAGGTCACGCGTAATCAGGATCTTCTGGAAAGCGCCATGGAAGGCATCCGCTCGGTCGCAACACGTATGGCCGAATTGCGCCGGGTTCGCAAAGGTCTGGACGTATATGACAGCGCGGGCCGCAAGACCCGCTATGGCACCCGTTTGGACCAAAAACTCGAGAGGCGCGCGTAGGGAAATACAACCAAAGGTTGACATCACGGAAGCTTGATCTCGCAATTAGGGTTCCTTTAGCAAACTCCACAGCAAAGTCCGCTTGCGCTTCGGGAAACGAGGTGGCGCGGAAGCCAGATGGCTTAACGCATAGTCAGAAAGACGTCAGAGATGTCCTTCGGGACAGGAAATACTCGGGGACGAAACGTCTCATATTGCTAAAGGACTAAAAGCTATGACCAGCATTCTGACGAACAACGGCGCAATGGTCGCCCTGCAAACCCTAAACTCCATCAACATGAACCTGGAGAATACCCAGAACGCGATTTCCACCGGTAAAGACGTCGCAACGGCCAAGGACAACTCGGCCATCTGGGCGATCTCGAAAGTCATGGAATCGGATGTTGCCGGCTTCAACGCGGTAAGCGACTCGCTGGCTCTGGGGGAATCCACTGTTGCGGTTGCAACGGCCGGCGCCGAACAGATCACCGAGCTCCTGAAAGAGATGAAGGAAAAAGTGGTCAATGCGACCGGGGAGAACGTGGAAAATGGCAAACTTGCCGCCGAAGTTACCGAGCTGAAAAACCAGATCACCTCGATCATCAAAGGGTCGCAGTTCAACGGTGCAAACTTGCTGAACAAAAATGGTGGCAACCTGACTGTTCTGTCCTCGCTTGACCGCAATGGGACTGGCACATCCTCTACAGTATCCGCTTCGAACATCACCGTAGCCTCGGTCAACTTTGAGGATAACCTGTCCCTGGGGACCATCGATGTTTCAAATTCAACGCAGGCTGAACTTTCCATCTCAAAGATTGAGTCTCTGATCCAGCTTGCAATCAACGGCGCCGCCGCCCTGGGTGCTTCGGCAGCCCGCATTGAGAAGCAGGCCGACTTCGTCTCAAAGGTGTCTGACGCGATGAAGAGCGGCATCGGCGCGCTGGTGGATACTGATATGGAAGCCGCATCCGCGCGATTAAAGGCGTTGCAGACGCAGCAACAGCTAGGCGTACAGGCGCTATCGATTGCCAACTCGGCGCCACAGACCCTACAGCAGCTGTTCCGTTAAACGGCCTGATCCGGGGCGCGCCAGACGCGCCCCGGTTTCTTATCCTTAGCCCCTCATCGATGAACGAAATGTCGGCCTCGGCGAAGGACGTAATGCCATGGTGGATGGCACTCTGAAAAAGAGAAAAGCCATTCTCGCGCGAAAAGAACAGACGATCAAAAACCTCAACAGTGTTCCGACCTGAAACGCCAGCCCTTTTCGACGGCGTGAGGCAAGGTCACGCGCATTCAGAACCCATCGAAAAGTGCCATTGAGGAGGGGCATCCGCTCAGTCGCAGCACGAATGGCGAACCTGTGCCAGTTGCGTGGCGATTGCAATCAGTGGCCCCCACACACGAGCCTAGATGAGCTCCTCCGTACAGGTCTCACCAAAGGCCAGTTGAGCCCCTAACCTTGACAAGAGCGAAGAAAAACCGCGCGTCCTGCGGCGAGCAGGTCATTCGGACAGGTTCGGATCTATACGAAGACGCGGGCCGCAAGATCCGCTTGGCACCGGATTGGATCAAATATTCGAGAGGCATGCGCCAGCATGCACAACTTAGGCGGATTTCTAGAGATTCCAACTCTCGCCGTTAATGTTCCCTTAGAAACTATTGCAGAAAGGTACAATCGCGCCTCGGGAAACGGGGGGGGCGCGGAAGCCGCACGGCTTAACGCATAGTCAGAACGACGTCAGAGACGCCCTTCGGGGCATCAAACACGCGAGACGAAACGTCTCCTAATGCTAAAGGACAAAAAGCTATGACAAGCATTCTGACGAACAACGGCGCAATGGTCGCTCTGCAGACTCTGAACTCCATCAACATGAACCTGGAGAATACCCAGAACGCGATTTCCACCGGTAAGGACGTCGCAACGGCCAAGGACAACTCGGCCATCTGGGCGATCTCGAAGGTCATGGAATCGGATGTTGCCGGCTTCAACGCCGTGGGCGATTCGCTGGCTCTGGGGGAATCCACTGTTGCGGTTGCACTTGCTGGCGCCGAACAGATCACCGACCTTCTGAAAGAGATGAAGGAAAAAGTGGTCAATGCAACCGGGGAGAACGTGGACAGCGGGAAACTCAAAGCCGAAGTCGACGAGCTGAAAAACCAGATCAAAGCAATCTATAAAGGGTCGCAGTTCAACGGTGCGAACCTGCTGAACACCGCCGGCGGTAACCTGACCGTTCTGTCCTCGCTTGATCGCGATTCGACTGGCACGGTCACCGCGTCGAACATCACCGTAAGCTCGGTCAATTTTGAAGCCAGCCTGACGCTGGGCGACGTCGATGTCAGTTCTTCGACAGCCGCTGACGGTTCCATCGCGAAGATTGAGGCTTTGATCCAGACTGCGGTCGACGGCGCCGCCGCCCTGGGTGCTTCGGCAGCTCGCATCGAAAAGCAGTCCGAATTCGTCTCAAAGGTGACTGACGCGATGAAGAGCGGCATCGGTGCGCTGGTGGATACTGATATGGAAGCCGCATCCGCGCGATTAAAGGCGTTGCAGACACAGCAACAGCTAGGCGTACAGGCGCTATCGATTGCCAACTCGGCACCACAGACCCTGCAGCAGCTGTTCCGTTAAACGGCCTGATCTGGGGCGCGCCAGACGCGCCCCGGTCTTTATCCCCGGCCCCTCATCGAAGCGCTCAACAATGTCTCCGACCTGGAGCCCCCCCCTTTCGGGAGCGCTAAGCAAGGTCACGCGCGATCAGGACCCATCGAAAACGCCATGGGGGTATTCGCTCAGCCGCAGCACGGATGGCGAACCTGCGTCGGCTGCGCAAAGGTCTGGCGGTATAAGTCAGCGCAGACCGCAAGATCCGCTATAGCAACCGGGTGGATCAGAAACTGGAAAATCCTGCGAAAGGTCGCACAACTTTGCGACGATTTAACTACCGCCCACTCTCCCCATTAGAACTCCCTTAGCAATTTTCGTGGCAATGTCTAATTGCGTCCCAGGAACCGGGGTGGCGCGGGAGCCGGATGGCTTAACGCATAGTCAGAAAGACGTCAGAGATGCCCTTCGGGACATCAAACACGCGAGACGAAACGTCTCATATTGCTAAAGGAATAAAAGCTATGACCAGCATTCTGACGAACAACGGCGCAATGGTCGCTCTGCAGACCCTGAACTCCATCAACATGAACCTGGAGAACACCCAGAACGCGATTTCCACCGGTAAGGACGTTGCAACGGCCAAGGACAACTCGGCCATCTGGGCGATCTCGAAGGTTATGGAATCGGATGTTGCCGGCTTCAACGCCGTGGGCGACTCGCTGGCTCTGGGGGAATCCACTGTTGCGGTTGCAACGGCCGGCGCCGAACAGATCACCGAGCTTCTGAGAGAGATGAAGGAAAAAGTGGTCAATGCAACCGGGGAGAACGTGGACAGCGGCAAACTCGAAGCTGAAGTTACCGAACTGAAAAACCAGATCACCTCGATCATCAAAGGGTCGCAATTTAACGGTGCGAACCTGCTGAACACCGCTGGTGGCGACCTGACCGTTCTGTCCTCGCTGGACCGCGATTCCACGGGTACAGTCACCGCGTCGAACATCACCGTAAGCTCGGTTGATTTTGAAGCCAGCCTGTCCCTGGGGACCATCGATGTTTCAAATTCAACACAGGCTGAACTTTCCATCGCGAAGATTGAGGCTCTGATCCAGACTGCGGTTGACGGCGCCGCCGCCCTGGGTGCTTCGGCAGCCCGCATCGAAAAGCAGGCCGAATTCGTCTCAAAGGTATCTGACGCGATGAAGAGCGGCATCGGTGCGCTGGTGGATACTGATATGGAAGCCGCATCCGCGCGATTAAAGGCGTTGCAGACGCAGCAACAGCTAGGCGTACAGGCGCTATCGATTGCCAACTCGGCACCGCAGACCCTGCAGCAGCTGTTCCGTTAAACGGCCTGATCTGGGGCGCGCCAGACGCGCCCCGGTTTCCTATTCTCAACACTCATTGATGAGTTCAACACGCATTCCGGTCTGAAACACCCGGCCCTTTGGGAAGTGCTAAGGAAGGTCAGGCGCAATCAAAACCCATCGGAAAGCCCCATTGGGGCCGCCCGACTGAACCAAAAGCCTTGGATCAGAAGCTGGAGAACACTGCGCACCTTTATAACTTAAGAAAAACTCCAGGGAAATTTAGGGAAAAATTTACGAAGCCAAACTCCACGCATTAGGATTCCTTTAGCAATCATCACGGCAAAGTGTCTCTGCGCCTCGGGAAACGGGGGGGCGCGGAGGCCGGACGGCTGAACGCATAGTCAGAAAGACGTCAGAGATGCCCTTCGGGGCAGGGAAAACTCGGGACGAAACGTCTCAAAACGCTAAAGGAATAAAAGCTATGACCAGCATTCTGACGAACAACGGCGCCATGGTCGCTCTGCAGACCCTGAAATCCATCAACATGAACCTGGAGGACACCCAGAACGCGATTTCCACCGGTAAAGACGTCGCAACTGCCAAGGACAACTCGGCAATCTGGGCGATTTCGAAAGTCATGGAATCGGACGTTGCCGGTTTCAACGCCGTGGGCGACTCCCTGGCTCTGGGTGAATCCACTGTTGCGGTTGCAACTGCTGGCGCCGAACAGATCACCGACCTTCTGAAAGAGATGAAGGAAAAAGTGATCAATGCAACCGGCGAGAACGTGGACAGCGGGAAACTCTCCGCTGAAGTCACCGAGCTGAAAAACCAGATCACTTCGATCATCGGATCGTCGCAGTTCAACGGTGCGAACCTGCTGAACACCGCTGGTGGTGACCTGACCGTTCTGTCCTCCCTTGACCGGGATTCGACTGGCACAGTCACCGCTTCGAACATTACCGTAACCTCGGTTGATTTTGAAGCCACCCTGACTCTGAGCAGCGTCGACGTCAGCACTTCGACAGCCGCTGAAGCTTCCATCGACGACATTGAAGCTCTGATCCAGACTGCGGTCGACGGCGCCGCCGCCCTGGGTGCTTCGGCAGCCCGCATCGAGAAGCAGTCCGCATTCGTCTCAAAGGTGACTGACGCGATGAAGAGCGGCATCGGTGCGCTGGTGGATGCAGATATGGAAGAAGCGTCCGCGCGATTGAAGGCCCTGCAGACGCAGCAACAGCTGGGTGTACAGGCTCTGTCGATTGCCAACTCGGCACCGCAGACCCTGCAGCAGCTGTTCCGTTAAACGGCCTGATCCGGGGCGCGCCAAGCGCCCCGGTTTCTTTTCTTTAGCCCGTCATCGATGAACGAAGTGTCGGCCTCGGCGAAGGACGCACTGAAAAAGAAAAAGTCATTTTCGCAATGAAACTGCTGATCGAAGAGTTCATCAGTTTTTCCGATCTAGAACGCCAGTCCCTTTCACAGGTGCAGGGCAAGATCACCCGCATTCAGACCCCCATCGAAAAATACCATTGAGGGTATCCTAGGGTGCCCGCATTGAGTGTTCCGATTTGCGTGGCACTGTATCATCTGAATCTGATCCACCATGACAATACATTCGGGCGCTGGCGGCCGATAGCGCTCTGCGCCCCGACCAGGTTGTATTGAGTGCGCCATTGCTCAATCCGCATTGGGCTTCCCGCAGACTGTAGAAGATTTCTCCATTTAGCAACTCGCCGCGGCAACGGACATTGAAGGTCTCGCAGCATTCGTCCCCGACCTTCGCTGCCCCCTGTCCCTGCAGCACTTCAACCTGTCCAAATTTCGATGCAGGCTCTTCAGGTATTTTCGTTTCCAGCCATCGCCGATACCTCAAATTTAGGAAAAATCCACATCAGTTTAGCCCCCTTTTCCGGGGGCCACTCCAATCCGCTCAGACGGATCACGGATAGCGGGCCGGTGTCGGCTACGCAAAGGTCCGGTGCTATACGACAGCACAGGCCGCAAGACCCGCTTTGGCGCCCGGGTTGGATCAAAAGCTGGAGAGGCGCGCCCAAGAAGACACAACCCTTAAGGGATTTCACGGAGGCGTGATCTCCCGGTTAGCACTCCCTTAGCAAACGTCACGGCAATGTCCAACCGCGCCTCGGGAAACGGGGAGGGCGCGGAAGCCAGATGGCTTAACGCATAGTCAGAACGACGTCAGAGACGCCCTTCGGGGCATCAAACACGCGAGACGAAACGTCTCATATTGCTAAAGGACTAAAAGCTATGACCAGCATTCTGACGAACAACGGAGCAATGGTCGCTCTGCAGACCCTGAACTCCATCAACATGAACCTGGAGAATACCCAGAACGCGATTTCCACCGGTAAAGACGTCGCAACGGCCAAGGACAACTCGGCCATCTGGGCGATCTCGAAAGTCATGGAATCGGACGTTGCAGGTTTCAACGCCGTGGGCGACTCGCTGGCCCTGGGGGAATCCACTGTTGCGGTTGCAACGGCCGGCGCCGAGCAGATCACCGACCTTCTGAGAGAGATGAAGGAAAAAGTGATCAATGCAACCGGGGAGAACGTGGAAAATGGCAAACTCGACGCCGAAGTTACCGAGCTGAAAAACCAGATCACCTCGATCATCAAAGGGTCGCAGTTCAACGGTGCAAACCTGCTGAACACCGCCGGCGGTAACCTGACCGTTCTGTCCTCGCTTGATCGCGATTCGACTGGCACAGTCACCGCGTCGAACATCACCGTAAGCTCGGTCAATTTTGAAGCCAGCCTGGACCTGACCACCATCAAAGTCGGTACTTCTGCAGAGGCTGACGCTTCCATCGACGACATTGAGAAACTGATCCAGACTGCGGTTGACGGCGCCGCCGCCCTGGGTGCTTCGGCCGCCCGCATCGAAAAGCAGGCCGAATTCGTCTCAAAGGTGTCTGACGCGATGAAGAGCGGCATCGGCGCGCTCGTGGACACTGATATGGAAGCGGCATCCGCGCGATTAAAGGCGTTGCAGACGCAGCAACAGCTAGGCGTACAGGCGCTATCGATTGCCAACTCGGCGCCACAGACCCTACAGCAGCTGTTCCGTTAAACGGCCTGATCCGGGGCGCGCCAGACGCGCCCCGGTTTCTTATCCTTAGCCCCTCATCGATGAACGAAATGTCGGCCTCGGCGAAGGACGTAATGCCATGGTGGATGGCACTCTGAAAAAGAGAAAAGCCATTCTCGCGCGAAAAGAACAGACGATCAAAAACCTCAACAGTGTTCCGACCTGAAACGCCAGCCCTTTTCGACGGCGTGAGGCAAGGTCACGCGCATTCAGAACCCATCGAAAAGTGCCATTGAGGAGGGGCATCCGCTCAGTCGCAGCACGAATGGCGAACCTGTGCCAGTTGCGTGGCGATTGCAATCAGTGGCCCCCACACACGAGCCTAGATGAGCTCCTCCGTACAGGTCTCACCAAAGGCCAGTTGAGCCTCCAACCTTGACCAGAGCGACGAAAAACCGCGCGTCCTGCGGCGAGCAAGTCATTCGGACAGGTCCGGATCTATACGAAGGCGCGGGCCGCAAGATCCGCTTGGCACCAGATTGGATCAAATATTCGAGAGACATGCGCAAGCCTATACAACTTAGGCGGAATTCTAGAGCTCCCAACTCTCTCCGTTAATGTTCTCTTAGAAACTATTGCAGAAAGGTATAATCGCGCCTCGGGAAACGGGGGGGCGCGGAAGCCGCACGGCTTAACGCATAGTCAGAACGACGTCAGAGACGCCCTTCGGGGCATCAAACACGCGAGACGAAACGTCTCCTAATGCTAAAGGACAAAAAGCTATGACAAGCATTCTGACGAACAACGGCGCAATGGTCGCTCTGCAGACCCTGAACTCCATCAACATGAACCTGGAGAATACCCAGAACGCGATTTCCACCGGTAAGGACGTCGCAACGGCCAAGGACAACTCGGCCATCTGGGCGATCTCGAAGGTCATGGAGTCGGATGTTGCCGGCTTCAACGCGGTAAGCGACTCGCTGGCTCTGGGGGAATCCACTGTTGCGGTTGCAACGGCCGGTGCCGAACAGATCACCGAGCTTCTGAAAGAGATGAAGGAAAAAGTGGTCACTGCAACCGGGGAGAACGTGGAAAACGGGAAACTCAATGCCGAAGTCACCGAGTTGAAAAACCAGATCACCTCGATCATCAAATCGTCGCAGTTCAACGGTGCGAACCTGCTGAACAAGGACGGTGGTGACTTGACCGTTCTGTCCTCCCTTGACCGCGATTCCACCGGCACGGTCACCGCGTCGAACATCACCGTAAAATCGGTCAACTTTACGGACAGTCTGGTTCTGACCGACGTCAAAGTCGGCACTTCGGCAGAGGCTGACGCTTCCATCTCGGTGATCGAGAATCTGATCCAGACTGCGGTTGACGGCGCCGCCGCCCTGGGTGCCTCGGCAGCCCGTATCGAGAAGCAGGCCGAATTCGTCTCAAAGGTGACTGATGCGATGAAGAGCGGCATCGGCGCGCTGGTGGATACTGATATGGAAGCCGCATCCGCGCGATTAAAGGCGTTGCAGACCCAGCAACAGCTAGGCGTACAGGCGCTATCGATTGCCAACTCGGCGCCACAGACCCTACAGCAGCTGTTCCGTTAAACGGCCTGATCCGGGGCGCGCCAGACGTGCCCCGGTCCTTTTCGCTCCCCCCTGATGGATGAGCTAAACAGTTATTGCCGACCAGAACCGCCAGCTCCTTCGGGACGCAAAGGAAAGCCGCGCACAACTTAGAGATGTTGCCGCTGGCAATTACAGAAAATTCTACAGAATCGGCCTCTCCGAATTAGCACTCCCTTAGCAAATATCGCGGCAATGTCCACTTGCACCTTGGAAAACGGGGTGGCGCGCAAGCCGAACGGCAGAACGCACAGTCAGAAAGACGTCAGAGATGCCCTTCGGGGCAGGGAAAACTCGGGACGAAACGTCTCAAAACGCTAAAGGAATGAAAGCTATGACCAGCATTCTGACGAACAACGGCGCAATGGTCGCTCTGCAGACCCTGAACTCCATCAACATGAACCTGGAGAATACCCAGAACGCGATTTCCACCGGTAAGGACGTCGCAACGGCCAAGGACAACTCGGCCATCTGGGCGATCTCGAAAGTCATGGAATCGGACGTTGCAGGTTTCAACGCCGTGGGCGACTCCCTGGCTCTGGGGGAATCCACTGTTGCTGTTGCGACAGCCGGTGCTGAACAGATCACCGAGCTCCTGAAAGAGATGAAGGAAAAAGTGGTCAATGCGACCGGGGAGAACGTGGAAAACGGGAAACTCGAAGCCGAAGTTACCGAGCTGAAAAACCAGATCACCTCGATCATCGCATCGTCGCAGTTCAACGGTGCGAACCTGCTGAACACTGCTGGTGGCGACCTGACCGTTCTGTCCTCGCTGGACCGCGATTCCACCGGTACGGTGACCGCGTCGAACATCACCGTAAGCTCGGTTAATTTTGAAGCCAGCCTAGACCTGACAACCGTAATGGTCGACACTCCCGCAAACGCTGAAGCTTCCATCGACGATATTGAAGCTCTGATCCAGACTGCGGTCGACGGCGCCGCCGCTCTAGGTGCTTCGGCAGCCCGCATCGAGAAGCAATCCGAATTCGTCTCAAAGGTGACTGATGCGATGAAGAGCGGCATCGGTGCGCTGGTGGACGCTGATATGGAAGAAGCATCCGCCCGATTGAAAGCATTGCAAACCCAGCAACAGCTGGGTGTACAGGCTCTGTCGATTGCCAACTCGGCACCACAGACCCTGCAGCAGCTGTTCCGTTAAACGGCCTGATCTGGGGCGCGCCAGACGCGCCCCGGTCCTTTATTCTCAGAGAACCTGAAGAAATAGTACGTTAGGATAACACGTGAATGCCCTTCTGAATGCGAAGCGCGCCTATTCGGCGGCGAAAGCCCCGACCCGCACACCAAAAGACCTGGAGTTCGAGGCAATCGCCCGGATCACGCACCGTATGATCAGTGCTTCCAAACAAGGGTCAAAAGGCTTCACTTCACTTGCCGAAGCTCTCCATGACAACCGAAAACTTTGGCAGATTTTCCGCTCGGATGTCGCCGACTCGGACAATGGGCTTCCAGAAGAACTTAAAGAACAAATCGTATATCTCGCAGCGTTCACAAGCCAACACACCAGCCAAGTACTCTCCCGTAAATCGGGAATTGGCCCCTTGGTAGAAATCAACACAGCCATCATGCGTGGCCTTCGCAGTGGAGCAACCTAAAATATGAGTGGACTTGTTCTGAAACTCGCCCCGAAAGAGCGCGTTCTTGTTAACGGCGCTGTTATTGAAAACGGGGATCGTCGTAGCCGCCTTTCGATTGTAACTCCAGACGCAAACATCCTGCGTCTCCGGGACGCTATCCGTCCCGAAGAGGCAAATACCCCCGTCCGCCGCGTCTGCTATGCAGCGCAGTTGGTCCTGACAGGTGACAGCAATCCCGAAGAAGACCGCCTGCCGATGCTGCGCCGCATCGAAGAGCTCAGCCAGGTTTTCACCGATTCCGACAGCCGTGCGGCACTGGCCGAGGCCACGGAATCTCTGCTGAATGACAACCATTATCGCTGCCTGAAAGCGCTGCGGGCCTTGCTGCCGCGCGAAGAACGCCTGATGGCCATTCGCCCGTCATGATCCTCTACCAGCCAATCATACCCGCCGACGGGATTGTTGGATGGAGAATTCTGCAGGCGACCTACGACAAGCAGTTCGAAACGTTCTCCAACGACACCCTGCTCAAACGCGAGAGCGACTATTTCCGCGAGAATATCGGAAATATCAAAACAGCTGGCGATTTGGTGAAAGACACCCGCTTGCTGGGCATCGCTCTGGGGGCTTTCGGCCTTGACGATCAGCTCCCTATGAAGGCCCTCGTCCAGAAGGTTCTGGAGGAGGGGTCTTCGGCGGATGATGCATTGGCGAACAGATTGGGAGACGACCGCTGGGTTGCCTTCACCGAAGCATTCGGGTTCGGTCCCGGTGACACAGTCAAAACCGGGTCCGTGGAGGACATGGAGAACATCATCTTCTCCAACAAGACCCAGTCTTTCGAAGCCGCGGTCGGCGTACAGAACGAATCCATGCGGATTGCGCTGTTTGCCGAGCGCGAACTGGTCAATATCGCAACCGACCTAAACGAGGACGGCGAGCCAACCTCCATTGATACCAAATGGTACAATATCATCGGTCAGCCCGCCCTTCAGAAAATGTTCCAGACAACGTTCCACCTGCCGCCGAGCTTTATTCAGCTGGACGTGGACCGTCAGCTCGAAATCTACAAGGATCGCGCGCAGAACTTTCTCGGGACCGACGATCTGAGTGTCTATGCCGATCCTGAAAAGATGGAAGAACTGACAACACGCTACCTGGCTCAGGCGCAGCTTGCCGATTACCAATCCTCGCAATCAAGTGCCTCGACCGCGTTGCGGCTGCTCCTTGGCTCCTAGGCGACAAGACACGTCCAAACCATGCAAAAGGCGCCTGTCGGTATTGTTCGACAGGCGCCTTTGTTTTTTGCCATCCTATTGAGACCATCCAGGCACGGCGTGTCGGCCGCGCCTGGTTCCGTTTCAGCGCGCGCCTGCTGCGGCGCGGCGCAAGAGCAGTTTCAGGCGGTCGAAACTGCTCTTCACACCGTTGGGGTCGTCGCGGCCAAAGAAGCCGTCCAGCTCTGGCCAGAGTTTCACTGCCGTATCGAGAACCGGATCCGTCCCTTCTGAATAAAGGCCAGCGCGGATCATGACTTCGGATTGTTCATAAGAGCCGAGGTATTTCCGCACGTCGAGGATCAGGTCGTTCTCTTCCTTGGTCGCCGCGGCTGGCAGGCTTCGTGACACCGACCGCGACACATCGATCGCCGGGAACCGGCCCCGTTCCGCGATTTCGCGGTTGAGCACGATATGTCCGTCCAGAACCCCGCGTAGGATGTCGGCAATCGGTTCATCCATATCGGAGCCGGCAACCAGAACACTGAAGACCGCGGTAATATCACCCTGATCCCCGGTGCCCGGCCCTGCACGTTCGCACATCCCCGTGATCAGCGGAGTGACCGAGGGTGGGAAGCCGCGCAGGGCCGGCGCTTCGCCCGAAGCCGCGGAGATTTCGCGGTGGGCTTCGGCAAAACGCGTAACCGAGTCGGCCAGCAGCAGGACGTTCTTGCCTTGGTCGCGGAAATGTTCCGCAATCGTCATCGCCGCCCAGGCACAGCGCCGTCGCACCAGCGGCGATTGATCGGATGTCGCGGCAACAACAACCGCGCGGCGCATGCCTTCCGGCCCCAGAACCTGCTCAACAAAGTGATTTACTTCGCGCCCACGCTCCCCGATCAGCGCCATGACGACCACATCGGCCTCCATATGCTGTGCCAATTTTGCCAAAAGCGTCGATTTACCAACACCAGACCCCGCAAAAAGGCCAATCCGCTGACCACGCACAATCGGGAGAATCGTATTGAACACCGACAAACCCGTATCCAGACGCTCTCCCATATGGCGGCGTCCGGCGGCTTTTGGCGGCGGCGTCATCAGGTCACGTGCTTGTGACCCGCGCAGCAATGGCCGCCCATCAAGGGGCTCTCCGAAAGGATCGATAACGCGCCCGATCCAGTTGTCACTTGGTGCAAACTGCGGCGCAGGATAGAGAAGAACCGCATCCCCGATCGCGACACGATCCGGAGTTTTGTCTGACAACATACTGATTTTGCTTGCTTCAATCTTCAGAACCTCGCCATGAAGTTCGTCATTTGGACCGCGACGCAACACCAGGCGATCCCCGATGCGGGCGATATTCTGCAGGCCTGAAATCTCGATCTCACCGCCAACAATACCAATCACACGCCCGACCGGCGTCGACAGCCGTTTGCTGGCGATTTCTTCAGTCATGGCTTTCAGCTCAGCAATCATTGTCCTGGCCTCCAATTGTTTCCTGCAACAATTTCTAAAGGAATCGGGGTTAAGCCTTGATTGAAATTGATCGAGGGAGAAGCCCCGGTGTTTACGGAACTGAATGTTTTTAAAATCGCATATGCCATGGCGACCCACGCTGGTAAGCGCCAGGCTCTGGTGTCGCAGAACGTCGCGAATGCGGACACCCCTGGCTATCATGCCAAGGACATCAAACCCTTCAAGGAAGTCTACGCTGCAAAGGCACGGCCCGGCGACATGATCGCCAGCCGCGGCTCTCATCTGAATGGCGCCTCCGGCGTCGGCATGGATTGGGCCGTGACAGAATCGGTAGATGGCAGCGACCCCAACGACAACTCCGTCTCGATCGAGACAGAGATTCTGAAAGGGGTCGAAACGAAGCGCCAGCACGATCGGGCACTGGCGATCTACAAGTCGTCGATGAACGTCCTGCGCACCAGCATCCGCACCACCTAGACCGAGGGCTGATCCATGAGCGAATTTGCCAAATCCCTGAGCGTAACCGCCAGCGGCCTTCAGGCCCAAGCCAAACGTCTGCGCCACGTATCTGAGAACATCTCCAACGCCGACACCCCCGGTTACCGCCGCAAGACCGTGCCGTTCCAGGCCGTGCGCGACATCAACACCGATGTCGAAAGTGTCAAGGTCGGCCGCGTGTCGCTGGACCGCAGCGAATTGGAACAGGTCTATGACCCCTCGCACCCGCTTGCCGATGAAAGCGGCCACTACAAGGGCTCCAACGTAGATCTGATGATCGAAATCGCAGACGCCCGTGAAGCCCAGCGCAGCTACGAAGCTAACCTCAAAATGTTCGACCAGACGCGGCAGATGTCCTCGTCCTTGATGGACCTGTTGAGAAAATAAACTCCCCCTGAACCAGGAGATCCAGAATGGATATTCGCACTCTTTCCGCCGCAACCGGCTATGCCGCCGCCCGCCCTGCAACGCAGGCAGATCCGGAATTCACCGGCGCCACGCCGGGTGAACGGGCCAAGGCGAGCTTTGAAAACTTCACCAACACGCTGCAGCAGGGTGAACAGATGTCCGTGCAGGCCATGACTGGCAACGGCGACCCCCACGCGCTGGTGCAGGCGCTGGCACAAACGGAACTGGCGGTAGAAACCGCAGTGACCGTCCGCAACAAGGTGGTCGAAGCCTACCAGGAAATCCTGCGGATGCCGGTCTAAGCCATGATGAGTGAGGGCGTTTTCTACGACACGTTGCGGCAGGCCCTTTGGGCAGCCGTAGTGATGTCGACGCCGATTCTGGTCGTGGCACTGGTCGTCGGCCTGGCCGTCGGCCTGTTTCAAGCTCTGACATCGGTTCAGGAAATGACGCTGACCTTCGTGCCCAAACTCGTCGCGATCCTCATCGTCTTCTGGATGTCGATGGGCTTCATGACACAAACACTCGTGGCGTTTTTCAACGGCCACGTCATTCCAATGATTTCCGGAGGTTCGTGATGGAAACCGCAGGGTATGCAACACTGTCCCGTCAAACCGGCCTGATGCGTGAAATGCGGGTGGTGGCGAACAATATCGCCAACTCCGCAACCACGGGCTATCGCTCCGAAGGGCTGATTTTTTCGGAATACGTGCAATCAGCGCCAGGGCAGCAATCCATGTCGATGGCACGCGCGAATATTCACAACACCTCGATGGAGCAGGGCCAGCTGACCAAGACCAACGGCACCTTCGATTTTGCGATCGAAGGCGATGCCTTCTTCATGGTCGAAACCCCGCAAGGTCAGCGGCTGACCCGCTCCGGCGCGTTTTCATCCAATGCCCAGGGGGATCTGGTCACCATGGATGGCCACCGGGTGATGGATGCCGGTGGCGCACCGCTGTTTGTGCCGACGGATGCCGAATCCTTCCAGGTCGGCTCTGACGGCACGCTCAGTGCCGATGGCCAGCCCCTGGGCCAGATCGGTCTGTTCAAGCCGGTCGAGATGCACACCATGTCCCGCGAAGACGGGGTGATGTTCCGCGTCGATGGCGAAATCGAACCCGCACTTGAAGGCCGGGTCCTGCAAGGATTTCTCGAAGGATCGAACGTGAATGCCATTCAACAGGTGTCGCGCATGATCGAAATACAACGGGCCTACGAAATGGGCCAAAGCTTTCTGACAACCGAAGACGAGCGCATCCGCGCCGCCATCAAGAACCTGATCAAGTAGGAGAAACACCATGCGTGCCCTTAAAATCGCGGCCACCGGTATGAGCGCACAGCAGCTGCGTGTCGAAACCATTTCGAACAACCTCGCGAATATGAACACCACCGCCTACAACGCACGGCGGGCGGAGTTCGCCGACCTGCACTATCAGCAGGTGTCGCGGGCGGGCACGGTGAATGCCTCGGATGGGACCGTTCTTCCCACCGGTGTTCAGGTTGGCCTTGGTGTGCGTCCCGCTGCCATCTCGGTTCATCTGTCGCAGGGGCCGCTGCAGGAAACCAACAATGACCTGGATGTGGCCATCGACGGCAAAGGTTATCTGGAAGTCACCCTGCCCTCTGGTCAGACCGCATACACCCGCGATGGTGCCTTGAAACAATCTGGAGAAGGGCTGATCGTCACCTCTGACGGCTATACCGTTTCTCCTGAAATCACCATTCCCGATGATGCCCGCAGCATTTCGATCAACGCCGAAGGTGAAGTTTACGCCTATTTCGACGAAACCGCCGAAGGTCAGATCCTGGGCCAGCTGACCCTCGCGGGTTTCTCCAACCCCAAGGGACTGGAGGCGATCGGCAGCAACCTGTTCACCGAGACCGAAGCTTCCGGGGCACCTCTGGTTGCCACCGCAGGCGAAGACGGTCTTGGCACCCTGCGCCAGGGTTATCTGGAGGCCAGTTCGGTCGATGCGGTGCGCGAAGTCACCGAACTGATCGAAGCGCAGCGCGGCTATGAAATGAACGCCAAGGTCATCTCCGCAGTCGACCAGA
This sequence comes from Phaeobacter sp. CC-HEC084, assembly GCF_059429255.1. Taxonomy (NCBI): domain Bacteria; kingdom Pseudomonadati; phylum Pseudomonadota; class Alphaproteobacteria; order Rhodobacterales; family Roseobacteraceae; genus Phaeobacter; species Phaeobacter sp. CC-HEC084. Next base: position 803,608 of record NZ_JCAIJQ010000009.1, read on the forward strand.
TGATGGGCGCAACCACACAGGTCCGCTGATGAAACTCAAGCTCGCCCTCCTTGTGACGCTGATCGCGCAGACCGCCTGGGCCGATATCCTGGTCCCGGTCCGCACGGTGCGCCCCAAGGAAATTCTGACGGCATCGGATCTGGCGCTCAAACCCGGCGAGGTTCTGGGTGCCCTGTCCGACCCCGAAGAGGTGATCGGTCAGGAAGCCCGCGTTGCGCTTTATCCGGGGCGCCCCTTGCGGCCCGGCGATGTTGGCCCCCCGGCCATCGTCGAGCGCAACGACATGGTGATTCTGACCTTCGTTCAGGGTGGGCTTTCCATTTCCGCCGAAGGGCGCGCGCTTGGACGCGGCGCCGAGGGCGAACTGATCCGCGTGATGAATCTGGCATCACGCACCACTGTAACCGGACGCATAGCAGCCGACGGATCCGTCGAGGTACGAAAATGAAACACACAGCATTCACTTCCAAAGCCGCCCTGGCAGGGCTGATCATTCTCGGCGCTTGTGGGCGGGCTGATCACCTTGGCAAGCCACCGTCGTTTTCGCCGGCCAATGAATCTTCCGAACATGTCGCGATGCTCTGGCAGGGCCTGCCGCAGGACAGCCAACCGCGGCGCGCTGTCGATAGCGCCTCTTTGTGGAGCGGTTCGCAACAGTCCCTGCTGGGCGACCGCCGCGCCATCAAGAAGGGCGACATCATGACCGTGGTCATCGAGATTGATGAAACGGCAGAGATCAAGAACGACACCGCGCGCTCCCGCTCCGGCTCGGAAAGCATGGCACTGCCGCAGCTTCTGGGGCTGCCTCAGCGCCTGGATCGTCACCTTCCGGATGGAGCCAGCGCCTCGAACGCGGTGGAACTTGGCAGCTCCAGCTCGGCTGCGGGCAAGGGATCGGTGAAACGCAGCGAAAAACTGGAACTGCGGGTGGCAGCCACCGTGGTTGACGTACTGCCAAACGGAGTTTTGGCGATCAGCGGCTCGCAGGAGTTGCGAGTGAACTTCGAAATGCGCGAACTCCTAGTGTCCGGCTATGTACGGCCGCAGGATATCAGCCGCCAGAACGAGATCACCTACGACAAGATCGCGTCGGCCCGCGTGTCCTACGGCGGTCGCGGCCAGATCACCGACATGCAGCAACCGCGTTACGGCCAACAGGTCCTGGACGCCATCCTGCCATTCTGAGGTAAACCATGCTTGCAAAGATACTGCCTCTCATCCTGCTGATTGTGGGCACCGGCGCTGGAATTGGCGCCGGGATCATGATGGCGCCCGAACCGGCCCCCGAGCATGAAATGGCCTCAACCGGGGAAGAACACATGGCCCCGCCGACGGAAACTATGGACGACGGGCATGGCGCCGCCGAGTCCATGGAGGGTGGAGAGCATGATTACGTCAAGATCCCGAACCAGTTCATCGTTCCCGTTGTTGAACACGACGAACTGACCTCTTTGGTTGTGATCACTCTCAGCCTGGAAACAAAACCCGGTATGGCGGATAAAATTCGCACCTTTGAACCCAAACTACGCGATGTATTCCTGCAGGTACTGTTTGACCATGCAAACATGGGCGGCTTCAAAGGCGCGTTCACTCGCTCTGACGTGATGCACCCCCTACGCACGGCGCTGCGTGAAGCCGCACAGCGGCAGCTTGGACGTGACGTCTATGACGTCCTGATCATGGATATGACCCGCCAAGACGTCTGATACAACTTACCTATATCCAACAAAAAGGCCGGACCTTGATTGGTCCGGCCTTTTGCGTTTCGCCTGTCACTGTTGCGTTTCGCCAATACGTTTCGCCTGCCACCAAAGCTGTGTGACCTTGCCTGAGACCTCTCCGCGCCGCTCTTGTTTCAGAGCTGGTCGGGCGCTCCCAGCACCCGGACTTAATTCAACAACTTTTCCTGCAGCGCCTTAATACGCGCGGCCTTTTGCAGATCGCGTTCGGCCTTGGCCATGTCCGCAATGGCGGTCTTGCGGCCAAAGGATTTGCGCAGCTTGTCCATCGCCATCAGCTTCTTTGCCGTGACCTGGGCCAGTTCGGTGTTCAGTTCCCGCTTTGCCCGGGTGTGCCAGCCTTCCCACAGCAGATCAGCGCCCAACGCTTTCATCATGTGGTTTTCATCTGCTTCACTGCGTGTGGCCTGCACATGGGCGTTCAGCTTGGTAAGCTGCCCACGCAAACGGGCTTCCTCATCCAGAATCGGCTTCACCCGCGCATGTTCTCGCAGATATTGCGCCGCAGTCACCGCTGCCATTTGATCCAGCATCTTCTGTTTCATCAGACCCCTCCTTTCGCCCGCTGGCGCATGGCCTCGGCAAACCGGATGGCCGCCGCAACAGGAGCATAGTGCTCTTCCATGATTTCCTCACCGATTTCGATGGTGGCGTGCAACGCCCGGGCAGTGGGCGGATCACTGTGGATCGGTACCGCATGTTCGTTGGCAACCCGGCGGATTGCGGCGGCAACCTCATCCACCCCTTTGGCAACGCATTTCGGCGCAGAGCCTTTTTCCCGGCTCCACTGCAGCGCAACCGCATAGTGGGTCGGGTTGACGATCACCACATCGGCCTTGGGAACATCAGCCATCATCTGACCCATGGCGATTTGCTGGCCCTTCTGACGGCGTTGCCCCTTCACATGTGGATCGCCTTCGGAATCCTTCACCTCATCCTGGATTTCCTGGCGCGACATCATGTTCTTACGTATGTGCTCGGCGTGCTGAAACACCGCATCCACGACACCGACAGGCAATGCGAGCAACAGGGCGATAATAAGAAATTCCATTCCCAGCTGCGCCAACATCGCCACGACGGAAAAGGCACCCGTTCCGGAGGAGGCAATCATCTCTGGCAACCGGTAACTAAGATAGACACCAAGACAAATCGAATAGAGAACTAGCTTTACGAAGCTCTTGAGGAACTCAAACAATCCAGCACGGCCGAATTTGTTCTTCGCGTTCGAGATGATAGAGATCTTTGACATCTTCGGCTCCAGCTTGCTGGGCGCAAAGACCAGCGCGCGCTGTGCCAGGATCGACAACAGCACCGCACCAAAGGGCAGAATGAAGATCGGCAAGATAGGTATCACCAAAGCCATCAGGATCCCGCCGACGGGGGCGCTTGCGGCGCCGGTGAACATTTGCTGGGCCAGCCGGTCGGGCTGATCCAACAGGGATATCAGCACCGTTCCGAAGCCCTCGACCATGCCACTGCCAGAAACATACAAAGCCACGACTAGCCCCAGATAGGCAGCCGCAACCGACAGATCGGTGGATTTGGCAACCTCGCCTTTTTCCCGTGCCTTCTGAAGCTTCTGCGCCGTCGGCTCGAATGACTTATCTGAGTCGTCGTCACCACCGCTCATGGTATGTTGCCTCCCGGATTCGCAAGGAACGTCATCAACGCCCGAACCCAGACATCCAAGATCACCGGGCTGCCGACCATCAAAATAAACAAGCCGCCAAAGGTGATCACCGGCGCCCCGACAAAGGCCACCATCAGCTGTGGCATCGCACGGTTAATGACGCCAAGTGCCAGATTGTAGATCACCGCCGTAATCAGGAAAGGTGCCGCAAGGGTAAATGCCATGTAATAGCTTTTGGCAACCCGGTGGACGCCCCATTCGGAAAGACCGCCCGCCGCCGGGAAGACCCCGGCCGGAAAGGCGTCGTAAGAGTAGATCATGAACTCTGCCACCCGCACGTGCAGGCCCATCATAACTGCTAGCGCCAGGCCAGAGATCAAAAGAACAGCGCCAAGGGCCGGCATCGGTTCTGCGCCGATACCGCCCAACACCTGCGACAGCGAGGTACTTTGCGCGGCGATGGTGCCCGCAGTCTGGAGACCGTGAACAAAGAAACGGATCCCGACGCCAAGCGCCAGCCCGACAACAGCCTCGCTGGCGGCATACCCTGCAAACTGCAAGGCGCTTGTGGGCTCGGGGATTGCGGGCAGCGCAGGGGCCACAATCGCGGTAAAGGCAATGGATAGCGCCAATTTAACCCGCATCGACACATATTGCTCACCAAAGGCGGGCAGCACGGACACGATCGCCGAGATCCGTAAAAACACGATGGCCGCGTGCCAGAAGCCCGCCCCCAGAAGCGCAACCAGCCCTGGGGGAAGGTCCAGCAGGTTCATGCTTGCACCATCCCCACGAGCGCCGGGCGGGCCTCCAGCCCGATTTCCTCGAAGGACAGCACCGGGTTGGTAATGCCGCGCGACTTCAGGATCGTGCGCAGATAACGGCGGCGGCGGGTCGATGTGACAACCGCAGCAAAAATCCCCTGCTCGGTAATCGTGTTGAGCCGCTCGCTCAACCCTTCGGCCAAGCGGTTGAACATGTCGGGCGGCAGCGCGATATCCATCCCCCCGCCCTGGATGTCCACCTGATAGGTCGAGAAGGTGTCTTCCCATTCCGGCGCCAGTTGGATCAGCGGAATGGTACCATCTTCGCGCTTCATCTCTGCCACCAGTTGGAACCCCATGCGCTGACGCACGTGCTCGCATATCAGTTCGGGCTGAGTGGTATGCACCCGTGCCTCTGCAATGGCTTCAAGGATCAGCGGCAGATTCCGGATCGACACGCGTTCATCCAGCAGCAGGCGCAACACCGAATGTAGCGTGTCCATTGGCACCTTGTCCGGCACCAGATCATCCAGGAGCTTGCGGTTTGCCTCGGCCCGGAAAGCATCCGACAGCTCGGTCATTTCGTTCAGCAGACGGCGCAGCGATTTCAGGGTCAACAGCCGCGAGAAGTTCTGTTTGATCACCTCAAGCAGGTGGGTGGCCAGGATTTCGGGCGGCGTTACCACGGTCGCGCCCGCAACGGCAGCCGCATCCTGATTCTGGGCTCCAATCCACCGGGCGGGAGCGCCGTAGACAGGTTCTGTCACATCGGTACCGGGCGGCAGTGCCGAATGGTTGTCCGGCATCAACGCCAGCACCATATCCGGGTGCAGCGTGCCACGGGCCTGTTCCACACCCTGAACCTTCACCACATAGGTTCCCATCTCAAGATCCGCCTGATCCGTCAGCCGGATTTCCGGCAGGATCAGACCGAAACTGGTGGCGATATGGGTTCGCATATTGGCAATCCGCGCATCCAGCCCGGTGCCCTCATCCAGAACCATACTCACCAGATCCGGTGCGAACTCCAGATGCAGATCGTCAAGGTCAAGAATATCACCAAGCGCCTTGGACGGCGCCGGATTGGCCGCCTCTTCAAGCTGTTCTTCAACCTCGGCCTCTTCGGCGCTCTGTTTTTTCATCTGAATGCGATACGCCGCAAAGCCCAGAGCCGCGCCGCCAACGATGAAGGGCAGGAACGGCAAACCGGGCACCAGCGCGAAGAGAACCATCAGAACCGCAACGGTGGTCAAAGCGGCCGGGTGTTTGCCGAACTGTTCGAACAGGGCGATATCGGTGGCGCCGGTAGCACCGCCGCGCGCCAGCAGCAGGGCCGCGGCAATGGAAATGATTACCGACGGGATCTGCGAAACCAGACCGTCGCCGACGGTCAGGATGGCGTAGGTTTCAAAGGCGTTGCCCACCGGCATGCCATGCACCAGAACACCCATCACCAGACCCATCACCAGGTTCAGCAGGGTGATCAGCAGACCGGCAACTGCATCGCCTTTGACGAACTTCGATGCACCATCAAGCGAGCCAAAGAATGTGGTTTCGCGCTGGTCATTTTCACGGCGAGCCCGGGCGGTGGCATGGTCAATGGCACCAGCGGACATATCGCTGTCGATGGCCAGCTGCTTACCCGGCATACCGTCCAGTGCGAAACGGGCGCCCACCTCGGCCATCCGGGCCGCGCCCTTCGTGATGACCATGAAGTTCACGATCAGCAGCACCCCAAAGACCACGAGGCCCAGGAAAACACTGCCGCCCATCACGAACTGGGCAAAGCCCTGGATAACATCACCAGCCGCATCGGTCCCGGTGTGACCCTGACCAATGATGAGTTTCGTGGAGGAGACGTTCAGTGACAGCCGCAACATCAGAGAGGCCAGTAGGATCGTCGGGAAGGACGAGAAATCCAGTGGCCTTTCAATGAACAGCGTGATGGTGAAGATCAGAATCGCCAGACCAAAGGAGGCAGCAAGACCAACGTCCAGCACCCAGGACGGCATCGGCAGAATCATCATCACGATGATCGCCATCAATGCCAGCGCCAGCAGCACGGTGGGGCTAAACAGCTGTTGAGGTGTGATTTTGGGCACCTGTAATGTCCCCTATTTCAAAGATGTCAGTGCAGGCCGGGCAGGTGCCACGGCATGCTGGGAATATGTTGAAGACCGCACGGCAGAGGGCAGCTGCCCGGTCCTGGACCAGCGCCGAGAGCGTAGCGAACGGGAAGGACGCAGCGCGCAGCTGTTCGCGCGGGGGAGACCACCCCCGGCCTGTTCAAGCGTTGAGAAAGCGGAGAAAGCGACAGCCGTGTCGCCGGGGCGCAGCCTGTCGAGTGAAGCAGAATCACCCAAAGACGGCGGGACCTGCTCAAGGTGCAACGGCTGCCCAAAGCGCCGCCGCCCAATCAGGCGTATTCTATGTTGTTTTTCCGGCATTCTGCCCGTTCCAATTGCGGATTCATCCGCGGTTCAAGCTAGGCAAAGACGGTTTACAAACCGTTATCACCCAACGCAAAGACCGCCCTCAAAAGAGAGCGGTCCATGATCTAAAGGAGCCTTCGATTACTCTGTTTCAGCGCGTGCGGCTTTCAGCTGTTTCAGCAGATCTTCGATCCCGCCGCGGGTGCCCTGGCTGCTTTCGACAAGTGCACGGGCATGGGCCAGCGGTGTCAGACCTTCGGGATCCTTCGCTGTCTCGCCGATTTCTGTGGTCATGTCGGCAACTTGCCGGAACGGAGTCCCCTCATCCGCTTCCAACGACTGGATCGCTTCCAGGTTTTCGGAGTGCCAGAAGCCGCGGGCCGCCGCGTTCTTGTCCTCTGCGACCTGCATGTATTCACCCGAGCGGCCGTATTCACCATTGCGCCACAGCGCCTCGGCGCGCAGACGGTTGGCCTCGGTGCTCTCCAGCCCCATCAGTTCAACCAGAGCCCGCTGCGGCTTATTCAACGCCAGAGCTGCTTCGGCCAGCATCTCGCGGCGTTTCTCGTTTTCGGGCTCCAGCGCCAGTTTCTTCAGCAGGGACATGGCCTGCTCTGCAAATCCGAGATCCAGCAACCGGCGCGCGATGATATCTGCGACCGGCGCCGCTTCTCTGGCGGTGGATTGCATCGCAAAGACGAGCGCATACTGAAGGAAGGTTACGTCGTCCGCGCGCTCAGTCAGAAGAGTCATCAAAGGTTCCAGAGCGGCCGTGCGGGCGGCCGGACCATCGCGGTTGCTGAGTTCCTTCAGCTCTTGGAATGCATCGTGGAAACGTCCGGTGAGCGCCAGGGCTGTGATCTCTGCCTTGCGCAGATCCGCCCCCAGTTCGCCGTCGCGATTCTCGTGCTCATAAGAGCCGACAACATCCGGCACGTCCGGCGACAGAGCCTTGCCTTCCTTATAGCTGAGCGCAATCAGCTCAATCAGGGCAACCGGAGTATTCTCTGTGCGTTCCGCAACAGCTTCGGTCAGTTTTTCCGCAGCCTTTTCCGTGTCCCCTTCCAGATCCGCAATCGCGGCCTCGGCCATATTCAATTCCGGCACGTGATCAACACCGGTCCGGTTCACCGACCTCAGGATCGCCCCGGCTACATGATATTGCTCTGCCTCGGAAAAGAGAGAACTAACCTTGGGGCCAAGGTGCACCCGCAGATGTACAGGCAAGCGCCCAAACGCCTGCTGAATGGCATCGGTATTGGCACCTTTCTTGATTTCACCATCCGCCAATACCGACCACAGGGTAGTGTCGCCGTCACAGATTTGCTGTCCGGAAAACGGATGGTTTATCGGCAATGTCTCGCCTTCAACGAGATCCGCCAAAGCATTCAGGATATTTTTGTTTTCCGGTGTCAGCCGGTCCTCGGGCATGGCTTGGAGCATCGCCTTGGCTTCGGCGCCAAAGCCGAAAAAAATGTAGAGTTTCGCCAAGGCCAGCACACCTGCCGGATTAACGTCGTCAAACTCGCGAACTAACGCACTGCGCAGCGGTCCCACCTGATCGGCAAAGGAGCTGTCATTGCCCCAGTTGTATACGGCGATACCATGATCAGGCAGGCACAATTCGGATTCATCCTCTTCGTCACGGGCGCGGGCAAGAAGCCCCGCCTCCCGATCGACTGCGGATGTAATGGAGATATTATCCAGTGGATCCAGTGGGCGCCCATCCCGGTCCAGCGGATTGATCTGCCGCTGTCCGGTATCGATCTGCCCACCTGCGATGGCGATGTCCAAAAGACCCTGGTTCGCGGCCCGGCCAATCTGACGCAGCAGGCGCTGTTCAGAGGCGTTCACGGTCGCAGCGCGGGCCGATTCTTCCATATCGAGAAGCAGATTCACTTCCGGCAACGTCATCGGCTCCTGCGGCTCGCCCATATTGGCCTTGACGGGATCCGGCGTCGGCACATTGCTTGCTTCGGCACGCGGCTCCAACGGCAATAGCGTCGGCAGACGTAACTGTTCGGCGCTCGTTGCGGCGTGCATTTCGGACTGGGCAACGGGCGCCTCTACACGAGTTGTACTGGTTGCTGGCGCGGGTGGTGCGCTGCGTTCCACTGCAGCAGCGAGGTCCAGCGCCAGGCGGGCATCCGCGATGGCGCTTTGTCCCAGATTGAACCGGTAACCGGATGTCGGTTGCTCGGTTTTCGGCTCCTCGGCGGTTTGCAAAGGAAGGGAGGGCACGAAGGGCCGACCACTGCCTACGGCGGCACCACTGCCTGCCGTGGAATAGACTGGTTCATCGTTACCATCACGGATATCGATCACGAGATAGCCATCGCGTTGCACGTAAGACCGGATTTCGCAGTTGCAGCCCAGATCCATCCGCAACGGCTGCCCGGGCGCGGCCTGCCCGATGGCCCGCAACCGGTCCCTCGGGATCAGGTTGAAAACGCGGGACGTGTCATAAACGATGTCCCGGGCGCCGATGTTCAATGTCGCACTCCGGCCACTTTGTGTCAGCGACCAGTCCGCCCCATTGGGCAGACGCATAACCAGCCGGGAAAATCCGTCGTGTTCACCTGAGCGGGCCACGATCGTCTGGGCCCGGGCTTCGCCCGAGACCAGAAGACTGGCCAAAACTGTGGCAGTTATCGCGAGTGCGCGCCAAATCATGCTGCGTCCTGTTTCACCGATCTGAGAGCTTCTTCCAGTTCCGAAAAACCGGGGCGGATGTGAGACGGGGTATTCTGACGCCCGACCTCGATGCAAATTGCTGCCGCGTGGTTATGCAGGTTGGCCACAAGTACTTCGCGGATCAGCTGATAGAAATGCGCGTCTTCCTCGGTCACCGATTTGACCTTGCTGGCGAAGGGGCCAACCAGGCCATAGGCTAGGAACACGCCAAGGAAGGTACCGACCAGGGCGCCGCCGATCATCTTGCCCAGAACCTCTGGCGGCTGGTCGATCGAGGCCATGGTCTTAATCACACCCAGAACCGCCGCAACAATCCCCAGGGCCGGCAGGCCATCTGCCATGGTCTGAAGCGCGTGGCTGCCGTGCATGGCGTGATGCAGGTTGGCTTCCATCCGCTTTTCCAGAACTTCCTCGACCTGATGCGGGTCGTCGTAGTTCATCGAGGCCGAGCGCATGGTGTCGCAAATCAGGTTCACCACCTCCTTGTCGGCCACGATTTTAGGGTATTTGTTAAACACCGACGAATTTTCCGGGTCTTCGATATGCTGCTCCACCTCGACCGGGTTCGCACGGGCGATCCGGATCAGGGAAAAGAGCAGGCACAGCAGATCCCGGTAATCATCCGGCTTCCACTTGGGGCCCTTGAAGACTTTTCCAACGTCTTTGAGCGTGTGTTTGATACCGCTCATGTCATTGCTGATAAGAAAGGCGCCGACCGCTGCCCCGCCAATCATCATCAGCTCAAAAGGAAGCGACTTCAGGATGATTCCCATCTTGCCGCCAGCCATCAGATACCCGCCAAAAACCATGGCAAAGATGACGACAATACCTATAATCCCGATCACAGGTTCACTCCGAATTGTGTTGCTTTATAGAAGCTTAGGTGAGTCTGATTAAAAAAGACTAATCAACTGGGCCAAGTTCGACCGGGCCAAGTTATTCCGTCGGTACGGCGCCATTTCTTCCGGCCAGCACAACGCTGATCGTATAGGCCGCTTCGGGGCTCAGACCGGCCATGATGCCAGCTGCTGCCTCGGGACGCATGCGCGCCAGAAATCCGGCCGCAAAAGTCGGATCCATCTCTTCAAACAGTGCCGCAGATTCTTTCGGCTTCATCTGTTCGTAGACGGTGGTCAGCCGGGCCACATCCGCCTCGGTCGCACCATCGGCCAGGGCCAGAGTGGATTTCAGCTTCTCCTCGGCATCCTGAAGCGCTGCCAGTTTGGTGTCGATCGCCTGGTCCGCGATCTCCAGCGCCTTCATACGGTCCTCGATTTCAGCCTCGCGGGCTGCAAGAGCCGCTTCGCGCTCCTTGAACGCAGCCAGCATCGCCTGCAGCTCTGCCGAAGACGGCATCGATTCGCTGCGCATCTCGCCCTTATCCGCGTGATCTTCGTTGCCTTCCTTTTGAAGGCTGGCAACTTCACGAGCAATCGCCGGACCTGCGTCGAGACCGAGGCGAAGAATCGCTGATCCCATCAGCAGCAATGCAATCATCATCAGGGTGCCGCTTTTTGCGCGAGCGCCCTTCTTTGATTTCTTTTTCTTCTCGCTCATCACGCCACCCGATTCTGACCACGAGCGTGACGGACAAACATCAGGCCGGAGGAGCTGGACGTATCCTCGGCCGGTTTTTCCGGCTCACCCTGCGATCCGTAGGCTTCCGCCAGAGCATCGTGCTCTTCGGTACCCTGGGCTGTGGGCTGCGGCGCTTCGGGCACTGCGGCTTCGGGCATGTCATGCATTGAGGCCATCATCAGCTCCAGCCGCTGGGCAACCGTCTCTGCGCGTCCGGTGAGCTGTTCCAACGCCTTGCTGGAGCCATCCGACACCTTCTGGGCCGATACGAGAGATTTGTTCAGGTCATCCACCTGCGCCGAAAGAACCGCGACGGCACCGCCGACGCCTTTTTCTAGATCGTTGAACCGTTTCAACCGGCGCGACAGCACCAGACAATAGAAACCAGCTCCAAGAGCTCCGGCTGCAAGCAGGATATCAGCAATAAGGTCCATCCTGTCCTCCTAGTTTAGTACGAAATCCATGATCAGCAGATCCCTCACGCGACCCTGTCCGGTCGCGATATTGATCCGCCGCAGCATCTGTGCGCGCAGTTTTGGCAGGGCCATCGGATCGGAAAGATCCTTAACCTCCAAAGCGCGTAGATAGCTGTTCAGAACATCGACAACTCGTGGGAGGACTTTTTCGACCTCGGCCTGATGGGCCAGATCGACCTCTAGTTGTGCACGGAACCGCAAATGCCGAATGCCGCTGGGACTTTGCAGCGATATTACAATCGGTTCCATTTCGATGAAGGCGAGATTGGCAATATCCTCTGCCGTCTCACCACTATCCACGCCTTCTGGCGCCTCTTCGGTCATATGCGCCGATTCGGGCGCTGCTTTGTGACCAAAAGGAAGAAGGCCTGACTGAACGGCGAAGAATCCGCCGCCCGCACCAGCTACCGCAAGCACAACCCCAATAATCAGGGGCATTTTGCTTTTTTTGGCTGGTTCTTCTGTATCTACTACAGCGTCTGTCATGGCTATCCCTAAAACGTCGTGCTCCTCTTCATAACCCGTGAGGAACTAACCGAATGTTAAGGCCGTTCGTTCAAAAAGGTTGCACGCCGGACAGAACGCCGGTGCGACGGAGGTTAATGTGCAGCAGATCAAGAATGTCTGGGCAGGTTTGGATACGCGGAAGCGCCTGATCGCAATTGGCGCGACTTTGGCCGTGATTCTCAGCATCCTGGCGATGTCCAATTTGGCAACCAAGCCAACAATGCAATTGTTATACGCCGGGCTGGAAAGCGGCACGGCCGGAGATGTGGTGAGCTCGCTTGAGCAGCGCAACATCCAATATGAAGTCCGCGGCGGCTCTATTTATGTGCCCTCGGACAAACGCGACGAGCTTCGGATGACCCTGGCAAGCGAGGGCCTTCCGGCAAATGGCGGGCGCGGTTACGAACTGCTCGATTCGCTCAGCGGGTTCGGAACGACTTCGCAGATGTTCGACGCCGCCTACTGGCGTGCAAAAGAAGGCGAGTTGGCCCGGACCATCGTCGGCAGCCCGCATATCACCCAAGCGCGAGTCCATATTGCCAATACTGGGACGAATCCTTTCCAGCGGACCGCAGATGCCACCGCATCGGTATCCGTGGTGCCGATGGGGTCGCCCATTACACCGGCGCAGGCCAACGCGATTCGCTTTCTGGTTGCCTCGGCCGTCACCGGCCTTGCGGTGGAAAACGTCGCCGTCATCGATGCCAATGGTGCCCTGATCGGATCCACCGAGGCTGCAGCAGCAGCGGGTGCAGGCTCCGATGACAGGTCGCAATCCATCCGCGATCGGGTCATGCGCCTTGTTGAGGCCCGAGTCGGCCATGGCAACGCAGTGGTTGAAGTCAGTGTCGAGACCGTAACCGACACCGAATCCATCCGCGAAAAGCGCGTCGACCCGGAAAGCCGTGTTGCGATCAGCACCGATGTGGAAGAACGCGCCGATTCGTCTCAGAACCAGGCCGGAGAGGTGACCGTCGCCTCGAATATTCCCGATGGGGATGCTGCATCGGGCCAGGGTTCCAAGGCGAACACCAGCGCAACGCGGGAACGGGTAAACTACGAAATCTCCGAAACCGAAAAAGAGATCGTGCGCGGCCCCGGTGCCATCAAGCGTCTCACCGTCGCGGTGCTGGTCAACGGTGGCATGGCGACCAACGAAGCCGGGGAAACCGTCTTCGAACCGCGCCCCGAAGAAGAACTGCAAGCCCTGCGCGAGCTGATTTCGGCCGCTGTCGGATTTAACGCGGACCGCGGTGATGTGATTACCCTGAAGTCGATGGATCTTCCCTCTGTCGAGCCGCAGGGCACGGTGGCCACCAGCTCCTTCATGGACAATCTGTATTTCGACGCCATGTCGCTGATCCAGATGGGGGCCCTGGCACTGGTTACCCTGATCCTTGGCCTGTTCGTTGTCCGCCCGATTCTGTCCAACAAAGGATCCTCTGTCGCCGCGCTGAGCGCACCTGACGGCGGTGCATTGCCTGATCTGCCCGCCTTGGGCGGAGGTGGCGACTTCATGTCGAACCCGGACATGGGTGCGAATCTCGCCCTGGACGGAGAAATCCAGGACAACATGGGCGGCGATTTCGCTCCACTTGGCGATATGCCCGGCATGGGTAGCGGCCTGGACGACCTGGGCGGACTGCCCGCACTGGGTGGTGGTGGCGAAAACCCCGTCGACAGGCTGCGCTCCATGATCGGTGAACGTCAGGAAGAAACCGTCCAGATTCTGCGCGGCTGGCTGGAAGAGAACGAGGAGCGAGTTTGATGAGTATCACGCATCTTCTGGAAGACTTCGGCGGCGGTTCAGCCGTCGAAGTCCCCGACCCCGGCCTTTCCGAGGAGGTCGTCGAAGAACAAAGGCTTGTGTCCTTTGAAAAGGGATACAGCGCCGGTTGGGAAGACGCCGTCAGCGCAAAGGATCAGGAATCAACACGGATTTCGGCCACGCTGGCCAGTTCGCTTGAAGACCTGAATTTTACCTACCACGAGGCGCAGACACAGCTCATCGAATCGCTGGACCCGATGTTCAAGGTACTCACCAGTTCGGTCCTGCCGGACGCAATGTCAGCCACCTTTGGTCACCACATCGTAGATCAGCTGACCGATATGGCCCGGTTCCAGACCGATCAGGCGATGCAGATCGTGGTGTCGCCGAGCGAAAGCCACGCGGTTCGTGCCCTTGTTGCGGAAAACATCTCGGTTCCGGTGAAAGTTCAGGAAGACGATACCCTGGCCGAAGGTCAGGCTTATCTGCGTGTCGGCGCCTCCGAACGCGAACTAAACAGCTCCGCGCTGCTCGAATCTATTCATGGTTCGATCGACGCCTTTACCTATCATGTCAGAGAGGACAGCCAGTATGGATAATGCAGCCGAACTCAATATGAAAGCCACCGATGCAAGCAACCCCTTCGTATCGGTTCCAGTGGAAGTGGTTGTTTCGGTCGGCAAGGCCCGGCCACTGATCCGCGATCTGGTCAACCTTGGCGAAAACGCGATCCTGACTCTGGACAAACGGGTCGAGGATCCGGTCGACCTTTATGTCGGGGACCGTCTGGTCGCCCGCGGTCAGCTGGAAGAAATGGAAGGCGATCAGGCTGGCCAGCTGGCTGTGCGCCTGACCGAAATTGCCGATCTGCAAAACGGGCTGGGATGACACACAAACCTATCGCCTATGCGGCGCTGGCGCTTTTTCTGGCGCTGGCCCTGCCGCAGGCCGCCGTTGCTCAAGAATTGAGCCTGTCATTGGCGGATGGACAGTCGATTTCGGCGCGGTCCATCCAGCTGATTCTGCTGATCACCGTGCTGAGCCTCGCGCCCGGCCTTTTGATCATGGTTACCTGCTTTCCGTTCCTCGTAACGGTGCTGTCGATCCTGCGCCAGGGCATGGGCCTGCAGCAGGCGCCGCCAAACATGCTGATGATCAGCCTGGCGTTGTTCCTGACCTATTTCGTGATGGAGCCTGTATTCAACGAAGCCTGGGTGAACGGGATCAGCCCGTTGATCGAAGAACAGGTGGACGTCGAAACCGGCATTACCCGGGGGCTGGAACCCTTCAGAGCCTTCATGGCAAACCGGCTGGATCCGGACACCTTTTATGCCATCGCAGATCTGCGCCCAGCCACCCAAGGGATCGATCCAACAGCCGATGCGCCGCTGTCTGTTCTGGTCTCCAGCTTTCTTCTGTCGGAAATCGCGCGGGCATTTCAGATTGGCTTTCTGGTCTTTCTCCCCTTCCTGGTCATCGACCTGGTGGTCGCCGCTATCCTGATGTCTATGGGTATGATGATGGTGCCACCCGCAGTGGTCTCCCTGCCGTTCAAACTGGCGTTCTTCGTGGTCGCCGATGGCTGGAGCCTGATCGCAACCGCCCTGGTACGCAGTTACTATCCATCCTAGCCGGACCGGCAGACATTCAAGACAGATCTCAGCCCTCCGAACAGCAGTTCGGGGGGCTTTTATGTTATGTTCCGTGACGCGCTCAGTTTGTTTCTGGAAAAGATCCTCGAATTCTCAATTCCCTTGAAACTGCTCCGTATCTGCTTGCGAAACGATGTGCATTCCTCACCACGTGCATCAGCCACAAGCAACGAAGCAGGGTCTACAAAACATGTAGGTCTATTGTGCGGACGTTGCTGCCGTTGAAGTGACGCGGGCGGATGGCAGCTTTTGCTGCGACTTGGCTACTGGTCCTGAAGCAGTAGATGCACGCTGCTTGGGCACGCCACATTGACCTTGGCCAAGACGTCCGATTAGAGAAACTGCCGTGCTCCCTAGATTTGGAATGTCCCGTTCAGGTCTGACACTCAGAATATTGATTGAGCATCGAGATTTTCTTTATTCAGTTGCAACCTGACTTCGGGCGATTGGGATGATCAACGCTTCCGGGAGCTCTGAGTTCGCAGACCCGCGATAATAAAGCTTTGAAGTTTTCATTGGGAGAGATTGCGTATTCGATGAACGCTTGGATAGCCAGGCTTTCTCTTTCTGCCATTTGTAAGGGCGTTTCTTCGAGACTGCTCCAGACCGTCCAGACAGCGATTAGACGGCTGTCTATGCGCATCGCAGCCGTGCAGAATCTTGTTCCTGAATTAGTGGCGGTGCCATCGCATTCAATCGAAGCGGTTTTTCGATGAATCTCCATCGCCCGAAGTTGGTCGCCGACGTGCTCTTTTCCGACGGTCCAGTGATTGTCAAATGCCGCCAGCACCTCAGCGTCACTGAGATAAAACCGGTTGCGCGGCAGGGCTTGAGTGAGAGGGGCCCAGGGATCGTCGCAAACTGACTTTGCCCAGTGCGTCGTCAGTTGACTACAAATATTACTAAATGATGGATTAAAATCATTCCACCCAAAAGCTCGCACACGGATTTCCAGCTTGTCGAGTTCCGGGGCGGTTTCGCGACGATCTGCTGCCTCTCGAAAGGCTTCCAGGCGAGCTTTGGACCGCTCGCGGTCCCCAGAGCGGTCCAAGCTAAAACTTTGCTTCGATGCTGTATAACCAGGGAGCGCTATATATGGAATTCGTATAGTACGCTTGCCAACTATTACGTGGGCGTCCGAAGCCAAGAACGCAATATACTCCGTTTGTTTCCGTTCATCATTGACGCGATTACTGATCGTCCAGGCCGCTGCGGCTATAGCGAGCAAGAAAAATATGCGAACAACTCCCAAATCAAACTCCTGCCCACTCAGGTTGCCAACATGGTAACTGGGCGAATTCTTAGTCAACTGTTTCAATTTATTTTTGGAGAAGTTTTGCAGACAACGTGCAGCGCTGAAACGCACCTCTTGATAAATACCCGACCTTCGAACGTCATGCAGCATCGGTCGAATAAGGGCTCAAAGCCGAAAAACGCGCTTTGCAGACATGGCCAAAGAAAAGCCCGGACCGCGCAAGCGATCCGGGCTTTTGTAATGTGCTTTGGCTGGCTTCAGCGCACAACGAATTCCGCGTGCAAAGCTCCCGCCGCTTTCAGGCTTTTCAGGATATCGATCATGTCCCGTGGAGAGACACCCAGCGCATTGAGCCCGGCAACGACCTCGGACAGAGACGTGCTCTCCGGAACTTCGGCCAGTTGGATGCCCTCTTCCTCTTCGATGGCGGCACCGGTGCGCGGTACGACAACCGATTCGCCATTTCCGAACGGGTTGGGCTGTACCACAAGCGGTGCTTCTTCTATCCGGAGGGTCAGGTTACCCTGGGCCACGGCCACCCGCGAAATCCGCACGTCGCTGCCCATTACAATGGTGCCGGAAGCCTGATCAATGACAACACGCGCCTTGCGCTGCGGCTCGACAAGGATGTTTTCGATCCGACCGACCGCATGGGCCGTGGATCGCGCACGGGTACGCTGGATATCCACCTCAACCGTGCCAGAGTCCCGCATCAGGGCCACGCTGCGGCCGAATTCAGCGTTAATGGCCCGTTCGATCCGGCCTGCGGTGGTGAAATCCGGTTCACGCAGCGCCAGGCGCATCGACGAAAGAGAGGACAGATCGAAGTCGATCTCCCGCTCAACCCGGCCACCTGCCGGGATCACACCAGCGGTCGGCACGCCCTGCGTCACACTGGCGGCCTCCCCCTCGGCGACGGTGCCACCGGCCAGGATGGTCCCCTGGGCCACGGCATAGATCTGACCGTCGGCCGCGTTTAGCGGCGTCATGATCAGGGTGCCGCCCATCAGGCTTTTGGAGTCGCCAATGGCCGAAACCGTCACATCGACGTTGCCGCCAACCCGCGCAAACGGTGGCAGAGTTGCCGTCACAAACACCGCAGCCACGTTCTTCGGACGGAATTGTTCGCCCGTCACGTTGACGCCGAGGCGCTCCAGAATGTTCGACATGATTTCTTCGGTGAAAGGCGAATTGCGCAGACCATCACCGGTGCCATCCAGCCCCACAACCAGGCCGTAACCAACCAGATCATTGCCGCGCACCCCATCAAATTCCACCAGATCCTTCAGCCGGATCGCGCTGGCCTGAGCCATCGCAGGCAGAAGCAGACAGGCGATGAGGAGACGTAGAAATTTCAACATTACATGTACCTCAGCAGCGACAGTTGGGAACTACGCGAGGTCACCGAGTAGAGGCTTTCCAGCTGCAGCTGAGCTTCTTCTAGGCGTGTATGCGTTTCATAGGGGTCCGCGTTGATCAGGTTGTTTTTGGCGATGCTCAGACTGGTTTCGGTCGCGGTGTTGCGTGTACTCACGCGCTCCAACTGCCCTTCAATAAAGCCGATGCTAGCCTGTTTATCGATGAGCTGTTCGGTGCTGTTGAGCAGTTCTGTCCCAGTCATCTTGGCAAGCTCAACCTTGGTGGTGTCGCTCAAACCCAGCGCGCTTTCGTTGACCAGAGCCGCGATGGCAAAGCTTTGCAGCGGGTGCTTCAAAGCAGGATCATCGGCGCGCAGCGCAAGCGATACGGTTTCCCCATCGGCGACCTCGACCGGTGACAGATCCTTGGTGGAGCCCACATACATGGCATCGTCAAACCCCATCGGATCGGCGAACCAATCCTTTACCGCCTGCACGATGTCCGTTGCGCTTGTCAGCCCCGAAACCTCGGACACCAGTTCGGTCATCAGCGTACCTGCATCATTCAGCGGCGAGGTAGAGGTGGCGGTGCCGGCAAACAGGCTGCGGCCACCAGCCCAGGAATTCAGCTTGCTGATGGCATTATCTAGCTGGATCCGTCCTTCCGCACCGAAACGCTCTGCATCGTCAGGCTTAAGCGTTGGCGTCAGGCCCAGCAAATTGTCACGCATGGTCTGAGCCGAAGATTGAATGAGTTCCAGGCTGCCCTGCATGCCCGTTGCAAAAAGCTTTGCCTCGTTGGTGGCAATCACATGGCTTTCCAGGCGGGTCAGGTTGGTTTCGATATCGGAAAGATACGTGAAATCACCACCCAGTCTGGCGGTAATATCGGAGAGTTTCCCGCTGGCAAGCTCTTGCCCCAGCCTTTCGATATCCTGCTTCAGCTCGGCGTTGCGGTTACGCAAGAACATATGCTGCGCCATGTCGCCATAGGACTTAATAATCATTGATCAGATCCCCAGAATAGTTTCCAGCAGGCCATCCACGACGGACAACACCTTGGCATTTGCACCATAGGCTTTTTCATACAGCATCAGGTTCTGCAGCTCGGCATCGGTATCGACACCAAAGCTCGCCTCGGTCTGGGCCATTTCGGTATAGCTGGCTGCCGCAAAGGTCAGCGTGTTCGACGCGCTGTTGTCGTCGCGGGCAAACCGGGACAGCAAGACGGAACTCAGCGTCGAGGCATCGCCACTGACACTGCCAAGACCTGTCGAACTCAGAGAACGGTTTTCCTTCAGGGCCTCTGCGTAGCCATTGATCAGACTACCGTCACCGGGATCACCCTGCGTGGCTGCGTAAAGCCCGTCCCGGAAACGCCAGGTTTCCGCCTGACCATCCATGGCAACCAGATCATTCAGCTCCAGTCGGCCGGAAACCCCAACCGTGTCGGCGCTATCGAAGAAGTTGCCACCATCAGTGAAGATACCTGCATCCGTGGCACCGATCGTGGAATCGAGTGCCGGGTCCTGGAACCGTTCGATCAGATCGCGGGCATAGGCATCAAGATCGTCCTGCGCCTTCACGGCCAGCACGTCACGGACCTGGAACTGAGCAACCAGTGTGCCGCCTCGGATGGGGCCGTTTGCGCTTGTGCTGATCGGTTTGCCATTCACCTCAAGCCCTGACAACAGCCCGTTGTCCTGGGTCATATGAGGCAGCATGTCACTTTTGGGAGAGAAGCTGAGCTCAGAAGCTTTACCCTCCAAGAGCGCAGTGCCACCGGAGGAATAGAGCGCGATCCTGCCACCATCCCGGTTGATAACATTGACCGGGATGATCGCGTTGATTTCATCAACCAGCATGCTGCGTTGGTCAAGCAATGTCGTGGTGTCGGCCCCCGCAGCTTTGGCCACGACAACGCGGGCATTCAGCTTTTCAAGCTCCTTCAGGGTGGAATTCACCTTGTCGACCTGAATACCGATCGAGGTATCGGCCTGAACCCGCATATCGCGGAGCCCGTCAGCCGCGTCGGTGATCGAGCGGACCAGAAGGTCCGCCTTCACCGCCAGATCGTTCAAACGCGGCGTGGAGTCGGGCCGAGACAACGTCTCGACCAGACTGCCGTCGAAGTTGGCCATCTGCGATGCGATCGAAGATTCATCGTCAACGCTGCCGACAAGGCTGCTCATCCGCGCGTAAAAAGTCGCGTTGACCTCAGCCACGGCATATTCAGCCTCAGAATCGCGGCGCGCAGAGACCACCCCCGGATCGACCATGCGCTGGACCGCACCGATTCTCACCCCCGGAGAGTAGGCATTCGCATTCAGATCCAGTGTCCGCCGCGTGTAACCCGGGGTCAGCGCGTTGGCGAGGTTCTCGGACACGATCTGTGAAGATCGTGACGCAGCATTCAATCCGCTCATCGCGGAGTTAATTGCACTTGTGATAGACATGATCAGCCTGCTCTTTCTAAGCCGGGGTCATTGCGCATCAGCGCGTTAACGCTTGATGTTGGTGGTTTCCTGAAGCATCTCGTCGACGGTCTGGATAACCTTCGCGTTCGAGGAATAGGCCCGCTGCGTCTGGATCATGTTGGTCAGCTCACCCGCCACATCGGTCGAAGATTCCTCACGCGTGAAGCCAGCAATTTCACCGGTGGGTCCATCGCCCGCATTCCACAGGAAGAACGCACCGCTATCTGCTGACGGGAGGAAGGTCTGATAGTCCAGCGACACCATCCCATTGGGGTTAGGCATATCGACCAGCGGGATCTTGTAGAGGATGCGGCTTGCGCCAGTGCTATAATTGGCCCGCACAAAGCCCGACGTGTCTACATCAACCCCAAGCAGGTTGCCCGCAGTCGCACCATCCTTGGTGATGGTCGCGGGTGCAAAGGTATCGGAAACCTGGGTGAAACCATCATTTTCACCGATCAGGCCGATATTGATTTCGATCGGGCCGCCATCGACAGTAACGATAACACTACCGGTCGCAGCATCATACGCACCACCGCTCACATCAGTTACCGAAGCCAGATTGCCGCCATCGGTGCGACTGTCGTCAAATTCCAGAGTATATTCACCCACAACCGCGCCGCCGCTGGCGGTATCTTTGATGGTCATCGTCCATTGGTTGGATTTACCGGTCGCGGGCACCGTCGGAGTGAACTCGATATCCAGATTTTCCGAGGATCCAAGGTTGTCGAAATACTCGATCGACAGGGATTCAACCCCTGAGGTTGCGCCAGCCTCCGTCGCTGTCGCAGGCAGGTTGGCACCAATCTGCATTTTGGTTGTCGGCTCGCCGACCAGCTGGTTCTTATTCAGATATATCGGCTCCAGACCATCGCTCGAGTCCACAGCGCCGGCCAAGGTGTTCCCGGCAGCATCTGTCGGCCATCCAAGCAGTGCCAGCCCCGATTCCGTTGCGAGATAGCCATCGGAATTCATGCTGAAGGATCCCGCAGTGGTCAGCCGCATCGACGGCGCGCCATTACCTGCTGCAATTTCCGAAAGGGTCGTCACAGGCAGGAAGCCACCGCCGTCGCGCACTGCCAGGTCTGTCGGATTATCTGTCGTCACCAGGGGACCGCGTTGATCAATCAGACGCACATTGGTGGTCCGCACACCGCCCGCACTATAGGCACCGCCAGAGGACCCCGCCACGATCGAATGGAAATCCGTCTGGACGCGCTTGTAGCCAGCGGTAGAGGAGTTCGCGATGTTATCGGAGATGGAGGCCAGTCGGCTGGCATTCGCGCCGAGCCCGGATACACCCGCATATAGCGACGAAGAAATGGTCATAGCACGCCTTTCTGCTGCTTCAAATTCTTGATGCAATAGCTAGCGCACGAGCACTTAACGGGCGGCTAACAGATAAAATCCAATCTATCTGTCGCCGCCCGGTGGTGGTTAATTGTCATGTTTTACTTGCGCAAAAGGGTGATTTCGACGCGGTTGTTGCGAACCCGCATGGGGTTTTCAACGGCCAGAGTACGGTCGGCATATCCCGTGATCCGATGGATTCGGCTAGATTTCAGACCACCCGATTCGAGTAGCTGGCGGGCCGCATCAGCGCGGGCGTGCGACAACTCCCACACCGGGTTCTTGGCAAGGACCACAGGCTGGGACCGGATGTGCCCGCCAATGGCGATACCGTTGGCCACCGTACCGCTGACCCGGGCCACCATGCGCACCAGATCACGGAACAAGGGCGTCGGTTCTGCTGTACCATCTTCAAACAGCGCTGCATCTTCGGTTTCGAACAATTCGATGATCAGACCTTCGTCGGTGACCCGTGTCACGATATGGCGCGCCAGGTCGGTCGAGACCATGCTTTCACCGCCAAGCCCTTTCAGTTCCTCTTCGACGACCCGGAAAACCTCCTCTTGGGCGGACTGCTCGCTTGCATCCATCAACCCGGTCGCGCCTTGAGCCTGCCGCGCATTTGTCGGGTGTTCGTCCGTCGCGCCAATGCCGCTTTGCGGTTTGACGTCCTCGGTGAACATGCTGTCCCCGCTGAACGCGCCGTTGCCGCCACCGGAGACCCGGCTGAGCGGAATGGACGGCGAGAAATAGTCAGCCAGACCTTTGCGCTGCTTTTCAGTGGTCGCATTCAGGAGCCACATCAGAAGGAAGAATGCCATCATCGCGGTCACGAAGTCGGCGTAGGCCACCTTCCATGCACCGCCGTGATGACCATCGCCACCACCTGATTTTTTCTTCTTGATAATTATCGGAGCTACATTGCTTTGAGCGCTCATTTCAACCACCACTTTTTTTCACCCACAATCGGGGTATCAGGCAGTGTGTTAATCAGATCTTAACAGCTAAAATTGGCTGCTATTAAGACATCCAAACAAATGATTTAAGGGCATAAATGTGGTTTTCAGGGGTGAACCGAGACAACCTCAAGTCAACGATGTGGCAGCTTTGTGGCGAAGGTGTGGCGGAGGTCTGACCCCGCCACAAAAAGGGCGGGATCAGAAGGGCGTTTCAAGCGTCCAAAAGGATGTCGCCGAATGATTCGCGCAGCTTGTTCTTGAGCACTTTGCCGGTGCCGCCCAGCGGCAGATCATCGGTAAAGACCACGCGGTCCGGAATCTGCCAGCTTGCAACCTTGCCTTCGTAATGCGCCAACAGCTCTTCTTCGGTCAGACTTTCGTCGGAACGCACCGCAATCACCACCGGACGTTCATCCCACTTGGGGTGCCGAGCCGCGATGGCAGCCGCCTGAGCGATCTTGGGGTGGGACATGGCGATGTCTTCCAGCTCCACCGTCGAAATCCACTCACCGCCCGACTTGATGATGTCCTTGGACCGGTCGCGGATGATCATATAGCCATCGGCATCGATGGTGGCGACATCGCCGGTATCGAACCAGCCATCCATGGTCAGCGCGCTGGTGTCATGGCCAAAGTAGGTATCGATGATCCAGTGACCACGGATCTGCAACTCGCCCTGGGTCTCGCCATCCTCGGGCAGGCGTTTGCCCGCCTCGTCCACGATGCGCAGTTCGACACCATAGGGCGGACGCCCCTGCCCTTCGCGGATCTTGCCCTTTTCCTCGACGCTCAGGTCGTCGTGTTTCTGCAGAAGGTTGTTGAGCGTACCCAGCGGGCTGGTTTCGGTCATGCCCCAGGCATGGATCAACTCCACTCCGTATTTGTCGCGGAAGGTCGGGATCATGACCGTCGGCAGGGCCGAGCCGCCCACAACGGTACGCTTCAGGCTTTCGGCCTTGCTGCCGGTCTTCTCCAGCGCCTGCAACAGCCCCATCCAGATGGTCGGCACGCCCAGCGCAAGGGTGACCCGCTCGCCATCGATCAACTTGACCAGGCTTTCTCCATCAAGATGCGGCCCCGGCAGAACCAGTTTGGCGCCGACAGCCGCCGCAATATAGGGAACACCCCAGGCGTTGACGTGGAACATCGGCACCACTGCCATCACCGTATCGCGCGCCGAGATCGCCAGCCCGTCCGGCTGGTTGCCGCCCATGGAGTGCAGCACTGTGGTGCGATGGGTATATTGCACCCCCTTGGGGTTGCCGGTGGTGCCAGAGGTATAGCACAGGCTCGACGGCGTGTTTTCATCAAGGTCGGGCCAACTGTTGTCATCGCCTTCGGCGGCCAGCAGTTCGTCGTAGAACAGGATGCCTGGCACGGCCTCGGCGGCCGCCTCATCCCGCGGACCCATCAGCACGATGTGTTTCAGCGTTTTCAGGTGCTCTTTCAGCTTGCCCACCGCAGGCACAAAGGTGGCGTCAATGAACAGCACCTGATCCTCTGCGTGGTTGATAATGTAAATCAGCTGTTCCGGCTTCAGGCGCGGGTTGATCGTGTGGCAGATCATCCCGCCACCGGAGACACCGAAATAGATTTCCAGATGGCGGCGGTTGTTCCAGGCGATGGTGCCGCAGCGCTCTCCTGCCTTGATGCCAAGACGCTTCAGCGCGGCGGACAGTTTGCGGGCATTCGCCTCGATCTCACCCCAGTTGGAATGCACGACCTCGCCCGAGGTTTCGACCGAAGTCACGGTGGTGTTGCCGTGGTACCGGCCCGCGTGTTCGATCAACGAGCTGATCGTCAGCGGTTTGTGCATCATCTTGCCAAGCATTTTGCCTTGCTCCTCCAAAATTCACTCGGCGGCCAGAGCCGCCCGGTTGCGGATCAGATCCGCGGCTTTTTCTGCGATCATGATGGTCGGTGCGTTGGTGTTGCCCCCGATCAGCCGCGGCATGACCGATGCATCCACAACGCGCAGGCCCTCCATGCCGCGCACTTTCAATTCCGGATCGACGACCGCCATTTCGTCCTGCCCCATCCTGCAGGTACCCACCGGATGATAGATCGTATCCGACCGCGCCCGGATGTGCTGCTCCAACGCTGCGTCATCCGGCTCACCTTCGATGAACAGCTCCTTATGGATGTAGCCCTGCAAGGGCGGCGTCTGCATGATCTGCCGGGTCTTGCGCACGCCCCTGATCAGGGTGGTCAGATCCTCGGGATCGGACAGGAACTGCGGATCGATCCGCGGCGGCGCCATCGGATCGCCCGAGGTCAGCCCGACCGAGCCACGCGATTTGGGCCGCAGCACGCAGATATGGCAGCTGAAGCCATGCCCCAGATGCAGCTTGCGGGCGTGGTCATCGACGATGGAAATGACGAAATGCAGCTGCACATCGGCGCGCTCCAGCGTCGGATCGGTCTTCAGGAACGCCGCCCCTTCGGCAAAGGGAGTCGCCAGCATCCCCTTGCCCGTCTTGCGCCAGTCGTTGATGTGTTTCAGCAAGTTGACACTGCCCGGCAAAGAGATCCCGAAATTGTCCCGGTCCTTGCTTTTGTAGGCGAGGGTGAAATCGAGATGATCCTGCAGGTTCTGCCCGACGCCGGGCAACTCGTGCACCATACCAATCCCATGCGGCGTGATATCCTCAGCGCGCCCCACCCCCGACAGCTGCAGCAGTTGCGGTGAATTGAATGCTCCGCCACATAGGATCACCTCGCGCCCGGCGTTGACCGTCAGATCCTGCCCGCCCTTCCGGTACGCAACGCCGGTGGCGCGCTTACCCTGAAACAGCACCTTGGTGGCGTGGGCGCCGGTGATCACCGTCAGGTTCGCGCGATCCATCACCGGGTGCAGATAGGCTGCCGCGGCCGAGCAACGCTCGCCATTCTTCTCCGCCGCGTGGAACTGCGTCACCTGATAAAGGCCGATGCCTTCATTATCTCCAGTATTGAAATCCGCCGTCTCGCGGATCTGCAGCGCCTTGCCCGCCTCGACAAAGGCGCGAGTGATGGGGCGCGGGGATTTCTGGTGACTGACCTGCAGGGGGCCGTCACCGCCATGCACCGCATCGCTGCCAGCTTCGTTGTTTTCGGCGCGCTGGAAATAGGGCAGCACGTCACTCCAGCCCCAGCCATCACAGCCCAGCCCTGCCCATTCATCATAGTCACCCGCATGACCGCGCACATATAGCATGGCGTTGATCGCACTGGAGCCGCCCAGCGCCTTGCCGCGCGGCTGGTATCCCTTGCGCCCGTTCAGGCCCGGCTGCGGCACGGTCTCAAACGCCCAGTTGTTGATCTTGGGACGACCCGGCAGCATGGCAACCACCGCCGCCGGTGCGCGTACCAGAATGCTGTCACCGCGCCCGCCTGCCTCCAGCAGGCAGACGCTGGTGTTCGGATCCTCGCTGAGCCTCGAGGCCAGAGTTGACCCTGCTGAACCGCCCCCCACAATCACATAGTCGAACTGCATCGCTCCCCTCCCAAGGCTGCATCCTGTTCCAAGGTGAGCGCAGGAAGGGGCATCCTGTCCACGTTTACTGTGCGTAAACCATGATTGCGCGGATCCTGGCTTAACTACCTTCGCGCGCGCCGATCACCGGGCGGGCCGATGTCGCATAGCGCTCGGAGGCTTCGTAGTAGTCGTCAAATCCGATCCGGCGACGCAGCTCCATGAAATCCATCAGGTTGCTACGTGGCTGACCCTCTTTCATCTCGGCCAGCGTCTGCATCATTGCCTGCATCGCCGAGGCCATCAGCGACAACGGATAGGCTGCGATACGATACCCGATCTCCTCCAGCGCCTCGGGCGGCAGGTCGGGGGTTTCACCGCCTTCGACGATATTGGCCATATTGGGTGCGTCCGTTGCCGCGCAGACCTCGCGCATCTCCGCCTCGGACCGGGGCGCCTCGACAAAGATGATATCGGCGCCCAGCTCACGGAACTTCTGCGCGCGGGTCAGCGCCTCATTCAGCCCGTGATCATGACGGGCATCGGTGCGCGCAAGGATCAGGATATCCTGACCTTCCTCACGTGCATCCACGGCGGCGCGGATGCGGTCAAAGGCTTCCTCGCGGCCCACCACCGCCTTGCCCGGCGTATGGCCGCAGCGTTTCGGCGCCAGTTGATCCTCGATCATCACCGCAGCGCAACCCGCATTGGCCATCCCCTGCACCGTGCGGCGCACGTTCATCGCATTACCATAGCCGGTGTCCCCGTCGGCAATCAGCGGCACAGAGATCGCCCCGGCGATATTGCGGGCCTGATCCAGCACTTCGCCATAGCTCATCAGGCCCAGATCCGGCGCCCCGATCCGCGAGGCCGAGGCGCCAAACCCGGTCATGAAGGTCAGGTCGAACCCGGCCTGTTCGATCAGCTTGGCCGACAGCGCGTCATAGGCGCAGGGCATGGTGTGAAGGCGGGGCTGCGCAAGAAGGGCGCGCAGGCGGTCAGCAGGTGTCGTCATGTCACTCACAATTTGAAGGGAATATAAAGGGCAAGGTCGGGCACCAGATAGAGCAGCACCACACAGAAGAACATCAGAAGCAGGAAGGGGATCGCCCCACGCGCCACATCGCCAAGTGTGGCGCGTGCCACGGCCTGGATCACGTAAAGGTTCAGCCCCACCGGCGGCGTGATCAGGGCGGCCTCGACCATCACCACCATGAAGACGCCGAACCAGATCGGATCAAAGCCCAGCCCCATGGCAGCAGGCAGCAGCACCGGGGTCATGATCAGCACCATCGACAGCGCCTCCAGTACCAGCCCCATCACCACGAGGATACCGGCCACCAGCAGCACGAACATCACCGGGCTGGACACCGCGTCCGAGATGAAGGCGCTGATTTCCTGCGGGATGCGATACAGGGTGATCGCCTTTCCGAACACCTTGGCACCCGCGATGATCAGCAGGATCGCGACCGTGGTCGCCATGCTGTCCACCGCCGCCTCCCAGAAGGCTTTCCAGGTCAGCGTACGCAGGACCAGCGCGGTGATGACCACGGCAAAGGCAAATCCGATGGCCGCGGCCTCGGTCGGAGTAAAGGCGCCGGAATAGATGCCCGCCACAACCACGGTGGCCAGCGCAATCGACGGCAGCGCCCGCAGGGTGGCGCGGCGGCGTTCGGCGCCGGTCGCCTTTTCACTGCGGCCCATGCCCTTCATCGAGGCATAGATCATCGAATAGCCCGCAAACAGCACCAGCAGCGCCAGACCGGGGCCGACACCGGCCAGGAACAGGGCAATCACCGATTCCTCGGTGACGAAACCGTAGATGATCATCGGGATCGACGGCGGGATCAGGATTCCCAGTGTGCCGCCAGCGGCCAACAACCCGTAGACAAAGCGCCGCTCGTAGCCGCGGTTGATCATTTCCGGGATGGCAACGGTGCCAATGGTAGCGGCCGTCGCCACCGAAGAGCCGGAGATCGCGGCGAACAACCCGCAGGAAATCACCGTCGCCACGGCAAGCCCACCAGGCCAGTGGCCGACCCAGGCCTGTACGGCGGCATATAGATCACGCCCAACGCCACCTTTCAGCAGCACATTGGACATCAACAGGAACAGCGGCACCGCCAGCAGAATGAAGCCATCCAGAGTGGAGAGGATCGCCTGCGGCGCCATCAGCGGAGAAAACCCGCCAAGGATCAGCATCGACAGCCCGAGCCCACCAAGGGCAAAGGCAACCGGCACGCCAACAAGCAGCAGCGCGAACAGGGCGAAAAGGATCAGGAAAACCGTCATTATTCATGCTCTCCTTCAGCCGCGATATGCCCCTGCGCCGCGCGCCAGACCTCGATCACGGATTGCAGCAGCAGCACCGCAAAGCCGAAGGGCAGCGACAGTTCGACGTACCACATGGGCATATCCAGCATGGTGCCGGTGGTGCGCCCGCGCATGAAACTGTCGTGGAAAATCTCATATCCGTAGACCAGCACGACAGCGGAGAACACCGCCACCACCGCCATGGCAAAAACATCCGCGCCGATCCGGGGACCACGTGGCAATCCGGAGATCACCGCCGTGATGCGGATATGGCGCCGTTCGCGCAGGCACCAGGGCGCCGCGATCAGCGATCCCCAGATCAGGCAGAACTGGCTCAGCTCCGCCGCCCAGATGGTGGGGCGGACAAAGAAATAGCGGGCCATAACCTCATAGGTCAGCATGACCCCCGCAAGAACAAAGAGGACCGCCGCCACAAGGGCCAGCGCGGTCACGAACCTGGCAAAAACGTGCATGGAATTTCCCGAAGAATAAGATGGACCGGCCCCGGATGCGGCGCCGGTCCGTGACTGTCAGGCTCAGAACTTCTCGGCAGCAGACAGGATTTCTGCGCCCAGATCACCGGCCTTGGCACGGAAGCCGTCATAGACGGGCGCGGCAGCCTCTTTCCAGGCGGCGATCTCTGCGTCGGTCGGCTGGTACACCGTCATCCCAGCCTTTTCTGCCTCGGCATAGGCGGCAGCCTCGATCGCGGACATCTCGTCCCGTACCGCGATTTCAGCCTTGCGGGCGGCATCGGCCATGATTTTCTGATGCTCAGCCGACAGACCATTCCACCAGTCGGTGTTGGCCACGACGATGAATTCGATATCGGCGTGGTTGGTGACGGTGATAGTGTCCATGACCTCCCAAAGTTTGCGGGATTTCACGCCCGAAACACCCGTCATTCCGATATCAACGGTGCCGCGCTGATAGGCCAGATACTGCTCGGAGCCGGAAATCAGCGTCGGTGCACCGCCGGTCGCAGTGACGAAATCACCCAGCGTCTTGCCAAAGACGCGGGCCTTCTTGCCTTCCATATCAGCAGGCGTTTTCACCGGACCGTCCTGGGACAGCATGATGGCGCCGCCATAGGCCTGCCACCACAGAACCGTGGCCCCGGTATCGGCGATGGCCGCATCGATGGGTCCGCGCACCGGGCTGTCCGGCGCAACGGCCTTGCGCACCTTTTCCTCTGAGTTGAACAGGAACGGCATATAGAAGACATCCACCGCCGGAATATCCCCGACATAGCGCGTCAAGGAGGCCACGCCCATCTCGATGGCGCCAGAGCCGACAGCGGCAGGCACTTCCTTGTCCTTGTAAAGCTGCGCGGAGTCGTAAATCTCCACCGCGATGTCACCGTTCGAGGTCTTTTCGACCTCTTCCTTGAACATCAAGAGGTTCTGGCCAAGGTGGC
Organism: Phaeobacter sp. CC-HEC084; assembly: GCF_059429255.1. Lineage (NCBI taxonomy): Bacteria > Pseudomonadati > Pseudomonadota > Alphaproteobacteria > Rhodobacterales > Roseobacteraceae > Phaeobacter > Phaeobacter sp. CC-HEC084. Next base: position 833,431 of record NZ_JCAIJQ010000009.1, read on the forward strand.
TTTTGAGCGGCAGCTGCAAAGAGATACGTGCAGTCACATCCGCAGCAAATGCGGGCAGTGCAGTGCACAGCGCCAGCGCGGCGCCGGTCAGCGTCGAAGTCAGTTTCATGAATTTTCCTCCCGTTAATAAAAGAATGTTCCATCAAGGACTTACCTTTGGTCAAGGAAAATGCCGGGGGCCTGCCGGGTGCGATAGCCGCACTTTAAAATATTAATACAATTCAATTATTTGACTGGTTCTGCAGCTCAATTTTTTTTGGAAAGGCCGCATCCAAAGCGCCCTCAGCCGGGCGATAACGCGCAGCGGCTGCAACAAAAAGAAAGGCGCCGCGCAAATTGCGCGACGCCTTTCTTTTTGCCGGGCCCAACGGGAGAGGATCCTCCCGCAGGGGATCCGATCCGGGCGGGAGCGCCCCGCCCGAGGCGTATCCGGACCTCAGCCCAAGGTATTAGCCCAGAACCGCTTTCACGGCCCGCGCGGTTGCCGCAACCACGGTGTCGGCCTCTTCACGTGTCAGGCAGAAGGGCGGCGCAAAGCCCAGGATATCACCCTGCGGCATGGCGCGGGCAATCACCCGGTCCTGCTCCAGCAGCTTGGCCGAGATCTGCGGACCGATCTTGTCAGCCGCGTCAAAGAAGGTGCGGCTATCCCGATCCTTCACGAATTCCACCGCACAGAGCATGCCTTCGCCGCGGATGTCGCCGACATGGGCATGATCGCCCAGCGCGTCCTTCATCGACTGGTTCAGGTAGGCGCCAACGCTGCCTGCGTTTTCAACCAGATTCAGGTCATCGATCAGCTTGAGGTTGGCAACGCCCGCCGCAGCACCGATGGGGTGCGCCGAATAGGTCCAGCCGTGGCCGATGGGGCCGTTCTCATCGGTACCCTGCTCCAGCACCTTCCAGACCTTGTCGGATACGATCGAACCGGACAGCGGCGCATAGGCCGAGGTCAGGCCCTTGGCGATGGTGATGATATCCGCTTCCAGCCCGTAGTGATCGCTGCCGAACATGGTGCCGAGACGGCCAAACCCGGTGACGACCTCATCCACGACCAGCAGGATGTCGTGCTTTTTCAGCACTCCTTGGATCGCTTCCCAGTATCCGGCCGGGGGCGGCACGATGCCACCGGTGCCCAGAACCGGCTCCCCGATGAAGGCGGCGATGGTGTCTGCGCCTTCGCGCGCGATCAGCGCCTCAAGCTCGGCGACGCAATGGGCGACGAACTGCTCCTCGGTCTGGTTCTGATCCTCGCGGCGGAAATAATAGGGCGCATCGGTGTGAACCACCTGTGCCAACGGCAGGTCGAATTTCTTGTGGAACAGCTCAAGACCCGTCAACGAACCGGTGACCAGCCCCGAACCATGATACCCCCGCCAGCGCGAGATGATCTTCTTCTTCTCGGGCCGGCCCAGAATGTTGTTGTAATACCAGATCAGCTTGACGTTGGTTTCATTGGCGTCCGAGCCGCCGAGGCCGAAATAGACCTTGGACATATTCGAAGGCGCCCGGTCCAGGATCATCTTGGACAGGGTGATCGACGCCTCGGTGCCATGCCCGACATAAGAGTGGTAATAGGCCAGTTCGCGGGCCTGATCTGCGATGGCTTCGGCGATTTCCTGACGGCCATAGCCCACGTTCACGCAGTAAAGGCCTGCAAAGGCGTCCAGCAGCTTGGTGCCGTCGCGGTCTTCGATATGCACGCCGCTGGCGGTCTTGATCACCCGGTTCGGGCTTTCGCCGCGTGCGTGCTGCGCCAGATGGGTCGAGGGGTGAAAGAAGTTGTCGCGGTCCCATTGGTCCAGTTGATCGTTTTTCAGCATATCTAGTCCTTCTGCGTTTCCCGGTGCCCGCACGGCCCGGGTGTGATCGTTTGATATTCAATTGCCCGGCAAGGAGCCCGTCACGCCCAGTCGCGGCAGACGTATTTGACCTCGGTGAATTCTTCCATGCCCAGACGCGCACCTTCGCGACCCAGACCGGATTGCTTGGCGCCGCCAAAGGGGATCGGCGCACCGGTCACCTTGGTCCGGTTCACGGCCACCATGCCAAATTGCAGCGCCCGCGACAGCCGGTAGATACGGCGCGGATCCTGCGTATGCACATAGGCCACCAGCCCGTATTCGGTGTCATTGGCACGCTGGGTGATTTCCTCTTCGCTGTCAAAGGGGGCCACCGGCGCCACCGGACCAAAGGTTTCCTCGTGCATGATCTTGGCATCCTGCGGCACGTTGGTCAGCACGGTCGGCTGATAGAACAGCGGTCCCATGGCGTGGCGTTCGCCGCCGCAGGCCAGTTTGGCGCCCTTCTCAATCGCGTCGCGCACATGTTCTTCCTGCTTGGCCACGACTCGGTCGTGCATCAGCGGCCCGATGTCCGGGTCGTCCATGCCTAGACCAACGGTCAGTTTCTTGGTCGCCGCCGTCAGCCGTTTGCAAAACTCCGGGTAGACGCTGCGCTGCACGAAGATCCGGTTGGCGCCGAGGCAATCCTGACCCGAGGTCGCGAACTTCGCCTTCATGGTCTCTTCGACCGCCTGATCAAGATCGGCATCCTCGAAGACGATCACCGGTGCGTGGCCGCCCAGCTCCATCACCAGCCGCTTTACCGTATCGGCGCTTTGCCGGTACAACAGCTTGCCCACTTCGGTAGAGCCGGTGAAGGACAGCGCCCGCACGCGGGTATCTTCGGTCCAGGGTTTGACCACGGTGGGCGCATCGCCGGTGACGACGTTGAACACCCCGGCAGGCACGCCCGCGCGTTCGGCCAATTCGGCCAGCGCCAGGGCGCTGAACGGGGTTTCCGCCGAAGGGTGCGCCACGACGGTGCAGCCCGCCGCCAGCGCCGCTGCTGCCTTGCGGGTCAGCATCGCGGATGGGAAGTTCCACGGCGTGATCAGCGCCACCACGCCAACCGGCTCGCGCCACAGCTCGACCTCGGCATCGGGCAGGTGGCTGGTAACGCCTTCGATGTTCGGACGCTTGGCCTCTTCGGCGTAGAACTCCACAAAACCCGCGCCGTAGTCGATTTCGCCCATCGCCTCGGACAGGGGTTTACCCTGTTCCAGCACCATGATCCGGGCCAGATCCTCCTTATGATCCAGCTGCAGCTGATACCACCGGCGCAGGATGGCCGAACGTTCCTGCGGCAAAAGCCCCGCCCAAGCGGCGAAAGCATTCTGCGCGGCATCGACCGCAGCAGAGGATTCTTCTGCCGAAAGGCTCGCGACATGGCCAACCACATTTCCGGTTCCGGGGTCCTTCACGGCAAAGGTATTGCCGTCTTCAGCCGTCTGCCACCGGCCATTCACATAAGAAAATGAACGGACTAGCGTTTTGTCCGCGATATCGCTGCGGGCAGAAAGGGCGGTGTCGGCCATGGCAAATCCTCCTGAAGTTCAGGAGGACATTCCTCTGCCCGATCCAGAAACAGTAGCCAAAGTTCCCCCATGACGGAGAAGATTCAGCTGCTGCGCCCCCCTCCCAGCAAAATATCCAGCGGCGGACCGCCCGGACCTTTGACCGGTTTGGTCACGATATAGGTGAAATAGCGCGACAGGCCGATGCGGGCATCCAGCATCGAATCGATCAGCCGCTGATAAGCATCGATGTCATGGGTGACGATCTGCATCAGGTAATCGAAGCCGCCGCCCAGCGCCCAGCAGGCGGTGACCTCGTCATAGCGCTGGATCGCCAGCTCAAACGCCTGAAACCGGGCTGCCGTGTGATCGGCAATTTCCACCGCCACAAACACCGTTATATGCGGTGCCAGTTTGCGCAGGTTGATGCGGGCGCCATAGCCTTCGATCAGCCCGGCCTTTTCCAGCTTGCGCAGCCGATCCCAGCACGGCGTCGGAGACAGGCCGATGCGTTCGGCCAGGGCCGCTTTGGTAATGCGCCCCTCCTGCGTCAGCACGCGGAGAATGGCGATATCCCGGTCATCAAGACGTATCATGCGTCAGGGCTGTATCACGGGTGTGATCACTGGAAAAGCGCCCCGCGAATCTGTGAACACTGCGCCACCTGCCGTGCCGGAGAGAACACAGGTGACCGCGATACCGGCGTAGGTTCTACTCTGGACCAAAATTGTCCAAAGATTCGCCGGTTGTGCACAACAATCACGCAACCTGCCGCTCACGACGTCGTAAATGCCGATTATGCGTGTCGTTTTGAGCAAATCCTTTGCCGCGAATAGATCGGAATCGGAGGATGTACTCATCTACAAAGATTACAGTCCCTATTTCCGACACCCCTCCTTTGAACAGAGGTCCCCATGCCACTGGAACTTGCTCCGTTTACTGAGGGCGAATACGCCCGCCGCATCGCCAAGACCCGTAAAGCCATGGAGGCCGCCGGGATCGACGTTCTCTTCGTCACGGACCCGTCCAATCAGGCCTGGCTGACCGGCTATGACGGCTGGTCCTTCTATGTCCACCAGGGTGTCATCCTGGGGCTGAACGGTGATCCGATCTGGTGGGGCCGCACGATGGATGCCTTTGGCGCCCTGCGCACCGTCTGGATGGAAGAGCGCAGCGTCATCGGCTACGACGACCGCTATATCCAGTCGACCACCTGCCACCCCATGGAAGATCTGGCCGCGCATCTGACCCGGCTCGGATATGGCAAGGCCCGCGTCGGCGTGGAAATGGAAAACTACTATTACTCCGCCAAGGCCCACGCTGTCCTGCAAAAGAACCTGCCCAACGCCAGCCTGCATGACGCCACCGCGCTGGTGAACTGGCAGCGTGCCGTGAAATCCGACGAAGAGCTGATGTTCATTCGCCGGGCCGCCCGCATCACCGAAAACATCGTCAATCTGGCCATCGAACGCGCGCGCCCCGGTCTGCGCAAGAACGAGCTGGTCGGCGACCTGCTGCAAGCCGGCACCTACGGGGTTGGCGAAGACTGGGGTGATTACCCGGCCATCGTGCCGCTGACGCCCTCGGGCCTGGATGCCACCGCCGCGCATATGACCTGGGACGGGCGCGAGATGCAGACCGGCGAGGCAACTTTCTTTGAACTCTCTGGCTGCTACCGCCGTTACCACGCGCCGCTGTGCCGTACCGTGCACCTGGGCCAACCGCCGCAGGAGATGCTGGACGCTTCTTCCGCGCTGAACGAAGGGATCGAGGCCGGGATCGAGGCTGCAAAGGCCGGCAACCGCGCCTGCGACATTGCCAATGCCCTGAATGGCGCCCTGAAAAAGGCCGGAATCGACCGCAACGGACGCTGCGGCTACCCGATCGGCCTCAGCTACCCGCCGGACTGGGGTGAGCGGACCATTTCGCTGCGGGACACCGACGAAACCGTGCTGATGCCGGGGATGACCTTCCACTTCATGCCTGCACTCTGGATGGACAGCTGGGGGCTTGAGACCACCGAGACGATCCTGATACGCGAGAACGGACCTGCCGAAGCTCTCTGCGATGTGGAGCGCAAAATCTTTGTGAAAGACGAGGTTCTGAATGACCTTCCTGCCCCGAACGACGGATTTGTTGGGAGAACTCATCGCGCAACCGACCGTGTCCGCGAGCAGCAACCTGACATTGATGTCGCTATTGGCGGACCGGCTGGATAGCGCAGGCGCACAGGTTCATCTGTGGACCGACGACACCGGCAGCAAGGCCAATCTTTTCGCCACCATCGGTCCTGATACCGATGGTGGCATCGTTCTCTCGGGCCATTCGGACGTGGTGCCGGTGACCGATCAGGACTGGTCCAGCGACCCCTTCCAGATGGTGGAGCGCGACGGCAAGCTGTTCGGGCGTGGCACCTGCGACATGAAGGGATTCATCGCCGCGGCAACAGCGATGGCGCCGCATTACGCGGCGCTGAACCCGACCCGACCGATCCACTTCGCCTTCACCTATGACGAAGAGGTCGGCTGCTTTGGCGCGCAGGCTCTGGCCAAGTCGCTGAAAGAACGGGAGATACGCCCCTCGGTCTGCATCGTCGGAGAGCCTACGATGATGCGCATCATCGAAGGCCACAAAGGCTGCTATGAATATTCGACCCATTTCACCGGGCTCGAAGGGCACGGATCCGGGCCGGATCTGGGGGTCAATGCTGCGGAATACGCGGCGCGCTACGTCGCCCGCCTGCTGGAGCTGAAGGACGCCCTGCGTGCCCGCGCCCCCGAAGGCAGCCGGTTCGAACCGCCCTGGACCACCATCAACACCGGCGCGCTGGTCAGCGGCCACGCCCATAACGTGATCCCCGGCAAAGCGCGGGTCGACTGGGAAATGCGCCCGGTGCAGAAATCCGATGCCGACTTCGTCAAAGAAGACCTGCACCGGCTATGTACTCACTCCCTGATCCCGCAGATGCAGGCGGTGTTCCCCGAGGCTGGTATCGTCACCGAAGTGATCGGAGAGGTCGACGGTTTGGAGCCAGTGACCGACAACGAGGCCCGCGAGATCCTGCAGGAGCTGACCGGGGCAAATGGCGCCGATCTGGTGGCATTCGGCACCGAGGCCGGAATCTTTCAAGGGCTTGGCATGAATGTCGCCGTCTGCGGACCGGGATCGATCGAACAGGCGCATAAACCCGACGAATACGTCTCGCTCGACCAGCTGTCGCAATGCCTCGGGCTGCTCGAAGGGCTCTCTGCCAAACTGGTCTGAACAGATATTTGCGCCGACGGGCGGGGACAGGTACACAGGCACCCAACCAAGGGAGGCCTCCAATGACCTCATCCTCGCCCAACACGGCGCTGGATCTCGACAATGCCGACTATAGCGCCCGTGACCGGTTCGAACTGATGCACCGGGAAATCCGGGATCGTATCTGTCTGCTGGACTATGCGCCCGGAACCCGCCTGTCGGAAACCGAACTGGCCGAGGAATTCGGCGTCAGCCGCACCCCGCTGCGCCGGGTTCTTGCCCGGCTCGAAGACGAAGGGCTGGTGCAATCGGTACACGGCGTAGGCACCTTCGTCACCGATGTAAACCTTGAGGAACTGGCGCAAACCTACCAGCTCAGGATGGAACTGGCCGGCATGATGGGCCACATCATGCCCCTGCCGCCCAGCGACGCGCTGATGGCCGAGTTCCGCGCCCTGTCGGATCGCTCACAATCGCTGCTGCAGGACCCGGCCCCGCGCGAATTTGCCCGGCTGATCACCGATTTCTTCCTCGCCACGCTGAAACTGACCGGCAATATGCCGCTGCGCACCACAGCCGAACGGCTGTATTACCAGACCTCGCGGATCTGGCTGACCTCGGTGATCGATTCCGTCATCGACCTATGCGATGAAATGCGCATCTTCGATGGCGAGATCAGCACCGTCACCGCGGCGCTGGAGGCTGGCGACCTTCAGGCTGCCGCGATGCTGCAACAGGCTCATATCTCGATGAGTTTCAGCCGCATGAGAGCCGGATAAAGACTGCCGGACCGAATGCTTTGGCAGGTTTCCTATTTGGCTGACCTGCCTTAAACCCCATGTTAGCAGAAATATCGTCCAGTGCTGCCCGACACCAAGGGCGGGGCTGGGCTACAGTTGAGTTCAGAGGCTTTAGCCCCTATTTCGGCAGAAAGGCGGGCCGCGCGCCCTGCCCAGACAAAGGACCGCTCCATTGGCCAATCATCTTTACAAAAACGACCTGCCGGACGGGCTTGACCTTGGCCCGGTTGTTGCAATCGATTGTGAAACCATGGGGCTCAACCCCCACCGCGACCGGCTGTGCGTGATCCAGATGTCCGGCGGTGACGGCAACTCTCATATCGTTCAGATTGAGAAGGACCAGAGCGAAGCACCGAACCTGTGCCGTATGCTGGAAGATCCCAATGTGCTGAAGCTGTTCCACTTCGGGCGTTTTGACATCGCCGCCATGTACCACGCATTCGGCGCGCTGGCAGCACCGGTTTACTGCACCAAGATCGCAAGCCGCCTGATCCGCACCTATACCGACCGCCATGGGCTGCGGAACCTGTGTCAGGAGCTGATCGGTGTCGATATTTCGAAACAGCAGCAGATGAGTGACTGGGGTGCCGAAACCCTGACCGAAGCGCAGCTGGACTATGCCGCTTCGGACGTTTTGTACCTGCACCGCCTGCGTGAAGAGCTGGACAAACGTCTTGCCCGTGAAGGCCGCACCGACATGGCGCAGGCCTGTTTCGACTTCCTGCCGATGCGCGCGCGCCTTGATCTGGCGGGCTGGCCCGAAACCGATATCTTTGCGCACTCATGAGCGGGTCGGAGCACTTCCTCGCCACGGCGCGTCAGGTCGTGACCGACGAAGCCCGCGCACTGGATGCGCTGGCTGCCGGTTTTGACGAGCGGTTCGCCGATGCGGTGCGCCTGATCCTGAAGGCCGAAGGGCGTGTGATCGTCAGCGGTATCGGCAAATCCGGCCATATCGGTCGCAAGATCGCAGCCACATTGGCCAGCACCGGCACACCTGCCCATTTTGTGCATCCGGCCGAGGCCAGCCACGGCGACCTTGGCATGCTGTCCAAGGGCGATGTGGTTCTGGCCATCTCCAACTCGGGCGAAGCGCCGGAGCTGGCCAATCTTCTGGTCTTTACCCGCCGCTTTGACATTCCGCTGATCGGCCTCTCCAGCAGGCCGGAAAGCACCCTGATGACCCAAGCCGACGTGCAGCTGGAAATCCCGGCCCTGGGCGAGGCCTGCGGATACGGGATCGTGCCGTCGATTTCGACCACGCTGACGCTGGCCATGGGCGATGCGCTCGCCATTGCCATTATGAAGCACCGCGATTTCCGCCCCGAGAACTTCCGCGATTTCCACCCCGGCGGCAAACTCGGTGCGCGCCTGTCCAAGGTCCGCGACCTGATGCACGGCGGAGACGCCCTGCCACTGGTCGCTGAAACCAGCCCGATGTCCGAGGCGCTGCTGGAAATCAGCCAGAAGGGATTTGGCGTGGCCGGTGTCACCGGTGCTGAGAACGCCCTGACCGGCATCATCACCGACGGCGACCTGCGCCGCCACATGGACGGGCTGCTGAGCCAGACCGCTGCCGATGTCATGACCTCCTCGCCGACGACCATCGGCCCCGACGCCCTCGCCGAAGAGGCGCTTGCGGTGATGAATGCCCGCAAGATCACCTGCCTGTTTGTGGTTGATGCTACCCAGGGCCCGCAGGCACTGGGCCTGATCCACATCCACGATTGCCTGCGCGCGGGCCTCGGCTGAACCGCAACGCCAAAAAGAGAAAGGGGACACCGGATGGACCGCTATTCGCGCACAGTCGCCTATCTCAAGGTGCTGCTGCCGCTGGCAGCGCTGGCGCTGCTGTCGACGCTGTTCCTGATTTCACGCGGTGTCGACACCGAGGCGGTCATCCCCTTTGCGCAAAAGGAGATCGAGGAACGCATGCGCGGGCAGCAAGTTACCCGCCCCTTCTTTTCCGGCACCACCGCGCAGGGCGATGAGATCATGGTGATGGCCTCGGTTGCTCAACCCAACAGTGACAGCGGCGGCGCCACGGCCACCAATCTGCAGGCCGAAATCCGCATGGCCGAGGGCGGCCGGATGACGTTGGTCTCTGACAGCGGCGCGGTGCATCCCGATCAAGGTCTCGCGCGGTTCAGCGGCAACGTCAAACTGACATCTGCGGATGGTATGACGGTTGAGACCGAATTACTGGAAACCGCGCTGGACGGGGTGCGCGCAGAAAGTCCTGGACCGGTTCATGCCACGGGCGCCCTTGGCGTTCTGACTGCGGGGCAGATGCTGGTGACGGCAAAAACCGAAGGCGGACCGGTGCAAATGGTATTCAAAAACAGAGTCAAGCTGGTATACGATCCCAATACTAAAGAAAGATAGCCCGTGTTCAGATTGCCCACCTTGCTGATTTGCCTGTCTTGCACCCTTGCATCGGTTGCACCGGTTGCGATGGCCCAGACGGACGTGATTGCCTTTGGCGAGGTTAAGGCCGACCCCAAGGAGCCTGTCGAGGTCACAGCCGATGCGCTGGCGGTCAACCAGGCCGATGGCTCGGCCGAATTCACTGGCAATGTGCTGATCATCCAGGGGGTGATGCGACTGTCTGCGAACCGGGTTCTGGTGATCTACAAGACCGATGAGACCGGCAAACGTGGCATCGACCAGCTTGAGGCAACCGGCGATGTGCTGCTGGTCAGCGGCCCGGACGCCGCAGAGGCCGAGAAGGCGGAATACACCATCGACAGCGGCACCATTGTGATGACCGGAAATGTCCTGCTCAATCAGGGAGCCAGCACGCTGACCTCGAACCGGCTTGAGGTGAACCTGACCACCGGCACCGCGAGCATGGCCGGACGGGTCAAAACCATCCTCAACCCGGATGGCGGCAACTGATGGCGACAAAACCCGAACTGAAGGTCACCGAAGGCTCGTCCGGCCTCAGGATCGAACACCTGCGCAAAAGCTATCGCAAGAAGGTTGTGATTCGTGACGTGACCATGCGTCTGGACCGGGGCGAGGTTGTCGCCCTTCTGGGGCCGAACGGGTCCGGCAAGACCACCAGTTTCTACGCCATCGCCGGCCTTGTCTTTCCCGAGGCGGGCACCGTCACCATCGACGGGCAGAACGTCACCAACCTGCCGATGTACCGCCGCGCGCGGCTTGGCATTGGTTACCTGCCGCAGGAAATGTCCATTTTCCGGGGCCTGTCGGTCGAGGACAATATCTCGGCCGTGCTGGATATTGCCGTCAAACACGACCACAAGCGGCGCGAACGGCTGGAAGAGCTGCTGTCGGATTTCTCTATCGAACACCTGCGCCGCGCCCCTGCGCTGGCCCTGTCGGGCGGTGAACGGCGCCGGGTGGAAATCGCCCGCTGCCTGGCGGCGGATCCGAAATACCTGCTGCTGGATGAACCCTTTGCCGGGGTCGACCCGATTTCGGTTGGCGATATCCGCCATCTGGTCGCCGATCTGAAGAAACGCGGCATCGGGGTGCTAATAACCGATCACAACGTGCGCGAAACCCTCGAAATCGTTGATCGCGCCTATATCCTGCATGACGGTCAGGTTCTGATGTCCGGCAGCCCCGAAGAGGTGGTCGAGAACGAAAACGTGCGCCGCGTTTATCTGGGCGACAATTTCCGTATTTCCTGAACCGAACCGTACCTTTCGGGCCTCGGCCTGTTCCTGCCGGTTTCCTATTCCTTCACCATCTGCATCGCTTCTCCATTGACTCTTTTCGTCAGTTGTCATGGAATTGAAGTATGGCAAATGTGCAGTCCGATGCAGTCCGCAAGCTGGCCTTGGCAACAGGGTCCGCATGGTTGCTTCCGGCGTATTTGCCTAATCCCCTCATCCGCAGCTGACGATAGTCTGCCGGGCTTGGCCCCGGCGGTGTTGCGGGTGGTATTATTGTGAAGGAGATCACATGCGTTACAAAATCAGCGGTCAACAGATCGACATCGGCGAAGCGTTGCAGTCCCACGTTAAGGATGAACTGGGAACGGCTGTCGCGAAATACGCAGAGCGCCCGACAGACGCCACCGTGGTCTTTTCCCGTTCGGCGCATGAATACGTCTGCGAGGCCACCGTTCACCTGTCCACCGGTCTGACCGCTCAGGCCAAGGCTCATGCCACTGAAATCTATGCGTCTTTCGAAGGCTGCTGCAACAAGATGGAAAAACAGCTGCGCCGCTACAAACGCCGCCTGAAGGACCATCACCGCGACCGCAGCGAACCGGTTGAACATTTGGGCGCCAGCTCTTATATCCTCGCCTCTGATGAAGCGGAGACCGGGACCGAACCCGACTCGCTGCAGCCGATCATCGTGGCCGAGATGGAAACCAAGATCCCGTCCCTGTCCGTTGGCGAAGCAGTGATGCAGATGGAACTGGCCGGGGCGCCCGTTCTGGTTTTCCGCAACGAAGGCAAAGACGGATTGAATGTGGTTTACCGCAGGGATGATGGCAACATCGGTTGGATCGATCCTTAAGCAGTAGCCCAGCGGCCCACCGGATAAGGTGGTCGAGCGGAGCAAATGACCGAGATGCAGATTTCCAAGATCCTCAAACCGGACGCCGTCCGCGTGATTGGTGCAGCCTCAAGCAAGAAGCGGCTGTTTCAGGAGATCGCCGAGGTCGGGCATCTCGCCTATGGTCTCAATCCGCAACCCACGGTTGAAGCTCTGCTTGATCGGGAAAGCCTGGGCCCGACAGGGGTAGGACACGGTGTTGCCCTGCCCCACGCCCGTCTTGATGGCCTCTCCGAGGTCTGCGGCGTCTTCGTGACACTGGAAAAACCCCTGGATTTCGCGGCTGTCGACCGGCAACCCGTCGATATCGCCTTTGCGCTTTTCGCACCCGAGGACGCAGGCGTTGAACACCTAAAAGCGCTGGCTCTGGTCTCCCGCACCCTGCGGGAGCAGAATTTCTGCACCAAACTGCGCGCCAATAACGATCCGGCGACGCTGTTCACCATTCTCACCGAAAACCAGCCGGTTCAGGCTGCCTGAGAGCGGCATTGAACAGTCTATGGGGAAACTGCCCTTGTTCAGGGCAGACACTCGTCAGCGGTGCGGCCTCCAGGCATCGAACCCCAGCATCATATAATCCCGCTGATAGAGCGCTGTGATCATCTCCTCCAGCGCTGCATCATGAATATCGCTCAGCGTATAGGGCTGCGATCTCGGCTGTGACGGCGCATAGGCGGGCGCGGAGGCTGCAAACCTTTTGGCCAGCGCGGGAAGTTCAGTCGCCAACTCCTCTTCGCGCAGGATCAGGTCGGGCGGGCCAAGTTCGGCAAAGCCCGACAAGGCCTGTGACTGGCTGGACCATTCGGCATCGACCCGGATCGAGGTCTGTCCGGCAAGGTTGGCTTTGACAAAGCTCAGGAACCCTTCAAAGGCAGCGCGGTGATCTGCGCGGGAATAATCCCCATCCGGGCCATCCTTGGGCAGCGGCACCTTGAATTGACGGCGCAGGGTCTCACGAATGGCGCCATAGCTGCCCGGTCCCTTTTGCAGAATGCGGTGACAGAACACCTGGTGAATTCGCTCGGCCGGGTGACGCAGAACGGTAAAGCTGCGAAAGCCCTTGTTCTGAGTTTTCCACTGGCGGAGTTCTTTCTGGTTCATCCCGGAGATCAGATCCTCCGAAGTCACACCATCCAGCGCTGCCAGCCATTCCGCCACGGCTTCCTCGGGCCCACCCCGCATCGGCATGTAAAGGAGCGGCGTCTTGGCGGCGGCCAGATAGCCGCGCACCGCCGGACCACGGCGCGGTTCGAAATTAGGCGTGCGCGACAGGTTGAACCAATCCATTGCCGCAAGTGCTGCCGTCATCTCATCCGGGTTGGCCACCTTGGACAGGGTCGGCGCCGGGTTCTGCCGCTTCAGCTTGTCATCCAGTGCCTCCAACCGGGAGTTGACGCCCAACCATTGCGCCAGACCGTTCATCACATCCAGATTCTGCAGGTCTTCATAATCCACATAGAACGCGGTCTGGCCTGAGGACTGAAGCCGGTTCATCAACGTGATCTGAAATGCCTGAAGATCCTCGACATGGCGGGAAAACTCCGTCGCATCGAACTCCGCCTGCGCTTCTTTGCGGCGCTTGATATTGGTCAGCTTCCACTGACCGGTGGCCGCAGCGATCTTGCGCGAGACGTAGCTGTCCAGCGGGTTGCGGGTCAGGATGATCTTGGCGCAGCGAGGATCCTCCAGCGCAATGTCCAGAACCCGCAGATCGTGATCGTGGAAATACCGAAAGCCGCCAAAGGCATCGGGCTGCGACCGGATCCGGTCGATCAGCTTGCCAGGGTCCGCTTCGCGCATCTCCTGCGTCAGGCCCAGGATTTCGGTGCGGTTCGGGTAGCCGATGAAATGGGGATTGAAGGCCTCTCCGTGGCAGATCACCCCTTCTAGCGCGTTGAGGTTGGACTCCAAAAAATTGGAGCCCGTGCGCATTTCAGCAAAAACAACGAAGTAATCAAAGTGGTTGGTCATCAGAACCTATCGCACCAAATACGGTTTTCGGGGGGACTTTGGCATGCTCACCGGTCCTTGTTCCACCGGGAAATCCCCCATCAAATAGGGGTGCATGCCCTGGTTCTTGAGGTTCTGCAGAAACTGTCCAAAGCCCTCCAGATCCGCCATCGTCGGCGCCTCGTTCAGATGGCGCGGGGCCTGCGCCCCCAGATCGTCCAGAATGGCCTGCAGGGGCTCCATCGGTGCCTCGACAAATTCCGCCATGGTCCAGATGCGGACGCGGGCCTTGGTATGCTGATCACGCAGCAGATGCAGATGCGCGGCCTCGATCCGCTGCAGGCGCGCCGCGATGCGCCGCAATTCGGAAAAACTCTGCGTCGAGCGGAACAAGGGCACCGCCCAGGCGCCGCTGATCACCGACACATGCGCATTGGGATCCGCCGCGATAAAGGCAGCGATTTTCTGATTGTCCTGCGGGCCGAACTGAAAACTCTGCCGTTGCCCCCGAGTGTTCCAGATCAGATTGGTGAGGAAGCTTTCGGGATTATAGTCGCGCAATTTTGCCGTATCGCTGAGTGCGCCATTGATCATGCTGTCGCCATCGGCGAATTCGGCCCTATCCGGCGCAAACAGATGGCCATGCACCCGGCTGCCCGTGGTCCGGTTCAGCCAGCTTTCAAAATCGACGAAGAGCTCAGCAAAGCCCTGGAACACCGAATAGGGATTGGCGGTCACATTGCTCACCGACCATTTGCTTGGGAAGCGGCTTTGCATGTAAAGACCCGGCCGCCCGCGGGTGCGCCGCTCCACCGCCTTGGAGAAGACCCGGTCGATCTTGCCTGGGTTGGGTTCCGTCCGTTTCATCGCCCCTGCCGGATCGGTCAGGAAGGCATCATAAAGCCGCTGCGCCCGTGGCCAGATCTTGCGGGCGACAAAGCAATCGGACCGGCGCAACAACTGCAGGTGATCATCATAAAAGATATGCGGCTTACCCTCGAAATCGAACTTCGACAGGGTCAGCGACCGGCTTTCGATCTGCGCCGAGTGCTGCCGCGCAAGGGTCTGGAAATAGCTTTCGTCGGGGATCCAGACCTTCTTGAAATAGCGATCATGGATTGGCCGGTCCGGGTCCTCAAGAATCGCCGACAGTGTGCGGCGGGTCAGGCACCACCATTGGCTGCCCATGTGGGGCACCAGACCGGGGGGAATGCGCCGCTTGATCCCTAGCCTGCGCTGCAGATTGACATAACCATCGAATAGCGCGCGCTGCTTTTTCCAGGAAAAGGGAAAGCGCAGGGTGAAACGTTCCACATCCAGACCGCCCACGATCCATGGCACATCGGCGGTGGTGGCGCTTTCGATGAAATCGGTCTGCGGGCGGGCGGCCAGATAATCGACAAGTTCCTGCACCGGTCTGAGCGGCAGGCATGAGCCTGACGACAGGTAGACGTGGCGCACACCGGGACAGGACCGCAACATCATCTCCGCTGCCGATTGCGAGGCGGCAACGATGCCCCAGGTGCCCCATTCGCAGGTGTGGCGCGGCGAAAACCGGATCAGCTGCTCATCCGACAGCCCGTCGCGGAAGGTTTTGAACGTGGTCTGCGGCAACTTACGGTCCACATGGATCACCACCGGGCAACCCGCCGCCGCCCAGTGGCGCGCCACCTGCTCGGCCCGCTCCAGCGCCGTATGCACCAGCATGACGATGCCGACCGTGCCCTTGGTGGCCTCTTCCTTGCTGGTCTGGCCTGCACTGCTCATGCCCAGTTGCCCTTGGACATGAGACCCAGAATCTCAAGCTGGCGCCAGTTGATGTATTTCTCGCTCCATTTGCACCACAGGTCCGGTTGCTCGGCCAGGGATGCGGCATAGGCCTTGTACTCGGCCGATTGCGCATAGTGCTGGCTGCGCGTCATCTCTTCGCGGGCCTTGTCACCAAAGGTGTCCAGAAACTTGGTATGGAGCAGCGCCCCGCTGGTCTTTTCGCCCCCATTGGTTTCATAAACCCGGTTCAGCCCGCGTGGCAGAAGTGCGTGGGTCGAGCTAACATAAGCGTATTTTCGATCCCATTTGACCAGTGGTATCTTGTTCAGCGCCGGTGCCTTCTTTGGCCGGTCGGCAAAGAACATGCGGGCGCGGGGACCGCCCTGGATCCACAGGTTGCCATAGGTTGGGTTCGGGCTGATCGTGTAATTGCCGCTGTCGAACCAGCTGGCGATTTCCAAGGGATCCTGCCCGGGCTGATAAGCCGCGTCGGTGACCTGCCCCTTGGGATAAACATCGATCAGCATGGCGGCAAAACTTCGGATTGCGGAATTGTCCAGCCAGTCGGTCAGCGCACGGATCGGGCGCGTGTCGCAGAACGGATAGATGAACAGCTCATCCGGATCGACCACCAGCACCCAATGCCCATGGGCATAGCGGCGCTTGAGCGCATTCATCCAGTCCACACCGTAGTTTGCCCGCCGATAGCTCGCGTCGCTGTACCAGAGGGACACATCCGGCATGCCTTGCAGATAGTCGCGGGTGCCGTCCTGCGATCCGTTATCGACAAGGAGAAAGTGATCGACTCCCAGATCGCGGTAATAGTCGAGAAAGTAGGGCAGGCGGATCTTCTCGTTCCGCATCGTGGAAACCAGCAGGATATCATCCGGCCGGATCTGGCCGGTGTTGTCCTGAATGGTCTTGAGTTCACGGGATTTACGCAAGGCCCGGGCCAGCCTGTACCTGCGCCGTACACGCATACGGTAAGAATCCCAAAGACCCACGGCTACTCCATATCCGTCTGTTTCCGACCCTGAACGCTCCGCGCGGGTAGGCCCCGGCGCGCGACTGCCTGCGCGCAATATGTCACGCGCCAAGTCTATTAACAACGAATTTAGAAACAGTTACGGGGGCTACCCGCACCACCGAACTCGGGTAGTTCACACCCTACCACTCGGGCGCCCGCATCAACCCCAGATCGGCCAGTTGCTCTGGCCCTGTGTATTTCAAAGCGTTCTCAAACCACAGGTCCGGGGCCGAGGTCAGGTGATCGTAATAAGGATCGAAATCCTCGGGCGTATGGAAGTGCTGTTTTCGCTGCTTTTCTGTTGCCGATTTTGCGACAATTTCGGGCAGGAATTTTGTGTGCAGCAGCACGCCCGACGGCTGCGGCCCGCCCGGCCCGTCGTATAGGGCGTTCAGCGCCGGCGGCAGCGCCGCATGAGTCGAATTCACATAGGCGTAGCGGCGGTTCCAGCGGATCAGCGGGATCTTGTTCAACGTCGGAGAGCGATGTGGCTCCCCGGCAAAGAACACCCGCTCCCGCGCGCCGCCCTGCAGCCACAGGTTTCCCATCGGGTGCTGCCGGACCGCACGGTAAGGCACCGCATCGAACCACTGCAAAACCTCCAGCGGGTTCTGACCCGGCCTGTAGCTGACCTGATTCAGCGGCCCGCGCGGATAAAGATCCAGCATCATGGCGCCAAACCCGACCTGCCCGCTGCGGTCCAGCAGTTCGGTCAGCGCGCGCAGATCATGGGTGGCAATGCCGCCATAGGTCAGCAGTTCATCCGCATCCACCGTCAGGCACCAGTGATCCCTGCCATAGGTCATCAGCAGGAAGGTCAGCCAGTCCAGCCCGAAGCGGGAGGCCTTGTAGCCCGCGGACGTCTGCCAGAGCGAGACATCGGATTGCTGCCGCAGCATCTCTGCGCTGCCATCATCACTGCCGTTGTCGATGATCAGGAAGTGCCCGACGCCGAGGCGCCGGTAATAGTCCAGGAAATACGGCAGCCGCGTCGCCTCGTTGCGCAGCACAACAAAGGCCAGAATGTCCTCTGCCCCGATTGCCGCGGTCTGATCGCGCAACAGGCTCAGCTGGTGACGAGAGCGCCAGGAGCGCCACAAAAGCCGCCGCCGTTTCCACCGCATCCGGTAGGCCGCACGCCAGCCGATATCCGGCATCTCGGCGGCGGGGCGGAGCGGCTCCATGCTCAGGCCTCGTAATTGCCCGTCTGATGCCATTTCCAGGCATCAGTGATCATCATCTCAAGACTGGAACGCTGTGGGTTCCAGCCCAGATCTGTCATCGCCCGGGTCGATCCCGACACCAGTTTGGTGCAATCGCCCGCCCGACGCGGCCCCACGGCGCAAGGTACCTTGCTGCCGGTGACCTCTTCAGCCTTGTCCATGACCTCGCGCACCGAAAACCCGCTGCCGGTACCGAGGTTGAAGATCTGGCTGCCCTTGCCATCCTTCAGCCACTGAAGGCCCAGAACATGGGCATCCACCAGATCGCAGACATGCACATAGTCGCGGATGCAGGTTCCATCGGGGGTGTCGTAATCGGTGCCAAAAATGGTCAGCGCATCGCGTTTGCCGTCGATCGCATCCAGCACCAGCGGGACCAGATGGGTTTCGGGACGGTGGAATTCGCCGACTTCAGCCTCGGGATCGGCGCCAGCCACGTTGAAATAGCGGAAAATCACCGAACGCAGCCCATAGGCGGCACCGAAATCCTTCAGGATATCCTCGACCGCGCGTTTGCTGGCGCCATAGGCGTTGAGCGGCAGCTGCGGCGTGTTCTCGTCCAGCACCACGTTGTCATGTTCGCCATAGGTGGCACAGGTCGAGGAGAACACGAAATCAAGGCACCCGGCAGCAACCGCGGCTTCGATCAGGTTCAAAGATCCACCTGTGTTATTGGCCCAGTAGCGGCCTGGCTGGCTCATCGCCTCCCCGACTTGACTAAGGGCCGCAAAATGCATCACCGCGACCGGCTGATAGGTGGCGAAGACCTCGTCGAGACGAGCACGATCCGCAAGGTCGCCCTTTTCAAACGGGCCGAATTTGACCGCGTCCTGCCAACCGGTGACCAGATTGTCATAAGTGACGGGTGTAAACCCCGCCGCCTTCAGCGCCTTACATGCATGCGAGCCAATATAGCCGGCACCGCCGGTCACCAGAACATTTGCCACTGTCCGTATACCCCTAATTCGATCCTGTATTACCCGGTCTCAAAACCAGAGGCTGGCCAGAGTTTCCTACTCGGCAGCCTGTCCGACCTGAGCGATTTCGGTGATATACTGCAGCAGCTCATCCCGCAATTCCTCACGCCCCAGGGCAAAGGCGACAGTGGCCTGCAGGAAACCTGCCTTGGAACCGCAATCAAAGCGCTGGCCGCGGAAGCGATAGCCATAAACAGGCACATCTTTTTCGATGTCCTGGGCAATGGCGTCGGTCAGCTGAATCTCGCCACCCGCCCCCTGCTTCATCTTGTTGAGATTGCGCAGCACCGAGGGCTCCAGAATGTAACGGCCAATCACCGCCAGATTGGAGGGCGCCTCACCCATAGCCGGTTTTTCGACCATGCCACGGGCCTCGACCACGGATCCCATGTCGTTCTTCACGTCCAGAACACCATAGGCACCAGCCTTTTCCGGTGCGACTTCCATCGCCGCAACCATGTTACCGCCGGTTTCGGAATAGGCCTCGACCATCTGCTTGAGACAGGGAGTTTCCGCCGCGATCACATCGTCGGGCAGGATCACCGCGAAGGGTTCGTTGGCGATCAGGCGCCGCGCGCACCAGACTGCATGGCCCAGACCCAGGGCCTGATGCTGGCGGATATAGGCGATGGCGCCGCTTTCCATATTGGTGTGCTTCAGAGTTTCGAGCAGCGCATCCTTACCTTTCTTGCGCAGCTCCTGCTCCAATATCGGGGCTTGGTCAAAATAGTCTTCCAATGCCCCCTTACCGCGCGAGGTCACGAAGATGAATTCCTTGATCCCCGCCTCGCGAGCCTCGTCGATGGCATATTGCACCAGGGGGCGATCCACCAGCGTCATAATTTCCTTGGGAACCGATTTGGTCGCAGGCAAAAAGCGTGTACCCAGACCCGCCACAGGGAAAATCGCCTTCGTCACTTTTTTACGCATGGTGTTCTCTCAATTATTTTCGGGGGCCTACAGCCCTCACTGGTTCCGGCCCCACAGGGTCACGCACTTCACCTGTTGCGCAATCCCTGTCCGTTTCACCCTATACAAAAACACCAAAAAAAGGGTTTTTGATGACATTGGGCCATGTTTTGCCCCTATTCAGAGACCTGCCGTTGGCCTCACTTTGGTTAGGCCGCCCCCATACGGGACATCATCTCCTCTATCCTGGGCACATCTTCCGGATTGTTCAGCTCCCAGAATTCGCGCCCCCGCGCAGTCACTTCGACACACAGAACCTTGCGACCGTTTTCAAGAAAACGAAGCTGCTCCAGCCCTTCCAAGGTTTCCAGCGGCCCTGTCTGCCAATCAGGATAGGCGGCAAGTGCGTCGGGACGGTAGGCGTAGACGCCCACATGGTGGAAAACTGGCGTATTTTCGCCATCCTTATAGGCATTTGCACAAAAAGGCAGCACTTCTTTGGAGAAATAGAGCGCGCTGTGGTCTGCAGCGAAGACCGCAGTGGTGCCACCGACGCGGCCCGCGCGCCGATCTGCCAAAAGACTGTTGAGCGTTGCACCATCACAGCGCAGCACCGGCGTCGCCAACCCCATGCCCGGGGCTGCGCGCAGAGCTTTGACCAAATCCTCGATGAACCAATGCGGCGTCAGCGGCGCATCCCCCTGAAGGTTCACGACGACCTCGTAACCGCCGCCCAGCGCCGCATGGGCCTCGGCGCAGCGCTCAGTGCCGTTGGCGCAGCGTTCCGAGGTCATCATGACCTCGGCGCCAAAACCTTCTGCCGCGCTGCGAATCCTGTCGTCATCCGTCGCAACAACGACCCGGTCGACCCCATCGACAGCACAGGCCGCCCGCCAGGATCGTTCGATCAGGGTCTGCTTTTCACCGGTGGCTCCGGTCAATTCCACAAGCGGCTTGCCCGGATAGCGTGTCGACGCGTAGCGCGCGGGGATGACGATCAGGACAGACATCAGGCCTCTTTCAATTCAACGCCCGGAGCGTAAGCGATGAAAAACGGGTTCGCATAGCCCTCTTTGCCGTAAACAAGGGGGGAATGATCGTCGAAACGCACCACTTTGCCACCTGCACCCGACAGGACCGCGTGGCCGGCCGCTGTATCCCACTCCATGGTGCGGCCCACGCGGGGGTAAAGATCCGCTTCGCCGGTGGCCACGAGGCAGAACTTAAGCGAAGAGCCCGCGCTCTTCATGTCCTTGACGCTGTACTTGTTGATGTAGTCGTCGGTCGCCTGATCCCGGTGCGATTTCGAGGCCACCACCATCAGCGCCGCATTGTCGCTGGAGGCAACGCGGATCGGAGATGTGGCTCCAACAGTCTCAGGGTCAAAGGCACCGGTTTCCTCTACCGAAGAGCCATCAGCGAGAGTGAAGAACATGCGCTCCTTGGCCGGGGCATAGACAACGCCGCGGGTCGGCACGCCTTTTTCCACCAGCGCGATGTTCACGGTGAAATCGCCGCGGCGGTGAATGAATTCCTTGGTGCCATCCAGCGGGTCGACGATCAGGAAGGTGTCACCGCGTTCCTTGTGCGAGGCGCTCTGCTCTTCGGTGACCAGCATCATGTCCGGGAACGCCGCGCGAAGACCTGCAGAGATCAGAGCATCCGCGGCCTCATCTGCGGCGGTGACGGGGCTGTCGTCCGATTTCACCTTCACATCGAAATCATCCGAATTGTAGATCTCCATGATCTTGTTGCCGGCTTCGATCGCCAGCCGGCGGATCACGGGTACGAGCTCTTCATAGGTCAATTCGGCGTCTCCCAGACCAGGGGTTAATTGAAAATTTTCCTGCGCCCCCTTATGGTGGCTCTGTTTTGGAACGGCAAGCAGCCCGTCCCTCAATCCGCAACAAACGCAGATTACAGGCCACATGTTTCAGGTTCGCACGCAAAAAACGTCGGTTTCCGGACTCATCGCCATGGGCGAGGTGGTCTTTCATTCGGTCGTGCGGAGCGTACGGTCGAAACACAACAACGCGCTGATCGCACTGGGGCTCAACCTGTTGCAGGCTGTTCTGTTCGTCGCGGCCTTTTACATCATGTTCGCGGTTCTGGGCATGCGCGGCTCTGCCATTCGCGGCGACTTTCTGCTTTATGTGCTGTCGGGGATCTTCCTGTTCCTCACCCATACCAAAACCGTCAGCGCCGTCGCCGGCGCAGAGGGGCCCAGCAGCCCGATGATGCAGCACGCGCCGATGAACACCATGGTGGCGATCCTGTCAGCGGCGCTTGGCTCGCTTTATATTCAGGTGCTGTCGCTGCTGATCATCCTGTTCGTCTATCACGTCGCCTTTACCCCGGTGCATATCGAACAACCCATCGGCGCCTTTGGTATGGTTCTGCTGGCTTGGTTCACTGGCGCGGCGGTCGGGCTTGTCTTTCTGGTGATGAAGCCCTGGGCGCCCAGCCTCGTTGGTATCTTCTCGATGATCTACCAGCGCGCCAACATGATCGCCTCGGGCAAGATGTTCCTCGCCAATACCCTGCCGACCTTCATGCTGGCCATGTTCGACTGGAACCCACTGTTCCACTGCATCGACCAGTCGCGCGGCTATGTCTTCATCAACTACAATCCCCACCACAGCACATGGCAATACGCCGCCTGGGTGGGGCTGGTGCTGGTGATGATCGGCCTAATGGGTGAATTCTACACCCGCCGCCACGTCTCGCTCAGCTGGAGCGCGCGCCGGTAGTGGCGCACCCACACCACGTTCTTGCTTCGCTCAACCTGCCTGACGGCACCAACAGCATCTGCGTCGATATCTTCCGGCGGGATGATGGCTCGTTCGGGTTTGACCTGTTCCGGCGCGAACCCGAAGACGGACGCGGCTGGTTTTCTATCGGCTATTTTGGTGATCGCCGTTTCAACAGCGCCGCAGGGGCAGCTGTGGCAGCCTGCGCCGACGTACATTGGCTGGAAGACGCAGCCCCAGACCTGGTCCAACGTTTTAAGTCACAACGCGCAGCGTCAGATTGAGCCGCCCACCTTTGGGCAAGAGCCGCGAAGACTTGAACCGGATCCGGTCCACCCCATGATAGGCCAGCCGCGCCTCTCCGCCCATGACCACCACGTCGCCGGAATTGAGCCAGAGCGAATCCGTCTTGCCACCGCGTGTCGGATTTCCAAGGCGCAGCAGCCCGTCATCACCAAGGGAAATGGACACAACCGGATAGGAGAAATCCGCCTCGTCCTTGTCCTGATGCAGACCCATGCGCGCGTCTTCGCCGTAGTAGTTGATGAGACAGCAATCGGGCAGACGCTCCAACCCCGTCAGCTCACGCCAGATGTCGAGAATCGGTTCCGGGATCGCGGGCCAGTCGCTGCCGCGCGGATGCTTTGGAGCGTAGCGGTAGCCCTCGGCGTCGGAATACCAGCCGAACGCCCCAGCCGAGGTCATGCGCACCGACATCTGCCCGCCCCCAGGCACCACAGGCGAAAACAGCGGCGCCGCCTTCAGAACCGGGCGCAACGCCGCGATCAGGTTCCGCTGCGCATCGGGGGTCAGATGGCTTTTGTAAATCTCGAACCCGCGCAGGCGCAGCTTGCTCATCGCCGTTATTCCATTCTTAACCACGGCCCATGCAAAAAAGCGCATTGAATCGTCTTTCTCGACGCGTTCAGGCGCTTGCAGGGGCAAATTCCGCTCCCTATATACGCCGTGACGCCGGGAGATGCAGACCTCCTGGCACCGAAATCGGGGTCTGGATGCCAAAACGGGTCCAGGTCTCGGGAAATCGCCTTGAAAAGAAAAGGGATCGAAAATGAGCAAAGTTATCGGGATCGACCTCGGGACCACCAACTCCTGCGTTGCCATCATGGATGGTTCGCAGCCGCGCGTGATTGAAAACGCCGAAGGGACCCGCACCACTCCGTCCATCGTCGCATTCACCGACGAAGAGCGTCTGGTTGGCCAGCCCGCCAAACGTCAGGCCGTCACCAACCCGGACAACACCATCTTCGGCGTCAAGCGCCTGATCGGCCGCCGGTTTGACGATGCGGATCTGGCAAAAGACAAGAAAAACCTGCCGTTCAACGTGATCAGCGGCGGCAATGGCGACGCATGGGTCGAAGCCAAGGGTGAGAAGTATTCGCCGAGCCAGATCTCGGCCTTCATTCTCGGCAAGATGAAAGAGACCGCGGAGTCCTACCTCGGTGAGGAAGTGACCCAGGCCGTCATCACCGTGCCTGCCTATTTCAACGACGCACAGCGTCAGGCCACCAAAGACGCAGGCAAGATCGCCGGTCTTGAAGTCCTGCGTATCATCAACGAGCCGACAGCCGCCGCGCTGGCCTATGGCCTCGACAAGGAAGACACCCAGACCATCGCGGTTTATGACCTTGGTGGTGGTACCTTCGACGTGACCATCCTGGAAATCGACGACGGCCTGTTCGAAGTGAAGTCGACCAACGGCGACACCTTCCTCGGTGGTGAAGACTTTGACATGCGCATCGTCAACTACCTCGCGGATCAGTTCAAGAAAGAGCACCAGGTCGACCTGACCAAGGACAAGATGGCCCTGCAGCGACTGAAAGAAGCCGCTGAAAAAGCCAAGATCGAACTGTCCTCCAGCTCGCAGACCGAAATCAACCAGCCGTTCATCTCGATGGATCCGTCCTCGGGCCAGCCGCTGCACATGGTCATGAAACTGACCCGCGCCAAGCTGGAAAGCCTAGTTGGCGACCTGATCAAGGCTTCGATGAAGCCCTGCGCCGCAGCTCTGAAAGACGCCGGTCTGTCCGCGTCCGACATTGATGAGGTGGTTCTGGTCGGTGGTATGACCCGGATGCCGAAAGTCATCGAAGAGGTGACCAAGTTCTTCGGTAAAGAGCCGCACAAGGGTGTGAACCCGGACGAAGTGGTTGCCATGGGCGCCGCCATTCAGGCCGGTGTTCTGCAGGGTGACGTGAAAGACGTTGTTCTGCTCGACGTAACCCCGCTGAGCTTGGGTATCGAAACCCTGGGTGGTGTCTTCACCCGCCTGATCGACCGCAACACCACCATCCCGACCAAGAAGTCGCAGGTGTTCTCGACCGCGGAAGACAACCAGAACGCCGTGACCATTCGTGTGTTCCAGGGTGAGCGCGAGATGGCTGCCGACAACAAGATGCTCGGTCAGTTCAACCTCGAGGACATCCCGCCGGCACCGCGCGGCATGCCGCAGATCGAAGTGACCTTTGACATCGACGCCAACGGTATCGTTTCGGTCGGCGCCAAGGACAAGGCGACCGGCAAAGAGCAGACGATCACCATTCAGGCTTCGGGCGGTCTGTCCGATGACGACATCGAAAAGATGGTCAAGGACGCCGAGGACAACGCCGAGGCGGACAAGGAACGCCGCGAGCTGATCGAAGCGAAGAACCAGGCCGAAAGCCTGATCCATTCGACCGAGAAGTCGCTGGAAGAGCACAGCGACAAGGTGGACCCGTCCACCGTCGAAGTGATCGAACTGGCGGTTGCCGCGCTGAAGGACGACCTGGAAAGCGACAAAGCCAATGCCGAGAAGATCAAGGCTGGCATCCAGAACGTCACCGAAGCGGCGATGAAACTGGGCGAAGCGATCTACAAGGCGCAGGCTGAAGAAGGTGAAGAAGAACCCACAGCCGCTGACGAAGCCAGCGGCCCGGGCGACGACGACATCGTGGATGCCGAATTCGAAGACCTGGACGGCGACAAGCGCTAAGGTCTGAATCATTGGCTTGACCCTCGGGCCGGTCCGGACCCCGGACTGGCCCGTTTTACGTTGAGGCAGAAGGGGTAAACCGATGTCAAAACGCGACTATTACGACATTCTCGGGGTGGCT
Organism: Phaeobacter sp. CC-HEC084; assembly: GCF_059429255.1. Taxonomy (NCBI): domain Bacteria; kingdom Pseudomonadati; phylum Pseudomonadota; class Alphaproteobacteria; order Rhodobacterales; family Roseobacteraceae; genus Phaeobacter; species Phaeobacter sp. CC-HEC084. The sequence goes on from NZ_JCAIJQ010000009.1 coordinate 859,084, forward strand.
AAAGGCGCCACCGCCGAGGAAATCAAAAAAGGCTATCGCAAGAAAGCCAAGGAACTGCACCCGGATCGCAATGCCGATAACCCGGATGCCGAAGCGCAGTTCAAAGAGGCCAACGAGGCCTACGAGGTTTTGAAGGACGCCGAGAAGAAGGCAGCCTATGACCGCTATGGTCATGCGGCCTTTGAAAATGGCATGGGCGGTGGCGGCGGTCCCCGCGGCGGCCATCCGGGCGGCGGCGATTTCTCCTCAGCCTTCTCGGATGTGTTCGACGACCTGTTCGGCGACTTTATGGGCGGACGCGGCCAAGCAGGCGGGCGTCAGCGCGCATCGCGCGGCGCGGATCTGCGCTATAACCTGCGCGTCACCCTGGAAGAGGCCTTCTCCGGTCTGCACAAGACGATCAAGGTTCCGACCTCGGTCGCCTGTACCTCCTGCGAGGGCACCGGTGCCGAAGGTGGGGTCGAACCCACCACCTGCCCGACCTGTTCGGGTATGGGCAAGGTGCGTGCGCAACAGGGCTTTTTCACGGTGGAGCGCAGCTGCCCGACCTGTTCGGGCCTGGGCCAGATCATCAAGAACCCGTGCAAAACCTGCCACGGCCATGGCCGCGTGGAAAAGGACCGCTCGCTGTCGGTGAATATTCCGGCGGGCGTGGAAACCGGCACACGGATCCGTCTGGCCGGCGAAGGCGAAGCTGGCCTGCGTGGTGGACCTCCGGGCGATCTCTACATCTTTGTCGAGGTTTCGCCGCACGATCTGTTCGAACGCGACGGCAACAATCTTTATTGCCGAGTGCCCGTGTCGATGGCCAAAGCTGCCCTGGGCGGTGCCATCGAGGTGCCGACCATCGACGGCGGCCGTGGACGTGTCCAGATCCCCGAAGGCAGCCAGTCGGGCCGTCAGATGCGCCTGCGCGGCAAGGGTATGCCCGCGCTGCGTGGCGGCAGCCCCGGTGACATGTTCATCGAGCTGGCCGTGGAAACACCGGTCAACCTGACCTCTCGACAAAAGGAACTGCTGCGCGAGTTCGAAGACCTCTCGGAAGAGAACACGAACCCTGAATCCCGCAGCTTCTTTTCCTCGGTCAAAAGCTTCTGGGACGGCATGAAGGGGTAACCCCCGAACCCTGCCCGGCTTTCGGGTCGAATACCATCGCAAAAACGCCCCCTCGTGGGGCGTTTTTACTTTGTGCAGCCCACCCCGCTGGCCCTTAATGACAGGGACAGGCCTGATACCCTCAAAGATGGTGATCGTGGTGAAAGCTGGCGCACTCCGGGACAAGACCCTTCCACTGTTTGATTGCAGTGACGAAGCGCGCGCCGCGCTGGTCCCTGCCGGACGCCTGCCCTCCTATATCAAGGATCACCGCGCCCGGCTGCGCCTGCGGTTCATGGAGGGCGGCGCGGCAGCCATGCCAGATTATGAGCTGCTTGAGCTGATACTGTTCCGGTCTATCCCGCGTCAGGACGTCAAGCCGCTGGCACGCCGACTTATGGATACCTTTGGCGACTTCAACCGGGTCATCACCGCCCCGGCAGAGCGCCTGTTGCAGGTAAAGGGCATTGGCGAGGCGGTGATCACCGACCTTAAGGTGCTGGAGGCCGCCGCCCACCGTATGGCGCGTTCCCGCATCATGCGGCGGCAGGTGCTATCCAGTTGGGATGCGCTGCTGGACTACTGCCACACCACCATGTCCCACTCTGAAGTCGAGCAGTTCAGGGTGCTTTTCCTGGACCGCAAGAACGTGCTGATCGCGGATGAGGAACAGGCCCGCGGCACCGTCGATCATGTGCCGGTCTACCCGCGCGAGGTCGCCAAACGGGCGCTGGAGCTGAACGCCAGCGCTGTGATTCTGGTGCACAATCACCCCTCGGGCGATCCGACCCCCTCGGAAAGCGATATCAGCATGACCGCAACCATTGAGAACGCCCTGACCGCGCTTGGCATCACCCTGCACGATCACCTGATCATCGGAAAATCATCCGAACTCAGCTTTCGCAGCCACGGGTATCTATAGCTCTGGCACCCACCGCAGGGGTCAGCGTACCCAGACTTCGACCCGGCGGTTCACCTCGCGGCCCCAGGCGCTGTCATCGCAGGCCATGGGCAGAGCCTCACCAAAGGCAGCCACGTCGATCTCCACCCGGTCGAGATTGGCGGTCTCTGCCGCTGCCGCCACCGCATCGCGCACCGCATTGGCCCGCTTGATCGCGATGTTGCGGTTTGTCTCAGCCGGTCCCACTCCGTCGGAGAAGCCGACGAAGAGCAACCTGTGCGAATCGTAGATCCCGGCCTCCAGCGCCCGGCCTAATTGTTCGATGTTGCTGCGGGATTGCGCATCGGGGCGGGTTGAACCCGGTTCAAACCGGAAGGATGTTGTCAGCCTCTGGAGCCCGCGCAGAGTAGATGTCAGCCGCTGCAGTTCTTCCAGATCCACCTCTGGTCCTGCCGCCTCGATCGCGTTGGCCAGCCGGTCCCCCTGAGCAGCAATCGACACGCGTTCCGGCGCCTGATCGACAAACCCCGCCCTGCGGATCACGATCTGCGCACCGGGACCACGCACGTAGCTAAGGAAATCCCGCGCCACCTTGGGCAGCCGCCGTTCCGGCAGATAGAGGAACATGGGAGAGGTCAGCGGGTAATCCTCAGTCTTGATCGACCGGCGCGTCGCGCGCAGGGAGAACCCACATGGCCCGGTCAGGGTCAGCGCTCGCGCGGTGCCCGTATTGGCAAAACTGCCGATAGCGAGTGCGAAGGGGTCCGTGGCAACCATGCGCACCATCGTGCTGTGCCGGTCATGGCGACGCAGATCAGGCATCAATGTCGCCTTGGCCGGGGCCAGCAGCTTGTCCTCAACCGCCTGGGCCAGGCCGGAGCCTTCGACCGGCAGGTGCAGGGAAATCGGTGCATCGGCGCCGCCCAGCTCGGACCAGTTGGTGATCTCACCGGAAAGGATCGCAACCAGCTGCGGCAGAGAGATACGCTGCACCGGGTTTTCCGGCGACACCAGCGGCACCATCGCATCAAGCGCCAGAACCCGGCTACGCGACGGGCCCGTCATGTCCCCCATGCCAGCCGCCTGCGCGTGTTCGCGCTCGGCCGGGCGGATTTCCCGCAGCGCCATGACGATATCCGCCTCATCCGCCAGAAGATCTGCAAAGCCTTCGTCGGTATTGCTGACGAAAAAATCGAACCGGGCAGCGGGACGATCCCCGCGCAGCAGAACATATTCGAAATTGTCGCCGGGCAGCGGATCGCGGCGCGTCTGGTAGCCGTTGCGCAGGGCAAACCCTTCGATCAGGGCGGGCAGCAGGACCTCTGCCATGGTCGAGGACCCCGACAGGGTGATCTCGGCCACGTAATCGGACAGGCTGGGACAGCCCGGACCGTCACAGCTGACCCCGGATCCGTCGACGGTCAACTCGCCGAACTTGGTGTCGACACGGTAATATTCTCCGTCGAATCCCAACAGGTTGCCGGTGATTTCCACGGCCCCATCGGGAGAAGACAGCGTGACATCCTGGGCGGCCAGCGATGTGACAGTTCCGGACAGAAGAAGTGCGGCGCAAATCGCCGCACGAAAGAAAGCCATGAGAAATCCTGGAATGAATGCGGATCAGTTGGAGGCGATTTTCAGGTTTTCCAACAGATTATTCAACACCAGAAAGTCACCCTTGGCCGCGCAATCGGGGATTGCCAGCGTCAGGTCGCGGGTCTGCAGTTTACTCTGCCCGCCAGCCCGATGCAGGGTCAGGGCCTGCGCCTCGACATCACGGCCACAGTTGATCGCGGTGATCTCTGCCTCGACGCTGATTTCCACCGTTTCACCGGCTTGTTCGGCGGCGCGCGGGAAGCTGTAAACCTCGGCCAGACGCGGCGCCAACTGGCTGTCATCGCCCAGCCGCACCATATGGCCCATGCCAGAGGCCGGATCAGAACCATGCCAGACATGCCCCGGCGCGCCATAGTCGGCGCCGTTTTCGCGGGCATGAATTTCAAAACCGCTGTTGCCGGTCCATTGCAGCGCGACGCGGTCGATTTCGGAAAGGTCCGGCACCGGTACCACCGCGACTTCGGCCATCCCGTCCTGCGGCTCGATGATGAATACCGCCGAAGTGGCCAGGGCTGGCACCTCTTGTGTCAGATGGCCCGCATCATCCAGCGCTACCGTGAACATCATGCCCTGATGATGCACCGTCAGCCGCTTTCCCGCCTGGCAGGGCGCGGATACGTCGAGTTTAACCATGGCACCGGGCAGTGCATTTGCTGCGACCGACAGGGCGCAGTCATCCTTGGCGACGACCGCTTCGGCCTGCGCGGTCTCTGCCTGCTGCGGCGCCGGATCTTCGTGCGGAACCGAGGTCAGCGTGATGTTCTCGATGGTTAGCTCGGACAGATCCGGATCGGCCGGGACCTGCACCGACGCGGCACTGATCTCCGGTGTTTCATAGATACGCGGAGCGGCGGACTGCTGCATGAAAAAGCCGATCCCCAGCGCACAGGCCACGGTTCCGCTGCTCAAGATCAAGATACGTTTGTCCATCATCACACACTCCACACCCTGGATAGGTTAAGGAAGTGTAGCATGGGAAAGGCGGCCAGTTTGTGGCCGCCTGCGGGAGAGATTCGGGCAGAATAAAGAGAATTTTAATATCTCTGTCTGAATGGCCCCCGCGTGCGGTCAGGCCAAATCAGGGGCCGATCCCCGGTTAAAACGGCTGGCGTTCAACCGGGGATGCAGGCGTATCTCAGGCCAGACGCCCGTGGCAATGTTTGAACTTCTTGCCCGATCCACAGGGGCATTTGTCATTGCGCGACGGGTTGCCCCAGGTTTCGGGATCATCCTCGACAAATCCGGGCGCGGGCTCTTCCGCGAGTTCAGCAACAGCTTCGCCTTCTGCAGCAGGCGCAGGTGCGCCGCCAGCGGAGGCCATTTGCTGCATGGCGGCCTGGCGGGCTGCCATTTCCATCATCATCTGGCGCTGCTCTTCTTCGTTCATCGGACGCACGCGGCTCAGCTGCTTGGCAACGTCTTCGCGCAGGGAGTCGAGCATGCTTTCGAACAGCTGGAAGCTTTCGTTCTTATACTCGTTCAGCGGATCACGCTGCGCATAACCGCGGAAGCCCACGACCGAGCGCAGATGCTCCAGCGTCAGCAGATGTTCGCGCCACTTGGCGTCGATGGTCTGCAGCAGCACCTGCTTTTCGATGTTGCGCATGTTTTCCGGACCGAAGGCTTCGGTCTTTTCCGCCATCAGCGCATCGCTTGCGGCCTCAAGCCGTTCGCGGATCTGTTCGTCGTCGACGCCTTCCTCGGCAGCCCATTCGGCCACCGGCGCGTCGATGCCCAGCCCTTCAAGCACAGCGGCCTGCAGGCCTGCGGTGTCCCACTGTTCGGCGTAGGTCTTGGGCGGCATGTAAGTGTCGATCAGGTCGTCGATCACCTCGTGACGCATATCATTGACGATCTCGGACAGATCCTCTGCCGCCATGATTTCACGGCGCTGGCCAAAGATCACCTTGCGCTGGTCGTTCATCACGTCGTCGAACTTCAGCACGTTCTTACGCATATCGAAGTTGCGGCCTTCGACCTTGGCCTGGGCACGTTCCAGCGATTTGTTCACCCAAGGGTGAATGATCGCTTCGCCTTCCTTCATGCCCAGCGAGGACAGCACCTTGTCGAGACGCTCGGACCCGAAAATCCGCATCAGGTCGTCTTCGAGGCTGAGGTAGAACCGGGTACGGCCGGGGTCACCCTGTCGGCCCGAACGGCCGCGCAGCTGGTTGTCGATGCGGCGGCTTTCGTGGCGTTCAGAGGCCATCACGAACAGGCCGCCCGCGTCCAGAACCTTCTGCTTTTCTTCGGCGTGCTTGGCTTCCTCGGCGGCGCGCAGCTCGGCAGGGTCGGCATCGGGGTTGGCCTCAAGCGCGGCCATCACCTTGATGTCGACGTTGCCGCCCAGCTGAATGTCGGTACCCCGGCCAGCCATGTTGGTGGCGATGGTCACCGCGCCAAGCCGCCCGGCATCGGCGACGATCTGCGCTTCCTGCTCGTGGTGGCGCGCGTTCAGCACGTTGTGTTCGATGCCTTCCTGCTGCAGCATCTGGCTCAGCAGTTCGGATTTCTCGATTGAGGTGGTGCCCAGAAGAACCGGCTGCCCCTTGGCATGGGCCTTCTTGGTCTCTTCGATCATCGCGCGGTATTTTTCCATCGCGGTGCGGTAGACCTGGTCGTCCTCGTCCACCCGTGCAATCGGCCGGTTGGTCGGAACCTCGACCACGCCCAGACCATAGATCTCGGCGAATTCCTCGGCTTCGGTCATGGCAGTACCGGTCATGCCCGACAGGCGGTCATAAAGGCGGAAATAGTTCTGGAAGGTAACCGAAGCCAGCGTCGTGTTCTCGGGCTGGATCTGCACCTCTTCCTTGGCTTCGATGGCCTGATGCAGGCCTTCGGACAGGCGGCGCCCGGCCATCATGCGGCCGGTGAATTCGTCGATCAGCACAACCTCGCCATCGCGCACGATGTAGTCCTTGTCACGCTGGAACAGTTTATGCGCGCGCAGGGCCTGGTTGACGTGGTGCACCACGGTGGTGCTTTCGGGGTCATAGAGCGAGGCCCCCTCTTCCAGCAGGCCGCGTTCGATCAGCTTCTGCTCAAGGTATTCGTTGCCCTCTTCGGTGAAGGTCACACCGCGGGTCTTCTCGTCGATCTCGTAGTGTTCCTCGCTCAAGAGCGGGATCACCGTGTCGATGGTGGTATAAAGCTCGGAGCGGTCTTCAGCCGGGCCGGAAATGATCAGCGGCGTACGTGCCTCGTCGATCAGGATCGAGTCGACCTCATCGACGATGGCAAAGTTGTGATACTTCTGGAACACCTGATCCAGGCTGGGCTTCATGTTGTCGCGCAGGTAGTCAAAGCCCAATTCGTTGTTGGTCGCATAGGTCACATCGGACTGGTAAGCGGCCAACTTCTGATCGTCGGGCTGACCGGACCAGATCACGCCTGTCGTCATGCCCAGCTGTTCAAAGACCTTGCCCATCCATTCGCTGTCACGTTTGGCCAGGTATTCGTTCACCGTAACCACATGCACGCCCTTGCCGGTCAGCGCATTGAGGTAGGCTGGGAAAGTGGCGACAAGTGTCTTACCCTCACCCGTTTTCATCTCGGCGATATTGCCCTGATGCAGGAAAACACCGCCCATCAGCTGCGTATCAAAGGCCCGAAGACCCAGCGCCCGGCGGGCCCCTTCGCGTACGTTGGCAAAGGCTTCGGGCAACAGAGCGTCGAGGGCTTCACCGTCCAGCGCGCGTTTGCGCAGCTCTTCGGTTTTCTCGATCAGACCCTGGTCGCTGAGCTTTTCGAATTCGGGTTCCAGCGCGTTGATCTTTGCGATCAGCGGCCGCGTCGCCTTGATTTTTCGGTCATTCGGTGTGCCGAAAATCTTTTTGGCGAGTGTTCCGATACCCAGCATGTGCTCTCCCACGGTCCTGTCATGGCTTCTGACCTAAGGCAGGCTTGCCCGCCCTGCCCGCAACCCATAAACAAAGGTGGAAACGACGGTCCTGCCATTGGCCCTTAGGCGATGTAAGCGGCAGGCATATAAGTGTCAACGCCGCGCCATGCTGCGGCCCGGGAATAGGAAGAATTGAATGCTGAAAGGTCTCACTTTTCTGCGAGGCGCGGCAACTGCGGCCCTGATGGCGCTGCCTTTGTCGGTACAGGCCGCACCGCATGCCAATACCGTGGTGGCCTCAGTCAACGGCGAAGAGATTACTTTGGGTCACATGATCATGGCCCGTGAAAACCTGCCGCAGCAGTACAAGCAACTGCCGGACGAGGTGCTGTACAACGCCATTCTGGACCAGCTGATCCAGCAGACAGCGCTGAAACAGCAACTGCATGGCGAAGTGCCCCACTACGTGGAGCTGTCGGTCGAAAACGAAAGCCGGGCGTTGCTGGCCGCTGATGTCATCGAAATGGTGATGGCCAACGCAACCGGTGAGGAAGCCCTGCGCGCGGCCTATGACCGTAAATACTCCACCGGCGATGGCGGCGATGAATTCCACGCGGCGCACATTCTGGTGGAAACCGAAGAAGAAGCCAAAAAGATCAAGATGGAGCTGGAAGACGGCGCCGATTTTGCCACCACTGCCAAGGCGCGGTCGACCGGCCCCTCCGGGCCAAGCGGCGGTGATCTGGGCTGGTTCGGGCTGGGTAGTATGGTTCCCGAATTCGAAGAGGCTGTACTTGCCATGCGGTCGGGGGATATCTCTGATCCGGTGAAAACCCAGTTCGGCTGGCACGTGATCCTGCTGCGCGAACGGCGCAAATCTGCCGCGCCCAGCTTTGACGAAGTGCGCGGCGAGCTGGAGCAGGAACTGCGGACACGCGCCGTCGAAGATCGCGTCAACGCACTGACAGCTGAGGCCACCATCGAACGACCCGAAATCGAAGGGCTGGACCCCGCGATGATTAAAGATCTTGGTCTTGTAAGGAACTGATCCGATGGCAAAACCTCTGCCCTGTTCTCCACTGGCTCCGGCCGGATTTCCCGATCTTCCCACGATCAAAGGCGTGCGGTTCGCCACCGCAGCCGCTGGTGTAAAATACCAGGACCGGACCGATGTGATGCTGGCGGTACTGGATCCGGGCACCACGGTTTCCGGGGTGTTCACTCGCTCCAAGACGCGATCTGCACCTGTGCGCGATTGTCAGGAGAAACTTGGGGCAGATCCTTCGGCTAGCGCCGCGATTCTGGTCAACTCGGGCAATTCCAATGCCTTTACCGGTCATCACGGGCAAACCTCGGTGGCAGAGATCGTCGCCGCCGTCTCCGGCATCACTGGGGCACCCGCGGGGCGCGTCTTTACCGCCTCGACCGGGGTGATTGGTGAACCGCTGCCGCATGATCGGATCGTCGCCAAGATCGCCGAGCTGAATGATGGGTTGAATGCCGATGCGCTGGAAGCAGCAGCCGCCGCCATCATGACCACCGATACCTTTGCCAAGGGCGCTGGCGCCACGGTCACCATCGACGGGCAGACCGTGAACATCGCCGGGATCGCCAAAGGTTCCGGCATGATTGCGCCTGATATGGCGACCATGCTGGTCTATATCTTCACCGATGCCAAGGTCGAGCAAAGCGCGCTGCAGGCGCAGCTGGCCAAAATCTGTGACCGGACCTTCAACTGCATCACGGTAGACAGCGACACCTCGACCTCGGACAGCCTGATGCTCTGTGCGACCGGCGCATCGGGCGTTGACGCAACCGAGAACCCGGAGTTTGAGCAGGCGCTGGAGGGCGTGATGCTGGATCTGGCGCATCAAGTCGTCCGCGATGGGGAAGGCGCCACGAAGTTCGTCGAGATCCAGGTGACCGGCGCCGAAAGCGACGCAGATGCCAAGACCCACGGGCTGGCGATTGCCAATTCGCCTCTGGTGAAAACCGCAATCGCGGGTGAGGACCCCAACTGGGGCCGCGTGGTGATGGCAATCGGAAAATCCGGCGCTGCGGCGGACCGGGACCTGCTGTCGATCTCCTTCGGCGATGTTCTCGTGGCCGAAAAAGGCTGGGTTGCGCCCTCATACAAGGAAGAGGACGGCGCCGCGCAAATGAAACAGGACGAGATCACCATCAAGGTGGATCTGGGTCTTGGCGATGGCGCGGCGACGGTCTGGACCTGCGATTTGACCCATCAGTATATCACCATCAACGCGGATTACCGGTCATGAAAACGGTTCTCGTCTCGGCCGTGGCCCTGATCGATGTCGAAGGGCGGATCCTGCTGGCGCAGCGCCCCGAAGGCAAATCCATGGCCGGGCTTTGGGAATTCCCAGGCGGCAAGGTTGAAGCCGGGGAGACCCCCGAAGTGGCGCTGATCCGCGAGCTGGATGAGGAGCTGGGCATCAACACCTGGCAATCCTGCCTGGCGCCACTGACCTTTGCCAGCCACAGCTATGAAGATTTTCACCTGCTGATGCCGCTGTTTGCATGCCGCAAATGGGAGGGCATTCCGCAGGCCCGGGAAGGCCAGGTTCTGAAATGGGCTCGGCCGCAAGAGCTGCGTGATTACCCGATGCCTCCGGCCGATATTCCGCTGATTCCGATCCTGCGGGATTGGCTGTAGCGTTCCAAAATGGCGGTCCGCCCGGCGGGCTGCCCTCTGCATACCCCCAACTTCCCCTCCAATCCGGACGCAATTTACTACCGGATATTGGAGATTTGTCGGTAGAAACACTAGCCATTGTTGCTTTGGCGCAAGTCGTCAAGATTTTGTTAACCAATTTGTCAAAAACTGGTTACACTATCTGGCAGTGAACCTTTTTGAACTTCTCCCTGACGAAGGATCAGACAACAGGTGGACCTATTTGGGCACGTGTTTTCTGGTCCGGGACAGGTTCATGCAGGCACACATCAACGACCGCAACGGGGTGCCGGTAGGCGCGGCAGAACGCCTCCGAATACCACCGATTTTCGCGGCACACTGAAGACCCACTGAAGACCAATCACTCACGGCAATAGAGGGCAGCCCGGCGGCTGCCCTCAGCCGTTTTGGCGGGCACTAGACCTCCCACCACCTCAAAGATGCAAAAACCCCGGCACAGAGGCCGGGGTTTTGACTGTTTCTGAGTGTCGCAGCGCCTTAGTCGAGCTTACGTTCAACTTCCTGACGCTCGAAGATCTCGATGACATCGCCTGCGCGGATATCTTCGTAGTTCTCAAAGGCCATACCGCATTCCTGACCGGACTGAACCTCTGCGACTTCATCCTTGAAGCGCTTCAGTGTTTTCAGCGTGCCTTCGTGGATCACCACGTTGTCACGCAGCAGACGCACACCAGCCGAGCGACGGGCAACGCCTTCGGTGACCAGACAGCCGGCAACCTTGCCGACGTTGGAGACCTTGAACACGTCCTTGATGGTCGCGTAGCCGATGAAGTTTTCCTTGATCTCGGCCGACAGCAGGCCAGAGGCCGCCGCTTTCACGTCATCCACAAGGTCATAGATCACCGAGTAATAGCGGATCTCGACGCCCTTCTGGTTGGCAGTGTTACGGGCCGAAGTATTGGCACGAACGTTGAAGCCCATGACCGGCGCACCGGAAGCTTCGGCCAGGCCGATATCGGTTTCGGTGATGGCACCAACACCCGAGTGCAGCACGCGCACGCGCACCTCGTCGTTGCCGATCTTCTCCATCGCCTGAACGATCGCTTCGGCAGAGCCCTGCACGTCTGCTTTGACCAGGATCGGCAGTTCGGAGACGTTTTCGTCTTCCTTAGCCTTGGCCATCAGCTGTTCCAGAGTGGTCGCAGCACCGGCTGCGGCGCGTTTGTCCTTGGCGGCCTGCTCGCGGTACTCCGCGATTTCGCGGGCCTGTGCCTCGGTCTCGGTCACGTTCAGCACGTCACCCGCTTCGGGCGTGCCGTTGAGACCCAGAACCTCGACCGGAACCGACGGACCGGCTTCCTTGACGCGCTCACCCTTGTCGTTGATCAGCGCACGGACCTTACCGTACTGCTCACCCACAACGAAGATGTCGCCCTGATGCAGGGTACCGTTCTGAACCAGAACAGTGGCAACCGGGCCGCGGCCCACGTCCAGCTGTGCTTCGATCACGGCGCCTTGGGCGGCACGGTTCGGGTTGGCTTTCAGTTCCAAGATTTCCGCCTGAAGCGCGATGGCTTCCAGCAGTTCATCCAGGCCCTGGCCGGTCACGGCGGACACTTCCACGTCCTGAACGTCGCCGGACATGGCTTCCACGATCACCTCGTGTTGCAGCAGCTCGGCACGCACCTTGTTCGGATCGGCCGCAGGTTTGTCGATCTTGTTGATCGCCACGATCATCGGAACACCGGCAGCCTTGGCGTGGTTGATCGCCTCGATGGTCTGCGGCATGACCGAATCGTCGGCAGCCACAACCAGAACCACGATATCCGTCACCTGAGCACCGCGAGAGCGCATCGAGGTGAAGGCCGCGTGGCCCGGCGTATCGAGGAAGCTCAGTACGGTGCCGCTATCGGTGGTCACCTGATACGCACCGATGTGCTGGGTGATACCGCCTGCTTCGCCAGCCACAACCCGCGCATCGCGGATCGCATCCAGCAGCGAGGTTTTACCGTGGTCGACGTGACCCATGATGGTGATCACCGGCGGACGCGGCTGCAGATCTTCTTCCTTGTCCTCGACCTCTTTGATCACGTCTTCGACGTCAGAGTCGGAAACGCGGACAACTTTGTGGCCGAATTCTTCGATGATCAGCTCAGCCGTATCGGCGTCGATCGACTGGTTTTGGGTGACCATCATGCCCATGTTCATGAGCGATTTGACCACGTCACCAACGCGTTCTGCCATACGGTTTGCCAGCTCGGAAACAACGATGGTTTCCGGCAGCTGCACGTCACGGATGACCTTTTCACGCTCGACGGTGCCCATTGCCTTCTGACGCGCGCGCTCCTGCTTGCGCTTCATTGCGGCCATGGACCGCTGGCGGCCACCTTCTCCGGTTGCCTGACCCAGTGTCAGTTTGCCGGAACGGCGACCCTGATCGCGGCCTTTGCCACCACGGCCACGCTCTTCGCGTTCGCGGTCAGCTTTGCGCGGGGCCTGGGCTGCGGGTTTGGCCGCAGAACGACCTGCGGCGGGACCGGCAGATTTTGCCTTCTCCGGCTCTGCTGCCGGAGCCGCTGCTGCACGCTTGGCCGCTTCTTCAGCTTCGAGGCGCTTACGCTCTTCCTCTTCCGCCTTGCGACGGGCTTTTTCCTCGGCTTCGCGCTGTTCGCGTTCCTTGGCTTCCTGCTCGGCGCGGCGGCGCTCACGCTCTTCGGCACGGGCCTTTTCCTCGGCCTCGCGCTGCGCGGCTTCTTCGACTTCACGCGCCTTGGCGGCCTGCAGCGCCTTCAGGCGGCGGGCCATTTCCGCGTCGGTGATGCCGGCAGGTCGACGGGATCCATCCGTCGCGGGAGACGCACCACTGCCGCCTTTACCCGCACCCGGCTTGGGAACCACAACGCGTTTGCGCTTGGTTTCCACTACGACATTCTTGGTCCGCCCATGGCTGAAGCTCTGTTTCACGTTCCCAGGCCGGGAACCACCACGCAAACCCAATGTCTTTTTGCCGTCACTATCGCTCATAAAGCTCTTTATCCTTCCGTGCGGCCCTTGCCGCCCACCATTTCGCGCAAACCCTGCAATCGTTGCGCTTCCTCTACAACACGTTTGCTGAGTCCACCAGAGGCCAGCGCCGCATGTATCACAGTTTGACGCCCAAATGCCATCCCCAGCTCATCCGCAGAGAGGCAACCGATATAGTTTCCCCGGTGCGGCGTGCTCAGTTTCGACTTTCCACGCCCGGATCCGTCAGCCGCCTGAATCAGCACACTCGCCGCTTCCTTCAGCAGCCAATCCTTGACTTTTTCATAGCCACCGACCGCATCACCCGACTTGCGGGCCAGGCTGATCAGATCAACGAGACGGCGCAGAACCTGCCGCTCCACCTCGTCTGCAAGGTCTTCGGGCACCTTCACCTGGGCCTTGAAGCCACGGGCGAAGAGTTTCTTCTTTACCGCCGTATCTAACGCAGAACGGCTGGCGGTCACATAAACGCCCCGACCGGGGAGTTTACCGAACACATCCGCAACGACCTGCCCGTCGGGGCCCATCACGAACCGGATGAGACCCTGCTTGGGCTGGATCTCACCTGTTGCGATGCACTTTCGCTCCGGGCCGTCTGACCGGTCTTTTTCGGCGCCTCCGCGAGCCATTCAGCGTCTCCTTTCAGGAGCAGCGGGGATCAGACCCCGGCCCCTGTGTCAGCGGCTTCTTCGTCACCTTCGGCCTCGTCATCTTCCGAGACTTCCGGTTCCAGTTCGGCGGGATCAACCCAGCCCAGCAATACGCGGGCTGTCATGACCATATCCTGTGCCTCTTCCAGCGACATGCCGAAAGGTTCCAGAATACCGTCGTCCTTGATCCGTTCGCCGCCATCCGTGGTCCAGCCGCCGGCCAGTTCCCAGTCCGCGCAGGTGGCAAAGTCTTCCAGCGTCTTGATGCCGTCCTTTGCCAGTGCCTCAATCATCTGGGGTGTCAGACCGTCAAAGTCAATCAGGCTATCCTCTGCGCCCAGCGCACGGGCGGCATCAATCGCTGCCTTGGCCTTGGCTTCGAGGTAGTCACGGGCCCGGGCCTGCAGCTCTTCGGCGGTGCCTTCGTCAACACCATCGATGACCAGCAGTTCATCGAGCTCCACATAGGCAACCTCTTCGAGGCTGGTGAACCCTTCGGAGACCAGCAGCTGGGCAAAGAATTCGTCCAGATCCAGAGTTTCCATGAACAGGCCAGTGCGCGCTTCAAATTCCTTCTGGCGACGCGCCGATTCCTCTTCCTCGGTCATGATGTCGATGTCGAGACCGGTCAGCTGCGAGGCCAGACGCACGTTCTGACCACGGCGGCCGATCGCGAGGCTCAGCTGTTCCTCGGGGACCACGACTTCGATCTTGCCGGCTTCTTCGTCCAGAACCACTTTCGACACTTCAGCCGGCTGCAGCGCGTTAACGAGGAAGGTCGGCTGATCTTCGTTCCACGGGATGATGTCGATCTTTTCACCCTGCAGCTCGTTCACAACGGCCTGCACGCGGCTGCCGCGCATACCGACGCAGGCGCCCACGGGGTCGATCGAACCATCATAGGAAATCACGGCGATCTTGGCGCGCGAACCGGGATCACGGGCAACGGCCTTGATCTCGATGATACCATCATAGATTTCCGGCACTTCCATCTTGAACAGCTCGGCCATGAATTCCGGCGCGGTACGGCTGAGGAAGATCTGCGGGCCGCGCGGTTCGCGGCGCACATCCTTGATGTAGCAGCGGATACGATCATTCGGACGATAGCTTTCACGGCCGATCTTCTCGTTGCGACGCAGAATCGCTTCGCCAGCACCCACATCGACGATGACGTTGCCAAATTCTTCGCGTTTGACCAGACCGTTGATGATGGTGCCGGCGCGGTCCTTGAATTCTTCGTACTGGCGGTCACGCTCTGCTTCGCGCACCTTCTGCAGGATGACCTGCTTGGCCGATTGCGCGGCGATACGGCCCATTTCTACCGGCGGAACCTCTTCCACATAGGTGTCGCCCACCTTGGGATCAGCCATGTACTGCTTGGCCTGTTCGACGGTCATTTCCGACTGGTAGTTTTCCAGCTCTTCATCTTCGACGACCGAGCGCACGCGGGTAAAGGTGGCCTTGCCGGTCTTGCGGTCGATGGACACACGGATGTCCATTTCGCTGCCGTAGCGGCTTTTGGCCGCCCGGGCGAGGCTTTCTTCCATGGCTTCGACCACCAGGCCGGGGTCGATCATTTTCTCGCGCGCCACGGCTTCGGCGGTTTGCAACAGCTCAAGCTGGTTTGCAGAGGTGATGGCCATTACTTGTTCTCCTCTTCGGACCCTTCGGTCACCTCGCCCTCAAGGGGCGTATCTTCGATAACGTCGTCAAAAGCATCTTCGTTCAGCGTGCCAGCCGCCTTGCGCTGGCGCAGCATTTCCTTGATCAGATCGTCGGTCAGCACCAGCTTGGCATCGCTCAGCCAGTCGAACTTCAGACCGATGGTAACGGGCTCGCCATGTTCCTCGATATTGATCAGAACCTCGTCATCCTCGACACCGGCCAGCTCGCCCTTGAAGCGGCGACGACCGTCGATCAGCTCGGCGGTTTCCAGCTTGGCCTCGTAGCCTTCGAACATGTCAAAGTCCTTGAGCCGCGTCAGGGGACGGTCGATGCCGGGGCTGGAGACCTCAAGCGCGTAGGCGTCAAGGATCGGATCCTCGACGTCCAGAACTGCGCTGACGGCATTCGAAATATCGGCACAATCATCAACTTCGATCCCGCCATCGGGTTTGTCGGCCATGATCTGCAGGGTTGTCGTCTTGCCGGACATCAGCCGGATACGGACCAGCTCATAGCCCAGATCCTCGATCACCGGGGTGATGATCTCGGCAAGGCGGCGGTCAATCGCGGCTTTGGCAATCAGGTCGTTGGTCATTCGGGTTCCAGCTGTCTTTCGGACACAAAAAAACGGGCGCGCGGCCCGTTGAAAATCCCGGTGGAGCCTTGGACCAGAGCCCAACGCGCCGCTGTTGTGAAAGGCATATACGCTTGATGGGGCGAATCTGCAAGGAGAAGTTCGAAACCGGGCCTGCGCCCCGGTCAGATCCGCCACCAGCGTTCGGCAATACGGCCATCATCCAGCGCCGCGCGGCGGCCCACGGTGCGGGGCATGCCCACATCGCTGCGCGCCGCCAGCGCCATGTCGCTGGCCGAAGGATGATAAAGAAAACCGCCCTTTTCGATCAGCCCCTCTGGTGCAGGCAATGCCGCCACATCCACATAGCCATCACGCAGCGCCTCGGCCCGCACGCGGGCATCCGGGATGACGATCACCTCGATCGTATCCACCCAGCCTGCCTGCCCGGCCTTGTAATGATCGGCCAGTTTTGCCGCGCGGAAATGCCGCCCGTCCTGCGCCCGCTCGACGCGGTAACAGCCGGTGCCCACGGACTGTGCCAGTGGCAGATCCACTTGGCCCGCCGGAGCGATGACATGCACCGGATCCGCCAGAAGGTAAGGAAGATGGGGGTTTGCGGCCGTCAGCTGGATCTCGATCCGATGGTCGGCGACCTGCTGCACCAAGGCAACCTCGGCGCCGTCGATACCGCGCCCGCTCAGCGAGGCAACCACATCCGCCGCCGTCATGGCCGCGCCATCATGGAATCGCACGTCGCTGCGCAGATCAAAGGACCAGGTCCGGGCCGCGTCGCTGCTGTGCCAGCCCTCGGCCAGCTCGCCCCGCAACACGCCATCGGGCGCGATCTCTGTCAGGGTGTCGAAGACGGCGCCACGCGCCACCTGCTCCATCAGCCCGTCCTGACGCGGCACCGCAAGACGCAACACCCCGCCCGCCCGCGGCGCAGCCGCCAACGACGTGCCCGTCGCCGCCAGCAAGGCAGCCGCAGCACCAGAGGTGAACAGCGCGCGGCGGTCGATACGGGTCATGGCAGCATCTCCTCGGCAATCCGGTCCATCGTGCGCACCAGTTCGGCACTGATTCCCGGCTCCGACAAGGCATGACCTGCATTGCGGATCATTTTCAACTCGGCATTTGGCCACAGCTCGTTCAGGCGCCAGGCCGAGGTCGGCGGGCAGATCATGTCGTAACGGCCCTGCACGATGATGCCCGGAATATGGGAAATCCGCCCCATATTGGCGAGGATCTGCCCATCGAAATCCAGAAAACCGCCATTGATGAAATAGTGGTTTTCCAGCCGGGCAAAGGCGCGGGCATACTCGCCGGGGCTTTCGCCGCCATGACCGTTAGAATGGACCGAGGCCAGGGCGTTCTCCCAGGATGACCAGGCACGACCGAATCGGATTTCCTCGTTCACATCGCCGGAAAACAGCCGCTTGTTATAAGCGGCGATCATATCGTGCCGCTCGTCATGCGGGACCAGCGCGACAAACCGCGCCCAGGTTTCCGGCCAGAACCGCCCGGCGCCGCCCCCGTAAAACCAGTCGAGTTCGCTTTGTGTCATCAGGAAGACACCGCGCAGGATGATGTGCTGCACGCGCTCCGGGTGCGTCTGCGCATAAATCAGCGCCAGCGTCGCCCCCCAGCTGCCACCGAACAATAGCCAGCTGTCGATCTCCAGCAGGCGGCGGATCTCCTCCATATCGGCAACCAGATGCCAGGTGGTGTTATCCTCGCAGGAGGCATGCGGGCGCGAGCGGCCACAGCCGCGCTGATCAAAGAGAATCACCCGATAGATATTGGGATCGAAATAGCGCCGCATCGCCGGGCTGCTGCCGCCGCCGGGACCACCATGACACACGATCACCGGAATGCCCTTGGGGTTGCCGGATTGCTCGACATAAATGCTGTGGCCCTGCCCCACATCCAGCATACGCTGGTCGTAGGCATCGACCGGAGGATAAAGATACTGCACTGCGCGCTTTTGGTCCGAGTATTTGTCCATTACTGACCTAACTAGTCTGTTAGACACAAAAGAACACACGGAGACAGGAATGCAAGCGCCTCAGTCCACGGTAGACCCGTCCGAGATCGCCAAATTCGAAGCAATGGCCGCGGAGTGGTGGGATCCCAACGGCAAGTTCAAGCCGTTGCATATGCTGAATCCCTGTCGGCTTGACTACATCACCCAGCAGATCGCCGGGGAATTCGGCCGTGATCTGACGCAGCCGGAGCCATTCAGGGGCCTGCGCCTTCTCGACATTGGCTGCGGCGGCGGGCTGTTGTCGGAACCGATGGCGCGCCTTGGCGCCGAGGTCGTGGGGGCCGATGCTGCCGCCGGGAACCTGCCGGTGGCGCGGATTCATGCGGAACAATCCGGCCTTACCATCGATTACCGCCACACCACTGCCGAGGCCCTGGCCGAAGCCGGTGAACAGTTCGACGTGGTTCTCAACATGGAGGTGGTTGAACATGTGGCCGATCCGCTGAGCTATCTGACCGCAACGCGGGAATTGCTGAAACCGGGTGGTTTACAGATCTGTTCCACCATCAACCGCAATCCCAAAAGCTATGTCATGGCCATCTTTGGCGCCGAGGTGGTGATGCGCTGGCTGCCGCGTGGCACGCATGAATGGAACAAATTCATCACGCCGGACGAGCTGTTCGAACTGCTGCGCAAGGCGGGGCTGGAGCCAGTCGACCGTAAGGGGTTCGTGTTCAACCCGGTGACCTGGGGCTGGTCGATTTCTCCGCGCGATCTTTCGGTCAACTACGTCACGGCCAGCACCAAACCCGCCGCGTAACAAGGTGGCGGATAACCGCCTCCTATCCTTTCGTATAGGAGACCTAATCCCTCTGCGTACTTGGCGTTTGACTCGATTTAGTATAAAACCGTCCGATCGGTTGGGTTTTAGTCTGACCGATACCGGGCCTTGGCCCTTAACAGAGTGAATGCTGTACCCGATGGCCTCTCGGCGCAATGCGAAATGATCGCTGCCACCACTCACGCGGCCAGATGGGAAATTGAGAAAGGGATGCCCGTTACATGGCATCCCTTTCTTTTTGGGGCACAGGCAAACGCAAGGGCATGGAGGCCGCGCCGGGCGGCGCTTAGTCGTCTTCCAGCTTGCTGCGCAACTCCCGCAGGATCGGAAGTGCGGCACGCACACGCTCACCGCCCAGCTCATCCACCACTTCGGAAATCACCGGCACGATACTGGCCAGCGCCGCATCGCGGGCCTGCCGACCAGCGGGGCTGATCGCCACCATCTTGCGTCGGGCATCGTCCCAGTCGGGGCGGATATGTACATAACCCGCCATCTCCAGCTTGTTCAGCGTATTGGTCATGGCGCCGCGGGTGACATGAAACGCCTTCGCCAGCTGCGCCGGAGAGCGTTCCAGCCCCGCCCGCGCCAGATGGTTCAGAACCGAAAAATGCGACAGTTCCATTCCCTTGGGCAAGGCCTTGCCCAGCCGCGAACGCGCCAGCTGGTCGGCCATCAGGATTTCACTGAACAGCGAAACGGCCAGAGAATGTGATTCTTCCATCAGGGTCCGTCGAACTCTCGATCATGGGTCAGCGCAGGAACACGTTTGCGTGCTTCTGCCACTTTTTCCATATCAAGATCAACGCAGACAACCCCGGGATCGGTCCCGGCGTCCACCAGAATCTCTCCCCAGGGCGCCACAACCAGCGAATGCCCGAATGTGCGGCGCGATGCGCCCCGGCTGGCTGGATGGGTCCCAGTCTGGGCAGGCGCCAGCACGTAGCATCCCGTCTCTATCGCGCGGGCCTGCAGCAGCGTGTGCCAATGGGCGGCGCCAGTCACGTGGGAAAAAGCTGCCGGAACCGTCAACACCTGCGCCCCGGCCTGCGCCAGCGTCCGGTGCAGATGGGGAAAGCGCACATCATAGCAGATGGTCATGCCGATCCTGGCAAAGGGAGTCTCTGCCAGCACCGCGCGGGTGCCGGGGCGATAGCCATCCGATTCGCGGTAGGTTTCCTCAGGCGTGACCTCCACATCGAACATGTGGATCTTGTCATAGCGGGCGGCGATCCCGCCATCGGGGCCGATCAGGAACTGGCGATTAGCAAAGCGCCCATCCGCATCGTGGGTCTTGATGCCGAGCGAGCCGAGCACCAGCCAGACGCCCAGTTTCGCGGCCTCGTCGCGCAGGGCAGCCAGGGTCGGATCGTCTTCTTCGTGATGCAGGACGGCTTTCTGATGCGCGCGGCTGGTCGAAAGGCAATTGGTGACCTCGGGCGTCAGCACGAAACCGGCGCCCTCGGCCACCGCTGTGGCCATCATGGCGCGCACGCTGTCCAGATTCTCGGCTGGATCATCGCTTGAGGTCATCTGCAACAGGGCTGCGCGCATCAGGTGGGTCTCCGGTTTCAGGCGGACAGCAACTGATCCAGTTTGCCGGCCTGTTCAAGCGCGTAAAGCTCATCACAACCGCCCACATGCGTGTCGCCGATAAAAATCTGCGGCACCGTGCGGCCCCCGTTCGCGCGCTGGATCATTTCAGGTTTGCGTTTCGGGTTCATCATAACGTCGACCTCGGAAAAGGTCACACCCTTCTGGTTCAAAAGCCGTTTTGCGGCGTGGCAAAAGCCGCACAGAGGCGAGGTGTAGATTTCCACCGGTTTCATGCAGGTCTCCAATATATTCGGGTTTTTGCGTTTGTGAGGGATATGGGGCCGCAATGCAATCTTTGCCAGGGGCCCCGACAAAGCGGTCACGCATGCGTGACGCGGGCCAGAACGACGATCCGCACCTCTTCCGCACCAGCGCGCAGGCAGGCATCGGCGCAGGCCGACAGGGTCGCCCCGGAGGTCATAACATCATCCACCAACAAGACGTTGCGACCGCTCAAGGCAGGCGCCTTGCGCGGCGGCACCCCGATCACATCGCCCAACAGCCGGAACCGTTCGGCGCGCGACCGCCCATCCAAAGATGGCGTTCTGCGGTGGCGGCGCAGCAGATCGGGGCAATATTGCAGCCCAGCGCGGCGTGCCAGCGCCCTGGCCAGCACGGCGGACTGATTGTAGCGGCGTTTCAGAAGTCGGCTCCAGTGCAGGGGCACCGGGCAGATCAGCGGACTATCCTGCAGCAAAGGTTCTGCCACCTGCGCCATCCAGACTGCCGCCGGAGGAGCAATATCAAGCCGGTCCCCATGTTTCAGCGCCAGCACCAGCTCGCGCGCCTTACCGCCATAGACAAGCGCGGCACGGCCTTGGCTCCACGGGCGGGGCGTCGCCATGCAATCATCGCATTCGATGCGAAATCCGTCGCTCTCCCCGGGCAGGGGCACCCCGCAGCCTTCGCAAACCGTGCCGGAAATGAACTCCGTCTCGCGCCAGCAGGGACCGCACAAGCCCGCGTCCTGTCCGACCAGCCCGCCGCAGCCCAGACAGCGCGGCGGATAGATCAGTGAAACAGCGGTTTGAAACTGCGCCAACAGCATTTAAGTAGCCCCCCATGACGCAAAACACACAACACCAGCCACAGCTGTTTGACAGGCAGGCTTTGGCAGCGCATCGGGCCCGGCGGCAGCAAGAGGCCCTGTTCCTGCACCAGATGGCACGGGACGAGGTCGAAGATCGCCTCAGCATGGTTAACAGAACCTTTACCGCCCCTGCGGTGGTGTCTCCTTTTGCGGAGATTTGGGACGGTGCCCTTGGCGGTGCGACCTGCGTGGCCGACGATGAAGTTCTAGATCTGCAGCCCGGCGCCCATGACGTGGTGATCCATGCGATGGGCCTGCACTGGGCCAATGATCCGGTTGGCCAGCTGATCCAGTGCCGCCGCGCACTGAAGGAAGACGGGCTGCTGCTGGCCGTGATGCTGGGCGGGCAGACGTTGCAAGAGCTGCGCGTGGCGCTGGCCGGAGCAGAAACCGAGGTACTGGGCGGGCTATCTCCGCGCATCGCCCCGATGGGCGAGGTCCGCGATCTGGGCGCCTTGCTGCAACGGGCCGGGTTCGCCTTGCCGGTGGCCGATGTGGTGCCGCTGACGGCGGAATACCGCGACCTGATGCATCTGATGCGCGAATTGCGGGACATGGGGGAAACCAACGCCCTGACATCCCGCCTGAAACGCCCGGTCCCGCGCCGCCTGTTCCACCGCGCCGAAGAGATCTATCGCCAGCACTTCGAGACCGAGACCGGCCGCCTGCCCGCCAGTTTCGAACTCATCTGCCTGACCGGCTGGTCCCCCTCCGAAAGCCAGCAGAAACCGCTGCGCCCCGGCTCGGCCCAGATGCGGCTGGCGGATGCCCTGAAAGTGCCGGAAACCAAGCTGCCCGACTAGGCCCGCGCCACTGCGGACAATAGGCAAACGCGATGGCTGCACAAATTTGATCCGATTGGTCTTTGACCGCGTATGCCATTACTATTGCGCCGAAACACAAAGCCCCAACCGCACAGGACACATCAATGCTGGATTCGACCTCAACTGCAAAATGCCCTGTTCACGCCCCTGCCGACCACCCCAAGGTCCAGCCGGAAAAGGTGGGCATTCTGCTTGCGAACCTCGGCACCCCGGATGACTATAGCTACTGGCCCATGCGCCGCTATCTGAGCGAATTCCTGTCGGACAAGCGGGTGATCGACTACCCGTCGTGGAAGTGGCAACCGCTGTTGCAGCTGATCATCCTGACCAAACGCCCGTTCAGTTCGGGCGAGGCCTATAAATCCATCTGGAACCATGACAAGGGCGAAAGCCCGCTGATGACCATCACCAAGGACCAGACCGCCAAGATGGCAAAGGTGATGTCCGACCGGTATGGCGATCAGGTCATGGTCGATTTCTGCATGCGCTATGGCAACCCGTCGACCAAGTCCAAGGTCCGCGAAATGGTCAAGGCAGGCTGCCAGAAGATCCTGTTCGTGCCGCTATATCCGCAATACGCCGGCGCCACTTCGGGCACCGCGAATGACCAGTTCTTCCGTGCCCTGATGGAAGAGACCTGGCAGCCCGCCGCCCGCACCATTCCTGCCTATTTCGACGAACCCGCCTATATCGACGCGCTGGCGCGTTCCGTCGAAGAGGCCTATGCCAAGGCCGAGAAACGCCCCGATATTCTGGTCGTGTCCTATCACGGCATGCCGAAACGCTATCTGATGCAGGGCGACCCCTACCACTGCCAGTGCCAGAAAACGACGCGCCTTCTGAAAGAGCGCCTTGGCTGGGAAGACACCGAGATCACGACGACCTTCCAGTCGGTCTTTGGCCCCGAGGAATGGCTGAAACCCTATACCGTCGACCACGTCGCCACGCTGGCCAAGGAAGGCAAAAAGAACATCGCCGTGATCGCCCCGGCCTTTTCCGCCGACTGCATCGAAACGCTGGAAGAGATCAACGAGGAGATCAAGGAAAGCTTCGAAGAGGCGGGTGGCAAGGACTTCCTCTATATCCCCTGCCTCAACGATGATGACGATCACATCGCCGCACTGGCCGGTGTCATCGAACAGAATTTGAAAGGCTGGGTGGACTAACGCCGCGCCCCGGTTCAAATAGGATCCAATATTGGGTTACCGCCGAAGCGGCGGATCGGGGGGTTTTATGACACAGGCGCATTGGGCGGCCGCATTTGCGGCACATTGGGGGATCGAGGCGGAGCTAACCCGCCTTGATGGCGAATACGATCTGAACTTTCTGGCGCTGGCGGCGGATGGCTCCGGCTACATAGTCAAGGCGATGCGCCCCGGCTGCGCGCAGGATCTGGTCGATATGCAGGTGCAGGCCATCGACCATATCGCTAAATCCGCGCCGGATCTGCCCTGCCCGCGCGTGATCCGGACCAGCAACGGCGCCGCAATGTGCGCGATTGCCGATGAAACCGGCGCCGAACGGCTGGTCTGGGTCATCAACCAACTGCCCGGCCGCTGCTACGCCAAGGCGGCACCGAAATCCGACAGCCTGATCCACGAGGTCGGCGCGGTGCTCGGCCAGACTGACGCGGCGCTGGCGGATTTTCAGCATCCGGGCCTTGAGCGGGATTTCAAATGGAACCTGATGCAGGCCGGGTGGATTGCCGATGATCTGGATTGCATTGCCGATCCGGCCCGCAGGGCCCTGCTGACCGATATTCATGGCGCCTTTGCCGAACTGGTACCCGACCTTGCCAAGCTGCCGCAGCAGGCAATCCACAATGATGCCAATGATTACAATATCATCGTATCGGGAGAATTGAGCGAACCGCGCCGGGTGTCCGGCCTCATCGACCTTGGCGATATGTGCAACGCGCCGCGCGTCTGCGATCTGGCGATCGCGGCCGCCTATATCGTTCTGGACCATCCCGACCCCGAGGCCGCGCTGGCTGCGCTGGTGTCGGGCTATCATTCCGCCTGCCCACTGACCCCAGCGGAGGTAGACATGATCTGGCCGCTGTTGCGGGCACGGCTTGCGGTCTCAGTGGTGAACTCCACCTTGATGGCCGCAGAGAACCCCGATGATCCTTACGTGACCATCTCGCAGGCGCCTGCTTGGCGGTTCCTCGAAGGCTTTGACCTGAATGCCAAGCTGGTGAACGCCCGCCTGCGCGCCGCCTGCGGCTTGCCGGTGGTCGAAGGCGCCGATCGGGTGCTGGCGTGGCTAAATGCAGAACGCGGCAATTTCGCTCCCCTGATGGGCGCGGACCTGAGCGACGTGCCGATGGGGTCGCTCTCGGTCGAAAACGCCACCTGGCCGCAGAACCCGTTCGATATGCCGCTGGAAGAAGCCGCCCGCGTCGGCGAGGAATACGGCACCGGCATCTGGCTGGGCTATTACAACGAACCGCGGCTGATCTACACCGCGCCCGCCTTTCGCAAGGGGCGCTGGAAGGCCAGCAACCGGCGCACCGTACATCTGGGCGTGGATGGCTTTGCCCCTGCGGGTGCGCCGCTTTATGCGCCGCTGGCAGGCGAGGTCTTCATCGTCGAGAACCGGGCGCATCATCTGGACTATGGCGGCACCATCATCCTGCGCCATGAGACACCGGCGGGAGACACCTTCTACACACTTTACGGCCATCTGGATCCGGAATGCTGCGACCGCCTGGAACCCGGCGACACCTTGGCGCGGGGCGAAGCTTTCTGCCGCCTGGGCGATCCCACCCAGAACGGCGGCTGGGCACCGCATGTGCATTTCCAACTGGCCATGACCACCGACGGGATCGAGGCCGACTGGCCCGGCGTCGGTGACCCGGACGAGATGTATCTGTGGCACGCGATCTGCCCCAACCCTGCCGCACTGATGAACCTGCCCGATGACAAGACCTGCTATCAGCCCACCGACAAGGGTGAAGTCCTGAAAGGGCGCCGCGCGCATTTTGGCGGCAATCTCAGCCTCACCTACTCCGATCCGGTGATGCTGCTGCGGGGCTGGAAACACCATCTGTTCGATGAATGGGGCCGACCCTATCTCGATGCCTATAACAACGTGCCGCACGTGGGCCACGCCCATCCGCGCATTCAGGCGGTGGCGGCGGATCAGCTGAAGCGGATGAACTCCAACACACGCTACCTGCACCCTGCGCAGGTCGCCTTTGCCGAGAAGGTGCTGTCGAAACTGCCAGCCCCGTTCGAGGTCTGTTTCTTCGTCAACTCCGGCACCGAGGCGAACGAGCTGGCCCTGCGGCTGGCCCGCGCCCATACCGGCGCCAAGGGCATGGTGACGCCAGACCACGGCTATCACGGCAACACCACCGGCGTGATCGACATCTCCGCCTACAAATTCAACGCCAAGGGCGGCGTCGGCCCATCGGACTGGGTGGAACTGGTCGAGGTCGCGGACGACTATCGCGGCAGCTTCAAACGCGACGATGCGAACCGAGCGCAGAAATTCGCGGACCTCGTCGATCCTGCGATTGCCAAGCTGAAGGACAAGGGACACGGGCTTGCCGGGTTTATCGCCGAAACCTTCCCCTCGGTCGGCGGGCAGATCATCCCGCCCAAGGGGTACCTGCCGGCGGTCTATGAAAAGGTCCGCGCCGCCGGAGGCATCTGCATCGCCGATGAGGTGCAGACCGGTCTGGGACGGCTCGGGGACTATTACTTCGGCTTTGAACACCAGGGCGCGCTGCCCGATATCGTGGTGATGGGCAAGCCCATCGGTAACGGCCACCCGCTGGGTGTTCTTGTCACCACCCGCGCCATTGCCGACAGTTTCGCCAATGGGCCGGAGTTCTTCTCGACCTTCGGCGGGTCGACCCTGTCCTGCCGCATCGGCAAGGAGGTGCTGGACATCGTCGATGACGAAGGGCTGCAACAGAACGCCAAGGCCATGGGCGACCAGCTGATGGCAGGACTGCGGCAGCTTGAGGCGAAACATGCCTGCGTCGGTGATGTGCGCGGCATGGGGCTGTTTCTGGGGCTGGAGCTGATCAACGCAGATGGCAGCGAGGCGACCGGGATCTGTTCATACGTCAAGAACCGCATGCGCGATCACCGCATCCTGATCGGCAGCGAAGGACCCAAGGATAACATCCTGAAGATTCGTCCGCCGCTGACCATCGACAGCGATGACGTGGAGATGATCGTGCAGACGCTCAATCTTATTCTGGATGAGGTCGCCGCCCTCTGAGGGCGGCCCCACCGGACACTCTGTTTCCGGCCAGCAGGCAATAAAAAAGGCGGTGGAAAACCACCGCCTTTTTAAATCTTGCAAGAAGCAATTAGTTGCTTGCGACAGCTGCGCCAACCAGGACCAGCAGCAGCAGCGGCAGCAGGATGCCGGAAGACGAGCTTTCGGCCTGCTCAACGATTACCGGTGCTTCGATAACGGGCTCTGCCAGGTTGCCAGCAGAAGCGGTGGAAGCGGCGGCAGTCAGAGCAGCTGCGATAACGAGTTTTTTCATGTTAACCTCCAGAATTCGCGTCGGACACAACAATGGCCTACGCACCCAAGACTTATCTCGTATTTTTTTCTAACCAAGTAACCCTCGGGAATGCAAATGCTTGTTTAAAAGGGCAGCCTTGCGCGTGCGGCAATGTCGTCAAATTAGCAACACTTGCGTGCCCACCTTGGTCAGCTGAAACAGCTGCGCGATGTGCTCGTTATAAAGCCCGATGCAGCCGTTCGACGATTTCCGCCCAATTTTGCGCGTATCGTGGGTCCCATGGATGCGGTAGAACTTCCAGCTGAGATACAAAGCATGTGATCCCAATGGGTTATCCGGTCCTGGCGGGATGTATTTTGGCCATTCAGGGTTCCGTTTCAGCATGTTCGGCGTCGGCGACCAGCTGGGGCCATCAACCTTGCGGATGACCGAAGTCCGACCCCGGCGGGTCAGATCATCGGACAAGGGCACCGAAGAGGGGAACAATTTGTAGACCGATTCATCCTCTGACCAGTAATGCAGCGCCCGGCTGTCGATATCGACGAGAATCGCTCCTTTGCGCAGATTGTCGAAATAGGGCCTCCAGTTTTTGGCGCGGAAGGCCGAGATATTGCGTTTGACCGGCGGTTCCGGCTCTGGCGGCGGGCGCAGGGGATCATAGGCAACATCCTCGTCCTGCGCGACACCTTCGGCGAGGGCCGGAGAGGACAGCAGCGCCGCCGACCCTGCCAGAAATTGGCGCCGGGACGGTTTATCAAACAGACTGTGGGTCATGGTCTTTCCCTGCAGGTAAACATCAAAATACTGGCGGTATATTATGGCTCTTAAGCCTCAGTCGCAAATCAAACCGCCGATTAAGGGTCCCGAATGGCCGACGCAGGTTTGCACCTGCGCCTCAGGAAGGCTAAGTGCAGGAACAATGAAACTGAGCGAGATGCATGATGACGCGTGTTTTCCTGATCCTGGCTGCTGCCTTCGTTACCCTTGCTGCGGCCTGCACTCCGGTCCCTCAGACGGGTGAGGGCGGCGGAACAGTCTACAGGATCCGCAATGCCGACAAAGTACAGATCCGTATGCTCGATTCGGTTAATGCGCTGCGCCAGGCGGCCTCTGCCCCGCAGGTCCAGCTGAATGCCCAGCTGAACGCCGCTGCCGCCACCCATTCGCGTGACATGTCGGTTCAGAACCGTCCCTGGCACTTCGGCTCAGACGGGTCCTCGCCGCTGGATCGCGTCGCCCGCACTGGCTACCCCGGCTCCATGCTGGGCGAGGCGATTTCGGAAACCTACGAGAACGAGCTTCAGACCCTGACCGCCTGGATGGAAGACCGCGGTACCCGCGCTGTGATTCTGGATCCCAAGGCCACCAACATGGGCTTTTCCTGGTACCAGGAACCCAACGGTAAGATCTGGTGGACGCTGGTGATGGGCAACTAAAAGCCCGCTCACCGGGCAGCTCTGCCCCGGTTATAGGGACAGGCTGCGGATTTTCGACGCCCTCATGGGCGCAGGGAAATCAGGGTGCCGGTCTGAACCATGGCGTAGACCTCTTCGATCTCGTGGTTCTTGACGGCGATACAGCCTGCTGTCCAATCCTTGACCCGCGCCGCACGCTTGCGGTCCTTGTGGTCATTCGGCTCTCCGTGAATGAAGATCTCTCCACCCGGCTTTTTCCCCAGGGATTGAGCATGGGCGACATCCGCCGAGTTGGGATAAGAAATGCCCACCGACAGGTGAAAACTGCTGTTCGGGTTGCGACGGTCGATCAGATAGGTGCCTTCCGGCGTCTTACCGTCGCCTTCGACACGCTTGGCCCCGTCCGGCGCAAAGCCGAGATCGACCTCATATTCGCGCAACACATCCTCGTTGTTGAGAAGATACATTTTACGCGCGCCCTTGTTGACCACGATCGAGGTCACCTCGGGGCCTGAATAGCTTTTGAACTTGCTCTCAGCCTGGCTGCACCCTGCAACCATCGCACAAGAAACCGCTCCGAGCCCGAATAACCGCCTGTCCATTTTTGAACCTGTTTTTATTGACTGCCTGAGGCGCAGAATACCCGAAAATTTCCGAACTCGAAATCACTTCTTTGTCTGCTGATCCGCGGCCGCGCTGTCGGAAAGGCGCCGTTCGATGGCCTCCAGCCGCGCCAGAACCTCGTCGCGGTAGGCGCCAGTGCGCTGGTCGTCTTCTTCGGAATGGGCATCCTGCATGGAGTTCACAATAAGACCCACCAGAAGGTTCACCACGGCAAAGGTCGTGACCATGATAAACGGCACGAAGAAGGCCCAGGCATAGGGGTAGACCTCCATCACCGGGCGCACGATTCCCATCGACCAGCTTTCCAGCGTCATGATCTGGAACAGGGAATAGGCGCTGAGGCCAAGATCACCGAACCATTCTGGGAAGCTATGCCCGAACAGTTTGGTCGCCATCACCGCGCCAATATAGAAAATGATCGCCATCAGCAGGAACACCGAGCCCATCCCCGGCAGCGCGGTAATGAAACCCTCCACCACGCGACGCAGGCGGGGGGCTACCGAGATGACCCGCAAAACCCGCAGGATCCTGAGCGCCCGCAGCACCGACAGCCCCTGTGCCCCCGGCACCAGCGCGATACCGACGATGACGAAATCAAAAACGTTCCAGCCGCTGACAAAGAACCGCAGCCGCGCCACCAAAAGCTTGGCCAAAATCTCGGCAACGAAAATGGACAGGCACAGGTAGTCGATGAAATGGATGATCGGACCGATCCGCTCCATGATCCCGGCCGAGGTCTCCATCCCCAGCGTGACCGCGTTGATCAGGATGACCGTCGTCACGAACCGGCTGAACCGGTGACTGTCCAGGATTTTGCGAAGGGTCTGCATCACGCTCATCAATCCAGTCTGTTGGGTGCCTGTCAGCTGTCCAGCGTGAAGCTGGCAGCCAGTTCGGTATGGGCGGACCAGCGGAACTGGTCAACCACCTGGACCCAGTTCAGACGATAGCCCGCAGCGACCAGCGTCTTTGCGTCGCGGGCAAAGGTCACCGGGTTGCAGGAAACATAGGCAATGACCGGCGTGCGGGCCTGTGCCAACTGGGCAATCTGCGCCTCACCACCCGCGCGGGGCGGGTCGATGACCGCAGCGTCGAAATGGGCGCCAAAGGGGTTCAGATCCTCAGGCAGCAACGGATTGCGGAACAGATCGCGGACTTCGGAGGTGATCTTTTTCAGCCCCTGCGCCCGGCGCCAGCCCGCATCCAGGGCGGCAATCATGTCCCGCTCGCCCTCGACTGCGTGAACTTCGGCATCCTGCGCTAGCGGCAGGGCAAAAGTGCCGCATCCCGCAAAAAGGTCGACAAGGCGTTTGGCGCCTTTGGTGATTTCCCGAACGGCGGACAGCAGCGCCGCCTCGCCATCCTTGGTGGCTTGCAGAAACGATCCCGGCGGCGGGCAGACGCGGGCGGGACCAAAAGCCTGCACCGGGGGCTGCTCCATCAGCACCTGCTCATCCCCCCAGGTCAGTCGGGCCACGCCGTTCTGACCAGCGATGCGCGCCAGTTCCAGCCGCAGGGAGCCATCCAGGGGCTTGCCCTCCCGCACCATCACGTCCAGCCCGACATCGGATGTGGTCAGCGTGACAGAAAGGGGCGCCTTGCGGCTGGCCCCGGCCATGGCGAGTTCCTCGGCCAATGGAATGGCCCGGATCAACGCCGGATCCAGCAGCTGGCAATCCGGAATCGGGGTGATCACATCCGATGCACGCCCGTGAAACCCGGCCATCGCGCCCTTCTTGGTGCGGCGCACGGTCAGGGTGGCACGGCGGCGGCTGCGCGACGGCGAGGTATGGATGGGGCGGAATTCGGTCTCAAGCCCCTGCGCCCGCAGCGCGGTTTTCACCACCTCGACCTTCCAATCGGCGACATAGGCATCGCTGGCGTGCTGCAACTGGCAGCCACCACAGGATTTATAGTGTCGGCACGGCGCCTGCACGCGGGTTTCGGAGGGCGTTTCGATCCGCACTTCGGTCAGCTGGCTGCCGCTGACTATGCCGCTGACCACCTCTCCCGGAAGGGTGCGGGGGGCGAACAAGGGGCCTTCGGCGACCCCGTCGCCCTGTTGGCCAAGACGGGTGATCGTAGCTGTGGTTCTGGCTGCATCTGTCATGCAGCGTAGATAGCCTGCGCAGACCCCGCGCAAAAGAGCCAAACGGCACGGGGCGGGCAAAGCCTCCTACGCCGGTGGCTATTCGGCAGCTTCGGTCGTGTCTTCGTCGGTGCAGATAAATCCGCCGGACTGGCGCGCCCAGAACTGCGCATAACGCCCGCCCTGCGCCAGAAGATCCTCGTGGCTGCCCACCTCGACCATCTGGCCCTGATCCATCACGATGATCCGGTCCATTTCGCTGAGCGTGGACAGGCGGTGGGCGATGGCCAGAACCGTCTTGCCCTCCATCACCCGTTCCAGCGCGGTCTGGATCGAGGCTTCGACCTCGGAATCCAGCGCCGAGGTTGCCTCGTCCAGAACCAGGATAGGCGCATCCTTCAGGATCGCGCGGGCCAGGGCGATCCGCTGACGCTGACCGCCGGACAGTTTGACGCCACGCTCGCCCAGATGCGCCTCATAGCCCTCGCGCCCCTGACCGTCCGCAAGGTCCTGAATGAATTCATGCGCCTCGGCCTTCTGTGCGGCGGCGATCAGCTCTGCCTCGCTGGCATCGGGGCGACCATACAGGATATTGTCGCGGGCGGAGCGATTGAACATGGCAGTTTCCTGCGTGACCATGCCGATCTGCCGCCGCAGGCTGTCCTGTGTGACGCCAGTGATGTCCTGCCCATCGATCAGTACGCGCCCCTCTTCGGCATCGTAAAGCCGCAAGAGCAGCGACACCAAGGTCGACTTCCCGGCGCCCGAAGCCCCGACAATGCCCAGTTTCTCCCCCGGTTTGATGGTCAGGTCGATGCTGCGCACGCCGCCGATATTGCGGCCATAGGAAAAACTGACGTGATCGAAATGCACCTGTCCCTCGCGCACCACCAGATCGCAGGCATCTTCGGAATCGGTGATGCGGTCGAACCGGGCCAGCGTCTTGATCCCGTTCTCCACCTCGCCCACGTTGGCGTAGATCCCCATCAGCGCAAAGCTGAGCCAGCCGGTCATCTGTGCCAACCGGATCGCGATGGTGCCCGCCGCCACGATATCGCCTTCGCTGGCCTGTCCGCCCTGCCACAGGAGCAACGATGCACCGATCATCATCACCGGAAGAACACCGGCGCAGCCCATCAGGCAGAAGCGGAAGCTCGCCGACAGGGTACCAAGATGCAGCCTAGCATCGCGGTAGCCCGCCATGGCATCCTTGGCGCTTTCTTCCTCGTTACCAGCATGGGCGAAAAGCTTCACCGTCTTGATATTGGTGATCGTGTCGACCACCTGCCCCGACACCATGGCCCGCGCCCCTGCCATCTTACCCGAGCGTTCGCGGACGCGCGGCAGGAACCAGCGGATCAGGCTGAAATAGCCGATGAGCCAGATCGCAAACAGCCCGGTAATCCGCCAATCGATCGACCCCAGAAGGGCAAAGGTACTGATCAACGCCGCAAGGCCAAAGATCACCACGTTGATCCCCTCAACCGCGACCTGCGTCATGGCATTGGCGGTCTGCATCTGCTTTTGCGCAATGCGCCCCGCAAAATCATCGTCGAAATAGCTGACCGACTGGCCCAAAACCCAAGTGTTGATCCGCGACAGGATCAGCGGCGAAATGAAAGGCTGCACCAGCACCGCATTGGCAAAGGCGCCAAGCCCCAGAATTGCGGGGCGAAACAGCAGGAAGAAGGCCGCAAAGGCCACCACCACCAGCATATGTTCGGCAAAGAAGGCCTGCGGCCCGGCATCCACTGCGGTATCGATGATGAACCCCAGAAGAAAGGCATTGAGCGTATCCATACCGCCGGCCATCACCGACAGGATCGTGAACAACCCAAGCACTGGCCAAGCCCCCGCCAGCGCCCAGCGCGCAAAGGCCACAAGCGTTTCCGGCGGCGGCCCTGCGGCAGGCCGGAACGGATTGAGACGCCGGTCGAGAAAGGATTTCAGCATTGTTCTTCTGCCTCTGCGTTCAGAAAGCCACCCGATTGGCGTGCCCAGAATTGTGCATATAGGCCGCCCTGCTGCAAAAGCGCGTCATGGCTGCCCTGTTCGGCAATCCATCCCTGATCCAGCACCAGAATGCGGTCCATCTGAGCGATGGTGGACAGGCGGTGGGCGATGGCAATCACCGTCTTGCCCTCCATCATGCCATAAAGGGTCTCCTGAATGGCGGCTTCGACCTCGGAATCGAGCGCCGAGGTTGCCTCGTCCAAGAGCAGAATCGGTGCGTCCTTCAGAATGACCCGCGCCAGGGTGATCCGCTGACGCTGCCCGCCAGAGAGTTTCACGCCGCGCTCCCCCACATGGGCGTCATATCCTGTGCGCCCCTGCGGGTCCTCCAGATCCAGAATGAACTCCTGCGCCTGGGCCTGCCGGGCAGCGGCGAGCATCTCTTCCTCGCTGGCATCCGGACGGCCATAGAGCAGATTGTCCCGCACCGACCGATGCAGCAGCGCGCTGTCCTGCTGCACCATGCCGATATTCTGACGCAGGCTGTCTTGCGTCACCTGCCGGATGTCCTGCCCGTCGATCAGAATCTGCCCCCGGTCCGGATCGTAGAACCGCAGCAACAGCTTCACGAGCGTCGATTTGCCCGCACCAGAGCGCCCGATCAGGCCGATCTTCTCACCCGGTTTGATGGTCAGGCTGATGCTGTCCAGCCCGCCCGCCTCGCGGCCGTAGTGGTGCGACAGATCCCGCAGTTCGATCTCCCCCGCGCTCAGCTGCAAGGGCTGCGCCTTCGCTTGATCGACCAGCGTGATCGGCTGGGCGATGGTCCGCATCCCCTCGGCCACCACGCCCAGCTGGCGGAAAAACGATGTCAGCGCCCACATGATCCAGCCGGTCATCGCGTTGAGCCGCAGCGTCAGTGCGGTGGCCGCCGCCACCACCCCGACCGAGGCCGCACCTTGCATCCACAACAGGAAGGCCCAGCCGACGACGCCAACGATCAGCAACCCGTTCAGCATGACCAGAACCCCATCCATGACGGTGAAGATCCGCATCTCTTCCTGAAAGGTCGTGCGCGCATCCTCGATCGCCTCTTTGGCATAGGAAAGCTCACGATCGTCATGGGCGAACATCTTGACCGAATGGATGTTGGAATAGCTGTCCACCACCCGCCCCGTCACGGTGGACCGCGCATCGGAGGCCGCTTCGCTGGCCGGGCCCACGCGCCGCACGGTCCAGCGCACCAGCAGCGCATAAAGCGCGAACCAGATCGCCAGCGGCAGCATCAGCCGCGCGTCGGCGGCAAAGAGCAGCACCGCAGCCCCCACCAGATAGGCCAGTGAAAAGGTGATGGCGTCAAAGACCTGAAACACCACCTCTCCGGCGGCCGGGGGCGTCTGCATGATCCGGTTGGCAATGCGGCCGGCAAAATCGTTCTCGAACCAGCTGACCGATTGGCGCAGCACATGCCGGTGCGCCCGCCAGCGGATGAGCGTGCCGAAATTGGGCAGGATCGCATTGTTCAGCAGCAGCACATCCACCAGCTGCAGGGCGGGCCGCAGGAACAGGATCAAAAGGGCGACGACGATCAGCTCGGTGCCGTTATCCTGCCAGACCTGAGCGGGCGTTCCCCCCAGCAGATCCACCACCCGGCCCATGTAATAGATCAGCCCGATCTCGATAGCGGCCACCACCACCGACATCATCGCCGTCAGCACAAAGACGCGTTTGAAGGGCTGGGCATAGTCGCGCAGAAACGGCCAGAGCCGCGTCGGGGGCACGTCTTTTTCGGGATAGTCGCAATAGGGATCGATGAGGTTTTCAAAGAAACGAAACATGGGCGGGTGCTCCAATCACTTGAGCAAATTATGGAATGCGGACATGCGTCAGATGGGTGCCGTCAAGGCCCCCTGACAAACGGGTGGTATCGGCGTTAGCTGTACCAGATCCCGTAATACATGAGCATTCCTCCCGGTGCCTGTCGTCCACGACTGCCCAATGGATAATCACCCATCCTGCCTTTGTCACCCCGTTTGTCTCAGCTTGCGACTCCGCGGGGGGAGGATCAGCCGTTCAGCCGTGCCAGCAATGCCGCGCGATCAAGGGAAAACCCCGAGGCGATCCAATCCGATTCCAGCTGTTTCAACGCCGCGCCCAGCGCCGCACCACTAAGGTCTGGCATCAGGTCCCGCGCCGCCACAGGGCAGGTCTGGGCGCTGCCGTGATCCGCTGCCGACAGCGCGTCCAGCGCCAGGGGCTGCTCCAACAGCGCCGCACGCAGGAGCAGCGCATCGCGCCCCTGTTCCGCGCCTAGCCGATACCCCAGCTCACCCGCGCCCAGGGTGCCGGTCGCAGCCTCATAAAGACGCTCCAGCCTGCGCGCCTGATCCTTGCTGAGCCGGAGCGATTCTTGCAGGTCAGCGCCGCCGCTGATTGCAGTCAGCCGCCGGATCGGATCGGCAGAAAGCCCGGCCTCGCCCTCAAGATGGACAAGCGGCGCCAGCGCGCGGTCATCCGCCCCCGGCAGGATCTGCCCCAGAACCCCGGTCTGCCGCATCACCGCAACCGCAGGCGCCGGATCCGGCGCGCCGAGCAGCTTCAGCAGTTCAGCGCCGACCCGTTCGCGCGATAGTTTACCCAGCCCCTCCAGATTGCTGGCGATCGCCGCCAAGGCCTCGGGGTCAAAGCCTGCGGCCTGATCGCCATACCAGGCATGGAACCGGAAATAGCGCAGCGAGCGCAGGTAATCCTCGCGGATGCGGTGGTCTGCTGTGCCGATAAACCGGATGCGCCGGGCCTGAAGGTCGGGCATCCCGCCCAAAGGATCGACGATACTGCCATCCGGGCGCGCATAAAGCGCGTTCACCGTGAAATCCCGGCGCGCGGCGTCCTCGGCGATATCGGTGGAAAAGGCAACGACGGCGCGGCGGCCATCGGTGTCCACATCCTTGCGAAAGGTGGTGATCTCATGCGGGATACCGCCCTTGATCAGCGTCACGGTGCCATGGTCGATGCCGGTCGGAACGGCGCGGATCCCGGCCTGTTCGGCCAGCGCCAGCACGGTGTCCGGCGGCACATCCGTAGCGATATCAAGATCGGAAACTGGCACCCCCAGCAGGGCATTGCGCACGCATCCGCCCACGAACAGCGCTTGCGCGCCCGCCTCTGTCAGCGCGGCGCAGACGGCCTGCGTCTCGGGCGCATGCAGCCAGGGTTGGTCGATCCGCATCAGCTCTGCATCCGGTCTGCAAACTGGCGCAGCATCCGTGCGGTGGCCCCCCAGATGTAATAGGGACCATAGGGTACAGTGTAATACCGCCGCCGCGTACCCCGCCAGCGGCGCGATTCGATGATGTAATTGGCCGGATCCAGAACATGAGAGAGCGGCACCGAGAAGACCTCGGCCACCTCGCCCGCCTCGGGGCGGATGTCAAACTCTGACCTGAGCAGTGCCACCACCGGCGTGACGGTGAAACTGGTGACCGTTTCATGGGTCGGCAGCGCGCCCAGAACCTCGGGCAGATCCTGAGGCAGACCGATCTCCTCCCAGGCTTCGCGCAGGGCAGTATGAGTGACATCCCTATCGCCTTCGTCCACCTTGCCGCCCGGAAAGGCGATCTGCCCCGGGTGGTGTTTTAGCGCAGAAGACCGTTTTGTCAGGATGACCCGCGGGGCACCTGAGGCCAACGAGATCGGCACCAGAACGCCGGCCGGGCGCAGCTTGCGCGCCTGCGGCAGGGACATCTCCGGATTGAGGTCAAAATCCGAGGACCCCGCATCCGGGCCGCTTTGCACGGCCATGGAAAGGCGCAGTTTCAGGTCCTCGGGAGTGTCATACATATTGTCGGTCGCTCAGCTCGCTTTGGTCAGGACGGCGGGTTTTCGGCCTCAAAGCCCAGCGTCTTCGGGTCCAGATCGTAATGGGCGCCGCAGAACTGGCAATCGGCGGTCACCCGGCCGTCCTCTGTGGTCATCGTCTCCAGATCCTTGGCCGAGTAGATCGACAGGCTGTTGCGCACCCGCTCTTCCGAGCAGGTACAGCCGAACTGCACCGCCTGCGCATCATAGACGCGCGGCTGTTCCTCGTGGAACAGTCGGACCAGAAGATCGGTCGGCGAGACCGTTGGGCCGATCAGTTCCAGATCCTCAACCGTGGCCAGCAGCATATTGACCCGGTTCCAGTTTTCCGCGGTCTCTTCCGGGATCAGATCCGCCGCGTTGAGGATATCCCCGGTGCCCTGCAGTTCTGCCGCAAAGGGCGAAGCCTTGGGCATGTGTTGCAGCATCATGCCACCCGCGCGCCAGCGTTCGGAGACGCCCGGTTCGGAAGATTTCCCAAAGCTGAGGCTGAACCGCGTGGGCAGCTGCTCGGACTGGGCGAAATAGGCCTCGGCGCAGGCAGAAAGCGAACCGCCCGCCAGCGGTGTGATCCCCTGATAGGGCTGCATATCGTGGCCCTGGTCGATCATGATGGCAAAATACCCCTCGCCCACCTGATCAAAGGGCAGGCCGGGCTCCAGCCGGGAGGGATCATAGCTGGCATAGGCGCGGATCCGGGCCGGATCGCCCTCTTTCTCTGGTGCGTAGTAATCGGTGGCGATCATCCGCACGGCGGCGCCCTTGGACTGCACCTGCAGCGACAGTTTCCAGCGCAGTTTGATGGTCTGGCCGATCAGAGCGGTCAGCAGGGCCATTTCGGCCACCAGCGCCTCCACCTGGGGCGGATAGTCGTGCTGTTTCAGAATACCATCCAGAACGCCGTCAAGACGCGCGACGCGGCCGCGCATGTCCGAGGCATCAAGCTGGAAGGGCAGGACCGTATCGTCCCACGCGATTTTCGAACCAAGTGTCATGGGGTTTCCTTACACGCCGGAGGTTGGCATATCGAGCCTATATAGGGTTTTGCCATTCGGAGTGAAGGGGGCGCATGTGATCAGGCGTTTTGGAAAGCCGCCCGAAGCGGGGCGAAGCTACAGGCTGCGGCCCGGAATCTATGCGCTGCTTCCGCGCGACGGGCAATTGCTACTGACCTGCCAGATGGATCCGGGGCCGGACATCCAGCTGCCCGGAGGCGGCATTGACCCCGGCGAATCGCCCCTGCCCGCGCTGCATCGGGAGGTTTATGAGGAAACCGGATGGAGTATCGCCGCGCCACGTCGCCTTGGTGCATTCCGGCGGTTCGTTTTCATGCCGGAATACGATCTCTGGGCGGAAAAACTCTGCCATATTTATATGGCCCGTCCTCTGCGGCGTCTGGGACCGCCGCTGGAGCCCGGCCACGAGGCGCTGTGGATGCCCGCTGGTGAAGCCGTTACGCACCTCGGCAACCCCGGGGATCGCCATTTTGCCGCCCGGTTCTGCCCGTAGGGAAAATGAGGACCGTCCACCACACAACATAGCCCCGGGGGCACTCCCGCGCGTGACTTGAACGGCCCACTGGGCCTTCGGTCCCCCTTGGGCATTGCAGCGCGCAAGCGCGCTGCAATGGGATTCCATAGGGTTGGTTGTGTTTATAAGTAGCGTTAAAAGCGTGACCGCTGCACGCCCTGGCGTGCAGCCCGGCCCAACAAGAGCCGATGATCGTTGATCATCAGGCGATTGGCGGGAGAGCCCTGCCGAGGCGATCCCCGTGCAGGGATACGGTCCGGATTACGGTCCTTCGTATTCGAACACGGTGGCGGAAACGTCATCCTCCAGCCCGTGCTCTGGCGATAGGATCTGGGTCAGGTTCCAGTAGAGATCGTCCAGGAATTCCTTGCCGGACTGGCTGCTGTCGCATTTGCGGATCAGTTCGAGCAGCCCCTCGGCCTCCAGCATCTCACCGGATTCCAGGCGCGCTTCGGTAAAACCATCGGAGTAAAGCAGCAGCCGGTCGCCCTTTTCCATCACTATCTCTTCCTGGCTGTAGCCGATATCCGGCACCAGACCGACGGGGACCCCGCCTTTGCCGATGAATTCAGCGGTTCCATCCTTGCGCAGCAGCAAGGGGTGCGGATGCCCGGCCTGCACCATCTTCAGTACGCCACTGCGCAGATCGACGATGCAATAGGCCATGGTGAAGTATTCTTCGATGCCGGTATCCGCGATCAGGCGGGCGTTCAGCATGCTGGCCACCTCTTCCGGCTGCCGCAGCGCATAGAATCGGTTGAACCGCTTTTCCATGCCGACGTTCTGGTCGAAATAGGTCGAAGACAGGTAGCCACCCAGTCGTGCGGTCATCATCGCCGAGGTGATCCCGTGGCCCGATACATCGATGGAATAGAAGCCGATTCGGTTGACGCCCGGACAAAACATGCCCACCAAATCGCCACCGATATGGCCACAAGGCTTCAAAAGCAGGCTGACGGTCGAGGAGCCAAACGACTTGGACAGCTCCGGCACCAGTGATTCCTGAATCTTGCGCGCCTGAATCAGATCCTTGTCGATCGCATCATAAACCCGCTGCAGCTCACCCAGGGTTTCCGAGACGATCCGGTTCTTCTCGGACAGCTCACGCTGCATCCGCAGGATCCGTTCTCCGGCCGAAATCCGCGCCCGCAGCTCATCCGAGCTGACCGGTTTGGTGAGGAAATCATCAGCCCCTGCATCCAGGCCTTCGGCGACTTCGTTCTTTTCGCTCTTGGAGGTTAGAAGAATAAAATAGCTATATTTATCAGTTCCCTGAGCCCGGAATTCACGGCAGAACTCGATACCGTTCATGCCAGGCATCATCCAGTCGCTGAGGATAAGATCCGGCGGATCGTTCCGGCAGATTTCCATCGCCTGTTCGCCGCCCTCGGCTTCCAGAACGTCAAAACCCCATTTCTTCAGAGACGCGACAAGAATCCGGCGCTGCAGCCGACTATCATCGACAACCAGCACACGGTTGATCGATCCGCTCATAGCGTCTTCCTCATGGTCCACGGGACTGTCTGGCAGCAACTAACGACACCTCAATACACTAGCAAGGAATTTGCCCACAATAGCGGGCATTATCCAGCCAGTTCTTTAACAGGTTATGAAGCGGAAAGATTGAACTCACCACCTGCTTTCACTTTAAATTTACCCGTGGGACGTTATGAAATACTTACCGGGAAACAAGAAGCAGGACTTGGATTATGATTAACTGGCCTCGCGTCAAGGAACTTCGCCAGGAAGTAGGGGAAGAGGACTTCGATGAGGTTGTGGAGCTCTTCCTGGAGGAGGTAGAGGGCGTGATCAGCAAACTTCGCACTGGAGATCGCGGCGCCTTGGAGCAGGACCTTCATTTCCTCAAAGGCAGCGCAATGAATCTGGGTTTTGATGCCTTCTCTGACCTCTGTCTTGCCGGAGAGCGCCAGTCGGCAAGCGGCGCCGCCGGATCGGTCGATCTGGACGCGGTGATCTCTGCCTATGAGAAATCCAAGACGCAGTTTCTGGCAGAGCTGCCCAACCTGAGTTGACCGACTGTCGGCCTCAGCTACCGGTCTGAGCGTACCCCCTCTGCCTGAGAAGAACCTTTCAGATCAGTATCAGATCAGGAACTGCGCCAGCGTTTCGTCATTGGTGATATCGGTATAGGTCATACCTGCCTCATCCAGGCGGGCAAAAAGCGCGGCAAAATTCTCCGGGCGCTTGGTTTCGATCCCGATCAGAACCGAGCCGAAGTTGCGCGCCGATTTCTTCAGATACTCGAACCGCGCAATATCATCCTCGGGGCCAAGGATGTTGAGGAACTCCTTCAGCGCGCCGGGCCGCTGCGGCAGACGCAACAGGAAGTATTTCTTGATGCCCGAATAGCGCAGGGCACGTTCCTTGACCTCTGGCAGACGTTCGAAATCGAAATTCCCGCCCGAGGTGACACACACGACGCTTTTACCGCGAATCCAGGAGCGCACATCGTTCAGCGCCTCGACCGACAGCGCGCCAGCGGGTTCCAGCACGATGCCTTCGACATTCAGCATCTCGATGATGGTGGTGCAGATCCGGTCCTCTGAAATGGCGATCACATCCGGCAGCGGGATGTGTTTCAGAAGGTCAAAGGGCTGCGCGCCGATGGTGCCCACCGCGGCGCCATCGACAAAGGTATCAACCTTGTCCAACGCCACCGGATGCCCCGCCGTCAGCGCCGCGCGCAGGCAGGCCCCGCCTGTGGGTTCGGCAAAGAGGCAATGCACCGCATCGCCAAAAAAGGTCGCAACGCCCGAGGACATGCCACCCCCGCCCACCGGCAAAATCACATGGTCGGGGATCCCGCCAAGCTGCTCTTCGATTTCCACCGCGATTGAGGCCTGACCTTCGATCACATCGCTGTCGTCAAAGGGCGACAGGAAATGCCCACCCTCCCGCGCGCACCACTCTTGTGCAGCAGACAGCGTGTCGTCGAAATAGTCGCCGGTCAGGTGCACCTCGATATTGTCACCGCCGAACATACGGGTCTTCTGGATCTTCTGCTGCGGTGTTGTCACCGGCATGAAGATCACCCCGCGCTTGCCCAGATGCCGACACATGAATGCGACGCCCTGCGCGTGATTGCCGGCCGAGGCGCAGACAAAGAGATCCTGATCCGGCTGTTTGCGCATGGCGTTGAGCGCGCCGCGAATCTTGTAGGAGCGGACCGGGCTCAGATCCTCACGCTTGAGGTAGATATCCGCCCCGAAGCGTTCGGAAAGGTGAACATTGCGCTGCAGGGGCGTTGCGGGAAACACCTCGCGCATGGCCGCCTCGGCGGCGCGGGCGGCATCTTTGAACCGGGTCTGAAAATCGCTCATACCCTTTCAGTGGCGCAAGCCCGCCCCCAAGGCAAGGGGCAGGCGCAAAGCATGCAAAAGAATACCGGTGAGCGGGTCGTCGTTAGATCGGGCGGCCCTGCACGTAATGGCCATAAAGGGTGGTCAGGATACTCACATTAACCAGCGTCATCACCAACGCCGCGCCAAGCGAGAAGATGAAGCCAAGCGGCGCAAAGACCATCATCGAGGCCCCGACGATGAACTGCAGCAACAACTGCACGACGATCAGAACCACGAACAGCATGATCGCCGTTCCCGCCGTCCCGCGCGTCGCCTGTAGAGACTGGCTCATGCTGAGCCGTTCGCCGATGGCCGCCGCCGGCAACATGGGCAACAGCCGGAACAGAAAAACGCCCACAAAAACAAAGGCCGCAATGGCCAGGATCATCGCGATAACGGGCGGAAAGACCGCAGCAGACATCATCACGACCATTCCGATGACAACAGCGGAAACAAGCCCCATCACAAGCGCAAGGATCAGAGACACACCGATGTAGGCCAGGATGCGCCCGCCACGAAAAGGCGGGATCCAGCCTTGGGGATATTCCTCAAGCAACACGAAACGGTGCCAGTTCACAAACACCCAGAGCTCCAGGATGATGAAAACCACGGCAGCCAGAAACAGCGGACCGGCAAGGGCAGGATCCACGGTCGGAACGCCGTTTGCGTCCAAATGCATGGCTTCTGACATCAGCCCACCAAGGAAGGCCACAAACAGCACAACTCCGATCAAAACGGGCACAAGAGCGATGCGGAGGGCGTCGCGCCAGTTGCGCAGCACCATGTTGAGGGAATGCGAAAATATCTTCCAACTGATCACGGGAAATGTCTCCTGAAAAACAACTTTCCTTTCTTCTTGCACGTATTGCGCGCAGCAAGACAAGGAAAACCCGGCGAACCTTGCCCTTCTCTGCAAAACCCGCTACCCCGCAAACGTTCTGATCAAGAGGAAAACCCATGTCCGCGCCCAAAAAAGTTGTGCTGGCCTACTCTGGCGGCCTTGATACGTCGATCATCCTGAAATGGCTGCAGACCGAATATGGCTGCGAGGTGGTGACCTTTACCGCCGATCTGGGCCAGGGCGAAGAGCTGGAGCCCGCCCGCAAGAAGGCCGAGATGCTGGGCATCAAGCCGGAAAACATCTACATTGAAGACGTCCGCGAAGAGTTCGTGAAAGACTTCGTCTTCCCGATGTTCCGTGGCAACGCCCTGTACGAAGGCGAGTACCTGCTGGGCACCTCGATCGCGCGTCCGCTGATCTCCAAACGTCTGGTTGAAATCGCCGCTGAAACCGGCGCCGATGCCGTGGCCCACGGCGCCACCGGCAAGGGCAACGACCAGGTGCGGTTCGAACTGGCGGCCTATGCGCTGAACCCCGACATCAAGGTGATCGCCCCCTGGCGGGAATGGGACCTGACCTCGCGCACGCGCCTCTTGGAATTCGCCGAAAAGAACCAGATCCCGATCGCCAAGGACAAGCGCGGCGAAGCGCCCTTCTCGGTCGATGCGAACCTGCTGCACACCTCTTCCGAGGGCAAAGTGCTGGAAGATCCCGCCGAGCAGGCCCCCGACTACGTCTACCAGCGCACCGTGAACCCCGAGGATGCACCGGATACGCCGGAAATCATCACCATCGGTTTCGAGCAGGGCGATGCGGTTTCGATCAACGGCGAGGCGATGAGCCCGGCCACCATCCTGACCGCGCTGAACGAATATGGCCGCAAGCATGGCATTGGCCGTCTGGATTTTGTGGAAAACCGCTTTGTCGGCATGAAATCCCGCGGCATCTACGAGACCCCCGGCGGCACCATCCTGCTGCAGGCGCACCGCGGTATCGAGCAGATCACTCTCGACAGTGGCGCAGGCCACCTGAAGGATTCGATCATGCCCCGCTATGCCGAGCTGATCTACAACGGTTTCTGGTACAGCCCCGAGCGTGAAATGCTGCAGGCTCTGATCGACAAGAGTCAAGAACACGTCACCGGCACCGTGACCCTGAAACTCTACAAAGGGTCGGTCTTTGTGGTGGCGCGTGATTCCGAGCATTCGCTCTATTCCGAGGCCCACGTGACCTTTGAAGAAGACGCCGGCGCCTACAATCAGGAAGACGCGGCAGGCTTTATCCAGCTCAACGCCCTGCGCCTGAAACTTCTGGCCGCACGCGACCGTCGGCTGAAAAAATGAGTGACGACTACGACATAGACGGCGATTTCGAGG
Organism: Phaeobacter sp. CC-HEC084; assembly: GCF_059429255.1. Lineage (NCBI taxonomy): Bacteria > Pseudomonadati > Pseudomonadota > Alphaproteobacteria > Rhodobacterales > Roseobacteraceae > Phaeobacter > Phaeobacter sp. CC-HEC084. The sequence goes on from NZ_JCAIJQ010000009.1 coordinate 902,985, forward strand.
ACGATTTCGAAGAAGAGCTGGAAATGTTCGTCGAAGCCCAGGACACGGTCTGGTCCGATGTACTGAGCGAACTTTCTGCGGGCAAAAAGACGAGCCACTGGATGTGGTTCGTCTTCCCGCAACTGGCCGAGCTTGGCAAATCCCACATGGCACAGCTTTACGGGATCGAGGATCTGGCCGAGGCCAAAGCCTATCTCGGCCACGAGGTGCTCAGCGCCCGTCTGGTCGAGGTGTCCCGCCTGATGCTGTCGCACGCAGATCAGGATGCCGCCGAGATCCTCGGCAAGGTCGACGCCAAGAAACTGCGCTCTTCCATGACGCTGTTTGCCGCCGTGCCGGATGCACCGGGCGAATTCAAACAGGTCCTTGATGAATTTTACGGCGGCAGCCCCTGCCCGCTGACGATCGAGGCACTGGCAAGCGCCTGAGGCTCGCCTCCCGCTTGGTCATGCTTGCCCAGCGCAAATCCCTTGCCTAACGCTCACGTCAGGCAAGAGGAGATTCCCTGATGGCACTTCACGACATCGCCGCCGGTATCCAGTCCGGTCTATCCGGAAAAAGCTTTGACGGCTCGCTGAAATTCGACTGCGGCGAGGACGGTGTGATCGTTCTGGCCGATGGCACGGCAACCACTGAAGACAGCGACACCGACTGCACCCTGCGCCTGTCGGAAGAAAATCTGAAAAAGCTGCTGACCGGCAAGCTGAACCCGATGACCGCCGTGATGATGGGCAAGATCAAAATCACCGGCGACATGGGCGTGGCGATGAAACTGGGCAAGCTGATCGGCTGACCAGCCTGCCCGTGAAGCGGCCTTAGATCTTCACCGCCTTCAACTGCTCGTAATAGGGCATCGCCTCCTCCAGCACCGGTTGCAGGTGTTCGGGCACCTCGGGCAGATCGCCTTCGGGACCGGCAAAACCGGTAGAGGTCCAGACCGCGCCATACCAGACCTCGGCCCAGACGCCATCGTCCTTGTGGCCGCCCTTGGGCCAGCTCAGCATCTTGGGCGAATAGGCAAGGCCGATGGCATCGCACATCTGTTCCAGCTTGGCTGCGGGGTCCTGGCGGATGTCATAGCTGTCAACCACCACTGGTGCCTGTCCCCAGCTGCGACAGAGATCATACAGCTCGGCCTGCTGACGAAAGCCGATATCGTCCAGGTTGGGGTTCTCGCGTTTCGCCGCATAAGAGGCGATGACCCGCGCCGGGTGACGGATCAGGAAGACATTGGTCACCTCCCGCATCCAGTCGCGCGGCATGCCGGGGATCATGTGCTGGCTCATATGCTTTTGATAACAAACCGGTTTTGCAGCCGGAATATCTCCGATCAGCATATCGGCCACCACTTTTGGATCCTGGCTCTGGCTGTCCATGATCTCTTCGCGCATGGGATGGTCGAGGCCAGTCATCTTCAGATAGGCGGCGTAAAAGGGCTCATCGACCACCGCGCAATCGCCACGGTTGCCAAAGGAATACATCATCGCCGTCGAGAGGTTCCGCGGCCCCGACCACATTGCAATCCGCATCAGGCGCACTCCTGCTCGATCAGACCCTTGTAGAGCGCCCGGATCCGTTTGGTCACCGGACCCATTTCGCCCGTGCCGATCTGACGACCGTCGATATCGCCCACCGGGGTCTGCGCGCCGAAGGTGCCAGTCAGAAACGCCTCATCGGCGCCATAGGTGTCGACCAGCGAATAGTTGCGTTCAAACACCGGGATATCATTGGCACGGCAGAGGTCGATCACCTTTTGCCGGGTGATGCCGTTCATGCAGTAATCCCCGGTCGAGGTCCAAACCTCGCCGCCGCGCACGATGAAGAAGTTGCAGGCGTTGGTGGTGTTCACAAAGCCGTTCACATCCAGCATCAGCCCTTCGTCCGCGCCCGCCTTTTCGGCGGCAATGCAGGCCAGGATACAGTTGAGTTTGGAATGGGAGTTCAGCTTGGGGTCCTGGCTCATCGGCAGGCCGCGAATATGGGGCACGGTCGCGAGCCGGATCGGGCGCGGCAGATGCGGGCGGGAATGCTCCATGATGATGACCATGGTCGGCCCCTGCTGCGACAGGCTGGGGTGCTGGAAGGGTCGTGTTTTCGGGCCGCGCGTCACCATCAGCCGGGCATGGGCATCCGTGGTCATACCGTTGGCCTTCTGCGTATCCAGCACCGCCTGCTTCACCCCCTCCGGGCTCAGGCCGATGTCCAGATCGATGGCCTTTGCCGCCTCGAACAGACGGTTCAGGTGTTCGTCGATGAAGGCCCAGGTGCCGTTGTAAAGGCGCAGCCCCTCCCAGACGCCGTCACCCAGCATGAAACCGCTGTCATAGACGCTGACGGTGGCCTCGGCCTTGGGCACGATCTTCCCGTTCAGATAGATGAGGATCTCTTCGTTGCGCTGATCTTCTTCAGCCTGATGGGTACTCATTTTTTCAGTCATAGGACCCTCCTTTTGCGGCACGCTAGCCAGATTGGATCCAATTTCCAAGCGATAACTTGCGCTCACCACTGCGTGACATTTGATGACATGGGTTGAGCGCAGGCGCGCCCGGCGGCAGGGTTCCAAAAAACGGAGGCGATGATGAAGACATTGCATCACATCAAACAGGTTTCCCTGGCCATCCTGATCCTGGCTGCGGGCCTGTTGCGCGGATATGAAGCCCATGCGGCCGAGCAGGAAACGCTGACCGTAGCGGGCGGCTGTTTCTGGTGCGTCGAGAGCGATTTTGAATCGGTTCCCGGCGTCTCCGAGGCCGTTTCTGGCTACACCGGCGGCACCACCAAGAACCCGACCTACAAGGAGGTCGGCCGTGGCGGCACCGGTCATTACGAGGCGGTGCAGATCACCTTTGACCCGGCCAAGGTAAGTCGCGCGCATCTGCTGGATCTGTTTTTTCGCTCCGTCGATCCCACCGATCCGGGCGGCCAATTCTGCGATCGCGGCGAAAGCTACCGTACCGCCGTTTTCGTGTCCTCCGACGCGGAAAAAACAACCGCAGACCAGGCAAAGGCCAAGGCGCAGGCAGAGCTGGGGCAGACCATCGTCACGCCAGTCCTGCCAGCCGGTCCCTTTTACCGGGCCGAGGATTACCATCAGGATTATTACAAGGGCGACAATCTGGTCTTTACCCGCTTTGGCCCCAAGAGACAGTCCAGCGCCTATAAACGCTACCGTGAGGCCTGCGGCCGCGATGCCCGTGTGCGGCAGCTGTGGGGGGATGCAGCGCCCTTTGCCAACGCTCACTAGGCGAAACACCACTGGCCCAAACCCTATTGGACCAGTTCCCGCACGCCAAGGCGCATTGCCCGCCTGCCTGAGGGCAAGATCGCGCGCGGTGTTTATTAAATTTCTCTCTATAAAACGACCGAAAATCACGGTGGTTTTGCGTTTTGCCGGGCAGGTACTGAGATTCATTTAACCCGTCTTGCGCAGTCTGACTGTTACTTGTTTTTAGGAGGTAACAGTCGCATGCGGAGTGTCCGTCCCATCCGTGCCAGATCAGCGATGAATGTTCTGGCTGCACTGTTGTTGCTAGGGACGCCTGTCAGCGCGGATGTCATTGACCTGCGCGCTGACGCCTGGTGTCCATTCAACTGCGATCCGGCCAGCGACCAGCCGGGCTATATGGTGGAAGTGGCGCAAGAGGCGCTGGCGCTTTTTGGGCACGAGGTACGTTATACGTCGATGACCTGGAGCCGCAGCCTGTCGCAGGCTCTCAGCGGCGACATTACCGGTGTCATCGGCACCGATCAGGAAGAATCGCCTGATCTGATCCTTGGCCCGCCCATGGGCAACTATCAGGAGGCTGTCGTGTTCCGCGCCGGGGAAGCCCGGTCAATCGCGACCGCTGACGATCTGGAAGGTATCCGGATCGGGGCAATCCTGGACTATGAGTACAACACCGTGATCGCCGCCTATGTTGCAGAGAACGCCAGAAACCCCGAGCGGGTTCAGATGATCGGCGGCGATGATGCCCTGAAGCGAAATCTGCAAAAGCTCAAGGCCGGGCGGATCGACATGGCAATCGATGAACGTTCGGTTGTGACCTACATGATCGATCAGCTGGGATTGCAGGACGATTTGCAAGTCGCGAACTATGGCGAGGCAACCGAGCTTCACATCGGTTTCTCCCCGGCGCTGGAGGCATCTGCGCTTTATGCGCAGCAGCTGACAGAAGGGGTAGCGCAGCTCAAGGCATCTGGGCGCTACGGTGAGATCCTGAAACGCTATGGACTGACTGAGTAATTCTGCCATGAATGTTGTCGGCCCCAAAACCCTTCGCACCCGCATTCTGTTGGGCGTCCTGATCCCAGTTTTTCTAATCCTGGCGGCAGGTCTGACCTACGAATCCTATGATCACAGAGCGCATCTGATAGAGGGTCAGCACCAGCAAGGGGACATGGTCGCCCGATTGACGGCAACGACCGTGACGCAGGCTTTGTGGGATTTCGACATTGTTCAGGTGGAACAATCGCTGCAACAGATCGTGGCCCTTGGCCAGGTCGCAAGTGTTGAAATTATTGGTCTGGCTGGCGAGCAGATCGCGGCCGCTACCGCACCGGGGTTCACCCCGAGCGAAGGGGATTTCATCACCACACATGTGATCGAGTATGTTCTGGGTGACCAACACGAAGAGCTGGGAGAATTACGGCTGACTCTCCCAGTGGAACACGTTACTGGCCCCTTGATGGACACGACGGTTCAGCATGCTGCGGTCTCGGTACTTATCTTTGCCCTGCTGGCCGTCAGCGTGTTTCTTGTCCTGACGCGGATTTCGCAGCCGCTGACCAAGATCGGCACAGCGATCGACGATATTTACAATGGCCGGTTTGACACGGTGGTTCCCTATCAGTCCCGTACTGATGAGATCGGCATGCTGGCACAGACGCTGGAGCAGATGCGCCGCAATGAGGTCGAAATGGCAGACCTGCGCGCCCACACGACCGAAGCAAGCAGGCGGGAAAGAAAACGGATCTACCGCGCCCTGAAATCCACCCGCGATGGCGTGATCCTGACGGATGAAACGGGTCACGTGGTGTTCTCCAACGCCAACGCTAGCATCTTCTTTGCCGATGCGCGGGACGGGGAAAAACTGAACTTCCGCTCCTGGTTGCCGCAGGACGTGGCCGAACAGATCGAAGAACGCGTCGCCGCCAATCAGGATTTTGCCGCCGAGGCAAGCGTCACCCATTTCAACAGCGGTGAAGAGCTGAACCTGTTGGTGCGGGGCGGTCCGATCCGGGACGAAGAGGGCCTGTATTTGGGCACACTGCTGCTGGCCACCGATCACAGCGATCAGGCACGTCAGGCCGCGCGCGTCAAATTCATGGCGGAACATGACAGCCTGACCGGCCTGCCGAACCGGCGCCTGCTAGAGCACACCCTCGGCAACTGGCTCAATCAGGGGGAACAGGTATCGATCCTGCTGGCGGATCTGGATCATTTCAAGATGATCAACGACACGCTTGGCCATCCCACCGGTGACGCCCTGCTAAAGGTCGTGGGTGAAAAATTCCTGGGTAACTGCGGGAAAAACGCCTTGGCAGCGCGGCTTGGCGGCGACGAATTTGCGATCCTTGTCAAAGGCGCCGCAAGCGAGGAACGCCTGAACAGCATTGCCAACTCGCTGGTCTATGATCTGTCGAAACCGCTGACCATCGACGGCAACGTCCTGCACACCGGCATGAGTGCGGGCATCGCAACCCTGTCTGGTTCTGAGGCCGGCTCCACCGATGGCATCCGCTGCGCTGATCTGGCGCTTTATGAGGCGAAAAAGGGCGGCCGTGGCCGGGTCGAGATTTTCCACAAGGATCTGGAAACCGTCATCAAACGCAAAACCCTTCTGGAGAGGGAATTGCGCGGCGCCCTCAACGAAGGCAGCATCCGCCCCGTCTTTCAGGTCCAGACCGACCTCAAGACAGGTCAGATCATCGGATTTGAAACCCTTGCACGCTGGCATCACCGGCATCTGGGCAGCATCTCTCCGGCGGAATTCATCCCTGTCGCCGAAGACAGCGGGCTGATCCGCGAGCTAACCTACCAGATCATGACCCATGCCTTCCGCGCCGCGGCGCGCTGGCATGACATGGGCTGGACCGGCCGGGTGGCAGTCAATCTCTCGCCCAAGCTGTTTGGCTCGCAAGTCGATGAATTCGTCAATGACTGCCTGTATGAAACCGGCTGCCCCGCCAGCGCGGTCGAGGCCGAAATCACCGAAACAGTGGTTCTGTCGAGCGGCCAGTCTGCGCTGAAAGAGATCGAAGCCCTGCAACGGCTGGGCGTGACCGTGGCGCTTGACGATTTTGGCATGGGCTATTCCTCGCTCAGCTACCTGCAGAAATTCCCGGTGAACAAGATCAAGGTCGACGCGGCCTTTGTCTCCAAACTGCCTGATTCCGCCGAAACCCGGGCAATCGTCGTGGCCATCGCGGAACTGGGGCATGCCCTTGGCATGCATGTCACCGGCGAAGGCGCTGAGACCGAACTGCACCGGCAGCTGCTTCGGGAATGCAAGGTCGATTATCTGCAAGGCTATTTTGATGGTCCGCCCATGGCCGAACGTGCTGCGACCGCTCGTCTCTTCCCTGGCGCCGGTCTGCACCTGCAAATGTCCAACTGACAAGCGCACAACAAAATCCGCAGCAAAACCTCGGTCACGGGTTGGCTATTTCTGTCTCAATCTCACTGGCGCTGCCGCAGCCCGGCACGCCGGTTCTGGTATTGCTTTGACACGGCGCAGGCTTTTGACCAGCCATCAGACCCCTCCCGACCTCGATTTGGCTGATTTTCTTGCGGAAAACGTTGCCTGAAGCAAAAAAACCGGTATCACCTGCCGAACCGATTTCGCCACGCCATCATCGCCACAAAGGAGCCCCGCGTTTTGAAACCTGCTGCACCGGACCAGAGGCTGGACAGCGCAGGCGCGCCCACTGCCGACTCTGCCCGGGCTGCCGTGGTGGATCTGCAGGCGGTGCATGTGATCGCAGGCGAAAAGACGCTGTTGCAGGACATCTCATTTCGCGCCGATGAAGCGCGGGTTGGAATCGTCGGGCGCAATGGATCAGGAAAAACCACTCTGTCGCGCGTCCTGGCCGGCCTGATCGCGCCAGATCAGGGAGAGGCCCGGGTCGACGGTATCGACCTGTCGCGCGACCGCAAGGCAGCGCTGGAGCTGGTGGGCGTGCTGTTCCAGAACCCAGACCGGCAGATCATCTTTCCTACGGTGGAAGAAGAGATCGGTTTCGGCCTGCGCCAGATGGGTCTGAGCAAATTCGACACCGCCGCAGAGGTGGCGCAGACACTGGCTCGTTTCGGAAAATCGCAATGGGCAAAGGCGCCGACACATCTTCTGTCGCAGGGGCAAAAACAACTGCTGTGCCTGATGGCTATTCTCGCCATGAAACCGCGAATCATCCTGCTGGATGAACCCTTTGCCGGGCTGGATATCCCAACCCGCATGCAGTTGCAGCGCGCGCTGGATCAGGCCGAAGCACAGCTTTTCCAAGTCTCGCACGACCCGCAACACCTGGAACACTATGACCGTATCCTGTGGATCGAGGCAGGCCAGCTGCGGGCCGATGGGTCACCCGCTGACGTCTTGCCGGAGTTCACCAGACAGATGACCGAATGGGGGGGAAGCGATGATCTCTCTGACCTCGCCAGTTGAAACCTGGGCGCACCGGTGGCCCGCGGCACTAAAGCTGGCCATCCTCTGCGCCACCACGGTGGTTCTGTTCTCCCTGAAAACACCCGCGGCGCAGGGTGGCACGCTGGCACTGACGCTGGGTCTCTATCTCAGCGCCGGACCCGTCTTTGCGCGCAGCGGCGTGCGGAGCCTGCGCATTCTCTGGCCCTTCTTCGTGGTCATCGCGCTGTGGCATCTGATCGAAGGCACCCCGGCAACCGGGCTGACCATCGCGCTGCGGCTGACCACCGCCGTAGCACTGGCGAATTTTGTCACCATGACCACTCGGCTCACTGATATGGTCGGGGTTGCCGCATGGCTGCTGACGCCGTTTCGCCGGATTGGCCTCAGTACCCGGGCGCTTGAAACCGCAATCGCGCTGGTGATCCGCTTTGGCCCGCTGCTGGCACATCGCGGCGCGGATTTGGCCGAAGCCTGGCGCGCAAGATCACCGCGCCGCCCGTCGTGGCGTATTGCCCTGCCGATGACCATTCTGGCGCTGGATGACGCCGACCACGTTGCCGAAGCGCTGAAGGCGCGCGGCGGCGTTCAATAATCTTAGGCCCGGCTGCGCAGCGGGGCATGCACAAGGATCGAAATCACATGGAACGTTCTATCGCTTACATCGCTCTCTTTGCGGCGCTGATCGCCGCATTGGGGCTGATCCCGCAGATCACCCTTGCCTTTGGCGTGCCCGTTTCGGCCCAGAGCCTCGGTATCATGCTCTGCGGCACGGTACTGGGCGCCCGGCGCGGGTTGCTGGCCGTTCTGCTGTTCCTGCTTCTCGTCGCCCTTGGCCTGCCCCTGCTGTCCGGCGGGCGCGGTGGGCTCAGCGTCTTTTCCTCGCCCACGGCCGGCTTCCTTGTTGGCTTCCCGATTGCGGCCTTTGTCACCGGCCTGATCATGGAGCGGATGCGGGGTACTCCGCTGGTGGCCACAGCCATCATCGCCGCAATGCTGGGCGGGATCGTCGTGCTCTATCTGTTTGGTGTGGCCGGCATGGCCATCACCCTCGACAAGTCCTTTCCCGACGCTGCAGCCCTGGTCCTGATTTTCATTCCAGGCGACATCCTGAAGGCCGTGGTTGCTGGGCTGCTGACCGCCGGACTGGCGCGGGCGCGCCCCGGCAGCCTGCTATCGCGCAACAGCTAAGTTCCGACCCAAAGCCTCGGACACTCTGATATACACCGCAACGGAGCAGGCATGGGGCCTGCTCCGTTGATCAAATCGCCACGCCAGTCTGATGCCCTTCGGCGCCTTAGTCCTCTTGGACCTCCTCGCCGCCGCAAAATTCATGCGCAAGATTAATAATCAGCCATTTGAACAGAGGCTTGGGCAGGATATCGATCATCCCCCATTCGGTGCCACGCTGGAATTTCTCCAGGTTGGCGCAATCCGACATCCCAATGATCGCAGGGCCCGCCGAACCACCCCCAAGCGCGGCAATCTTCCGGGAAATCTCCCCCACCAGATTGCCAGCGGGAAACCGGATATCCATCAGCACCAGACCATACGCCGTCCGCCGCGCAGCGCAGCGCCGAAACGCCTCATGAGGATCCGCGCAGAGCTCAAAAGGCACGCCCGCTTCGCGCAGGAATTCCTCCAGACGGAAACGTACCCAGGGATCATTGTCTACGGCCAGCACCGAAAGCGCCGGGCTTGCGCGGGTTTCTATGGTTTCGGATCTCAAAGCAGACATAACAACACCCCCCCAAAGGCCGGGTTTCTACCCACAAACGTACCAACACCCCCAGATCCTGTCTGGGATCGGCTGCGATCTGGAAATGCGGATTTGCGACGCAAGGAAGACACGCTGAGAATCCGTATTCAGATTCAGCCCAACAATTCACATCTGGCGGAATGCGATATGTGCACCCGCCCAGGTTGTTAACCTTAACACACCACAAGAAATTAAAACATACAAGTTGCCTAAAATTAACGGCCAATTTTCCAAATATGCGGAAAGCAGCCCGATGAGATAAAGCCGCATCTTAGGGAACACATCAAATCCTAAAAAGATTTCCACTATAAATCAATTTGTTATCTCAAGCACCAACAACGAAAAACAACACCCGCGAAAGAAATACCGTCAAATCTAAGGTGGGCATAATTTTGCTCAACGCAAAGCCATAAGCGCATATCACCGTAAATAGAATGAAAGGGCCGTAACGGTCTCAATAATTTTTGCACCCGAAACTAAAACCAACCCAGAAACCCCGCACGCCTGTCGGTGAGGAGAATATCGGCGCGTGACGCTTTCACTGCCTCAGTCACGAATCGCCGTCCATCTTCGACGGAACGCCCAGACCCCAACGGGGTGCCCTGAGGATCTGTGTTGGCCCGCCTTCACAGTGGTCGAATCCGGTTCCGGAAACTGACCCTCTGGGTGGTTTTATTGCTTGTAAAGCGTTGCGGTGTTAAGTGCGTGGCCAAGTTGAGGCTGAGCCAGAATGGAGTTGCCAATGGGCACGGATTACATCGTCAAAGACATCGCATTGGCCGGGTTTGGCCGCAAGGAACTGGATATCGCGGAAACCGAAATGCCGGGGCTGATGTCCCTGCGCGCGGAATACGGGGACAGCAAGCCGCTGAAGGGCGCCCGCATCGTCGGCTCCCTGCATATGACCATCCAGACCGCGGTTCTGATCGAAACCCTGGTGGCGCTTGGCGCCGATGTCCGCTGGGCATCCTGCAACATCTTCTCGACCCAGGATCACGCCGCTGCGGCGATTGCCGAGGCAGGCATTCCCGTCTTCGCCATCAAGGGCCAGACCCTGGAAGAGCATTGGGATTACCTCGACCGCTCCTTCCAGTTCGCCGAAGGCGCCAACATGATCCTCGACGATGGCGGCGATGCGACGCTCTACGTGCTGCTGGGCGCCCGCGCCGAAGCAGGTGAGGACATCATCCCGGTGCCCGGCTCCGAGGAAGAAGCCGCGATCAAGGCGCAGATCCAGAAGCGCATGAAGGAAAGCCCCGGCTGGTTCACCAAGACCCGCGACGCGATCAAGGGCGTTTCCGAAGAGACCACCACCGGCGTGCATCGCCTTTACGAGCTGGTGAAACAGGGTCAGCTGCCCTTCCCGGCGATCAACGTCAATGACTCGGTCACCAAGTCGAAGTTCGACAACAAATACGGCTGCAAGGAAAGCCTGGTCGACGGCATCCGCCGCGCCACCGACACCATGATGGCCGGCAAGGTCGCGGTGGTCTGCGGCTACGGCGACGTGGGCAAAGGCTCGGCTGCCTCTCTGCGCGGCGCGGGGGCCCGCGTGAAGGTCACCGAAGCGGACCCGATCTGCGCTCTGCAGGCGGCGATGGACGGCTTTGAGGTGGTGCTGCTGGAAGACGTGGTCTCCAGCGCCGATATCTTCATCACCACCACCGGCAACAAGGACGTGATCCGCATCGAGCATATGCGCGCGATGAAGGACATGGCCATCGTCGGCAACATCGGCCACTTCGACAATGAGATCCAGGTGGCGAACCTCAAGAACCACAAGTGGACCAACATCAAGGAACAGGTGGATATGATCGAGATGCCCTCGGGCAACCGCATCATCCTTCTGTCCGAAGGGCGCCTGTTGAACCTTGGCAATGCCACCGGTCACCCGTCGTTTGTGATGTCGGCCTCTTTCACCAACCAGGTTCTGGCGCAGATCGAGCTGTGGACCCGCGGTGAGGAGTATAAAAACGAGGTCTACATCCTGCCCAAGCATCTGGACGAGAAGGTCGCCCGCCTGCATCTGGAGCGTATCGGCGTCAAGCTGACCACGCTCAGCCCCGAGCAGGCCGCCTATATCGGCGTCACCCCCGAAGGCCCCTTCAAGCCGGAACACTACCGCTACTGACCGGCCTCACAGCAGAACACCACAAAGCCCCCGCAAATCATGCGGGGGCTTTTTTGTTACAAGGCAGAGACCGGATCGGTGCCGGTTCCCTGCCCCCGGACAGCAAAGGCCTGGCTTTGAGGCAGGATTGCAAAAATTCCCGTTGCCCTGTCGCGTTCTGCCCTTAAGCTGATCCTGGCCATTATGTGACCGGAAGGATCCGGAGCCGGGTCCGCCCCAGAAGGGAGAAAAGACTTTGGGAAAACGTGACGACCTGATTGCACAATATGCAGATGATCTGAAAAACAAATGCGGTATGGATCCGGATATGGACCTGCTGACCAAGGTGACCATCGGCTGCGGCCCCGCGATCTACGATGCGGATGCCTCCACCGTTGCCTCCAGCCAGGAGAGCGAGCTGGAAACCGTCAAACAGAACTTCCTGATCAAGAAACTGGGTCTTGCTGACGGGCCTGAACTGATGGAGGCGATCAACAAGGTCGTCGAGATCTATGGCAAATCTGAGCGCAACAAATACCGGGCGGTTTTCTACTACATGCTGACCAAGCATTTCGGCAAGGAAGCGGTTTACGGCTAACCCCGCCAAAGCCATTTAAAACCTTGAAAATACACAGTTTGCAAACGCCCCACACGGGGCGTTTCGCATTTTAACGGTATTGTCGAAGCTAATGAATTGCGGAATCCAACTTCTCTGGGCTATCTATAGTTCAACCCGCCAGGAAGGCAGGAACCGAATTTCTCATACGCGTGTGGTGGCTACGGAGCACGCGGGGTGAAGGGAAGGTCCTGCATTCGCTGGGCCTTCCCTTTTTCGTTTCAGAACAGGCATTTGGACCAAGCGTCCATGGATGTGGTCCTGCGACCCAGCCAAGGCTCAGTTCGGATCGGTTCCGCCCAGATCGCAGATGATGCGCCACTCTTCCTCGCTCACAGGCTGCACCGACAGGCGTGAGCTTTTCACCAGCACCATCTCTTCGAGCCGGGGATCGGATTTGATCTGCTCCAGCGATACCGGCGTGGTGAAGCCGCGCACCGCCTTGATATCCACGCACTCCCAGCGCGGATCATCCGTGGTGCTGTCGGGGTGCGCCTCGGCGCAGACCTCGACAATGCCAACCACGGATTTTTCTTTCTGTGAGTGATAGAAGAACCCGCGGTCGCCCAGTTTCATCTGGCGCATGAAATTACGCGCCTGATAGTTTCGCACGCCGTCCCATTCCTCTCCCGCGTCACCCTTGGCCTTCTGGTCCTGCCAGCCCCAAGTCGAAGGTTCGGATTTGAACAGCCAATAGGCCATCAGCCGACGACCTTTTTCCAGGTGATCAGCTCGACCGCCTCAAACAGGCCTGCCTTGTTGTAGGGGTCATTTGCCGCCCAAGCCTCGCCTGCGGCCATATCCTCGACATCCAGAATGATCAGCGAGCCGACCATTTCGCCGTTCTGATCCAGCAACGGCCCTGCCTGCGCCACGGCGCCAGTCTCTTCGATATAGGCCAGATGCGCGGTGCGATTCGCCATCCGGGTTTCCAAATGCCCGGGTTTATCGCGTGCAATCAATGCTATAAGCATTTTATTCCTCTTTTAATGGTCGTGACAGCAGTTGAGCGGTTGCGTCATGAATCGTCAAGCGGCCATCCAGCAAAGCGACCACGGTTTGTGTGATCGGCATGTCCAGCCGCATGTCCTTGGCCTTGGCGGCGGTGGCCCGGGCGGTGGCGGCGCCTTCGACGGTGATGGAGGGATCGAAACTCTCTCCCCGGCCAATGGCAAACCCCAGCCGGTAGTTGCGCGACAGGTCCGAACTGCAGGTAAGCGTCAGATCGCCAAAGCCCGACAATCCGGCCAGCGTTTCGGCGCGGGCACCGCAGGCCAGGGCCATGCGCTGCATCTCGGCATAACCGCGGGTCATCAGCGCGGCGCGGGCGCTTTCGCCAAGGCCTGCACCGATCACCGCGCCGCAGGCGATGGCGATCACGTTCTTCAGGGCACCGCCCAACTCGGCGCCCACCGTATCCGTAGTGCGATAAAGCCGCAGGTTGGCCGTGGTCAGCTGTTCCTGCAGGGACAATCCCAGCGCAGGGTCTTCGCAGGCCAGCGTCAGTGCCGTGGGCAGGCCGCGCGCGATATCGGCGGCAAAGCTGGGGCCGGTCAGCAGGGCGGCTTGTGCCTGTGGCAGGCAATCCCGGATCACCGAAACCGGTCCCATCCCGGTACTGAGTTCGATCCCCTTGCAGCAGGCCACCAGGGCCTTGCCTGCCAGCGCATCGCCTTCGGCCATCAGCAGCCCGCGCAATTGCTGCATCGGAACGGACAGCAGGATGGTGTCACTTTCCGCCGCTTCGGCCAAATCCGAGGTGACGGTCAGCTCTGGCGGCAGATCCACGCCGGGCAGGCGGTTCTCATTGCGGCGGCTGGCCTGCATTTTCTCGGCATGGGCGTCATTGCGCGCCCAAAGCGTGACGGGCCCATTGCCCGCCAGAGAAATCGCCAGCGCCGTGCCAAAGGCGCCCGCGCCCAGAACCGAAACACTCATGCCTTGGCCCCCTTTTTACCCGAGCCAAGCAGCGCGGGGCTGCTCTGATCCAGCGGCCAGCGCGGCCGGGCGGTCAGGTCCAGCCCGTCGCGCGCACCAGATCGGAACCGCTCCAGCCCGGCATAGGCGATCATCGCAGCGTTATCGGTGCACAGGCGCAGGGGCGGCGCGGTGAAGGTGGCGCCTGCCTCGGCGCAAACATCCTGTAGTGCGGCGCGAATGGCGGTATTGGCGGCGACCCCGCCGGCCACGGCAACGGTCGGGCACGCCGGGTTTTCATCCAGATAAAGGCGCAAGGCGCGGCGGGTCTTCTCGGCGAGGGTATCGACCACGGCGGCCTGAAACCCGGCGCAAAGGTCGGCGCGGTCCTGCCGTGTCAACCCGCCTTTTTCCGCAACGATCTGATCGCGCATCCGCATCAGCGCGGTTTTCAGACCCGAGAAGGACAGGTTACAATCAGGCCGGTCCAGCAGCGGGCGCGGAAAGCGGAACCGTTTGGGATCGCCATTTTCCGCCTCTGCCTGCACCGAGGGGCCGCCGGGCTGCGGCAGGCCCAACAGGCGCGCGGTCTTGTCAAAGGCTTCGCCCGGAGCATCGTCGATGGTGCCGCCCAGACGGGTGAAATCCTCAGGCCCGCGCACGATCAGGTACTGGCAATGCCCGCCGGACACCAAGAGCATCAGATAGGGAAAGGCAATGCCATCGGTCAGCCGCGGCGTCAGCGCATGGCCCGCCAGATGGTTCACCCCGATCAGCGGCAGGCCGGTGGCGGCGGCAATCCCTTTGGCGCACATCACACCGGACATCACCCCGCCGATCAGCCCCGGCCCTGCAGTGACGGCCACCGCGTCTAGGTCTTTCAGCGTGACACCGGCCTCTTTCAGCGCCTCGATCACGCAGATATCCAGCTTTTCCGCATGCGCCCGCGCCGCGATTTCCGGCACCACCCCGCCATAGGCGCTGTGCAGTTCGGTCTGGCCAAAAACCACCGACGACAGGACCTCGGCCGGGGTATCTCCGGTCTGGCGCACCACCGCCGCTGCTGTATCGTCGCAGCTGCTTTCCAGCCCAAGGATCGTCAGGGTTTGTGTCATCGTGCTACCATTGCATCAGGTTGGCGCCGGGGCTACCACCTATGACAGGTGCAAACAATCCCGGGAGCGCGATGTGACGGATCCGAAGACCGGCCCTGCCGTGGGTTTGCTGATGACACGGCCGCTGCCCTCGGCCCGCCGGTTCGTGGAGGACCTGCCGCCGCAGACCCGCGCCGCGCTTACCGCAATCTACGCGCCGCTGATGCGGGTTCAACCATCCCCAGACGTGCTTGAGGAAAAGGATACTCAGGGCGTCCAGGGGCTGATCTTTACCTCTGCCAATGCGGTTGCCACGGCGACCGGACAGGTTTCCACGGATCTGCCTGCCTATTGTGTCGGGCAGCGCACCACGGCGGAGGCTATCGGCGCGGGCTGGTCCGCGCAATGTTTGGGCCAGACCGCCGATGAACTGGTATCCCGCCTTGTGGATATGCGCCCACCCGCGCCCTTGTTGCATCTGCACGGGCGTCATACGCGGGGCGATGTGGCGCAGCGGCTGACGGATGCCGGGCTGTCCTGCCGCGAGAAGGTGATCTATGATCAGGAGCTGCTGCCACTGAATGAAGACGCGCTGCGGGTAATTACGTCGCAACAGTCGCTGATCGTGCCGGTTTTTTCGCCACGAACTGCGCGGCATTTCGCCCAGATTTGTCCCGATGCGTCGAATTTGCATCTGATTGCGCTGAGCGAAGCCGTTGCGAAACCACTGAAAGTCTTGAATTGCAGGGACTTGCAGGTATGTAACACGCCCGATGCAGATGCGATGAGTACACTGGTCCGTGATGCCGCAGATGCTTTGGCGCGGGTTGAGGGTCCCGCGCACGGGAAGTAATGTCGCGCTTGGGGTTGAGCGCCAGCACCGCAGGATTCAAGCATGAGTCGCAGCGGTGAGAATTGAGGGAGATGCCGACGTGGCTGACAAGAAAACTTCGGATGATGTGACCGGGTCGGACGCCAATGATGTGACGGCATCAGAGGTGACTGAGGTCGAAACCCCGGAACCGGTTGACTCGCAAGAGGAAAGCCCAGGGGACACTTCCGAAGCCGAAGCCGAAGCATCGAGCGAGACGGACGCAGACGCAGACGCAGACGCAGACGCAGACGCAGACGCAGACGCAGACGCAGACGCAGACGCAGACGCAGACGCAGACGCAGACGCAGACGCAGACGCAGACGCAGACGCAGACGCAGACGCAGACGCAGACGCAGAAACCCCTGAACCGGCGCCCGCCGAACCGCAACAGGTGATCGAACGCGTTGTCGAAAAACGCGGTGGCTTTGGCTCAGCCGTCCTTGGCGGAGCTGTTGCTGCTGTCATCGGATTTGCCCTGGGACAAGGCGGCGTTTTGAACAGCATCCTGCCGCCCAGCCTGCGCCCGGCCAGTGTCGATGTCACCGCGATCGAAGCAGAGCAGGCCGCTTTGCGGTCGGATCTGTCGGCGCTGAAAACGCAGGTCGAGGGGATCTCCATTCCCGATCTCGCGCCGCTTTCGCAGCGTATCGACGCTGTCGAAGGCACCGTTGGTGATCTCTCCGCACCGCAAAGTGACGCGCTTGAGGCCGAGATTGCCGCGCTTACAGAGCGTCTGACTGCGCTGGAGCAACGCCCGGTGGCCGATGCCGGATCGCCCGAGGCCATTGCCGCAGTGGATGCCCAGCTTGCCAAATTGCAGGACAGCCTGGCCGCGCAACGCGCCGAGGTTGAACAGATGCTCGCCGAGGCCCGCCAGATGGATGAGGCCAGCGCCGAGGCCGCCCGTATCGCCAGCGCCCAGACCGTGCTGGCCCGTCTGCGCTCCAGCCTCGACAGCGGCGCCAGCTACGCGGGGCTTGTCGACGAGTTGGCAGCCCTTGATGTTACCGTGCCAGAGGCGCTGACCTCCCCTGCCGACAGCGGTGTGGCAACGCTCACCGGCTTGGCCGATAGCTTCACCCCGGCCGCCCGCAGCGCCCTTGCTGCTGCGCGGGAAGAGACCAAGGGCACCGGCGGCGTGATGGATTATCTCAAACGTCACCTCGGGGCGCGCTCGGTTGCGCCGCGCGAAGGCGACGATCCGGATGCGGTCCTGTCCCGCGTCGGGGCGTTGGTGGATCAGGGCAAGATTGCTGATGCGCTGGCCGAACTGGACGCACTGCCTGAAACCGCCCGGACCGCCCTGGCGGACTGGGAATCGGCTGCCCGCAGCCGGGTCGCTGCGGTTGCCGCAGCGGATGAACTGGCCCAAAGCCTGAACGCGAAATAAGGACCCTGCCATGCTCTGGTCATTGCTGAAAATCCTCGTCTTTGTTGCAATCGTCGCGCTGCTGGCTCTGGGTGCGGGGATCCTGATGGAAACCGCCGGGGGCGTGCAGATCACCGTTGCAGGCACTGAATACACCCTTGGCGCGCTGCAATCCGTGATGGCGCTGGTTGCGCTGGTCGTGATCGTCTGGCTGTTCTTTAAACTGCTGTCGCTGCTGATCGCCACGCTGAAGTTCCTGAATGGCGATGAAACCGCCCTGTCGCGCTATTTCGACAAGGGACGTGAGGCAAAGGGCTATCAGGCGCTGTCTGACGGGCTGATGGCGCTGGCCTCGGGCGAGGGGCGTCTGGCGCTGGCCAAGGCATCGCGCGCCGAGCGCTATCTGGAAAAACCTGAACTCACCGATCTTCTGACCGCCCAGGCGGCCGAAATGGCTGGCGATACCAAAAAGGCCGCTGCCGCCTATAAACGGCTTCTGGGCAACCAAAACACCCGGTTCGTCGGCATTCGCGGCATCATGAAGCAAAAGCTGTCCGACGGGGATACCGATACCGCCCGGCAGTTGGCCGAAAAGGCACTGGCGCTGCGTCCGAAACACGAAGAGGTGCAGGATACGCTGCTGCAACTGCAGGCCCGCGCCGAGGATTGGGCCGGGGCGCGCAAGACGCTTGCGACCAAGTTGAAGACCGGCACCCTGCCCCGCGATGTGTTCAAACGGCGCGACGCGGTTCTGGCGCTTTCGGCCTCCCAAGGGGTGATCGAGGAAGGCGCAACCGTGGAGCAGCGCGAACAGGCCATCGAGGCCAACCGCCTGTCGCCCGATCTGGTGCCTGCCGCAGCCATGGCCGCGCGCGCCTATATCGCCAAGGGCAAGACCCGCAATGCTGTCCGGGTTCTGAAAAAAGCCTGGGAGGCACAGCCGCACCCCGATCTGGCGCATGCCTTTGCCGAAATCGAACCGACAGAAACCGCCGCCGAGCGGGTCAAGCGCTTTGGCCAGCTGGCGCGCCTGAAACCGCATGACGACGAAACCCGTCTGGTGATGGCCGAGCTGAACATCGTGGCCGAAGATTATCCCGAGGCGCGTCGGGCCCTGGGTGATCTGGCAGAACGGGCGCCGGATGCACGCGCCCTCACTCTGATGGCTGCGATTGAGCGCGGCGAAGGTGCCCCGGATGCGGTGGTTCAGGGCTGGCTGACCCGCGCGCTGACCGCGCCGCGTGGCCCGCAATGGGTCTGCGAGAACTGCAACCACATTCACGCGGAATGGGCGCCGGTCTGCGAACATTGCACCAGCTTTGACACGCTCAGCTGGAAGCGCCCCGAAACCGCTGAATTCGCCAGCGCAACGGGCGCCCACATGCTGCCGCTGATCACCGGCGCGGCGAAACCTGCCGTAGCCCCGGAGGCCGGGGATATCCCCGAAGCGGAATTGATCGATGCGGATGCGCCTGACAATTCCGACGATGTCAGCACAGCGGATGACCGGGCCGAGGACGATCAGAGCGCTGAGCCGGAAAACGGCGACGCGGAGCGAGATGAAGACGTGGCCGAAAAAGACGCCAAGTAACCGCCCGACTGTGCGGCCCGGCGCTGCACAGTCGGCTCTGACCCATGATCTGCCGTCTCTCGTGTTCAGCGGGGTGAGACGGCAGAGACCTTTCGCCTGAAAGAGCCCCAAGAGGCTCTGAACATGCAAAACAATGCCTTGTATGGAGAGGTGGTGCCCCAAGACGGACTTGAACCGCCGACCTACTATTTACGAAACAGTTGCTCTACCGACTGAGCTATTGGGGCTACGCGGCTGATCATTTAGCTCCTCACTGCCCACCGCGCAAGGTAAAATCTCAAAGCAGAACAGGCACCAGAGGGCAGGAACGGCTGTGACGGCAAGGTGGCATAGTTGGGTCCCGGCGCTCGTCAGCGTTTCAAAAAACTAAGGCGGCGCGGAACCCGAAGGCACCGCGCCTGAAAATTTTTCGGTTCTAAAATAGTGTTCGGCTGCCACCACTCACGGTTTAACAAAAGCGGCCGGACGAAAGTTATACTACCGTACAATAATAACGTGTCAACATGATACCATTTGCTGTTTTAGGCTGTTCGTGTATTACACTCTTGTGACACACACTTGGCATTAAAAATTAATACAGGACGCTATGTCTGACATTTCCAAACTGACAGAGTTGCGAAAACTGATGCTCGATATGGAAAGCTCGATGGGGCTTCAGGAGCTGTCTACGGTTGAACGTGATGTGTACTACGCCGCGAGCGACTTTCCGGACACCTCCGACGGCGTGCGCACCAACACCATCCGGGCGCATGCCATCGTGGCCAGCATGTCGCGTCCGACATTTTTCCGGGCCTTGAAGTCGCTGGTCGGCAAAGGATATCTGGAGCAAAGCGGCAGCGCGAGCCGGGGGCGATATCTGGTGAAGGCACCCAAATAGGAACAGGGGGCGTCACACAGATGAAGGCGGGGACGGGATTTGAAAGCTCTGGCGACAGAAACAACAGTGGTTACACTGTGCTACCTGCTGGCTTGCCTGGTCGCCTTCGAACTGCTGATGCCGATCCAATTGAGGGTCTTTCCCGGCGTTGAAAGCGATTCCAGCCTTCTTTTCCTTCCACATGGGGTGAAGGTGCTTGCCGCCTGGCTGCTGGGATGGCGGGCAAGCATTGCCCTGTTTCCCGGCGTCTTTCTGGTTTTTCTGTACTTCTCAGGGGCCAGTGTTCTTGAACCGCCCCGGATCGCTGCAATGGCGATTGCGGTTCTTGTTCCGTCGGCCGTCTTTCACCTGATCAAACTGGCCGGATGGGATCTGTCGCCTTATTCCGGCCGCAGGCCACGCTGGGCCAGCATCATGTTTGCCGGATTTCTGGTTTCCGTGGTGTCTTCGGTGCTCAGCAATCTGGCCTTCCAAAGCCCGCCCCAGGATTACTTCGTTTACCTGATCGGTGACTTCTTTGGATTGTTCTTCTTGTCACTGATCCTGATGTTCCTGTTCCGCGCCCTGCGCAAACACCAGATGCGTTGAGCCTGTAAATCAGGGCAAAGACTGCGCTTTGCCCTGATGTCATCTCAGATCAGCTTTTAGGCCGACGGGGTTTTGCGGAACCGCCTTTTCCCGCCTTGGCCAGGGCCGCACGGGCCTTGTTCTTCTTGCTGTTCGGCTTACCCTTTGGCGGCGGCGGTCCCTTGGGGCCGCGGGTCGCGAAATGCGGTTTGCCGCCGTCCTTTTTGCGCAGGCTCTTGCTGGCATCGCCCGCGCCGGGCTTGCCTGCTGGTTTACTTGCAGGCTTGCTGCGCGGGGTTACCACAGCGTTCGGCTCGCGCGGGGCGGCGGCCTCGTGCTTCTTGTGACGGGGACGCTCGTCCCGGTCCGATTTGTTTGCGCGGGGTTTGCGCGGACCATCGGATTTGTCGAAGCCTGGCTTGTCATAGGACCGTTCACCGCGCCGGTCATCCGGGCGTGAGTCCTGACCACGATGCGGACGTTTTCCGCCCGGCTTCGGTCCGTCGAACTTTCTGGGGCCACCGGGGCGGCCTGCGGGACGTCCGGCGGGGATGTTCGGCGGGCTGTCCAGTTGCGTCAGCTTGGTGCCATCGTCCAGCACCATCTCGGTGCCAAGCGCCGCCAGAAATCCGGCTGCGCTGCTTTCGCGGATTTCGGCAAAGGTTTCATCCTGTTGGATGCGGATCGCACCGATATCGGATTTGGTGATATTACCGGCCCGGCACAGCATCGGCAGCAACCGGCGCGGATCGGCGCCTTCGTTGCGCCCTGCGGCGATCGAGAACCAGACGCTGGGACCAAAGGGTTCGCGCGGCTCGGGCTTGGCGTTTGCTTCGGACAGCTCTTCTGGGGCAGAGCGGGCACTGCGCCACAGCCGCAGATAGGCTGCGGCCAGTTGTTCTGCCGAGAAGGCTTCGCTCAGCTGTGTCACCATGGGCCGTTCGCTGTCGCTGACCGCTTCGTGCCAGGCGGGGTCGGCCAACATACGTTCGCCATCGCGCTCCGACACGGCCTCGGCCGAGGGTGCGTTGCCCCATTCGGCCTGCAGCTTGGCCATCTTCAACAGGCGCTCGGCCTTTTTGCGCGCCTTTGGCGGCACGATCAGCGCGCTGACGCCCTTGCGGCCGGCGCGACCGGTCCGGCCGGAACGGTGCAGCAGGGTTTCATGGCTGGAGGGCAGCTCGGCATGCACCACCAGATCAAGGTTCGGCAGGTCGATGCCGCGCGCCGCCACATCGGTTGCGACGCAGACGCGAGCCCGCCCGTCGCGCATGGCCTGCAGGGCATGGCTGCGTTCGGACTGTGACAGCTCACCCGACAGGGCCACGACCGAAAAGCCACGGTTCGACAGGCGTGTCACCAAACGATTCACCATGGCGCGGGTGTTGCAGAACACGATGGCATTGGGTGCCTCATAGAACCGCAGCACGTTGATGATGGCGTTTTCATCGTCGCGCGGCGCCACTGCCATGGCATGGTATTCGATATCGCTGTGCTGCGATTTCTCGGCGACGGTGGTGATCCGCATGGCATCGCGCTGATAGCTTTTTGCAAGCTGGGCAATTGCCGGGGGAACCGTGGCAGAGAACAGCAGCGTCTGGCGTTCTTCCGGGGCCTCACCCAGAATGAACTCCAGATCCTCACGGAAACCGAGATCGAGCATTTCATCGGCTTCGTCCAGCACCACTGCGCGCAGCTCGGACAGGTCGATGGACCCGCGCATGATATGGTCGCGCAGACGGCCTGGGGTGGCAACAACGATATGAGCGCCCCGGTCCAGCGCCCGGCGCTCATCCCGCATGTCCATGCCGCCCACGCAGGAGGCGACGGTTGCACCGGCCTCACCATAGAGCCAGCTGAGTTCGCGTTTCACCTGCAGGGCCAGTTCGCGGGTCGGTGCAATCACCAGCGCCAGCGGCAAAGCTGCCGAGCCAAAACGGTCTTCATCGCCCAGAATGGCCCCGGCAATGGCGAGGCCAAATCCGACGGTCTTTCCCGAACCGGTCTGCGCCGAAACCAACAGGTCCGCGCTGCCCAGGGCCGGATCGGTCACGGCCTCCTGAACGGGAGTAAGTTTGTCATATCCACGGCGCTCCAGCGCCATAGCGAGTGTCTGTTTCAAAGGAAGGTCTGCTTTTTTCTATAGGAGCGGAGGCGGCTCGGGAGGTGGCGCAAAATGCTGCGCCGGTGCCGACAATTGGCCGCGTATAGGGCATTCAGACCCGAATGTATAGCTATCTTGTCATCTGGCCGGTATGCGGCCAGCGCGGGGCAGCGATAAGCCGAGCTTGGCGTCAACCGCGCTACGCCGATCACCCGCCGTGCCCACATTCTGTTGCGGCTGACGGCAGGGCGCAGATTGTTGACGTTTTTCAGGACGGTGACAGGGACACCGGCTGTTTCAGGCTCACGCCAACCTTGGCCAACTGGGCGCCAAGCTCGTTGATGATTTCGTCCTGTTTGCTGCAATCCGCGATAATCTTGTAAAAGTTTTCGACGTCGTCTTCGTTCAGGACGGGCCGGGAATCGCACAGAGCGGTCGCGCCGTCTTGTTCTGGTGTCTCGGACCCAGTTACCATCAGGTCGCTGCGGGAAATGCCAAAGCACCGGTGCAGAACTTCGATACGAACCAGGCTTTCCAATGAATTCCGGTTTACCCTGATGCAGTCGGGCGCTTCATCCAGGCAAGTTTCAGCGCAGGCTGCCAATTTCTTCCATGAGATCAGCCGGTCGATTTCAGACAGAATTCTTTCTTGCCGCGTTGCCTTTTTCTTCCGTCCGAGCAGGTTCTGTATCATTGCAGACCGTCCTTCCGCTTGAATAAAAACCGGTTAAAAAACCGTTCGATTTCGATATAAACCAATCTTTATTTTGAGCGGGTTTGAGTCAATCTAGGGGGCCATGGGCAATCGTTCAGCCAGCACTCCCCTTTTGGCGGCGGCATGTACTGAACGGATACAAAGGGCCAGAAAGGGAGCAGCACCTATCCTTTTGTGCATTTGACAGCCCTTTTCTCGAGGTATCCCCAATCAGATTGGCCTGCGGGCCGGGACCGGGTCCAGCCCCGAGAAAAGGCCCCGGATATCGCCTGCTCTGTCGCCTATGCGATAGCCTTCACTGCCACCGGAACGCCGTTAAAGGCCGCATTGCCGCTGATGGGATCAATCCGGGTGTCATCCGTCAGATCATTGATCGAGACGGTCTGAACCCGGGTCGCCGTGGTCAGTTTCCCCTGTCGCTGTCCCCAGCCCTGCGGGATAGACACCACCCCCGGCGCAATCTCATCCGTCACCTCGGCCGGCATGGTGACCTGCCCGACGCGGCTGTGCACCGCAACGTCCATCCCGTCCTCGATGCTCAGCCGGTCCGCATCGGCAGGGTGCATCTGCACCGTGCAGCGGTTGCGCCCCTTCACCAGACGCTGGCTGTTCTGTGTCCAGCTGTTGTGGCTGCGCACCTGTCGGCGCCCGATCATCAGCAGCGGGTAATCATCGCTGACCGGCGGCTCAAAGGCCAGCAGTCGCGGCAAGTCAGCAAGGAACACCTCTGGCGCCAGATCCAGCTTGCCATCCGGTGTTTTCAGCCGCTCGGCAAGGCTTTCAACGAGCGGCCCCAGATCAATCGCTCCGGTCTCAGCACCCAGCATCGCGCCTGTCGTCACCCGATCGCCGTGGTATCCGCGCGGCAACAGCGCCGTCAGCGTCTCAACTGGCGAAGGGCCGATGCTGTTGCTGCCACTCAACCTCGCGGCCAGCCGGGCGATGACCTCCCACTCCTGCGGGTTGTCATTGGGCGGCGTAAACACCGGTTCGGCAAAGGCAGCGGTATTGCGCACGGCAAAACTGTGGAACACCATATCATAAACGTACTCTTCAAGCGCCACGGTGGCGGGCAGGATCAGATCGGCATGGCGGGTGGTGTCATTGATGTGCAGATCAATCGACATCATGAAATCCAGCTGCTCCATCGCCGCCCCGATGCGCAGCCCGTTGGGCGCAGTCAGCACAGGATTACCTGCCACGGTGACCATGGCTCGGATCTGCCCCTCGCCCGGAGTTTCCATCTCCTCGGCCAGGACCGAGACAGGGAACTCCCCGTTATACAGCGGCTGGCCGGACACCCGCGAGCGTTTCTCGGGATAGCTGCGCACGCGACCCTTGCGGCTGGTCATACCCACGTAATCCAGCGCTGGGGTGGTGAACATGGCGCCGCCCGGGCTGTCAAAATTGCCGGTGATAATATTGAGGGCATTGCCGGCCCATTGGCACAGGGCACCAAAGCTTTGTGTCGAGGCCCCCATGCGCGCATAGCATACCGCCGAACCGGCGCGGGCAAAATCATGGGCCAGGCTGCGGATGGTCTCTGCATCGATACCGGTCATTTTTGCCGCCAGATCCGGCGTGAACGGCTGCACCGCCTGTTTCAGCGCATCGCGACCCCGCACCACCGGATCCAGCGCACCGGGGCTGCCCAGACCTGCCGCAAAAACCTCATGGATCAGCGCCAGCAGCAGGAAGGCATCAGTCTCGGGGCGGATGAACAGATGCGCGCTGGCCTTTTCGGCGGTTTCGGTGCGTCTGGGGTCTACCACAACGCTGCGCCCACCGCGCGCGTGCAGCTCCTCCATCCGCTTGCCAAATCCCGGCGCGGTCATCATCGACCCATTCGACACCAGGGGATTGCCGCCGATGATCAGCATGAAGTCGGTGCGGTCCACATCCGGCACTGGGATCAGCATCGGATGGCCCAGCATGTGGATCGAGGCAACGTGATGCGGGATCTGATCCGCCGTGGCCGAGGAATAGCGGTTCTGCGTCCCCAGCGCCTTGACCAGTCGCGGCAGGGTCAGGAGGTTGCCGAACTTATGCGCGTTGGGGTTGCCCAGATAGGTCCCCACGGCGTCCTTGCCATGGGCCTCCTGCACCTCTTCGATCCGGGTTGCGGCATATTCCAGCGCCTCCTCCCAGGACACCGGTACGAACTGACCGTCCACCTTTTTCAACGGCGTGGTCACCCGGTCCGGGTCGGTGCGGAAATCCTGCAGGGCAATCGCCTTGGGACAGATATGGCCCCGCGACAGGGGGTCATCCGGGTTGGGTTTGATCGACACGACCTCGGTGTCGGTATGGGTAACGATCAAGCCGCACATGGCTTCGCATATATTGCAGGTCCGGAATTGTGTCTTTTGGTCGCTCATGGCTGCCTCCCCTGTTCCTCCCGGTCCAGCGGCGTGCAAAGCCACAGGGACCAGGGTTAGCCTAGACCAGCCGTCGTCACCTTGTCAGAGGCTTATCCAGCCTCTTTGCGGTTTCGACCAAACGTCATCTCGCAGTTTCTGCGCCCTATCGAAGCCAAAACAAAAAAGCCCCCGCATGATTTGCGGGGGCTTTGTGGTGTTCTGCTGTGAGGCCGGTCAGTAGCGGTAGTGTTCCGGCTTGAAGGGGCCTTCGGGGGTGACGCCGATATAGGCGGCCTGCTCGGGGCTGAGCGTGGTCAGCTTGACGCCGATACGCTCCAGATGCAGGCGGGCGACCTTCTCGTCCAGATGCTTGGGCAGGATGTAGACCTCGTTTTTATACTCCTCACCGCGGGTCCACAGCTCGATCTGCGCCAGAACCTGGTTGGTGAAAGAGGCCGACATCACAAACGACGGGTGACCGGTGGCATTGCCAAGGTTCAACAGGCGCCCTTCGGACAGAAGGATGATGCGGTTGCCCGAGGGCATCTCGATCATATCCACCTGTTCCTTGATGTTGGTCCACTTGTGGTTCTTGAGGTTCGCCACCTGGATCTCATTGTCGAAGTGGCCGATGTTGCCGACGATGGCCATGTCCTTCATCGCGCGCATATGCTCGATGCGGATCACGTCCTTGTTGCCGGTGGTGGTGATGAAGATATCGGCGCTGGAGACCACGTCTTCCAGCAGCACCACCTCAAAGCCGTCCATCGCCGCCTGCAGAGCGCAGATCGGGTCCGCTTCGGTGACCTTCACGCGGGCCCCCGCGCCGCGCAGAGAGGCAGCCGAGCCTTTGCCCACGTCGCCGTAGCCGCAGACCACCGCGACCTTGCCGGCCATCATGGTGTCGGTGGCGCGGCGGATGCCGTCGACCAGGCTTTCCTTGCAGCCGTATTTGTTGTCGAACTTCGACTTGGTGACCGAGTCATTGACGTTGATCGCCGGGAAGGGCAGCTGACCCTGTTTCACCAGCTCATAAAGACGGTGCACGCCGGTGGTGGTCTCTTCGGAAACGCCCTTGATCGCGTCGCGGGTCTTGGTGAACCAGCCGGGGCTTTCCTTCATGCGCTTCTGGATCTGCGCCTTGATCGCGGCTTCTTCCTCAGAGCCGGGCACCGGGATGATGTCCTCACCTGCTTCGGCGCGGGCGCCCAGCAGCACGTAGAGCGTCGCATCGCCGCCATCGTCGAGGATCATGTTGGCGCCTTCGGCGAACTGGAAGGAGCGGTCGAGGTAATCCCAATGCTCTTCCAGGGTCTGGCCCTTGATGGCGAAGACGGGAATGCCTGCCTCGGCAATCGCCGCAGCGGCGTGATCCTGGGTCGAGAAGATGTTGCAGGATGCCCAGCGGACATCGGCGCCAAGCGCCACCAGGGTTTCGATCAGAACCGCGGTCTGGATGGTCATATGCAGGGAGCCGACGATGCGGGCGCCCTTCAGCGGCTTGCTGTCCCCGTATTCCGCGCGCAGGGACATCAGCCCCGGCATTTCGGTTTCCGCGATATCCAGTTCCTTGCGGCCAAACCCGGCCAATGCGATGTCTTTGACGATGTAATCCGTGCCCATTGGCAACTCCATTCTGGCTCAGCCTCAACTTGGCCACGCACTTAACACCGCAACGCTTTACAAGCAATAAAACCACCCAGAGCAGAGGTGTGCCCCGGACCAAATGCCACGCAATTCAGGATTTGCACGCTGGGTGCCAAGCGGCTAGGCACAGGTAGAACCTCTGTAAGAGCCGGACCCGACCGATGCCTCCAAAACCTGCCCGCGCCTGGCAACGCATGCTGTCAGGGCGCCGACTGGATCTTCTGGATCCCACGCCTGTCGACATCGAAATCGAGGATATCGCCCATGGGCTGGCCTTTGTGGCGCGCTGGAACGGGCAAACCAAGGGTGATTTCGCCTATTCGGTGGCCGAACATTCGCTGCTGGTCGAGAGCTTGTTCACCCGTCTTTATCCCAAGGCGCCCGTTAAATGGCGCCTGGCCGCGCTGCTGCACGATGCCCCGGAATATGTGATTGGCGACATGATATCCCCGGTGAAGGCAGCAGTCGGTCCCGGGTATGAGGATCTGGATCAGCGGCTGACTACGGCCATCCATGTCCGTTTTGGCCTGCCCGCCGCCCTGCCAAAGACCATCAAATCCAAGATCAAGCGCGCCGACAAGATCAGCGCCTGGATGGAGGCGGTTCAGATCGCCGGGTTTTCGGAGATGGAGGCCAACAAGTTCTTTGGCCGCATCGACCCGCAGATCACGGGCGATCTGTCTATCGACCTGCGCCCGCCGGTCGAGGTGCGCCGTGATTTTGTCAGCCGCCATGCAGAGTTGCTGGCGCAGCTTTAGGCCACTACCTCAGGCGTTGGCGGTTTTGGCCGCCCGCCGGGCCCGGCGGGCGCGGCGCATTTCGCGGATCCGCTGCTGTTTGAATTCGGGCGATTCCACGAAACGGTCGCTGCCGCCAAGCCCCTTTTCGACAAGGATCTGTTGCCGCTGATCGTCGCTCAGCACCGGCCATTGCGCATCAGCAGAGATGAATCCATGCGTGGCAAGAGCCCGGCCGATCACCGAATGGTCGATCTCGCCAAAGCTGTTGCGGCTCGACTTTGGCTTGTTGACCGGCACCCATTCAGTGCGAAGCGCGCCAATCACCAGCGGATTGCATTTGCAGAAATGCGCTACATTCATCGCCAGCAGATTATTGGCGCCGGATTGGCGCCGCAGGACCATCGCGACCTTCTGATCCGGCCTTCCTACCATGGCAAAGAGATGCAGCGCCGAGCCATCCGCCGCGATCACCCGTTTCGCCGCCTTGTAGCGCGCCAGCTGCTCGGTCAGGCTGTGCTCCTGCGGGTGGAAAATCTCATAGCCTTCGGCCTGAAGCAGCTCTTCCATCTGCTCTTCGCCCAGAAGACCGCCCTTGCTGAGGCCCAGTTTCGAACGGGAGATATAGAGCTTTTCAGGGCCTTCAGGGGTCACATCCCGGGCAAAGCGGCTGTGCACCGCATTGCGGAACTTGCGGGTGCCACGAGTGATATGGCCAAGGCCAAACCCCTGCCCTGGCACCACCAGTTCCTCAACCTGGGTCGGTTCAGCCGCAACCCGGATTGGCAGGCCCGGCGCAAAGAGATTGATGAACTCGCGCTGAAAGCCGCGCGTTTCATCGCCCACAGCCGGGCGTTTGGGGATGAACAGGATGCCGTCCACCGGCTGATCCAGATGTGGCAGCGCCCAGAGCCGGGACGAGCTTTCCACCAGGAAATGCCCGAAATGCGCCCAGAGCACCCCGCCCCAGAGCCAGCGCCCCGGCAGGGTTGCGTTGACCTCACTCGGCGGGTCGGGCTGCACGGTGATCGGGCGGTATTTGCGCCAGAGCGCGGCCTTGGCGCAGTAATCACCAGAAGCGGTCAGAACACCGGCCTTTTGCACCAGCGCACTGTCGACCGGCGGGATCACGCAGGCATCGCGCAGGGTCTCAATCTCCTCGGACCAGCCCCCGTCGGGCAACGGCTGATCTTCGGGTCCGGCGCCTTGCTCTGTCATGTGTGGTCCTCGCCTGGGGGTT
Source organism: Phaeobacter sp. CC-HEC084 (assembly GCF_059429255.1). Taxonomy (NCBI): domain Bacteria; kingdom Pseudomonadati; phylum Pseudomonadota; class Alphaproteobacteria; order Rhodobacterales; family Roseobacteraceae; genus Phaeobacter; species Phaeobacter sp. CC-HEC084. The sequence goes on from NZ_JCAIJQ010000009.1 coordinate 932,205, forward strand.
GCCTTTACTTGGGGCTGCGTTTGGCGAGGATCCGCTGCAAGGTCCGCCGGTGCATGTTCAGCCGCCGAGCGGTTTCGGACACGTTGCGGTCGCAGAGTTCATAGATGCGCTGAATATGCTCCCAGCGCACGCGGTCCGCGCTCATCGGGTTTTCCGGTGGCGGCGGCAGTTCATCCGCCGAGGCCAAGAGCGCATTGGTGATATCGGTCGCATCCGCCGGTTTTGACAGGTAATCGGTGGCGCCGATCTTCACCGCAGCAACGGCGGTGGCAATGGCGCCATATCCGGTCAGCACCACAACCCGGCTGTCGGGACGTTTTTCTCGGATCACCTCGACCACATCCAGACCGTTGCCATCCTCCAGCCGCAGATCGACAACCGCATACGCTGGGGGCCGGGCGGTGGCGATGGCGCTGCCGGCGGCGACGGATCCGGCGGTCTCAATCTCGAAACCGCGCTTTTCCATCGCTTTGGCCAGGCGGCGCAGAAACGGTTCATCATCATCGACCAACAAGAGCGATTTGTCGGGTCCGATGTCCCTTTGCGTCGCTTCGACCATGCCCGCTCCTCCGCGTTCGTTCAGCAAATTCTTGTTTTGGATATTAAACGCCGGGTGGCAAAGGTCAAATGCCAGACACCGTTACATGTTATCAATGAAACAGCCGATCTTGTCTGCCACCTGCTCGGGCGTCTCATCGCGGCGGAAGAATTCGACAAACCCGTCTTCCGGCAGCACCAGATAGGCAAAGGTGGAGTGATCGACCAGGTAATAGTCCTCATCCCCGTCCTGTTTCTTGTAATAGGTCTTGTAGGCCTGGCTGGCCGCCTTGACCTGCTCGGCCGATCCGGTGAGACCGATCATCTTTTCATGCATGTTGTAGGCAAAATCGCCAACCACCTCGGGGGTGTCGCGGTCCGGGTCGATCGAGATGAACACCGGTGTCACGCTGTAACCGCGTTCATCCAGCACATCGATGGCCTCGGCATTGCGGGACACATCCAGCGGGCAGACGTCGGGGCAGAAGGTATAGCCAAAGTACAGCAGCGATGGTTCGGTAATGACATCCTTGTCGGTAACCGTCTCACCCTTGGAATTGACCAGTTCGAACGGCCCGCCAATGGTGTCTGCGCCACCGGCAATCTTGCTGCTGCGGCACTGGGCGAATTTGTCATCGCTGTCCCCTGGGCGGGTCAGGAACCAGGTGCCGCCGGCAAGGGCAGCAATGAACAGGGCAGCAAGAAGGGCATATAGGCGGGTCATGTGATCACACTTTGCGAACGGGAAGGGTTGTTGATCGTTTCGGGCGCGAGACCTATCAAGAAACTCAGCCGATGCAACTGCACACGGCGTCACACCGCCGATCGGCGCGGGAACGTGATAATGCGCCGCAGATCAGGAGGCCCAGATGAGCGAGACCCAATTCGGCCTGATGCATGGCCAGGAACGCAGCCACTGGATCCGTTTGCGGACCCTGATCCTACTGCGCTGGGTAGCCATCGCCGGGCAGATCATTGCGATCCTGGTGGCGCAGTACATGTACAATCTGCAACTGGTGCTGCCGCTGTGTTTTCTGGCGGTCGGCATCGCGGTCACCGGAAATCTTGTCGCCACCCTGATGTTCCCCGAGAACAAGCGCCTGTCGGAATTCGAAAACTTCCTGATGGTTCTGTTCGATCTGATGCAGCTGGCGTTTTTGCTGAGCCTGACCGGCGGTCTGCACAATCCCTTTGCCCTGCTGGTTCTGGCGCCAGTGACAATATCCGCTGCCATGATGGGGCTGCGCTCAACCCTGATCATTGGCGGTACTGCCATCATGCTGGTGACTATGATGGCCGAATTCCATATTCCCCTGCGCACCGAACAGGGGTTCCTGCTGCGGGTTCCGGATGTCTTTGTCTTTGGCAACTGGACCGCCATCGTCATCGCCATCCTGTTCATCGGGTTCTACTCCTTCCGGATCAGCACCGAGATCCGCAGCATGTCGGACGCGCTTTCTGCCACCCAGCTGGCCCTGTCGCGTGAGCAAAAGCTGACCGACCTTGGCGGCGTGGTCGCTGCCGCCGCGCATGAACTTGGCACACCGCTGGCCACCATAAAACTGGCCAGTGCCGAACTGTTGGATGAATTGGACGACCGCCCCGACCTGCGCGAAGACGCCGCCCTGATCCGGGAACAGGCGGACCGCTGCCGCGATATCCTGCGCAGCATGGGCCGGGCCGGCAAGGACGACTTGCATCTGCGCCAGGCGCCGCTCTCGACCGTCATCCACGAGGCCGCCGAACCCCATATGGACCGCGGCACGACGGTCGTGTTTCACGAAGCCCCGCTTGAGGACGGCAGCCTGCAGCAACCCACCATCCTGCGCAAACCCGAGATCATCCACGGTCTGCGCAACCTGGTTCAGAACGCGGTGGATTTCGCAGGCAGCACCGTCTGGATCGACGCCGCCTGGGACGACGAAAAGATCGAGGTTCGGATCAGCGACGACGGGCGCGGGTTCCCCTCTCAGATGCTGGGCCGGATCGGCGATCCCTTCATGAAACGGCGGCGCAGTGGATCTGATCGGCGCAAACGCCCCGGTTACGAAGGCATGGGGCTGGGCCTGTTCATCGCCAAAACCCTGCTGGAACGCAGCGGCGCCAACCTGCGGTTTACCAATGGATCGGCCCCGCTTCCCGGACTAATACTGCCAAAAGAACGCCGGGGTGCCATCGTTGAAGTCTCCTGGCCGCGTGACAAGGTCGACGCGCTCAAGGGCGAAAATGCCGTTCCAACCGGGAAAAACCAGAGAATTGAAATTTAACTGTTCACTTTTTAGCAACCAATTAAACTTCATTTAACCATTTTTAAGCAACCATTGATAAAGCGATACGCGAGCAAGGCAGGACAACATGCAGAACATCGTTTCAATCGAATGGCTAATCTTGGCAACCCTCTGCGCCGCCACAGCCGCGGCAGCCGTGTGGTGGTTGTCTCCCGGCGCGCGCTCCAAATCGCTGGAGCAGGATCTGTTGTCCAGCGACGGGCGCACTGATGCGGTCTTCCTGTTTGACGACACCAACCTGATCGGCTGGTCCTCGGGCGCACGCAAATTCATTGGCGAACACACCGAGGCGTTCAGCTGGAACATGCTGCGCGACCAGCTGGCGCGCAATTACCCCGGCCTGCCGCAATCGCCCGGATTTCTGAAAGATGTCGGTCCCCTTGTCCTGTCGGGCACCGAATCCGCCGAAAGCCGCGAAGCGCATTGTGAATGGATCGACGGTATTACCCGCGTGCAGCTGCGCCGCTCGACTCTGGAAGAGCAGAACAGATCGCAGGATCAGGAACTGACCACCCTGCGCGCAGCCGTGCATCAGGCCCCTTATCCGGTCTGGCTGCAATCGGATGAAGGCGCGATCACCTGGTCCAACCTGGCCTATGACAACCTTACCCATAAAATCCGCGGTCGCGACGTGGATGTGTCGGTGCCCCTGTTCACCGATCTTGAAGAACCCAAATCCAGCGGCAAACCGGAACGGATTTCCATCCCGCTGCCCGACAGCAACAAGCAGCTGTGGTACAATATCTCGACCACTCAAACCGAAGCCGGCTGGCTGTGTCACGCTGTCGATGTGAATGCGGTGGTAGATGCCGAAATCGCCCAGCGCAACTTTGTGCAGACTCTGGCAAAAACCTTTGCCCAGCTGTCCATTGGTCTGGCCATCTTTGATCGCAACCGCCAGCTGGTCCTGTTCAATCCGGTGCTGATCGACCTGACCGCGCTGCCGCCCGATTTCCTCAGCTCCCGTCCCAACCTGATGAGCTTTTTCGACCGTCTGCGCGACCAGCGCATGATGCCTGAGCCCAAGAATTACTCCAGCTGGCGCCACCAGTTCGAAGACCTGCTCGAGGCCGCTGCTGAAGGCCGGTACAAGGAAACATGGTCGCTGCCCTCGGGTTCGGTCTATTCGGTCTCTGGCCGCCCGCATCCCGATGGTGCCATTGCCTTCCTGTTCGAGGACATCACCGCCGAAGTGACCCTGACGCGTCAGTTCCGCTCGGAGCTGGAAATGGGGCAGTCGATCATGGACCAGATGGACGAAGCCATCGCTGTCTTTGCCAATGATGGCAGCATGACTTTCTCCAACGCCGCCTATCATCAGATGTGGAAAATGGACCCAGACGCCAGCTTTGCCAAAGTGTCGATCATGGATGCCAGCCGCGTCTGGCAGGACACCTGCGCCCCGACACCGGCTTGGGGAGAGATCCGCGATTTCGTCGCAGCCAGCGATGCGCGCGACCCCTGGTGGGCAAATGTGAAACTGCGCGACGGCACGCCGCTGATGTGCAAGGTCACCGGCATCCAGAACGGCGCCACCATGGTCAGCTTCTGCAATCCGCAGACCAGCCTGCCCTGCGCCGAACAGGAACGCTTTGCCATCTCTGATCACAGCTGAGCAGGACTGCAAGCCGGGCACCCCCAAGGGCAATCCCGCTTGCAGCGCATGACGCCTGACGCCATTGTGGCGCCATGATCAAAAGTCCTCATTCCTGCAGTCTGGCTTCGGCCGAAAATACCGCCGATCTGGCACAGAAAATCGCCGGGGCCCTCTGCCCGGGCGATTGCCTGCTTCTGGAAGGCCCCATCGGCGCCGGCAAGACGCATTTCGCCCGCCACCTGATCCAGTCGTTGCAGGACATCCCCGAAGATGTCCCCTCTCCCACCTTCACGCTGGTCCAGACCTACGAGGTCCCGGCGGGTGAGCTGTGGCATGCGGATCTTTACCGCCTGTCGTCGCTTGATGAGGTCGAAGAACTGGGGCTGCTCGCCGCCTTTGACACCGCGATCACCCTGGTCGAATGGCCCGACCGACTGGAGGAGCTGGCGCCGCAGCACGCATTGCACCTGACGTTTGCACTGGACCCCGATAGCGAAGATGCCCGTCTGCTGACCCTGCGGTGGAGCGATGACAGATGGCAGCCCCTGATGGAGCAAGTTTTTTCATGACAGACCGAACAGAGCTGATCTCCGCCTTTTTGTCGGGCGCCGGATACGGCAGCTGGGAACGCTGCCCGTTGGCCGGCGATGCCTCGATGCGCCGCTATGAACGGCTGATCGGCCCACACGGCGGCACCGTGGTGCTGATGGATGCCCCGGCAGAGAAGGGCGAGGATATCCGTCCCTTCGTTCAGATCGCCGAATACCTGCACGAACAGGGCGTCAGCGCGCCGGAAATTCTGGCTGAGGACGCAGAACACGGCTTCCTGCTGATTGAGGACCTCGGCGACGGGCTGTTCAGCAGCGTGATCGAACAGGACCCCGGACAGGAAATGTCCCTCTACCGGGCCGCAACCGATCTTCTGATTGCGCTGCATCAGGCGCCGCTGCCCGATCTGGAGCCGCTTGGTCCGCGTGTCATGGCTGAAATGGCCAGCCTTGTGATGACAACCTACCGAAGCGGCATCACCGGGCAGGAGGACAGCGTGCTGACCAGCCGGTTCGAAGATCAGTTCGAAGACATTCTGCGCCACAGCGTCAAGGGCGACGCCGTCTTTGTGCACCGGGATTTTCATGCCCAGAACCTGCTGTGGTTGCCGGATCGGGACGGGATCGCCCGCGTCGGCGTCATCGATTTTCAGGACGCCCGCACCGGTCATCCGGCCTATGATCTGGTCTCGCTCCTGCAGGACGCCCGCCGCGATGTGCCCGCCGGGGTCGAGATGCAGATGATCGATCACTACATTGAGGTCACCGGTGTCGATCCCTCCGGGTTCCGCACCGCCTATACGGTGATCGGCGTGCAGCGAAACCTGCGTATCCTAGGCATTTTTGCGCGGCTGTCGCAGGAAGGCGGCAAGCCGCAGTATCTGGATCTGATCCCGCGCGTCTGGGGCCATGTCATGCGCGGGTTGGAGCACCCCGCCCTTGCGCCTCTGGCGGATTGGCTGCGCAGTGATCTACCCCCACCCAGCCCCGAAAACCTGGACAGGCTGCGATAATGGCGGCGCTATCCCCCGAAGCCGTAATGATCTACGCGGCCGGCTTTGGCACCCGGATGAAGGCGCTGACCCGGGATCTGCCGAAACCGATGATCCCGGTTGCCGGGCGACCCCTGATCGACCACACGCTGGATCTGGCCCACGCGGTGCAGCCCGCGCGGATCGTGGTCAACACCCACTACAAGGCAGAGATCCTGCAGGAGCACCTGAAACCGCAGGGCGTTCTGATCAGCGACGAACAGCCGGAGATCCTGGATACCGGCGGCGGTCTACGCCATGCGCTGCCCCTTCTGGGAGATGGTCCCGTTTACACCTCGAACTCCGATGCGATCTGGGCCGGGCCGAACCCGTTTGAAATGCTGCGCGCGGCCTGGGATCCCGCGCAGATGGATGGCCTCATGCTCTGCGTACCGCTGGTGCACGCTGTGGGGCGGCAGGGCGGCGGTGATTTCTCGGCCGACGCGGCGGGGCGCATTTCATGGGGCGGCGATCTGGTATGGGGCGGTGTGCAGATCCTCAAGACAGACGGATTGCAGAGCATCAACGAGACCGCCTTTTCCACCCGCCTGCTATGGAACCCGATGATCGAGGAAAAACGGCTGTACGCCCTCGAATATCCCGGCCACTGGTGCGATGTGGGACACCCCGAAGGCATCACCCTGGCGGAGCAATTGCTGGCACATGACGATGTTTGAACCACAGGACAAACCGCGCCTGTTCGCCCTGCCCTGCGGTGTCGATTTCCCTCGGGCGCTAGTGAACGGCCTGATCGCGCGCAGCGCTGGCCTCCCGCCCGAGGCGCTGGCCCGCGCCGAGGTGATCGTCAACACCGCCCGCATGCAGCGCCGGGTGCGCGACCTGTTTGACGCCGGCCCCACCCTGCTGCTGCCACGCCTGTCGCTGCTGACCGATCTGGCACAGCGCGCCACCCTGCACGGCCTGCCGCCTGCCCTGCCCTCGCTCAGGCGCCGGTTGGAGCTGTCTCAGCTGATCGCGAAACTGCTGGACGCGCAACCGGATCTTGCCGCGCGGGCCTCGCTTTTTGATCTCTCCGACAGTCTGGCGGCGTTGATCGACGAAATGCAGGGCGAAGGCGTCAGCACCGACACCATCCGCAACCTTGATGTCTCGGACATGTCCGGGCATTGGGCGCGCGCGCAGGCCTTCATCGGGATCGCAGATGATTTTGTTGACCGCCACGACGATGCCATGGACAAGGAAGCCCGCCAGCGGCAGGTGGTTCTGAACCTGATCGACCAGTGGCAGAGCGCACCGCCGCAACACCCGGTGATCCTGGCCGGCTCTACCGGCTCGCGCGGTACCACGCTGATGCTGATGGAAGCCATCGCCCGCCTGCCGCAGGGCGCGGTGATCCTGCCGGGGTTCGATTTTGACCAACCCGATCACGTCTGGTCCGGCCTTGATGATCCGCTGATCTCCGAAGACCACCCGCAGTACCGGTTCTACCGGCTGATGAAGGATCTGGAGCTCACGCCGCGTGACGTGGAGCCCTGGACAGATGAAACCCCGCCCTTTCCGGCCCGCAACCGGCTGGTGTCACTGGCGCTGCGGCCTGCCCCTGTCACCGACGCCTGGATGAGCGAAGGACCTCAACTGACCGATATCGATCGCGCTGCCGAGACCATCACCCTTGTCGAAGCGCCAAGCCCCAGATCCGAGGCGCTCACCATCGCTTTGCGTCTGCGGCAGGCCGCCGAGGATGGCCAGACCGCGGCGCTGATCACCCCCGACCGGATGCTGACGCGGCAGGTGTCGGCGGCGCTGGACCGCTGGGACATCCTGCCGGATGATTCCGCCGGTCAGCCGCTGCAACTGTCTCCGCCGGGCCGTTTCCTGCGCCACGTGGCCGAGCTGTTCTGCCACGTGCTGACGCCGGACATGCTGCTGACGCTGCTGAAACACCCGCTGACCCACGACGGGCCAGAGGCTGCGCGCGGCGAACACCTGCGCCATACCCGCGATTTCGAACTCGAGCTGCGCCGCAATGGCCCGCCCTTCCCCGATGCAGACAGTTTTGCCGCCTTTGGCGCCACGCGCGATCTGATCCCCGGATGGCTCGACTGGCTGACGACACAATTTGCCGATCAGGTCACCCCGGGCAACCTGTCCCTGACGGATTGGATCACCCGCCTGCGCGCCCGCGCCGAAGGCATTGCCTCTGGCAGTCAGCTGGGCGGCAGCGGCACGCTCTGGGACAAGAAAGCCGGCCAGAAGGCGCTGAAGGTGATCACCGATCTGGAAGAGAACGCGCAATTCGGCGGCGAGATGAGCGCCCGCGACTTTGCCGATCTTCTGGGCGCGCTGCTGGCGCAGGAAGAGGTGCGCGACCGCGATGCGCCCTATGGGTCGATCATGATCTGGGGTACGCTAGAGGCCCGTGTTCAAGGCGCCGATCTGGTCATTCTGGCCGGTCTCAACGAGGGTAGCTGGCCCGAGGCCGCCAGCCCCGATCCCTGGCTGAACCGCCAGTTGCGCAATCAGGCCGGGCTGTTGCTGCCCGAACGCCGTATCGGTCTCTCTGCGCATGACTTCCAGCAGGCCGTGGCCGCGCCTGAAGTCTGGTTGACCCGTGCCAAACGCTCGGAAGAGGCAGATACCGTACCCTCGCGCTGGCTCAACCGGATGATGAACCTGTTGCGCGGCCTGCCGGAACAAGGCGGGCGAGCCGCGCTGGAAGCAATGCGCGCCCGCGGGCAGACATGGCTGGATTGGTCAACGGCGCTGGAGGTCCCGCTGCCAAGCGAACCTGCCAGCCGCCCTGCCCCGCGCCCGCCAGTTGCCGCCCGTCCGCGACAGCTGTCGGTCACGGAAATCCCCCGCCTCATCCGCGACCCTTATGCGGTTTACGCCAAACATGTGCTGCGCCTGAAACCGCTGAACCCGTTGATGCGGGAACCCGATGCGCTGCTGCGCGGGATCGTGGTGCACAAGGTGTTCGAGGATTACATCCGCGACAGCAGTGACAACCCGGAGCTGCTGACCCCGGAAGAACTGATCGCGCGCACCCGCAGCCAGTTGCAGGCAGAGGTCCCCTGGCCCGTCGCCCGCAGCCTGTGGCTGGCGCGCATTGCCCGCATCGCCGAAAGCTTTGTCGCGGGGGAACAGACCCGCCGCGCCGCTGCGCGCCCCTCTGGGTTTGAAATCAGCGGAGGAGTTCGCCTTGCGCCGCTGGATTTCCAGATCACCGGACAGGCCGACCGGATCGACGTCGATGAACGCGGTTGTCTGCATATCTTTGACTACAAGACCGGCGATCCACCGACTGACAAACAGCAGCGCGCCTTTGACAAACAGCTGCTGATCGAAGCCGCCATGGCCGAACAGGGCGCCTTTGAAAACTTCGGCGCCGCACAGGTGGAACGAGCCGTTTTCATCGGTCTGAAATCCCCGATCAAGGAAGTGCCCGCGCCGCTGGCGGATGAACCCCCGGCCAAGGTCTGGGCTGAGCTGAAGAAACTGATCGAAGCCTATTTCGACCCTGATCAGGGCTATAGTAGCCGTCGCATGGTGCACCGGGACGATTTTGCCGGCGACTACGATCATCTGGCGCGCTTTGGCGAATGGGACCGCAGCGACATGCCAAAGCCGGAGGATCTGACATGACCGCCCCCCGCGATGCAGCATCTGAGGCGCAGTTTCGCGCCGCGCGGCCCGATGCCTCGACTTGGCTGGCGGCCAATGCCGGATCGGGCAAGACCAAGGTGCTGACCGACCGGGTGGCGCGGCTGTTGCTGAAAGGCGTGCAGCCGCAGCACATCCTGTGCCTGACCTATACCAAGGCCGCCGCCAGCGAGATGCAGAACCGGCTGTTCCAGCGGCTGGGTGAATGGGCGATGCTGGGCGATGACAGCCTCAGCGCAGCGCTGGAGGATCTGGGCGCAGGCGACGTGGCCCGGGGCGAGGGGCTGGCGCAGGCGCGCACGCTCTTTGCCCGCGCGATTGAAACGCCGGGTGGCCTCAAGATCCAGACGATCCACTCTTTCTGTTCCTCGCTGTTGCGGCGTTTCCCGCTGGAGGCTGGCGTCAGCCCGCAATTCGCCGAAATGGAAGACCGCGCCGCCACACTGTTGCGCGCTGAAATCGTCGAGGATATCGCCAACGGCCCGGAGGCGCATCTGGTCGAGGCGCTGGCCCGGCATGTTGCAGGCAGCGATTTTGACGATCTGACCGCTGCCATCTGCCAGCGCCGCGCCGAATTTGCCCAGCCTCTGGACCGCGCGGGTCTGCTGAAACTGTTCGACCTGCCCGAAGGGTTTGACGCTGCCGCGCTGGAGGCGTTGGTGTTTCTGGGTGGAGAAAATGAGCTGCTGAGCCGCACCCGCGATATGCTGGCAACCGGTGGCACCAACGACCAGAAAGCTGCCGCGAAACTCGCCGGGATCGACACACCGAAGATGGCCGATCTGCCCATGTTAGAGTCGGTTTTTCTGACTGGCGCCGGCGCCAAGGCGCCCTTTACGGCCAAGGTCGGCAGCTTTCCGACCAAGAAGTTGCAAAAGGACAACCCCGATCTGATGGATCGGCTGGAGCCCTTCATGCTGCGGGTCGAGGACGCCCGTGCCAAACGGCTGGCGCTGGCAGCGGCGCAGAAATCTGAGGACCTGCACGCCTTTGCCTCCGTGTTCCTGCCGGAATACGAGCGGCGCAAACAGCTGCGCGGCTGGCTCGACTTTGATGATCTGATCCTCAAGGCGCGGCTGCTGCTGAACGATCCGGCGGTGGCGGCCTGGGTGCTCTATCGGCTGGATGGCGGCATCGATCACATCCTGGTGGACGAAGCGCAGGACACCAGCCCGGTGCAATGGGACGTGATCGAAAAACTGGCGCAGGAATTCACATCAGGGATCGGCGCGCGGTCGGATGTAGAGCGCACGATCTTTGTGGTCGGCGACAAGAAACAATCGATCTATTCCTTTCAGGGCGCCGACCCGGATGCCTTTGACCGCATGCAGGAAGAATTCGGTCGCCGTCTGGCCGAAACCGGCGCGGCGCTTCAGAATGCGGCGCTGGAGTTTTCCTTCCGCTCCTCTGCGGCGATCTTGCGGCTGGTCGATCTGGTTTTCAAGGACAGCCCCCGCGCCGGCTTTCACAAGGACGCGTTGCACCGCGCTTTCAAATCCGATCTGCCGGGGCGCGTGGACCTCTGGCCTGCGGTGGAAAAGCTGGATGATGAGGAAGACCGCGACTGGACCGATCCGGTGGACCGGCCGGGCGCCCGTCATCATACGGTGATTCTAGCCGAACGTATCGCCCGCGAGATCAAGCGGATGATCGACGACAAGGTCACAATCCCCGAGGACGGCCCGACCCGCGGCACCTTTCAGCGCCGCCCGGTACATGCCGGGGATTTCCTGATCCTGGTGCAGCGCCGGTCCGAGCTGTTTTCCGAAATCATCCGCGCCTGCAAGGCCGCTCGCCTGCCTATCGCGGGTGCCGACCGGCTGAAGGTCGGCGCCGAATTGGCGGTCAAGGATATCGCCGCGCTGCTGTCGTTTCTGGCGACGCCCGAGGATAGCCTGTCGCTGGCCGCCGCGCTCAAATCACCGCTTTTTGGCTGGTCGGAACAGATGCTGTTCGACCTTGCCCACCGGCGCAAAGGCGGTAGCCATCTGTGGGCAGCGCTGCGTGATCGGGCCACGGAATATCCCGAAACGATGGAAATGATCGACGATCTGCGCAGCCAGACCGATTTCCTGCGCCCCTATGATCTGATTGAGCGGATCCTGACCCGTCACAGGGGCCGCCAGCGCCTGCTGGGCCGCCTTGGCCCAGAGGCAGAGGACGGAATCAACGCGCTCCTGTCCCAAGCGCTGGCCTATGAACGCACCGATATTCCCAGCCTTACCGGGTTTCTTGTCTGGATGCAGACCGACGATCTTGAGATCAAGCGCCAGATGGGCGCCGCCGGTGATATGATCCGGGTGATGTCGGTGCATGGCTCCAAGGGGCTGGAGGCGCCGATCGTGATCCTGCCAGATACCGCCAAACGCAAGCCGCCAAGCGATGCCGAGATCATCGTGGCCGAAGGCGCGCCGCTGTGGCGCGTGCCCAAGGATCAGATGCCCGCCGCCATGCTCACCGCGCGCGAGGCCGCGCAGGAGAAACAGCAGAACGAAAGACTGCGCCTATTGTATGTGGCACTAACGCGGGCAGAGAAGTGGCTGATCGTCGCCAGTGCCGGGGAGCTGTCGAAAGAGGGTGACAGCTGGTACCAGATGGTCGAACGGGCTCTGAATGACGGCGGCGCCGCCGAAACGGACCTGCCCGGTGGGCCGGGCCTACGGCTGCAGCATGGCGATTGGGACGGGCTGGAGTTTGTCGCCCACGACGCCCCCGAGCCAAAGAAAGTGACACTGCCACAGGTCTTTACACAGCCTGCCCCGGCCTATGTCGCGCCGGAACCGACGCTCAGCCCATCGGATCTGGGCGGCGCCAAGGCGCTGCTTGGCGATCAGGGTCTGGACGAGGAGGCTGCCAAGGCGCGCGGCACCAACCTGCACTTGCTGCTGGAACATCTGCCCGCACAGCCAGAGGACCGCTGGCCGGATCTGGCCCGGGCGCTGCTGGCGGGATGCGAGGACCAAGGGGAACTGTTGGAGGAGGCAAGCGCTGTATTGCGCAATCCCGATCTCGCGCATGTCTTTGCCCCCGGCACCCTGTCCGAAGTGGCCGTGACGGCCGATCTGGATGGCATCCGCCTGCACGGGGTGATCGACCGGCTGATCGTGGAATCTGACCGGGTTCTGGCGGTGGATTTCAAATCAAACGCAACCGTTCCGCAATCGGTAAGCGAATGTCCCGACGGGCTGCTGCGGCAAATGGGCGCCTATGCGCTGGCGCTGGGGCGGATCTACCCCGGCAAAACCATCGAAACGGCGCTGATATGGACCCGCAATGCAACCCTGATGCCCCTGCCGCACGAAGTTGTGACGCGGGCCTTCCAGCGTCACGGGGAACCTTGACGAGTCCTTAAGCCCTACCTAGGTTCAGCATCCAGTTGCCACTCATCTCAGGAGACATTTCCATGTCCACCGTAGCCGTCACCGACGAAACCTTTGACGCCGAAGTCAAGAACTCCTCCGTTCCCGTTGTCGTAGACTTCTGGGCCGAATGGTGCGGCCCCTGCAAGCAGATCGGCCCCGCTCTGGAAGAGCTGGCAGCCGAATACGGCGACAAGGTAAAGATCGCCAAGGTCGACGTTGACAGCAACCCGAACGCTGCTGCCGCCATGGGTGTGCGCGGTATTCCGGCGCTGTTCATCTTCAAGGACGGTCAGGTTGTCTCCAACCGCGCCGGCGCCGCACCCAAGGCTGCGCTGCAAAGCTGGATCAACGAAAGCATCTGATCCGCTTGGATCTGAAGCGAGAGTTTTTAAAGGGCGCCACCGGGGCGCCCTTTTTCGTGTGGGCCTGCAATAAAACCCGTCCGGTGATCTGCGCCTATTTGGGTGCGCGCGTGAACACCATCTTCTGGTTGGCTAGTTTCTCCTGATCGCCAACCCAAGCGTAGCAGAGCAGCGACGGGTTATGATCCGCCACGGTGATGCGGTGCAACTGTCCCGGCGGGTTGAAGATCAGCGACCCCGGCGCATAGACCCCCTGATCATTCTCCGACACGGCGCCAGAGAGACAGATATAGCTCTCCGAGATGCCATCATGGGAATGGGCCGGATAGGTGCAGCCTGGCGCGAACAGGACAAGACCCAGGATCACCTCGTCGGTCATCACCGGGCCGGTGGGACCAGCCAGTTCGGCATAGGCATATTTGCGCTCCAACCCGCGGGGTACCTTTTCATAGCCGTATTGCCACACCAGATGCTGACGCACCGCCTCGATCGCGCGGATAAAGGCGCCGTGGCGTTCCTGCCGTCCGTTGTCGAGCGCCCGCTGCAGGTGCGCCGTCACGGGTTTATCAACGCTGGCACCGGCGCGAACCTCGGCATTGGATTTCAGAACCCGGCTGATGCGTTCACGGACCATGCGCTGATGGCTGCGGATCTTGACGCTGCCACCAGCAGGCAGGCGGCGGTAGAACTCATAGAAATCCCGCAGCAGATAATCCCACTCGGGGCTATCTTTCAGACGCGTGTGTTCTGTCATGTCGGCGCCCTCCTCTGACGGTTGCCCAGCTTGTCTCCGCATGCTGCGGTTCGCTCTAGCGCCACAGCGACGGGATGGAGTCGCAATTGCAGCTCCCGCAGGCACCGGACCCTGAAAGGCGCCCCTTTTCCTTGCCTCCGATCCCCGTCAAGGTGGCCGCAAACAGACAGGAGGACCGTCATGGCCAAAACGCGGGTACTGGTGGAATTCGGCATGGGCACATCCCTGCGCCGCGCCGATTACACCGAAGCGGCAAAACGCGCGATCAGGGATGCCCTGTGGCACAATTCGGTCAACATGGCCGAACTGTTCGATTTCCCGAAGGAAGCCATGATCATCGACGCCGAAATCGGGGTGCAGCAGCCGGACTCCGTGGATGCCGATGCGCTGAAGGAGATCTTTCCCTATGGCCGCCCTGACATCCGCATCACCAAAGGTGGTCTGGATATCGACAAACCGGGTGGCGGTAAGACGGTCATCGCCAATGCCGCCGTCTTTGTCTCTTTTGAAATGGAGGCGGTGTGATGACGGAGAAACGTATCATTCTGGAAATGGGCACCGGCAACGATCTTTATGGGCAGGACTACACCAAGGCGGCCCGGCGTGCGGTGCAGGATGCGCTGCATCATTCCTCGATTACCCTGTTTTCCGAACTGGGCATCGATCATTCCGAAATGCGGGTTGAGGTGACTATTGCCGTGCAAAAGCCCGAAGCGGTGGACTGTGATCTGGTGGCCGCCGATCTGCCGCGTGGCCGGGCAAAAGTGCGGGCCGTCTTCGGGGGGCTGGATGTGGCGGGTGTCGATGGAAAGGCGCCGCATGTCATCGCAACGGCTGCGGTCGAAGCCTGGTTGCCCGATCTGGCCGGACGCTACAGGTGGTCAGAATAAAAGCCCCCTGAAATGCACAAAGCCGTCCGGGTTCGGACGGCTTTGCTAGCTGTATAAGGTCATGTGAAGGTCTGCCTATCAGATCTTCGAGATGTCTTCGCGGGTCAGACCGATATCGGCCAGCTGGACGTCGGACAGACGGTACAGCGCACGGCGGGTGATGCGGGCTTCACGGGCTTCTGCGAAGGCAGCTTTTGCGTTCAGCACGGTGTCGACGATGCGGAGGACGGCAACCGCACCGAGGGGTGCATGGATATTTGCTGTTGTGGCCATTTTATGGGTCCTGTAACAAAACAACCGGCCCCATGCCGGTGTTAACGCCCATGTAGGAGAGGCGGGTGAGTCTCACAATTGCCCGTTTGACAGCCCCGATCTGCGCCTATTGCATAACAAATGATCAGTTTGTTAACGCCGTGATCCGCTCTTCTAATACAGTGCAAGGGGCGCATCAGCGGGTTTGATAACGGCCGCCGATCGGCGCATTTGCCCGGTGCCGAACGCCGATCCATCCTTTGGCATGCTTTGCCGTTTCATCGCCTGGCTTGCAATCATTTGATAACGCATGGTTTTGCCCTGCATCTCTCATAGTTTTCGGGTCAGGAACCCCGTCAACAGCCCCCTGCCCGCCAGATGGATCAACGCAAGTTGAAGGCTAGGCACGGCAATAGATTGGGCAAAGGCAGCCGCAGGTCAGATACCCGGTTGAGCAATAAGGACCCAACGCCCATATATGGCTGCAACAATACTGGAGGCATGCATGGCAGACGATCAATTCCCCGGCTGGCACGGGACCACCATTATCGGTGTCAAGAAAGACGGGCTTGTGGTGATTGCCGGTGATGGACAGGTGTCGCTGGGCCAGACCGTGATCAAGGGCAGCGCCCGCAAGGTTCGCCGCCTGTCCCCCGGCGGCTATGACGTGGTCGCGGGCTTTGCCGGCTCCACCGCAGATGCCTTTACCCTGCTGGAGCGGCTTGAGGCCAAGCTGGAAGCCACACCGGGCCAACTGGCGCGGGCCAGCGTCGAACTGGCCAAGGACTGGCGCACCGACAAATACCTGCAAAAGCTCGAAGCGATGCTGATCGTCAGCGATGGAACGGACCTTCTGGTCATCACTGGCGCCGGCGATGTGCTGGAGCCGGAACATGACGTGGCCGCCATCGGTTCGGGCGGTAATTTCGCCCTCGCGGCGGCCCGCGCGATGATGGACAGTGACAAATCGGCGGAAACCGTGGCCCGCGAATCCATGGCGATCGCCGCCGATATCTGCGTTTACACCAACGGCAGGCTGACCGTCGAAACCATCAGCCCGGAGAAATAGGGTGTCCGGCATCGACCGCGATGATCTGCGCGCCGCCGTGGGATCGGGCCTGCTGAGCGAGGCGCAGGCCGCCTCCTTGCTGGCGCTGGCCGACAGCCGCCGGGGCGCGCGTGAAAACCTAGCCGAAGGCGATGAACCGTTTGAGCTATTCAAGGGGTTCAACGAGATCTTCATCGTCATCGGGCTGCTGATCCTCGCCTCCGGATGGGCGGCGGTCACGGCAGCAATGCTGGCGGGCAGCCTGGGCGGCTATCAAAGCAAGACGGTCACCGCCGCGGTGATCGGCGCCGCGGTTCTGTGGGCACTGTCGGAATATTTCATCCGCCGCCGCCGCATGGTGGCGCCGGCCATTGCCCTGTCCGTGCTCTGGGCGGTGAATGCCGGGGCAGGGCTGTCGGCGCAGTTTTCCCAGCCCTTCATGATTGCCCAGACCGATTATTCCAGCATGCAGCTGCCCGTCGCGCTGACCACGGTCGCCATCGCCATCTACTGGCTGCGGTTCCGGGTACCCTTTGCCATGGCATTGATTGCACTCGGTATATTCGCCCTGGCACTGCTGATGGGGGCGATCCGCATGGGCACCCCCGCCAATATCGGCGATTTCTTCCTGCTGTCGGCCAGCGGTCCCTTCGCCTGGATCACGCTTTTGGTGGGCCTTGCGGTCTTTGTCGTGGCGATGGTCTTCGACATGAGCGATCCGCACCGGGTCACCCGGCGCTCGGCGCAGGGGTTCTGGCTGCACGTCGTCGCTGCCCCGGCGCTGGTCAATACCATCGCGCTCAGCCTGCTGGAAAACGGCAGCAGCGGCGCGCATCTGCTGCTGCTGGCAGTGCTGGTCGCCTTTGCCTTTGTTGCCATCGTGATCGACCGGCGGTCATTCCTGATTGCCGCGATCGGCTATAGCGTCACCCTGGCCGGAACGGTGTTCGACGGCGAAGGCGCCGCATCGACCATTCTGGTTCTGGGCGTGTTCCTTGTGGCGCTGGGGGCCTTCTGGACCCGCATCCGCGCCGCGCTTCTTTCACCCTTGTCCGGGCTGGTGCCGCTTCACCGGCTGCCGCCCTCTCATTGATACGGGAAATCCCATGACTGACCTGACACCCCGCGAAATCGTTTCCGAACTGGACCGGTTCATCATCGGCCAGAAAGACGCCAAACGCGCCGTCGCCGTCGCCCTGCGCAACCGCTGGCGGCGCAAGCAGCTGGGCGATGACCTGCGCGACGAGGTTTACCCCAAGAACATCCTGATGATCGGCCCCACCGGCGTCGGCAAGACGGAGATCAGCCGCCGTCTGGCGAAACTCGCCCGCGCGCCCTTTATCAAGGTCGAAGCCACCAAATTCACCGAGGTCGGCTATGTTGGCCGTGACGTCGAACAGATCATCCGCGATCTGGTGGACACCGCGATCATGCAGACCCGCGAATTCATGCGCGAAGACGTCAAGGCCAAGGCCCACAAGGCCGCCGAGGAGCGCGTCATCACCGCCATCGCCGGCACCGAGGCCCGCGACAGCACCCGCGAAGTGTTCCGCAAGAAACTGAAATCCGGCGAGCTGGACGACACCGTCATCGAACTGGAGGTCACCGATACCTCGAACCCGATGGGCGGCATGTTCGATATTCCCGGCCAGCCCGGCGGGGCCATGGGCGGCATGATGAACCTGGGCGATCTGTTCGGCAAAGCCATGGGCGGGCGCACCGTGAAGAAGCGCCTCACCGTCGCCGAAAGCTATGACGTGCTGATCGGGGAAGAGGCGGACAAGCTGCTGGACGACGAGACGGTCACCCGCGTTGCACTGGAATCGGTGGAGCAGAACGGCATCGTCTTCCTGGATGAGATCGACAAGGTCTGCGCCCGCTCCGATGCCCGTGGTGGCGACGTCAGCCGCGAAGGCGTGCAGCGCGATCTGCTGCCGCTGATCGAGGGCACCACCGTCAGCACCAAACACGGACCGGTCAAGACCGACCATATCCTGTTCATCGCCTCTGGCGCCTTCCACATCGCCAAACCGTCCGACTTGCTGCCCGAATTGCAGGGCCGTCTGCCGATCCGGGTCAACCTGCGCGCGCTGAGCGAGCAGGACTTCATCCGCATCCTGACCGAGACAGACAATGCGCTGACCCGTCAGTACACCGCCCTGATGGGCACCGAGGAGGTCGAGGTCACCTTTACCGAAGAGGGCATCGCGGCGCTGGCCAAAATCGCGGCCGAGGTGAACCAGTCGGTGGAAAACATCGGCGCGCGGCGGCTTTACACGGTGATGGAGCGGGTGTTCGAAGAGCTGTCCTTTACCGCGCCGGACCGGGGCGGCGAGGCTGTTGTGGTTGATGCCAAATTTGTCTCCAAGAACCTTGGTGAGCTGGGCGGCTCCAACGATCTGAGCCGCTACGTCCTGTAAACAACACCGCCCGGTTGCGGCTGGTCCTGCCAGTTGGAACCGGGCGGTTTCCGGTATATCCAAGGCGTGAAACAGGTTGGATATTTGGCATGTTGTTTTTCCGGAAGGTTTTGTTTCTATCCCTTTTTGCCGCTGCCGCCTGTGGCATTCGGCCGTCGACACCGACCATCCCCGAAGCGCTGGAGATCGGAACGCCAAAGACGATCTTTGCCGCCACGATCCGTGACCCGCTGCCCGAAGGCGGGTTTGGCAATGGAAGGACCGAAGACTATCACCTCCTGGAACTGACCGTTTCGATCCCGCCCAACCACCAGCCCGGGCAGCTGCTGTTTGCCTATGACACACCGGACCCGAAGACCGAGTTTACCATGGCCGCCCGGCGGAAGATCGAAACTTCCGCAGTTTTCATGGATCGACTGAACCGTGAACTGGCAAAATTTGAACCGGACGAGCGTGACATCACCGTCTTTGTGCATGGGTTCAATTCCACCCAATCCGAAACCGCCTTTCGCGCGGCGCAGCTGACCCATGATACCAAGGTTCCCGGTGCCACCGTGGTCTATTCCTGGCCCAGCCTCGGCAGTCCGCTTGGCTATGCTTATGATGCCGACAGCGTGATGTTTGCCCGCGACGGGCTGGAACGGCTGCTGAAACAACTCAGCAAAAGCAACGCGCGGCGGATCGTTCTGGTGGCGCATTCCATGGGGTCAATGCTGGCGATGGAGACATTGCGCCAGATTGAAATCCGCACACCCGGTTGGTCCGACAGGAACCTTGACGGCATGGTGCTGATGTCCCCGGATCTGGATCTGGACGTCTTTCGCAGCCAGATGAGCCGCCTCAACCCGGTTCCACAGCCATTTCTGGTTTTCATTTCCCGCAAGGACAAGATTCTGACCCTGTCGCAACGGCTGCGGGGCACGTCCAGCCGCGCGCGGCTGGGAAATCTGGGATCGACCGATGGTCTGGAGGATTTGCCGATCAGCATCATCGACACCACCGATTACGCCGATTCCGCCAGCTCGGGCCATTTGGTTGCTGGCACCTCGCCCGCGCTCCTCGCGATCCTCAGTTCGGCGCGGCAATCATCGCAAGCGTTTTCACGCAAAGGGTTGATCTTTGATGGGGTGCTGCCGCCACCGATGGTGGAGAAAAAGCAGATTCAGGATCTGTCGCTCATCGATATCACGGACAGCCAGCGATAACCGCGCGACGATCAGCGTCCGCGCCGCAGATAGACGTAATAGGCACCCTCGCCGCCATGGCTGATATGGGCCGGCGTCACCTGCAACACCGCCTGCGACAACGGCGGCAAGGCCAGCCATTGCGGCACCCGGTGACGCAGCACGCCGCGCGGGGTGGGGATCGGTCCCGGCTCGTCCCGGTCCTTGCCCTTGCCAGTCACCACCAGCACCAGTCGCTTCCCCGAGGCCTGCGCCGACAGAATGAACCGGGTCAGAGCAGGGTGCGCCGTATCCACCCGCATGCCATGCAGGTCCAACTTGCCTTCGGGGCGCAGCTTGCCGCGTTTCATCCGTCGAAACGCCTTTTCATCCATCTGCACCGGCGCCGAAGACAGCGATTGCGCCACAGGTTTCTTCAGATCGTGTTTGCCAGGCTTTGACGGCGCGCGACTGCCCAGGCGGAAGGCTTCGATCTGGGGTTCGGAGTGCGGATGCGGTGTCTTTTTCGGCTTTGGCTTGGGCAGCGGCAGGTCTGGCGGCGTCGTATGACTGCCCGGATGCAGACGCTCCGCGTGTTTGACGACCTTGTGCCAAAGATCGATTTCATCCGATGTCAGTTTGCGCCGGGTCATCAGAAATCTTCCGGCAACATCGCATAGGCGCGTTGAATGGGCAGGAAAACGATCATCCGCCCCGGATCCCGCAGACGGCCGGCCGCCTCGCCGGCGCCATCCCCGGTGCCAAAGAATATATCCGCCCGCTGCGCGCCCTTGATCGCCGATCCGGTATCCTGCGCGATCATCAGGCGGCGCATCGGCTCCGCCCCGTCCTTTTCCACCCAGACCGGCGCCCCCAGCGGCGTGTACTTCGGATCCACCGCGATACTGCGCATCGCCGTGACCGAACGGTTCATCGCCCCCAATGGCCCCTTCGACGGGTGCACTTTTTTCACCTCGCGGAAGAACACATAAGACGGGTTGTGCATCAGTAATTCGTGCCCAGCCATGGGATTGCGCCGCACCCAGGCCTTTATCACCTGGGCGCTGACCTGATGCGCCTTGTAGATGCCGCGCCGGACCATTTCAGCGCCAACCGATTTATATGGGTGCCCATTGGCCCCCCCATAGCCGACGCGAACCGAAGCACCATCGGGCATCTTGATCCGGCCGGACCCCTGAATTTGCAGAAAGAACAGCTCAACCGGGTCATCGACCCAGGCGATTTCCAGCCCGCGCCCGTCCATGACACCACTCGTCAGGATATCGCGGCGCGGCAGCCACAGGTTGGTCTGGCGCGCTTCGTTTGGCATTTTGTAGACAGGATAACGAAACCGGTCCGTCCGATAACGCGACCCCTGCAATTCCGGTTCGAAATAGCCGGTGAACAGGGGATCTGCGCCGTCCTCGATCAGAACCGGGCGAAAAAACAGCTCGAAGAATTGCTTGGCTCCGGCGGGCGTCTGAGATTGCGCCAGCGCGCAAAGGCTTTGCCAATCGGGGTCGTCAAGGTCGGGACAGGTCCCCAGAAACACCTCAAGCGCCTCGGCGTGGTTGTCCCTGTCCCAGCCGTCCAGCTGTGAGAAATTCAATATGGAATAGGCAGTCTCGCCGGATGCGCCCGAAGCGGTCATGGCAGCACCAATAATGGCTGCTGCCCGGAATGCCGCCCGTAGCGCCCCAATCATGCGTCCGTGGCCACCAGTTGCCAGTTCGGATCGTCGGTGCCCATCGAACGGGCAAAGACCCAGGTGTCCTTCTGGCGTTTTACGGCCTTGGGATCGCCTTCGACGATCTCACCTTCGCTGTTGCGCACGACCGACGTCAATTCAGCCACGAACCGCATGGTGATTTCGGCAGTGCGGGTGCTCTCATCGAACCGCGCATCCGCAAGGGTCGTTTCACGCACCCCAATGAATTCGGCCTCAATGGTCAGGCCCTGATCTTCGCGGTGCGCCACGGCATCGACAAAGCTTTCGTAGACGTCGGCAGCCAGCAGCGGCTCCAGATCGTCGAGTTCGCCATTTTCAAAGCCCATCAGGATCATCTCATAGGCGCCGCGTGCACCGTGTACGAAGTCCTGCACCTGGAACGACGGCTCTGCCCGCTTCATCGCGGCCAGCGCGTCGGCCTGGGGCGAGCCTTCAGCGACGTAATCAGTGATATCCAGATCCGGACCACCTTCGATCACTTCGAAGTCGGGGCGGCGTTTCTCTGCCGGGGCCTGCTGCGGCTGGGTGGGCTTTTCGAACCCTTCACGGGTGCCCAGAACGTTTTTCAGGCGCAGGATCAGAAAGACGGCGATGCCGGCCAAAACCAAAATCTGAATCAAGGGCGACTCCATGTGAACCTCGTGCTAGGCATTGGTGCCTTGTTTGAAACCAAAGCGGACTGCTCTTATGTAGGTGACGGGTGGGGCCAAGTCCACCGTTCAGCGCAAGATCCAAGGACCCCAAAATGTATCTTTTTCTGGCCTTTCTGATGGTGCCACTGGTTGAAATCGCCCTGTTTGTACAGGTTGGCGGGATGATCGGACTGTGGCCAACGCTGGCCATCGTGGTGCTGACCGCCATTCTGGGAACCTCGCTTGTGCGCTCGCAGGGGCGGCTGGCCATGGGGCAGTTGCGGTCCTCGTTCCAGACCCTGTCGGACCCGGCTGAACCGCTGGCGCATGGGGCGATGATCCTATTCGCCGGCGCCTTGCTCCTGACGCCCGGGTTTTTCACCGATGCGGTCGGTTTTGCACTGCTGATGCCGCCGGTGCGGCTTGCGGTGTTCCGCTACATCAGCAAACGGGTGACCGTCGCACGGTTTGAAATGGGCGCCGGAATGGGACCTGGACAGGCGCGGCCCGGTTCGCACGGCCCCCATGGCCATGCGCAGCATCCCGGGCAACGGCGTCCGGGGCAGCCCGGCGATGTGATCGATGGCGAATACGAAGATGTGACACCCAGACGCCCCGGGGATGGCCCCTCCGGCTGGGTCAAAGGCCCGGAAGACGGCCCAAAATAAGGCACAGTCAAAGCCTGTTGCGCCACGCTGTTTGCCACGGTTGGACAGACCGTTGAGATACCCGCGCCAAGCTGCTAAGCAATCGGCAAAGATATATTTTCAGGAGTATCTCCATGGCCGAAAACGACACCCCAGAGGGCGCAGCAGCAGCCCCGCAGCAGCCCCAGGTCCAGATGAACATTCTGGGTCAATTCATCCGCGACATGTCGTTCGAAAACGTGATGGCGCAAAAGGGTGCTGCCGGTGAAGTTCAGCCCGACGTGAACGTTCAGGTCAATCTGGACGCCAAGAAACGCGCGGCGGAACACCAGTACGAAGTTATGACCAAGCTGACCGTCGAGTCCAAAAACAAGGACGGTGGCGAGGTTCTGTTCGTTCTGGAGCTGGAATATGTCGGCGTCTTCAACATCCAGGGTGTTCCGGACGATCAGCTGCACCCCTTCCTGCTGATCGAATGCCCGCGCATGACCTTCCCATTCCTGCGCCGCATCGTGTCCGACGTGACCCGCGACGGTGGCTTCCCGCCGCTGAACCTCGACAACATCGACTTCGTTGCGATCTACCGCAACGAGCTGGCACGCCGTCAGGCCGAAGCCCAACCGACGCAATAAGTCATTTATTGCTTTGAAAATTCAAACGCTGTCGGTCAGACCGGCAGCGTTTTTTATTTGTCGGGACAATATGTCAGGACTGTGCCGAAACCCAAAGTGCGTCTTCGCCCAGTTTTTCCACAAAGGCATCATGGGCAGCTTTTTCCTCGGCCGTCAGGCGCGAGGGCAGGGGGATCGGCCGTGGTTCCGGGCGCCAATTGCTGTCTACCGCTGCGGTATCCGATCCGCTGCCGCTGCTGGACAGAGCGAAATCGGGCTGACGGCCACCGATCAGCTCCAGATAGACCTCGGCCAGGATTTCCGAGTCGAGAAGCGCGCCGTGCAGGGTTCGGTTGGAGTTATCGATGCTGAACCGGCGGCACAGGGCATCCAGCGTTGCCGGTGAGCCGGGAAACCGTTTACGCGCCATGGCCAGCGTGTCGATCGCCTGCTCCATCGGCAATTGCGGCAGGTTCATCCAGCCCAGTTCCGCGTTCAGGAACTTCATGTCAAAGCTGGCATTGTGGATCACCAGCCGCGCATCACCGACGAAATCCAGAAACCCCTGACCGATCTTGGCGAACACCGGTTTATCGCGCAGCGTGACCGCCCCCGGTGCCGGCGTCTGCGGCGGGCTCAGCAGGTCCGGACCGATGCCGTGCACGCCAAAAGCCTCTTCCGGCATGTCGCGCTCGGGGTTGATGTATTCGTGATAGGTCCTGCCGGTGGGCATGTGATTATAGAGTTCCACCGCACCGATTTCGACGATCCGATCCCCGGAAAACGGATCAAACCCCGTGGTCTCGGTATCCAGAACGATCTCACGCATCTGCCATCTTTCTCCTGATCTCGGCCAGGATCTGTTCCACCTGCGCGCGGGCGTGTTCCAGCGTGTCAGTCTCGATCACGTAATCGGCGCGGGCGCGTTTCTCTTCGATTGGCATCTGTTTCTGCAGGATCTGCTCGAATTGCTCAACCGTCATTGTGCCACGGTCCAGAACCCGCTGTTTCTGGGTTTCCGCATCCACGCTAACGCAGGCCACCGCGTCCATCGCAGCCTCACCGCCGGTTTCAAACAACAGCGGAATATCGAAGACTAGGATATCGCTGGCAGCAGTACGGCGAAATTCGGCACGATCTTCCCCGACCAGTGGATGCACGATCCTTTCGATCCGGGGCAGGGCAGAGGGGTCGCGGCCAATGATGTCCTTCAGCGCACTCCGATCCACCGCACCGTCGACAATTGCCTCCGGGAACTGCGCCTGCATCGGTGCGACAGCAGCACCGCCTGGCGCATAAAGACGATGCACCGCCGCATCCGCATCCCAGACCGCGCAGCCCAGTTCGGCAAAGATCTTTGCCGTGGTGCTTTTGCCCATTCCGATGGAGCCGGTGAGACCCAGTTTAAACGTCATGCCAGTGCTGCCGCCCGTGTTTCCTCATCCACTTCGGGCCGTTTGCCAAACCAGCGTTCAAAGCCCGGAACAGCCTGGTGCAGCAGCATGCCGAGACCGTCGACAACGGTGCAACCTGCGTCCTCTGCGGCTTGCAGCATATCTGTTTTCAGCGGCGTATAGACCAGATCGGTCACAACGCAGCCCGGGCGCAAACCGTCCATCGGCACCCGCAGCCGCGGCTTCCCTTCCATTCCTAGGGAGGTGGTATTCACCACCAGCGCGGCTTCTTCGACGATATTGCCGGCCAGAACCCAATCCACGACCTTGATACGTTTGCCGAATTCCTTGTGCAGCTTGTCCGCACGTTCGCGGGTTCGGTTGGTCAGCATGATCTCGGTCACGCCAGCCTCGATCAGGGAGGCAACCACCGCGCGGCAGGCGCCGCCGGCGCCCAGAACCACCGCAGGACCTGCGTCCGGTTTCCAATCCGGTGCACCCTGATGCAGATTGGTGATAAAGCCATACCCATCTGTATTATCAGCCAGAACCGATCCATCTTCGCGGAAGATCAGCGTGTTCGCCGCCCCCATCAGCGTGGCACGATCCGTAACCTTGTCGGCGATTGTCATCACCGTTTCCTTGTGTGGTAAGGTCACATTAGCCCCGACAAAGCCGGCCTTTGGCAGCGCGCGGATCACGGTTTCAAGATCCTGCGGTTCCACGTGCATCGGCACATAATGTCCGGCGATTCCGTATTTGCGGAGCCAATGGTTCTGGATCTGCGGCGAACGTGAATGGGCCACCGGGCATCCAATGACCCCGGCCAGAGGTATCTTCACGGCATTCATTGATCGATAATCCCCTGCAGTCCAAGGTAGTTTATAAGTTCAGTCAGCGGCAGGCCCAAGACATTAAAATAGCTACCATCGATACTGGCGAACAGCCGCACGCCTTCCTCTTCCAGTTTGTAGGCGCCAACGGCGTGGCGGATGCTGTCCCAGTTGCGGGCCACATAATCACGCAGATACTCATCCGAGGCTTTGCGCATCAGCAACCGGACCTGACCAACGTGGCGCCACAATGGTTCTCCATCGCGGTAGATCACCGCCGCGGACAATAGCATATGCCGCTGTCCGCGCATCTCACAAAGCTGCGACAGCGCCTCTTCGGCAGAACGCGGTTTGGACAGAAGTTTTCCCCTGAAATCAAGCACCTGATCGCAGCCGATCACCATCTGACCAGGATGTTTACTGCTGATCTTGCGGGCTTTTGCCTCGGCCAGGGCATCGGCGATATCCCGGGGCGGCGCGCCCTCTGCCAGCAAGGCTGCCTTGATGCTATCTTCATCAAGACGCGGCACATCTGTTTCAAAGGGAATGCCTGCCTGCCGCAGCAGCTGGGCCCTGATACTGGACCCGGAGGCGAGCACGATGTGGGCAGTCATGTGGAAAACCCCGTGGGAAAGCGGT
The DNA here is from genome assembly GCF_059429255.1 of Phaeobacter sp. CC-HEC084. Lineage (NCBI taxonomy): Bacteria > Pseudomonadati > Pseudomonadota > Alphaproteobacteria > Rhodobacterales > Roseobacteraceae > Phaeobacter > Phaeobacter sp. CC-HEC084. The sequence continues at coordinate 958,566 of NZ_JCAIJQ010000009.1, forward strand.
TCGGAAGTTAAGGACGTTTTGTATGGTTTTCCCCGGTTTTGGCAAGCCCACAGGCAAAGCCCGGATTCCATCCCAGTTTCACCCGCATCCATCCCGCGTGGATTGGGATAACTTTAAACCCGGGGATATCCCAGAACTTCACAATCGATCCCTTAGTTATCCCCACGATGCTCAAGGTTAAGGATCACTTAATGATCCATAAAACAAAGGCTGTTAAGGATTCTTATACTCTTTCAAGCTGTCGGCTGGTGGAATCTTGTCCACGCTGGGGATAAGGGAAGGAAGCACTCAGTAATCCACGGAAAACAGGGGGCCCTACAAAAACATCATCCTTTAAATCTTTCTTATTTATTTTAGGGTGACCCAAACGAACGGCGGAGAAGACACGCATGGACCTGACAGACTGGATGTACACCCTGTACCCCTATGCAAAGTCGCTCCATATCATGGCCGTGCTCAGCTGGATGGCCGGTCTCTTCTATCTCCCACGTCTGTTCGTGTATCACGTGGAGCAGGCTGAGAAGGTGCCAGAGACGGGTCCGGTGTTCCTGACCATGGAACAGAAGCTCATGAAGGTGATCATGCGCCCTGCGATGCACACCGCCTGGCTCGCCGGCCTTTTCATCGTCTTTACGCCAGGGATGATCGACTGGTCCTATATATGGCCTTGGACCAAAGGCGCCTGTGTAATCGGTATGACGCTGTTTCACACCTGGCTTGTGTGGCGCATCAAGGATTTCGAAGCCGGGCGGAACCGCCTGACGGGAAGACAGTTCAGGATGGCAAACGAAGTGCCGACGCTCCTGATGGTGGTCATCGTCATATCGGTCATTTTCAAGTTCTGAGGCCGATCTTACGCCCCTGACAGGGTCGGGCGTACCACAGTTGTAAGCATTGCCTCAGGCGGCCTCTGAGGCGGTATTTGACTCATCGTGGACATGCCCCTATGTATGGCCCTCAACGGGCCCGTCCGGGCATTCGTGTCTTCCGATTTGATAATGACACCTCTCCCCGATGCCGGGGACGCAAAGGCTGTATGTAGATGACCGTCCAATCCCTGAATCTTTCCGATCTGAAAGCCAAAAGCCCCAAGGACCTTTTGTCCATGGCCGAAGATCTGGAGATCGAAAACGCCTCGACCATGCGCAAGGGCGAGATGATGTTCCAGATCCTGCGTGAACGCGCAGATGAAGGATGGGACATTGCCGGCGACGGCGTTCTGGAAGTTCTGCAAGACGGATTCGGTTTCCTGCGCTCGCCTGAAGCGAACTACCTGCCCGGTCCCGATGATATCTATGTCTCGCCCGACATGATTCGTCAGTATTCTCTGCGCACTGGCGATACCGTCGAAGGGCAGATCAAGGCGCCACTGGAAAATGAACGCTATTTCGCGCTGACCAACGTCACCAAGATCAACTTTGAAGATCCTGAAAAGGCCCGTCACAAGATCGCGTTCGACAACCTGACGCCGCTGTACCCGGATGAGCGGCTGAAAATGGAGGTCGAAGATCCCACGATCAAGGATAAATCCGCCCGTGTGATCGACCTGGTCGCGCCCATCGGTAAAGGTCAGCGCTCCCTGATCGTGGCGCCGCCTCGGACTGGTAAGACCGTGATTTTGCAGAACATTGCGAACTCGATTGAGAAGAACCATCCGGAATGCTACCTGATCGTCCTGCTGATCGACGAACGCCCGGAAGAGGTCACCGACATGCAGCGTTCGGTCAAGGGCGAGGTCGTTTCCTCCACCTTTGACGAGCCGGCAACGCGCCACGTGGCAGTGTCGGAAATGGTCATCGAAAAGGCCAAGCGTCTGGTTGAGCATAAACGAGATGTTGTGATTCTCTTGGACTCGATCACAAGACTTGGTAGAGCCTTTAACACCGTGGTTCCGTCCTCGGGGAAAGTTCTGACCGGCGGTGTCGACGCCAACGCCCTGCAGCGGCCGAAACGCTTCTTCGGTGCTGCCCGGAACATCGAAGAAGGCGGATCGCTGACCATTATCGCAACCGCGCTGATCGACACCGGAAGCCGCATGGACGAGGTCATCTTCGAAGAATTCAAAGGCACCGGTAACTCCGAATTGGTCCTGGATCGTAAAATTGCCGACAAACGCGTCTTCCCGGCGATCGACATTCTCAAGTCGGGCACCCGGAAGGAAGACCTGCTTGTCGACAAGGGGGATCTGGCTAAGACCTTTGTTTTGCGGCGAATTCTCAATCCGATGGGTACCACGGATGCCATTGAATTCCTGCTGTCGAAACTGAAACAAACCAAATCCAACTCTGAATTCTTCGATTCGATGAACACCTAGAACCCGGCGGCTCAGGAAAGGACGGCCACACATGGATACGATCTTTGCGTTGGCCTCTGCTCAGGGGAAGGCCGGGGTATCGGTTATTCGTGTCTCTGGCCCACAGGCGCTGGAGGCGATGAACGCGCTTTGCGAAACTGCGGTGCCGGTTCCTGGACGGGGACTGCGGGTGCTGACGGATGCGGCAGGTGATCCTCTGGATGAGGCGCTGGTACTGAGTTTCGCCGCACCGCATAGCTTTACCGGTGAAAATGTCGTTGAATTTCAGGTGCATGGCAGTACGGCAGTGGTTTCTGCTGTGTTGGATGCGCTTGGCGAAATCGACGGATTGCGTCAGGCAGAACCGGGTGAGTTCACGCGTCGCGCGCTGGAGAACGGACAGCTGGATCTGGCGCAGGTCGAGGGTCTTGCCGATCTGATCGATGCCGAAACCGAGGCGCAGCGCAAACAGGCCCAGGTAGTGCTGTCTGGGGCAATTGGGCAACTGGCCGAACGGTGGCGGAGCGATCTGATCCGGGCAGCCTCTTTGATCGAAGTCACCATTGATTTCGCGGATGAAGAGGTTCCGGTGGACGTTACGCCCGAGGTATCGAGCCTCCTCGCAGGCGTTCAAAAGGATTTGGAAACCGAGGTCGCCGGCGTCAAAATCGCCGAACGCATCCGCTCTGGGTTTGAGGTGGCCATCGTTGGTGCGCCAAACGTCGGGAAGTCGACACTGCTGAATGCGCTTGCGGGACGTGAGGCAGCCATTACGTCGGAATACGCTGGCACCACGCGGGATATTATCGAAGTGAAGATGGATCTTGCTGGCCTTCCGGTCACACTTCTGGATACAGCCGGCCTGCGCGATACCGAGGATCACGTCGAAAGCATTGGTATTGCCTTGGCGCGGAAGAGGGCTGAGAATGCTGATATCCGTGTATTTCTCGCAGAAGCTAGCGAAACGCCTGACGTGGAAATGCAGGACGGAGATATTCGCCTGCTGCCAAAAGCGGATGCTCGGGATGATGCGGAAGATGCAATTTCCGGGAAAACGGGGCAGGGGATCGATAGGCTAGTTGAGCACATTGCGACGGTTTTGAAGTCGCGCTCGGCTCATCCAGGGATCTCCACCCGAAATCGTCACAGGGAGGCTTTGTCTTCCGCGTTGAAGAGCTTACATCAGGCGCAATCGGTTCTCGAGCTGGGACCGGAGCACTATGATCTTGCGGCTGAAGATATGCGATCCGCGATCCGGTCACTTGAACTATTGGTTGGGCGAGTTGGAGTTGAAAATCTTCTGGATGAGATTTTCTCGAGCTTCTGCCTTGGAAAATGAGGAGTGTTTCACGTGAAACATTCAGCCTATGACGTTGTTGTAATCGGCGGTGGTCACGCCGGCACCGAAGCTGCTCATGCGGCGGCTCGGATGGGTGTAAACACCGCCCTGATCACGTTAAAACGCGAAGGCATTGGTGTGATGTCCTGTAACCCGGCTATTGGCGGTTTGGGCAAAGGCCACCTCGTGCGGGAAATTGACGCTCTTGACGGCGTTATGGGTCGTGTTGCCGACCTTGCCGGCATTCAGTTCCGCCTCCTGAATCGGCGGAAGGGACCGGCTGTACAAGGCCCTCGCGCCCAGTCCGACCGAGCAATCTATCATCGGGAGATGCTCAAGCTTACCGAACAGCAGGACTGTCTCGACGTTATCGAAGGAGAAGCGACCGACTTCATCATGTTCGGCCAATCGGTAACCGGCGTCGTCTTGGCAGATGGATCTCAAATCCCGGCGAAGGCTGTCATTCTTACCTCAGGAACGTTCCTGCGTGGTGTTATTCATATCGGAGATGTGTCGCGACCCGGTGGCCGTATGGGCGACAAGCCGTCGGTCAGCCTGGCAGAGCGTCTCGATAGCTTTGAATTGCCATTGGGACGCCTCAAGACCGGTACGCCGCCACGGTTGGACGGAACAACGATTCGTTGGGATGAATTGGAATCGCAGCCCGGGGATGATGATCCAACGTTCTTTTCCTTTGCAACTACGCAGGTGACCGCAAAACAGGTGTCCTGCGGTATCACGCACACCAACGAAAAGACGCATGAGATCATTCGGGAAAACCTTGAACGATCTGCTATGTACGGCGGTCATATCGAAGGGGTCGGGCCGCGGTATTGCCCCTCGATTGAAGATAAGGTCGTCAGGTTTGCCGATAAAACATCGCACCAGATCTTTCTGGAACCAGAGGGCGTCGACGACAACACCGTTTATCCGAACGGGATTTCGACGAGCTTGCCGGTGGATGTGCAAGAGGACTACGTGCATTCGATCTTTGGCCTGGAAGACGCCAAGATCATTCAACCCGGATATGCCATTGAGTACGATTACATTGATCCGCGGGCGCTAACACTGGGTTTGGAACTCAAGGAAGTTCCCGGCTTGTTCTTGGCTGGACAAATTAACGGTACAACCGGATACGAAGAGGCCGCTGCACAGGGCCTGGTCGCAGGCCTCAATGCTGCGCGGCGGAGCAGGGAGGAGGACCCGATCATCTTTGGTCGCTCCGGCAGCTACATTGGGGTCATGGTCGATGACCTGACCACGAATGGCGTGACGGAACCCTACCGAATGTTTACTTCCCGTGCGGAATTCCGTTTGTCCCTCCGGGCCGACAATGCGGATCAGCGGCTGACGCCTCTGGCGATTGAGGTTGGCTGCGCGGGGCAGGCCCGCAAAGAAATGTTTCAAAAGAAGATGGAGCGCCTGGATGCTGCGCGTGGTGTTCTGACTGAGGCGGTGTTCACTCCAAAACAGGTTTCCGAGGCTGGTATCCGCGTTAATCAGGATGGTAATAAACGGACCGGCTTGGACGTCCTTGCGTTTCCCGATGTGTCGTTCGAAGATCTTTTTCCTTTGCTGCCTGAACTCGCGAACAGCGATACCACAACACGACGTCAGTTGGAGCGTGACGCGCTTTACGCAAATTACATCGACCGGCAGGAGCGGGAGATCGCAGCGCTAAAGCGGGATGAGAGCTATCTGATCCCGAGGGATTTTGAATACGTCGGGATCGAAGGTCTTTCCAACGAGTTGCAACAAAAACTGGAGCGAGCCCGGCCTGAAAACCTGGCGCAGGCAGCACGTCTGGATGGGATGACGCCGGCTGCACTGGCCCTGCTTTTGGCAAGGTTGCGGAAGAGTTCCACCCAACGGAGCCGTACTGCATGACAACCGAAGCTTTGTTGGAACGGCTGAATGTTTCACGTGAAACACTCGACCGGCTGAAAATATTCGAACAAGTTTTGCTAAAATGGAATCCTAAGATCAACCTAGTTTCCCGGAACAGCCTGGATGACCTTTGGACCCGTCATATCATCGATTCGGTCCAGGTTTTCCGATGTGTTTCTCCGCCAAACCACTGGGTTGATATGGGAAGTGGCGGTGGCCTTCCAGGTGTTATCGTCGCCATTATGGCGGCAGAGGAATCTCCGAATACCAAGGTTACGCTGATCGAATCGGATCAACGAAAGTCGGCCTTCCTGCGTACCGCGGCACGGGAGTGCGGGGCGAAACTTACCGTAATTTCAAAGCGAATAGAGCAGGCGGACCCGCAAAATGCGGATGTTCTGTCTGCCCGGGCGCTGGCAGATCTGTCGCTCCTACTGGAATTTTCCGAACGCCATCTGAGCCCAACGGGCACAGCATTGTTTCCAAAAGGCGCAAACTGGAAAAAAGAAGTGGATAACGCGCGGCAGAGATGGAGATTCGATTTCGAACCGATTACAAGTTTAACTGAACCCGACGCGGTCGTACTGAAAATAGAGGGAGTTGCTCGTGTCTGACTTATCCCGCCCGGATGGGCCACGTATCATCGCGGTTGCTAATCAAAAGGGTGGAGTAGGTAAGACAACGACGGCAATAAACCTCGCTGCGGCCCTGGTCGAAGGCGGATTACGCGTCCTGGTCGTTGATTTGGACCCGCAGGGGAATGCATCTACCGGCTTGGGAATTGAGGCCGATGATCGGGATTACACCACCTACGATCTTTTGGTTGATGATGCGCCGCTGTCCGAGGTTATTCGGGCAACTGAGATCGAGGATCTCTGCGTTATTCCAGCGACGGTGGATCTGAGTTCCGCCGATATCGAACTGGTTTCCAACGAAAAACGCAGCTTCTTATTGCATGACGCCCTGCGACAGACGGCGATGGACGAATACGAATGGGATTACATCCTGATCGATTGCCCGCCATCGCTGAACCTGCTTACGGTGAATGCCATGGTCGCCGCGCATTCGGTTCTTATCCCGCTGCAAAGTGAGTTCTTCGCGCTCGAGGGGGTATCGCAGTTAATGCTGACGATTCGTGAGGTGCGACAAGCGGCAAACCCGGATCTGAGGATCGAAGGTGTGGTGCTAACGATGTACGACCGTCGCAATAATCTGTCGCAACAGGTTGAACAGGATGCGCGCGACAACCTGGGTGAGCTGGTCTTCCGGACTGTGATTCCCCGGAACGTACGGGTGAGCGAGGCGCCGTCCTATGCGTTGCCGGTCCTGAACTACGATACGAATTCGCTGGGGGCGCGGGCGTACCGGGCACTGGCGGAAGAAATAGTCGCCAATCATCAAAGACTGGCAGCATAAAGGGGAGGGCACCATGACAGAAAAAAAGAACAAACCTCGCGGATTGGGACGTGGATTGTCGGCGCTGATGGCCGATGTGAACCCGGAGCCCGTCAGCACCCAAGCCGAAGCACCCCGCAATGCCGAAGTATTGGTGCCAATCGAGAAGGTTACCGCCAACCCTGATCAGCCCCGTCGTCAGTTTCTTCAAGAAGATCTGGATGACCTGACGGCCTCTATCAAGGAAAAGGGCGTCTTGCAGCCGCTGATCGTGCGTCCGCGCGATGGCGGCATGTACGAGATCGTGGCTGGTGAACGGCGCTGGAGGGCCGCGCAGGCGGCGCAGTTGCATGAGGTTCCGGTTCTGATCCGGGACTATGACGACGTTGAAATGCTCGAAGTCGCCATCATCGAAAACATTCAGCGGTCAGATCTGAATGCGATGGAAGAGGCGCAGAGCTATAAGCAGTTGATGGAAAAGTTCGGCCACACCCAGGAAAAAATGGCTGAGGCGTTGGGCAAGAGCCGTAGCCATATTGCCAACCTTGTGCGGCTTCTTCACCTGCCTTCCGACGTGCAACAGCTTGTTCAGGAACGGAAATTGTCCGCGGGCCACGCGCGGGCGCTGATTACGTCAGACCATGCATCGGAACTGGCCAAGAAGATCGTCAAAGGCGGGCTTTCCGTACGTGCGACCGAGAATCTGGTCAAAAAGGATGCGGCGGGTACCACTACCAACTCTTCTCCGAAAAAACCGCGCAAAGAGGTGGAGAAAGACGCGGATACCCGTGCGCTTGAAGGCGATCTGTCAGCGATGCTGCGGATGAAGGTGTCGATTGATCATATCGCGGGCGGGGAGAGCGGCTCGGTGACGATCAGCTATGAGACGCTTGATCAGTTGGATGAGCTTTGCAATCTGCTCAGCCGCTAGGGCGCGACCAGATAAAGGTCAGAACGCCTGACAGAACCACCGCCTGAATAATCAGGATGTGGGAGGGGGCGCCCAGCATCAGAGACAACAGAAAGACGGCGGCAATCGATCCGGTTGCCGCCTTTTTTGCGGTTGGTCGGATGGCGCCGTTTTCGCGCCAATCCAGGATCATTGGCCCGAAGATGTTGTGAGAGATGATCCAGTCGTGCAGCCGCTCCGAAGAGTTTGCGAAAAAGAATGTTGCCAGAAGCAAGAAGGGCACGGTGGGGAGCAGGGGAAGGATAACCCCGACGATTGCCAATGCTACGCAACAAATCCCTAGTCCGGCGTAGATATAGCGCATTGGGTCAGTCCACCAAGAGATCGCGAAGGATCGCGTTGAGCACTGCACGTCCCTTGTCCGTGGCATGCAGTCTTTGTCCTGAGATAGAGATCATTCCCATCTTGGCAAGGTCCTGCAGCTTGTCAGCGTTCAGCGGCGTGCCAGAGAGTTCTGCATAGCGCTCCATATCCAGCCCTTCCCGCAGGCGCATCCCCATCATCAGGCATTCGACAGCGGCATCCTCGCGCTCCAGGGCTTCCCGCAGGTTTTCGCCAGAACCTTTGGAAACCGCCTCTAGCCAGGCGCCGGGGGCGCGGTGGGTTTCGGTGGCATAGCGGGCGCCATCCAGAGTGATACGACCATGGGCGCCGGGGCCGATGCCCACATAGTCGCCGTAGCGCCAGTAAATCAGGTTGTGGCGGCTCTCCGCGCCGGGAACCGCATGGTTAGAAACCTCATAGGCGGGCATGCCATGGGCGGCGCAGATGTCCTGTGTCAGCTGGTACATGTCTGCGGCGCTGTCATCGCTGGGCAGGTCCCGCAGCTTACCCCGGGCATAGCGGTCGCCAAAGGCGGTGCCTTCTTCGATCGTCAGCTGATAGAGCGACAGGTGGTCGATGGACATCGACAGCGCTTCGGTCAGCTCTGCCTGCCAGTCCTGCGGCGTCTGACCTTGCCGGGCATAGATCAGGTCGAAACTGACACGGTCAAAACAATTGCGCGCAATGTCAAAGGCGGCCTTGGCTTCAGCCACGGAATGGATACGGCCAAGGCGGCGCAGGTCGGCGTCGTTTAACGCCTGAATGCCCATCGAGATCCGGTTCACTCCTGCGTCGCGATAGCCTGCAAACCTGCCAGCCTCGACCGATCCGGGGTTCGCCTCGAGCGAGATTTCGATGTCATTGGCAAAGGGCCAGATATCCCGCGCGGCGTCGATCACGGCGGCTACGGTGTCGGGATGCATCAGCGAAGGGGTGCCGCCACCAAAGAAGATCGAATTCAATACCCGGCCCGGAAGCTGCTCGGACATACGTGCCAGCTCAGATTGATAGGCTTTGACCCAGACGCTTTGGTCTATATTAGCAGTGACGTGGCTGTTGAAATCGCAATAGGGGCATTTGGCCTGACAAAAGGGCCAGTGCACATAGAGGCCAAAGCCCCCATTGCGCCAGTCATCCACGGGATGGGTCATTCCCCGAAACACCCTTTGATGAACTTTGCCACGGCGTTTGCCCGATGGCTGATCTTGTTCTTTTCCCAGCGATCCATCTCGGCAAAGGTCACGTCAAAGCCATCAGGTATGAACATCGGATCATAGCCAAAACCAGCCTCGCCGCGGATTGGCCAGATCAGATGACCGGGGGCAATACCTTCGAAAACCTCGTCATGGCCATCGGGCCAGGCCAGAACCAGCGTGCAGCGGAACTGCGCGGTACGCGGGTGGGGGGCGTTCTTGGCTTCCAGCTCGTTATGGGCGCGGGTCATGGCCATCATGAAGTCGCGGCCATTGCCGGTTTCCGCCCAGTCTGCGGTATAGACGCCCGGCGCCCCACCTAGGGCGTCGATGGTGATCCCGGAATCATCGGACAGGGCAGGGAGCCCGGTTGCCTTGGCCGCGGCATGCGCCTTGATCCGGGCGTTGCCGACAAAGGTGTCCTCGGTTTCCTCAGGTTCTGGCAGATCCATTTCGGCGGCGCCGACAACGGAGACGCCAAAGGGCTTGAGGAGATGCGCCATCTCCTCAAGCTTGCCTTTGTTATGTGTGGCGATCAACAGCCGATCGCCTTCAAACTTCCGGCTCATGCGCAGGCTGCCTTTTGCATTTCTGCCAGTTCGGCGGTGCCTTTTGCGGCCAGATCCATCAGGGAATTCATCTGCTCGCGCGAGAACATCGATCCTTCGGCGGACATCTGCACTTCGATCAGTTTGCCGGATCCGGTCATGATGAAGTTGCCATCGACGCCGGCTTCGGAATCTTCGGGGTAGTCCAGATCAAGAACCGGCTGGCCGGCATAGATCCCGCAGGATACGGCTGCCACCGGATCGACCAGCGGGTCGATGCTGACATCGCCGGCCTTCATCAGTTTGTTGACTGCCAGACGCAGGGCCACCCAGCCACCGGTGATCGAGGCGCAACGGGTGCCGCCATCGGCTTGCAGCACGTCACAGTCGATACTGATCTGGCGTTCACCCAGGGCCACGCGGTCCACGCCGGCGCGCAGGGCGCGGCCGATCAGGCGCTGGATTTCGACGGTACGGCCGCCTTGCTTGCCAGCCGAGGCTTCGCGGCGCATCCGGGTGTTGGTCGCGCGGGGCAGCATGCCGTATTCCGCCGTCACCCAGCCAAGGCCGGATCCCTTGATAAAGGGCGGCACGCGGTCTTCGATGGTGGCGGTGCACAGAACATGGGTGTCGCCAGCCTTGATCAGGCATGATCCCTCGGCATGTTTGGTGAATCCGGTTTCGATGGAAATCGGGCGCATCTCGTTCAATTGTCGTCCAGAGGGTCGCATGAGTAATCCTTTTTTTGCTGGCCTTCGGATAGCCCTGCCTGCGCGCGGTATGCAAGCATGATTGACCTTTGCGTGTGGGCCTCTTTAATGGCAATCCGGAAAAGCCTTCCTATCTATGTAGCGTGTAACCGCTGAAAATGCTCATGACAGACGCAAACAATATCCTGAAAGACATGAACGACCGGTCGCGGGATGTGTTCCGGGCGGTCGTGGAATCCTATCTGGAAAGCGGCGATCCCGTCGGCAGCCGTACCCTGACCCGGTCGCTGAGCGAAAAGGTCAGCGCGGCGACGGTACGCAACGTGATGCAGGATCTGGAGTTTCTGGGCCTGCTCGACAGCCCGCATGTCAGCGCCGGACGGGTGCCGACGCAGCTGGGTCTGCGGATGTTCGTCGATGGCCTACTGGAGGTCGAGGATCTGAAGGCGCAGGACCGCGAAAAGATCGACGCCACCCTGGGTCGCAATTCCGGCGATGTGAGCGGTATGCTCGACCGTGTCGGGGCGGCGCTTTCCGGGGTGACGCAGGGTGCCTCGCTGGTACTGACGCCAAAGCATGAAGCAGAGATCCGCCATATCGAATTCGTCTCGCTGGGTCATGACCGAGCGATGGTGGTGCTGGTGTTTTCCGATGGTCACGTGGAAAACCGGCTGTTCACCCCGCCGCCGGGGCAGACGCCCAGTTCGATGCGCGAGGCGGCCAATTTCCTGAATGCCCTCGTCGAAGGGCGCACGCTGAGTGACGTGCGCCTCGACATGCAGGAAGAGATCGCCACCCGGCGGCAGGAGATCGACAACCTGGCGCATCAGCTGATCGAAAGCGGTCTGGCCGCCTGGGAAGAAGACGGCAGCGACCAGGCGCGTCTGATCGTGCGGGGACGCGCGAATCTGCTTGCCGATAATGGCGTCACAGAAGAACTGGATCTGATCCGCAGCCTGTTCGACGATCTGGAGCGCAAGCAGGATATTGCCGAATTCCTGGAACTCACCGAAGAGGGCGAGGGCGTGCGCATTTTTATTGGCTCGGAGAACAAACTTTTCTCACTTTCGGGTTCCTCTTTGGTGGTGTCTCCTTATATGAACGCGGATCGAAAGGTGATTGGCGCGGTGGGGGTGATTGGCCCGACCCGCCTGAACTACGGACGGATTGTGCCCATCGTGGACTATACGGCGCAACTGGTCGGCAAATTGCTGTCAGACCGGAGTTAGAGGTGAAAAATGGCAGAGCCCAAGAACGACGATTTTCTCGACGATATCGCAAATGCCGAAGCAGAAGAGCTGGCGGCACAGACCGAAGAATTTGATGACGCGGCGCTGGAGCTGGATGCCCTGCGAGCCGAGCGTGATGAGCTGAAGGACCGGTTCATGCGCGCTCTGGCGGATGCCGAGAATTCGCGCAAGCGGGGCGACAAGGCCCGCCGCGAAGCCGAGCAATATGGCGGCTCGAAGCTGGCCCGTGACATGCTGCCGGTGTTCGACAACATGAAGCGCGCGGTTGAATCGGTAACCGACGAACAGAAAGAGGCGGCCTCGGCCCTGATCGAAGGTGTTGAGCTGACCATGCGGGCGCTGCTGGGCGTGTTTGAAAAGCACGGTATCCGCGTTGTCTCGCCCGCAGTGGGTGACAAGTTCGACCCGCAGGTGCACGAAGCCATGTTCGAAGCCCCGGTGCCCGGCACCAAGGCAGGCGAAATTATTCAGGTTTCCGCCGAAGGTTTCATGCTGCACGACCGCCTGCTGCGGCCGGCGCAGGTCGGGGTCTCCTCGACACCGGCATAAGGCTGTCGGGGTTATTGGTGTAAATCGCCTCGGACCCTGCATCCAGAATTGAAAAAGGCGACCCTTGCGGGTCGCCTTTTTGCATTAATACAGCTTTGCATTTACGCAGTGGCGTCTTTCAGACGGTAGAGCGCCTCCAGTGCCTCGCGCGGGGTCAGATCGTCGGGGTGGATACTCTCCAGCAATTCCTCGACCAGTGATGGACCTGCGGCGGGTTTTGGTTGCGGCGGCGGGGCAGCAGCAAAGAGCGGCAGATCGTCGATCTGGATCTTTGCGCCAGCGCCTTCGCGGCTGCCTTGTTCCAGCATATCCAGCACATCGCGCGCCCGTGCCACAACCGAAGCTGGCAGGCCGGCAAGCTGCGCCACCTGCACCCCGTAGGAGCGGTCGGCGGCGCCTTTCTTGACCTCGTGCAGGAAGATCACCTCTCCTTCCCATTCCTTGACGGTGACGGTGGCGTTTTCGACGCCTTCCAGCTTACCGGCCAGTTGGGTCATCTCGTGATAGTGGGTGGCAAACAGGGCGCGGGCCTGGTTCACCTCGTGCAGGTGCTCCAGCGTGGCCCAGGCGATCGACAGGCCATCATAGGTTGCGGTGCCGCGCCCGATTTCATCAAGGATCACCAGAGCACGGTCATCGGCCTGGTTCAGGATCGCAGCGGTTTCCACCATTTCAACCATGAAGGTCGAGCGTCCGCGCGCCAGATCGTCCGAGGCCCCGACACGGCTGAACAGCTGGCTGATCAACCCTATATGCGCGGCTTCGGCGGGAACATAGCTGCCCATCTGCGCCAACAGCGCGATCAGCGCGTTCTGCCGCAGGAAGGTCGATTTACCGGCCATGTTGGGACCGGTCAGCAACCAGATCGCGGCGCCATCCCCGGCCGAGAGATCGCAATCGTTGGCGACGAAGGTATCGCCGCCCTGTTGCCGCAGCGCCTGTTCCACCACCGGATGGCGTCCGCCCTCCACGTGAAACGCGCGGGAGGCGTCCACCTTTGGCCGGGTCCAGTTTTCACCGCGGGCCAGATCGGCCAATGCGGTCACCAGATCCAGCTCTGCCAACCCTTTGGCAGCGGTATTGAGACGCGCAGCGGTGTCCAGAATGGCGGTAGAAAGCCTGTCATAGAGCCGCTTTTCGATCTCCAGCGCTCGGTTTCCTGCATTCAGGATCCTGGTTTCAATCTCGCTCAACTCCACCGTGGTGAAACGCACCTGATTTGCGGTAGTTTGACGGTGTATGTAAGTTTCGGACAGCGGCGCTGACAACATCTTCTCCGCGTGGGTCGCGGTGGTTTCGATGAAATAGCCCAGCACGTTGTTGTGCTTGATCTTCAGCGAGGTGATGCCGGTGTGCTCCGCATACTTCTGCTGCATCCCAGCAATGATCGAGCGTCCCTCATCGCGCAGGGTGCGCGCCTCATCCAGTTCGGGATCATAGCCGGTCGCGATGAACCCGCCGTCACGGGCCAGCAGCGGCGGATCGGCCACCAGGGATGCATCCAGCAGCGACAGAAGATCGTCAAAGCCAAGGAGATCGCGCACGGCACCGCCGATCAGTTCAGGAAGATCCTGTCCTTCGCACATCTGGGCGATGGTTTCGGCCTGCACCAGCCCGTTGCGGATGGCGGCCAGATCACGCGGACCACCGCGTTCCAGCGCAAGGCGCGACAGGGCGCGGTCCAGATCCGGCGTCTTGCGCAGCGCGGCGCGGATATCCTGCGAAAGCTGCGTCGCCTCGACCGCGAAATCCAGTGCCGCCAATCGCGCGCTGATCACATCCAACGTGCGCGAGGGGCTTGCCATACGTTGTTCCAAAAGGCGGGCACCGCCCGGCGTCACGGTCCGGTCCACCACCGACAACAGCGATCCAGCGCGCCCGCCCGACAGGGATCGGGTCAGTTCCAGGCTGGCGCGGGTGGAGGCATCGATCTGCACCACGCGATCCTGCGCCTCCTGTACCGGCGGCTGCAACAGCGGTAGTTTGCCCTTCTGCGTAATCTCCAGATAGTCGATCAGCGCACCCATGGCTGAGACCTCGGCGCGGGTGAAGGTGCCGAACCCATCCAGCGCACCGACGTTGAACAAGGTGCAGATGCGTTTTTCTGCCGCCGTGCTGTCGAAACTTGCCTTGCCGAGCGGGGTCAGCGGGATCTTGTATTCATCTGCAAGCGGGCGGGTCGCATCAAAAGGCGCGCCATCAGCGACGATCAGTTCCGATGGCGCCAGCCTCGCCAATTCCGGCGACAGGCGCACGCGGGCGATGGGCATCACGTGAAACGCGCCGGTGGAAATATCCGCCCAGGCCAAGGCCGCTTCGTCGCGCAACTCGGAATAGGAAACCAGGAAGTTGTGGCGCCGTGCTTCGAGCAGGGAATCCTCGGTCAGCGTGCCGGGAGTCACCAGCCGCACCACATCCCGTTTCACCACGGATTTGGAGCCGCGTTTCTTGGCTTCGGCCGGGCTTTCCAGCTGTTCGCCTACCGCGACGCGGAACCCCTTGCGGATCAGGGTCAGCAGATACCCTTCGGCGGCATGCACGGGAACGCCGCACATGGGTATATCCTCGCCGTCGTGTTTGCCCCGTTTGGTCAGGGCGATGTCCAGCGCCTCGGCGGCATTGACCGCGTCGTCAAAGAACATCTCGTAGAAATCGCCCATCCGATAAAAAAGCAACGCATCGGGATGCGCTGCTTTGATCTCAAGATATTGCGCCATCATGGGCGTAACGGTCATGCGAGCTCCCCCGGGGTTATTTGCCCGACATTTACAATGCGGACGGTCCAAGGAAAACCCGATTACCCGGATTTGCAATCTGTTGCTCAGACCCTGGCGGGCCGACGTTGATCAGAACAGCACGCCGATCGATTGCGGGCTGTAGTTCGCAATCGACAAAGAGGTGGTACCCAGCTGTTTTTGCACATCAAGCGCAACCAGCCGCGCCGCGGATTCCTCGATATTGGCATCCACCAGGGCGCCGATCCCCTTCTTTGTGGCATCAGCAAGGTTCTGCACGGTCTTGTTCTCTTCTGCCAGTCCATTGGCCGAGGCCCCAAGTGCAGCAGCACCTTCGATGGCAAAGCGCAGGAAACCGGTAATCTCGCTCAGCGCGGTTTGGGCGCTTGCCTGATCCGTGACCTGGGTGCGGTTGTTGATATCGAACAACGGGTCGCTTTCGAAATCGACACCATCCACTGTCAGCAACGACAGGTCTGCTCCGGTTGGAATACTAAGGCCGGTTGCGCCATTGCCGTCCACATTTGTGGCCAGCAGGTTGGCACCATTGAACTGGGAGGAAGAAATGATCGAATTGATTTCCTCCGTCTTCTGGGCCAGCTGCGCTTCGATCTTGGAATAGTCAACAAGGCCGCTGCTTGCCGTAAGTGCCAGTTCCTTCATTTCGATGACAGCTTCGGAAATCCGTTCCGCACCAGCCGAGGCGACGGCGACGGTGGACTCACCCAGCGACAGCGCATCAGAGGTTGCCCGCAGCCCGGAGACATCGGCCTCCATGATCTGGGAAATCGCCCAAAGCGCGGCATTGTCTTTGGCGGTATTCACCTCTTTTCCGGTTGCGACCTCGTTCTGGACGGTTTCCAGCTGCTGTGTCGTCCCTCCCAGCAGGTGTAGCGCCGTGGCAGCGCCGGTGTTGGAGTTGATACTTGTCATATCGTGCATCCCAAATTTACCCTGCCCGCCGGTATTGCGGCGGCGGGTGTGACTTTTTCAGAAATGGTCGTATGCCGTTCTGACATGTGCTGTTCTGGCGCCGGTTTGCGGCATTATAGCCACGCGTCACACAGAAGCTGTTAAGCATTATTAACGGAATGTAGCACGGATCGGTCGAGATTGTGGCGAAAAGCCGACGGAATCTATCAAGTTTTATTTGAAATATTATTGCTTTTTAGGGGTCGTTTTCTTTCCGGATCGGATTGAGAGGGACGCAGGGCTGGGATAAGACTGTGCCCGATTAGGAGAGGACACCTACAGCCCATGCCCAAAGCGAAGATCACAAACGAAGAGGCGCTTGCCTTCCATCTGGAGCCGACACCCGGCAAATGGGAAATCAATGCGACCGTCCCGATGACCACGCAGCGGGATCTCTCCCTGGCCTATTCCCCCGGTGTTGCGGTGCCATGCGAAGCGATCGCGGCGAACCCGGAAACCGCCTATGATTATACCAACAAGGGCAACCTGGTGGCTGTCATCTCCAACGGGACGGCGGTTTTGGGGCTTGGAAACCTGGGCGCGCTGGGATCGAAACCGGTGATGGAGGGGAAATCTGTCCTGTTCAAACGCTTTGCCGATGTGAACTCGATCGACATTGAGCTCGACACCGAAGATCCGGACAAGTTCATCGACGCGGTCAAGCTGATGGGCCCGACCTTTGGCGGCATCAACCTTGAAGACATAAAGGCGCCCGAGTGTTTCATCATCGAGCAGCGCTTGAAGGAAGAGATGGATATCCCCGTCTTCCATGACGACCAACACGGCACCGCCGTGATCTGTGCGGCGGGCCTGATCAATGCGCTGCATATCTCGGGCAAGAAGATCGAAGACGTGAAAATCGTGCTGAACGGCGCGGGCGCGGCGGGCATCGCCTGTATCGAGCTGCTGAAATCCATGGGCGCGCGGCATGACAACTGCATCGTCTGCGACACCAAGGGTGTGATCTATCAGGGCCGTACCGAAGGTATGAACCAGTGGAAGTCGGCCCATGCGGTCAAGACTGAGCTGCGGACGCTTGAGGAAGCAATGGAAGGCGCCGATGTCTTCCTTGGCGTGTCGGTCAAAGGCGCGGTGACGCAGGAGATGGTTGCCTCCATGGCCGACAACCCTGTGATCTTTGCCATGGCAAACCCGGATCCCGAAATCACCCCGGAAGAGGCACATGAGGTCCGCGTCGACGCCATCGTCGCCACGGGCCGCTCGGACTATCCCAACCAGGTGAACAACGTTCTGGGCTTTCCCTACCTGTTCCGCGGGGCGCTGGACATCAATGCGCGCGCCATCAACGACGAGATGAAGATCGCTTGCGCTCATGCGCTGGCCGCATTGGCGCGCGAGGATGTGCCGGATGAGGTGGCGCTGGCCTATGGCAAATCGCTGACTTTTGGTCGCGATTACATCATCCCGACACCCTTTGATCCGCGTCTGATCCACCGGATCCCCCCAGCCGTGGCCAAGGCGGGCATGGACACGGGTGCTGCGCGTCGTCCCATCATCGACATGGAAGCCTATGAGATCAGCCTGAAAAGCCGGATGGACCCGACGGCTTCGATCCTGCGCGGCCTCAACGCCCGCGCGCGCTCGGCCCAGTCGCGGATGATCTTTGCCGAGGGCGACGATCCCCGTGTGCTGCGCGCTGCCGTTACCTATCAGCGGTCCGGCTTTGGCAAGGCGCTGGTCGTTGGCCGTGCCGATGATGTGAAGGCCAAGCTGGAGGCCGCCGGCCTTGGCGATGCGGTGCGCGAACTGGAGGTGGTCAATGCCGCCAACACCCAGCATTTCGACACCTACAAGGATTTCCTGTTCAACCGCCTGCAACGCAAGGGCTTCGACCGTAAGGACATCCACCGTCTGGTGGGCCGTGACCGGCACGTCTTCTCGGCGCTGATGCTGGCGCATGGGCATGGCGATGGTCTGGTCACCGGTGCCACCCGCAAATCCGCGCATGTTCTGGATCAGATCAACCACGTCTTTGACGCCGATGCCAAACACGGCGCGGCCGGCGTGACCGCGTTGCTGCATAAGGGCCGGATCGTGCTGATTGGCGATACGCTGGTGCATGAATGGCCGGATGAGAACGATCTGGCGACGATTGCCGAACGCGCGGCTGGTGTGGCCCGGCACATGGGGCTGGATCCTCGCGTGGCCTTTGTCAGCTTCTCGACCTTTGGTTATCCGGTGTCCGAGCGGGCGGAAAAGATGCATATCGCCCCGGGCGTTCTGGACAAGCGCGGCGTCGATTTTGAATACGAAGGCGAAATGACCGTGGATGTGGCGCTGAATGCCAAGGCGCAGGAGAATTACCCGTTCCAGCGTCTGTCGGGCCCCGCGAACATTCTGATCGTGCCTGCCCGGCACTCGGCCTCCATCTCGGTCAAGCTGATGCAGGAAATGGGCGGTGCCACCGTGGTTGGCCCGATCCTGGCGGGCGTGGATAAGCCGATCCAGATCTGCTCGACCACCTCGACCGCTAATGACGTGCTGAACATGGCGGTTCTGGCTGCCTGCAACATCGGCTAGGCGGCAACGATGGCAATCTGGAACCTGGGCTCGATCAACGCTGACATGGTCTACGCGCTGCCGCATCTACCGGTGGCGGGTGAGACATTGGCAGCCTCGGGTCTGGACCAGTTTCTGGGCGGCAAGGGGGCCAATATGTCGGTCGCCGCCGCCCGGGCCGGTAGCCACGTCTGCCACATCGGTGCTGTCGGCGCTGATGGCAGATGGGCGGTGGACCGCCTGCTGGAGTACGGCGTCGACACCCGCCATATCGCGCAGATCGACACGCCCACGGGCCATGCCATCATTGCTGTGGATCAGGACGGCGAAAACCAGATCATCCTGTTTCCCGGAGCCAACCGCGCGATCAGCCCGGATCAGATCGGTCAGGCCCTGTCGGCTGCCTCTGCCGGGGATATTCTGGTGATGCAGAACGAAACCAACCTGCAGGTCGATGCAGCGCGGATGGGCCGTGATCTGGGGCTGCGGGTGGCCTATGCGGCGGCGCCTTTTGACGCGGCAGCGGTTGCAGCGGTCTTGCCGCATCTGGATCTTTTGTTCCTGAATGCGGTCGAGGCGCGTCAATTGCAGGAGGCCACCGGCAAACCGCCCGAGGCGCTGGGCGTTGAAGATGTGATCGTTACCCTCGGGGCAGAGGGCGCGCGCCATTTCCATGGCACCACAGGCGCGGTGCAGGATATTCCAGCCTTGCCGGTCACCCCGGTCGATACCACCGGGGCAGGAGACACCTTTACCGGTTATGTCCTTGCCGGTCTGGATCGCGGAATGCCGATGGCGCAGGCCATGGCGCAAGCCTCCCGCGCGGCGGCCCTGATGGTGACTCGCCATGGCACCGCCGATGTCATTCCCGATCTGAAAGAGGTTCAGGACAGTCGGCTTTGATGCCTCCCCGGACCCGTACTGAGCCTACCGAACGGGTAGAATTCTAACGCCGGTCGATCCGGTTTCTCTTGTTATTCTCGGTGATTTAATCGGGCGATATTCTGGTCTGCTTATGCGCCCGGGATCCGTCCGCCCATGGTTCTGAAATCGTAACTTATTCGAATAAATGCTAAATATGGAGCCAAGGTTCAGGCGGCTTCCCAATACCCGTAGGTGCGAAAAGATCAACATGTCGTGATTTAAGTATGCAAATTCTTAAGCCTCTCCGCGCTAGGAAAAGACTCTGTTGATAGGAGTTTTTAACGATGTCCCTCAGAATGCGGATTGTTGTTGCGCTGTTGGTCAGTTCTTTGGTTGCGATCGCGATTGTCACTGTGCCTTTGTTCATGGGCCTGGGGACAGTCTCGGATGAGGGAACACTCCGCGAGCTGCGTCAGTTCGAGGCCCGTGTCAGTTCCGAGATCGAAGGGCGCCAGCGGCTCGCCTTGACCACGGCCCAGACCGTGGCTGCCATGTCGGACGTGCAGCGCGCCGTGGCAGAGCAGGACCGAGACACGCTTGACCGGATTTTTGCCCAAAACTTCAAAGGACTGGCAACGAGTGCCGGGATCGCTCAGTTCCAGTTTCACACTCCAGAGGCGCTGTCTCTGTTCCGGGTGCACAAGCCCGAGAAGTTTGGCGATGACCTATCCGGGTTCCGCCATTCCGTTGTTGCCGCGAACAAGACGCAGGCGCCAGTTTCGGGCCTTGAACGGGGACGCGCGGGCATCGGTATCCGCGGTATCGCCCCGATCAGCCATGATGGCAGCCACGTGGGCAGCGTCGAAATCGGACTCAAATTCGACAGCGCCCTGGTTCAAAGCCTGACAGAAGGAGGCGATTCCGCGCTTGAAATCTACCTGTTGCCAGACAGCGATATCAGTTCGTTCTCCAGCACTGGCGAAGAGATCCGCCGACTGACCGGAAGTTACGACGGTCCCGCGCTTCTGGATGCGGCTGCCATTGCAGGTTTTGTGAAAGGCGAGGCGGCAGAGACGTCGGACTATGACCTTGGCGGCCATGCCTATGCGGGCAGCCCGTTTGAAATCCGTGACTTCTCCGGAAATCTGGTTGCCGTGGGCAATGCGCTTGTCCCCTTGGATGCGATCACGGCGATCACCAATACGATCCGCAACACCGGTATCGGCGCGGCCATCGTGGCGATGGTTCTGGCCGGCGCCATGGCGCTGGGTCTGGGGAAATGGCTGTGTGGTCTGCTGAACCGGATCAGCAACCGGATGATTTCCCTGTCTGAGGGCAATCTGAACATCGAGATGACAGGCCTGCCGGACAAAGGCGAAATCGGCGACATGGCCCGCAGTCTGGGCGTCTTCCATGCGGCCCTGGTCCGCCAGCGTGAGATGGAGCAGACTCAAAAGGCACATAGTGAAAATCAGGCCAAGGTCGTTGCCAGCCTCGGCGCGCGTCTGTCCGAATTGTCAGGCGGTGATCTGACAACTCGCATCTCCGACCGGTTCCCCGAGGATTACGAACAGCTGCGTCTGGATTTCAACCGAACCGTCGAAAATTTGAACGGTACGGTGACGAAAGTGGTGGAATCGGCCTCCAGCATCCGCAACGGTGCTGCCGAGATTAGCCAGTCTTCGGATGATCTGTCACACCGCACCGAGAGTCAGGCCGCGACGCTGGAAGAAACCGCTGCTGCGCTGGACGAGCTGACGGCGTCGGTCAAATCCGCTGCCGACGGCGCCCGCAGCGTTGAAAACATCATGAACGAGGCCAAGAAGGAGGCCGAGAACAGTGGCGTCGTGGTGCAAAGTGCAGTCTCGGCGATGACCGAGATCGAGCAATCCTCGACGCATATCGCCCAGATCATCAGTGTCATCGACGACATCGCTTTCCAGACCAACCTTCTGGCCCTGAACGCGGGGGTCGAGGCCGCCCGTGCTGGCGAAGCAGGCCGAGGTTTTGCCGTGGTTGCCTCCGAAGTGCGGGCGCTGGCACAGCGGTCCTCCGATGCGGCGATGGAAATCAAGACGCTGATCGGCGATAGCTCAAGACAGGTGGAACGCGGTGTGGATCTGGTTGGAAAGGCCGGCGAGGCACTGCAGAACATTGTCGAGCGGGTGAACCATATCTCTGGTCTGGTCACCGATATCGCCGAAGGCGCTGTGGAGCAATCCACGGGCCTTGGTGAGATCAACACCGGCGTGGTGCAGTTGGATCAGGTGACTCAGCAGAACGCCGCCATGGTGGAAGAGGCCACCGCAGCAGGGCACATGCTGAACAGTGACGCCACCAAGCTGGCCGAGCTGGTTGCTCATTTCAAAATCGCAGCCGGTGGTAATATCACGGCAATGTCCAGCACCCCTGAAGCAGCGCCAAGCATGCCAACGGCCCATGGGGATGCGGACTGGGACTTCAGCGACGCGACACCTGCCGCTGCCACGGATGGCAACGCGGCCCTCGACAAGTGGCAGGATTTCTAAAGCAGGAAGCAGGGCTGAATATCAGCCTGAGCTGAGGCAAGACATCATTCAAGGGCGCCCTGCGGGGCGTCTTTGAACATCTGAAACTGTAGGGGATTCCGACAAAGGATTATGGTGCCCAGGAGAGGACTCGAACCTCCACGTCCATACGGACACTAGCACCTGAAGCTAGCGCGTCTACCAATTCCGCCACCTGGGCAGGTGTCGTGCAGCGGCGTATACGCACCGGCGGCAGGAGCGTCAAACGGATTTTTGCATCGGGTGGCAATTTGCAGCCGGATTCCGGGCCACACGGCCCGGAGCCTGTGAAGGCCGGGGCCTGTGGCGGCGGTAAAGCCAGCGATTTATCATGAAACTGTGGGTCCGGACACGATTTTGCGCCTTGTTTGAAACCCGCTGGCCCGGTAGATCGGGTCAAGAGCTAACTGCAGGAGCCAAAAGATGTCCAAACTGGTCACGATCTATGGCGGATCTGGTTTTGTCGGTCGATACATTGCGCGCCGGATGGCCAAGGAAGGCTGGCGGGTCCGGGTCGCCGTGCGCCGCCCGAACGAGGCGATGCATGTAAAACCCTACGGTGTCCCTGGTCAGGTTGAGCCTGTCTTCTGCAATATCCGCGACGATGCCTCTGTCGCGGCGGTAATGCAGGGCGCGGATGCGGTTGTGAACTGCGTCGGCGTTCTGAACGAGCTGGGCAAGAATACCTTTGATGCCGTCCAGGCCGAAGGCGCGGGCCGCATCGCCCGGATCGCTGCCGAACAGGGTGTCCAGCAGCTGGTACATATCTCTGCCCTTGGCGCCGATGCCGAAAGCGACAGCGACTATGCCCGCAGCAAGGCCGCAGGCGAAGCCGCCGTTCAGGAGGCTTTCCCGGCTGCAGTGATCCTGCGCCCCTCGATCATCTTTGGCACCGAAGATCAGTTCTTCAACCGCTTCGCCTTGATGACACGGCTGTCGCCTGTGCTGCCGATTGCCTACGGCAAGACCCTGTTCCAGCCGGTCTATGTAGATGATGTGGCGCGCGCCGCCGTTGCCGGTGTGCTGGGCCAGGCCGAGCCGGGTATCTACGAGCTGGGCGGGCCGGAAGTGAAGAGCTTTGCCGCGCTGATGCAAGAGATGCTGTCGGTCATCCATCGCCGTCGTCTGGTGCTGTCGCTGCCGCGATTTGTTGCCGGTATCGTGGCTTTCGGGTTTGACGTGCTTCAGGCCGCCAGCTTCCAGCTGATCGAGAACAAGGTGCTGACCCGCGACCAGCTGAAGAACCTGCGCCGCGACAATGTGGTATCTGAGGGCGCCAAAGGGTTCGCGGATCTGGGGATCGAGCCGGAACTGATGGGGCCGATCCTGCCGGATTACCTGTGGAAATTCCGTCCCTCCGGGCAATACGACGTGATGACCGCTTCGGCCCGCAATCTGAAGGGCGACGCCTGATCGCATTGGCGGCAGGTCCATATAAGATCATGAAGCGCGGTCCATCTGGTGCCGCGCTTTTTCTTTGTCTGATCGGTGCAGAGGGATCTCAGCTATAGGCGACGATCAGCAGCACAACGCCCAGAACCACCCGGTAGATCACATAGGGGGTGAAGCTGACCGATCTCAGCAACCTCATCATCAGGCTAAGGGCTGCAAGGGCCGAGACCAGCGCCAGCACGGCGGCGATGGCGGCGTCGCGCATCAGGGCGGTATTTGCCTCGACCGCGACTTCAGCCCCCAGCAGAACGCCCGAGGCGATAATGGTCGGGATCGACATCAGCATGGCGATCCGTGCGCCCTCGGTGCGGGTATAGCCCAACTGCCGGGCACCGGTGATGGTGATGCCGGACCGTGAGGTGCCGGGGATCAGCGCGATCATCTGCCACAACCCCATGATCAGCGCATCACGCAGGCCCCAGTCTTGTGCAGATTTCAGGCTCGCTCCCTTCTGATCGGCGACATATAGGACAATGCCAAAGATCAGCATGGTCCAGCCGATGACCGCAGTTGAGCGCAAGGTGTCGCTGAAGCCGGTGAAATGCAGGGCGGCGCCGAACAGGACCGTGGGGATTGTTGCGACGATCAGCCCCAGCGCCAGCCGGGCACCTTCGGTGTCTACATGTCCACAGGCCAGACGCGGCAACCCCATCAGGCCGGTGCGCACATCTTTCCAGAAATAGATCACCACGGCCGCCAGTGTGCCGACGTGAACGGCCACGTCGATCACCTGCCCCTGATCGTCCAGCCCGGTCAGCGCAGGCAGCAGAATCAGGTGCCCGGAGGAGGAAATCGGCAGGAATTCGGTGATGCCCTGAATGAGGGCGACCAGGACGAGTTGAAAGAGAGGCATGGTCGGGCGCTCCTGTATCGGACCGGAGGGGTCCTAAGCGGTCAATTTTCTTTATTAAATTTGCGCCCGGATGGGAAGCGCAGCACTTAGGTCCGATTCGGATCTAAAATCACTGTACTTTTTTGCTCCAGCGGGTATCAGAAAGCGAGAACTGACAAAATAGGTCAGTACAGTTGACTTTTAATCCGCCGCGCTTCGATCTATGACGACCGGAGCAAGCTAAAAATGGAGTCCCCCCGTGGCCAAGCAACCAATGCTCAAATTCGTGCAGATCGAACGCGACATGCCCGAGAAGCGGACCGCGGAAGCGCGCAAGGAAGATTTCGACGAAATCTATGCGGAGTTCGCCCAGGCGAAGGCAGAAGAGCAGGCCAGCCGCTGCAGCCAGTGTGGCGTGCCCTATTGCCAGTCCCATTGTCCGCTGCACAACAACATCCCCGACTGGCTGCGCCTGACCGCGACCGGCCGCTTGGAAGAAGCCTATGCCACCAGCCAGGCGACCAATACATTCCCGGAAATCTGCGGCCGCATCTGCCCGCAGGACCGCCTGTGCGAAGGCAACTGTGTCATCGAGCAATCCGGCCATGGCACGGTCACCATCGGCGCGGTGGAGAAATACATCACCGACACCGCCTGGGAAAACGGCTGGGTCAAACCCTTTGCACCGCTTCATGAGCGTAGCGAAAGCGTTGGCATCATCGGTGCCGGCCCCGGCGGTCTGGCAGCTGCGGACATGCTGCGCCGCGCGGGTGTGCAGGTCACCATCTATGACCGCTATGACCGGGCCGGCGGGCTGCTGACCTACGGCATTCCCGGCTTCAAGCTGGAAAAAGACGTGGTAATGCGCCGCAACAAACTGCTCGAAGACAGCGGCGTT
Source organism: Phaeobacter sp. CC-HEC084 (assembly GCF_059429255.1). Lineage (NCBI taxonomy): Bacteria > Pseudomonadati > Pseudomonadota > Alphaproteobacteria > Rhodobacterales > Roseobacteraceae > Phaeobacter > Phaeobacter sp. CC-HEC084. The sequence continues at coordinate 983,843 of NZ_JCAIJQ010000009.1, forward strand.
ACATTCGTGATGAACTGCAACGTTGGCGAGGACATCTCCTTTGCTGATCTCCGGGCCAAGCATGACGCGGTGATCATTGCCACCGGCGTCTATAAATCCCGCGATCTGGCCATGCCGGGCAGCGGCGCGGCGGGCATCGTCAAGGCGATCGACTTCCTGACCGTCTCCAACAAGCGCAGCTTTGGCGACACGGTTGCCGAATTCGACAGCGGTGAGCTGAATGCCGAAGGCAAGAAGGTCGTCGTGATCGGCGGCGGTGATACCGCGATGGACTGCGTGCGGACCTCGATCCGCGAAGGCGCGACATCGGTGAAATGTCTCTACCGCCGCGACCGTGCCAACATGCCCGGTTCGCAGCGCGAAGTGCAGAACGCCGAGGAAGAAGGCGTCGTCTTCGAATGGCTGTCGGCGCCCAAGGGATTTGCCGATACGGATGGCAAGGTGACTGGCGTGATGGTGCAGAAAATGCGCCTGGGTGCCCCCGATGCCACCGGCCGTCAGGCTCCCGAGGTGATCGAAGGTGCCGACTATGTCGAAGAGGCCGATCTGGTGATCAAGGCGCTGGGCTTTGAACCCGAAGATCTGCCCACCCTCTGGGGCCAGCCCGAATTGCCGGTCACCCGCTGGGGCACCGTCAAGGCCGAGTTCAAATCCGGCGCAACCGATCTGCCCGGCGTCTATGCCGTGGGCGATATCGTGCGCGGGGCGAGCCTCGTGGTCTGGGCCATCAAGGATGGACGTGACTGTGCCGAGGCGATCCTGGAGCGGTTCAACGCAAAGGCAGCCGTCGCAGCTGAATAACCAAAGACTTCGGTCCCACGTGGATGCGCGCCCCTGAAACAGGCGAGGCGCCCCCGCCAGGCAAAGGAAAATGACATGACGAAATATGATGCAGAATGGGTCCGCGCCGAAGAAGCCAAGCGCAAGTGGATGGCAGAAAACGGTCTCTATTCCGAGGAAGAAGAGCATTCTTCCTGCGGTGTGGGTCTGGTCGTCTCGCAGGATGGCAGCGCCAGCCGCAAGGTGGTCGAAGCCGGTATCAACGCGCTGAAGGCGATCTGGCACCGCGGTGCGGTCGATGCCGATGGCAAGACCGGCGATGGTGCGGGCATCCACGTGCAGATCCCGGTTCCCTTCTTCTATGACCAGATCAAGCGCACCGGCCACGAGCCGCACACCGATCAGCTGATCGCGGTTGGTCAGGTCTTCCTGCCGCGTACCGATTTCGGCGCACAGGAAACCTGCCGGACCATCGTGGAAACCGAAGTTCTGCGCATGGGCTATTACATCTATGGCTGGCGCCACGTGCCCGTCGATGTGACCTGCCTGGGTGAAAAGGCTAACGCCACCCGCCCCGAGATCGAGCAGATCCTGATCTCCAACTCCAAGGGCGTGGACGAAGACACCTTTGAGCGGGAACTCTACGTGATCCGCCGCCGGATTGAGAAAGCAGCCGCTGCTGCCGGGATCGGTGGTCTTTATATCGCGTCGCTGTCCTGCCGGTCGATCATCTACAAGGGCATGATGCTCGCCGAACAGGTTGCGGTTTTCTATCCCGACCTGATGGACGAACGCTTTGAATCTGCCTTTGCAATCTATCACCAGCGCTATTCCACCAATACCTTCCCGCAGTGGTGGCTGGCACAGCCGTTCCGCATGCTGGCCCACAATGGTGAGATCAACACACTGAAGGGCAACGTCAACTGGATGAAGAGCCACGAGATCCGCATGGCTTCCTCCACCTTTGGCGATTATGCTGAGGACATCAAACCGATCATCGCGGGCGGGTCTTCCGACTCGGCGGCGCTGGATTCGGTGTTTGAGGTTCTGGTGCGCGCGGGTCGCTCCGCCCCCATGGCGAAAACCATGCTGGTACCCGAAAGCTGGTCGAAACAGGCGGTCGAACTGCCCGAAGCCTGGCGCGACATGTATTCCTACTGCAACTCCGTGATGGAGCCCTGGGATGGCCCGGCCGCGCTGGCAATGACAGACGGTCGCTGGGTCTGCGCCGGTCTGGACCGTAACGGCCTGCGCCCGATGCGCTATGTCGTCACTGGCGATGGTCTGGTGATCGCGGGGTCCGAAGCGGGCATGGTTCCGATCGACGAAGCCAACGTGGTGGAAAAGGGCGCGCTTGGCCCCGGTCAGATGCTGGCCGTGGACATGAAAAAGGGCAAGCTGTTCCACGACACCGAGATCAAGGACAAGCTGGCCGCCGCGCTGCCGTTCGGCGAGTGGGTTGAAAAGATCAACGATCTGGACGAATCCCTTGCCACGGTGACGGAAAAGCCGCTGTTCCAGGGCGAAGAACTGCGCCGCCGCCAGATTGCGGCCGGTTACACCATCGAAGAACTGGAACAGATCCTTGCGCCGATGGCCGAGGACGGCAAGGAAACGCTGGCCTCGATGGGCGACGACACCCCGTCGGCGGTTCTCTCCAAGAAATACCGCCCGCTGTCGCATTTCTTCCGTCAGAACTTCAGCCAGGTGACCAACCCGCCGATCGACTCCCTGCGTGAATACCGGGTGATGTCGCTGAAAACGCGGTTCGGGAACCTCAAGAACGTTCTGGACGAGGACAGCAGCCAGACCGAGATCTTCGTTCTGGAAAGCCCCTTTGTCGGCAACGCCCAGTGGGACAAGCTGATGGAGAGCCTCAACGCGCCGCTGGTCGAGATCGACTGTACCTTCGTGGCAGGCAAAGGCTCGCTGAATGCGGCGCTCCAGCGCATTCGCGCCGAGGCTGAAGAGGCAGTGCGCTCCGGCTCTGGCCATATCGTTCTGACCGATCAGCATTCGAATGCGGACAAGGTTGCAATGCCGATGATCCTGGCGACCTCCGCCGTGCATTCGCATCTGACCCGCAAGGGTCTGCGGACCTTCTGTTCGCTGAACGTGCGTTCGGCCGAGTGTATCGACCCGCATTACTTTGCGGTGCTGATCGGTTGTGGCGCCACCGTGGTGAACGCCTATCTGGCCGAGGATTCGCTGGCAGACCGTATCGAACGCGGCCTCTTGGACGGCAGCCTGACCGAGAACGTCAGCCGCTACCGCGAAGCCATCGATCAGGGCCTCTTGAAGATCATGGCCAAGATGGGCATCTCGGTGATCTCCTCTTACCGTGGCGGTCTCAACTTCGAGGCCGTCGGCCTGTCCCGCGCCATGTGCGCCGAATACTTCCCGGGTATGACCAGCCGGATTTCCGGCATCGGTGTGTCGGGTATCCAGGTCAAGGCCGAGGAAATCCACGGCACCGCATGGGCAGAACAGCAGAACGTTCTGCCGATTGGCGGCTTTTACAAGGCGCGTAAATCGGGTGAGACCCACGCCTGGGAAGCCAGCTCGATGCACATGCTGCAGATGGCCTGTAACAAGGCGTCCTACGAGATGTGGAAGCAGTATTCGGCCAAGATGCAAAGCAATCCGCCGATCCATCTGCGCGACCTTCTGGACATCAAGCCGCTGGGCAAGCCGGTGCCGCTGGAGGAAGTGGAAAGCATTACCGCGATCCGTAAACGCTTTGTGACGCCGGGCATGTCGCTGGGGGCGCTGTCGCCCGAGGCGCATAAGACGCTGAACGTCGCGATGAACCGCATCGGCGCCAAATCGGATTCCGGTGAGGGTGGCGAGGATCCGGCACACTTCGTGCCGGAGCCCAATGGCGACAACCCGTCGGCCAAGATCAAACAGGTGGCTTCGGGCCGTTTCGGTGTCACCGCCGAATACCTGAACCAGTGTGAAGAGCTGGAGATCAAGGTCGCTCAAGGTGCCAAGCCGGGTGAAGGTGGTCAGTTGCCGGGGATGAAGGTCACCGACCTGATTGCCCGCCTGCGCCATTCGACCAAGGGCGTGACCCTGATTTCGCCGCCGCCGCACCACGATATCTACTCGATCGAGGATCTGGCGCAGCTGATCTATGACCTGAAACAGATCAACCCGCGCTGCAAGGTGACGGTGAAACTGGTGGCTTCCTCTGGTGTTGGCACCATTGCTGCTGGCGTTGCCAAGGCGAAGGCCGACATCATCCTGATCTCGGGCGCCAATGGCGGCACCGGTGCTTCGCCCGCGACCTCGATCAAATTCGCGGGTCTGCCCTGGGAAATGGGTCTGACCGAAGCGCATCAGGTTCTGGCGATGAACAACCTGCGGGGCCGCGTGACTCTGCGCACCGATGGTGGTCTGCGCACGGGACGCGACATCGTCATGGCCGCGATGATGGGCGCCGAGGAATACGGCATCGGTACCGCCGCGCTGATCGCGATGGGCTGCATCATGGTGCGTCAGTGCCAGTCGAACACCTGCCCGGTGGGCGTCTGTACCCAGGACGAAAGCCTGCGTGACAAGTTCACCGGCAACGCCGACAAGGTGGTGAACCTGATCACCTTCTACGCGCAGGAAGTGCGGGAAATCCTCGCTTCCATCGGTGCGCGCAGTCTGGATGAAGTGGTTGGCCGTGCGGATCTGCTGGCGCAGGTCTCCCGCGGGTCGGCGCATCTCGATGATCTCGACCTCAACCCGCTGCTGATCACAGTCGATGGCTCTGCCAGCATCGTCTACAACCGCGACAAGGACCGCAACGCGGTGCCGGATACGCTGGACGCGGAAATCGTGCGCGATGCGGCGCGGTTCCTGCAGGATGGCGAAAAGATGCAGCTGTCCTATGCGGTGCAGAACACCCACCGCACCGTGGGCACCCGCACGTCGAGCCATATCGTGCGCAACTTCGGAATGCGCAATTCCTTCCAGCCCAACCACCTGACGGTGAAGCTGCAAGGTTCGGCCGGTCAGTCCCTGGGGGCCTTTGCGGCGCCGGGTCTGAAACTGGAAGTGTCCGGTGATGCCAACGACTATGTCGGCAAGGGCCTGTCGGGTGGCATGATCGTCGTGCGTCCTCCGATGGCCTCGCCGCTGGTGGCAAGCGACAACACCATCGTTGGCAACACGGTGCTTTATGGCGCTACGGACGGTTACCTGTTCGCAGCGGGCCGCGCGGGCGAGCGTTTCGGGGTCCGCAACTCGGGCGCCAAGGTGGTGATCGAGGGCTGCGGCTCCAACGGTTGTGAATATATGACCGGCGGTGTTGCGGTCATCCTAGGCTCCATCGGCGCCAACTTTGGTGCGGGCATGACCGGGGGTATGGCATACCTCTATGACCCCGAGGGTAAGGCCGAGACCATGATGAACATGGAATCGCTGGTTACCTGCCCGGTCACCGTGGCGCATTGGGAAGCGCAGCTGAAAGGCCTGATCGAGCGTCATCTTGAGGAAACCGGAAGCCGCAAGGCCGCGGAGATCCTGCAACACTGGGACATCGAGAAGGGTAATTTCCTGCAGGTTTGCCCCAAGGAAATGCTGAACAAGCTGGCGCATCCTATCTCGGAAGAGCAGGCTGCCGTTCCCGCCGAATAAGCCGAACGAAAACAGTGCTATCAAATTGTCCCGCAGGCGACCCGCCTGCGGGGCTTTTTCTTTTTGGGGGAGTGTTTCTCCGAGTCACCCGAGCAGCAAGCCCCGGCGCCTACATCGCCTGACCCCTGCCTATCCCGGGACAGGACCGGTTCAAGCACAATGGCGGTGCCCCGCCTGCGGCGCGGAGCCTCCGCAATTCTGCCTGAGCCGTCCCTTTGTCCCGTGCCCGTTTTGGGCATGCGATGAGGGCTCCGGAGCAGCAGGCGGATTTCACGGTGGCAGCCACGGGTGGCTCTGCCGTATAGAGGGGGTATGGCGAAGGCAGCGAAGAAAAAGCCGGGCCCGCGCAGTGCGTCTCTGCTGCGCCGGATGACCTGGCCCTTGAGGTGGGTGCGCAAATGGGTTCTTAGAGCCTTTTTTGCGGCTGCCCTGCTGGCTGTGGCGTTGGTGGCGCTCTATTCGGTGGTGAACCCGCCGATCACCCATACGATCTGGAGCGAACAGCGCAGGCTGGGTGAGGTGGATCGGGAATGGGTCCCGTTTGACCATATCGCGCCGGTCATGGCGCGCTCCGTGGTGGCGGCGGAAGATGCGCGGTATTGCCAGCATTGGGGTATTGATGTCACCGCGATCCGTGCGGCACTGGCTGAGGGCGGTCAGCGTGGCGGGTCGACGATTTCCCAGCAGGTGGTGAAGAACGTATTCCTCTGGCAGGGACGCAGCTGGATCCGCAAGGCGCTGGAAACACTGATGACTCCGCTGGTCGAGGCGATCTGGAGCAAGCGGCGCATTCTGGAGGTCTATCTGAACGTCGCGGAGATGGACGAAGGCGTCTTTGGCGTCGAGGCGGCGGCGCGGCAGTATTTCGGCGTCGGCCCGGATGCTTTGTCCGCGCGTCAGGCGGCGCTGATCGCGGCGGTGCTGCCGGATCCCAAGGGCAGATCGGCGTCGCGGCCGTCAAAATTCGTCCGGCAACGGGCGGCGCAGATCCGGGATGGGGCGGCCACCATCCGCGCAGATGGACGATCAGCCTGTTTCGAGGATTGAAACTTTTGCCGCAAGCGGGCATTGCTGGTTCTATCCCGCACGCTTCAGGAGACTCCACCCGCCAATGGCACGCCTGTATCATGTCCCGCTCTCACCGTTTTGTCGCAAGGTCCGCTTGTCGCTGGCGGAAAAGAAGATCGAGGTCGAACTGGTCGAAGAACGCTATTGGGAGAAAGATCCCGATTTCCTGCGGCGCAACCCGGCGGCCAAGGTTCCGGTGGTACGTCTTGATGGCAAGATGATGTCGGAAAGCGCGGCGATCTGCGAGTATCTGGAAGAAAGCCGCCCGGAACCGTCGCTGATGCCCTCTGATCCCGATGGCCGTTATGAGGTGCGCCGTCTGGTCAGCTGGTTCGATGACAAGTTCCACCACGAGGTGACCTCGAAACTGCTGTATGAGCGGGTCAACAAGAAGGTCACCGGCGAAGGCTATCCCGACAGCCGCAACGTCAAGGCCGGTGCGCGGGCGATCAAATATCACCTGGATTACATGGCCTGGCTTCTGGACCACCGGCGCTGGCTGGCGGGGGACAGCATGACGCTGGCGGATTTTGCCGCCGCCGCGCATCTGTCATCGCTCGATTATATCTCCGATGTGGACTGGAACCGGTCCGCTGCCGTGAAGGATTGGTATGCCAAGATCAAGTCGCGCCCGGCGTTCCGGTCGATCCTGGCTGATCAGATCCCCGGCTTCCGGCCGCCACCGCATTATGCTGACCTCGATTTCTGATCTGCGCCTGCCGGTGTTGGCATGAGTGCTGCCCTGAAGGAAAAGCTGACCCGCCAGGCGCTGGACGAGGGGTTCGTCGCTTGCCGGATCTGCCGCCCGGGGGATGTACCCGAGGTGCCTGCGCGGCTGCAGGCCTTTCTTGAGGCAGGGTATCACGGGCAGATGGGCTGGATGGCGGAGCGTAGCCATTGGCGCGGTGATCCGGCGCAGCTGTGGCCCGAGGCGAAATCGGTGATCATGCTCGCCGAAAGCTATACCCCCGACGAAGACCCGATGGCGGTTGTCGGTCAGAAGGACCGGGGCGCGGTCTCGGTCTATGCACGCGGCAAGGATTACCATGATCTGGTCAAGAAACGCCTGAAACGTCTGGCCCGCTGGCTGATTGCCGAGGCGGAGAAGGCGGGCGATCCTGCCGAGGTGAAGGTTTTTGTCGATACTGCGCCAGTTCCGGAAAAGCCACTGGCGCAGGCGGCCGGGCTGGGCTGGCAGGGCAAACATACCAATCTGGTCAGCCGGGATTGGGGCAACTGGGCCTTCATAGGCTCTGTTTTCACCACGCTGGAGCTGCCGGTCGATACGCCAGAGCGGGATCATTGCGGCTCCTGCCGGTCCTGCCTTGCGGCCTGTCCGACCGATGCCTTTCCCGCGCCCTACCAATTGGATGCGCGGCGCTGCATTTCCTATCTGACGATCGAGTACAAAGGCCCGATTGACGAAGAGCTGCGCGGCAAGATGGGCAACCGGATCTATGGCTGTGACGATTGTCTGGCCGCCTGCCCGTGGAACAAATTCGCGGTTGCAGCCAGCGACATGCGTTATGCCGCCCGCGAAGGGCTCAACGCGCCGCGTCTGGCCGATTTGGCGGCGCTGGACGATACGGCGTTCCGGGCGATGTTCTCGGGCTCGCCGATCAAGCGGATCGGGCGGGATCGGTTTGTGCGCAATGTTCTATATGCCATCGGCAATTCGGGCGATCCCGCCCTTGGCCGGGTGGCGGCGCGGCTGACCGAGGATGCGGATCCCGTGGTCGCCGATGCCGCGCGCTGGGCGGTGCAGCGCATCAAAGGGAGTTGAAGCTTTTCACGCCTGTCGCGCCAGCGGCAGGCACGCGTCCGCCCGCTCGGGCAGACGCTTAGCGACGTGTCTCAGGCGATCTATCGTTTCAGGCTCAGCCTGAAAAGCTCTAGCGGCCCTTCCAGACCGGATCGCGTTTCTCGGCAAAGGCGCGGGCGCCTTCCATCTGGTCTTCGCTGTCATAGAGCACATCGACCGAGCGTAATTGCCGCTGGGTGATCCGGTTCATCGCATCCTGGAACTTGGAATCTTCGGCATCGCGCACGATTTCCTTGATCGCCGCATAGACCAGCGGCGGCCCCGAGGCGAGCAGCCGAGCCAGTTCCCAGGCACGGTCCATCAGCTGATCGGCGGCGACGATTTCATTCACCAGCCCCCAGCGGTTCGCCTCTTCCGCGTCGAACCAGCGTCCGGTGAGCAAAAGCTCCATGGCGATGTGATAGGGGATGCGTTTGGGCAGTTTGATCGAGGCCGCATCGGCCACCGTGCCCGAACGGATTTCCGGCAGGGCAAAGGTGGCGTGATCGGCGGCGATGATCATGTCCGCTGACAGCGCCAGTTCCAGCCCACCGCCACAGGCGATGCCGTTTACCGCTGCGATCACCGGTTTGTTCATCTCGCGCATTTCCTGCAGGCCACCGAAGCCGCCAACGCCGTAATTGCCATCGACGGCATCACCATCCGCGGCAGCCTTCAGGTCCCAGCCGGGGCAGAAGAACTTGTCACCGCCACCTGTCACGATGGCGACGCGCAATTCGGGATCATCGCGGAATTCGCGGAACACCTCGCCCATGACAACGCTGGTCTTAAGGTCGATGGCGTTGGCCTTTGGTCGGTCCAGCGTCACCTCAAGGATGGCGCCTTCGCGGCGGGTTTTGACGGGGCTTTGTGCAGTTTCTGTGTCGGTCATCTCATCCAGTCCTTTCTGCGCATCAGCGCATCCGCCGCGATGGCATCATCGGCGGTACAAATCAGCGGGTTGATCTCAATCTCTTCCAGTCCCTCGGCGTGGTCCAGCACATAAGAGCCGACCGCGCGAATGGCGCGCAGGATGGCCGCGTGGTCTGCGGCGGGTCTGCCCCGGTAGCCGTCGAGCACCCGGGCGATCCGCAGGGAGCCGAGTGCAGCCTCGATTGCTGTGTCGCTGGCGGGCAGCAGAAGTGAGACGCTGTCCTGCATCAATTCGGTCAGGGTGCCACCGGCGGCGAGGGTCAGGACAAAGCCATGTGCTGGATCCTTCACTACGCCGATCAGCAGTTCGGCCACCGCATCCGTGATCATCTCTTCGACCAGGAAGGAGGAGGCAGGCATCTGCTCTGCGGCCGCGCTTACGGCGCCGCCGGACATCAGGTTCAGAACCACGGCGCCCGCCTCGGTCTTGTGGGCGACGCCTTCACCTTTCAGCGCGACCGGATAGCCGATGTCAGCTGCGCTGGCGCGCGCCGCGCCCGGTGTTTTTGCGCGATGGGATTTCGGGATGCGCAGTCCGTAATCCGCAAGGCGCCGCTTGGCTTCGGCCTCGGGGATCAGATCGGGATCTACCGTCGGCGTGGGCAGCAACAGCGGTTCGGCAGCGGGCAGGGGGGATCCTGCGGCCGCTTCGCAGGCGATGATCGCTTCGCGCAATCCGCAGAAGGGCACCACGCCTGCCGCCATCAGCTGCGCCGCGACTTCTTCGGGCAGCAATTCGGGCAGGGAGGCTACCATCCCCACATTGGCGCCGGTCTGCTGGCGGGCGCCAATCGCGGCCTCAATCGCGCAGTCCCAGTCCGCAGCCGAGCAGCGATCGGGGCGCGGGAAATCGACGATCAGCAGGGTCATCGCCAGCGACGGGTCCATCATCGCGGAAAAGGCGCGGGTCATCGCATCGACGTCGCGCCAGATATAGGTGTGGTAATCCAGCGGGTTGGCCAGTGCCACCATCGGTCCCAGCGCCGCGCGCAGGTTGGTCGTCTGGCGCTCGTTCAGCGGCGGAAAGACCACATCAAGGTCATGGGCCGTATCCGCCGCCAGACTGGCCTCGCCGCCAGAACAGCTGATCGAGGCGATCCGGTTTGAGGCGAGAGGCCCGGTGACGTGCAGCAGTTTCAGCGTCTCAAGGAAAGAAGAGAGATCATCGAGCCGCGCAATGCCAAGGCGGGCGAGCAGCGCTGCCGCCCCGGCATCTCCCCCGGCGACCGATGCGGTATGGGAAACGGTCGCTGCCTGTGCCTCGGCTGATTTTCCAACCTTGAGGGCAACAATGGGTTTGCCCAGCTCCCGGGCACGTTGGGCGAGGGCCTCGAAGGCCCGCAGATCGCCAAAGCCTTCGATATGCAGACCAAGGGCCGTCACCCGGTCGTCTTCCAGCAGGGCGGCGCCAATGTCGGCGATGCCGGATTGCGCCTGATTGCCCGCTGTCACCACATAGGCAAGGGGCAGACCGCGTTGCTGCATGGTGAGGTTGATGGCGATGTTGGAACTTTGGGTGACGATGGCCACACCGCTGTCGGTGGGTTGCCCGCCATGCTGATCCGGCCACAAAAGCGCGCCGTCCAGATAGTTGATGAAGCCATAGCAGTTCGGTCCGAGAATCGGCATCTCGGCCGCGGCCTCCAGCAATCGGGCCTGCAGGTCAGCGCCTTCGGCATCCTCGGCTTGGGCCTCGAGGAAACCGGAGGCGAAACAGACCGCGCCGCCGGCATTCCGGGCGGCAAGGTCGGCGACGATATCGACAGTGGCAAAGCGGTTCACCCCGATGAAACTGGCATCCGGTGCAGCGGGCAGATCCGCAACGGAGGCATAGGCGGGCAGACCTGCGATCTCTTCGGCCTTGGGGTGAACCGGCCAGATCTGGCCAGCGAATCCCATCGACCGGCATTGCTCAACCACCAGCCGACACCAGTCGCCGCCGCCAATGACGGCGATTGTTTCGGGCCGCAACAGTCGTGACAGGCGCGGAGTCATGCTGAAACTCCATGCAAACTGAAAAATTTTGGGCCAAGGGCGGAATTATAGCCGCGCTGATAACGTTTCATTAATGAAATGATCCCTTTATGGTTGTGCGGATTGAGTAGGGATGCTTTAGACCGCGATTTCAGAACGCCCCCCGGTTCCTTTTGGGTCCGGGGGGTTGTCGTTTTTGAACTGCCTTTTTTCCCGGGAGATCGCTGCACTTTGTTTGCACAGGGAGCCGACGGTATCAGGTCTGCGACAGAGGCGTACCGTAAACAGGTCGCGAAATCTGACCCAAATCCGGCGCTCATCCAATGAGTGAAAAACGGCCGGTAGCCGGGAAATATGGTCTTCACCACCGGGGGTTACCCGCCCAGAGGACGCAGCAACTCCCGGCTGATGATGTGGCGCTGGATTTCGCTGGTGCCTTCCCAGATCCGTTCAACCCGGGCATCGCGCCAGATACGCTCAAGCGGCAGCTCGTCCATCAGGCCCATGCCGCCGTGAATCTGGATCGCCTCATCCGCGACCATGGCCAGCATTTCAGTCGCCTTCAGTTTCGCCATGGACATGTCGCTTTCGGTGACGCTGCCCTGATCGAATTTCCAGCCTGCTTCCCAGGTCAGAAGGTTTGCTGCCTTCAGCTCGGTCGCCATATCCGCCAGTTTGAAGGACACGCCCTGGAATTTCCCGATCTGCTGGCCGAATTGCTTGCGCTCGGCGGAGTATTCCACCGCATGCTGCAAGGCGCGTTCAGCGCGGCCCAGACAGGTGGCCGCAACCTGCAGTCGCGTTGCGCCTAGCCAAGTGTTGGCGACCTCGAACCCCTTGTCCACCTCACCCAGAATGGCGGATTTCGGCAGGCGGCAATCGTCGAATTCCAGCACCGCGTTGGTATAGCCGCGGTGACTGACATTGCGGTAGCCGTCGCGCACGCTGAAGCCCGGCGTGCCCTTGTCGACGAAAAACGCTGTGATCTTCTTCTTCGGACCGCGCGGAGTATCCTCTTCGCCCGTGGCCATGAAGACGATGGCGAAATCGGCAATATCGGCGTGGCTGATGAAATGCTTGGTGCCGTTGAGGATGTAATCATCCCCATCCGCCCGCGCCGTGGCGGTCATGCCGCGCAGATCGGACCCGGCGCCCGGCTCTGTCATTGCCAGACAATCCCATTTTTCGCCCTTCATGCAGGGGTAGAGGTACTTTTCCTTCTGCTCATCCGTGCCGGCCAGCAGGATGTTCGACGGGCGCGCAACGCAGGTCCAGTGCAGCGCGTAGTTGGCGCGACCCAGTTCCTTTTCGTACATCAGCCAGCTGAGCGTATCGAGCCCGGCGCCACCCACCTCTTCCGGCATGTTGGCGGCATAAAGACCCGCTTCCATCGCCTTGGCCTGCAGCTCCTTGATCAGCTCCATCGGCAGATGACCGCTGCGCTCCACCTCAAGCTCATGCGGGTACAGCTCTTTTTCGACAAAGGCGCGGGTGGTGTCGACGATCATCGACTGTTCTTCGGTCATCCCAAACTGCATCTGCGGAATCCTTCTTGTTCGCTTGTCCGGGAGACTACGCGGAGTATAGGTAGGTTTCATGCGCAAATGGAGAAAATCATGCAAAGTTGGGTGAAAGATCGCGCCGCACCGCAGCAGGTGGATGTGCTGCTGTTTGATGATTTCTCGGGTCACTGTTTGGCCAATACAGTCGAGCCCATGCGCGCGGCCAATACGCTGGCCGGGCGGCAGATCTACGACTGGCGCTTTCTTACGCTGGAGGGCGGCACGGCGGTGTCGTCGGCGGGGATGGAGGTCAACGCGCACGGGCGGCTCGCTGAATACGGCGGCGACATGCTGATCGCCATGCCCAGCTATCATTACCGGCCATTGGCCACCGATAAGGCGTTGCGCGGGCTGCGGGCGGCGGCGCGGCGCTACACGGTGATGGCGGGGTTTGATGCCGGGGCCTGGCTGCTGGCCTCTGCAGGTCTTCTGGACGGGCACCGGGCCACCATCCACTGGGAAGAGTTGCAGGGTTTCACCGAGGCCTTCCCCTCGGTCGATGCGCAGCGGCTGCGTTATGTGCGGGACGGGGATCGGGTCACCTGTTCCGGCGCGCTGGCTGCCTTCGAGCTGATGCTGGATCTGATCGCGGAACGCCACGGCCAAGCGCTGCGGCTGGAGCTTGCGGCGCTGTTCATGAGCCCGGAGGCCACTGGCGGTCAGGTCATCCCACTGGCCCGCAGCCGGTCGTTGGTGCGGGCCATCGACTTGATGCAGGCGAATCTGGAGATGCCGTTGCCCATTGGAGAGGTCGCCCGCCGGGTGGGCCGCAGTCAAAAGGATCTGGAGGCGCGGATGAAGGCGGAACTGGGCGCGCCGCCGCAAGCGGTCTATCGCAGGCTGCGGCTGATACAGGCGCGCAAACTGGTGCTGGAAACCACGCTCAGCGTGGCCGAGATTTCCCTGCGCTGCGGCTATGAAGATCCCAGCGCCATGACACGTGCCTTCCGGCAGGAGTTCGGCAGTACCCCGCGCCAGATGCGCCGGGGGTAAGGGTTAGGGGGCAGCCTGCCGGGCAGTGATCCACAGGTTCAGCCGCCAGATCCCCCAGGCCAGCGGAACCGCTGCCAGTCCGCCGATCACATAGGCCAGCGGTTCATCGGCAAAGCTCTCGAACAGTTGGGTATAGGCGTGGATGCCGCCAAAGGTCAGCGACGCATTGAACAGGCCGCGTTCATTGCGCATCGCCGCCCAGACCACCATGCCCGCCAGCGCCAGTGCCCAGAGGATGGAATAGAGATTGGCCGACAGCTCCAGCGCGGTGTCCCGGAACGCTGTGCGCGCGGCATTGAAGCTGTCCCAGTCCTGATGAACGCTACCGTAATAGCGGCCCGGCCCCCAGATGGTTTCACCCACGAAATCGCCCCAGAGCGAACCGACCAGCGCACAGAGGTTGGCCACCACAAAGGCCAGCATGACAAGAATGCGCAGATGCCGCGCAATGCGTTCCGGCTGGCTGCGGGCGAGCCACAGGCACAGGGCGATCAGCGCAGACATCTGCAGAATCGATAGGGTAGGTTCCGGGGAATAGAACACGTAGGCGGCGTGGAAATAGGCGCTGCCCGTTTCCAGCGCCTGAGCAAAAGGCGCCAGAGCAAAAGCGGTGACCAGCCGCACGTCGATCAGCGCGCCGATCCCCGCCAGCAGCGCCGCATAATACAGCATTTCAAAGTTGCGCAGCGGAGAGCCGATATCGTGTTGTCTGCTCAGCGCTTCGATCCCGATGATATGGACGGCCAGCGCCATCAGGATCAGCGCCCCCAGCACGAAATGCGACGACAGCCCGCCGCGCCAGTACCGCAGGGCAAGAACTGCCAGCAGCAAACCACCCACAGGCCACAGGACCCAGCCCGCGATCTCTTCGTAATTGTCCATCAGTTCCAGCGTGGCGCCACCGATCAGCATGCCTGCGCCGATCAGCGTGGCAGCATTGCCGAACATGTGGAACATCTCGCCCCCCCGGGCCAGGATCGCCAGCCCGGTGAGGGTCATCAGCAGACCCGCAATCGCCACGGGCAGCGGATCGGCCAGCCAGAAGATGAAGCCGCCCGTCGCCGCGAGGATCCCGAGGCACAGGATGACGTTGACCCCGAGGGTTATCATCGCTTCGCGGGCGCGGGATTCGATGATGCGGGCCTGATCGGCGGTGATCACGCCCTCTGCCGTCAGACGGGTGGTATCGGCAATCGCATGCATCGGGCAGCCCTCATCAACAACTCATGCGGGGACAGGCCCCGCCTCAGCTTGCGTAAGTTGACCCCTCGCTGTCCAGTACTGCCTTGATCTCGCGCAGGTGTGCTTCGGCCTGCCCAGGATAGGCGTCCAGCTCGGCAGCGGTCTTTTCGGCGACTTCGTCCGACAGATAGCTCAGCGGCTGGCCGGTTTGCAGGGCGCGGATATAGGTCTCGGCCGCGCGTTCGAAATAGTAGAGCCGGTTGAAGGTATCGCCGGGCGTGTCGCCGATCACCAGAACCCCATGGTTGCCCATGATCATCACCTTCTTCTTGGGATCGGTGAGCATGGCAGCGCAGCGGGCGCCTTCATCCTCGAAGGCAAGACCGCCATAGCCATCGTCGATCACGTAACGGTCATGGAAGGTCGCGGTGTTCTGGTCGATGGCAGGCAGGTTGCTGTCGGCGAGCGAGGCCAGAACCGTGGCAAAGATCGAATGCACATGCATCACGCAGCGCGCGTGCGGGCACAGGCGGTGGATCGAGCCATGCAGCCCCCAGGCGGTGGGATCGGGGGCATCGGGCCGGTTCATCGTGGCCGGATCATCCGCATCCAGCAGCAACAGGTTCGAGGCGGTGATGCGGGCGAAATGCATCTGGTTGGCATTCATCAGGAACCGCGTGCCTTCGGGGTTCACCGCGAGGCTGAAATGGTTCGCCACCCCTTCGTGCATATTGAGCCGCTCGGTCCAGCGGAAGGTCGCTGCAAGGTCCACCCGCTCCTGCCAGTGTTCTATATTCTGCCGGTCGACATCGGGGCGCAGATCCGTGACGGTCATGGGAACCTCTTCATATATCCAAATTAGAGCCTGTTTCAGGGCTCATTGATCATCCTGCCCCAGCCTCCTCCGCCGACAGGGAAGTGGCAAGGGGGATTTTTCGCTTTGTGCAGAAGGTGATCCTTTGATGACAGGATGCCTTCGGCCCTTGCACTTGTGAGCGCAATCAGAACAATTGGCGCATGACACAGACCGCATTTCCCAGCTGGCCCGATTCCGCCCCGAAACTGATCGAAGTCGCTGCAGGCCGCGCGCCCGCAGATACGGTGATCCGTCAGGGCAGGTGGGTGAATGTCCACACCCGTGAAGTGCTGGACGGGCACGACATCGCCATCGTCGCGGGGCGCATTGCCTATGTCGGGCCGGACGCCTCTTATTGCACCGGACCGGAGACAGAGGTGATCGAGGCCAACGGTCGCTTTATGATTCCCGGCCTGTGCGATGCCCATATGCATATCGAATCCGGTATGCTGACCCCGGCGGAATTTGCCCGCGCGGTGATCCCGCATGGCACCACCTCGATGTTCACCGACCCGCATGAGATCGCCAATGTTCTGGGCCTTGATGGCGTGCGGATGATGCATGACGAGGCGCTGATGCAGCCGGTCAATATCTTCACCCAGATGCCCAGCTGCGCGCCTTCGGCGCCGGGGCTGGAAACCACCGGATATGAAATCACCGCCGAAGACGTGGCCGAGGCGATGACATGGCCCGGCATCATCGGTCTGGGTGAGATGATGAACTTCCCCGGCGTCGCCAACGCCGATCCCAAGATGCTGGCGGAAATCGCCGCCACCCAACGGGCAGGGAAAACAGTCGGCGGGCATTACGCCTCTCCCGATCTGGGACCGGATTTCGCGGCCTATGTGGCAGGTGGCCCGGCGGATGATCACGAAGGCACCTGCGAAGCGGACGCCATCGCCCGGGTCCGTCAGGGCATGCGGTCAATGATGCGGCTGGGGTCTGCCTGGTATGACGTCGAAAGCCAGATCACCGCTGTGACGGAAAAGGGCCTGGATCCGCGCAACTTCATTCTCTGCACCGATGACTGCCATTCCGGCACGCTGGTGCACGATGGCCATATGAACCGGGTGGTGCGCCACGCCATCGCCTGCGGCTGCGATCCGGTAATCGCGCTGCAGATGGCCACCATCAACACGGCGACGCACTTTGGGCTGGAGCGCCAGCTTGGCTCGATCACCCCTGGGCGGCGCGCGGATGTAATCCTGACCTCGGACCTGCGCGAATTGCCCATCGAACTGGTGATCGCGCGCGGGCAGATCGTGGCAGAAAACGGCTCTATTACTGTTGAATGCCCGCACTATGACTGGCCAGAGAGCGCCACCGGCACGGTGCATCTGGGCCACGCGCTGTCGGCGGGTGATTTTGAACTGAAGGCGCCGGAGGGGGCGAACTCGGTTACCGCCAATGTGATTGGCGTGGTGGAGAACCAGGCCCCGACCAAGGCGCTGAAGGCGGAATTGCCGGTGGTCGACGGGTTGGTCCAAGGCACCGGCGAGGTCTGCCAGATCGCGCTGGTCGAACGCCATCAGGCCACGGGCGGCGTCACCAATGCCTTCGTCTCGGGCTTTGGCTATCAGGGGTCCATGGCGATGGCTTCGACCGTGGCGCATGACAGCCACCACATGATCGTGGTTGGCACCGACCGGGAGCAGATGGCGCTGGCCGCAAATCGCCTGGCCGAGGTTGGCGGCGGTATCACCCTGTTCCGCGACGGAGAGGAGCTGGCGCTGGTCGAATTGCCCATCGCGGGCCTGATGTCCAGCAGCCCCGCGACCGAGGTTGCCGCCAAGGCGCAGAAGATGGTCGAGGCGATGGAGGCCTGTGGCTGCAAGCTGAACAACGCCTATATGCAGCATTCACTGCTGGCGCTGGTGGTGATCCCGGAACTGCGGATTTCGGACCTGGGGCTGGTGGATGTGCGTACATTCAAGAAAATCCCCGTGTTAGAGCCGATTTCATGACCACCATTCGCCTGCCTGAACATCCCGCCCCCGAGACATTCACCGACGCGGCGCAGGCCGTGGAGCGGCTGGAGCTGCTCTATCGGCAGGCCACGGAATTCCTGTGTGATGCCTTCCTTTCTGTGATGTCGGACACGGGACCGCAGGATCAGCGCATCCGCGCCTTCTATCCTGAAATCCGCTTTACCACTTCTTCCTTTGCGCAGGTGGATTCGCGGCTCAGCTTTGGCCACGTGTCGATGCCGGGCACCTATGCCACCACGGTGACGCGCCCGGATCTGTTCCGCAATTACCTGATCCAGCAGATCGGGTTGTTGATCAAGAACCACGGACAGCCGGTGACAATTGGTGCCTCCGATACGCCGATTCCAGTGCATTTCGCGGTGGCTGCACGTCCCGATCTGACGGTGCCGCAGGAAGGCGCCGCCGGGTTTACCCTGCGCGATGTGTTCGATGTGCCGGATCTGTCCACGACGAATGATGACATCGTCAACGGCACCCATCAGCCCGCCAATGGCAGCGGCCCCCTGTCGCTGTTCACCGCCCAGCGTGTCGATTATTCGCTGGCGCGGCTGGCCCATTACACAGCAACCGATCCGTCCCATTTCCAGAACCACGTGTTGTTCACCAACTACCAGTTCTACGTGGCCGAGTTCGAAGCCTACGCGCGCGCGCAGCTGGCTGATCCGGCCTCGGGCTACAGCAGTTTTGTCAGCACCGGCGATCATGAGATCACCGATGCAGATGCTGAAATCCCGCCCATCGCCAAGCTGCCGCAGATGCCGACCTACCATCTGAAACGGGCGGATGGCAGCGGCATCACGCTGGTTAATATCGGCGTTGGCCCGTCCAATGCCAAAACCGCCACCGATCATATCGCGGTGCTGCGGCCGCATGCCTGGCTGATGGTGGGCCATTGTGCTGGCCTCAGGAACACGCAGGCGCTGGGCGATTTTGTGCTGGCCCATGCGTACCTGCGCGAGGATCACGTTCTGGATGATGACCTGCCTGTCTGGACCCCGATCCCGGCGCTGGCGGAAATCCAGATCGCACTGGAACAGGCCGTGGCCGAGGTGACCGAGTTCGAAGGCTACGATCTGAAGCGGATCATGCGCACCGGCACCGTCGCCACCATCGACAATCGCAACTGGGAACTGCGCGACCAGTCCGGCCCGGTGCAGCGGCTCAGCCAGTCGCGCGCCATCGCGCTGGATATGGAAAGCGCGACAATCGCCGCAAATGGCTATCGCTTCCGGGTTCCCTATGGCACATTGCTCTGTGTCTCGGATAAGCCGCTGCATGGCGAGCTGAAGCTGCCCGGCATGGCGTCGGACTTCTATCAGACCCAGGTTGCGCGCCATTTGCAGATCGGAATTCGGGCAATGGAGCAGCTGCGCGGCATGCCATTGGAGCGGCTTCACAGCCGAAAACTGCGCTCTTTTGATGAAACGGCCTTCCTCTGAGGCTAGTTTTCCCCAAATTTCTGCGGAAATTCGCTTGTTTTCACAATCTTTGCTATCGCTACGCGTTGTGTTACCGCACAACATAACGATAATGTCACGCAATGAGGCCCCACAGTTCGGGCAGTTTTAAGGAGAGCTAAGAATGTCCAAACCGATGACCAAAACCCAGCTTGTCGCAGCGCTGGCTGAGGAAATGGGCAGCGATAAGAAAGCAGCTGGTGCCGCTCTGGACGCCGTCTGCGCGCTGATCACGCGTGAAGTTTCCAACGGCGGCGCCGTGACCCTGCCCGGTGTCGGAAAGATCTATTGCCGCGAGCGCCCCGAGCGCGAAGTGCGCAACCCTGCCACTGGCGAAAAGTTCATGAAAGAAGCCGACAAGGTTGTCAAAATGACCATCGCCAAGGCTCTGAAAGACAGCGTCAACGAAGACGCATAAGTCTCGGACCGGATCCTTTGGATCTGACAGGAATTTGGGTCGCCCTCGGGCGGCCCTTTCTTTTTGGGCCCAAGACCAGCCGGGATGTCTCACTGTGATGTGAGCGGGCCTTGCGCCCCGGCGCCATTTGCGGGACTGTCCGGGCAATTCAGGGGAGGATCAGCTTTGGACATTCGTGCAATCGCCATGGGGCTGACCTTTGCCCTGATGTGGTCCTCGGCTTTCACCTCTGCGCGGATCATCGTCGTGGACGCTTCGCCGCTGTTTTCACTGGCGGTGCGGTTCCTGATTTCGGGCCTGATCGGGATCTCCATCGCGTTGGCAATGGGACAGACGTGGCGGCTGACACGCGGACAGTGGCGCGCGACCATCATTTTCGGGATTTGTCAGAATGCGCTGTATCTGGGGCTGAACTTTGTCGCCATGCAGACGATCGAAGCGTCGCTGGCGGCGATCATCGCCTCGACCATGCCGCTGCTGGTAGCACTGGCCTCCTGGTTGGTGTTCCGGGAACGTCTGAAACCCCTGGGCATTGTCGGCCTTCTGGCCGGTGTTGTCGGCGTTGCCCTGATCATGGGCACCCGGATCAGCGCCGGGGTCGATCTGTTCGGCATGGCGCTTTGCGGTGTCGGCGTTCTGGCCCTGACCCTGGCAACTCTGGCCCTGCGCGGGGCCACATCGGGCGGCAATTTCATGATGGTGGTCGGGTTGCAGATGCTGATCGGATCGGCCTTCCTGTTCATCGCGGCGCCGCTGTTCGAGGATATCTTTGTCAATCCGACCCTGCCGCTGGCACTGGCCTTTGCCTATACTACGCTGGTGCCGGGGCTTGCCGCGACCTTTATCTGGGTGCTGCTGCTGAACCGCATTGGCGCGGTGCGTGCGGCCACCTTCCACTTTCTGAACCCCGTCTTTGGGGTGGCGATCGCCAGCCTTCTTTTGGGTGAAAAACTGGGGCCGCTGGATATTGTTGGGGTGGTGATTGTCACCGGCGGCATTCTGGCGGTGCAATTGTCCCGTCAGCCGGGCAGAACGGCCAAAGTCGCAGCGAAACCCGCGGAATAGATTTCTGTTATCGCGGCAGGTTGGCTTCGACGGCGCCGGTGATCTGCCCCGACAGAGGCCGCGTGATGGAACCCCAGGTGCCCGCAACCGTGCCATCGGCGGCGATCAGGATCTTGTTGAAGTTCCAGCCCGGCTCAAATCCGGTTTCCGCCCGCACCGCCCGGAAGAACGGATGCGCCCCATCGCCCCGCACCGGGGTGATATCGGTCATCGGCAGGGTCAGATCATAGTTCAGGGCGCAGAATTCCTTGACCTCTTCGGCGCTGGACAATTCCTGTTTGAAATCATTCGAAGGCACGGCCAGCACCACAAGGCCGCGGTCCTTGTATCGGTCATAGAGCGTTTGCAGACCGTCGTATTGCTTGGTGAAGCCGCAGCGCGAGGCGGTGTTCACCACCAGAACCGGCTGCCCCCGGAAGGATGATATGTCGATTTTACCGCCATCGATGGAGGCAAAGACGCCCCCGACAGGTGCTGCGTGCACCATTTGTCCCACCATTAACAGCGCCGCCAATACCCACATTCGAACCATTTTACTCTCCACTGTTGTTATCAGGGCTACGGATCGGGCACCGGTTTGGATCATTCCGGGATGCCCCGCTGCCGCACAAGAGCGCGAGATGGGCAATAATCGCTTTGCATTTCCGCTGCATCAGCCCATGTACTGACTCACCACGATTTGCCGGAGACCCGACATGACGCGATACACCAAAGATCCAGATGCCATTGCCGCCCTGTCAGACGAAGAGTACTACGTCACGCAGAAATCCGGCACCGAACGCCCCGGCACGGGTAAGTTGCTGCACAACAAGGCGCCAGGCATCTATGTGGATATCGTCTCGGGGGAGCCACTGTTCGCATCGTCCGACAAATATGAATCCGGCTGCGGCTGGCCCAGTTTCACCAAACCCATTGAACCGGCGCATGTGGCCGAACTGGAAGACCGCTCGTTGGGCATGATCCGTACCGAGGTCCGCTCGGCGCATGGTGACAGCCATCTGGGGCACGTGTTCCCGGATGGCCCGCTGGACCGGGGTGGCCTGCGCTATTGTATCAACTCGGCGTCACTGCGCTTTGTTCCTCTCGACGAGATGGAGGCCGAAGGCTATGGCGACTATATCGACCAAGTGGAGGATAACAGATGAGCAATCCTGAACGTGCCGTTCTGGCCGGCGGTTGTTTCTGGGGCATGCAGGACCTGATCCGCAAACGCCCCGGGGTGATCAAGACCCGCGTCGGCTATACCGGCGGTGATGTCCCCAATGCCACCTACCGCGATCACGGAACCCATGCCGAAGGGATCGAAATCCTGTTTGATCCGGAAAAGACCTCTTACCGGGAGTTGCTGGAGTTCTTCTTTCAGATCCACGATCCGACCACGGTGAACCGGCAGGGCAATGACATCGGGATGAGCTATCGCTCAGCCATCTACTATGTGGATGACGCGCAAAAGGCCGTGGCCGAAGACACCATTGCCGATGTGAATGCCTCGGGCATCTGGCCTGGCAAGGTGGTAACCGAACTGGAACCCGTCGGTGATTTCTGGGAGGCAGAGCCCGAGCATCAGGACTATCTGGAGCGTCTGCCCAACGGCTATACCTGCCATTTCCCGCGCCCCGACTGGGTGCTGCCGAAACGGGCTGATGCCGCGGAATAGAGCCTGATATCATCGGAATATAAGGTGCTAAACCCGTCCTTGCTGCCGCAAGGGAGGGTTCTTTATTTCTGGGTATCAGCCCAGTGCCACGCGCGGGCGGCCGCTGGCCTCGGCGGTGATGAAGGCTTCGACGAAGACCTCGCGCGCCTCGACCTGGGCGGTGCGGATATCCCGCTCCACATGCACATGAATATCCTCGGCGCCTGCCGCACGGGCCTCTTTCTCTGCTTCCTCGCTCAGATGGGTTTCAAGCAAGGCCAGCGCGTCCTCAGAGGCGCTGAAATCCTGCGGCCCATCCTCCAGATGTACCCGGAATTTCCCCTCGGCAGGGGAAGTCACGGTGCCGCTGCGACGCAGGGTGACGCGGCCGACGACGGCGCCGATGGCATTGGCGACCCCGGCGTGTTCGGGCAGGATCATCCTGCAATGCAGGCGCTCCCCCACCGCCGGGTAGTAACTGGGGGCCGAGGCCCCAAGCCCCACCACATCCACGTTCAGCGCCGCGCTGAGCGACAGCATGCCCCGGTGATTTTCCAATCCCCTGCGCAGCAGGATATGGCGGGCCAGCTGATCCGCAGGCAGTCCGAATGTGTCGCCTTCTTCGGCAAAAGCAGTCTCTAACAAGGCCAATGATGTCTGTTCTGTCAGCTGGTCGATGATCATACGGGCCAGGGTTTCGGCATCGGGGGCCAGGGGGTCGCCGCTGCCGATGCGGCGGCGGGCAAAGATGGTCAGCGCCTTTTCGGCGGCTGCGCTGTCCCAATCGTTCAGGCGGCCCAGTACATGGGAGGCATCCGACGGGGTGGCGCCGGCCAACTGCACCAACCCGCGATCCACCAACCGGTTCAGGGCGCCTTGCTCCATCCGGGTGCGCAGCACGGCGCCAAGGGGATGCACGTCGGTGCCAATCTTGTTCAGCAGGGCCGCCTCCCGCTCGCCAAGGCCGCTGGTCGGCTGACCCGGGATCGCCCGGACAAATCTGCCGTCGTGTTCCCCGACAACCGTTGCGTTGACCTGCCGGTCCAGCGCCGCATGCACCACCTCCGGCGCCTGATGGGCGATCAGAGAGACCGGGACCACCCGGCGCGGACCCAGGGTCACCCCGCCGTTCAACCCTTCGCTTTGGATATGGACCTGGCTGTCGCCGCCCAGACCGGTGGTGCGCATGGCGACGGCCTCGACCATGGTTCGGTAATCTCCGACCCGCGCCCCGGCAGGGTCGATGGCTGGTTTTCCGTCCCGGATCAACGCCACATCGGTGGTGGTGCCGCCGATATCGCTGACCAGCGCGGTGTCGACCCCGGTCATCCAGCGGGCGCCAACGATTGAGGCTGCCGGGCCACTGAGGATGGTTTCGATGGGGCGTTCCCGCGCCTGTTCTGCCGACATCAGCGCCCCATCGCCGCGCACGACCAACATCGGCGCCGTGATCCCGAGGTCCGCCAATGTGTGCTGTGCCCGCCCGATCAGCCGGTCGATCATCCCGATCAGCCGCGCGTTCAGCACCGCCGTCAGCGCCCGTTTCGGCCCGTTGAGTTTCGCTGAGAGTTGATGCGAGCAGGTGACTGGCGCTCCGGTTACCTCGGTGATGATCCGAGCAGCCTCCAGCTCATGCGCGGGGTTGCGGGTGGCAAAGACACCGGCCACGGCATAGCCGCTCACCCCCGGCGATTCAGTCTCTAAAAAGGCCATTAGCGCGTCTGTATCAAGCGGCGCAGCCTCGCTGCCCGCATGGGTGTGGCCCCCCGCCAGCACCAGCGCCGGATCGCCTTTCAGCGCATCGCGCAAGCCGTGACGTTCAAGATCTTCGGGGGCAAAGCCGATATAGACCAGCGCCACCCGCCCACCTTGCCCTTCGACCAGCGCATTGGTGGCAAGCGTCGTCGACAGTGCAGCCATCGAGACATCCTGCGCCGCAACGCCGGATTGCGCCAGCACCGCCCGTACCGCACCACCGACGCCAATGGCTAGATCGTGGCGGGTGGTCAGAGATTTTGCCGATGCAATCACCTCTTCCTCGTCGCGGATCAGCACCGCATCCGTATAGGTCCCGCCCGTATCCACACCGAGTAGCAGCGCCATTGCCTGATCCTTTTCCGTTCGCTGCCCCCGGTTTAGCGCCGTTTTCGCCCCGGTCCATCCCGTTTGCGTCATCGCGGATATTTCCGCCCTTGCCGGGCGGCTCTCTGCGACGCATCTATTGGGGCATGACAAAAACACTTCTCTGTATCGGATATGGCTACTCGGCCCGGGCACTGGCGCGGCGGATGCTGGCGCGGGGCTGGCGGGTGATTGGCACCACGCGGGAACTGGGTGAAGAGCGGCCGGATGAGGACGTGGAGCTGCTGCAATGGCCCGGCGCAATGCTTCCGCTCGATGGCGTCACCCATGTGCTGTCCTCGGTTGGTCCGAATGAGGGCGGCGATCCGGTGATGGAGGCGCTGCGGGACGAACTGGCGGCGCGCGCTGCGTCCGGACAGTTCGATTGGGTCGGTTATCTATCCACCACCGCCGTCTATGGCGATCAGGGCGGCGCCTGGGTGGATGAGGACACGCCCGTCGCTCCCTCCAGCCGCCGCGGCAACTGGCGCGCACAGGCCGAGGCGGCATGGCGGGCGATCCCGGATCTACCGCTGCACATTTTTCGTCTCGCGGGCATCTACGGTCCCGGCCGCGGTCCCTTTGCCAAGCTGATGGCGGGAAAAGCGCGGCGCATCGTGAAGCCCGGACAGGTGTTTTCCCGCATTCATGTGGAGGATATCGCGACGGTGCTGGAGGCCTCGATCGACCGACCCAACCCGGGTGCGATCTACAATGTCTGCGATGACGAACCCGCCCCGCCGCAGGATGTGCTTGGTTACGGCGCCGAGCTGCTGGGCCTGCCGGTGCCTGCCGAAGTGCCGTTCGAGGAGGCCGGGATGACCCCGATGGCGCGCAGTTTCTACGGTGAGAACAAGCGCGTTCGGAATACCCGCATCAAGGAGGAACTGGGCGTGAGGCTGGCCTATCCCGATTACCGCACGGGCCTGCGCGCGGTGAAGGAAGCCGAGGATTTGGAGAGTTACACGCCGCCAGCTGAGCCGCCTGCGTTGTAGGGGGAGTGTGGCAAAAAAGACTCTACCATTTCTTAACCGGAAGAGTGTATAAACACATTACAGGCGCCGGTAGGCGGCTGCATAGAAAAATAGACTCCGTATCATTCGCCGTTTATCAAAGAGTATAGGCAACTATACCGCGAATGTACGGAGTCGATTTCTCTTATGGATCATCGTTATGCAATTTTGGTTGATGGCGGGTTCTTTACTCGAAAGCTTTACAAGAAGTTGGGTAACAAACGTCCTGATGTGAAGGATGTGGTTTCAGAAATTGAAAAAATACGCTCTTCGCCTCTTCTAAAAGAATACGAGTTGCTGAGAACTTATTACTATGACGCTTACCCGGCGACCGGGAAAGTGACTAATCCGATTTCGAAAGAAGAGATCAATCTCGTCGATACACCAGTATTCTCCAAAAATAAGTCGTTCCTTCAACGTTTAGAGCTACAACCTGAAATTTCGCTTCGAGCCGGAGAATTGTCGCCCAGAGGTTTCAAGCTCGGTCATTGGGTAGTCAATGATGAAACGTTGCCCGAGCGTCCGTTGACGAAGGATGACTTCGTTTTCGATATCGAGCAGAAGGGCGTAGATTTAAGGATTGGCCTCGACATCGCGAGGTTATCCTTGCGTCAGCTCGTGCGAACAATTGTGGTTGTCACGGGGGATAGTGACTTCATTCCTGCATTTAAATTTGCGCGTCGTGAAGGTGTACGTGTTTTGCTTGCTCACATGGGACATGGTGTGAAGCGGGAACTGAAAGCTCATACTGACGGGTTTATCGAGTAGTTAGGCCCGCTTTTCGCCAATCGTCGCGATACCCAGGACCTCCAGCACCTTGGCTTCGATCTGCGGGGCGTTCATGGCGGCGGTATCGTACATATCTGCAGGGCTGGCCTGATCGATGAAAGTATCGGGCAACACCATGGAGCGGAATTTCAGGCCGGTATCAAAGACGCCTTCCTCGGCCAGGAGCTGCGCCACATGGCTGCCGAAACCGCCCACTGCGCCTTCCTCAATGGTGATCAGCGCCTCGTGATTGGCGGCCAGCTGCAGGATCATGTCGCGGTCCAGGGGTTTGGCAAAGCGCGCATCGGCAATCGTCGGCGTGATCCCCTTGGCAGACAGGGACTCGGCGGCTTTTCTCACCTCGCCCAGACGGGTGCCAAAGGACAGGATCGCAACGCGGGCGCCTTTCTGGATCATCCGGCCCTTGCCGATTTCCAGCACTTGCGCCTCTTCGGGCATCTCGACGCCTTCGCCCTCACCACGGGGATAGCGGAAGGCGATGGGGCCGGCGTCATGGGCAGCGGCGGTGGCGACCATGTGCTTCAGCTCGGCCTCGTCGGCGGCGGCCATCACCACCATGCCGGGCAGGTTGGCCATATAGGCGATGTCGTAGCTGCCCGCGTGGGTGGCCCCGTCCGCGCCCACCAGACCGGCGCGGTCGATGGCGAAACGCACCGGCAGGCGCTGGATCGCGACGTCGTGCACCACCTGGTCATAGCCCCGCTGCAGGAAGGTCGAATACATGGCGCAGAAGGGTTTCATCCCGCCAGCGGCCAGGGCGGCGGCAAAGGTCACGCCATGCTGTTCGGCAATCCCCACATCGAAACAGCGCGAGGGGTAGCGTTCCGCCATCAGCCCCAGACCAGTGCCATCGGGCATGGCAGCTGTGACGGCGCAGATCTTGTCGTCTGTGGCGGCAAGCTTGACCAGCTCACTGCCAAAGACCGAAGTGTAAGAGGGCGCGTTCGACGGCGGCTTGTTCTGCTTGCCGGTCACCACGTCAAAGGTCGCGGTGGCGTGGCCCTTGTCATCGGCGCGCTCGGCGGGGGCGTAGCCTTTGCCCTTTTTCGTCAGCACATGGATCAGGATCGGCCCCGAGGCGCGCGCCTTTACCGTGCGCAGCACCGGCAAAAGCTGGTCCATGTCATGCCCATCGATGGGGCCGAGGTAGGAAAAGCCTAAGGATTCAAAGAGGGTGCCGCCGACGGCCATGCCCTTCAGCATGTCCTTGGCGCGTTTGGCACCTTCGCGGAAGGGTTCCGGCAGCAAGGAGGCAGCGCCCTTGGCCACGGCCTTCAGCTCCTGAAAGGGTTCTTCGGCGTAAAGGCGCGACAGGTAGGACGACAGCGCGCCCACCGGTGGGGCAATCGACATTTCATTGTCGTTGAGGATCACAATCAGCCGTTTGCCCAGGTGGCCGGCGTTGTTCATCGCCTCGAAGGCCATGCCAGCCGACATGGCGCCATCGCCGATCACCGCGATGGCATCACCCAGCCCTTCGGGCACGTTGCCCCCCAGATCGCGGGCGACGGCGAACCCCAGCGCCGCGCTGATCGAGGTGGAGCTATGGGCGGCACCAAAGGGGTCGTAGGGAGATTCGACGCGTTTGGTGAAACCGGACAGCCCGTCTTTCTTGCGCAGGGTGCGGATGCGGTCGCGGCGCCCGGTCAGGATCTTGTGCGGATAGCACTGGTGGGAGACATCCCAGATCACCTTGTCCCGCGGCGTGTCGAACACCGCGTGCAGCGCCACTGTCAGCTCCACTACGCCAAGGCCTGCGCCCAGGTGGCCGCCGGTTTCGGAAACGGCCGAAACGGTCTCCTGGCGCAGCTCGTCCGCGACCTGCGTCAGCTGGCGGTCGCTGAGGCCTTTCAGATCCGCCGGGCGGGCGATCTGATCCAGTAGCGGGGTATGGGGCCTCTCAGACATGGCTCCTCCTCGGGAGTGGCGCAGCAAATGGTGCGCAGGTTAGCTATCGCGCGCAATAACGAAGCGGGCGGCGTCCTTCAAGATTGCAGCCTCTTCCCCATAGGAAGAAAGCGCGGAACAGGCGGTGCCGCACAGCTCTTCTGCGCGGGCTTTTGCCGGTTCCAGTCCCAGCAGGGAGACAAAGGTGGCCTTGCCAGCAGTTTCGTCCTTGCGCAGGGCCTTGCCGACCTTGCTGGCATCGCCTTCAACATCCAAGATGTCGTCAGCGATCTGAAAAGCAAGCCCTAGCGCCGAGGCGTAGGCCTGCAAAGGCCCGGTATCCGCGCCGACCAGAACCGCACCGGCGGTGGCGGACCATTCGATCAGGCAACCGGTCTTGCGGGCTTGCAGCCGGGTGATTTCGTCAAGTGTCAGCGGCGTGCCTGCGGTTTCCGCGGCGATGTCCATCATCTGCCCCGAAACCATGCCATCCTTGCCTGCCGATTGCGCCAGCGCCCGGATCAGCACCAGCGCCTGCGGGCCGATGTGATCGGCAGTTAACAGTTCAAAGGCAAATGTCTGCAAGGCATCCCCGGCGAGCGTCGCCGTGGCCTCGTCCCATTTGCGGTGCAGGGTCGGCTGGCCCCGGCGCAGGTCGTCATCGTCCATGCAGGGCAGATCGTCATGCACGAGCGAATAGGCGTGCACGCATTCGATGGCCAGCGCCGCATCCAGCGCGGCGGTTGCATCGACACCATGCAAGCGGGCGCTTTCCAGCACCAGAAATCCGCGCAGCATCTTGCCGCCGACCATGGCATAGCGCATGGCATCGTGCAGCCGGTCGGTGCCGCTCAGCCGCATGTCCATATGGGCGGTGATCCGGGTCTGGGCATCCAGCAGCGCCGCCCGGAAGGCGCGCGTGTCCGCCTGCATCTCCGTGGTCATGCCCTCAGCCCGCATCCAGCGGCTGGGTGCCGGTCGGGGTGCCATTTGCATCCAGGGTGATGGCGGCGACCTTTTCCTCGGCGCGCTTCAGCTCGTCCTCGCAGCGTCTCTTCAGCGCGGCCCCGCGTTCGTACAGCGCGATCGAGGCATCCAGCGCCACATCGCCGCGTTCCAGCTGATCCACCACGCGTTCCAGCTCGTGCATGGCCTGTTCAAAGCTCATCTCTTCGACGGGGGTCTGGGTCTCGGTCATCTGGCTGCCTCTGTCAGTTCTTCCACATGCGCCCGGGCGGAGACGGGCAGGGCGTTCAGATCATATCTGCACGTCAAAGTCGAGGTGTGAGAGCGGCATAAACGCGCCGTGGAAAGGCGGCAGCTTTACCGGTCTGGGGCGGGGCCGGAGGTGGCTCAGTCTGGCGCCAGCATATAGCCCGCACCGCGCACTGTTTGCAGGTATTGCGGTTGTTTCGGGTTGGGTTCGATCTTGCGGCGCAGGCGGGTGATCTGCACGTCCACGGCGCGTTCTTGCGCCTGGCCCCGGTCGCGGCCCAGATCCTCGACCAGTTTTGCTCGGCTGATCGGCTCTCCGGGCTGGGCGGAAAAGATCTTCATCAGCTGGCTTTCGGTGCCGGTGAGGCGGATCAGATCGTCCCCCTGCCACATCTCGCCCCGTTCGATGTCATAGCGGATGGCACCGAGGTGCAGAACCTTGGGAATGCTGTCCTCGGCCACGGTATCGGGCATCCGGCGCAGGATGGCGTTGACGCGCAGCAGCAGCTCCTTGGGCTCAAACGGTTTGGAGAGGTAATCATCGGCCCCTGCCTCAAGCCCGGCGATACGGTCATCGGTCTCGCCCTTGGCGGTCAGCAGCAGGATTGGCGTGGACATGGTTTCGCGCAAGGCGCGGGTCAGGCTGACGCCATCCTCGCCCGGCATCATCACATCCATGATGATCAGATCGAAATCGAGCCCGGCCAGCAGACGCCGGGCATGGGCGCCATCGCGCGCGGCGGTCACAAGGAATCCGGCCCGCATCAGGAACTTCTTCAAGAGGCTGCGGATGCGCTCATCATCATCCACGATCATCAGATGTGCGTCATTGGTACTCATGATCCGGTTTCCCGCAGCTTGGCATAGACCCGGCGCATATCCGCATCCATCATCGCCTCCAGCACCTTCTTGAAGCCCTGTACCGCCTCGGGGCCGGCTTCTTTATAGGCGCTGCGCATGCGGGCGCGCTGGGCATCGGACAGTGCCGTTTCCAGGGCCACACCCTTTTCGGTGAGGTAAAGATGCCGTTCCCGCTTGTCGGCGGTGCCGACCCTGCTTTCGACCAGCCCGTCTTCGATCAGGGTGCGCAGTACCCGGTTCAGCGATTGCTTGGTGACGCCCAGAATGGTCAGCAGGTTGTTGACCGTGGTGCCCGGTGCCCGGTTGATAAAGTGGATCGCCCGGTGATGCGCCCGGCCATAGGCCATTTCGGCGAGGATCCGGTCGGGATCTGCGGTAAAGCCCCGGTAGGCAAAGAACACTGCCTCGATCCCCTGACGCAGCTGTTCATCTGTCAGAAACAACAGGCTTTCGCCGCCAAAACCCTGTCCTGAACGCCCTTCCGGCATGGCTGTCCCCTCCACTGCTCTCACAGGCAGTTTAAGTCAGCGTTATTGACATTCCAAGGGTGAAGATGTATCGAATCGCAGCTTTGGCGCAACAATATGTCCGCTCCGGTCATTTCGAGCGCAACTTATGAAAACATCGATGGATTTAGTGGAGGTGCGGCATGGCCGGATATGATGACCGTGACGGATTGATCTGGATGGACGGGGAGATGGTCGAATGGCGGGATGCCAAGGTGCATATCCTGACCCATGCGATGCATTATGCGTCTTCCGTTTTCGAGGGCGAGCGCGCCTATAACGGCAAGATCTTCAAGAGCCGCGAACACTCCGAGCGCCTGATCGCCTCTGCCGAGGCGCTGGACATGCCGATGCCCTATACCGTGGATCAGATCGAAGCCGCCAAGGAAGAGACCCTGAAGGCCTCGGGTCTGACCGACGCCTATGTGCGCGCACTGGTCTGGCGCGGCGCGGGCGAAGACATGGGCGTGGCTTCGGCCAAGAACCCGGTGCGGATGGCGGTCGCTGTCTGGGGCTGGGGCGCCTATTACGGCGACGCCAAGATGCAGGGCGCCAAGCTGGACATCGCAGAGTGGAAACGCCCGAGCCCGGAAACCATCCCGGTGCACGCCAAGGCGGCTGGCCTTTACATGATCTGCACCATCTCCAAGCACAAGGCCGAGGCCAAGGGCTGCTCGGATGCGCTGTTCATGGATTACCGCGGCTACGTGGCCGAGGCGACCGGCGCCAATATCTTCTTCGTGAAGGATGGCGAAGTGCATACGCCGCTGCCCGATTGCTTCCTCAACGGTCTCACGCGTCAGACCGTGATCGGCATGCTGAAGGACCGTGGCATCACCGTGCACGAGCGCCACATCATGCCCGAGGAAATGGAAGGCTTTGAACAGTGCTGGCTAACCGGCACCGCTGCCGAAGTCACCCCGGTGGGCGAGATCGGCCCCTACACGTTCGAAGTGGGCGCGCTGACCCGCGAGATCGCCGAGGCCTATGAGGCGCTGGTGCGCAGCTGATCCGTCAGATCTGTTGGCAAGATGCAAAAGCGCGGACCGATTGGCCCGCGCTTTTTCTGTTTCAGCACCTGCGGTGCAGTGGGCGCCCGGTGGCGGGGCTGTCAGACCACCTCGGTGGTGACTTCAATATTGCCGCGGGTGGCGTTGGAGTAGGGGCAGATGGCGTGGCCCGCATCAGCGATGCGCTGGGCTTCGGCCTTGTCCACACCGGGCATGGAGACCTTGAGGGTGACCGAGAGGCCAAAGCCGCCTTCGGCGCGCGGGCCGATGCCAACCGCAGCATCGACAGAAACATCGTCGGGCACCTTGGCCAGGGATGTGTCCTGGGTCGTGGCGAATTTCATCGCACCGATATAGCAGGCCGCATATCCGGCGGCGAAAAGCTGTTCCGGGTTGCTGCCTTTGCCGCCGCCGCCCATTTCGCGGGGCGGATCCAGATCGAAATGAACCTCGCTGCCGTGGATGCTGGCCTTGCCGTCGCGGCCGCCCGTTGCAGTGGCGCCTGCGGTGTAGATCGGGGTGATGGACATGTTGCCTCCTTTTTGAATCGTGTACGATTATATCGTGTGCGATATAAATAGATGCTTCGGGCCGAAAATCAACCGCTTGCGATTAAAGCGTGCGCGACATAAATCATGAAGACATGGACCGGACCCTGAAAATTGACGATCTTCTGTGCTTCTCGCTCTATTCGGCGAACCACGCGCTGACGCGGCTGTACCGTCCCCTGCTGGCGCCCTTGGGCCTGACCTATCCGCAGTATCTGGTGCTGGTGGCCCTGTGGGAGCAGGACGAACAGAAGGTCAGAGATCTGGGCAAGCGGCTGGATCTGGAAACCAATACGCTGACGCCGCTGCTGAAGCGGATGGAAAGCGCAGGCTACCTGACCCGCCGCCGCAATCCCGAGGATGAGCGCAGCCTGATCGTGTCCCTGACCGACAAGGGGCAGGCCCTGCAGGCCGAGGCGCAGGAAATTTCCACCTGCGTCATCGAGGCGATGGGCGGCGATCTGAATGAGCTGATCGAATTGCGCGACCGGGTAAACGCCCTGCGTGCGCGGCTGGACTCCGCCTGACCTGGCCAGCCCGTCCTTTCACCGCGCGGGCAGGGGGTCACAAAACGTTCGTCAAAGTTTCATTTTGAGCACGGAAAGATTTTACATTGGCGCGGTCTGTCTGGCGCCACCTATCCAATGTAACAGACAGGGGAATCTCATGTCTTCTCATCGCTTTATGCGCCCCAGCCGCCGGGCTTTCCTGGCGGGCGGTACCGCTTTTGCTGCCTCGCTGGCGGCGCCCTCGATTTCGCGTGCTTCGGCACGCCCGGTCTTTACGCACGGCGTTCAGTCCGGCGACGTGGACACCATGTCCGGCATGATCTGGACCCGCACCGACCGCCCCGCGCGGGTGATGATGGAAGTCTCCACCACCGAAAGCTTTGCCAATGCGCGCCAGCTGGCGCCGCTGACCGCAGGCCCCAGCAACGATTTCGCCGTCAAGCGCATGGTTGATGGCCTGCCGTCGGATCAGGATATCTTCTACCGTTTTGTGGCTGCGGATCTGAACGATCTGCAGGCGACATCGGACCCCATCGTCGGTCAGTTCCGCACCGCGCCGACCGCGCGCCGCGATGTGCGTTTTGCCTGGTCGGGCGACACCGCCGGTCAGGGCTGGGGCATCGATGACGAAGGAATGCGCACCTATGCGACCATGGCCCAGCACCGCCCCGATTTCTTCATCCACTCGGGCGATACCATCTATGCCGATGGCCCGATGCAGGACGAGGTCGAAAAGGACGGTCAGCTGATCTGGAAGAACGCCACCCTGATCGACGAAAAGCGCAAAGTCGCCGAGACCCTGGACGAATTCCGCGGCCAGTGGAAATACAACATGATGGACGAGCATGTGCGCGAAATGAACGCCCTGTGCCCGACCTTCTTCCAGTGGGACGACCACGAGGTTGTCAACAACTGGTCCGATTCCAAGGATCTGAGCGGCGACGACCGCTACACCGAGAAGAACGTGCATGTGCTGGCGGCCCGCTCGGCCAAGGCCTTCCACGAGATGACCCCGATCAGCTACACGCCCGCCGAGCCGGGCCGGGTCTACCGCAAGATCGGTTACGGCCCGATGCTGGACGTCTTCTTCCTGGATTTGCGCAGCTATCGCGCGGGCAACAGCCTGGGTCTGCAGGAAAACCCCGCGGATGAGGCAACCACGCTTCTGGGCGCCGAGCAGATCGCATGGCTCAAGCGTGAGCTGGTGAAATCCACCGCCACCTGGAAAGTCATCGCCTGCGACATGCCCATCGGTCTGGTCGTGCGCGACGGGGAGCGGGTCGAGGCGATCTCAAATGGTGACGATGGCAGCGCCAAGGGCCGCGAATTCGAAATCGCCGACCTGCTGCGCTTCATCAAGACCGCCAAGATCGACAACACCGTCTGGTTCACTGCCGATGTGCACTACACTGCGGCGCATTACTATAACCCGGACAAGGCCGCCTTCCAGGACTTCGAACCTTTCTGGGAGTTCGTCTCGGGTCCGCTGCACGCCGGTACCTTTGGTCCGAACGCGCTGGACGGCACCTTTGGCCCCGAAGTGAAGTTCGTGAAGGCCCCGACCGAGGAGCAGGGCGCCAACCTGCCGCCCTCAATGGGTCTGCAGTTCTTCGGTCTGGTGGACATCGACGGCGCCACCCAGCAGATGACCGTGCGCCTGATGGACCGCGCCGATCAGGAGCTGTGGAAGATCACTCTGGATCCCAAGGGCGCCAGCATCTGATCTGACTGCCTGTCAGGACTGAACACAGTTACCGAACCAAGGGCCCGGGGCACTGTCCCGGGCCAACTTCGTTCTCCGCCGTCTGCCGGAGCCCTCATACAGTATTGAGGCGGAATTTCAGGAAGCGGGTGCCATCGTAGTCGATCTCTTCCAGAAACCGCGCGCCCAGCCGGGACAGGGCACCCAGCGATTTGCGCGAGGGCGGCAACAGGAAGGTGACATAGGGAATGCGCGCATCATGCCGCGCAAACTCCAGCAGGTGCCGTGAGATGCGCGGCCCAAGGCCAAAGCAGTCTGGCCGCAGAACCAGCCCGAGATCCCATTCCTCCCCTTCCTTTTCAAATCCGCCCCATCCGACATAGGCGCCATCCGCCAGAAACGCCCAATGGCCCAACCCGTCTTGCTGCCAGCGTGCCTCTTTCATCTCAACGAATTGGCGCACCATCGCGGCATCCCAGCCTTCGGTCATCAAGGGCAGATGCGTCGCCACACGGGGATCGGACATATGCGCCAGGATCTGCTCGAGCGGTACGTCGGTCAGACGCGCCAGCGTGATTGCGGGCGGGAGGAAACTGGGGGAAGTCTCGGTCAAGGCGGCGGTCCGTAGCGGCTATCGTCAATCCCCGCATAGTGGCGCCATGCAGGGCGTCCGGACCAATCACATTGCCGTGGCTGCCTTGCCCTTATCCGCCCTTGGGATCGGTGACCGCGCGCGCCTTGCCGCGTTCCAGTCCCAAGCGGCTTTCGCGCCAGATCACCAGCCCATTGCCCGCGATTACCAGCGTCGCACCGGCCAGCATGACAAAGGTCGGCAACTCGTCGAACCAGAAATACCCCAGCAGGATCGCAAAGATCATCGAGACATAATCATAGGGCGCCAGCATCGATGCGGGCGCAAAGCGATAAGAAGAGGTCACGAGGATCTGCGCGATGCCGCCCACAAGCCCCGCCCCGATCAGCATCGCCAGAACCTCGGCGCTGGGCATGACCCAGCCAAAGGGCAGCGTCAGCAGCGACAGCGCGGATGCGGTCAGCGAGAAATAGAACACGATGGCGGCGGTCGGCTCGGTCATCACCATGCGGCGCACGTGGATCTGCACGAACCCCCGCGCGATGGTCGCCCCAAGAACCAGTAGCGCGCCCAGCGTCGCCCCGTCCGACAGATCCGCGCCAGAGCCAAGCCGCGGCCAGATCATGATCATCACCCCGACAAGGCCGATGGCAACGGCCGAGATCCGCACCATGCGAATGGTCTCGCCCAGAAAAACGGCCGCCAGGATCAGCGTGAAGATCGGTGTCGCATAGCCGATGGCCGTCACCTCGGGCAGCGGCAATAGGCCAAGTCCCAGAAACGTCATCCCCATGGCCGAGGTCCCGACCAGCCCCCGCCAGACATGCACCATCGGGTTCTTGGTTTTTAGTCCGTCCCGCAGATCACCGCGCAGGGCGAGCCAGACAACAATGACGGGAATCGCAAAGAAGGAGCGGAAGAACACCGCTTCGCCCGTCGGAACATCCTCGGTCACGGCCTTGATCAGTGCCGACAGCATGGTGAACAGCCCGATGGCTGCCA
The DNA here is from genome assembly GCF_059429255.1 of Phaeobacter sp. CC-HEC084. NCBI lineage: Bacteria > Pseudomonadati > Pseudomonadota > Alphaproteobacteria > Rhodobacterales > Roseobacteraceae > Phaeobacter > Phaeobacter sp. CC-HEC084. Next base: position 1,019,940 of record NZ_JCAIJQ010000009.1, read on the forward strand.
CTTTGAGTAGAATCGCCAGAAGAGGTCGATGCGATGTTAAGGATTTCGTCATGGGCAGAAACCTGCGCCTGTGCGAGGCAAAGATCAAGGAGATGTCTGCAAATCGTGATGGGTGGTGGTGTGGACATGTCTGTCGTTCGGTATCTTGAATAATCGCGCCTTCTGGACCAACCTCAAGACCATGAAGAAAAAAGTGCGGACGATCATTTTGGCTATGATGAGTGTCTTTCTGTTGCCTTCCGTTGGCTCTGCAGAAGACAATGACGCACCAGAGTTCCTTATCTTTGGGATGCCACTGAGCCAACAAGTCGAAAGATTGAGCGCCCCTGAGTTTCGTCGATACCAGACGGCTCTGGCCAAATTTCAACATGTCGATGGTTGCGTTGCGGATACTGGGGGCGAACCACGGTACGGTTCTTCTCTGATGCGCTGGAACCATCTAAACACATTGGAGAAAGTGAATGTCTGTGTTTTCCTATTGGCCGCAGAACTGAACAATCCCGAACAAATGGCCAACTGGTTCAACCTGAATGGTTTCAAAGCGACATTGATTGAAAACAAGTCGAGCTCGATGAGGTTTTACAATCGCGACGATGATGGTGTTCTGGTGAGCGCCGGTGCTCCAATAAGCGGGCCAATTCGAGTCGGGTTTCTGGACCGATTGCTTGCCCACAGTGTGTCGGTCGGAGTCACTTTTTCTTCTGATGGTGAGCCGCTGGATGTCAACACAACCATCACCAGAAAATAGCACCTTCTTCTAATAGTGTGTCACTAAGGGCCTCAAACCGAACCAACACGATTAGCAGACACGACCACGCTCAATGGCTTGATTTCCCGCCCCGCTCTGGCGCAGATACCTGCGTTGATGAAGGAGCCAGCCGATGTATGATGCCAACCACCTGATTTCCCGGCTGCGGGCCGCCTCAATTGGCCACGAGACGCGCAATTTCGCCACTTTCCCGGCGCGGGCCAGCATGACATTCGGCGAATTGTTTGCCGGCGCCGAGCGCAACGCGGCAGCGCTGGTGGCGATGGGGGTTCAGCCCGGTGATCGGGTGGCGGTGCAGGTGGAAAAGACCATCGAGGCGATCCAGCTTTACCTTGGTACGGTGATGGCCGGGGGCGTCTTTCTGCCGCTCAACACCGCCTATACAACGCCCGAGGTGGCTTATTTCCTGGGCGATGCCAGCCCCCGCGTGGTGGTCTGCGATCCCGCCCGCGAAGATGACATTGCCGAAATCGCAGGTGACGCCCGCGTGGTGACGCTGGATGGCAAGGGTCTGGGCAGCCTGACCGATGCCGTCGTGGGGCGTGGCGGCTTTGATCCGGTGCCGCGCGGGCCGGATGATCTGGCGGCGATCCTCTATACCTCGGGCACCACCGGGCGCTCAAAGGGGGCGATGCTGAGCCATGAGAACCTCGCCTCGAACTCGCTGATGCTGCGCGATTACTGGCAGTTCACCGATCAGGACGTTTTGATCCACGCGCTGCCGATCTTTCACACCCACGGGCTGTTCGTGGCGACCAATGTGGCGCTATTGGCGGGCGCGCGGCTGGTGTTCCTCAAGGGCTTCAACGCCGACGAGATCCTCGACGCCATGCCACGCGCCACGGCGCTGATGGGGGTCCCGACCTTCTACACGCGCCTCTTGGCGGATCCGCGCCTGACGCACGAACGCGCCGAGAACATGCGCCTGTTCATCTCCGGCTCGGCGCCTTTGTTGGTGGACACGCATGAGGAATGGGAGGCCCGGACCGGGCACCGTATTCTGGAACGTTACGGCATGACCGAAACCAATATGAGTACCTCGAACCCCTATGACGGCGAACGCCGCGCAGGCACCGTGGGCTTTCCGCTGCCGGGAGTCGAGGCGCGGATCATGGCGGGGGACAAGGAAGTCCCGACGGGCGAGACCGGCGTCCTTCATGTGCGCGGGGCCAATGTGTTTCAGGGCTACTGGCAGATGCCGGAAAAGACCGCCGAGGAGCTGCTGCCTGATGGCTGGTTCATCACCGGCGACATGGCCCGCATGGACGAAGACGGCTATGTCACCATCGTCGGCCGGGAAAAGGATCTGGTGATCACCGGCGGCTTCAACGTCTACCCCAAAGAGGTGGAAAGCCTGATCGACGATCTCCCCGGCGTCTTGGAAAGCGCAGTGATCGGCGTGCCGCATCCTGATTTCGGCGAGGCAGTGGTGGCCGTGGTCGTGCCCACGGGCGAAGGCACCAGTGCCGAGGCTGTGAAGGCCGCGCTGTCGGGGCAATTGGCGAAGTTCAAGCAGCCCAAAGAGGTGATCCTGCTCGACGCCCTGCCACGCAACACCATGGGCAAGGTGCAGAAAAAGGCCCTGCGCGAAGACTATGCCGGGCTGTTTGCCTGAGAATTGCAAGAGGGACGTAGAGACCCGCGGGGTGGCGCAATCGCGCCGCCCCATGGGGGCGGGTCGGCGCGGCCCGGTCTGGCGACCGGGCGGTGCGCACTCCCCTAATGCTGGTGCGCCAGATCTTCGCGGCGTTCCTGAATGGCCTGCACCAGGATCTGCCAGGCGGAATTCAGGAACAGCCCGGCCATGATCCCGGCCACGATCAGATCCGGCCAGCCAGTGGCCGTCCCCCAGACCCCCAGCGCCGCGATCATCACCGCCACATTGCCGATGGCATCATTACGCGAACACAGCCAGACCGAGCGCACATTGGCATCTCCGTCCTTATAGGCCGCCAGCAAGAGGACAGAGGTCACATTGGCCGCCAGGGCCATGAACCCGATGACGCCCATCACCTCGGCCTGCGGCACGCCCAGCACAAAAACGTGGTAGACGGTCGATCCGAACACCCAGATCCCCATCATCAAGAGGCTGATCCCCTTTGCCAGCGCAGCCAGCGCGCGGGTGCGCAAGCTGGCACCGATGACGGCGAGTGAGATCCCGTAAGTCAGCGCATCGCCGAGGAAATCCAACGCGTCCGCTTTTAGCGCCTGACTGCCTGCCATCTGGCCCGCGCCCATCTCCACCGCGAACATGCCCGCGTTGATCGCGATCACGACCCAGAGGCGCCGTTTATAGGCGGCCGAAACCCCGTCGAACCGCGCCTCATGCCCGCAACATCCTGCCATTGCCCTTGTCCTTTGTTCCGATTCGAGCTCAACCTAATGGCTCTAGTCACTAGAGGTTCAAGAGGGGTCCACGATGTTTTCCATCGGCGCGCTATCCAAGGCCACAGGGGTTAAGGTGCCCACCATTCGCTATTACGAGGAGATCGGCCTGCTGCCACCTGCCGGGCGCAATGCGGGCAATCAGCGCCGCTATGGTCAGGAGGGGCTGGAGGCGCTGGGCTTTATCAAACACGCCCGCGACCTTGGCTTTGCGCTAGAGGATATCAAGGTGCTGATGGCGCTGGACGGGGAGCTGGGCGAAGATTGCGCCGAGGCCAACCGCATCGCCCGCGCGCAGCTTGATCAGGTGCGCGCCCGCATTGCACGGTTGCAGCAACTGGCGAGCGAGTTGGAACGTATTTCCCATCTGTGTGACGGAGGCAATGGCGGTCACTGCAAGGTGCTGACGGCGCTTGGCGATCATAGCCAATGCGCCGCCGATCACGGGCCTGTTCGCAGGGCTGATTAGACCCTAACCCGTGACAATCGCGCGCTGCGCATCATCGCCCATGGAGATCAGGGAGGGCGCCTTGGCCTGCTGTGCCTTGAAATCAGCCTTGCCACTCATACCCTGCCAGCCCGCGTGCACCAGCGATTGCGCCACCGCGCCGCCCAGCGTGGTGCCGGGGCCGGTAACGATGAAGAGATCCGGCGCAAACTCCAGCGCCGCGTTCTGCACCGCGCGGGTGAAATCATAAGGCTCCACCACCTGATGGCCGAGCGTGTAATCCCACAGCGCCTGCGTATCGGTGGCGCCGGGCCACCAGACATGACCGCGCCCATCAATGAGCGGCACTTTGGGCTGGCTGAACATGCCTGCGGCCAGACGTTTGCGCCCCTCGGCAGCGACGGGGGCTTGAAGGGAGGTATGGAAGGCCGCGTGATTGGCCAGGCGCATGGGGAACCGCTCCTCGACCACCGGCACGGCAGCCTCAAAGGCTGACAGGCCCGCTTCGTTCCCGGCCAAGACCAGCATACCGCCCAGATCAATGGACAGGGCCAGATCGTGACCAGCACGCGCGTTGATATCGGCCACGATCGCAAGCAGGTCAGCCTTGCGGGCGGGATCGTTCTGCCAGTCAGCACCTGCGAAAGGATAGACCAGCTGCCCGCCGATCAATTGCTCCTGCATCAGCGTGCCCATGGTGTTGACCACGGTAAAGCCGTCCTCGGCGCTGAGCGCCCCGGCGGCGGCCAGGGCAATGTACCAGCCCATGGAATTGCCTGTGACCGCGACAACCTCGATATCCTTCGCCAGAGACTGCGCATCTGCCAGCGAAGCAGCATAGATCAGCGGCGATGCGATATCTCCGCGGGAGTATTTCGAGACCGAGAACCGGGTGGCCCCGTCCAGCGCGGTAACCTCTTCCTGCCCTGCGGCGCTGCGCTGGGCGTCAAAGCCCGCAAACAGCGCGGCCTTGTCGCCATGGTGGCGGTGCAGGTAACCGAGTTCGGGTTTGTTGTAGGTGCCCCGTCCGGGGCAGATCAGTACGGCCTTGCGGGTCATTTTGCACCTCCGGTCAGGTCCAGCGCGGCGGCCAGAATGCTATCCTTGGACGGCAGAGTGGCCGCATAGGCGGGCCCGGTCGCGATAAAGCAATCGCCTGCTGCATGGCGGGCGAGCGACGTGACGCCGTTTTCGGTGAACAGCGCCATCAACCCTTCGGACTGGCTGCCGGTGGTGCGGCATTCATCGACGATCAGTACGTGTTTGCAGCCCTTGGTCGCCTCCAGCAGCGCCTCCGCCGGGAGCGGCGCCAGCCAGCGCAGATCGATGATGCGGGTCTTGATGCCTTTGGCTTCCAGCTCGGCCCTGGCTTGGGTCGAAAGATACCGCCCGTTGCCATAGGTCACGATGGCCAGATCGGTGCCGGTGCCGTCGATGCCGACCTCTCCTAGTGCGATCCGCTGATCCGGGGCAGGGTAGCTCCGCATCCAGCCGCCGTCCTTGGCCTCATGCAGGTCGCGCATGGGATAAAGTGCGATAGGTTCGACAAAGACCACGACCCGCTGCTCCTCGCGGGCAAGGCGAACTGCTTCGCGCATCATCATCGCGGCCTCGGCCCCGTCCGAGGGGCAGGCGATCACGATCCCCGGGATGTCGCGCAGCACGGCCAAGGAGTTGTCGTTGTGGAAATGCCCGCCAAAACCCTTTTGATAGCCAAGCCCGGCAATGCGCAGCACCATCGGGTTCGAGAACTGCCCGTTCGAAAAGAACGGTAGCGTCGCCGCCTCGCCGCGGATCTGGTCCTCGGCGTTGTGCAGATAGGCGAGGAACTGGATCTCTGGCATCGGCAGGAAGCCGTTGTGGCCCATGCCTATGGCCAGCCCAAGGATGGATTGTTCATCCAAGAGCGTATCGATCATCCGGTCGGGGCCGAACCGCTGGTGCAGCTTCTGCGTTACGCCATAGACGCCGCCCTTGCGGCCCACGTCCTCGCCCATCATGACGATTTCGCCATGCTCCAGCATCAGATCGGTTAGTGCCCAGTTGATCAGGCGGGACATCGGCTGCGGCTCGTCCATGGCGCGCATGTCGCTGCCAAAGGTCTCGGCGCGTTTTTCCGGTGGCACGCCATTGGTCGGCGCGCAGATCCGCGCGGGCGGGATCAGGCTGGCGGCCACATCGGCGCCGGTCTTCAGATGCGGGCGGGTGACGACCTCGGTCCGGATGCGTTCCACGCGGTCGCAGGTGTCGTTATAGATCTTCAACGCCTCCTGCGGCTCCAGCGCGCCTGCCTCGGCCAGAAGGCGCACGGAGTGCAGCAGCGGATCGTTCGCCTCGTCGGCTTCAACCTCGGACTTTGCCAGATAGGTGGTGGGCACATCGGCGCCCGCATGGCCATAAAGACGCACGGTGCGCAGGTGCAGGAAGGCGGGCTTGCGCCGCGTCCGCACGTATTCGGCGGCCTCCAGCGCAGTGGCGTAGGCCTCGTAAAGATCCAGCCCGTCGGTCTTGAAATACTTGATACCGGGCCGCCCTGCCATCGACGCTTCGATCCAGCCGGTGGGCGTCTTGGTGGAAATGCCGATCCCGTTATCCTCGCAGACGAACAGAAGCGGCAGCGGGATCGACTGCACCGAGGTCCAGCCCGCCGTGTTGATCGCGCCCTGCGCGGTGGAATGGTTGGCCGAGGCATCGCCAAAGGAACACATGACGATGCTGTCATCGGCCAGCAGCTGGTGTTCCGGGCGATGGCGCCGGGCCGCACCCACTGAATAGGCGGCACCGACCGCCTTGGGCAGGTGGCTGGCGATGGTGGAGGTCTGCGGCGGGATCATCAGTGCCTTGGAGCCCAGAACCTTGTGCCGTCCGCCCGAGGTGGGATCCTCGGAAGAACAGGCAAAGGACAGCAGCATGTCCCAGGCGATGCGCTGCCCCGGCACCTGATCGGCGCGGGCAATCTGGAAGGCGGCGTCGCGGTAATGGAGGAAGGCCATGTCATCGGCGCGGAGGGCGCGGGCAACGGCAGCCATGCCTTCGTGTCCCGAGGATCCGATGGTATAGAACCCCTCACCGGCCTTCTGCATGGCGCGGCTGGTCAGATCCAGCGCCCGGCTCAGCACCTGGGCGCGGTAGACCGCGACGGCTGTATCGGGGGCAAGCCCGCTGCGCGGTGAAGCTCCGGCTGGCAACTGTCCGGCTGCAACCCGGTCCAGAAAATTCTGATGCACGATCTGGGCGCGATCCATCTGATGTCCTCATGTCAGTGTCCGGTTGGGGTTATCCTCCAGATGGGGGCGGATTTCCAATGAGTATGCAAGCTCAATTCATGACGCAATGGAATGAGTGAGCGTATGTCAAAGGCGATTTGGAAAGGATCAAGTTTGGGTTTCAACGGGGGAACGCCCCCGGATCGGCCCCATCAGGGCGCAATTGTCGAGGTTTCCACGATCAAAAGCTTTGTTTTTCATGCAACCTTTGGGATGGTTGGTTGAGCTAGGTCAAAGCCCGATACATTTCGCCCTGCGAATGTGTCGGCCAAAGCTTTCGGTGCGGAACCAGTCATGTTGCGCGACCCCAAGCCCTGAAGAGGAACGAATATGCGCTTTTCGCCCCGAGCCTTGCCGCTCCGAATTTCATCACTGCGTGCCTTGCTGCCGGTGATCTGCCTGCTGGCCTCAAACGGGGTCCATGCGCAGGCTTTTGATGTTGAGATGACCGAGGTCTCTGACTGGCGGCCTGTGTTCGGCAAGGTCGAAAGCGTGAAACGCGCCCTTGCCCGCGCCCGCCTGTCCGGCAACCTGTACGAGCTGAGCGCGGAGGAAGGCGACAGCGTCGCAAGCGGCGAGACCCTGGCGCGGATCGTCGATGAAAAACTGGCGCTTGAGATCGCCGGGGTCGAGGCCGGCATCCGGGCGCTGGAGGCGCAGATCGCCCTTGCGCGGATCGATTTGACCCGCGCTCTGGAATTGCGCGAGCGGGGCGCTTCGCCCAAGACGGCGGTGGATCAGGCGCAGACGGCGCTGAACGTGGCCGAGGAAAATCTGGCCGCCCAGCAGGCCCAGCGGGATCTGTTGCAGGCGCGTCAGGCCGAGGGGATTGTGCTGGCGCCCGAAGCGGGTCGGATCCTCAGCGTGCCGGTGGTGGATGGCATGTTCGTCAATCCCGGCGAAACCATCGCCACCATCGCCACCGAGAATTTCGTGCTGCGCACCGAATTGCCAGAACGCCACGCCCGCTATCTGGAAACCGGTGAAACCGTGCGCATTCTGGCGCGCGGCGCGCTGACCAACACCGAGGTGCAAAGCGACGGACGCGTCGCCAAGATATATCCCGAGCTGGTAGCCGGGCAGGTCGTGGTCGATGTGGAGGCCGAAGGGCTGGGCGATTTTTTTGTCGGGGAACGGGTGCGGCTGCTGATCGCCACCGGCCAGCGCCCCGCCATAGTGGTGCCCGAAGGGTATCTGCAGCAGCGCCACGGTGTCACCTTTGCCCGGCTCGACAGCGATGCCGAAGTGGTGGTGCAGCCTGGCGTGCGTGTCGATGGCGGGATCGAGGTTCTGGCGGGGCTGAAACCCGGCGACCGGCTGACCCCCTATGAGGCGGCGCAGCAATGAGCTCGACACCCAACACCGACGCGCGCACCGATGACGGGGCCGGGGAATCGCTGGGCATTGCGGGTTCCATTTCACGCGCCTTTATCAACTCACCGCTGACGCCGCTGCTGCTGATTGCGGCTCTGATTCTGGGGTTTGTGGCCCTGCTGCTGCTGCCGCGCGAGGAAGAGCCGCAGATCTCGGTGCCCATGGTGGATGTCTTCATCCAGGCCAACGGGTTGGCCGCCGATGACGCGGTGGAGCTTGTCGCCAAACCGATCGAGGCACTGCTGCAGCGCCTGCCCGGCGTCGAACATGTCTACAGCCAGAGCTTTGACGACCGTATCATGGCCACCGCCCGGTTCGAGGTGGGCGTTCCCGAGGATGACGCCATCCTCCGCGTTCATTCCGAAATCCGAGCCAATTTCGACCAACTGCCCATCGGCATCCCGGAGCCTCTGATCATCGGGCGCGGGGTCAACGACGTCGCTATTCTGGTTCTGTCACTCGCCCCGCGCGCGGATCTGCCGCCCGATGAGGCAGAGCGGTGGGACAGGGCAAACCTGGGCGAAGTCGCCTCGCAGCTGATGTCGGAACTGTCCAAGGCTGAGGACGTGGGCCGCACCTATATCGTTGGTGACAGCCGCACGGAAATCCGGGTGGAGCCGGACACGGCGGCGCTTGCCCTTTACGGCGTGACGCTGGAGCAATTGGCCGAGAAGGTGCGCAATGCCAACCGGTCTGAGTTGTTGGGCCGGGTGCGCCAGACCGGCGCCTCCCGCGATTTGCTGAGCGGGCAGAGCCTGGTTGGCCAGCCCGATCTCGGCCTTTTGCTGGTCACCACCCGTGACGGACGCCCTGTCTACGTAAAGGACGTCGCCCGCGTCAGCATTGCGCCCGCCGATGCGGACAACCGCGCCTGGACCCTGCACCCTGGAGAGGCCACACCACGACCGGCGGTCTCGCTTGCCTTTGCCAAGCGTGAAGGCGCCAATGCTGTCAACGTGGCCAAGGAACTGCTGCAGCGGCTGGAGATTGCCGAACGCGATTTCCTGCCCGATGCGCTGGAGGTTGAGGTCACCCGCAACTACGGTGAGACGGCGCAGAAGAAATCGGACGAGCTGTTCTCGCACCTTGCGGGGGCCAGCGTGTCGATCTTCCTGATGATCGTGGTCTTCATCGGCTGGCGTGAAGGGGTGGTGACGCTGATCATCATTCCCGCCACCATCCTGATGACCTTTGCCGCCTCCTACCTGATGGGGTTCACCATCAACCGGGTGTCGCTCTTCGCGCTGATCTTCTCGATCGGGATCCTGGTCGATGACGCCATCGTGGTGGTGGAAAACATTGCCCGCCATTGGCGGCTGGATCCCAATGGCGACAAGACCAAGGTCGCCCTGCGCGGGGTAGCCGAGGTGGGGAATCCGACCATCATCGCGACGCTCACCATCGTCTTTGCCTTGCTGCCGATGCTGTTTGTCTCCGGCATGATGGGCCCCTACATGAGTCCCATTCCCACCAATGCCTCGGCGGCGATGATCCTCAGCTTTTTCGTGGCGGTGATCTTTGCCCCTTGGATCATGCTGCGGCTTCAGCGGCGGAAACCGGGCGCTGTTGCGGCTCATGGGGCAGAGGATGGTCACGGCGAGGATTCCCGCATGGCCCGCATCTATCGCGCCATTGCCCGGCCTTTGCTGGCCAGCCGCAGCGGCGCGGCCATTTTCCTGATCCTCGTCTTCGTGGCCACCGGGGCCTCGGTCACCCTGTTCGGCACCCAGTCGGTGGTCGTGAAACTTCTGCCCTTTGATGACAAGTCCGAAGTGCAGGTGATCGTCGATCTGCAGGAAGGCGCGACACTGGAAGACACCGAGCGCGCCCTGTTCGCACTGTCGCAGGCGGCTGCCGAAATCCCCGAGATCGAAAGCATCCAAGCCTATGCAGGTACTGCGGCGCCGTTCAACTTCAACGGCCTCGTACGGCATTACTTCGTGCGGCAGAACCCGGAACTGGGCGACCTGCAGATCAACCTGGCCGACTCGGAAGAGCGTGATCGCCAAAGCCATGCCATCGCGCTGGACCTGCGCGCGCGGCTGGCCGAGGTGGATCTGCCCGCAGGCACATCGGTCAAGGTGGTCGAGGTGCCGCCCGGACCGCCGGTTCTGGCGACGCTGCTGGCCGAGGTCTATGGCCCCGATCCTGAAACCCGCCGCGAGGTGGCCACCGGCCTGCGCGAGATCTTTACGGACGTGGATTTCATCGTCGATGTGGACGACAGTTTCGGTCACCCGCCCGAACGGCTGCGGATCGAGATCGATCAGGCCAGCCTTGATTTCCACGGGGTGGAGCAAAGCGCGGTCTATGACACACTGTCGCTGCTGTTCCATGGCACCACTGTTGGTTATTCCCAGCGCGGCGGCGGGGTGCGGCCCATCCCGATCAGTCTGAAGCTGAGCGAGGAGCGCCGTCAGGTCACCGAAGCGCTGCTGGCGACACCCTTGCCCGCCCGTGGTCCCGCCGGCATCGGTGAGGGCAACGTGGAACTGGGCGAGGTGGTACGCGTCTCGGTCGAGCAGGGCTCATGGCCGGTGTTCCGCAAGAACGGGCTGGATTTGGAGATGGTCACCGCCGATCTGGCGGGCCGGTTCGAAGCGCCGATTTACGGCATGATCGCGGTGCAGGAGGAGATCGACGCCCGCGATTGGCCCGAGGGGATGAAGCCCGAGGTCACCCTTTACGGTCAGCCGATGGATGAGAGCAATCCGATCCTTTTGTGGGATGGCGAGTGGGAGGTCACCTATGTCACCTTCCGCGATATGGGCGCAGCCTTTGGTGCGGCGCTCATCGGGATCTATTTCCTGATCGTCGGCCAGTTCCGCAGCTTCAAGCTACCGCTGGTGATCATGACGCCGATCCCGCTGACTCTGATCGGGATCACCCTGGGCCACTGGGCGATGGATGCGCCCTTCACGGCGACATCGATGATCGGTTTCATCAGCCTTGCCGGGATTATCGTGCGGAACTCGATCCTTTTGGTGGATTTCATCCGCCGCGAACAGGACAACGGGCGATCATTGCATGATGCGCTGCTGGCGGCGGGGGGCGTGCGCTTCCTGCCGATCTTCCTCACCGCGATCACGGCGATGTCGGGGGCGGCCTTCATCCTGGTGGATCCAATCTTCCAGGGGCTTGGGATCTCGCTTTTGTTTGGTCTTGCGACCTCTACCGCGCTGACACTGCTGGTGATCCCGGCGATCTACTGGGCGTTCCGCGGCGGTAGCGACACGGCATAGTGCATCGGTTTGACGGGGCTTGCCCCGCCGTGCCCCTATCGCCGGTCGTTTCCAGAAGGAGGGAAAAGCGCCGCGCTTTGATCCTGGTCATCTGCGCGGGCCATCCCGCCACCTATGATTGTCAAAGACGCGCCCCGGCGTGGCGCGGCAAGCGGAGGGGAGGATCATCATGGCGACAGCGCCGATCACAAAACCGGACAGCGTCAGGGCCGCTGCCAATATGACCGATTACGATACCCTCTGCGCCGGGTTTTCCTGGAACGACGCGCAGGCGCTGATTGATGGGCTGTCCGATGGCAGGATGAACATCGCGCATGAGGCCGTGGACCGCCACGTGGCATCCGGCCATGGGGAGCAGCTGGCGCTGCGCTGGATTTCGAAATCGGGCTCTCAGCAGGATTTTACCTACGCCGCGCTACAGACGGAAACCAACCGCTTCGCCAATATGCTGCGTAGCCAAGGTCTGCAAAAGGGTGATCGGGTCTATGCCTTGCTGGGGCGGGTGCCGGAGCTATACATCGCCGCCCTTGGCACGCTGAAGGCAGGTTGCACCTTCTGTCCGCTGTTTTCGGCATTCGGTCCCGAGCCGATCCGCTCGCGGATTGAGATCGGCGGTGCCAATGCGCTGATCACCACCGCGCGGCTTTATAAGCGCAAGGTGAAAGCCCTGCGCCCGGATCTGCCGGATCTGCGGAAGGTCTTTGTCATTGATGAGGCGGCAGAGGATACCCTGCCGCTGACCGACCTGATGGCGGATGCCTCGGAGGAGTTCACCACCGAAGCCATGGACCCCGAGGACACTGCCCTTTTGCATTTCACTTCGGGCACCACGGGCAAGCCGAAGGGCGTCGTGCATGTGCATCAGGCGGTGGTCGCCCACAACTGGACCGGGCGCATCGCACTGGATCTGCGGGCGGGCGATACCTATTGGTGCACCGCCGATCCGGGTTGGGTTACCGGCACGTCCTACGGGATCGTCGCGCCCCTGACCAACCGCGTTTCGATGATCGTGGACGAGGCCGAGTTTGACGTCGCTCGCTGGTATGACATTCTGGAAGGCGAGGGCGTCAACGTCTGGTACACAGCGCCAACGGCCATCCGCATGCTGATGAAGGCTGGCACTGAGGCGCTTCAGGGGCGTGATTTCCCCGCCTTGCGGTTCATGGCCAGCGTCGGCGAGCCGCTGAACCCCGAGGCGGTGATCTGGGGAAACACGGCCTTTGGTCAGCCGTTCCACGACAATTGGTGGCAGACCGAAACCGGCGGCATCATGATCGCCAATTATGCCGCGATGGATGTGAAACCCGGCTCCATGGGAAGGCCGCTGCCGGGGATCGAGGCGGGAATCGTCGAAATGGACCCGGAAGGAGACTCTCTGCGCGCCCTGACCGAGCCGCAGGCGATGGGAGAACTGGCCCTGCGTCCCGGCTGGCCGTCGATGATGCGTGGCTACCTGCATGAACAGGCGCGCTATGACAAATGCTTCCGCGATGGCTGGTACCTGACCGGTGACCTCGCGATGCGCGATGCGGACGGGTATTTCTGGTTCGTGGGCCGCGCTGATGACCTGATTAAAAGCGCCGGGCATCTGATTGGCCCGTTTGAGGTCGAAAGCGCCCTGATGGAGCATGAGGCCGTCGCCGAGGTCGGTGTTATCGGCATTCCCGATGAAACCGCGGGTGAGCTGGTGAAGGCCTATGTGGCGCTGAAACCGGGGTATGAGCCGGATGAGGATCTGCGGCTTGATCTGCTGGGGCACGCCCGCAAACGGCTGGGGCCTGCGGTCGCCCCGAAAGAGATCGCCTTTCGCAAGAACCTACCCAAGACCCGCAGCGGCAAGATCATGCGCCGCCTTCTGAAGGCGCGCGAGCTGGGCCTGCCCGAGGGCGATATCTCAACCCTGGAAAGCGACGAGACATGAGCATCGACCATGTGAAACCCCGCCTAGATCACGCCCATGTCCGCGAGCTGCTGAAGGCGATGATCCGCATCCGCCATTTCGAGGACAAATGCGCCGAACTCTACTCCCGCGAAAAGATCCGTGGGTTCCTGCATCTCTATGATGGGGAGGAAGCGGTTGCGGCGGGCATCATCCCGCTGCTCAGCCCGCAGGACCGGGTGGTCGCCACCTACCGCGAACACGGTCATGCGCTGATGCGCGGGGTGCCCATGGGCCGCGTCCTGGCGGAAATGTACGGCAAGGCCGAAGGCTGCGCCGGGGGGCGGGGCGGTTCGATGCACATGTTCAGCCGCGATCACAATTTCTACGGCGGCAATGCCATCGTCGGCGGTGGCTTGCCGCTGGCCGCTGGCCTTGCGCTGGCCGACCGGATGCAGGGGGCCGAAGCCGTCACGGCCTGTTTCTTTGGCGAAGGCGCGGTGGCCGAAGGGGAGTTCCACGAAAGCCTGAACCTTGCCGCGCTCTGGGATCTGCCGGTTTTGTTCGTTTGTGAAAACAACGGCTATGCCATGGGCACGGCGCTGGACCGATCGGAATCCCAAACCGATATCCATGCCAAGGCCGCCAGCTATGGCATCGACAGCCACGTTGTGGATGGCATGGATATCGTCGCAGTTGAAGGCGCTGCGCGGAAGGCTCTGAAGGCCATCGCCGACTCCGGCAAGCCGCAATTTCTGGAATGCCGCACTTACCGTTTCCGCGCTCATTCCATGTTCGATGCCCAGCTTTACCGCCCCAAGGAGGAGGTCGCCGACTGGCGCGCCAAGGGGCCAATCGTCCGGTTCCAGACCTGGGCCGAGGAAAATCATCTGCTGCGCGCGGGCGAAGTGGATGAGATCACCGAGGAGGTTGACGCCGAGATTGCCGAGGCCGTCGCCTTTGCCGAGAGTGGCACAGAGGAGCCGGTGGCGGACCTCGCCAAATATGTAACGTCGCCTGATCGGCCCGCGCCGCCCGAGGTCGCGCCGCCCGGAAAACCTGTCACCACCACCTACCGCGCCGCAGTGCGCGCGAGCATCATCGATGCCATGACCCGCGATCCCCGCGTCTTCCTGATGGGAGAGGACGTGGGGCGCTATGGCGGCTGCTACGCGGTCTCCAAGGGGCTGCTCGATCAGTTCGGCGAGGACCGTATCCGCGACACGCCGCTGTCGGAATCCGGCTTCACTGGCGCCGGGATTGGCGCTGCCATTGCCGGGATGCGGCCCATTGTCGAGGTAATGACGGTCAACTTCTCGCTGCTGGCGCTGGACCAGATCCTCAACACCGCCGCCACCTTCCGCCATATGTCGAACAACCAGTTCGGGGTGCCGGTGGTGATCCGCATGGCCACCGGCGCGGGGCGGCAGCTGGCGGCGCAGCATTCGCACTCTTTGGAAGGCTGGTACGCCCATATCCCCGGCCTGCGGGTGCTGGCGCCTGCGACGCTGGAGGACGCGCGTGGCATGCTCTGGACCGCACTCAACGATCCTGACCCGGTGCTGATCTTTGAAAACGTCATGCTTTATAACCGCGAGGGGGAGCTGGCTGAAAACGCTGGTCCCGTGGATATCGACCGCGCCGTGGTCCGGCGGACGGGCACGGATATCTCGCTGATCACCTATGGCGGATCCCTGTTCAAGACGCTGGAGGCGGCCGAGGCGCTGGCGCAGGAAGGCATCGACGCCGAGGTGATCGACCTGCGCTCTCTGCGGCCCCTGGACCGGGAGACGATCCTGTCCTCGGTGCGCAAGACCCGCCGCGCGGTAATGGTGGATGAGGGCTGGAAGACCGGCAGCCTGGCCGCTGAGGTTGGCATGATCCTGGCGGAAGAGGCCTTTTGGGATCTGGACGCCCCCTTGGCCCGGGTGTGCAGCGCCGAGGTACCGATTCCCTATGCGGCGCATCTGGAACAGGCGGCGATCCCGCAGGTGGCAGAGATCCTCGCCACCGTTCGCCGGGTGATGGGGGCGAACCCATGAGCGATTTCCTCATGCCCTCGCTTGGGGCGGATATGGAGGCGGGCACCCTGATGGAACAGGTGGTGGCTGTGGGCCAACCCGTCACGCACGGCGATATCATCGCCGTGGTGGAAACCCAGAAAGGCGCCATCGAGATAGAGTGCTATGAGACCGGAACGGTGACGGAATGGCTGGTCGGCATCGGGGAGAGCGTGCCCGTAGGAACGCCGCTGGCACGGATCGATACCGGGGAGACAGCAGATGGGCGGACTGCTGAACCTGCGCCTGTGCCAGAGTCCGAAAACCCCAAACCCCGGGCGGTCGCAGAGCCTCCGCAACCGGCACCATCTGTTCCCACCGGTACACGCATTGTCGCTTCTCCAGCGGCACGACGCTTGGCGGCTGAAAAGGGTGTGGACCTCAGTGCAATCTCGGTGCCATCCGGCCAGCCGATCCGCCACACAGATGTCGCCGCCCATATCACGGCAGGCGGCAAGACTGCGCCGCAGGACACCGGCCTCAGCGCCATGCGGCAGGCGATTGCCGCCGCGATGTCGCGCTCCAAACGGGAAATTCCGCATTTCTACCTCACCCATCAGGTGGATCTGACCACGCTTGATGACTTCATCACTGAGATGAACGAAACCCGCGCGCCCGAGGACCGTGTGCTACCGCCGGTGTTCTACCTGCGCGCCATGGCGCGGGCGCTGAAGAAATACCCCGAGTTCAACGGCCATTTCGAAGGTGGCACCTTCACCCCAGCCAAGGAGGCCCATATCGGTCTTGCCATCGCGCTGCGCGGTGGCGGGCTGGTGGCGCCCGCGCTGTTCGATGTGGCCGCGCAGGAGCGCGACGGGTTGATGGCGCAGATGCGCGATCTGATCGGACGGGTGCGCGCGGGCCGCTTCAAGGCGCGCGAATTGTCGGATGCCACCATCACCCTCACCAGTCTGGGGGACCGCGGCATCGACGGGCTGTTTGGGGTGATCTACCCACCACAGGTGGCCATCGTCGGCATCGGTACGCCCGCGCTGCGCCCCTGGGTGGTGGATGGCAAGGTGGTGCCGCGCCAGATCGCAACACTGACACTGGCCGCAGACCACCGCGTCAGCGACGGCCATCGCGGCGCGCTGTTCCTGCGCGCCATCGACCGATTTCTACAGGAGCCCGAAACCCTATGACCCGTACCGATATCGCACAGGCCCTTGGCGAAGAGTTGACCCGGATTGCGCCCGATATCCCGCTGGACGACATCGACCGCAGCGCCGATCTGCGCGATGAGTTCGACATCGACTCAATCGATTTCCTGAACCTCGTCACCGCGCTGGGCAAACGGTTCTCTCTGGAGATGCCAGAGGCGGATTATGCGCAGATGGACAGTTTCGACCATCTGGTGGAGTATCTGGCGGCCCGGGTGGCCTGATTAGAGTACGACCCGGCCGAGACCAACAAGGCACAGCGCCAGAAGCAGCCACAGCACGATGCGGCGAAAACGCCTGTCGTGGCTGCCATAGCGGGCAAAACAGTTTGAGCCCAGCCACAGACCGATGACCAGCAGGGGCAGGGCGGCCGCGATATGCCACAGGATCTGCCCGCCGTAGTGGCCGGAGACCGTCAGAAGGGCGCCAGCCCAGAGATCAGTGAAGAAGAAATAGGCGATCATTGTCGCCCGCATAGCCCGTGAACTGATCGCGGTTGTGGTGAAGAACAGGCCCAGCACCAGCCCGCTCATTGCAGTGGCGCCATTGACCACACCGGCAATGAAGCCGGCGAGGGACAGAACCATGGCGGTTGGAACTGTGGGCCGGATGGGCCGCAGCAGCAGCGTCAGAACCGCGCCGATGATCAAGACGTGCACGCCGATCCGCATCGCCTGATCCGGTACATGATCCAGCAGTGCCACCCCGATTGGATTGCCGATCAACCCGGCCAGCAGCAGATAGGCAAGGGCGCGGCGTTCCACATCCCTGAGCACGCTGCGCGATTGTCCCAGAGATGCGATGATCTCAAGCGCGATGGACATCGGCGCGATCTGGCTGGCAGGCAGCCAGAAGATCAGTCCGGCCATCAGGACAGTCGAAAAACCGAACCCCGAATAACCACGCAGGAAGGCCGCTGTGAAAACCACGGATCCGGCCAGCAGCAGATCAACCGCGTTCAACGTCGCGCCCCCGAAGGCTGGCCCGGCCTGACGGCTGCGTTCCCAGCTCGCGGTCATGTCCCGGTGTGAGGTTGAACAAAAGCAGGATTTGCCCGGCAATCAACGGCACCAGGCTGAGCGCTGCAGCCAGACCCAATCCCGGCAGGCCGGGGTCGGGAAGATCCAGCAGCGCCGACAGCGACGGCAGCCACAACGCCAGTGCCAACAGACCAGCACACAGGGCCAGCGCTGCCCAAATGTATGGGTTCCCCGTCACGTCGTTGACCAGTTGCCGCCCGCTGTCTCCCCGCACATTGAAGACATTCCACAGCTGCGCCAGGGCCAGTGTCACGAAGGCCACCGTGATCGCCTGCCCGGTCTCAAGCCGTAGCCAGTAGAGCGCCAGAGCAAACCCCGACAGTGTCGCGCCGGTGATCAGCAGGCTGAGAACACCGATCAACGCCCATTCCGGCCGTCCGGCGATGGGTTCTTTGGGATCACGGGGCGGCCGGGACATGATCGCTCTGTCTCCTTTGCCCAGCCCCAGTGCAAAGGCCGGGAATACATCGGTCACGAGGTTCAGGAACAGGATCTGCAAGGGCAGAAGCGGTGCGGGCAGACCGGCGCCGACGGCGAGGCCGACAACCAGCACCTCGCTGACGTTGCAGGACATCAGGTAGACGACGAATTTGCGGATATTGTCAAAGATCACCCGCCCCTGCCACATGGCCTCAATCAGGGTGCCGAAGGCATCGTCTTTCAGCACCACATCGGCCGCCTCGCGCGCGACCTGTGTACCGCGTTTGCCCATGGCGATGCCGATGTCCGATTTCTTCAGCGCCGGGGCATCGTTTACGCCATCGCCGGTCATGGCAACCACATGCCCGACCTGCTGGAACAGGCGCACAAGTGTCAGTTTCGTTTCCGGCGCCACACGGGCAAAGACATCTGCCGCCAGCACCCTGTCACGCAAGGCGAAATCCGCTGTATCAGGGTCGAAATCCCGCAGGTCATCGCCTTCGATCACCGTGAGGTCGCCCAGAGTTAAACCGGCGTCCCGCGCAATTGTTGCCGCGGTGTCTGCATGATCGCCGGTGATCATCGCGACCCGCACCCCGGCCGCCAGGCTGGCGCGGATCGCATCGGGCACATCAGCGCGCAGCGGGTCAAGGAAACACACCAACCCCACCAGCGTCAGGCCCTGATAGGGATTTTCGTCGGGTATTTCGGCGTGTTTGATTGCCAGCGCCAGCAGCCGCAGCCCCTCGCGCGCGGCGGCGCTTTGCCGGGCTGCCCATTCCTGCCGCGCTGGCCCATCCAGCGGCGCCGGACCATCCGGCAGCAAGTGAGTGTCGCAGGCTTCGATCACCGCTTCGGGCGCGCCTTTGATGGCGTAGATGAACCCGCCCCGGTCCCCGTCCGTGGCGCGGTTGACGCTGGCCATCATCTTGTGCTCGGGGTCAAAGGCGTGTTCGGCCACCTGGGGAAAATCTTGCTCAAGCCCCGCACGGGTCATCGCGGCTGCTTGGGCGGCGTGCAGCAGTGCGACCTCCATTGGCTCACCGCTGGCGCTGTCTCCGGTGGCCGGATTGCCGGTTTCGGCATTGTTGCACAGAACCCCGATCCGCAGCGCCAGATCGAAGCGGTCGTCAGCCGGTGCGGCGGCATTTTTCGCGGGCCGGACCTCGGCGCCTTCGAACAGGTAGCGCACCGCCGCCATTTTGTTCTCTGTCAGTGTGCCGGTCTTATCAGTGAGGATCAGCGTCGTTGCCCCCAGAGTTTCTACTGAGGACAACCGGGTGATCAACGCATTGTGCGCCGCCATGCGCCACATGCCGCGCGCCAGACAGAGGGTGGCGACGATCGGCAGGCCTTCGGGCACCGCCGCCACCGCCAGCGCCGTGCCGGTGCGGATCATGTCGATCAGCGCGTGACCGCGCAGAACGCCCGCTGCGATCATCAACGCGGCCAGAGCCAGCGTCAGCCAGACCAGCCGGTGGCCGAGCCTGTCCAGCCGCCGCTCCAGTGGCGATATCTCGGCCTCGGCGGTTTCTGTCAGGGCACTGATCTGGCCGATTTCGGTTGTCATTCCGGTGGCCACGACGATGGCCTCTCCGGCTCCGCGGGTGATCGCGGTCCCCTTGAACACCATGTTGTGACGGTCCGGGATCCCGGCCTCCGGGGCGACCGGGTCGATACTCTTGGAAACGGGCAGGGATTCCCCGGTCAGGATCGATTCATCGCTTTGCAGGTTCGAGGCCTGAAGCAGACGGAGATCGGCGGTGACGATGTCTCCGGCATCGAGGATCACGATATCTCCCGGAACCAGCGCGCGGGCATCGATCCGGCGCACTCTGCCGTCGCGGCGCACCAGCGTCCTGACCTCGGCAATGCGCAGCAATGCCTCCATCGAGCGGACCGCGCGCAATTCGGTGAAAAACCCGATGGCGCCGTTGAACAGGATCACCACCAGGATCGCCAGACCTTCTGGAATGTCACCGAAAGCAAAGGACAGCCCGGCTGCCATGGCCAGCAGCCAGATGATGATGCTGCGGAACTGATGCGCCAGAAGCAGCAGCGCGCTTTGCGGCTTTTGGGCCCGCAGCTGGTTTCTGCCGTGGCGGGCGCGGCGGGCGGCAACTTCGGCGGCGTTCAGGCCGCGGGTCGGATCGCAGGCCAGCGCCGCAGCGACATCCGCTGCAGGCAGGGCGAAAGGCAAGGCGTCTGGTGCTGTGCCCGTCACCGGTGCCATATCACTCTCCGTCACGCGGTGCGGGACAACCTGGAAACTGCCCATCCGGAAATGTCAGGTGGCGGCCGGGTCACACCGGAATTGCGTGGCCGTGCTCTGCATCCTCCACCGCAGCGGAGACCGAATCCAGCGTTTCCTTGTTGGCGCTGACTTCACCGGCGGTGACATATTCTGCACTGCGGGTGCAGAAATCGACCCATTCCTGGACGTCTTCGGCCACCCGCTCGGCGGATTGCATCTGCCAGTCGTGCAGCACCTTGGCCGCCGCACCCGGATCGACCGGAGCAGTGCCGAACAGCTCTGCCGTGGCCTGCAATGCGGTGCGGGCCGCCGTGTGGCGGCGGTCGAACCAGTGTTTTGAAAATTGTTCGGCCTCTTGCAGGATCTTTTCCTGGACTTCCCAGAATTGATGCGCCTGCGGGCCCAGCAGAGGATTGGCGGAAAACAGAGCCTGCGCCGCCTGATCAAAGCCGCCGGAGGTTTTCGATTCAGATTGAGTTTTGGCCATGGGACACCTTTGGTTGTGCGTCATAAGACAAACACCGGGTGCAGCGGATCCGCTCCGCCCGGGTGCGGAAATCATAGGCAGAATAGTCTGATTCCCGTGTCATTGAATTGACTCCAATCAAGGTGAATGCGCCGATGGGTCATAATATCAGCACCAAACGCCTGTTTCTGATAGGCTTGCAGCACAGGTGCAACAAAAGGATCCGACGTGTCCGACAGCGCATCCATTGGCCATATCACTGCCATCGAGGGCAGCATCGCCGATGTCCGGTTCGCAGCAGAGCTGCCTGCAATCGGCACTCGTCTGGTCACCCTGTCCGATCCCGCGATCACCATCGAGGTCGCCAGCCTGCCGGGGCGGGAGACCGCGCGCGGGCTGATCCTGAACCCCAACACGGAGCTGCGCCTTGGCATGCCGGTGCGCAACACCGGTCTGCCGCTCTCGGTGCCGGTGGGGCCTGCCCTGCTGGGACGCATGGTCAACCTGTTCGGCGATCCCATTGACGGACGCCCGCTGCCCGGTGACATGCCGCGCCGATCGATCCATGGCACGCCGGTGCCGCTGTCCCGGCGCCGGGCCGAGGGTGAGTTGTTTGAGACGGGGATCAAGGCGATTGACCTGCTCAGCCCGCTGGAACGCGGCGGCAAGGCGGGGCTGTTCGGCGGTGCAGGCGTTGGCAAGACCGTTCTGATCACCGAGATGATCCACAATATGGTCGCCGAATACGAGGGTATCAGCCTGTTCTGTGGCATCGGGGAACGCTGCCGCGAAGCCGAGGAATTGCATCGCGACATGGAGGAGGCCGGGGTGCTGGACCGCACCGTGATGGTCTTTGGCCAGATGAATGAAACGCCCGGCGTGCGGTTCCGCGTCGGCCATGCAGCCCTGACCATTGCCGAGTATTTCCGCGACGACCTGAACCGCGATGTTCTGGTGCTGATCGACAATATCTATCGTTTCGTGCAGGCCGGCTCCGAGGTTTCGGGCCTTCTGGGGCGGATCCCGTCGCGGGTGGGTTATCAGCCGACGCTGGGCACCGAGCTGGCCGATCTGGAAGAGCGGATCTGCTCCACCAGCCGGGGCAGCATGACCTCGATTCAGGCGGTCTACGTGCCGGCAGATGATTTCACCGACCCGGCGGCGACGCATACGTTTTCGCACCTGTCAGCCTCGATCACCCTGTCGCGCAAGAAGGCCTCCGAAGGGCTGTATCCCGCCATCGACCCCCTGAAATCTTTCTCCCGGATGCTGACGCCGGGGGTTGTTAGCACCCGCCACTACATGATCGCCAGCGCGGTGCGCAACACGCTGGCCGAGTACGAAGATCTCAAGGATATCATCGCCATGCTGGGGCTGGAGGAGCTTTCTGAAACGGACCGCGCCACCGTGCGCCGCGCCCGGCAGATCGAACGGTTTCTGACACAGCCGTTTTACTCCACCGAAAAGATGACCGGCATACCGGGGCGTTTCGTGCCGCTGAGTGAGACGCTGTCTTCCTGTGAGCGCATCCTGAATGATGAGTTCCGCGACCATCCCGAAAGCGCCTTTTACATGATCGGAACGGTGGCGGATCTGGCGCAGAAAGAGGGGGCGGGACATGCAGCTTAAGATCCTCCTTCCTGACCGGCTGTGCCTTGATCTGGAGGTCGTGCGTATCGTGGCCGAAGGGCCAGATGGCGCATTCGGGATGTTGCCGCACCATATCGATTATGCCTCTCAGCTGGCCCCGGGCATCCTGACTTACGAGGAGACGGGCGGGCAGGTGCGCTATGCCGGGATCCATTCCGGAACACTGGTGAAGGTCGGGGATGAGGTGCTGGTCTCCACCTCCGGCGCGGTGCTGGGCGATGATCTGCAGACGGTGCAACAGCGGGCGCAGGCCGATTTCCGCGCCGCCGAGCAAAACGAACGTGCCGCCCGCGCAGCCTTGGCTCGGCTGGAGGCACAGATCGTGCGCCGGTTCCTGGAGTTGGAGCAGGCGCTATGAACGGAGAACGGCCCGACGCAGAGGAGGCGGAAGAAATCGTCCGCAAGGCCCGTCGCAAACAGGCGGCACAAAAGCACCCGCAGCGCAGCGCGCTTTATGGGCTGGGGATGTTCGGTCTTGTCGGCTGGTCAGTTGCGGTGCCGGTGGTTCTGGGCGTCGCGCTGGGCGTCTGGATCGATGGACGCGTCCAGTCGCACCGGTCCTGGACGCTGATCCTGCTTTTGGCTGGTGCGGCGCTGGGTTGTCTCAACGCCTGGTACTGGGTGCAGCGCGAAGGGGGTGATGAATGACACAGGCGGAGACACCGTGATGCAGATCAGTCCCGATCAATGGGTATTGGCCGAATGGCACGGGTTGCAGCTGACCGCCACCGTGGCGTTCACTTGGCTGGTGATGGCGCTGCTGGCCGCCGGATCCTGGCTGGTCACCTCGCGCCTGTCGACCGGCGAAAAGGTCTCCCGCTGGCAGGTCATGCTGGAGGTCATCGTTACCGCCATCCGCGACCAGATTTCCGAGATTAGCGGCGGTGACGGCGCGCGCTATCTGCCCTTTATCGGAACCCTGTTCCTGTTCATCGCCGCCGCCAACCTGCTGTCGGTGGTGCCCGGCTATGTGCCGCCTACCGGCTCCCTCTCCACCACTGCGGCGCTGGCCATCGCGGTGCTTGTGGCAGTGCCCGCCTTTTCCATCGCTCGGCAGGGGATCGGCGGTTACCTGAAGACCTATGTGCGGCCCAGCCCCATCATGCTGCCCTTCAATCTGGTGTCAGAGGCATCGCGGACCGTTGCTCTGGCCGTGCGCCTATACGGCAATGTCATGAGCGGCACGATCATCGTCGGCATCCTGATCAGCGTGGCGCCGTTCTTCTTCCCGGTGGTCATGCAGGTTCTGGGCCTGCTGACCGGCCTGATCCAGGCTTATATCTTTGCCGTTCTGGCGATGGTCTACATCGCCTCGGGCGCCCGCAGCAGCCGATCGCTGTCGTCTGATGCTGACGCCTCCCCTGCCAACCAAACCGGTCACAGCCAAACACGAAAGGAACCCTGATCATGGACGCTTCCGTCTGGATCGCCATCGCCTCGATTGTCACGGCGGGGCTGACCATCACCATCGGTGCCATCGCCCCCGCGCTGGCCGAAGGCCGGGCCGCGGCGCAGGCGCTGCAGTCCCTTGCACAGCAGCCGGACGCCGCCCCGACGATCACCCGCACCCTGTTCGTCAGTCTTGCGATGATCGAATCCACCGCGATCTACTGTTTCGTGGTGGCGATGATTCTGCTGTTTGCCAACCCATTCGTGGACATCGCTGCCCTGACTGCGGCGCTCCCGGGCGGAGGATGATCCGGTGCAGATCGACTGGCTAACCGTCGCGGCGCAACTGGTGAACTTCCTCGTTCTGATCTGGTTGCTGAAACGCTTTCTCTACGGGCCTGTGACCAAGGCAATGGCCGAGCGGGAACAACGGATTGCCGAGCGGCTTGGCGATGCGCGCCGCGTGCGTGAAGAGGCTGTCACCGAAGCCGAAGCGCTGCGGGCCGAGCGGCAGGCGCTGGACAGCCATAGGGAGGCCGAGATGGCAAAGGCCCGCGCCGCAGCCGAGGCGTTGCGCCAAGAGCTGGAGGCCGATCTGCGCGAAGACATGGAGCAGAAACGTGCGGCCTGGCTGGACCATTTGCAGGAGGACCGCACTGAAATCGTGCTGGAGATGCAAAAGCGCACAGCCGCCCACGTGGGGCAGGCGCTGCGCCGTGTTCTGGCGGATTTCGCCGGAGCCGATCTGGCGGAGCAGATGGCGGCAGAGTTCGCCCGGCAATTGTCCTCGCTCGACCTTGAGGAGCGCAGGCGGCTGGAACGGGCAGCGGAAGGCATGCCGGGGGCGGCGCTGGTGGAATGCAGCATGGAGCTGCCAAGCGCGGCGCGGCGCCACCTGACCCGCGCTATCCACGACGAGATCGCAGAGGGTATCAAGGTGGAATATGCCACCGTCGGGGATGTTACCTTTGGCATCCGTCTGACGCTGGGCCATCAGGTGCTGGACTGGTCGGCAGGGCGCTATCTGGACCGGCTGGGCCTGCTGATCGAAGAAAGCCTGGATGCCGTGGCAAGCGAGGCTGCCGATGCCGCATGACGGGCAGAACGGCGGGCGCAATGACAAGCGCACAGACGGGCAGGGCATGGCGGGCCGGATTGCCGCAGGGCTGGTCGACCGGATGGACCGGATCCTTGCCGAAACCGCCCCAGTGGCCGAAATCACCGATGTCGCCCGGGTGCTGTCTGTCGGCAACGGCATTGCACGGATTGCCGGGTTTCCCGACCTCCGCGCGGATGAGCTGGTGCTCTTCTCCGGTGGGCAGACTGGTATCGCCTCAAGCCTGGCCACCGACCGCATCGGGGTGATCGTCCTTGGTGACAGCGCGGGCATCCGCCCCGGCGACAAGGTACACCGCACCCGGCGCGTGGTTGATACGCCGGTTGGATCGGCGCTGCTCGGCCGGGTGGTCGATGCGATGGGACAGCCGCTTGATGGCGCCGGACCGGTGCAATGCCGCGAACGTGCCCCCATCGAACGCCCGGCGCCGCCCATCATGCACCGCGCCCCGGTCAGCGTGCCGCTGCAGACCGGGATCAAGGCGATCGACGCCGCCGTGCCCATCGGGCGCGGCCAGCGCGAGCTGATCGTCGGCGACCGGCAATCCGGCAAGACGGCCATCGCTGTCGATACCATCCTGAACCAGCGCGACACCGGGGTGATCTCGATCTATTGCGCCATCGGGCAGCGGGCCTCGGCGGTGGCGCGGGTGATCGATAGCCTGCGCAAGGGCGGCGCACTGGAGCGCACCATCGTGGTGGTGGCCGGTGGAGAAGACGCGCCGGGGTTGCAGTTCATCGCGCCCTATGCAGCCACTGCCATGGCGGAGCATTTCATGGACGAAGGGCGCGATGTGCTGATCGTCTATGATGATCTGACCCGCCATGCCCGCGCCTATCGCGAGCTGTCGCTGCTATTGCGCCGCCCGCCCGGCCGCGAGGCGTATCCCGGTGACATCTTCTATATTCATTCGCGGCTGCTGGAACGCGCCACCCCGCTGCGCGAGGAACACGGTGGCGGTTCGCTGACTGCTCTGCCGGTGATCGAAACTCAGGCGCAGAATATTTCCGCCTTTATTCCCACCAACCTCATTTCCATCACGGACGGGCAGATCTACCTGTCGCCCTCGCTGTTCGAAAAGGGCAGGCTGCCGGCCATCGACATCGGCACCTCGGTCAGCCGCGTTGGCGGCAAGGCGCAATTGCCTGCCTTTCGCGCCGTGGCGGGAGATTTAAGGCTCTATTACGCGCAATTCGAAGAGCTGGAGACCTTTGCCCGCTTTGGTACCCAGATCGATGCCGAGACACGGCAGCGGCTGGACCGGGGGCTGCGGGTGCGGGAAATCCTGAAGCAGCGTGAACATCAACTGCTTGAGGTGGCGGACCAGATCGCGGCGCTGCTGGCCGCGACCGAAGGGTTGTTCGATGCCATTCCTGCTGACAGGGTCAGCGATGCGGGGCTGCATGCGGCTCGGGCCGCCCGCCGGACCTGTCCCGAGATCTGCGATGCCATCGAGGGCGGCGCGCCGCTGGACCCGGCGCTGCGGGCGGCCCTGATCACGGCGATGCAGGCGGCGCTGACCGGGTTCTATCCCGACGATCCGCATTCGCCGCGGCGCGAAGGAGCGGGTGATGCAGACGCTTGAGGCGCTTTCGGCACGGATGCACACCACCGCCGAGATCCATTCCATCGTGCGCACCATGAAAAGCCTCTCCTCGGTCAGTATCCGCCAGTACGAGCGCGCCGCCGCGACAATGGTGGATTATGAACGCACAGTGGATCTCGGGTTGCGGGCTGTGCTGCGTGATCAGCGGCTACAGACGCAGGTGGGGTCACCCGCAGAGGTGGCGCCGGGATCGGCGCTGATCGTCATCGGCTCTGACCGGGGGCTGTGCGGGCGGTTCAATGACCGGATTGGCGGTCGCGCGGTCGCGCGGATCTTGGAGGAGAGCGATTGCCGCCTCTGCGTGCTGGGCCAGCGGGTGGCGGCGCATATGGAGGCAGAAGGGCATATGCCCGATGCGCTGTTTGCGCTGCCCGGATCGGCCGCCGGTCTGACGGCCACGGTGCATGCGGTTGCGGTGGAAATCGACCGCTGGACCGAAGCGGGCGTCGGGACAGTTTCGCTTTTGTTCAACCGCCGCGCCGGGGCTTCATTGGCGGTGCCGACCGAGTGGCCGCTGCTGCCGGTGCCGCGCGGGGATCTCGATGGGCTGGCCCGCAAACCCTGGCCATCGCGCAGCCTGCCGACCTACCGCATGGCGCCGACCAAGCTGTTCTCCTGGCTGATCGGGCAGCGGATCTTTGTGCAGATCTATCGCGCGCTTGCCGAATCCCTGGCCAGCGAACACGCCGCGCGTCTGGCTGCCATGCGCCGGGCGGAGGGCAATATCAGCGACCACCGCGAAGAGCTGATGGATGCCTATCGCCAGAAACGGCAGGAGGAAATCACCCGCGAGCTGCTGGATATCATTTCAGGCTTCGAGGCGGTGGATCAGGGTGATCCAGCCTGACAGTCCTCTGTCGGCGCGGCGGACTGGATACAGGCGCCGTTACGGGCGTTGCAGCTGGCTTTTCGGCATCATCATATGCACGCCTTTTTCGCGGTTCACCGTCTGGGTGATGCGCAGATCGGCGGCGAGGCTGCAGAGCATATATGCGTCTTCCCGGCTGATCCCCAATCGCGCCTCGGCCACGGCAATCATATCCCGCAGGGCCATTTCGGCGCAGACATCCAGATCGGCATGCATGCCCATGGTGATGTGATGCGATGGCGTTTCTGCTTGTGGGTAGTCCAGCGACAGGTCCCTGCGCAGGGTCAGGCGGAAATGCCCGCGCAGCGCCGTTTCGATGGCGGTGACGCAGACCTCGCCATCGCCCTGCGCGGCATGACCGTCGCCACAGGAAAACAGCGCGCCCGGTGCCAGAACCGGCAGGTACAGGGTGGTGCCCGCGATCAGTTCCTTGTTGTCGATATTGCCGCCATGGCGACGCGGCTCGATGGTGGAGATCCGCCCCCATTCCGGCGGCGGCGCCACCCCCATGACCCCAAAGAACGGCGCCAGCGGCAGATCGGTGCCCCAGGGCAGGTGGGCCAGTTGCCGCTCGGCGTCCAGCGGCAGGATGGTGCGCTGGCGTTTGGGAAATTCCAGCGGCAGCGTCCCGGCCAAGGGCCGGATCATGTTGTAGCCCCAGTCCTGTCGCAGCGAGATATCGAGGATATCGACCTGCAGTACATCGCCCGGCTGGGCGCCACGCACCTCGACCGGGCCGGTCAGGATATGGCCCGGCATGCCCGGCAGACCGGCGGCGTGAATTTCCAGCAATTCCGGCGGCACGTGAAAACCATCTCCGGGCAACATGTCGGGGCCACCCGAGACGGTGTCGATGATGACCTCTTCGCCGCTGTCGATGGACAGGGCAGGCGGATGGGCCGCGTCGAAAAAGCCCCAGTGGCAGCTCTGCACCGATGCGGGAAGGGTGGATGTCATGATGCGTCTCCTGCCGGTTCCGTTGTGATCTGTGCGCCGCTGTTACTTGCCGGTGTCTATGTCGAACAGCTCGGTCTCCCAGCTGTCGTCGCCGGGGTCCATTTCGCTCCGCAGCGCGTCAAAGCGGGTGGTCAGATGTTCGCGCATGGCGGTGCGGGCCACATCGCTGTCGCCTGTGGCAATCGCTTCGATAATGGTCACGTGCTCGCAATGCGACACTTCCAGCGACGGCCCGCTTCGGGCACGGGCGCGGATGCGGATCCATTCCGGGTTCTCGCGGATCCGGTCAAGCAGGGCAAAGGAGGTCAGCAAGGGCCGGTTGCGGGCGCATTGGGCGATCAGCCGGTGAAAGGCGCCATCCCAAAGTTCGATCGCTTCCGGACCGTTGGATTCAAACTGCCGCTGGGCCAGACGGCGCAGGCGCATCAGCTCATCCGGCTGCATCCGTTTGGCACACAGCGCGGCAAGCTCCGGCTCGATACACAGGCGCGCTTCCATCACCTGCAGCGCGTTGGTCTCCCCGGCGATCTTGGCCGCGAGGTCTCCGGTCGGATCGGCGGGCTGTCCGGCAAAGGTGCCCTTGCCCTGTTTGCGCCAGACCAGCCCCTGTTCTTCCAGACTGTCGAGGGCCAGACGCACCGCCCTGCGGCTGACGTCGAACTGTTCCGACAGAACCCGTTCGGTGGGCAGTTTTCCGTCCGCGGCGAGGCTGCCCGATTTGATCAGGGCCAGAACCTTTTGTTTGATCGGCTCGATAGACGAGCTGCGGGAGTGTGATGACATGACAGACTTTTTCTCAGACAGGGTCTGCATATTGAAGCAAAAAATGGCGCAAAGGGTAAAAACAACAGCGCCCGGGGCATACCGGGCGCTGTTTGATCAATAATCGACGGCCTGCGATTTGCTGGGGCGTCCTTCTGCGATGCGGCGGGCCTCTGCCGCGGCGATATCGGCGTCGATGCCTTCGCGGGTGGGCAGGCCAGAGAACCGCTCGGCCGTGGGCATGCCCTTGGAGAAATGCACATAGCGTTCCTGCGCGACCTCCCAGAGGCGGGCCAGTTCACCGAGGGGGTCCGCGTGGTCATCGGCCCGGATGTCGAGCCAGGCATGCTCCTGTCCGCGATGGATCACCAGTCCGGCGGCCTGACGGCCCCGTTTGTCGCCACCTGCGGCCTCCCCGGCTTGCATGGCCACGATCAGACGCTCGGCAAAGGGCAGATCCGCGTTGTCCTTGTAGGCGGCCGAGGTTGCCTCGATCACCTCGGGGCCGGTCAGCATATTGCCCGCCACCGAATGATCCTCGGCCAAGAGGTGCCCGGCCCAGTCGACGCAATCGGCGCCGGTATGGGCGACAAAGCGACCTTCGGCATCCATCATATGGGCCTGGCGGATCGCCTGCCCCTGATCGCGAAGGGCGAAATCGGCGAGCACCGCCTGGGCGCTTTCACCGGCGGCCATGCGCCTGCGTCCCTCGGTGCCCCAGACCGGATTGCAGAAGGCCTGCGACGCCACGGCGACAGTCGGCCCGACAAAGGGCACCACCGCGCCGCAGGCGAAGAACCGGGAGGCGACGAT
Organism: Phaeobacter sp. CC-HEC084; assembly: GCF_059429255.1. NCBI lineage: Bacteria > Pseudomonadati > Pseudomonadota > Alphaproteobacteria > Rhodobacterales > Roseobacteraceae > Phaeobacter > Phaeobacter sp. CC-HEC084. The sequence continues at coordinate 1,049,865 of NZ_JCAIJQ010000009.1, forward strand.
CACAGCGATCGCGCCATCCTCGGGGTTCTTGGCAATCAGTGACCAGGTCATCGGCCGACCGCATAGGCCTGCATCAGGCGCGGGGTCGCCGCCGCGCGCAGCATGCCGTCCGGCTCGCGCAGGGCAGCGGTCAGGCGGCCGACGGTCCAGGGATCCGCCACCACGACGTTGTGACCCCGGGCGCGCAGATCGGCGATCACCGCCTCGCCAAAGTTGGGCTCGACCATCATTTCGGCGGTCCGCACTTCGCGTGGGAAGAAGGATCCCTGGAAGTGCATGGAATGGAACAGCGGCGCATCCATGCATTGCTGCAGTTCCATGCCGAAATGCACGAAACGCAGGAACCAGATGAGCTGCCACTGGTCCTGCTGGTCACCGCCGGGGGTGCCAAAGACCATCTGCACACCGTCTTTTTCCGCATAGCTGGGGGTCAGGGTGGTGCGGGGGCGGCGGCCCGGCGCCAGCGAGGTCGGCAGACCGTCCTCCAGCCAGAACATCTGGGCGCGGGAGTTGAGCGGGAAGCCGAGGCCCGGAATGACCGGGGAGCTTTGCAGCCAGCCGCCCGAAGGTGTCGCGGCGACCATGTTGCCCCAGCGGTCGATCACGTCGAGATGTACGGTATCGCCGCGCTTTTCGGTGAGGTGCGACATGGTCGGTTCCTGCGCCGCCACCTGGCCGACGTTGAAGTCCCGCGCCGCGCGCTCGACATAGGCGTCGGCGAGATGTTCGAAGCCCGGCACCCGGCCCGGGCGCTGCTCGGTCGAGGCCTTGGCGGTGATCAACTTGCGGCGCTCGGCGTTGTATTCCTCGCTGAGGAGGTACTCCATCGGGATCTCGGACTGGGCGGGGTCGCCGTAATAGGCCTCGCGGTCGGCATAGGCGAGCTTCATCGCTTCGGTCACGGTGTGCACGAACTCGGCGCCGAAGGGATCCATCGCGCCAAGGTCAAAGCCCTTGAGGATGGCAAGGCCCTGCAGCAGCACCGGTCCCTGGCTCCAGGCGTGGGTCTTGTGCACCGTCCAGCCTTCGTATTCGTAAGACAGGGTGTCCTCATAGGTGGCACGCCAGTCCTTCAGGTCCTCGGGCGCCAGCACCGCGCTGTGTTTCTCGTCCGAGACATCCATCACATGGGCGTCTTTCAGATAGTCAAAGATCGCCTCGGCCACGAAACCTTCGCGCCATTCGGCGCGGGCGGCGTCGATCTGGGCGACACGGTCCTCACCTGCGGCTTCGCCCGCTTCGGCCAGACGTTCGTAGGTGCGCGCCAGATCCGGGTTCTTGAACAGGGCGTTGGGTTTCGGCGCTTCGCCACCCGGGGCCCAGACAGCAGCCGAGGTTGGCCATTCGGTTTCAAAGAATTCCTGCAGACCGGCAATGGTATTGGCCACACGCGGCAGCACCGGATGGCCATCACGGGCATAGCCGATCACCGGTTCCAGCACCTCGCGCAGCGACATGGTGCCGTGATCGCGCAGCATCATCATCCAGCCGTCAAAGGCGCCGGGAACGACGGTAGCAAGCAGGCCCGAGCCTGGGATCAGGGTCAGCCCCTGTTCGGTGTAGGCTTCGATGGTCGCCGCCTTTGGCGCCACGCCCTGTGCACAGACCACCTTGGTTTCGCCTGTTTCCGCCTTGTGGAAGATCGCGGGCATATCGCCAGCCGGACCGTTCAGATGTGGTTCGACCACCTGCAGGACCAGCGCGGTTGCGACGGCGGCGTCAAATGCGTTGCCGCCCTTTTCCAGAATGCTCATGCCGACGGTCGAGGCAATCCAATGGGTCGAGGTTGCGACCCCGAAGGTGCCCCGGATTTCGGGCCGTGTTGTAAAATCGGACATCTATGTCTCCGTTTGGTCTAGTGCTCGCGGGGGTCCAGCGCATCGCGCAGACCATCGCCAAGAAGGTTGAAGCCCAGCACCACGAGAAAAATCGAGATGCCCGGCCACATGGCCATCCAGGGGGCTTGATTGAGGAAATTCTTCGCTGTGTTCAGCATCGACCCCCAGCTGGGCGCGGGCGCCTGCTGGCCAAGGCCGAGGAAGGACAGAGAGGCCTCGGCGATGATCGCCGTGGCAATGGTCAGGGTTGCCTGCACCAGGATCGGCGGCAGCACGTTTGGCAGGATATAGCGGCGCAGGATCTTGGGCGTCGGCAGGCCGATGGCCAGGGCGCTGTCCACGTAGTCTTCGGAGCGCACGGTCAGCACCTGCCCGCGGGTCAGGCGGATGAAGATCGGCGTGGCCGAGATCCCGATGGCGATCATCGCATTGGTCAGCGACGGACCAAGGAAGGCCGCCAGTGCAATCGCGAGGATCAGGAAGGGGGCCGCCAGCAGGGCCTCGGTACAGCGCGAGATCACCGCATCGGTCCAGCCGCCGAAATAGCCGGCCAGAATGCCGAGCGGCACGCCAAGGGCGAGCGCAATCCCGACCGACACCACACCGGCCAGAAGCGAGGCCTGCGCCCCCCAGATCAGGCGGGACAGCACATCGCGGCCAATCTCATCCGTGCCCATCCAATGGGCGGCCGAGGGCGCCTTGCGCACGGCGCCCCAGTCGGTGGCGGCGGGATCGGGGATCGGCAGCACGGGCGCCAAGAGGGCAATCGCCACGAAGAAGGCCACCAGAACGCCGCCGAACAAAGCGCTGCGGTGAGAGCGGAACTTCTTCCAGACGCGGTTCTTGCCGTCGCTGATTGCATCCTGCTCGGGGGTGAAGGGGGCTGTTGCTTCGGTCATCTTATTGCCCTCTCAGCCGTGGATTGAGGATGAAATACAGCGCATCGGCCAGAAGGTTCATAAAGATAAAGCCGACCGCGGTCACCAGAACGATACCCTGCACCACCGCATAGTCGCGGTTGAACACCGCATCGACGACCATCTTGCCAAAGCCGGGAATGGTGAAGATCTGCTCGGTCAGGACGGCGCCAGCCACCAGTTCACCGAACAGCAGCGCGGTCAGGGTGACAATCGGGGTCAGCGCGTTGCGGAAGGCGTGTTTCAGGACCACGCGGCGTTCGGTCAGCCCCTTGGCGCGGGCGGTGCGGACATAATCGGCGCTGAGCACGCCCAGCATGGCCGAGCGGGTGTGCCGCATCATCGTGGCGGCAAGGGCGGTGCCCAGCACGAAGGCGGGCATCAGCATGGTGCGGATCGACTGGGCGAAATCCTCGGACAGAGGCACATAGCCCGATGCGGGCAGCAGCTGCCATTTCACCGACACCAGCAGGATCAGCATGATGCCAAGCCAGAAGTTGGGGATCGACAAGCCCGAGAGGGCTACCACATTGGCCAGGTAATCGGTCAGCGTACCCTTGCGGTAGGCCGACAGGATGCCCGCAGGCACGCCGATCGTCAGGGCAAAGATCATCGACATCGCCGCCAGTTGCAGCGTCACCGGCAGTTTCTGCATCATCAGCTCGGTGACCGGCTGGTTGGTGCGCAGCGAAATCCCGAGGTCTCCCTGCAGGGCATTGGTGATCCATGTGAAATACTGCACGATGATGGGATCGTTCAGGCGGTATTTCTCGCGCAGCAGCTCCAGCACCTCGGGGTCGCGCTCTTCTCCGGCCAGCACCAGAAGCGGATCCCCCGGCAGCAGCTTTTGCAGGGCGAAGACAAAGATCGAGATCAGTATGATCGTGGGCACCGCGATCAGGATGCGGCGCATAAGGAACAGGAACATCGGGCAGACCTGACGGATTGGCTGCGACCCCGAAGGGCCAGAAGATCTGCGCCGCCCGCGCGCAGGGCGGGGCGGCGCAGGGTGGGTATCACTCGTTCCAGGTGACGCCTTCGAGGCGGATCATCCCGTCCGGATACGCGGTGAAGCCTTCCAGATTGGTGTTATGCGCCCAGATCCAGGTCTGATGGTAGAGGTAGACAATCGGCGATTCCTCGACCAGCACGTCGCGCGCGGCATCATAGGACGCCTTGCGGGCCTCGGTGCTGGAAGCAACGCGGGCCGCGTTCAGCGCCTCATCCACGGCAGGGTTGGAGTATTTGCTGTCGTTGAGGCCACCGTTCGTGGTCATGAACTGGTGGATGTTGCCATCGGGATCGACCCGGCCGGACCAGCCGATCTGGCTGGCGGTGTAGTCACCGGCGGATTGATCGGCCAGCAGGGTGGCGAACTCTTTCGAGACGATCTTCACGTCGATGCCGGCTTCGGCGGCCATGGCCTGAACCACCTGCATCAGCTGCAGCGGAACGGTGGTATTGGGGACCTGAACTTCAAGCTCCAGACCATCGGGATACCCGGCTTCGGCCAGCAGTTCCTTGGCCTTGGCCACATCGCGGCCCGGAACCGGGTAATCGGCGTCATACCAGGGCGAGGTCGGCGGATAGGGCTGGTTGCCAGCGGCAAAGGCGCCTTCAAAGACCACCTGGTTGATCGCGTTGCGGTCGATGGCATAGCTGAACGCCTGACGCAGGCGCGCGTCGTTGCCCCAGGGATTGTCGCCCTTTTCACCGTTGTTCAGGTTGAAGGTGATGCCCTGATAGCCCAGCGAAACCGCGTCGGCGACAGCGATATTCGCATCTGCATTGGCCTGTGCCAGGTCGGTGGCGGCCAGACGCTCCAGCATGTCGATATCACCCGACTGCAGGTTGGCCAGACGCACGGTGGTGTCCGGGATCGGCAGGAAGGTCACGCTGTCAAAGGCAATCTTGTCGGCGTTCCAGTAGTCCGGGAAGCGCTTCAGGACGATCTTGTCCTGGGCGACACGCTCTTCAAAGCTGAACGGACCGGAGCAGACCGGGTTGAGGCCGAAATCCACGCCCGCTGCTGCGGCGGCGGTGGGCGACATCATCATGCCGGCACGGTCGGCCAGCTGCGCCAGAAGCGTCGCATCGGGGCCTTTGAGGTTCAGCTTGATCTCATACTCGCCGGTCACTTCGGTCGAGGTGATCGAGGACAGCTCGGACTTGCGGCGCGATTCATCGAGGGTTTTGGAGCGTTCGATATTCGCGGCCACGGCCTCGGCGTTGAAGGGGGTGCCATCGTGGAACACCACGCCTTCGCGCAGCTGCATGGTGACGGTCATGCCATCCTCGGACACCTGCCATGCGGTGGCCAGCTGCGGGATGATTTCCAGATCCGGGGTGATGTCGACCAGCTTGTCGCAGAGCGAGGCATAGACGATGCGGCCCACGAAGGTGCGCGACTGATCCGGGTCCAGCACGTCGGCGTCCGATTGCAGGCCGATGCGCAGATCCTTGGCGCTGGCGCCGGTGGTCATCATCCCCAATGCGGTGGCGCCGAGAAGGGCAGCCATCAGGGTGGGTTTCAAGTGTTTCATCGTCTTGGTCCTCTCTGTCGGGTCTTGCTTTTGGTTACGGTTGGTTCTGGGGGTGTTCTGATGGGATTATTCCGGCGTCAGCGGGGTGACCTTGGCGCCTTCGATGGCGGCGCGGTACAGGGCAAACCGTTCTTCGGCAGCAGCGGAATGGGGGGCCTGCTGCGGCGCACCGGCCGGAGCGTCGATCTCCTGCCAGTGGTGGCAGGCCACCTGATGTGATGCGCCCTCCACGGCGGACAGATCCGGTACCGTGGTTTTGCAATCCGGCCGCGCAAAGGGGCAGCGGGTGTGAAACCGGCAGCCGGGCGGCGGTGCAGCGGGGCTGGGCATCTCGCCAGTCAGCGTCGTGATGCGGTCCTCGCCCTCGGCGCGGGGCGCCGGGATCGAGGCCAGCAAAGCCTGGGTGTAGGGATGGTGCGGGGCGCTGAAGACCTCTTCGGCGGTGCCCATTTCCACGATACGGCCCAGATACATGACGGCGACACGGTCGCTCATGTGGCGGATCACGCCCAGATCATGGGCAATGACGACCAGCGTTACCCCCAGTTCGCGGCTGAGATCACCCAGAAGGTTGATCACCTGCGCCTGTACCGAGACATCCAGCGCCGAGACCGGCTCATCCCCGATGACCAGTTTCGGCCCGGTGATCAGGGCGCGGGCAATGCCGATCCGCTGTCGTTGCCCGCCGGAGAATTCATGCGGATAGCGGCCCGCGTGTTCTGCGGGCAGGCCGACCTTCTGCATGATGTCGGCCACCTTGGCGCGGCGTTCGGCGGCGCTCAGCTCGGGGGCGTGGACCTCCAGCGGTTCGGCAATCAGCTTGCCCACGGTCATGCGCGGGTTGAGCGAGGAAAACGGATCCTGAAAGATGAACTGCATATCGCGGCGCAGCCGGGTCAGATCCGGTCCGGCGGCATGGCTGATATCCTTGCCGTCAAAGACGACCTCCCCCGACGTGGGCTCCAGCAGCCGCATCAGCAACCGCGCGAGGGTGGATTTGCCGCAACCGGATTCGCCGACGATGGCAAAGGTCTCGCCGCGCTTCACCTCAAGCGAGATCCCGTCGACCGCCTGCACCACCGGGGATTTCTTCAGAAAGCCGCCGCCGCCGAAATGTTTGGTCAGTCCGTGGGTGCGGAGAATCATGTCCTTGCTGCTCATGCCTGCACCGCCACATGGGTTTCCAGAGGGGCGAAATGGCAGGCGACGCTGTGATCGTCCGCAAGCGTTCTGAGATCGGGCCGCGTGCTGCAGGCGGCAGCGGCAAAGGCGCAGCGCGAGCGGAACCGGCAGCCTTCGGGCATGTTGCGGATCGCCGGAACCGAACCGGGTACCGTGGCCAGACGTTCGCCGGGGCGATCAAGGCGCGGCATCGCGCTCATCAGGCCGATGGTATAGGGGTGCTGGGGATTGGCGAAAATTTCCTTGGTGGGGCCCTGTTCGACCACTTCCCCGCCGTACATGACGGCAACGCTATCGGCCACTTCGCCAACGACCCCCAGATCATGGGTGATCATGATGGTGCCCATGCCGGTGTCGCGACGCAGATCGCAGATCAGATCAAGGATCTGCGCCTGGATGGTCACATCCAGCGCGGTGGTGGGTTCATCGGCGATCAGCAGCTGCGGGTCATTGGCCAGCGCCATGGCGATCATCACCCGCTGGCGCATACCACCGGACAATTGGTACGGATATTCGCCAAGCCGTTGACGTGGCGCGGGAATGCCGACCTTCTCTAGCATCTGATGGGCGCGTTCCATTGCCTCGGCCCGGGTACCACCCTGATGCTGCAGCACGGTTTCTGCGATCTGGTCGCCAACCGTGAAGGACGGGTTGAGCGAGGTCATCGGTTCCTGAAAGATCATCGCGATCTGATTGCCCCGTTGATCGGCGGGCAGGTTTTCCTGACGCAGATCGTAGGATTTCCCAAGGAATTCGAGATTTCCGGACAGAACTTCTGAGGATCCTTTGGGCAATAGCCCCATGATCGACATTGCGGTTACGCTTTTGCCGCAACCCGATTCGCCGACGATACACAGGATTTCACCGGGGGAGACTTTCAGGCTCATACCGTTGACGGTGGCCTTCTCCTGGCCACGAAACCGCAGTGTAAAGTCTTCGAGGCGCAGAATATCCGCCGGTCCTGCATCTGTCTGAATCTGCCCTGTTGGCATATGCGGCCTCCCCGGCCTTTGGATTGGTCTGGATCATTTGTACCAATTCACTATTGGTTCAAATTGGGCAGCTGTCAACGCCCTCGATATCATCCAGGCGGACCACCGGGAAAATCTGACGAAAATTTAGGCAGGCGGGAAGGAAGGGGTGTGCCGAAGGTTCAGGCGCAGCGGGCGCGCTCAGCTTTGGCGGGTGGCGGAAAGGGTTGTTTTTCAGCGGGCAACGCACGGACGCCTCGTTGAAAAAGGGAGAGCTGAAAACGCCGGACGCAGCGGCAGGCCCGCGGCGTGATCGCGCTCACGCCGCGCCCGATGCTGGGAATGCGCCTTTGGGATCTGTCGCTAGTGATTGAGAACTGTGATTTCCACGTCGCCACAGCCCAGGTCGCTGATGTGCTGGCGAATCTCGGCCTCGTAATTGGGGTTCATGATAATGATGGTCCGCACCCCCTGATCGCGCGCCGCTTCGGGCGGGAGGATCGGAGTGGCGGTTATCGGCATGAAACAGCCTTGCTTTGCAGTGTTGAGATCAATGGCGAAGTCAATCGGCGCGTCCTCTGCGCTGTTGAAAAGCAGGGAAAAGGTCACGCCCTTGGAAGCCGCACCCCAAAGCGCGATGGGCCCCACCTTGCGCCGGGTCTCAAGATAGCCTTGCCACTGAGACCTGATTTGATTGGTCTCGGACACATACCGTTTGGCCGCAGCATCGTCGATTGTCGGCAGGGTGGGGTCGGATGCCTCCTGTGACGGCCTCATCCGGGCCGAGATCCACATGTACTGATCGTCATAGACGGGCGTGACCTCACAGGCCAACCCATGGCGGGCCAGAAGCGTTGCAACGGATCTTGGCGTGTAGATCGAGCAATGCTCGTAGAAGAAGTCCTGAAAGGCCAGGTTGCGCAGAATCCAATCGGCGTCCGGCGTTTCCAGGAAAAGGCTCCGCTCCGGCGTCATTGACGCTGCCAGCGCCTCGGCAAAGGCCTGAACATCGTTGATATGCTCGATCGTGTGGCGTGAGCAGATGACATTGGCCTCTGCGGGAATTTTATCGATCTGATCGGGGGTGAACATGACCCGGTGGACCACGGCGCCGTCAGGCAGGTTGTCATCGCCGGTGAACGAAGGGTCAAATCCGGTCAGCGAGGCAACACGGCCTTTTCCACGCGCGTGAAGCAGGGCCATGAAATCGCCCTCGCCACAGCCGATTTCAACATAGTGAATGGGCTGATCTTCGGGCACCGAGCCGAGAATTCGGTCGGTCATGGCATCAAGGTGGCCCAGGTAATAGGGTGATGCGGTGACGTCGTTGTTGTATCCGGCATCATAGGAAATATGGGACGGGTCAAACTCATCGTTCCAGACGAAACCACAGGCAGCGCAGCGCAGGATATGCAGCGCCCCGGTCGGAAATGTTCGCGCGGCATCCGGGGTTTCCAGGGCGACGTTCTGAAGCGAGGGGACCTGCGGGCGGCGCTCAATCGTCAGATTCCCAAGTGCATTCTCGCAAACCGGGCAGGAGGAAATTGAAGCCTTCGTCATTCAGATTGACCCTTCTAGTCACTTTTTGTGCCCGAGTCCTGCCACAAGAGGATTAAGGAAAGCTTTGAGGTCCGCATGGCTTGTGCCTTTGGCGAAGGTTGGAGGGGGCGGTTGTGAAGGGGGAATCACGCCGAACTTCTGCGTCTGGATTGGGCAGTTGCGGCAAGCGTGCGCAGGCGTGGTTGTCGTTCAGGGATGGTTTGCGTCCGAGAAAACCGGAGCATTCGCACCGATGTATCTATCGGTGTGTGATCAGTGATTTGAGTGTCTTGAAGAAAGTGGTGAGCCGTGCAGGATTCGAACCTGCGACCCACTGATTAAAAGTCAGTTGCTCTACCAACTGAGCTAACGGCCCACTATCTTTATGCTGTCTAAGCGAAATACTCCCGAAGGATCAAGCGCTTAATTCGCGTCGGTGTCGCTTGGCTTGGTCATCCATGCTGTCCCGATAGGCGGCGTATCTAGGGGGAGTACGGCGGGGGGTCAACCCCTTTTTTCAAGTTTATTGGCACAAGGCTGGATTCATCTTTGCGCGGGGTCTATATGCCCGCCATGAGCATGACAGAAAACATCGGTTTCCCCTTCATGAAGATGCACGGGCTGGGCAACGACTTTGTCGTTGTCGACGCGCGTGTGCAGGACATCGCGATCACGCCCGCGCTGGCGCAGGGAATCGCACACCGGCAGTTCGGTGTCGGGTTCGATCAACTCGCTGTGATCTCGAATGGTGCAGGCGATGCGCATCTGACCTTCTACAATGCGGATGGTTCGACCTCGGCGGCCTGTGGCAATGCCACCCGGTGCATTGCCCGCCATCTGATGCTTGAGACCGGCAAGGATGCGCTGCATCTGACCACCGACCGCGGTGATCTTTATGCGCGCGATGCGGGCGAGGGCCTGACTTCGGTCAATATGGGCCAGCCGCAGCTGGACTGGCAGGAGATTCCGCTGGCAGAGGAAATGGACACGCTGGAGCTGCCGATCGAGGGCGGGCCGACGGCCACCGGTATGGGCAATCCGCATTGCACCTTCTTTGTCGAGGACGCCGATCTGATCCCGCTGGCGGAGTTTGGCCCGCGCTATGAACATCATCCGCTCTACCCCGAACGCACCAACGTGCAGGTGGCCCATATTGTCGGCCCCGATCATATCCGTATGCGGGTGTGGGAGCGCGGTGTGGGCGTGACTCTGGCCTCTGGCTCCTCCTCCTGCGCGACGGCCGTCGCAGCGGCTCGCAGGGGCCTCACAGGGCGCCGGGTGCGCATTGACCTGGATGGGGGCACCCTGTGGATCGACTGGCGCGAGGATGGTGTCTGGATGACCGGTCCGACGATGCATGTCTTCAGTGGCACCTTTACCGCCGAATTTCTGGAGTCGCTGCAATGACAGCGCCCAAGTTCACCACGCTTGGCTGCCGCCTCAACGCCTATGAAACCGAGGCGATGAAGGAATTGTCCCGCGCGGCGGGGCTGGAGGATGCCGTGGTGGTGAACACCTGCGCGGTGACGGCCGAGGCAGTGCGCAAGGCGCGGCAGGAAATCCGCCGCCTGCGCCGGGAAAACCCGGAGGCGCCGATCATAGTCACCGGCTGCGCCGCCCAGACCGAGCCCGAGACCTTTGCCGCGATGGACGAGGTTACCCGCGTCATCGGGAATAGCGAAAAGATGCAGCCGGACACCTGGCAGCAGATCGCCAAGGGTCCCGATTTCATTGGCGAGACCGAGAAGGTTCAGGTCGATGACATCATGTCGGTTACCGAAACCGCAGGCCACCTGATCGATGGATTCGGCACCCGCTCCCGCGCCTATGTGCAGGTTCAGAACGGCTGCGATCACCGCTGCACCTTCTGCATCATCCCCTATGGCCGCGGCAATTCCCGCTCGGTCCCGGCTGGTGTGGTGGTGGACCAGATCAAGCGGCTGGTGGACAAGGGCTATAACGAGGTGGTGCTGACCGGGGTGGATCTGACCTCTTGGGGCGCGGATCTGCCTGCTGAGCCGAAACTGGGCGATCTGGTGATGCGGATCCTGAAACTGGTGCCGGATCTGCCGCGTCTGCGCATTTCATCCATCGATTCGATCGAGGTGGACGAGAACCTGATGCAGGCTATCGCCACCGAGCCGCGTCTGATGCCGCATCTGCACCTGAGCCTGCAGCATGGCGACGACATGATTCTGAAACGCATGGCCCGGCGCCACCTGCGCGACGATGCCATCCGGTTTGCCGAGGAGGCGCGCAAACTGCGCCCCGATATGACCTTTGGTGCCGATATCATTGCCGGTTTTCCGACCGAGAGTGAGGCGCATTTCGAAAACTCGCTGAAGCTGGTGACGGATTGCGATCTGACCTGGCTGCATGTCTTTCCCTACTCGAAACGGGAAGGCACGCCTGCGGCGAAAATCCCGAAGCAGGTGGATGGCAAGCTGATCAAGGAACGCGCTGCCCGTCTGCGCGCCGCAGGCGATGCGCAGGTTCAGAAACACCTTGCTGCGCAGGTAGGGCGCACGCATCGGATCCTGATGGAAAACCCCCATATGGGCCGTACAGAGCAGTTCACTGAGGTGACCTTCAAAGCGGCGCAGGATGAGGGGCAGATCGTGACTGCTGTGATCACAGGCGCCTCCAAGGGCCAGTTGACTGCCTGAATCGGCCCTCCCTGCGCCTCTTTGCGCGGGGATCAGTCCTTTGGCGTCCAGTCGGGTTGGCCTGCAAAGGAGAGCACGTCAGGGCCGAGTTGGTCCCAATGCGGCCGGTCGCGTGCAAATACGACGACTTCGATCTCCAGACCCTCCGCATCGTCCATCGTGCCAAGCGACAGGGTCAGGTGATCGGGGGTGCGGGTGTTCTGTCCGTAGATCGGGCATCCACAGGTACCGCAGAAGGCCTTGGTGACCTCTGAGGCCTTTCCGGACTGGTACCTGAAGGTGCTGACTTCACCGCTGATGGTGACAGCCTCTATCGGGAACATGGCACCGACTGTGTGACCTGTCCCGCTGATCCTTCGGCATTCCTCGCAATGGCATTGTGCCACAACGCGCGGTTGCCCTGTTGTTACATAGGTGACGGCGCCGCAAAGGCATTTTCCGGTGTATCTGGTCATGGACAGACCCTAGAGGGCATGGCTGGTGCCGCAACCACAAAGAAAAACCCCCGCCAGTGGCGGGGGTTCTCTGTTTCTGCATCAGGGGAAGACCTGGTTTACGAGGTCTTCTTGCCCTTGTGGGGCGCCCAGAGGCGCTTGTTGGTCAGGTACAGCAGCACCGACAGAACGGTCAGGATCAGTACGCCGACGAAACCGGCGGTCTGACGGGCCATCATTTTGGGCTCTGCGGTCCACATCAGGAAGGCCGCGACGTCCTGCGCCATGTGGTGCACGTCGTTGGCGTGACCGTCAGCGAATTCCACCTGCTCATCCGACAGCGGCGGCGCCATCGAGATCCAGCCGCCGGGGAAGGCGGTGTTGCCGTAGAAGGTGGTGCCTGCTTCTTCCTTGGTCTCACCGGTGTAACCGTCCAGCAGCGAGGCGATGTATTCGGCACCGCCCATGCCTTTGAACAGCTGGTTCAGACCCGATCCGTAGGGACCGTGGAAACCGGCGCGCGCCTTGGCCATCAGGCTGAGGTCGGGGGCGCCGAGCGAGGTGTTCGCCGGGAAGTGGTCAACCGGTTTTGCGGGGCGGAAATCGTCCAGCTCGGCATCGAACACTTCGAAGTTTTCAGCGGCATAGGCGCGGACCTGATCCTCGGGCAGGCCGGGGCCGCCTTCGTCGGACAGGGTGCGCAGCGGCACGAACTTCAGACCGTGACAGGCCGAGCAGACCTCGGTGTAGATCTGCAGACCGCGTTGCAGCTGGTTCTGGTCATAGGTGCCAAAGGGGCCCTCGAAAGAGAACTGGAAGTCCTCCACGTGGCCGCTTCCGCCTGCCGCAAAACCTGCGGCAGGAATGAGCGCCAGAGCGAAGGCGGCACCGGTTGCGAGTTTCTTCAACATGGGTAGCTGTCCTTCTAGATTACTCGGCAGGAGTGGCTTCGCCGGATTTCTTGCCATAGTGGGCGTCGAAATCCTCTTCGATGGTGGCCGGCATTGCGGTCGGCTTCTCGATGACACCCAGCAGCGGCAGGATCACCAGGAAGTAGCCGAACCAGTAGGCCGATGCGATCAGCGAGAACGATGCATAGGGCTCTTCTGCGGGCATCGCACCCAGCCACATCAGGGCAAAGAAGTCGATGATCAGCAGGTAGAACCACCACTTGAACATCGGACGGTAGCGACCCGAACGCACGCGGCTGGTGTCCAGCCAGGGCGCCAGAGCCATCACCGCGATGGCACCGAACATGGCCAGCACGCCGAAGAACTTCGCATCGACGATACCGCCGGTGATGAAGGAGGCGATCTGAACCACCCAGACTTCGGAGGTGAAGGCACGCAGGATCGCGTAGAACGGCAGGAAGTACCATTCGGGAACGATGTGTGCAGGCGTCGCCAGCGGGTTGGCTTCGATGTAGTTATCGGGGTGACCCAGGTAGTTCGGCATGAAGCCGACGACGGCCCAGAAGATCACCAGAACGATGGCCAGACCCAGGAAATCCTTGATCACGAAGTAGGGCCAGAACGGCAGGGTGTCTTTTTCGGCTTCTTCCTTGGATCCTTTACGGACATCAACACCGGTCGGGTTGTTGTTGCCGGTGGTGTGGAAAGCCCAGATGTGGACGATCACGAGGCCAGCAATCACGAAGGGCAGCAGGTAGTGCAGCGAGAAGAAGCGGTTCAGCGTCGCGTTGCCAACAGCGGGTCCGCCCAGCAGCCAGGTCTGGATCGGCTCACCGATGAAGGGAATGGCGCCGAACAGGCCGGTGATCACGGTCGCGCCCCAGAAGGACATCTGACCCCAGGGCAGAACGTAGCCCATGAAACCGGTGCCCATCATCATCAGGAAGATCAGCATGCCGATAATCCAGGTGATTTCGCGGGGCGCCTTGTAGGAGCCGTAGAACAGGCCACGGAAGATGTGGATGTAGACCGCGATGAAGAACAGCGAGGCGCCGTTTGCGTGCAGGTAGCGCAGCATAAAGCCGCCGTTCACGTCACGCATGATGTGCTCGACGCTGGCAAAGGCCAGATCAGCATGCGGAGTGTAATGCATCACCAGCACGATGCCGGTGGCGATTTGCAGCGCCAGGCAGAAGGCCAGAACGATGCCCCAGATCCACCACCAGTTCAGGTTCTTGGGGGTGGGGATCATGATTGTGTCGTAGATCAGACCGACGATGGGCAGGCGGCTGTGCAGCCACTTCTCTGCGCCAGTCTTCGGTTCGTAATGGTCGTGCGGAATACCGGACATGTGGCGTCTCCTTATCCCAGCTTGATGGTTGTGTCGTCGTGGAACTCGGCGACCGGTACGTGCAGGTTCTGCGGGGCGGGGCCTTTGCGGATCCGGCCTGCGGTGTCGTAGTGCGAACCGTGGCAGGGGCAGAACCAGCCGTTGAAGTCACCAGCGCCATCGCCCAGCGGCACACAGCCGAGGTGGGTGCAGACACCCATCATGACCAGCCATTCGCCGGCTTCGTCCATGGTGCGGTTCTCGTCCGATGCGTCGGTGCCCGGCTTGTTCGGGTTTTCCGAGGCCGGATCGATCAGCGCGGACAGTTCAACCGCCCGGGCTTCGTCGATTTCGGCCTGGGTCCGGCGGCGGATGAACACCGGCTTACCAAGGAACATTACGGAAATCTGTGTTCCCACTTCCACGCCGCTGATGTCCACCATGATCGAGGACAGCGCCTTGACGTCAGCAGAGGGGTTCATCTGATTGACCAGGGGCCAGACTGCGGCACCTGCGGTGACTGCCCCGGCGCCGGCAGTGGCGTAGTAGAGGAAATCTCTCCGGGTTCCTTCGTTGTCTTCTGCGTGGGACACGAGGTTTTCTCCAATTCCAGCGCCCGTTTAGGGCAAACATGCGCATACACTGCAAGAAACCCGCAGTGCCTTATCGCGCGTATCTAGCGGGGAGAAGCCCTTTCGTCCAGCCGTGATATACGCGCCGTTGTGTCGCGTGGGCAGTTTCTTTTTACAGACTGTCACAAAAGCCACTGTTGTTTTGACAGGCCCATCCCCGGTCGCAGGCTGCGGTTCAGGCGGCTGGCGGCTGGGTGGCCTGCATCGAGGGACGCGATTCGAATTCCGCGAACCAGTCCGCCAGCGCCTCGTTGCCGTGGCGCCAGTTCGAGGTCGGGTGGCGGAAATCGAGATAGGCGAGGGCGCAGGCGACGGCGATCTGCCCCATGTCCAGCGGTCCTTTCAGATGCGCCATCCAGCGACTGTTGAGCGCCGAGCAGGCCCCCAGCACTTTGCCTAGCTGAGCTTCGATCCAGTCTTCCCAGACCATGCCTTCGGGACGCAGACGCCGTTCATAGGTCATCAGGACCGCTGCATCCATCATGCCATCCGCGGTCGCCTCCAGCACCTTGGTGTCCCAAGAACGCGCATAAAGATTGCTGCCCGCGCGATGGTCCAGATAGGCGCAGATCACCCGGCTGTCATAAAGGGTTGGCCCGCTGGCCCGGGTCAGCGCCGGGATCTTGGCCAGCGGGTTGCTGGCCTTCAGATCGTCGCTGGGGGCGATGGCTGTGGTGTGCACATCGACAATGTCCACATCCTCCAGCTGCTCGGTTTCATGCAGCAGCACCATGACTTTGCGCACAAAGGGCGAGGCGGGCGAGTGATAGAGTTTCATGATGGACCTCCCAAGGTTTGCCGCCACCCTAGATCGCCAGCGGGACAATACAATGTGAAAAAAATCTGGGGCGCGCTGAAACTTTTTCGCGGCTGCTGCGTGAGTTCGGGGTGAACCGACATTGGTTCGCCAATTCGAACGCTTGAAACACATCTTTTGGAAGGAGTTTCACAATGAAATCCGTCATTCTGTCTGCCGCTCTGGTAACCACTGCTGCCCTGTCCGCCCCGGTGTTCGCCGGTGGCCACATGAAGCCCATGGTCATGGCCGAGGATCAGTCGGTCGCAAACGGCATGGTCAGCGCCAGCCAGGTTGTGGCGCCCGCGAACGGCTGGCTGGTGGTGCACCGCACCAATGCCGACATGAAGCCGGGTCCGGTTGTGGGTCACGCGCCGCTGCGCAAAGGTGAAACCGCCGATGTCGCCGCCATCCTGACCGAAGAGGTCGCGGCAGGCGACATGCTGATGCTGATGGTCCACGGCGAGGACGGCGGCATGAAGACCGGCATGTTCGAATACACGCTTGGCGCTAAGGAAGACGGCCCGGTCAAGATGGACGGCAACCTGGTGATGACGGTCATCACTGCGAAGTAAAACAGACATTGGCTGACCGCTGGCCAGATGCCTCCTTCTTCGTTGCAAGACTAAGAACTGAGGCAGGGCACCCGGCGTTCTGCGCCGGGTGTTTTGACTTTCTGTGCGACCTGTCTACCTAGATGGGAAATCAGGGCCGGGCAGATATGACAACACCAGCAGAGATCGAGACGATGATCGCACGAATCGCCCTGCGCGACCGGCGTGCTTTCGCGGCGCTCTATGATGCGACCAGTGCCAAGCTGTTCGGCGTCTGCCTGCGGGTGCTGAAAAACCGCGGCGAGGCCGAAGATACCCTGCAAGAGGTCTTTTTGCGGATCTGGGCCAAGGCGGATAGTTATGCGGTGACCGGGCACAGTCCGATGACCTGGCTGATCACTATCGCCCGGAACCTGTCGATTGACCGGCTGCGGGCCCGTCAGGCGCGGATGTCCGGTCAGGGCGACGGCGGTGATCTGCTGGAGCAGGTACCGGACAGCAGCCCCGGCCCCGAAGCCACCACCATTGCCCGGTCCGAGCAGGCCCGCATGAACGCCTGCATGGAGGAATTGCCGCAGGACCGTGCAGAGGCCGTGCGCGGCGCCTATCTGGAAGGAGACAATTACCAGACCCTGGCAGAACGCCATGGCGTTCCGCTGAATACGATGCGTACCTGGCTGCGTCGCAGCCTCCAGAAACTGAAAGAATGTCTGACCCGATGAGCGGCACCGATACCCCTCAGGCAGAGCCTCCCTTCGACGACGAGTTCCTCGCCGCCGAATACGTGCTGCATCTTCTGGATGCCGAGGCACGGCGCAGCTTTGAGGCGCGCCTGGCGGCGGAGCCTGCCCTGCGGGAAGAGGTGCATCGCTGGGAGGCGCATTTTGCCAGCCTTGCCGAAGAGGTGCCCGAGACCGCGCCACCCGCCCGGGTGAAGGCGGCGCTGATGGCGCAGATCGACGCCGCGCCGGAAGGTCCAGAAGGCGTGCGGCGCATCTTATCGGCCTGGCGCATGGGGCTTGGCGCGCTGGCGGCGGCGCTGGTTATGGTGGCGGCGCTGGTGCTGGTGCCGATTCTGTCGCGCCCGGATTTCTCGCCGGCCTATCATGTTGATCTGGCCTCGGCCGATGGCGACCTCTTCGTGGCCGCCGGGCTCGATGCGGAGCAGAACCTTCTGCTGATCCGGCGTGATCAGGGCGCGCCGCGTCCCGGCCGGGCGCTGGAACTGTGGCTGATCGCCGACGGGGCCGAGGCGCCGGTCTCCCTTGGGGTGCTGCCGGAAGAGAATGAGATTTTCGTGACCCTGCCTGCGGAGCTGGCGCAGCAGTTTGCCGGGGCGACGCTGGCGATCTCGGACGAACCGGAAGGCGGCTCGCCCACCGGTGCCCCCACCGGCGAGGTTCTGGCTGCGGCCGCCGTCGAGACCCTGTGATTGCTGCCCCGACCCGCGCGGGGCAGTCCGGGGATCAGGGGCGCATCATCCGGGCCAGATCATCCAGCTCGGCGCCAAAACCGGTGGTGATCTGATCCGCGACCGCCGTGCGGGCGGGCTCAGGCTTGTTCTGACTCAGCTTCCAGGTGCCCTCCACCGTTTCGATGCTGAGCCGCACCGGCACGATCATCCGCATCATCCGTTCCAGCGCCTCCGGCTCCATTTTGTCGCTGTGCCAGGGTGGTTTTGGCAGCAACCGCGCCTCGTAATACGCCGATTGCCGGTCCAGAAGATCCAGCAGTTCATCTTGCGGGCGCTGCTCCAGCCTGCCGGTCAGATGCACAGCCACGTAATTCCAGGTCGGCACCTGATCGGCCAGCCCGTACCAATCGGGCGAGACATAGCCATCCGGCCCGCTGACCGCCAGCCGCGCAGTCTGCGGGGATTTCAGCACCCGGGTGATCGGGTTCGACCGCACCAGATGCAGATCGGCAGAGGTGCCGTCTTCGCTCAGCAAAAATGGAACATGGCTGATCAGCGGCGCCTCCGCCGTGGAAACCGCCAGCACGCCAAAGGCGCGCGTCCGGGCAAAATCGAGATTCTGCGCGCGGTCTGCATCATGATAAATGGGATTGGGGTGCATATTGATCTCCTGACGTCGCGAACAGACTTGAAACACCGGCCCGCTGTTGGCAAGTTCCGCCTGTTCTCAGGGCGGGGCGAAATTCCCCACCGGCGGTATGCGGGGCGTGTCCCCGTCAGCCCGCGAGCGGCTTTTCGGGGCGTGTCCCCACAGCCAATGAGACGAACATCGGTTCCGGTGGCTTGGACAAGCGCGTCCACAGCCAGAAAAGTGGGAACCGGTTTTCGGATCAAGCTGTGGAGCAGTCAGGAGAGTGACAAGCAGATCTGGTGAGAGGCCAGAGCCGACGGTTATAGTCCGGATGGAAGAGAACGTGCGACAGGGACTGCCTTTTTCGGGGCGGGGCTCCTGCCGTTCGTTATCGCCTTGGGTGACGTGTCGAACCTATAGGAGATAACCATGACACACACCCGATATGCATTCATCAAGGCCAATTGGCATGCAGATATTGTCGATCGCGCGCTCGAAGGATTTCAGGAATTGATCCCGGCCGAGCAGATCGATGTTTTTGACGTGCCTGGCGCATTCGAGATGCCGCTGATGGCGCAGGAGCTGGCCAAGACCGGCCAATACGCCGCCGTGGCCTGCGCCGCGCTCGTGGTGGATGGCGGCATCTACCGGCATGATTTCGTTGCGCAGGCGGTCGTGGACGGGCTGATGCGTGCAGGAATGGACACCGGCGTGCCGGTGCTGTCCGTCTCGCTGACCCCGCATCATTTCCAGGAAACCGATCACCACATGGCGATCTACCGCGACCATTTCGTTCAGAAGGGCCGCGAGGCCGCACAGGCGGCGCTGATGATCACCAAGACTCGGGAGCAGGCAAAGGGATTGGCGCAGGCTGCGTAAACCTTCGTATTTGTGACCAACAGCCTGCCGCTTCAGCGGCAGGCACGCGTCCGCCCGCCCCCACGGCGGGCGCGTTCCGCTCCCACCTCGGTCGGACGCTGAACTGCCCTTCTGAAAACAAACTACCCCAGATAAGCCTTCAAGGCAGGCGGCGGGTTGTCCAAAAGATCCGCCGATGGCCGGGGCGGATGAGCCTGCCCCTCGGCCACCAGCACCACCTGATCGGCAATGCGCCGGGCGTCGCCGGGGTCATGGCTCACCATCAACAGCGTTGCGCCGCTCTCCGTTGCCAGTTCCGCCACCAGATCCAGCATCTCGGCCTTCAAGGCAGGACCCAGTGCCGCGAAGGGTTCGTCCAGCAGCAGGATATCCCGCCCCTGCACCAGCACCCGCGCCAGCGCGACACGGCTTTGCTGTCCGCCGGACAGGGCGGCAGGTTTGCGCGTCTCCATGCCTGAAAGGCCGACCCGCTCCAGCGCCTGCGCGACGCGGGCGTGTTCGGAATCGCTCAGTCGCAGGTTCGGCTGCAGGCCCAGCCCGACGTTTTGCGCCGCGGTCAGATGCGGAAACAGATTGCCATCCTGAAACAGCATGGCGACCGGACGCTTGCCGGGCAATTGATCGCTCAGATCGCTCTCTCCCCAGAAGATCCGCCCGCCGGAGAGGGGAAGAAACCCGGCGACGGCCTCGATGAGGGTGGTCTTGCCCGCGCCGGAAGGGCCGATAACCGCAACCCGCGCGCCGGGGGGAATCGCAAAATCAGCAGTCAGGATAAAGCCGCCATTGTCGATGCGGATATGTTCAAGCTTCAGCATGCCAGCGTCCTCCCCGGTCCAGGATCCAGAAGGCCCCCATCGACAGGCACAGCAGCACCAGCGCCGCACCCGCTGCCGCCTGCATCTGGTAGGCGCCCATCAGCCGGTAGACTTGCAAGGGCAGGGTGGCGACCTCGGGATCGGCAAAAAGGGCAATAACCCCAAGGTCCCCCATCGACAGCGCCGCCGCCAGCCCGGCGGCAAATCCGATCTGCGCCCGCATACGCGGCAGGACCACCCACAGGATAAAGGGTCGCCCGGTCATATCAAGAGAGAGCGCAAGCCGCCGGTGCCGGGTGATGACATCGCGGGCCGCCGGGATCAGGATCCGCATGGCAAAGGGCAGCGCCATCACCGCATTGACCAGCGCCGTCACTGGCAGCGCCAGCGCAAAGGGGCTGGCCACAGGATAGATCAGGATGAACAGCCCGGTGCCGATCACCAGCGGAGAGGCGGCAAGTCCCAGAAGTCCGGCGACCTCCATCGGCAGCGGGCGCCCCAGCGCCGCCGCCAGCGCCATCGGCAGGGCCAGCGCCAGCAGGATCAGGGTGCTGGCGCCTGCCACAAGGACCGAGGCACCGGCGGCCTTCCAGACCGAGGCGGGCAGGGTCAGCACGCCCGGCAGGCCCGACAGCACCACCGCCAGCAGCGGCAGGAGCAGGAACAAAGCGGCAAAGAGGATCCAGAAGCCATCAAGGCCGCGCGCCACCGCGCCGCGCCCGTCCCAGCGGCGCAGCATTCGGTCAAGCCCGCTGCCGAACCCTTCGCCCACCGGGGCGCGCAGGGCGATCATGGCCGCCAGCGCGGTCAGTAGCAGCTGCACCGCCGACAACAGCGCCGCGCGGCCCAGATCGAAATCGAAACTGAAGGCCTGATAGATCGCCAGTTCAATGGTGGTGGCGCGCGGGCCACCGCCCAGCGTCAGCGCCACGGCAAAGCTGGAGAGGCAAATGGCAAAGACAACAGCCAGCGCGCCGGGCACCACGCGGGCCAGCATCGGTGCCTCCAAAAGCTGCCACATGGCGCGCGCGTCTGCGTCCAGTTGCGCGGCCAGACGAAAACGTTCGGCGGGGATCTCCTGCCAGCCTTGCAGGATCAGCCGCGTCGCCAGCGGCAGGTTGAAAAAGACATGGGCCAGCACAACACCGTGCAGACCATAGATGCTGAGGGGTTCAAGTCCGAACAGTCCTAGCGCATCGCTGACCCAGCCCGCGCGGCCAAAGACCGCGAGCAGGCCAAGGATGGCAACAATCACCGGCAGGATGAAAGGTGCGCCCAAAAGGGCGATCAGCAGGCTGCGCCCGGCAAAGCGTCGCCGTGCCAGCGCGCGGGCCACGGGCACCGCAAGGGCGACGCTGAACAGGGCAGAAAGGCTCGCCTGCACCAGCGTGAACCGCACCGCCGCCCAATCGGCGGTGACCAGCCCGCGCCCGGGTTCGGCGCGTAAGGCGACCGCTGCCAGCGTGCCAAGGATCAGCGCCGCCACCAGCAGGGCGGCGCCATATCCCGCAGCCGGGCTTAACGGCTGAGCGCGTTGCGCCATTCGTCCAGCGCTGCGTCGCGCACTTCTGCTGCCTGATCGGCGGGCAGCAGCAGCGATTTCTCCGGGGTGATCAGTGTCTCAAATCCCTTGGGCAGACCGCCTTCAGGGGTGACCGCCGGATACATCCAGTTGGTGGTGGGGATGACGGACTGGAAGGCATCGGTGACCATGAACTGCAGGAACTGATCGGCCAGTTCGGGCTGGTCGCTGGCGGCGAGTTTGCCGGCGACCTCGACCTGCATGTAATGGCCTTCGTCAAACGAGGCGGCCGCCTTGCTGGCGTCCTCTTCAGCGATCAGGTGATAGGCGGGGGAGGTGGTGTAGGAGAGCACCATGTCGGCCTCGCCCTCAAGGAACATGCCGTAAGCCTCGGACCAGCCCTTGGTCACGGTGACGATATTGTCGGCAAGACCTTCCCAGATCGCAGTCGCCTCATCCCCGTAAGCGGCCTTCACCCACATCAACAGGCCCAGACCGGGGGTGGATGAGCGCGGATCCTGGATCACGATCCGGGTGTCGCTGGCGGCCAGCGATTTGAAATCGCCCGGCACATCGGCATCCGCATTGTGGACAAAGGCGAAATAGCCCCAGTCATAAGGAACAAAGGTCGCATCTTCCCAGGCGATGGGCAGATCGAACTCCGCGCTGACGGAATGATCCGCAAACAGGCCGCTTTCCTTGGCGGCGGCGGTGAGGTTGGTATCCAGCCCCAGCACCACATCGGCATCGGAACGGTCGCCTTCCAGCTTGACCCGCGCAAGCAGCGCGGCGCCATCGCCCGCGCCGACCAGTTTCAGATCGCAGCCGCAGACCTTTTCAAAGGCTGTCTCGACTGCAGGCCCGGGGCCCCAGTCCGAGACAAAGCTGTCGTAGGTGTAAACGGTCAATTCGGGCGTCTCGGCGAATGCCGCCGATGCGCCGAGCAGTCCCGCTGCAAAAACAGAATACTTCATGGCATCCTCCTTTGCGGCGATGGGCAAGGGTGGTGCCGTTGACGGGTCTTATCCATAACCTTCCCTCCGCCGGTGTTAGCCGGTTCAGGTTCAACGGGTGTGATCTCAGCGCCCTTGTGCGACGCACCCCGAGGTGAGCGGCAACCTAGGGCCCGGGGGCGGCAAAGACAAGGAAAGAGGGCGGCGGCGCGGATGTTTCGCGCGCGAAACAGGTGACCAGCGCCTTGCCGCCGCGTCCGCGGGACAGGCAATGGGGGCGCAATTGCACTTGAGCCACGCCCGCCCCGCCGCTAAGCACGGATCGCAAAGGAGACCGCCCCCATGTCGATGAACAGCTTTGGCCATCTTTTCCGCGTCACCACCTGGGGTGAAAGCCACGGTCCCGCGCTGGGCGCCACCGTCGATGGCTGCCCGCCCAACGTGCCGCTGGAGCCGGAGATGCTTCAGCAGTGGCTGGACAAGCGCCGCCCGGGTCAGAACAAGAACATGACCCAGCGCAACGAACCGGATGCGGTGAAGATCCTGTCGGGCGTCTTTGAAGGCAAATCCACCGGCACGCCGATCCAGCTGATGATCGAGAACACCGACCAGCGCTCCAAGGATTACGGCGATATCGCCCAGACCTTCCGCCCCGGTCATGCCGACATCACCTATTACCAGAAATACGGCAACCGCGATTATCGCGGCGGGGGTCGCTCCTCGGCGCGGGAAACGGCGACGCGGGTTGCAGCGGGCGGTGTTGCCCGCGAGGCGATCAAGGCGCTGGCGCCGGGGCTGGAGATCAAGGGCTACATGGTCGCCATGGGCGAGATGGGCATCGACCGGGAACGGTTCGATTGGGACGCCATCGATCAGAACGATTTCTGGATCCCCGATGCGGGCGCGGTGAAGGATTGGGAAGACTACCTGCAGGCGCTGCGCAAGGCGCATGATTCCGTCGGCGCGGTGATCGAGGTGGTGGCCCGCGGCGTGCCCGCCGGGATCGGCGCGCCGGTCTATGGCAAGCTCGATACCGATCTGGCGGCGGCGATGATGTCGATCAACGCGGTTAAGGGGGTGGAGATCGGTGAAGGCATGAATGCCGCGCGTCTTAAAGGCTCGGAAAACGCCGATGAGATCTTCATGGGCAACGATGGTCAGCCGGTCTATTCCAGCAACCATGCAGGCGGCATCCTGGGCGGGATTTCCACCGGCCAAGATGTTGTCGTGCGGTTCGCGGTAAAGCCGACCTCGTCTATCCTGACGCCGCGCCAGTCGATCCGCAAGGATGGCAGCCCAGCCGAGGTGATCACCAAGGGCCGCCATGACCCCTGTGTTGGTATCCGCGCGGTGCCGGTGGCCGAGGCGATGATGGCCTGCGTGATCCTGGATCACCTGATGCTGCACCGCGGACAGATCGGCGAGAACCAGGGGAAGATCGGCTAGGGGCCACAGAGCCATGGGCGCGATCCTGTCGATCACCTTTCCGATCTATGCGGCGCTGGGCCTTGGCTACGGGATCGTCTGGAAAGGCTGGTTCACCCCAGAGGATATGCGCCGGTTCGGGGCCTATGTGCTGAACATCGCCCTACCGGCGCTGATCTTTTCCGCCGTGGCAGCGCGCAACCCTGCCGAAGTGTTCCAGCCCGGATATGTGCTGGCCTATGGTCTGGGCGGGGTCGCGACCATCGCGGTTTCCTTCGTGCTGTTCACCCTGCGCGGCGTGGATCCGCGTCGCCGGGCGCTGGGGGTGATGGGATCGACCTGCCCCAACAACGGCTTTGTCGGCTATCCTATCATGCTGTTGACCTTTCCGGATCTGGCCGGGGTGATCCTGGCGCTGAACCTGCTGGTCGAGAACCTGATCCTGATCCCCACGTGCCTGCTCTTGATGGAACTGGCGGGCAGCACGCCGGGCCAGCCTCTGCTACCGAAACTGCGCGGTATCCTGTGGAACATGGCGAAGATGCCGATGCTGATCGCACTGGCGCTGGGGCTTGTGGTTTCGGCTGCTGGCCTGACGCTGCCGGGGCCGTTCCTGCGTTTTGTCGATATGCTGGCGGCCTCGGCCGGGGCGCTGTCGCTGGTGGTGATCGGTGGATCGCTGGTGGGGTTGCCGATGCACGGCAACCGCAGTCTTGCGGCGCAGATCGCGGCGAGCAAGCTGCTTTTGCACCCGGCGCTGGTGGCTGGCGCGGCGGCGGGGCTGCTATGGGCGGGTCTGGTGGCGCTGCCGGAAGAGTTGCACAGCGCGGTGATCCTGTCGGCGGCGATGCCGATGTTCGGGATCTACACGGTGCTGGCCCAGCGGCAGGGTCTGGAGGGCGCGGCGAGCCTCGCTATGCTGACCGCCACGAGCCTCGCCTTTGTGACGCTGACCGTTCTGTTGTGGCTGCTGGTTTGAGCTGACTCTGTGGGGAAATCGCTCTGGGGGCAATGTCCTTTTGTATCAGAGCGATTTTCGTCGCAGGTGGCGAATGAGGCCGACAACAACCAACCCGATAGGCACCCAGAAGATGCTGAGAGCCAGCAGAATAGAACTGCTCAGGAACATACTGTAGAGCAGTCCTCCGATGTCAGCGCCCAAGACTGCGCAGGCTTCCGGTCCTTTTGCCCAGATCGTGCAACCGCGCAGACTTGCGATCTGAATGAATGCGAAGCAAACGGCCCAAAGAAAGGCTGGCCATGTGAGTATCAGGACAGCAACCCACCCGGGAATCTCGTTCGACTCTCGCCCTGTCGGAGGGCTTTGTGGTGGCCGCTTTGGTGGGTGTTTCATGTGTCTTGGGTCAATAGGTACATGGGGTGATCCAATCACAGCCAAGGTGCTGGAACAATGGCCGAATACTCCCGCGCCCGCAGGGGGTCGGCTGCGCCAGCCCCCTTTGTGCGGCCTTGGGCCGGGCGCTGTCCTTTGGACAGCGCAAGTGTAATTGCTGAGAGGTCCATTGAGGGGCAGATCTGCCCTCAACGGACCTACACAAGGATCATACCCTCTGGCGCTGCCTCAAGGGTGAACCGCGCTGGCGCGCGGCCGCAGCGCGGCCCTTGACCCATCGCCAGAGAGTGGGGACCGGAAGGGCAGGTCAGGAAGTGGGGATCGCGTAGCTGTTCACCGGGCGGGAGACATTGTGCAGTTCGACCTCGCCCAGGGGGATGGCATTGGAGGGGTCTTTCAGTACATCGGCGCTGACCACGATCTGGTGACCTTGCGTCTTGCCATATTCACCCAGGCGGGCGGCGACGTTGGCGGCGCGTCCGATTACGGTGAAATCGAGCCGTTCCTGCGAGCCGACGTTGCCATAGGTGACCGAACCATAGGCGAGGCCGGTGGCGCATTGCAGTGCCGCCAGCCCGGTGTCGCGCGCCAGTTCCGGCAGTGCATCGACGATGGCGCGGGCCGAGGCCAGTGCCTGGCTGCGGGCGCGGTAGCTTTTTTGTGGATCGGCGGGGAAGACCGCCAGCACAGCGTCGCCGATGAATTTCAGCACCTCGCCACCGTTGTCATGCACGATTGTAGAGGCGGTTTCAAAAAAGCCGTTCAGTAGCTGGATATAGGCATCGCGGCCCAGGTCCTCTTCGAGCCGGGTGGAATTGCGCAGATCGCAGAACATGATGGCGGCGTCGATCTCATCTCCGTCGCCGCGGCGGATTTCACCGCCCAGGACCCGCGCGCCGGAGCGTTTGCCGACATAGGTTTCGAGCAGCGATTGCGCGTTTTCGCGCTGCATGAAGACCTCGTAATAGCGGGCGATCACGGCGCTGCATTCAAATATCAGGCCCAGATTGGCGGTGGTGAACCCGTCGGGGTGATCGCTGGCCACGGTCATCACGTTGATGCGCCCGTCGGAGAACGGCAGCGGCATGGCGACGTAATCGGTGGCGCCTTCGCTGCGCAGGTCCTGAAGGATCGGGAAGGCATCGTCGGGCAGATCGCGGTGCAGCCGGTGGCGCACACCGCCAAGCCCCTGCGAGACATGGCGCAGGGGGCTGTTCTGATACTGCGGTTTGCTGAGGAGGTCATAGCTGGGTGCGGTAACGATGATCTCGGGAGAGCGGCGTTTCCAGACGTAGTTCTTGCCCGCGATCATCGGGTGCAGGGACCAGGCCAGCACCGACAGCCGGGCCAGTTGCACGCCCTGTTCGCGCAGCTTTTCCGCCAGCGCCTCGGTAAAGCTTTCGGGAGTGTTCAGCATTGCCGCTTCGCGCAGCAGCCAGTCGATCAGCGGGCCGGAGATATTGCCGGAATCGGGCGGGGTGAGCGTGTTCTCCCCCAGATCCAGCTGTGTTTCATCATCCTGCACGAAACCCACATGGCCGGTGATCCCGGCGGCCTCGGGCAGGGTGTTCTCGTAGATCCAGACCGCATTGTCGACGCGCTCGTCCTCAAGCTTCAGATCGTGATAGCAGGCGGTGCCTTTGAACGGGCAGAAGGTTTGCAGCGCCACCCGTTCGGACAGGGGCACCAGCACATCGTCGCGCGGGAAATAGACGGTGGGCGGCAGGCGGGTTTCATACATCACCTTTGCCGCGCTGCTTTCGGCGAGAAGGACACCGTTGCGGAACACCCGCACCGGACCGCTGAGCGGTTCGACCAGAATGCCGTATCCCCGGGCGGGGGGCTTAACGTGCACATTCATCCGGGCTGTCCTTTTTAAAAACCGATCTTTGGAGTTGGTCCTATATGGGGCGGGCTCTGCCGGGTTTCCAGATGCGAAACCGGCAGATGCCGCACAGGTGATGTGCAGGTTGCGCACGATGTCGGTGCTCTGTCGCGCATTATACCATGCGGATGACATCCTTGCTAATGGCGAGCACATAACCGCGTTTGGCGATGTTCTTGACCAGAAGCTCACTTATCATCTGGTTGCCAAGGGTATCGCGCAGGCGTTTGATCCGGGTGGCGCCGGCGGCCTCGTCACAATCGCTGCTGTGACGGCCGGAAATCACCGCTTCGATTTCAGCGCCCGACAGGACATCATCATCCATCCGCGCCTCGGCCAGGGCTGCGAGGGTCTCCATCGCTGCCGGGGTCAGGCGGAACCCCATGCTGTTGAGATAGACGGTGTTTTCCTCGCGGCTGATCAGCAGCTCGTTGACCTGAATGCCGGCGCGTTCGATCTGCGCCATGCGCCGGTTCAGGAGCAGCAGCATGGTCAGCACCACCAGCGCCGCCAGCATCATCGCAGCGGCAAAGACCAGCAGCACGAAGATCACCATACGGTAGCTGGCCAGCGTATCGGCAAAGGCGGTGCCGGACTGGGCGAGAATCTCCAGCAGCTTGATCTCGGCCTGGGTTGTCAGATCGTTTTCCACAAACACCCGTTCGACACGGGCGTTAAAGGCGTTGGCATCGGGCAGGGTCAGCAGCAGCCAGGTCCCTGCAATCGCCAGCAGCGCCACGATGGCGACGATACCAAACGCGACCACCCGCCCGCCCGCGGCGCGCATTTCAGAAACGGAGGTAATAGGAGCCCGCATTGGCCTTCCTTTGTTGCAGGCCTTCGGGTCCAAAGACCGACAGCACGTTCAAGAGGGTCCATCCGGCAGGCGCCAGACGGGCCGTGATTTCCTTGCGGGCCGGGCCCTTCTTGCAGGGGCCGGACAGCTGGATGACGCCATAATGCAGTTTCAGCGGGTTGTCCTGCTTGGCCTTGTAATCGGCATAGCAATCGGCGGCCTGCGCCTGCGGTGCGCCCGCAGTCAGGGCAAGAGCCAGGAGGGGGATCAGGAGCATGTGTTTCATGACGCAACCCTGCGCCTGATCGCGCCGATATTCAATAACAACAGCGTCTTGGCGGGGCTGATATCCGATATCAGGGGGGCGTTATTGCCTGTCCGGCGGCGTTAGATCCAGGGTCGGATCACCGGCTTCTGGCCGCAACGAAACATTCAACGACATGCCGCCCTGCGCCCCTGATGAAAGGCTTTGATATGACCTATTCCGATTCCACCCTCCGCTGCCCCCAGGGCAAATCTCACCGCAAGTTCATCGCCTTGATTCTGTCGCTGTCGCTGGCCATCACCGGGATGTCCGCCGCGCCTGCCCGTGCTGACGAAGACGTGGCAAAGGTGCTGGCAGGGGTGGCTCTGCTTGGCATTCTGGGCGCGGCGATCAATGATGCGCGGCATCGGGATCAGTACACTGCACCAGCAGCCACACCGCCGCACGGCCACGGGTATCCTCAGCATGGGTCGCGCCCCCACCACGACCGTCCGCATCATGGATCGCGCCCGCTGCCGCCCCGGGTGGCGCGTTATGACCTGCCCGCGCAATGCGTGCGCTACTTCCCGCGCTACAGCCGTAGCCATACGCTGGTTGGTCAGAATTGCCTGAAACGCCGGTACCGGTTCGAATCGGCGCTGCCGCAGGTCTGCCGGGTGACCTTCTGGAACGGGCACAAGCATCGCAGCGGTTACAAGCCGACCTGCCTGCAGAACCGAGGTTACCGGTTGGTGCGCCGGTGACGGGCAGGGCGGTGATATTTCCGCAACAGTAAGAGGCGATTTCAGAGGGGCATTGCCCCTCTTTTTCCTTTGGTCGGGCGTGACGGGATTGCAAAACTGCGCTGGTTTGGGTCTCTCGGATCCATGGACCAGCCAGATTACAGCCTTGAAGACGCCGCCCGCGCCCGCGGGTCCCTGATCATCGCCGGAGTGGATGAGGTGGGCCGGGGGCCATTGGCCGGACCGGTCACGGCAGCAGCCGTCATACTGACCCCTGAATGCATTCCCGAGGGGCTGAATGATTCCAAGAAACTGAGCCCGAAAAAACGCCAGGCGGTGGAGCAGGCGATCTTTGAGAATGGGGTGGTTGCGATTGCCCATGCCACCGTTGAAGAGATTGATTCCCTTAATATTCTCCGCGCCTCGCATCTGGCGATGGAACGCGCCGTGGCAGCTCTGAACCCGCAGCCGGATTACCTGCTGATCGACGGGAACATGATCCCCAACGGGCTGCAGATTCCGGCCGAAGCGGTGGTCAAGGGAGACGGCAAATCACTGTCGATCGCGGCGGCCTCGATCGTGGCCAAAGAGGCGCGGGATCGGATCATGGTGGATTTAGCGCAACAGTTTCCAGGATATGGATGGGAGAAAAACGCAGGCTACCCGTCGAAACAGCACCGCACGGCGCTGGAGGAATTGGGCGTCACCCCACATCATCGGAGATCCTTCAAGCCGGTCCACAAGATATTGTATCAAGAGTGAACCGTAGACTGCTGTTCTAAAAAACAAATTGACCTCGAATCCCGGATGACTCATCCTGTGGATAACCAAAATGAGCGCAAAAATGCGCCGTGGTTATTGAGGCAGAGCAAATGAACAAAACCATGACGAAGGGCGCCGCGGCGCTCCCTCTAAACGCGATTCTTGGTGGCAATTGCATCGAGGTCATGGCCGGACTCCCGGCAAATTCCGTCGATCTGATCTTCGCGGACCCCCCTTATAACCTGCAACTGAAGGGCCAGCTTCATCGCCCCGACAACAGCAAGGTCGATGCTGTCGATGATCACTGGGATCAGTTCGACAGCTTCAAGGTCTATGACGATTTCACCCGCGCCTGGCTGCGCGAGGCGCGCCGGATCCTGAAGCCGAACGGCTCGATCTGGGTGATTGGCTCGTACCACAACATCTTCCGGGTCGGATCGGCGCTGCAGGACGAGGGCTACTGGATCCTGAATGATGTGATCTGGCGCAAGTCCAACCCGATGCCGAACTTCCGTGGCAAGCGCTATACCAACGCCCACGAGACGATGATCTGGGCGTCGAAGTCGGAAGGCGCAAAATACACCTTCAACTACGAGGCGCTGAAGGCCCTCAACGAAGGCATCCAGATGCGCAGCGACTGGGTGCTGCCGATCTGCACCGGGCATGAGCGTCTGAAGAACGAGAATGGCGACAAGGCGCATCCGACGCAAAAGCCGGAATCGCTGCTGCACCGCATCCTGGTCGGCTCGACCAACCCGGGCGACGTGGTGCTTGATCCCTTTTTTGGCACTGGTACCACCGGTGCCGTGGCCAAGATGCTGGGCCGCGAGTTCATCGGGATTGAACAGGAAGAGGCCTACCGCGAGGTGGCAGCAAAACGCATCAAGGCAGTGCGCAAGTTCGACCGTGAAGCCCTGCAGGTTTCCGCCAGCAAACGCGCGGAACCACGTGTTCCCTTTGGCCAGCTGGTCGAACGCGGTATGCTGCGCCCCGGCGAAGAGCTGTTCTCGATGAACCAGCGGCACAAGGCCAAGGTGCGCGCCGATGGCACGCTGGTCGGCGGCGAGGTCAAAGGCTCGATCCATCAGGTCGGCGCCGCGCTGGAGGGCGCACCGTCCTGCAATGGATGGACCTACTGGTGCTTCCGCCGCGATGGCAAAACCGTTCCGATTGATGTTCTGCGTCAGCAGATCCGCGCGGAAATGCAGGCCTGATCTAACCGAGAAAACCAAACAACACCGCTGGTGCCTGTGCCCCGACCTTTGGTCAGGGGCGCGGGCACCTCACCTTGCCCCGCCGATCTGGCGGGGCTTTTTTGGTTCTACCTGCGGGATAGGGGGTGCGTCCCGCCGGGGTGATGCCTATGGTCGGATCGGGAACGAAGGAACGGACGATGGCGGATACGGCTCTGGGTGCGGCGCAGCAGATGCGCGCCGCTGAGACGGTCAATGCGGCGGATCCCGTGGGGGACAGCCAATACGCAGCGGCGGCGCTGGAGGCGCACAAGCGCGAGGGTCTGGAACTCGCGGTGCGGGCGCGCTGGATTGCGATGGCTGTCATCTCGGTCTTTCTGGTTGCCGTCAGCCCGACCTGGGATGTGCTTTATTACCATGGCATTCTGCTGCTGCTGTGCCTCAACGGCTGGCTGATCCAGCGCTATGGACAGGTGGGGCGTTCCCGCGTTGAGCTGTTGCTGATCTTCATGGACCTCTTGATCATGACGGTGGGCATGGTGGCGCCGAATCCCTTCAACCCCAGTGATCTGCCGCTGGCGATGCAGTACAGGATCGACAACTTCCTCTATTTCTTTGTGATCCTGGCGGGCGGGACACTGGCGTTTTCCTGGCGCACGGTGATCGCGATCGGGGTCTGGACCTCTGCGATGTGGGCCGCTGGACTGGGCCTGGCGTGGTGGTTTGCGGACCCATTTCCAGAACTGACCGCCGCCACGCAGGCCGCTTTTGGTCCCGGCACCGAATTGGCGGCGATCATGGATCCGAACAGTTTCAACATTCCCCTGCGCATTCAGGAGATCTTTGTCTTTCTTCTGGTGGCGGTGACGCTGGGGATTTCCGCGCGCCGGTTCAGCCGGTTGCTAATGGACAACGCGGGGCTTGAACGCGAACGGGCCAACCTGTCGCGTTATTTCTCGCCCAATGTGGTGGACCAGCTGTCGCAGAACGACGATCCGTTGAAGCAGGTGCGCAGCCAGAATGTGGGCGTGTTGTTCATCGACATCGTCGGCTTTACCCGGATGAGCGCGGGGCAGGATCCCCACCGGGTGATCGAGTTGCTGCGGGCCTTTCATGCCCGGATGGAGCGCGAGGTTTTCCGTCATCGGGGGACGCTCGATAAATATCTGGGTGATGGGCTGATGGCGACCTTTGGCACCCCGATGGCTGGACCGCAGGATGCCACCGATACGCTGGCCTGTGCCATTGCGATGCAAGAGGCGCTGGCGGATTGGAACCGCGACCGCCGCCGCCGGGGAGAGCCGGAGATCTGCGCCGGTATCGGCATTCACTATGGCGAGACCGTGCTGGGGGATATCGGTGCAAACCGGCTGGAATATGCGGTGATCGGGACTGCGGTCAACGTGGCGGCACGGCTCGAAGAAATGACCCGCAGATTGCAGGCGCAGATCGTGATGAGTGATGATTTACGCGGGCAGGTCATGGCCGAGGGGCAGGCGCCGGAGCTTTTGAATGAGTTCACCTGTCACGACGGACAGGATATCCGCGGTCTGGATCAGTCCATGCGCGTCTGGAGCGTGACCGCGACCTGTGGCTGACTCGGTCAAGCTACGCCAGCAGAGAAGAGCGTTTCAGGGCATTTCCGAACCGTTTAATGCGGACCCTTGGCGTAAGGCGGGGTGCATGCGGTATGCTGCTCTCTTTTTTAGATTTCAATAATCGAATTTATGGTGAATTAAAATCATTTCACCACAAAGGTTTAGGTCGGTATTCTTGTAACTTTCACGCACGTCTTTAACTAGTCATCAAATGCTGCAAGGCAGAAAGATCACAAGTTTAACAAGGGTACGGGCGTCACATGTCATCCACAGGTCATCAGAGTTTTTTCCAGTGGTTTTCTCTTGATACCGATAGCAAGGATCTGATCGCCCAGACCGAAAAACTGCTCGTGCCACACCTCGGCCGGGTGCTGGAGCGGTTTTATGATCGCGTGCTGGAACGCGAGGAAACCCGCCGTTTCTTTGCCGATGACAAGGTGGTTGCCCACGCCAAAG
Source organism: Phaeobacter sp. CC-HEC084 (assembly GCF_059429255.1). Classification (NCBI taxonomy): domain Bacteria; kingdom Pseudomonadati; phylum Pseudomonadota; class Alphaproteobacteria; order Rhodobacterales; family Roseobacteraceae; genus Phaeobacter; species Phaeobacter sp. CC-HEC084. The sequence continues at coordinate 1,082,848 of NZ_JCAIJQ010000009.1, forward strand.
CGGCCCAGAAGGCGCATTGGCAGCGGCTGTTCTCGGGGCGGTTCGATCAGGAGTATTTTGATTCCGCTGCTCGGGTCGGCAGGGTCCACTACGAGTTGCGCCTGCCTTTCATTCAGTATCTCGGCGGCTATTCCTCGGCCGGGGCTGATATGATGGATATTCTCGTCCGCAAGCGGATGACCAGCCGGACGGTGCTGTCAAAACAGGTACAACTGGTGAACCGGTTGATGATGGCCGATTGCGAGCGGGTGATCGCCTCGTATTTCGAGGCGCAGCATGCCGAACACAGCAAGGCACTGGACGTGCTGACCACCGGTATTTTCGAGCTGGAGAAGGGCAACCTGACCAGGCCGATCCGACAAGAAGACGGGATTCCGCCACGGTTCGACGGGATCCGAGAATCTTACAACAATCTGCTTGGCCGCTGGTCTGGGATCATTTCCGATGCCACAACACGCGCCAATTCGGTTGCCGACAAAATCAGCTCAACCTCGGAGCTGACACGGGAAATGGCAGAGCGCGCTGAACAGCAGGCGGCCACCCTGGAAGAGGCCGTCGCCGCCGTCAGCCATGTCTCCGCTGGCACCACCGAGGCCACCCATATGGTCGAGAAGGCCAGCCGACACTCGGACTTGAACCGCAAGGATGCCGAAGAAGGCGGTCTTGTGGTGGAGAGGGCCATCGAAGCGATGGAACGTATCGAAACGTCCTCGTCTAAAATCGCCAAAATCGTAGATGTGATCGAGGATATCAGTTTTCAGACCAACCTTCTGGCGCTGAACGCCGGGGTCGAGGCGGCCCGCGCCGGAGAGGCCGGGCGCGGATTTGCCGTGGTTGCCTCCGAGGTGCGCTCGCTTGCGGCGCGGGCGTCGGATTCCGCGAACGAGATCAAGGCCCTGATTGCCGAAAGCTCGATCCACGTCAACGATGGCAGCGATCTGGTTCGCGCCACGGGGCAAAGCCTGTCCGGCATTCGTCAAGGCGTGATCGACGTCTCGCAGCTGATGTCGGAAATCTCCGGGGTAATCTCTCGTCAATCGCTCAGCCTGCAGGAAATCGACAGCAGCATGAGCGATCTGGGCCAGACCACGCTGGATAACGCCACCCGGGCGGGTGCGGTTTATGAAACCACATCGAAGCTTGCCGAGGATTCGGGTCGACTGAAGACCAGCATGGATGGGTTCAGCACGCTTGGGCTTCATGCGGTGGGCGGAGCCGAGGGCCGGATGGACCGGGAGTTCGAAGCTTATCTTGCGACTCAAGAAGCTGAGCTTGACGCCAACGCCGCCTGAAAACCGGGTGCGCGGGCACGACCTGACCGCCGCTGACACTGGTCGGTGGCGGTGCCTGGTCTGACATGTTGCCAACGCGAAACGGCAGAACATGGGCAACCGAATACGGCGTCTTTCCAGTTCTGTGACCCGGACCCCAAACATGATCTTCCAATAGTTGATCACTGGCGACCCCGGCAGGATTCGAACCTGCAACCTGCCCCTTAGGAGGGGGCTGCTCTATCCAGTTGAGCCACGGGGCCGCGCGTTTCAGGCGATAGCAAATCACATCTGCCATCACAATGCTATGTGGCTGTGTGGTCGTATTTTTCAGATCCGGCAGGTCGGCGTGGTTGCCATTGTGTTGTCATCGCCGTCTGCGCTAACATCGCTCAGGAAACAATCAAAGAGGTCCACGCCCGTGACCACCGACAACAAGCGCCCGCTCACCCTTCGTGATGTCTCGGAAGCCACAGGTGTTTCGGAAATGACCGTCAGCCGGGTGCTGCGCAACCGCGGGGACGTGTCGGAAAAGACCCGTACCAAAGTTCTGACCGCGGCCAAGGAACTGGGCTATGTGCCCAACAAGATCGCCGGCGCGCTGGCGTCGAAACGGGTCAATCTGGTGGCGGTGATCATCCCCTCGCTGTCGAACATGGTCTTTCCCGAGGTGTTGACCGGGGTGAACAAGGTGCTGGAAAACACCGAGCTGCAGCCAGTCGTCGGGGTAACAGACTATCAGCCGGAAAAAGAGGAAAAGGTCCTTTACGAGATGCTGTCCTGGCGGCCCTCGGGGGTGATCATCGCCGGGCTGGAACATACCGAGGCGGCGCGCGCCATGCTCAATGCTTCGGGCATTCCGGTGGTCGAGATCATGGACACCGATGGCAAGCCGGTGGATGCGATGGTCGGGATTTCGCACCGCCGCGCGGGCAGCGAGATGGCCAAGGCGATCCTCAAAGCCGGCTACCGTCACATCGGCTTCATGGGCACCAAGATGCCGCTGGACCACCGCGCCCGCAAACGCTTCGAAGGCTTTACCGAGGCGCTGGCCAAGGAAGGCGTCGAGATCGAAGATCGCGCCTTCTACTCTGGCGGCTCGGCGCTGGCCAAGGGGCGCGAGATGACGGCGGAAATGCTGGAACGCTCTCCGGATCTGGATTTTCTTTATTATTCCAATGACATGATTGGGGCCGGCGGGTTGCTGTATCTGCTGGAGCAGGGCATCGACGTGCCGGGGCAGATTGGTCTTGCGGGTTTCAACGGGGTTGAACTGTTGCAGGGGCTGCCGCGCAAGCTGGCCACCATGGATGCCTGCCGTCAGGAAATCGGGCGCAAGGCGGCGGAGATCATTGCCGCGCAGCTGGAAGATCCCGACGCCGAGATCGAACGCCACGTGACCCTGACCCCGACCATCGCCTATGGCGATACGCTGAAACGGCGCTGATGGCGCGGGCACGGCTGGGCAACCGGGCGGCGCGACGGCTGTTTCTGGACCGGCACGCGCTGCTGGAGGCGCCGAGCGGCCCATCAAAGGGCGCTGACCTGCTGGATCTGATTTCGCGGCTCGGGTTTGTGCAGCTCGACAGTATCAACACGGTCGCGCGCGCGCATGATGTGATCCTCTATTCCCGCAGGCCCAGTTATCGCCCCGCCCATCTGAAACGCCTGTACGAGGCGGATCGGGGACTGTTCGAACACTGGACCCACGATGCCGCCGTGATCCCGATGGCCTATTACACCCATTGGCATCTCAGGTTTCAGCGCGATGCCGATCTGCTGCGCAGCCGCTGGCGCAACTGGCGGCGGGACGGGTTCGAGGCGCAGTTTGCCACCGTTCTGGAACATATCCGCGATCACGGGGCGATCAGCTCATCGGATATCGGCAAGGACGAGAAGAAGGGATCGGGCGGCTGGTGGGACTGGCATCCCTCCAAGACCGCGCTGGAATACCTATGGCGGTCCGGCGCGCTGACGGTGGTCGGGCGCGAGGGGTTTCAGAAACGCTATGACCTGACCGAGCGGGTGATCGACGAACACCTGCACCCGGGCGCCGCGCCTGTGGATGTGGCGGCGACGGTCGACTGGCTGTGCAATGGCGCGATGGATCGGTTGGGTTTTGCCACCTCGGGCGAACTCGCGGCCTTCTGGGATACCGCTTCGGCCACTGAGGCAAAGGAATGGGCAGCGGCGCAGCTGCAATCCGGTGCCCTTGAGGAGGTCGAGATCGAACAGGCCGATGGTGGCTGGCGCCGGGTGCTGGCGCGCCCGGGGACGGTGGAACAGGCCAAGGCGTTGGGTCCGGCACCGGGGCGGATGCGGGTGCTGAGCCCCTTTGACCCGGCCCTGCGGGATCGCAAGCGGGCCGAACGCCTGTTCGGCTTTCACTACCGAATCGAGGTCTTCACCCCCGCACCCAAGCGCAAATACGGTTACTACGTCTTCCCGCTGATGGAGCGGGAGCGTCTGGTGGGGCGGATCGACATGAAAGCGGATCGCGGCGCGGGGCAGCTGAATATCACCGCCGTCTGGCCCGAGCGCGGGGTCAGCTGGTCAGCGCCGCGTATCGGCAGGCTGGAGGCGGAACTGGACAGGGTGGCGCGCTTCGCCGGGCTGCAAACCGTTGCCTTCGCCGATGATTGGTTGCGCGACCCGATATGAGACAAGCCTGCGGATGCAATCCGGATCAGCCGGTAAAGCCGCGCTCCTGGACCATGGTGATCAGGCTGGCCAGAGACTGATCCACGGTCTGATCCGAGGTGTCCAGTTGCGCCAGCGACCTGCCATACAGGGCCTCGCGGCTGGTCAGGATCGAGCGGAGCTGTTCCATCGCCTCGGGGTTGCCCGCCATCGGGCGTTCATCGCCCTGTGCCCGCACCCGCGCCATATGTTCATCGGGCCGGGCCTTGATCCATATGGTGTGAAAATGCGCCAGAACGTTGGTGTAGGTCTCCGGTTCGGCGACGATGCCGCCCGCGACGGCCAGGATCAGGCTGTCATGGGTTGCGATGATGCGGTTGATCGCCTGCGCCTCCAGTTGGCGGTAGCCTTCCTGGCCGTAAAGCGCCATCAGTTCGGACACCGGCATGCCGGACTGGCTTTCGATTTCGCTGTTGAGCTCGACAAAGGGAATACCAAGCTCCTTGCCCGCCATGCTGCCAAGGGTCGATTTGCCTGCGCCGCGCAGACCCACCAGACAGACGCGCCCGGCGCGCTGGGTTTCCGGCGTCTGCGGCGCCAAGAGGTCCAGAACCGCCTGCTGGATGCTGCTGGTGGCGCCGCGATAAAGATCCGCCACCCGCACCGCGTCCGAGGTCCAGGGATCCTCTTCGCCGATCAGCCATTCGATGCGGTGATCCAGCGCCACGGCCACCCGTTGCAAGAGGCCGATGGAGATATTGCCCTCTCCGGCCTCTAGCTGCGCCAGATAGCGCGGTGACACACCCGAACGGTCCGACAGAACCCGGCGCGGAATGCCCTTGCGCTCGCGTGCCTTGCGGACCCGTTCCCCCACGCGTGAAATCAGGGCGGGAACGACCTGGTCGATCTCGCTTTTGTCCTGCGCGGGCCGGGTTTCGCCCCGGAAATTGGTGATCTCACTCATGCGGCGCCGATATATGAAACATAATGCACAAACTTAAGGCGCTGCCGCATCCGGTTCAAATGAAAACCGGTACGGGCGCGGCTGCGGAGTGCATTATCTTGCGGGACCCCACGTCAGTGGGGCGCGGGAGCGGGGAATAGGAACCTAGGCCGGGCGCAACCGGGGTTCGACCACGGCGCGGTAATCCGGGGGTGCCGCCTTGGCGGTGAAATTGGTCGGATCGATAAAGACGCAGGTAAAGGTGCCTTCGAAACACAAAACACCGTCCTGCCGTGCATCCACCCGGAAGGTGATCGATTTGGTGCCGAGCTTGCAGGGCCAGACCTCGCACATCAGCCGATGGCGCGGGGTCACCGGAGAGCGGAAATCGATGTTCATGTTCACGAAGGGCGTGCCGGTGCCGCGGTCCAGTTCCATCTGGAACCAGCCATCGCCATCCAGGTTATGTTCCCACCAAGCATCGATCGCCTCCAGCGCAAAGGCGGGCAGGCGGCCGGTATAGGCGATCTTGGCCGGATCGCAGTCGCCCCAGCCGACGCGGATTTCGTGCACGAAGTTCTCCGTCCCGGCGTCCTGTCCGGCGGGGGCGATCTGGTCTGTCATCTGGGTTTTGTCCTGCGGCTCAATAGGTTTCGACGTGGTAACGTCCGTCGGTGCGCATCTTATCGCGCAGTTCGGCCCAGTTCAAACCATGGGAGCGGGCAATATCACGCAAGGCTTCTTCGACGCCTTGCTCCATCGCCTTCAGCCCGCAGATATAGATATGGCCCGCCGGGTTCTGCATCAGCGCGGCAACCCGGTCGGATTCCTCGCGCAGACGGTCCTGCACGTATTGCTTGGGCGCGTCCTCCTGCCGGGAAAAGGCAAAGAGCTTGGTCATGAACGTATCGGGGATCTTTTTTAGCGGGCCGAAGTAGGGCAGCTCACCCGGGCGGCGGGCGCCAAAGATCAGGGTCATCTTGCCGGTCTCATGCGGTGCCTCACGCAGGCGGCGCATGGTGAAGGCGCGGAAGGGGGCCGAGCCGGTGCCGGTGCAGATCATCATGAGGTCAGCAGCCGGATCCGAGGGCAGCAGGAAGGTGGCGCCGAAGGGCCCCGTCACCTGTACCTCGTCGCCCGCAGCAAGGTCGCAGACATAGTTGGAGCACAGGCCCTGTTCCTCGCGTTTCACGGTCAGCGAGATGTTGTGGTATCCGGGGCGTTCGCCGTCGCGCGGGCTGGAGACGGAATAAAGCCGCGGCAGATGCGGTTTGCCTTCGGCGTCTGTGCCGGGGGGGATGATACCGATGCTTTGGCCTTCGAGCACCGGAAAGGGCAGGCCCGCCGGATCCAGGATGATGTGCCGTACATCGCTGTCGCTGTCCTTGTCGGTCAGCCGGTAATTGCCCTGTACCTTGACCCGGGCCGGTTTGCCGGGGGTGTACATGTTGATCACCGGCTTGCTGGCGCTCGCGGGGGCGGTTGCCTTGCCGCCCGCGCCGGCATGGGCATCGGCCAGCAGCGCAGCAACGGCATCGTCCATCGCCTCGACATCGCCTTCGGCAGCGTCGCCGCCGGAAATCTCTTCCTGCTCGGGCAGTTCCATCCATTCGAACTGCTCATCCACCGAATAGGGGGTGTTCACCACCCGCCATTCGTCGATTGAACCGGTCGGGCAGACCGGGATGCAATCCATGCAAAAATTGCATTTCTCCGCGTCGACCACGACATTCATGTCGTCATGTTCGATCGCCTCTTCGGGGCAGGTCATTTCGCAGGTGTAGCAGCGGATGCAGATCTCTGGATCGATCAGATGCTGTTTCAGCGGCGCGGTGGGGGCGTTGGTCATTCAGCTTCTCGGCGCTTTTTTGAGGATCGCATCGGGCACGGTCAGCGCATCGATCAGCTCGCGACACATGCCGACACAGTCGGAACAGCCCACACAGGGGCCTTTGAGGCCATTGATCTGAACCGACACACGGTTGGCATTGGGCGTTTCAGCTTGGCTGCGGGTGATGTCCATCTGGGGATCCTCCGGTCTGGCTGTTGAATTCCGGCGCCTGCCGGTCAGTGTGACAGGCGCCGACAAAGAGAGGGTTAAACCCTGTTTTTCGCCATGTGGCTTATGCCATGTGCAGTTTCACGTATTCGAAGTCGCCCGGCTTGTTGTCGATGCCGACCTTTGGCGGCGAAATCCAGCTGGCGTATTTGCCCGGCTCGTAGACCGGCTTCATCAGCGACTGGATAAAGGCACCGTCTTCCTTGTTGGGCAGCCAGTCCTTGACCTTGGCGTCCCACTGCTCTTGCGAGATGATGTTGCCTTCGGGGTCGCAGCGCACTGCGGAGAATACGCCGATCTGGCGGTGGAAGCCTTCGTGCGGCAGCTTCATTTCGAATTCGATACCGTGCTTTTCGATGATCTTGTTCCAGCGGCCCACGCCACCTGCGGCGTCTTTGACGTAGTCGTCGCGCAGACGCATGTTGATCGCGGTCAGGGCGGGGACCTCTTCGGCGACGATCTGACCATCCTTAACGGTGCGTACCACGTAGGTGTCGTTGGTCAGCTTGTGGTCGTCTTTCAGGCGCATTTCCATGTAACGCCCCTTGATGCCCGAGTTGAAGGCATTGGCGGCGTTGGTGGAAACTTCCTGACCAAAGAGATCCAGCGACAGCGTGTAGTGCAGGTTCAGCTTTTTCTGGATGGTGGGCAGGTCAATAACACCCAGGTCGCGGATCTTGTTGATGTCATAGGGATCGGTGATCCCGGCCTTGTTCATCGCTTCGCAGGTGGCCTGAATGGTCCGGCCCACACCGGTTTCGCCCACGAACATGTGGTGCGCCTCTTCGGTCAGCATGAAGCGGCAGGTGCGCGACAGCGGGTCAAAGCCCGATTGTGCCAGCGATTCCAGCTGCATCTTGCCGTCGCGGTCGGTGAAGTAAGTGAACATGAAGAAGGACAACCAGTCCGGTGTTTCCTCGTTAAAGGCACCCAGCATCCGCGGCGCCTCTTCGGAGCCGGAGGAGCGGATCAGCAGCTCGTTCGCTTCTTCGCGGCCATCGCGGCCAAAGTATTTCTGCAGCAGGTAGACCATCGCCCAGAGATGGCGGCCTTCTTCGACGTTGACCTGGAACAGGTTGCGCATGTCATAGAGCGACGGCGCGGTGAGGCCCAGGAACCGCTGCTGCTCGACCGAGCCCGGCTCGGTATCGCCCTGAATGACGATCAGGCGCTTCAGCATGTTGCGGTATTCGCCCGGAACCTCCTGCCAAGCAGGTTCGCCATAGTGTTCGCCCATGGGAATGGTGCGGCCTTCGACCTGCGGCGCCAGCAGCACGCCCCAGCGGTATTCCGGCATCTTCACGTAGTCGAATTTGGCCCAGCCTTTGGGGTCGACCGAAACCGCGGTGCGCAGGTAGACCATCGATTCCTGAAAGTTCTGCGGGATCAGGTCGTTCCACCAGTTGATGTAACCGGGGTGCCATTTTTCCAGCGCCTTCAGCACCTTCTTGTCGCTGGACAGGCCAACGTTGTTGGGAATCTGGGTGTCATAGCTGACATTGATGAGATCAAGCATATCGTTCCTCCGTCACGCGGCGCCGCCTTGGGCTACCGCTGTATTTCCTGGTTACACGCGTTCCATGTTGTATTCGCCGCGCTGGCCGGTGCCGTAGCGCTGCAGGGCGCCATCGCTGCCCACCGCGTTGGGGCGCTGGAAGATCCAGTTCTGCCAGGCGGTCAGGCGGCCAAAGATACGGGTTTCCATCGTCTCGGGGCCGGCAAAGCGCAGGTTGGCCTCCATGCCGGTCATCGCATCGGGGCTGAAGCTGGCGCGTTCCTCAAGGAAGATGCGCACCTCGTCCTCCCAGTCGATATCGTCAAAGGCATAGGTCACAAGGCCCAGCTCTTCGGCCTGATCGGCCTCAAGCGGCTCACCGATATGATCGCGCAGCGCCTCGACCGACTCGGGGGTGCCGAGGAACCGGGTCTGAAGCCGCGTCAGGTCGTTGCCCATCGGATAGGTGCCAAAGTTCCCTTCGCTGAGCGTGATGGCGGCCAGCGGGCGATTGTCGCCTTCGAATTCCTCCAGCATCATGTAGGAGCGGTCGACGGCCCACAGCAGTTCCGCCAGCGGCCCGGCAAAGCAGGAGCCGTGCTCGACCACGGCCACCAGCGAGCGCGAGGTCATGTCGACGCGTTTCAGCAGGCGCTTCCAGTACATCAGGATTTCATTGGCCAGCCAGTGATCGCGGTTGTTCAGCAGCAGCGCCTCATGCGCTAGCAGTTTTTCGGCGTCACCTTGGGTCTGGAACACCACGGTGCCGACTTCGCGTTCATTGAGGCGCAGGTGCAGAATGGCATCGTCCAGCTCGCGCGCCAGACGCAGCAGGTAGGTCTGATCGCCTTCGGCCTGGAGCGCAGCGGTATCTGCCGGGGCATCGCCATCGGGGCCTTTCAGGGTCACGGTGGCACGGCCGCCTTTGCGGTCGATTTCGACCTCGACCAGCGTATAGGTGATCGAATCTTCGCCAAAGCTGCGGGTGATCGGACCCAGGGTGATACCGGTCAGCCCGTCTGCCTTACTGCTGGCAGCAGCAAATTCCTGGGCGCGTTGGGCAACGGTGTCGGCGAATTTCGAATTCGGTACCACCTCATCCACCAGACGCCAGTCAACGGCGCGCTGGCCTTTGACGCCTTCTTCGACCGAGCAGAAGATATCGGCCAGATCGCGGCGCACCTTGCGTTTGTCGGTGACGCGGGTCAGCCCGCCGGTGCCGGGCAGAACCGCCAGCAGCGGCACTTCGGGCAGGGCGACAGAGGAGGCGCTGTCATTGGTCAGCATGATGTAGTTGCAGGCGAGGGCCAGTTCATAGCCACCACCGGCGCAGGCGCCCTGAACGGCGGCAATGTATTTCTGACCCGAATCCGCTTCGGCGGCCTCGTAGGTGTTGCGGGTCTCGTTGGTGAATTTACAGAAGTTCACCTTGTGGGCGTGGCTGGCGCCGCCCAGCATACGGATATTGGCGCCAGCGCAGAATACCTTGTCCTTGCCCGAGCGCATGATCACCACCTTGACCTCGGGGTGTTCGAACCGCATCCGCTGCACGACGTCGGACAGCTCGATGTCGACGCCCAGATCGTAGGAATTGAGCTTCAGCTGGTAGCCGTCGAACAGCCCGCCGTCTTCGTCCACATCCATGTAGAGGTTTGCGATGGGGCCATCATACTCCACCCGCCAGTGGCGATACTTCGAAGGGTCGGTTTGAAAATCGATTGCCTGGGGCATGTCGCGCTCCTGAGTTCTGTTGTGAGTAACCTACCGCAGCTTTGCAGGCTGGCAAAGGAAAAGATGCATAATAGTGCCTTTTTTCGGCATAATAATGCAGAATATTGCGGTGTAATTGCGGAATATCCGCTTTGACAATGCATTATAGTGCACTTTTTGTGGTGTTCTCGGTCTGGCGGCGAAGGTCCAGCAGCTGCGCCCGAATCTGATCCTCCTGCAGGTCTGCGGTGATCCACAGCGCCCCTGGCAGGTCGGTCATCTGCGCGTCGGCGATATCGCAGAGCCGCTTCACTGCGCGCGGGCGCTGCATCTTCTGCTTCAGCGCTGCATTCGCGAGCTGGATCATCCCCTGCACTAGTCGTCGTTCGACCGAGGGATCAGGCAGGGCCATCCAGACCGCTTCCCAGACCTCATGTGCTTCCCAGAAATAACCGGTCCGGAAATACTGACATCCGGCACGCCAGGCGTCTGACGCGAAAACAGCCCCAAGGGGCTGTTCCGGTCTTGCTGTCTCGCAGATCGCATCGAAGGTGCCTTCCGGATGCCGGGGCGTCTGGCCCGGGATATGGGCGTGCGGCGGATCCGGAAAACGGGCCATGTCAGGCGGTTTCGACCTCGGCGGCCTCGATCCGGGCCAGACGGCTGGTGAATTCGGCGACCGCGTCGATGACCTTTTGTGGCTGGTCCTGTTGTGGGCTGTGGCGACAATCCTCCAGCACCAGCATATCGCAGGGGCAATAGGTGCGTTCCTCGATCACCTCGACCTGGGCGAGGGTGCCGTATTGGTCCTCGCGGCCCTGAATGGCCAGAACCGGCACCCGCAGATAGTCGATCACATCTGCAACGTCCCAGTCACGGAAGCCTTCGTCGAGCCAGGCATCGTTCCATCCGCGGAAGGCGCCATCGGGGTCTTTATGGTATTTCGCCAGCTTTTCCTTCAGATCGCCGCTGTCATAGGCCTCTTTCGCCTTGGCGATTTCCGCAAGGCCGCCCGGTTCGGTGAAGAAATGCGGGGCCATCAGGATCAGCCCGCGCACCCGGTGATCCAGCACGCTGCCGCCGTAGATCGCCGCGATGGTGGCGCCGTCGCTGTGGCCCATCAGCACGCCATGCTCCAGCCCGATGGCATCCAGCAACCCGGGCAGCACGTCCTTGGCCTCGCGGGTCATGAAATCGAGCGGCCGGGGCAGGGTCACCGGATCGGACTGGCCATAGCCCTGACGGGAATAGACAAAGACACCCCAACCGGTGGCCGCAGCCAGTTTTTCGGGGAAATCGCGCCACAGCGCCACGCAGCCCAGCCCTTCGTGCAGCAGCACAAGGGTTGGCGCCTGATCCGGCGCAGGCCCATGGCAGGCATATTCCAGATTGGCACCGCCTGCCGTGACCGTGCCACTTCCACCCCATTCAAACGCCATCATGCATCCTCCCGCAATTTGAAGCGCTGGATCTTGCCGGTTGCCGTCTTGGGCAGGTCGTCGGCATAGACGATCCAGCGCGGATATTTCCACTTGCCGACCTTTTCCTTCACAAACGCCTTGAGATCGGCGGTCAGGGCGTCGTTCCCGGTCCCGTCCTTCAGCACGATATGGGCCTTGGGTTTTTCCAGACCTTCTTCGTCGCGGGCGGGCACAACGGCGGCTTCCAGCACGGCAGGATGGGCGACCAGCGCCTGTTCCAGCTCAAACGGAGACAGCCAGATCCCGGAGACCTTGAACATATCGTCGGTACGGCCACAGTAGATGAAACGCCCGTCCTCGCTACGTTCGTATTTGTCGCCGGTCCGGGTCCATTCGCCTTCGAAGGTACTGCGGCTCTTGCCTCGCTGGTTCCAGTATCCTTCGGCGGCCGAGGCACCGCGCACCAGAAGTTCGCCGATGCCGCCTGCGGGTACTTCTTCGTCGTTCTCGTCCACCAGCCGCAGTTCGTACCCCGGCACCGCCACGCCGGAGGTGCCATAGACCACATCGCCGGGCGCGTTCGACAGGAAGATATGCAGCATCTCGGTCGAGCCGACACCATCAAGGATTTCAACGCCCCAGATGTCTTCCCATTTGCGGCCGACCTCTTCGGGCAGGGCCTCACCTGCAGAAATGCAGCGGCGTAGGGGCGCGTCAGGTTTCTCGGCGGTTTCCAGCGCCGCAACCGTGGCCGCATAAAGCGTCGGCACGCCGCAATAGAGGGTTGGCTTTTCTGAATCGAGGATCGACAGCACCGAGTCCGGTGTCGGACGGCCATCGAACAGGATGGTGGTGGCGCCCGCCGACAGCGGGAAGGTCATGCCATTGCCCAGCCCATAGGCGAAGAACAGTTTTGCCGCCGAGAAGATTACATCGTCCTCGGCCACCTGAAGCACCTGCGCGCCATAGGTGTCGGCGGTGGCAGCCAGCGCCCCATGCACATGGCGCACGCCCTTGGGTTGCCCGGTGGAGCCAGAGGAATAAAGCCAGAAGGCGGTTTCATCGGGGCAGCAGGCCACGGCCTCCATCGGCTCTGCCCCGGCAAGGAAATCCTCGAAACTGTCGCAGCTCTCCGGCGTTTCGTCGCCGATCACCACGACGCGCTGCAGATCCGGGCAGGCAGCGACGGCGGGCTCTACCACCGGCCAGAGTTCGGCGCTGACAAACAGGATGGTGGCGCGGCTGTCTTTCAGGATGACCTCGTAAACCGAGGTGGACAGCAGGGTGTTGAGCGGCACCGGCACGACACCGGCCTTGAGCGCGCCCCAGAAGATCTGCGGGAATTCGATCTGATCCAGCACCAGCATGGCGGCGCGGGATTCGCGGGCTATGCCCGCCCGGCGCAGGGCGCCTGCCATCCGGTCCGAGCTTTCGGCCAGATCGCCATAGGTAAGCTGCCGCTGCGCGCCGGCGGCCTCCCGGAAGGCCACCTTGTCCGGGCGCTCGCTCCGGTGGCGATCCACAAAATATCCTGCCGCATTGCCGCTGGGTGTCATCCTCGCTCCTCCCTGATGTGCCGCGGAAGGCGCGGGGCGCTCCGGCGGCCTGCGCGGCCCTCCCCGGCGGCGCAGTCTTGATCTGGGACGGATTAATGCACCGGTCGCAAAATAATGCAACATATCGCTGCAATAAACTGCACTATTTTGCACATATTTCCGCTGATGCAAGTGCGAGGCGGGTCGGTCTTGTGGCTCGCAGACAAAAAATCCCCCCGCCAGTGGTCTGACGGGGGGATAAATTGCAGGGATCGTCGGACCCGATGGTCAGTGCAGCAGCATCAGCGGCAGCAGCGTGATGATCGGGAAGGCGACCAGGATAATCACCCGGATGATGTCCGATGCCACAAAGAACATCACCGCCTTGTAGGTGTCGACCATGCGGGTGGTCCGGTCCATCGCGTTGATAATGAACAGGTTCATGCCCACAGGCGGGGTGATCAGGCCAACCTCGACCACGATCAGAACCAGAATGCCGAACCAGATGGCGACGTATTCCGATTCGATCCGGTTGACGCGGCCTTCGGTGACGCGGATGCCCAGTTCCTTCATCTGCTCCCGGGTCAGTTCCATGCCGTTGGCGATGGCTTCCTGTATCGAGGCCAGCATTTCAGCCCCCATGCCATCCGGCACCCCGTTGCGCAGCACCTCCATCGCGGCATCCGCCTGCATCGCGGGCAGGGACAACAGGCCAAAGTCCATCACCGAGATCACCGGGAAGAAGATCGGAATGGTCAGCAGAATCATCGACAGGCTGTCCATCAGGCATCCAAAGACCAGGTAGAAGGCCAGGATCAGCGCCAGAACCACCCATGGGCTCAGCCCCTGGCTGACGACGAAATCTGCCAGTTCCTGCGGCACCTTGGTCAGGGCCAGGAAGCCGTTATAAAACCCGGCGCCCAGCACGATGAAAAAGATCATCGCGGTCGAACGGGCGGTGACGATAAAGCTGTCGACCATGGTTTCGCGGTTCAGACCGCCATTCAGCCAGGCGATGAAACCGGTGCCGAATGCGCCTACGGCTGCACCCTCGGTCGGGGTGAACCAACCGGCGTAGATGCCGCCGACCACCAGGCCAAAGACCAGCAGAACCGGCCAGACCTTGACCAGGTTTTCCATCCGTTCCGCCCAGGGAACCGAGGGGCGGGTGCCCGCGCTTTTGGGGAACATGCGCACATAGATCGAAATCGCGATGACATATCCAACCGCGGCGAGGATGCCGGGAATGAAGGCTGCAAGGAACAGCTTGGCGATATTCTGCTCGGTCAGGATGGCATAGATCACTAGCACCACTGAAGGCGGGATCAGGATGCCTAGCGTGCCGCCCGCCGCCAGTGTTGCGGTCGAAAAGCCACCGGCATAGCCGTATTCCTTCAGCTCGGGCAGAGCGACACGGCCCATGGTTGCCGCCGTGGCCAGAGAGGAGCCGCAGATCGCGCCAAAGCCGGCGCAAGCCCCGATCGATGCCATGGCGACGCCGCCTTTCCTGTGGCCCAGGAAACTCGCGGCCGCCTTGAACAGGGCGGATGACATGCCGCCCAGCGTCGCGAAATGGCCCATCAGCAGGAACATCGGCACGATGGTCAGAGAATAAGAGGAAAAGGTCGAGTAGGTCTCGCTTTTCAGGCGACCAAAGGCAACCTGGGTTCCGTCGGTGACCAGGATCAACCCGACCAGGCCCACCAGGAACATCGAAAGCCCGATGGGAACCCGAAGGAAGATCAGGATCATCAGGATGGGGAATGAGGATATTCCGATTTCAAGAGCTGTCACTGCTCACCCTCCACACCGTCCCACAGCTCAATGCGGCCGGTCATAAATTCGGTTGTGCGCACGATTGCGACATAGATCGCCACCACAGCTGCCATGCTGGAGGCGAAGAGGCTGGCCGCATAGGCCCACCAGGTAGGAAATTCGAGCAGGAACGACGTCTCACCATTGTGGTACTTTCCGATCGTGCCGGCGCCGAGCCGTTCGGTGATCAGGGTCAGAACCCCCGCGAACAGGATCGCGACCACCATGCGCAGGAACCGGTTCACCTTGACGGGAAAGGCGTTTGCCACCACGTCGACCGAGGCATGGCCCGATGTGATCTGGCACAGTGGGATAAACGCGAAGATGGCGAATGCCACGCCGGCCTCTACCAGTTCGAAGTCCCCGTTGATTGGTCCGATGTAGTTGATCAGCCAGTCTGACAGCGCAGGAGCGAGCCCTTGCATGAGGCTTCCGTGCAGCACGCCGTTCAGCAGGCGGCCGATGATCGAAAGGCAGGTCAGGATGATCAGGAGAACGAGGACCATACCGCCCAATATGGCCATCTTCCTGGCCAACCCCATCATGAGCTTTTGCATGGTGTTTACCCTTTTCTGAGTACGCAAAGGGCCGCGGCACGGGTGCGCTGCGGCCCTTTGACTATGCTACCGCTTACTTCACGTATTGCGGTGTGTATTTTTCGATCAGGTAGGTTGCTTCTTCCAGCAGGGCCTGCCCGTCGATGCCTTTTTCAGTCATGTCGGCCAGCCATTTGTTGTAGATCGGCTGAGCCAGCGCGCGCCACTCGTCGGTCTGTTCCTGGCTGAGGGTGATGACGTTGTTGCCGTTGTCCAGCGCGAATTCGCGGGCCGGGCCGTCGGAATCTGCTTGGGTGCCGCCGGCGAAGACGGAGAACTCCAGACCGGAGTTGTCGTCGATGGCCTTCTTCAGATCATCGGGCAGGCTTTCATACTTGTCCTTGTTCATCGCCAGAACGAAGGTCAGGGTATAAAGCGCCTTGCCGGTGAATTCGGTGTGGTTTTCGACCAGTTCCGGAACTTTCAGGGCGGTGGTGACTTCCCACGGGATGGTGGTGCCGTCGATCACGCCTTTGGACAGGCCTTCGGGGATCGCGGGAACCGGCATGCCGACGGGGGTTGCGCCCAGTTCGGTCAGCAGCGCGTTGACCGAGCGGGAACCGCCACGGATCTTCATGCCCTGCAGGTCGGCGGGGGTTTCAACCGGATCCGTGGTGTGGATCATACCGGGGCCGTGCACCCAGGTGCCAAGGATGTGGACGTCCTTGAACTCGGTGTCCTTCATGTGGCGTTCGAACATTTCCCAATAAGCGTGCGAGGTGGCACGCGCGTTGGTCATCATGAAGGGCAGTTCGAAGACTTCGGTCGACGGGAAGCGGCCCGGCGTGTAGCCGACCACGGTCCAGACGATGTCGGCAACGCCGTCGATGGCCTGGTCCATCAGTTCCGGCGGCTTGCCGCCCAGCTGCATGGAGGGATAGCGGTCGATCTTGATACGGCCATTCGAGGAGGCCTCAACGTTGTCGGCCCAGACATCCAGAACCAGTTTCGGCACATTTGCCTGCGCCGGCAGGAATTGGTGCAGCTTCAGCGTTACCTCCTGCGCGAAGGCGGATGTGGCGCACACTGCGGCAATGGCCGCCGCGCCTGCTGCGCCAAGAATCTTTCTGCGAGTGGTCATGTGATTCCTCCCTTTGACCCTACTTCCAAGCAACATAATGCAGGCAACTAACATTATTGCAATATATTGCCTATTTTCTTTCTGTTTTGGTCCCCTCCACACCCCTGCGGATCACAAAACAAACTTCGCTGACCTCCTGCTATTTGGTGCATTTGTAACCATCAACAGCAGATCATGCATTTTTCACTCATGAATTGGCTGGTCCCAAATCAGCGCTCAGACTCGTTTAGAAAACGTTACAAGATTTTCACATCTGAGCCGTGACGGATACATTCGAGCATTTCATTTCGTGAAGATCAATCACTGATTGGCGCAGGAGCCATGAAAAAAGACATTTCGGCGGATCGCTGCCTTGCCGCTGCGGTCGCAACCCTCCCTATCGCTGCGCAGGACTGTGGTACGCTTTGCGCACAGCCCTGTAATTGATAGGGCCAAGGCGCCGGGATCAGGAATGGACCCAGCGCACATATTCTTGACGGTTTCGAACCTTCGGGGCGGCTCTATGGCCCTTTGATCTTATTCCGCGGCGCTGAGGGTCAGTTCGACCTGGCTCAACCCGTCGATTCCGCCAGTCATCGACTGTCCGGCTGTGACCGCTCCCACTCCTGCTGGGGTGCCGGTGAGGATCAGATCGCCCGGCCGCAGGTGGTAATAACCCGACAAGTGGCAGAGGATGTCCTCGACCGACCAGATCATCTCATCCAGGCTGGCATCCTGACGTATTTCACCGTCGACGCTAAGCCAGATCCGCTTGCCCGCTGGGCCGTCCCAGTCAGCGCTGCGGGTCAGGGGGGCGAAAACCGTGCCTTGCTCCAGATCCTTGCCCAGATCCCAGGGGCGTCGTTTGTCCTTTGCCTGCCCCTGCAGATCCCGGCGCGTCATGTCCAGCGCGCTGCCATAGCCATAAACCGCTGTGCGGGCCTCTTCCGGCGTGGCGCGGAACAGCGGCGCGCCGATGGCCACGGCCAGCTCCATCTCGTGGTGGAAATCAGAGGTGCCAAGCGGGTAGGGCACGGTAGCGCCGGTCAGAATCGCATTGGCTGCGGATTTGGTGAAGTAAAAGGGCGCTTCGCGGTCGACCTCATTGCCCATCTCGGCGGCATGTGCGGCGTAGTTGCGCCCGACGCAGAAGATACGCCCGATGGGATAGGTGCGGTCCTCTCCCAGAACCGGGATCGTAGCGGTTTCGGGCAGGGTAAACAGGGTATCGGTCATCTCGGGCGCTCCTGATGGTCACGGGCTGGGCTGTGGTATCGTGATGGATGCCTAGCACAGGAAAACCCGTCTCGCAGCCCCGCACGGACCGATCACGGACAGCGACAGATCAGAGGCGCTCGGGGCCAAGATACTACAACAATTTCAGGAGAGTGATATGGTGCCCAGAAGAGGACTCGAACCTCCACGTCCATACGGACACTAGCACCTGAAGCTAGCGCGTCTACCAATTCCGCCATCTGGGCACGGGTTGGTGAGGGGCCGTATAAGCAGAGTCGCGCGGGGCGTCAAACTCAAAATGCGCCCAATGTCACAAAATTTTTGTGCGGGGATGGCTGCTGCCGATGTCCCGCGAATTCAGGCGGTTGATGGCGCCTTTCTGGCTGGACCGTTGCAATAGCCGACCGGGTGGGTGATTTTTCCCGTGCAATTTGATCCTGCGCAAAGTCAGCGCGCGCCTGAGCGGCAAAAAGGCGGTATGACACAGATTGACCGCCTTGCCGCCCTTGGCCTGTTCGACAGCCGGGTGCCCCGCTACACCTCCTACCCGACCGCTCCGGTCTTTTCTTCCGCCGTGGGTGCGGCGGAACAGGTCGGGCATCTTGATGCGCTTGATCCGGCGGTTCCGGTTTCGGTGTATCTACATATCCCGTTCTGCGAGCGGCTCTGCTGGTTCTGCGCTTGCCGGACCCAGGGCACCCGTCGGCCCGAGCCGGTGGAAAGCTATGTCGAAACGCTGGAGGCCGAGCTGAAGCTGGTCGCGCCGCATCTGCCCGCGGGGCTGCAGATGGGGCGGTTGCACTGGGGCGGTGGCACGCCGACCATCCTGCCGCCAGCGCTGATCCACAAGCTGGCTCAGGCAGTCAAGGCGGTCTTCCCGCCGACGCCGGACTGGGAGTTCTCGGTCGAGATCGACCCGACGCTGGTGGACCGGGACAAGATCGCGGCGCTGGCCGAAGAAGGCATGAACCGGGCCAGTATCGGTATTCAGGATTTCAATCCCGAGGTGCAGGCCGCCATCGGCCGGGAACAGCCCTATGGGGTGACGCGCGCCTGTGTCGAGGATCTGCGGGAGGCGGGGATCACCTCGCTCAATGCCGATCTGGTCTACGGCCTGCCACATCAGGACGCCGCGCGACTGAAGGATACGGTTGAAAAGGTGCTGAGCCTTGCACCGGACCGGATCGCGCTGTTCGGCTATGCCCATGTGCCCTGGATGGCCAAACGTCAGGAGCTGATCGACGAATCCGCCCTGCCGGGAGACGCCGAACGCTATGATCTGGCCTGCGCGGCTGCGGATCAGTTCCGCGCCGCTGGTTATGAAACGATTGGTATCGACCATTTTGCTCTGCCCGAGGACGGTTTGGCCAAGGCGGCCAAAAGCGGCCACCTGCGGCGCAATTTCCAAGGCTATACCGATGACCGGTGCCCGACGCTGATCGGGTTGGGTGCCTCTTCGATTTCGCGTTTTGCCGGGGGATACGTGCAGAACGCCGCTGCGACCCCTGCCTATGTGGAGCGGATCGAAAAGGGGCAGCTCGCCGGGGCGCGGGGCCATGAGATGAGCGAAGAGGACCACCTGCGTGGTCGCGCCATCGAGATGATCATGTGTGATTTCCGTCTCGACCGCGCGGCGCTGGAACGGGAATTCGGTGATCTGTCGCGCAGTATCGATCCCGATCTGGTCGCCGTTCAGGCCCGGTTCGGAGATCTGGTGACACTCGACGGCAAGGCGCTGGAGATCCGCCCCGAAGGGCGCGCCCTGACCCGGCTGATCGCCAGCCATTTCGATGCGCATAAACCCGAAGGCGCCCGCTACAGTCGCGCCTCCTGAGCCGCGTGCACCGGGGTCTGTGTGGCCCCGGCCACAGCAGCCTCGTCAGCGGGGCATCGGGTTGCGCGCCTTGTTGTAGGCCGTCCAGTCGGTGATTTCCGGATAATACATCTGGCGCCAGTGGCGCACGCGCGGGTTCATCACCCGGCGCCACAGGGGCGGCATCATCGCCGCCACCGTCATCACCGGATAGCCATAGGGCAGCTGCGGCGCGTCTGCCTCGGTATAGTTCTGCAGCAGCGGGAAGCGCCGGTCAGGTTTATAGTGGTGATCGGAATGGCGTTGCAGATTGATCAGCAGCCAGTTTGAGGCCTTATGCGCCGCGTTCCAGGAATGGCAAGGGCGCACCGGTTCGTATTTTCCGTCCCCCAGATGTTTGCGGGTCAGCCCGTAGTGTTCGACGTAATTGACGAGCTCCAGCTGCCAGATGGCGACGCCCGCCTGCACCAAAAACAGCACCAGCCCGCCAAACCCGCCCAGCAGAACCGCAAGAACCAGCATGGCCGCCTGTAGCGCCCAGTAGCGGAAGAACGGATTGGCCGGATCGCTCCAGGGGCGGTCTTTCTTGGCCAGTTTTTCCTTTTCGGCGCGGAAAGCGGATTGCCAGCATTGCCGCAGCACCCGGGGATAAAAGCGGTGGAAACCTTCGTTGTAGCGCGCCGTGACAGGATCGCGTGGCGTGCCGACATAGCGGTGATGCACCAGCAGGTGTTCGGAGCGGAAATGCGAGTAAAGCACCATCGCCAGCAGGATATCGGCCAGCCAGCGTTCCGCCCTGCTGCGCTGGTGCATCAGTTCGTGACTGTAGTTTATGCCCACGGTGCCGCTGACCACGCCCATGCCAAAGAAGATGCCGAATTTTTCCAGACCGTTCAGCGTTTCGCTGCCTGCCACGTAGAAGATCAGGCCAAACAGCGTCAGGAACTGGATCGGCACCCAGGTGATGGTCAGCATGCTGTACCAGCGCAGATCCTCCTCGGGCGTCATCGGGTCGGCATTGTCGAGGTTGAGGCCGAAAACCCCGTCGAGCGCGGCAAAGAGATACCATGTCACCAGCGGCGTTAGAAGCACCCACCAGCCACCCATGATAGCGGAAAACCACAACAGCGGCACCAGCAGGAAGGACAGCCAGAACGGCAGGGCCGATTGCCAGCGGCTCAGGGTTTCCGGGGGGATCATGGCGGCGATCATCGTCAGCACTCCCAAAGTATGGCGCGTTGGGAAAACCCTAAGCCGGGTCCGGCCCAAACCCAAGAGGTCGAATGGCCTCAGTCCGCGCCGGTCTGTCCGCCACGCCACAGGTCAAAGGCCTTGCGCATCACCGTCGGCAGGTCCGAAGGACGGAACGCGTGTCGGGTGATGATCTCCTGTTGCTCGGCGGGTGCAAACCCCTCAGGCAGCTCTGCCACCATCACCCGCAGGATCAGGTGGAAATGGGTGAAGGTATGGCGCACCTCGGTGCCGAGATCCTGCCAATCCGCGTCAAACGGCGGCGCAGGCTGGGGCGACTCGCCCCATTCCGGGCCAGGCCAACCCAGCATCCCGCCCAAAAGCCCCTTGTCCGGTCGCCGCTCCAGCAGCCAGTCCCCGGCGCTGCTGCGGGCCAGATAGACGATACCGTAGCGGGTGGGCTTGGCTTTCTTTGGGGTCTTCTTCGGCAATTCAGGCGCAGTGCCTGCGATTCGCGCAGCGCAGGGCTCCCGCCAGGGGCAGATGCCGCAGGCGGGCGATTTCGGGGTGCAGATGGTGGCGCCCAGATCCATCACCGCCTGTGCATAGCAGCCGGGACGGACCTCAGGGGTCAGCTCGGCGGCGCGGTCCTTCAGCAGCGGTTTTGATCCCGGCAGCGGATCGTGAATATCATGCAGCCGCGCCATCACCCGCTCCACATTGCCATCCAGAACGGTTTCGGGGCGGTCGAATGCGATTGAGGCGATGGCCGCCGCCGTATAGGGGCCGATCCCCGGCAGTTTCAGCAGCGCTTCGTAGCTGTCGGGAAAAGTGCCATCCAGCTCCTGCGCCACCACCCGGGCGCATTTCAGCAGGTTGCGGGCGCGGGCGTAGTAGCCAAGGCCCGCCCATTCCGCCATTACGTCGGCATCCTCGGCCGCGGCAAGGTCCTCGACCCGGGGCCAGCGGGCGGTGAAGCGCTGAAAATAGTCGGTCACGGCGGCCACGGTGGTCTGCTGCAACATCACCTCGCTCAGCCAGACACGATAGGGGTCGGGCCGCACCCCGGCGGCGCGGTCTGCCGGGCCGGTGCGCCAGGGCATGTCCCGCGCCTGCCGGTCGTACCAGTCCAGGATATCGCGGCTGAGCCCGCCTGGATCCGCATTCAGATCACGCATAGTTTACTCCCGGTTCCTGCCTTTTTCTGGCCCCTGCAAACGGACCCTTTACAATAGGGCGGTCAGTCACGCAAAACCACAGTTATGGCATTCAGGCGCAGCAGCACACGCGGGTTCGCACGGACTTCCAAGCTTTTGAACGACCAGATCCGCAAGGCTGGCGAAAGTCGGGGCTTTGCGGTGTCGCGCCTTTTGACCCATTGGGAAGAGATCGTCGGGGCCGATCTGGCGGCAATGGCCCGGCCGGTCAAGGTTGGCTATGGCCGCAGTTCTTTCGGAGCAACGCTGACGGTGCTGACCACCGGGGCCAATGCGCCGATGCTTGAGATGCAGAAGGAACGGCTGCGCGAAAAGGTGAACGCGGTCTATGGCTACAATGCGATTTCCAAGGTGCTGATCACCCAGACCGCGCCGATCGGGTTTTCCGACGGTCAGGTCTCGTTCAAATACGCACCCAAGGAAAACACCCCGCTGCGGCCTGATCCACAGGCCGTATCCGAGGCCGCCGCGGCGGCCGAAGGGGTGGGAAACGAAGAGTTGCGCGCCGCGCTGGAACGGCTGGGGCGCAACGTTCTGACAAAACAGAAAACAATTCGAAAGGGGTATGAATGACCCGTCTTATGTCTGGTGTCTTTGCCGTGGTGGCTGTCGCTGCCGGCGCCTATGCCATCTCTGGGCTGAGTGGCCAAAACCGGCTGCCCGAAAACCCGCTGATCGGGGCCGCCTATGCCCAGGACGCGGAGGTCGATACCTCGACCATCACCGAAATGGTGCAGGGCGCCGAGGACGCGCCGGTGACCCTGATCGAATACGCTTCTTACACCTGCCCGCATTGTGCCAACTTCCACGCGGGCCCCTACAAGAAGCTGAAAGAGGAATATATCGACACCGGCAAGGTGAAGTTCATCTACCGCGAGGTCTACTTTGACCGCTATGGCCTCTGGGCCTCGATGATCGCGCGCTGCGCCGGTCCCGAGAAATTCTTTGGCATGACCGATCTGATCTTCAAGGAGCAGTCCGACTGGGCCCGTGCCGGTGGCGCCACCGAGATCGTCGACGCGCTGCGCAAGATCGGTCGCCTCGCCGGGCTTGAGAACGATCAGCTGGAAGCCTGCCTGCAGGATGGCACCAAGGCGCAGACCCTGGTGACCTGGTATCAGGAAAACGCCGAAGAGCATGACGTGACCGCGACGCCGTCCTTCGTGCTGAACGGCAAGAAGATCGAGAACCAGTCCTACGACTCCTTCAAGGCCCTGATCGACGCCGAACTGGACGGCTGATCAGGTCCAGAGACAAGTACATGGAAACCCGGCCCCGGTGGCCGGGTTTTTCTTTGGTTGTATATGCAATCCTGTTGGTCCGGTGTGGGGTCATACACTCGAATGCTGCACTTCGTTTGAAGGTCGACTATCGTTTCAAGTCTCTCCGAAGGAGGAATTGCAAGTTTTCTAGAGATTCTCCCTTCTAAAACTCCAAAACAGAACGGAAAGGTTTCCAACCCTGACCAAGGTTATAGTTGTCGTAGAAGCCAAAAACCTGCTTGGAAACACCGTCGTAGACGCACCCACAATATGAGCAACGTTTCGGTATTCCGACAGCTTTCCTGTGTGCCTCTGGTAGCTGCTCAAGCATTCCAGCGCTCATATCGCTTTGACGATCAGAATAGCCGCCCGAGCAATCGCCAGCCGGACAGACTTTGGTCATGTTTCGCCATCCTGATATTCCATTCCAACGAACGTATTGCCCTTGTGTTGGTAGATGTGCATCTGCACGTCGGCAGGGCAGTTTTCGCAGGTAAAATTGATGGTTAGACCATGGCGGCGACCGCTAGGGTTGCCCGTAAGATCCCTATCCGTTTGGACTTTGTCACCCTCAATAGTGACGTGAGTTCCTTCGCCTTCATCCTCGCTGCGATTGAATACCTCAGTACGGCCCTGGCGAAGGTAGAACCCGTCGCAAGCGGGACAATGCAGTGTGTTTTCTCCGAACGACGAAACCATGTCGCTCAATTTTGCAGCCTTCTTTGTCATTCTAAATCGTCCTACATGCTGATTGATATTAATAATGAAGAAGCCACTAAGGGCGGGATTTAACTGAATACATAGGTGTATTCCTGAAGTCACCAACTTTGACTTGCGTCCGGCGGCTGCTAACATGTCAAGCCCAGCGAAAGTCTTCTTCGTCAGCAAACACGACCAACACGATTTTCTGACATGGCCTCTTCTGTTCGTGGTTAGGGCGGTGGCGGTGCCGCCCGCTTCAGAAGATCAATCAGCGGGTCTGCCTCTTCGATCTCAAGCCGCACCGGCAGGGTGATCACCTTGTGGCGGAAATTGGCGGGCAGGCGCACAGCGTCCTTTTCGGTGGTGACCAGCTGCGCGTTCAGCGCCTTGGCATCGGATTCGAGCCGGGACAGAAGTGCCGTTGGCAGGCTCTGGTGATCGTCCAGCGCCTCGGCTCGGGCCAGATCGGCGCCAAGAGTGCGCAATGTATCAAAGAATTTCTGCGGATAACCGATGCCGGCAAAGGCCAGAACCCGGGTACCCTGCCAGGGCATACCGGTTTGCAAAGGCGCCAGATGGGCCGAGACATGCGGCAGGTCCCTCAGCGTCGCGCCCCAGAGGCGGGCGAACTTCTCCTGCGCCGCAGGAGCGCCGATGGACAAGACGGCATCGGCGCGCGCCAGACCTTCGGCCACCGGTTCGCGCAGCGGCCCGGCGGGCAGGCAGCGGCCATTGCCGAATCCCCGCGCCGCATCCACCACCACCAGCGACAGATCCTTGGCCAGACTTGGGTTCTGAAACCCGTCGTCCAGCAGGATCACCGTCGCCCCGGCAGCCGCAGCGGCGCGTGCTCCGGCGGCGCGGTCGCGGGCCACCCAGACATTGGCAAAGGCGGCCAGCAACAGCGGCTCATCCCCGGTTTGCGAGGCCTTGTGGCGGGCGGGAATGACCTCTTCGGGGCCAACCAGCGTGCCGCCATAGCCGCGGCTGACCACATGCGGGTCGTGCCCCATGGCGCGCAGGGTCTCGATCAGCCAGATCACCGTCGGCGTCTTGCCGGTGCCGCCAGCATTGAGGTTGCCGACGCAGATCACCGGCACGCCGACCTTTTCGGGCGTGCCTTTGGCCAGCCGCGAGCGGGTCACCGCGCCATATAGACGGCCCAGCGGCGCCAGCAGGATGGCGCGCAGATCAAAGGCGCCGGGCGCCTTGTTCCAGAACTCAGGAGGCCGCATTACGCTCCTCCCTCAGGTCGAGCAGATCCTGCACCCGGTCGATCAGCTGATCAGTCATCGCTGCGCCCTCTGTGACGGCTTCCCAACCTGCCAATGCCATTTCCGCCGCCATATCGGGGGCCGACAGGTGCAGCACCATTTCAGCCAGCTCCTGGGGTGTGTAGATGCATTCGGCAGCACCGCAATTCGCCAGCTGGGCATAGATCTCCTGATGCCGCACGGTGCCGGGACCGTGCAGAATGGCCGAGCCGAGCGCGGCGGCATCCAGCGGCGAATGACCCTCGCGGCCCCGGTGCAGGCTGCCCGCCATCAGGCAGACAGGCGCCAGCCGATACCAGAGGCCAAGGTCGTCCTTGTCCGCCAGCAGAACCTGCGTGTAGTCGTCCGGTTCATCCCCGGCGTCCCAATCGGCATATTGCAGCCCGCTGTCCTTCAGGGCGGCGCGACATTCATTGAGGCCACCATAGCTATCTGGTGACAGCACAAGGATCAGCCGGTGCAACAGCCGCAGAGCGATCCTGTGTGCCTCCAGCACCATCGGCAATTCGTCCGGGCGCACTTGCGCCGCCAGCCAGACGGGACGGCTGCCAAGCACCCCTTGCAACTCTGTCAGTTCCTCGTCGTTGCAGCCGGGCGGCGAGGTCGAGATCCGCAAACGTCCGGCCATCTGCAGCTTGTCCGGCGAAATGCCGGTGCGCTGCAACTGGCTCTGGACCTCGGCATCGGGTGTCAGGATCGCAGCGAAGCCATCCAGCATGCGGCGGCGCTGATCGGGCAGCCAACGGCTGGTGCGGCTCGGCAGTTCCTTCTCCGTCAGATCAACCAGCAGCGCGTCGATCCGTTGTTCGCGCATGTGCCGCAGCAGGACGCGGCGCAGTCGTCCGCCGGACCAGATGCAGAAATCCGGGCGCCAGAGGTTCAGAAAGGCGCGCACATCCGTCGGGCTGTCAGGGGGCAGGTGGCCAGCGGGGATATCGCAGCCTTCGGCCTCGGGCGGGGGCGCCATGTCCGGCTCCCAGGTGGCGAGAACCGACAGATCCGGCCGCGCCGTCTTAAGCCGGTTTCCGACATCGCAGAGGGCCATGTAGCGTTCGGTGCTGGTCGCATGCACCCACAGCACTTCCCCCTCCGGGCGCGGAGGCAGGTCAGTGCTGGGAACCGTCCTTGATATGGGGTGGGAGCTGCGGCTGGGCATATGGGGCGTCCAAAAATTCATCTGCGTGTCGCGGGCAACCGGTGTGGTCGGACCGTAACGTCCGGGTCAGCTTGCAATGCCGGGGCCGTCGGGGTCCAGCGCTGCGATCAGCTCCTTATGCAGGGCCGGAGGTCCGGCCACCACCCCATTGAGCAATGGCACAGGATTGTTGAACCTCAGGTCCTGGCCCAGACGGTCGGTCGCCTGCCCGCCAGCCTCGCGCAGGATCAGATCGCCGGCGGCGATGTCCCATTCCCAACTGCGGCGCAGGGTCAGCATGGCACCGGCGCGCCCGTCTGCGACCTTGGCCATGCGATAGGCCAGTGACGGGCGATAGCTGCGGGTGAAACCCGGAGCATTGCGGGTCCGCCAATGTTCGGCGGCGAGGTTGGGCCGCGCGGTCAGCACCTCGGCCAGCGCCAGATCGGTCAGCGAGGAGGCGCGGATCGCGGTTCCATTCCGGGCAGCTCCCTGTCCTTGCGCCGCGGTGTACATCAGACCGCGCTGCGGCAGGTAGATCACCGCGGCGGTGACCCGGCCCCGGGTGGCAATCGCGAGGGAGTGCGCCCAGGTGCGTGAGCCTTCGGCAAAGGCGCGGGTGCCGTCTATGGGGTCGATGATGAAGACGCTGTCACGGGTAAGCCGGTCGGCGCTGTCCTCGGTTTCTTCGGACAGCCAGCCATAGTCAGGCCGTGCCTCGGGCAGCATCTCTTCCAGCAGCGCATTCACCGCCAGATCTGCCTCGGTCACCGGACCCTGACCGCCGGGCTTGTCCCAGCGCCGCGCCGTTGGCCCGCTGTAGCGGCTGGCGATCTCGCCCGCAGCCTCGGCGGCGCGGATCAGCAGTTCGAGGTCCGTAAGGCCCTTTGCCTGTTCTTCTGTCTGGGCGTCGTCAATTGCCGGCAAGCGTCATCCCCTCGACCAGCAGCGATGGTACGACGCGGGACAGGTAGCTCCGCGCGTCATTGGCAGGCACGATCCGCATCAGCATGTCGCGCAGATTGCCCGCGATGGTGCATTCGTTCACCGGATAGGCGATTTCACCGTTCTCGATCCAGAACCCTGAGGCGCCGCGCGAGTAATCGCCGGTGTTGGGATTGATGGTTGAGCCGATCAGCGAGGTGACCAGCAGCCCGGTCCCCATGCCCGCAATTAGATCGGCGCGGCTTTGATCGCCCTCAGTCAGCGCCACGTTCCAGTTCGACGGCGACGGCACCGAGCCGATGCCACGGGCGGCGTTTGCGGTGCTTTCCATCCCCAGTTTGCGGGCCGAGGCCAGATCCAGCGTCCAGCCGGTCAGGGTGCCGTCCTCGACGATGGCGCGGCGGCGGGTGGCCAGACCTTCGCCGTCAAAGGGGCGCGAGCCTGCAATGCGGGGGCGGTGGGGATCCTCAATCACCGACAGATGCGTGGGCAGCACCTGCTGTCCCAGACTGTCCTGCAGCCAGGAGGAGCCGCGTGCGATGGCAGCGCCATTCACCGCCGACAGAAGATGACCGATCAGCGATGCGGAAATCCGTTCGTCGAACAGCACCGAATAGGTGCCGGTCTTGGGCCTGCGTGCGTTCATCCGCGCCACGGTGCGTTCCCCGGCGCTGCGACCGATCTCTTCGGCACTGCGCAGGTCGCTTTGGTAGGTGCGGGAATCGCCGTCGTAATCACGCTCCATCCCGGTGCCGGTGCCCGCGATGCCGGTGCAGGAAATCGACCGGCCGGTGCGGGTGTAGCCGCCGGAAAACCCGTTCGAGGTCGCCAGATAGACCGAGCTGCGGCCATAGCCCGCGCCTGCGGATTGCACCTGGCTGATCCCGTCGATGGCCTGACAGGCGGCTTCGGCGGCCAGCGCATCCGCTTGCAGGGCGGCCGGGGCCGGATCGGCGGTGGGGTCGTTCAGATCCAGCGCCGCAAGGTCCCAGTCCTGCGCCAACTGATCCGGTGCGGCAAGGCCGGTATAGGGGTCCTCGGGTGCCTCGCGGGCCATGGCCACGGCGCGTTCGGCCATGGCGGCAATGGTTTCGGGGCGGCTGTCGGAGGAGGAGACCAGCGCCTGACGCTGTCCCAGGAAGACGCGCAATCCCAGATCGGTGCCTTCGGAGCGTTCGGCATGCTCCAACCGGCCCTCGCGCACCTCGATGCTGAGGGAACTGCCTGCAGCGGCCATGGCATCGGCAGCATCCGCGCCTGCCTTGCGGGCGGCATCGATCAGGGTATGGCAAAGCGTCTCGGGGGTCTGGGTCATGGGCGTCTCGGGCCATCCTGTTGCTGCGGGTCGCCATAGAGCTAGCCAGAGGAACCCCCTGCTGCAAGGGCGCAGGGACAATTGCCGCAAGAAAAAGGGACCGCGCAAAGGCGGTCCCGTAAAGCGTTTTTGCTGTGGGTCAGCTTATTTGATGCGCTGGCCGTTGGCGAGGATCTTGCCGTCTTCGGAAATCTCGATCTTCGAGTTCAGCGTGTCTTCGCCTTCGCCGGGAACAGCCAGCATGCCCATCATCATCCGGGCGCCCATGGCGTCATCATCGCTCATCAGGCCCATTTCGATCAGCTTGTCCATCAGGGTGTTGGCGCCGGTCAGCGACAGGTTCGCTTCGCCCGAGGGGGCCGGCATGCCGTCAAAACTGGTCAAATCATCGTTGTTGAAGGCGAAATCGCCGGTACCGGTCAGCTTGGCACCCGCTGCCGAGACCAACAACTCCTGGATGGTGACCGCGTTCAGCTCACCCGGTGCGACCTCGCCATCCTCGACCTTTTCCATGGCTTCGGCATCGAAGACGTCGAACAACACCTTGCCCTTGCCGGTAAGGCTCAGCACGACGCTGGCCGGATCATGCGGCAGGGCGCCGGCCGGATCGACCATGCCCCAGAGCATTTCCGGAACCGCGAAGTCGCGCAGCGCCACGCCAAGCGCGAAGTCCTGTTCTTCCTCGGACTTGGCAAGGGGAATGGTGATGTTGAAACCGGCCTCGGCCATGCTGAGTGCCAGCGGGAAGGGAATGTCCGATCCGGTGACGTTGAAGGCCATGTCCTTTTGCGTGACGTCATAGGTCAGTTTGCTTGCGTCCATCGCAACGCCAAAGTTGCCGCCGCCAGAGGTGCTGTCAAAGGTCAGGCTGTCGCTGCCATCCTGAAAGGCAAAGGCAGAGGTGCCGCTCGTGTAGGAGAAATCGGTATCAAGACCAAAGCCGGCGGCCAGCAGCGCGGAGAAATCACCGCTCTTGTCCAGATCGGCCGGAACCGTGCTGGTGCCATGCGCCTGAAGCTGCTGCATTGCGCCGTTGAAGGAGGCGAAATCCTCGCTGTCCGGATCCTTGAAGCCAAGATCATAGCTCAGCGCTGAAGCGGTCCAGGTCTGATCGTAGCTGCGTACCCCGGCCAGCGACATGGTGGTTTTTGTCACCATGTCGGACAGGGAGACGGTGCCCCGGATCGCATCCTGGGGGATGTCCTCGCCAGTGGCTTCCAGCCCGTCCAGCGTCATCGTCATCTCGCTGGTGGCATAGTCATAGGTCATGTTCTCGGAATCACCCGAAACCGTCACCGGCGTGCCGTCGTGGGTGATGATCAGATTTACCGTCAGCTTGTCATCATCTTCGCTGGCGCGCACGGTCAGCGGAAATTCCTTGGGCACCAGAATGCTGACGGTTCCGTCGCTATTCTCGGTGAATTTGATCTCGGGCATGCTGAGCCCGGCGGTCACGTCTTCTTCGTCGGGGATCGGCATCATCATCGACAGATCGGACACCGTCAGCGTGTCGCCCGACATGCTTTCGGTGGCGGTCACCTCGTAACCGGTACCGGTCATGTAGGATTTCCAGTCGGACCAGACGTCCTTGGCGCTGAGATCGGCCAGCGCCCCCTGGGCGGAAACAGTCAGAAGAAGAGCGGCGCCACAGCTGCGCGCGAGAAAAATGGACATGGGTGAAACCTTTCGTAGCAAGCGTTAGATACCATGGTCCGTCGCGGCGCCACCGGCGTCAAGGGGCCTGGGGCTGGACCGTTCCCCCTAGGGAGTTTACCACAGAGGGGAACCTCTGTCGCGATACAGGTATTGGAGAGAAATCATATGGATATGCAGGGCAAGACGGTTGTCATCACAGGGGCCAGCCGCGGCATCGGAGCCGATGCAGCAAGGGTTTTCGCCGCCGCGGGGGCCAACCTGGCGCTGCTGGCGCGCAGCACCGATGCGCTGGGCGAACTGGTCGGGGAACTCGGCGGAAATGC
The DNA here is from genome assembly GCF_059429255.1 of Phaeobacter sp. CC-HEC084. NCBI lineage: Bacteria > Pseudomonadati > Pseudomonadota > Alphaproteobacteria > Rhodobacterales > Roseobacteraceae > Phaeobacter > Phaeobacter sp. CC-HEC084. The sequence continues at coordinate 1,113,462 of NZ_JCAIJQ010000009.1, forward strand.
GCTCGCCTTTGCCTGTGATGTGGCGGAACCAAGCGCGGTTGCGGCGGCGCTGGAAAAAGCACACGAGCATTTCGGCAGCCTTGATGTGCTGATCAACAACGCCGGGGTGATCGAACCGATCGCGCGTCTGGAAGAGGCTGATCCGGCGGCCTGGGGCAAGCTGATCGATATCAACATCAAGGGTGTGTTCAACGGCATCCGCGCGGCGCTGCCGCTGATGAAACCCGCCGGGGGCGGCACCATCATCACGGTGAGTTCCGGCGCTGCGCATAACCCGCTGGAGGCCTGGAGCGCCTATTGCACCTCAAAAGCCGGGGCTGCGATGCTGACTCGCGCCCTGCACCTGGAGGAAGGCGGCAACGGCATCCGCGCCATGGGCCTGTCGCCGGGCACCGTCGCGACCCAGATGCAGCGCGAGATCAAGGCCAGCGGCATCAACCCGGTGAGCGAGCTCGATTGGGAAGATCACATTCCCGCAGAATGGCCCGCCAAGGCGCTGTTGTGGATGTGCGGCAGCGATGCCGATGATTTCCTCGGCCAGGAGATTTCCCTGCGCGAAGACGCGATCCGCCGCCGGGTGGGCCTGATATGATCAACCTAGAGATTTCGAATGAGGGTCTCTGGGTGGTGACGATCAACCGCCCGGACAAGGCGAACTCGCTGACGGGTGAGATGTTGACGGAACTGGCCGAGATCGCTGAACGCGCGGGCGAGGCGCGAGGCTTTATCCTGACCGGCACCGGCAAGGTGTTTAGCGCGGGCGCCGATCTGGAGGCGGCGCGCGCGGGGCTTGCGACGTCGCCCCTGTGGGAGCGGCTGTCGGGCGCCATCGCGGCGCTGCCCTGCCTGACCATCGCGGCGCTGAACGGCACGCTGGCCGGGGGCGCTAACGGCATGGTGCTGGCCTGCGATATCCGCCTGGCGGTGCCGTCGGCAAAATTCTTCTATCCGGTGATGAAGCTTGGCTACCTGCCGCAGCCTTCGGACCCGGCGCGCATGGTGGCGCTGATCGGTCCGGCGCGCACCAAGATGATTCTGGCCGCCGGTCAGAAGATCGAGGCGGAAGAGGCCTGTGCCTGGGGGCTGGTGGACCGGATCGTGGAACCGGGTGCCTTGATGGAGAGCGCCCGCGCCCTGCTGAGCGATGCCCTGGCCGCCAAGCCGGAGACTGCACGCGGTATTCTGGAGATGTGCCGCTAAGAGGGGCAGGGGCGGCTCCCGCCCGTCCTTGGGGCATTGATATGCCCCGCGTCCCGTTGGGCGTAGCGCCGCGCTGTCGCGCGGCGTTTTCTTTTCGCTGAGAGGCCCTTTGAGGGCAGAAACTGCCTCAACAGGGCCATATCGAGTGTAGAGGCACCGTCACCGCCTCAAGGCGCTTTGCCCCTGCTGTGCAGGGTGGCCTGCGGCCAGCCTTGACCCGCTGTCGGTGCCGGAGCAGAGCCGGGGGCGCATCAACGCTTGCGTCGCTTTCCCGGTACGCGGGAGGAAAAGCCAGGTGGGCGTTTGCGGACCCAGGCGATGAAGCCGGCGAGGCGCGGATGGCTGCGCAGCGCGTCGATGGTGGCATAGTCGCGGGCCAGCTCGGCCTCGGTCAGGGCTGCGTGGATTTCGCGTTGGCAGATATGGTGTAGCAGCACGGTGGGGCCGCCCTTGCCACCTTTGAGTTTCGGGATCAGGTGGTGCAGGCTTTGCGGAACGTCCGCGGGGATGGGGCGGTTGCAGAGGGGACATATGGGTGTCGGGTTCGGCTCTGGCATCCTGACCTCTCGTCTTTGCGGCTGGACTGCATTAGATGCGGCGCAGATGGATGCGGGCAAGGGCCGGAAGGCGGAGTTTCATGGCGGGGCAATCGGAACAGTGGGATGCGGTGGTCATCGGCGGTGGGCCTGCGGGGTTGATGGCGGCTGAGGAACTGGCGCGCGCAGGCTATCGCGTGTTGGTGGCCGAGGCCAAACCGTCGCTTGCGCGCAAGCTGTTGATGGCGGGGAAATCCGGCCTGAACCTGACCAAGGATGAAACCTTCGAGGACCTGATCGAACACTATGGTGCCGCGCGGGACTGGCTTGCACCCATGGTGAGGGCATTTGATGCAGGCGCCGTGCAGGACTGGGCACGGGGCCTGGGGCGCGATCTGTTCACCGGCTCCACTGGGCGGGTGTTTCCCAGGGAAATGAAAGCCTCGCCGTTGCTGCGCGCCTGGCTGGCGCGGCTGGAGGAGTTGGGCGTTGCCCGCCGCACCCGCTGGCGCTGGACTGGTTGGGAGGGGAACTGCCTGAGTTTTGAGACGCCCGAAGGGGTGGTGCGGCTGCGCGCGGGGGCAACGGTTCTGGCGCTGGGCGGTGCAAGCTGGGCGCGGCTCGGCTCGGACGGGGCCTGGGCGGATTTGCTGGCGGCGCGGGGTGTGGCGTTGGCGCCCTTCAAGCCTGCCAATGCCGGGCTAGTGGTGGATTGGTCGGATCACATGGCGGCGCATTTCGGCGTTCCGCTGAAAGGGATTGCGCTGCGCGCGGGGGCGCTGTCTTCGCGCGGGGAGGCGGTGATCTCTGCTCGCGGTTTGGAAGGGGGCGGAATCTACGCCATTTGCGCGGCGGTGCGGGAGGGCGCGGATTTGACGCTGGACCTGCTGCCGGATCTGACCGTGGAAGAGGTGACGCGCAGACTGACGCGCCCGCGTGGCAAGGCGAGCCTTGCCAATTATCTGCGCAAGGCGCTGAAACTGACGCCCGCACAGATCGCGCTGATGCAGGAATTTGCCCGACCGCTGCCGCAGGATTCCGCAGAGCTTGCGGCGCGGATCAAGTCTCTGCCGGTGCGTCACCAAGGTCTGCGCCCGATGGATGAGGCGATTTCGACCGCCGGGGGCGTCTGCCACGAGGCGCTGGATGCGGGGCTGATGCTGAAAGAAACCCCCGGCACCTTTTGCGCCGGAGAGATGCTGGATTGGGAGGCGCCCACGGGGGGCTACCTTCTGACGGCCTGTCTTGCCACCGGGCGCTGGGCCGGACGTGGCGCGGTCGATTACTTGGCCAGCGCTGCGGTGCGCTGAAAGGCGTCGCGGCTGCGCACGGTCTTGGAATAGTCGAGCAGGGCCCGGCTTTCGACCGGGAACTTGGCGCCATAGGCCCAGTTCAGGCAATGCACGCAGATGATATCGGCGATGGTGAACGCGTCCCCCATCAGGTAGGGGCCGGTCAGGCGCGCTTCGAGCCGGGCGATGTTGCGCTCGAATTCCCAGCGCAGGCTGTCCTTGATTTCGGGCACGCGCTGCTCTTCGGGCAGGGCAAAGCTATGGCGGGCGGCGGTCCAGAGCACGGCGTCGATTTCATCCAGGATCTGATGGGTGACGGCATCCTGTTTGGCGCGGGCCATGGTCCCTGCGGGCGCGGTGAGCGCGCCGTGCTTGTCCGCCAGATAGGTGATGATGGCGGTGGAATCGGTGATCACCTCGCCATCTTCGACCAGGGCCGGAACCTTGCCCGAGGGGTTCACGGCGACGATATCCGGGCTGTGCGGGGCGGCGGTATTCAGATCATAAGGCTGGCCAAGTTCTTCGAGCGTCCAGATCACGCGGAAGGCGCGGGTCATCGGTTTGCCGATCACGGTGTACATAGGTTTCTCTCCCTCAGGTTTTGCTGCGCATCAGATGCGCGCAGCTGTCTTTGCGTCAAGGCTGAAGCCTGCCTGCACCCGTCGATGGCCGCAGAACGTTGCGGCCTTTTGGGCCCTTACTGGCGGGCGCGGCTGAGCATCGCCAAGCGGATCAGTGCCCGCTCCATCAGCGCCAGCGCCGGGGCGGTCTGCCCGGCTGATCGCAGCTGCAGGTCAGTATCGGTCAGAATGGTCAGCGCGGTCTGCAGCTTGGCGGCGCCCCAGCCCTGCGCCTGCCGCAGCACCCGGTCGCGGCGCTTGCCATAAAGCGGTGGGCGCAGGCGGCCGATGCCCTGCGCCGGACCACCGGGATCGGCGGCCACGGTGTAAAGCGTGCGGAAATGGCGGGTCGCCCCGATGCAGAGCGTCACCGCATTGGTGCCCTGCGCCTGAAGACGCCGCAGCAGCGGGCCGATCTCGGCGCTGCGCCCCTCGGCCACCACGTTCAGCACATCGTCAAGTGCGGCTTCGGTGGATTGCGGCGCGACGGCGTCGATATCCTCAAGGCTCAGGGGGCTGCTGTCCTGGTATTTGTAGAGCGCCAGTTTTTCGATCATGCGGGAGAAATCGCCGGGGCCGATGTCATTGGCGATATCGGTCAGCGCCGACATGCTGTCGCCAGGCACATCTCGGATCTGCGCTTCGGAGAGGATCCGCTCGATCTCGGCCCGCGAGGGCGGATCGTCATAGATGCCGGTGGCATAGGCATTGCGATGCGATTCGAAACCCTTGCGCAGTTTCGATGTGGCTTTCAGCTGTCCGGCGGTGACGACGATCTGGGCATCGCCTGGTTGCCAGTCCTCCAGCGCCGCGAGAATCGCAGGGGCGGCGCTGTCGTTGGCCTCCTCGACAAAGACCGCGCGTGGGCCGGGAAAAAAGCCGACCGCCTTGACCGCGTCCAGAAGCTGTGCCGGATCCTTGCGCAATTCGGAGCCGGGCATCCGGGTCAGGCGCATTTCTTCCTCAGCCGCGGCGCCCAGCAGGGCCGCCAGCATCTGTTGCCGTTTCAGCGCCACCCGCATGGCATCGGCGCCATATATCAAAAGGCCCGTCTTGTCCGGGTCGGGCTTTTTGAAATAGCCCTCGGCGTCGCGCGGGGAGAGCTTCATTCCGCAGTCGGCGCCGCAGCGGCCAGATCCGCAGTGGTCAGCACCCGGGCGGTGATCTGGTCAGCCAGAATCTGCATCAGCCGCGCATTGGCATCGCGTTCCCCGGCCAGGGTTTCCACCGTCGATCCGGTGGCGGAATAGCCGGTAAAGGCATCTTCGCTGCCGCTGGCCACGATAACGCCGTCGGACAGGCGGAACAGGCTGTAGCTGGCAACGCCGACGATGGAATAGCGGGTGGTTTCATTGCCCGCGGTGATCGCCTGACCTTCGCTGCGGGTGCGCAGCGACAGGTCCAGCCGGTAATCGCCGCCAGAGGCGCGGCCAAGCCGTTCCTCCAGATTGCGGACCAGCAGGTAGGCGTTCACTTCGTTGTCGGTCTTGATCTCCTCGGGGGACTGAATGGCGATCTTGCCATAAAGCGCCGCTCCGGTGCCCCCCGGCGCATAGACCGAGGTGAAACCACAGGCGGCCAGCCCCAGCAACAGGACCAGCGGCAGCGCGAGGATATGCCTTGGATCAGGCAACGACATTGACGATACGACCCGGCACGACGATCACCTTTTTCGGGGCGCCGCCATTCAGCGCCTTTTGCACAGCTTCGTGCGCTAGCGCGAGTTTTTCAACCTCAGCTTTGTCCAGATCTTTGGCGACGGTGATTTCGCCGCGGCGTTTGCCGTTGATCTGGATTGGCAGGGTGACGCTGTCCTCGACCAGCATCGATTCGTCGGCGGCGGGCCAGGCTGCCGTGGCCACCAGACCTTCGCCGCCCTGCGCTTCCCAGACGGCCTCGGCCAGGTGCGGAGTCATCGGCGACATCAACTGCGCCAGCGCCATGATCGCCTGTTTCTGCGCCGCCGCGCCCGCCTTGGATTTGGCCAGTGTGTTGGTAAAGGCGTAAAGCTTGGCAATCGCCGCGTTGAAGCCGAAGGATTCGACACCCAGGGTCACGTCGCGGATCGCCTTGTGCATCTCGCGCAAAAGATCCTCGTCGCCGTTGCCGGACGCACCCGGGTCCATCTCTGCGATCTTCACGGACAGGTTCCAGACCCGGTTCAGGTGCTTGTAAGCGGCCTCGGCCCCGGCGGCGGTCCATTCCACATCACGCTCCGGCGGGCTGTCGGACAGCACGAACCAGCGCGCGGTATCGGCGCCAAAGGCCGAGATAATGTGCAGCGGGTCGACCACGTTGTTCTTGGATTTCGACATTTTGGCCGAGGGAATCACCTCAACCTCGGCGCCGGTCTCCTTGAGGAAGGCCTTGCCATCGCGCAGCTCGACCTCTTCGGGGTAGTGATAGACCGGGCGGCCATTGTCGCCTTTGGTCTGGTAGATCGCGTGGGTCACCATGCCCTGGGTAAAGAGCGCGTCGAACGGTTCTTTCGATTTCTCCGGCAGGTGGCCGCAGATGTGCATCGCGCGGGCGAAGAAGCGCGAATACAGCAGGTGCAGAATCGCGTGTTCAATGCCGCCGATATACTGGTCTACGTTCATCCAGTAATCGGCCTCTTCCATCACCGTGGGCGTTTCGGCGCGCGGCGCGGTGAAGCGGGCGAAATACCAGGACGAATCGACGAAGGTATCCATTGTGTCGGTTTCGCGCTGGGCAGGCTTACCGCATTTCGGGCAGGCACAGTCGCGCCAGCTGGGGTGGCGGTCCAGCGGGTTGCCGGGAACCGAGAAATCGATGGCCTTGCCGTCTTCGTCATAGGGCAGGGCGATGGGCAGGTTTTCTTTCTTCTCCGGCACCACGCCGCAGGCGTCGCAATGGACCACGGGAATCGGGCAACCCCAATAGCGCTGGCGGCTGAGACCCCAGTCGCGCAGGCGGAATTTGGTGACGCCTTCGCCCCAGCCTTCGGATTCGGCCTTGTCGATGGTGGCGTTGATCGCCTCTTCACCGGTGGCCACGTCCAGCCCTGCGAAGTGGTTGATCCATTTCACCTTTTCGGTCTTCGGCGGCACAAATGCCTCGTTTTCGACCGGCTTGGGATCGTCCAGCGCCAGGAAGGTGTCGGTGACAGGCAGGTCGTATTTACGGCAGAAATCGAGGTCACGCTGATCATGCGCCGGGCAAGCAAAGATCGCGCCGGTGCCGTAATCCATCAGGATGAAGTTGGCGATCCAGACCGGCAGTTCCCATTCCGGGTTCAGCGGATGTTTTACCCGGATGCCGGTGTCGCGGCCCAGTTTCGGGGCGGTCTCAATCGCCTCGGCGGTGGTTCCGCCCTTGCGGCATTCGGCCAGGAATTCAGCGAGTTCGGAGCTTTCGGCCTCAAGCTGTTTGGCAATTGGGTGGTCCGGAGAAATCCCCACGAAGGAAGCACCCATCAGCGTGTCGGGGCGGGTGGTATAGACCTCAATCGGCTCACCACCGTCGGCGCGTTCAAAGGAGAACTGCAGGCCGCGCGATTTGCCGATCCAGTTTTCCTGCATCAGGCGCACCTTGGCGGGCCAGTTGTCCAGACCATCAAGGGCGTCCAGCAGTTCCTCGGAATAGTCGGAGATCTTGAAGAACCACTGGGTCAGCTCGCGCCGTTCCACCAGCGCACCAGAGCGCCAGCCGCGGCCGTTTTCAACCTGTTCATTTGCCAGAACGGTCATGTCGACTGGGTCCCAGTTCACCACGGCGTTCTTGCGGTAAACGAGATCCTTTTCCAGGAAATCCAAGAACAGCGCCTGCTGCTGGCCGTAATATTCCTCGTCACACGTGGCGAACATCCGCGACCAGTCCAGCGACAGGCCCAGCGGCTGCATTTGTTCGACCATGGTGTCGATATTGGCGTAGGTCCAGTCCTTGGGGTGCCCGCCCGATGCCATGGCGGCGTTTTCTGCAGGCATGCCAAAGGCATCGAACCCCATCGGGTGCAGTACGTTGTGGCCGGTTGCAAGTTTGTAGCGCGCGATCACGTCGCCCATGGTGTAGTTGCGCACATGCCCCATGTGCAGCTTCCCCGACGGATAGGGAAACATCTCCAGCACGTAGTACTTCGGCTTGTCTGCCGTCCGTTTGGCCTGGAAGATTCCGGCCTTTTCCCAGGCCTCCTGCCATTTTGCTTCGATCTCAGAGGCAGAGTAACGCGACATGGATGCGGTCCTTTAGAATGAAAACGCCGGGCGATGGGGCCCGGCGCTGGTGATACTGATGTTTTCTGCGGCTTTCCAGAGGGCAGAGGGGTCAGAACTTTTTGTCTGCGATGCGCAGCTGGCGCGCGCGGGACAGAATCGCATCTTCGACGGCGCGGGTTGTCGAGGCGCTGACCGGCCCGCCCTTGGAATGAAGCGAGACATTGAGCGAGCGCGCGTCCAGCGCCGGGTCCTTGATATGGACAGTGGCGCGATAGGAGCGTCCGCCGCCGGGCGGGGTGCCGTAGCCGGTGATGATGACGCCGGTGAAGGGATCAACGCTTTGCACCGGCAGGAAGCTCAGCACATCAATGCTGGCGTTCCACAGGTAGCGGTTGACCTGAACCTTCTGGTCGGGCTTGCCGCCAAAAACATCCCAGATCGAGGATTTATCGCTCTTTGCGGCGTCTACGTCGTTGTTGAATTCCTGCGCAACGCTGGTGTTGGCCGGACGATCTTTGCCGCGCCCGCCGCAGGCAGCAACGCTCAGGCACAATGCGCCGATCAAGGTCGCCTGAAATATCTTATGCAGTTTCATAGCCGCTCCCGGAGCCTTTGACTTGAGGCAGTCCTATCGCATGGGCAGCAAGCTGAGCAAGGGCTTTAGCATCCGGGTGGGATGCATCGAATCGGATCCTGGGCAGCCTGATGAGGTCCTTGCAGGAGATTATGCGGCGGCTGTGCTGGGCGGCAGAGGTTAAGGTATCAACGGAAGACAGAGAGATGGCGTTGCAGCGCTTGGTCACAGTCTCGCTGCGGTCTGCCGGTGATTAAAGTATATTGTCCCTATGGCTTAGCCGCGCGGGAGCGGCGAAATCGGGGCGGCATTTACTACTGTGGCAAAGCTGCACCAGCACAGGCCACAATGATCGGCGGCCAATGGGCGGCTCTTGCCAAACCGGGGCCGAAAGAGCGAAACCCCTTGTCATACCCACGCCGGATTCCCCGGTTTGGGCATGTGAATTGAAAACCGAGGGAAAAACTATGAAAAAGGTTCTCTTCGCGACCACCGCGCTGATCGCAACCGCGGGCATGGCTGCTGCTGAAGTCAGCATGTCCGGTTACGGCCGTTTCGGTCTGGACTACAACTCCGCAAACGAGCGCGTTGTTGGCCGTTCCAAAACCAACATCACCAGCCGTCTGCGCCTGCAGTTCGACATGACCGCCGAAACCGACGCTGGCGTTGCATTCAACGCTCGCTACCGCGCACAGGCTGAAAGCCGTGACGGCGTTGCCGGCACCGGCGCATTCAACGGCGCACGTTTTGGCGTGTCGTACAACGGCGTGACCGTGAACGTTGGCAACATCATCGGCGCGGTTGAAAACGCACCCGGTCTGTACGCAACCGGCACCCGTTCGGCTGGTACCGGCATCAACGGCATGGGCTTCCACCAGATTGCCATCAAAACCAACGGCGGCACCGTGTTCAACTGGGACGCGTACTCCTCCGCTGGCGCTGGCTCCAACGGCATCGAAGTTCTGTACTCCGCAGGCGGCTTCACCGGTCACGTGTCCTACTCGCAGCGTAACGGCGGCACCGTTGCCGGTTCCGCAGGCGGCGAAGACCGCACCGGCGTGATGGCGACTTACTCCTTCGGCGACTACTATGTCACCGCAGCGATGCAGTCCTCCTCCGTTCCGCTGAACGACATCACCTTTGCTGCTGCTGGCGGTAACTTCGGTGCATTCGGCGCGAAACTGGCCTACGGTTCCACCGACCAGGTCGACAGCTTCACCCTGGAAGGCAACATGGACATCGGCGCAGCGTCGAACGTTCTGGTTTGGGTGAACTCCGCTGACGCACCGGGCTCCGTGTCCACCGTTAAAGGTGACGGCGGCGTTGACGGCACCTCCTTCGGCATCAACTACCAGTACGACCTGGGTGGCGGCGCCACCGTGGTTGCCGGTTACGTTGACGAAGCCGACGACGACAACCAGTTCCAAGCTGGTGTGTACTTCAGCTTCTAAGCTGAACCACGCTTAGCGTGAAATTGGGGGCGGGCCTGCTTGCAGGCTCGCCCTTTTCTTTTGCCTCTTAACATTTGTCGGCAAACAGTGTTTCTCTGCGCCGAGACCGAACCGCACTTTCATCGCTCGGAGGCCGACCATGTCCCTGGAAGAGATCAAGACACGCATCGCAAAGGCAGAAGAGGCCGCAGGCCGCGCGCCGGGCTCGGTTCATCTGATCGCGGTGTCCAAGGTGCAGCCCAACGAGCGGGTCGAAGCGGTGCTGGAAGAAGGCCACCGTTGCTTTGGTGAAAACCGCGTGCAGGAGGCGGCTGGGAAATGGCCCGATTTCGCCAAACAGTTCGACGGGATCGACCTGCATCTGATCGGCCCTTTGCAAACCAACAAGGCCCGTCAGGCGATGGAACTGTTTGACAGCATCCATTCGGTGGACCGGCCCAAGCTGGCCAAGGCCATCGCCCGGCTGGCGCAGGAGCTGGGCCATTGCCCGGATCTGTTCATTCAGGTCAACACCGGCGAGGAAGAGCAGAAGGCCGGTATTCTTCCAGCCGATGCGGATGCCTTCATCTCCGAATGCCGGGCGCTGGATCTGCCCATCAAGGGGTTGATGTGCATTCCCCCGGTGGACGAGGAACCGGCGCTGCATTTCGCGCTACTGGCCAAGATCGCCGCGCGTAACGGGCTGGACGGCCTGTCGATGGGCATGAGCAGCGATTTCGAGACTGCCATCGCGCTTGGCGCTACCCATGTGCGGGTCGGCTCGGCGATTTTTGGCGAGCGGGTCAAACCGGCGGAATAATTACCCGGCTGCCGGGACGGAGCCGCTGCGCGATCCAGCGAAGATCACTGCGGCTGAAGGCAAGGCAGCCTTCGGTCGGATAACCGGGTCTCCTCCACTGGTGGATAAAGATGGCCGATCCGCGCCCCTTGACCGCGTTGGGCCAGTTCCAGTCAGTGATCAGCACCAGATCATATAGGGGATCGGCGCGGCGCAGGCGCTCGTGGCTGAAACCGTGCGGCGCGCGGACCATCAGGTTGTAATCGGGGTCCCTCACATCGTCCGACCACAGATCCCCCGGCCCGATAGGTACCGCCCAATCCGTGGGGGGCAGCATGCGGTCCGGACGGTAGAGCATCCCGGCGATGCGATGTACGCCCACGGGCGTGGCGCCGTCGCCTTCGCGCTTGCTCCGCGTCAGCCCGCCCTTGCCGATGTCACAGGGCAGGAGGCGCCCCATGAAGCGCAGACCGCGCGGGGTCAGAACCAGATCCCGGGGCGACAGCGCGGGGGGCATCACAAGAGATGCCCGGATTTCGCCGCCTTGGTCGCGAGATAACCCGCGTTATGGGCGTTTTCGCCGACCTTCAGCGGCACCCGTTCAGCCACCGCGATGCCGGTCTTTTCCATCATGGCAATCTTGTTGGGGTTGTTGGTCATCAGCCGAACGGAGCTGAATCCCATCTCTTTCAGAATCGCAGCGCCAAGGCGGAAATCGCGCTCGTCATCCTCGAACCCCAGCCGGTGGTTTGCCTCGACGGTGTCAAAGCCCTGGTCCTGCAGGCTGTATGCGCGCATCTTGTTAGCCAGGCCAATGCCGCGGCCTTCCTGGTTGAGGTAGAGCAGCACGCCTGCGCCTTCTTCTCCCATCTGCGCCAGTGCCCCGCGCAGCTGCGGTCCGCAGTCGCATTTCAGCGAACCCAGAACATCGCCTGTGAAACAGGCCGAATGCAGCCGCGCCAGCACGGGTTTGCTGCGGTCGGGGCGGCCGATTTCGACCGCATAATGTTCCTCGGCGCCGTCTTCGGGGCGGAAGATGTGTAACCGGCCCGCCTCGGCAGCGACCATCGGCAGGCGGGCGGCGGCCACCGGATGCAGGGGTGAGCTTTGGCTGAGCAGCGGTTCGGCAGCAGCCAGGGCGATTCGGGTCAACCCGTGCTCGGATGCGAATTGGGGGGCCGTGTTGACGGGCACCAGTAGCGCCGCAGGCAGCAGCCGCGCTGATTTCACCAGGGCAATCGCCAGACGGTGCAGATCGGCGGATCCGTCGCGCAGGCTGGTGAGCGGGCCTTTCATCGGCGTATTGAGATCATCGGCGGGATCGGCCAGCGCCTGTATCCACTGCAAGGAGGCCTGAGCGGGGACTTGGATGCGCGCGAGATCCTCATCATAGGCGCGCGCCTTCAGGGTTTCGGCGCGCCGGGCGGTCAGCGCCAGCGACACCGGGCCAAGGGACAGAAGCTCCGTCAGCCGCTCGGGCGTCAGGCTTTCGACGGCAATCGCCAGCGCCGCGCTGTCGCCACCCTCCAGCACCACGGGCAGGCCCATGCGCAAATCGACCCGTGCGCGGGCCAGCAATTCAATCATGGTGGGCATCAGGCTCATGCGACCATCCGGAAGTTCGTGACATTATAACAGCCCTTACCTAGGCCCAAATGCAACGGAAGTGAAACAATTCCTGTCTGACGGACACGAGGGCGTGAAACTTCTGCAGCATACCTTGTCGTTGGGGGATGCTGACCGCATCTGTCTGCACACGAACTGGAGGACACCGCCATGGCGCAACTGAAGAAGATTTTGCTGGTAGACGATGACGACGATCTGCGCGAGGCGCTGAGCGAGCAGCTGATCATGACCGAGGACTTTGATGTCTTCGAAGCAGAGAACGGTCAGGCCGCCATGGAGCGGGCCAAGGAAGCGCTCTATGATCTGGTGATCCTCGACGTGGGGCTGCCCGATACAGATGGTCGCGAGCTGTGCCGCCTGCTGCGCAAACAGGGCGTCAAAGCACCGATCCTGATGCTCACCGGCCATGACAGCGACGCCGATACCATTCTCGGCCTTGACGCGGGTGCCAATGACTATGTGACCAAGCCGTTCAAATTCCCGGTGCTGCTGGCTCGGATCCGCGCCCAGCTGCGCACCCATGAACAGTCCGAAGACGCCGTCTTTGCGTTGGGTCCCTATACCTTCAAACCGGCGATGAAGCTGATGGAGACAGAGGACAACCGCAAGATCCGCCTGACCGAGAAGGAAACCAACATCCTGAAGTTCCTCTACCGGTCGAACGACGGTGTGGTGGCGCGCGATGTGCTGCTGCACGAGGTCTGGGGTTATAATGCCGGCGTGACCACTCATACGCTGGAAACCCATATCTATCGCCTGCGCCAGAAGATCGAACCCGATCCCTCCAATGCCCGTATTCTGGTAACGGAATCCGGTGGCTACCGCCTGTCGACCTGACCGGATTGTGACAGTTCGGGGCTTGAAACCTGCGGGGAAAAGCTGTTGACGCAGATCAAAGATCTGTCTGCCAGTCATCTTTACCCTGATCCCATCCCGCGCATATCCGGGTCATGATATGCACCTCCCTGTTGGACTGGGCCGGGCCTTGCGCCCGGCCTTTTTTTGTCTGCGGACTTCCGGGAGTGGTAGGGGGAAGCTAGGGAAATAGGCTCTGGTATCCGACGGGCCGGAAGGGCAAGAATGGCGCCGAGCCGCTGCCATGACCCGCTGTTACGAAAGAGACGCACAATGCCCTTTACCCTTGCCACCTGGAACATCAACTCTGTCCGCCTGCGCGAGCCGATCGTGCTGAAGCTGCTGCAGGAAGAGGCGCCCGATGTCCTGTGCCTGCAAGAGTGCAAGAGCCCGGTCGACAAGATCCCGATGGAGGGCTTTGCCGCGCTTGGCTATACCCACATGATCGCGCGAGGGCAGAAGGGGTACAACGGCGTCGCCATCCTGTCGCGGATGCCCATCACCGAGGTCGGCAGCATGGATTTTGCCGATTTGGGCCATGCCCGCCATATTGCAGGTCAGCTGGACAATGGCGTCACCATCCACAACTTTTACGTCCCGGCCGGCGGCGACAAACCCGACCGCGAGATCAATGAGAAATTCGGTCAGAAGCTCGACTACCTCACTGGCATGCGGGACTGGTTCCACGGCGAAAAGCCGCAAAAATCCATTCTGGTCGGCGATCTCAACATCGCCCCGCGCGAAGACGATGTCTGGGACCACAAGAAACTGCTGAAGATCGTCAGCCACACCCCGGTCGAGGTCGAACACCTCGCCGAGACGCAGGATGCAGGCGACTGGGTCGATATCACCCGGCAGGACATCCCCGATGGGCGCCTCTATAGTTGGTGGTCCTACCGGGCAAAGGACTGGGATGCAGCGGATAAGGGACGGCGTCTGGATCATGTCTGGGCGACGGGCGACATTTCCAGCGCAGGTCACTCTAGCCGCGTTCTGCGGGACGCCCGTGGTTGGGAAAAACCCAGCGATCACGCACCGGTCTTTGCCACCTTCGACCTTTAGGCGCAGGGCGGGGGCGCTCCCGCCTGCTTTGGAGCAATCGTTGATTGCCCCGCCGCAGTTGGGCCGGGCGCCGTGCTGACGCACGGCGCGGTGCCGTGTTCAGACGTTACCGTCGTGGAGAAACAGCAGCGCGGTAACGCGCTGCCCGGCCCAAGGCCGCATGAAGGCGCCCCATGGGGCGTCTGCGGGCGCGGGAGGGCATGCCATCAGTGCAGCCATTTTGCATATTCCGGGCGTTGCGCTTGCATGTCCTGATATAGCCAGACCATCCTGTCAAAGAACCAGAGTTTTCCGCCGACCATCAGGCTTAGACCGAACAGTGTCAGACCTGGGTCCAGATGCCACACCCCGTAAACCCACGGAACAACGCCCACCCCGGCGGTCAGGGTCAGGATCCTGGCCCATTGCGCGTGATGCGGTGGGATTGGCACCTTGGCACGGTTCAGAAAGACCCGTTCGCCGAAGGTGCCCCGCGCCGCCCAGCTGTCGGTTGTGGCTGGCGGGCCAAAGGCGCGCGGGTTCCACCATGTCCAGATCAGTACCAGAGCAACCGGCGCCAAAGCGCCCCACCCGAGCCAGAGATGAGACCAGATCGCGAGGGTCATAAGCGGGAGAATCGACACCCGGCTATAAACGCTCAGCGGGTTTGCGTGACGGGCCCAGGCAGCGTCATCCATAGCCATCAGGCGCTCGGACAGGGCAAAGATGTCGATGCGCGGAATCGGCACGCGGCAACTCCTCTCTTGGTTTCTTGGCCTTGGGATTCCATATAGGGGGCAAGTTCCAAACGGAGAACAAGAGCATGATGGATATTCTCGGAGGCGCAGGCGCGCCCACGTCCGCAGGTGATCTGATCAAGGACGTCACAGAAGCGACCTTTATGCAGGACGTGGTCGAGGCCTCGATGCAGGCGCCGGTGATCGTCGATTTCTGGGCGCCCTGGTGTGGCCCTTGCAAGACATTGGGTCCGGCGCTGGAGGCGGCTGTCACGCGCGCCAATGGCGCGGTCACCATGGCCAAGATCGATGTGGACCAGAACCAGCGTCTGGCGCAGGCGCTGGCGCAGCAGGGGCTGCCGCTGCAATCAATCCCCACAGTGGTGGCCTTTGTGCAGGGCCGCCCGATCGACATGTTCCAGGGCGCGCTGCCGCCAAGCGAGATCGACGCCTTCCTGAAAAAGGTGATTGAGGCCGCAGGCGGGGAAGCAGGCGGTGGCCTTGGTGAGGCGCTGGAGGCGGCTGAGGAAATGCTCGCCGAAGGGGCAGCGGCCGATGCGGCGCAGACCTTTGCCGCGGTTCTGGGCGAGGATGACAAGAACGCCGCCGCCTATGGTGGTCTGGCGCGGGCGCATATCGCGATGGAAGATCTGGATCAGGCCGAGGCAATTCTGAACGGCGCGCCTGCCGAGATTTCCGACGCGGCCGAGATAGAAGCGGCTCGGGCCCAGATCGAGCTGGCCCGTCAGGCGCAGAATGCCGGTCCGGTAGCCGATCTGCGCGCCAAGGTCGAAGCCGACCCGGCCGACCACGCAGCGCGTTTCGATCTGGCGCAGGCTCTGCATGCGGCTGGTGATGCCGAGGCGGCGGTGTCCGAACTTCTGGAGCTGTTCCGCCGTGATCGCGAATGGAACGACGGCGCGGCCAAGGCGCAGCTCTTCACCATCTTCGAGGCGTTGCCTGCCAACGATCCGGTTGTTCTGAACGGGCGCCGCAAGCTGAGCTCGATGATATTTGCCTAAAGGCACCTGCGCGCTAAACTGAAGGCTATGTTTAAGCCTGCAGATCTGCCTGACACGATTCCCGTGTTTCCCTTGCCCGGGGCGCTATTGCTGCCCCGGTCAAAGCTGCCCCTTCATATCTTCGAACCGCGTTATCTTCAGATGCTGGAAGACACGCTGAAGACGCGCACGCGGCTGATCGGCATGGTACAGCCCTGTCCGCTGCGCAGCGGTGATGCCGAGGGGCTGCATGCCATCGGCTGTGCCGGGCGCATATCGCAATTTTCCGAAACCGATGACGGGCGCTATCTGATCACCCTCTCCGGGATATCCCGGTTCCGGGTGGTGCAAGAATGCGATGGCTTCACGCCCTACCGCCGCTGCGAGGTGAATTGGAGCGGCTTTGAGGGTGATCTGGGCCGGAGCGAACCGGATTGCGGGTTCGAACGGGGGGACCTGCTGGAGCTGTTGGAACGCTTTTTCGCGGCACGCGGCCTGTCGACGGATTGGGAATCGTTGCAGGAGGCCGATGACGAGCTGTTGATCAATTCCCTGTCGATGCTGCTGGATTTCGATCCCGAGGACAAACAGGCCTTGCTAGAGGCGCCCTGCCTTGCCACAAGGCGCGAAACCCTTGTCACCCTGATCGAATTCGCTTTGCGAAGCGGTTCAAGTGAGGACCCACTGCAATGAGTGAAGAACACACCGCCGCGCCCGCCTTTGACCGTCGCATGCTGGAGGCGCTGGTCTGCCCGGTGACCAATGCAGTTCTGGAATACGACGCCGCGGCGCAGGAGCTGATTTCCAAACCTGCCAATCTGGCCTTCCCGATCCGCAATGGGATCCCGGTGATGTTGGTGGACGAGGCCCGCCCGCTGGAGTGAGGCGAAGCCGGGATACTCCCGCGTCCGGCCTGTCCTTTGGCTTTTTCAAAACAAAGGCGCGGCCTTGGGTCCGGCGCCGCGCTGTCGCGCGGCGCGGTTGCGCCCTGATCAGGTGGAGTGGCTCAGATCGGCTTGCCTTGCAACAGTCGCGGCAGATCGCCGGTTAGCCCGGCGGCCTCGCGCATGAAGCCGCGGCGCAGGCCCGGGACGGCGCCTGCCAGACCCATGCCGATATCGCGACCAAGCCGCAGCAGCGGATTGTCGTTCGAGAACAGCTTGTTGAAGGTATCCGTCGCCAGCGCCAGCGTTGCGGTGTCAAAGCGGCGCCACTGCTGATAGCGGTCCAGCACCAGCGATGATCCGATATCCTCGCCGCGCCGGGTGGCCTCGGTCAGCACCTCGGCCAGGGCGCCAACATCGCGCAGCCCGGCGTTGAGACCCTGGCCAGCAATGGGATGCATGCCGTGGGCCGCATCGCCGATCAGCGCCATACGGTCCCCGATAAAACTGTTGGCGAGCGTCAGGTTCAGCGGATAGGTAAAGCGCTTGCCCGCAAGAGAAATCTCACCCAGGAAATCGCCAAACCGGGGTTTCAGTGCGGCGATGTAATCGGCGTCGCTCAGGCCCTGAATGGCCTCCGCAGTCTCAGTCTTTTCACTCCAGACGATGGAGGAGCGGTTGCCGGGCAGGGGCAGGATGGCCAGCGGCCCCGCTGGCATGAAGAACTGATGCGCGATGCCGTGGTGGGGTTTTTCATGGTCGATGGCGCAGACCAGCGCGGTCTGGCCGTAGTCCCAGCCGGTGCGTTTGATCCCGGCGCGGGCGGCGGTGCCGCTTTTGCGTCCGTCCGAGCCGACCAGCATGCGACCGCGTAGCTCGGCGCCATCATCCAGCGTCAGGGTGACGCCGCTCTGATCCGGTGCCTGCGCCACCACGCGGCGGCCATTCACCGTGGTGATCCGGGGTGCGTCCTCCATCGCTTGCTGAAAGGCGCGGCGCAGAAAGCGATCCTCGACCATATAGCCCATCGGCCCGTCTTCGATCTCGGTATGGTCGAAATGGATGACGAACGGCGCGGGCCCCTCTCCGGCGTGTCCGTCGGAGGCCTTGATCTCCAGCATCGGCTGCGCATTGTCCGCGACGTGTTGCCAAACGCCGATCCGGTCGAGCAGACGTTTGGAGGCCAACGCCAGCGCATAGCCGCGCCCGTCGAAGCCTTCGTCCTTCAGGGCGACCTTGGGCAGCGCATCAATGACGGTGACGCTGTGGCCAGTCTGGGCCAGCGCCAGGGCCAGGGCAGGGCCGTTCAGCCCGCCGCCGACAATCAGGATATCGGAGCTGTTCTTCATGCCCTGCAATATGCGCCTTGCATTCGGAATGTCCATCGCATTGTCCGGTCTTGCAGGTGCGCGGGATTGTCCCTCAGCGCTGCTGCCGTTACCGTCCCCGGCAAAACATATGGAACACGCGACGGGAGACTTTGCGGATGCAGGACTGGCTGAAGATGACGGCTGCGGATCTGGGGCGCGGCATTGGGGCAGGGGAGATCGATCCTGTTGCGCTGACCAAATGCTACCTGGAGGCCATTGACGCGCATCCGCTGCGCGACCGGATCTATACCGTGGTTACGCATGAGCGCGCCCTGGCCGAAGCGGAAGCCGCGGCCGAGCGGGCGCGGATGGATTTGCGGCGCTCGCCGCTGGATGGAGTGCCGATCAGCTGGAAAGACCTGTTCGACAGTGCCGGAACCGGTACCGAGGCGGGATCGGACCTGCTCAAAGGCCGGGTGCCGGATCAGGACGCACGGGTTCTGGCCAATGCCACCGCCATGGGCACCGTTTGCCTGGGCAAAACCCACATGAGCGAGCTGGCCTTCTCCGGGCTGGGACTGAACCCGGTCAAGGAAACCCCGCCCTGCGTCAATGATGAAGGCGCGGCGCCGGGGGGATCGTCCTCTGGCGCGGCGGCTTCGGTGGCCTTTGGTCTGGCGGCCTGCGGTATCGGCTCGGACACCGGCGGTTCGGTGCGCATCCCTTCGGCCTGGAACAATCTTGTGGGGCTTAAGACCACGGCAGGTCGGATTAGCCTAGAGGGCGTGGTGCCTCTGTGCCTGAAGTTCGACACTGTCGGTCCGCTGGCGCGTTCGGTCGAAGATGCGGGCCTGATGCTGGGGCTGCTGGAGGGCACCAAGGGGCCGGACCTGCGCAACCCACCGTCGCTGCAGGGGCGCCGCTTTGCCGATCTGCGCACCGTGGCGCGCGATGATCTGGAGCCTGAGGTTGCCGCTGCCCATGTGGAGTGTCTGGGCAAGCTGAAGGCGGCCGGCGCAGAGATCGTACCGCTGGAGGTGCCGGAGCTGCAGGACGCCATGGATCTGAGCGGAATTCTTTATACCACAGAGGCTTATGGTCTGTGGAAGGATGTGATCGAGGCGAGCCCGGATTTGATGTTTGCCGAAATCCTGGAGCGGTTCCGCGCTGGCGGTCAGCACAGTGGTCCCGATTATGTGGCGGCCTGGGCCAAGCTGGAACAATGCCGGATGGTCTGGGATCAGGCGGTGGCGGGCTTTGACGCGGTGCTGACGCCCTCCTGCCCGATTCTGCCGCCGAACATGGCACAACTGCAAAGCGATCATGAGTATTACGTCCGGGCCAATCTTCTGACCCTGCGCAATACCCGGATCGGCAACCTGATGGGGCTTTGCGCGCTGTCCTTGCCCACGAGTAAACCCAGCTGCGGCTTGCAGCTATTGGGGCAACCGGATTGCGAAGAGGCACTGTTGCGGATCGGGGCCAGCGTCGAGGCGGCGCTGTGTTGATCTGACGGCTGCTGCACGTTGTTGCAAAAGCACAACTGGACCGTGGGTGCCCTATGCGGCTGGACGCAGGCGCCCACGCTCTGTACCTTACCTGCAAACGGGGCGCGAATGATCCCGAAACTGAGGCAATTGTGATGAACTTCCCAGAGCGGTTTTCGAACCTGCCGCCCTATGCGTTTCCGCGTCTGCGGGCGCTGCTTGACCACCATACGCCCGGCGGGGATGTGGTGCATATGACCATTGGTGAGCCGAAACACACTTTTCCTGCCTGGGTCACGGATGTGATCGCGGAGAATGCGGCCGGGTTTAACAATTACCCGCCAAACGAAGGCTCCGAGGAACTGCGCGGCGCAATGTCCGACTGGGTCGCGCGTCGCTATGGCGTGAAGATGGATGCGGACCGGCAGGTGATGGCGCTGAACGGCACCCGCGAGGGGCTTTACAATGCGGCGATGGCCCTGTGTCCGGAAACCAAGAATGGCGCCCGCCCTGCGGTGCTGATCCCGAATCCGTTTTATCAGGTTTACATGGTGGCGACGATTTCCGTCGGCGCCGAGCCGGTGTTCGTGCCTGCCACAGCCGAAACCGGCCATCTGCCCGATTACGCCAGCCTGCCGACCGAGGTGCTGGACCGCACAGCGGTGGCCTATATCTGCTCGCCCGCGAATCCGCAGGGCGCGGTGGCCTCGCGCGACTACTGGGCCGATCTGATCCGGCTGGCGGAAAAGCATGATTTTCGCATTTTCGCCGACGAATGCTATTCCGAAATCTACCGCGACGCTGCGCCGGTAGGCGCGCTGACCGTAGCGCAGGAACTGGGCGCCGATCCCGAGCGGGTGGTGCTGTTCAACTCCCTGTCGAAACGTTCGAACCTGCCCGGGTTGCGCGCCGGTCTGATCGCGGGCGGCCCCGAATGCATTGCCCGCATCAAGCAGCTGCGCGCCTATAGCGGCGCACCGATGCCCGGCCCGTTGCAGGCTGCGGCAGCGCGTGTCTGGGCCGATGAGGCGCACGTAGAGGAAAACCGTGCGCTCTATCAGGAGAAATACCAGATCGCCGATCAGGTGTTTGATGGTCTGGAAGGCTACATGTCCCCCGAAGCCGGGTTCTTCCTGTGGCTACCGGTCAAGGACGGCGGCGAGGCGGCAGCGCTGAAGCTGTGGCAGGAAACCGGCGTGCGGGTGCTGCCAGGCGCCTATCTGGCGCAGGGCGCGCCGGGGCAGAACCCGGGCGAAGGATATATCCGCGTGGCGCTGGTCGCCCCGGCGGAGGCAACACAGACGGCGCTGAGCACCCTGCGCAGTTGTCTGTATTGATACGACTGCCACGCGGCCCCGGCTGGGGGCGCGCGGCCAAAATCAATAGACCACCGGATGCCAGGATCCCGCGGCACAAGCGGGGCAGGCGCCGAAAAATGGAACCGAGGTAGGCATGGCATTTCAAACCCGCAGCCGCGATCCGTTGCTTGACAGCAACATGCAGGCAGCCATTGAAAAGCGCGGTAAGGAACTGATCGGGATCGCCCTTCTGGGGCTGGGCCTGATGGCCGCCGCGATGATCGGCTCTTATACGCCGGATGATCCCAACTGGATGGTCTCCACCGATGCGCCGGTTCAGAACTGGATGGGCCGGATGGGGGCTTCTGTGGCGGCGCCGCTGTTCATGGTTGTCGGTTGGGGCGGCGTGGCCCTCGCGGTGACGCTGCTGGCCTGGGGTGTTCGCTTCCTGCTGCATCAGGGCGCCGAGCGGGTCATAGGGCGGATCGTCTTTGCACCGGTTCTGATCGCCGTGGGCTCGGTCTATGCAGCGACGCTGGTGCCGGGCGCAGAATGGCGCGCCACTCATAGTTTTGGCCTTGGAGGTCTGTTTGGCGATACCGTGATGGGGGCGCTTCTGACGCTGGCGCCGATCAGTTCGCATTTCGCGGTCAAGCTGATGTCGCTGCTGATGGCCATTGGCATGCTGGCGCTTGGCACGTTTGTCTGCGGCTTTTCGCGTGCGGAACTGCAGCGGGCCGGACGGTTCCTGCTGGTCGGTCTTATCCTGGCCTATGGCACGCTTGCCAGCCTTCTGGGTCGTGGCGCCTCCAGCGGTGTCCAGGCGGCGCTGTCCTATCGTGAAAAACGCGCTGCCGCCGCAGAACAGGCAAGGGCCGCCGAGGATGATACGGCCTGGTTCGGACAGGAGGAGGAAGAGCCTCAGATGTTCGAAACCGATGTGACTGCGCCTCCGCCGATCGAGGTCGCAGCGCCTGCCGCACCGACAAGAACCGGATTGTTCTCTCGGGTGCCCAATCTGATCCGCCGCGCTGATCCCGATTTGGCTAATGCGCCGATGCCGCAGCCCGAGTTGGTCGAGAGCGCACCGCAGATCAGTGATGAGGATCTGCCGGGTGATGACCGGATTTCGCAGAAGATCGCAAATGCCGTGCGTGTGCGTCGCGCTGCTGGGCAGCCGCCGGAACCCGATCCGAACCTGCCCCTGACCAAGGGGCGCGGTCGCCGCCCTGAGCCGCTGGTCTTCAATCCCGATCCCGCGCCCCATGCGGGGCTGCCACCCGAACCACCACTGACCGCAGCGCATGCCCCTGCTGCTCCGGCAGAATTCAGTGCCGAGGTGCCTGTCGCCCCCGGGCTGTCGCAGGTTCCGCCCGCGCCGACCGTTGGGGCGCCTGCAGCAGACACCGGATATGGCGCCGATCTGGAGCCCGATCGGGTCCCAGCCGAGGAGTTGCCGACCTACGTGCCTGCTGAAACCGCTGAGCCCGCGATCACGGCTCGCGCAGAGCAACCCGCCGAGGGCCTGACCATCCCGGTGGCAGAGCCGCGCAAGGTGGTTGTGGAGCAGCCCCAGCGCCGCGCGCCGGAGCCATCGACCCGCGCCAAGGCGGAAGCCCAACCGCGGCTGGCCTTTGAAGAGAACGATTCCAGTGATTTCGACTTGCCGCCGCTGTCGCTGTTGGCCAATCCTGCCGCGGTCGAGCGTCATCATCTGAGCGATGAGGCGCTGGAAGAGAACGCGCGGATGCTGGAATCGGTGCTCGATGACTATGGCGTCAAGGGTGAGATCGTCTCGGTCCGTCCCGGCCCCGTCGTCACCATGTACGAACTGGAACCAGCGCCGGGCCTGAAGGCCAGCCGGGTGATCGGTCTGGCGGATGATATCGCCCGCTCCATGTCGGCCCTGTCGGCGCGTGTTTCGACCGTGCCGGGCCGCTCGGTGATCGGCATCGAACTGCCCAATGAAAAACGGGAAATGGTCAGCTTCCGCGAAATCCTGTCGAGCCGCGATTATGGCGATGGCACCCAGAACCTGCCGCTGGCGCTGGGCAAGGATATCGGTGGCGACGCCATGGTGGCGGACCTTTCGAAGATGCCGCACCTATTGATCGCGGGTACCACCGGATCCGGTAAATCGGTGGCGATCAACACCATGATCCTGTCACTGCTGTACAAGCTGACACCGGATGAATGCCGCCTGATCATGATCGACCCCAAGATGTTGGAACTCTCTGTCTATGATGGCATTCCGCATCTTCTGTCGCCCGTTGTGACCGATCCGAAAAAGGCGGTCGTCGCCCTGAAATGGGTCGTGGGCGAGATGGAAGACCGCTATCGCAAGATGTCCAAGATGGGAGTGCGCAATATCGCAGGCTACAATGGTCGCGTGAAAGAGGCGCTTGCCAAGGGTGAGATGTTCTCCCGCACGGTGCAGACCGGGTTTGACGATGACACCGGCGAGCCAGTGTTCGAGACCGAAGAGTTCGCACCCGAGGCACTGCCCTATATCGTTGTGATCGTCGACGAGATGGCCGACCTGATGATGGTGGCTGGCAAGGAAATCGAAGCCTGCATTCAGCGTCTGGCGCAGATGGCGAGGGCCTCGGGCATTCACCTGATCATGGCCACTCAGCGTCCCTCGGTCGATGTGATCACCGGTACCATCAAGGCGAACTTCCCCACCCGGATTTCCTTCCAGGTGACAGGTAAGATCGACAGCCGTACCATCCTTGGCGAAATGGGCGCCGAGCAGCTGCTGGGTATGGGTGACATGCTTTACATGGCGGGCGGGGCTAAGATCACCCGCTGCCATGGTCCGTTTGTTTCGGACGAGGAAGTCGAGGAAGTCGTCACCCATCTTAAACAGTTCGGCCCGCCCGCCTATGTGGGCACGGTTCTGGATGGCCCGGACGACGAGAAGGCCGATGACATCGACGCGGTGCTGGGCCTGTCCACCGGTGGCAATACCACGGGCGAGGATGCGCTGTATGATTCCGCCGTGCAGATCGTGATCAAGGACCGCAAGTGCTCTACCTCTTACATTCAGCGCAAACTGGCGATTGGCTATAACAAGGCCGCGCGTCTGGTTGAGCAGATGGAGGACGAAGGGCTGGTGTCTCCGGCGAACCATGTCGGCAAACGGGAAATCCTGGTCCCCGAACAGTAGATCGGCGGATGGGTGCGCAAGGCCTCCCGCAGTGGCGGGTGGCTCTTCCTTTTCCACAGTCAGGGCTTATCTAAGGGTCATGAAACAGATTGCACTTGTCGCGGCGCTGATCCTGTGTGCCCCTGCTGCCTGGGCGGCAGAGAAGCTGAGCCTGTCGGAACTGTCGGCTTACCTGAACGCCCTGACCACGGCCGAGGCCAGTTTTACCCAGATCAACGATGATGGCACGCTGTCCACTGGCAAGCTGTATATCCATCGGCCGGGCCGGATGCGGTTCGAATATGATGGCGAAAATGGCGCCACGGTGGTGGCCGGGGCCGGGTCGGTGGTGATCCACGATCCGAAATCGAACCAGCCGCCGGAGACTTATCCGCTTAAGCGTACGCCGCTGTCGATCATCCTGGCCAAAACTGTTGATCTGGGGCAAGCCGATATGGTTGTGGGCCATCAGTTCGACGGAACGACAACGATCCTTCAGGCGCAGGACCCGGAGAACCCCGAATACGGCGGGCTGGAGCTGATGTTCACCGATGACCCGGTCGAATTGCGCAAATGGGTTGTGCATGACAGCGCCGGGGGCCGCACGACGGTGGTTCTGGGCGCTCTGGAAACCGGGGGCAAGCTATCCTCCTTCCTCTTCACCACGGGCGCAGGCAGCGGATCCCGCTGACTACTGTAGAGTCTGACCTCGGCAGCCGGTAGGCCGTCGATCATACAGCTGAATGCTCCCGCCCCCGCAGGTGCCCGGGCTTTGCCCGAACCCCTTGGCGGTGTTGGGCCGGGCGCCACGCCAGGGCGTGGCGCGCTCGGTGATATCTGAACATTCCGTGGAACACTGGCGCCCGTGGCGCGGGTCGCACCGCCGTCAGGCGGTGCCGGGCCCAACGGGGGAGGACCCTTCACCGAAGGGTTCGAGACTGGCGGGAGTGCCCCCTAAGCGTTTCCCTGGGGCAGCCCGGACGGGAACCAATTCGTTGTGGCACGTGCCCGGAGGGTCAGCGGAACTTACGGCAGGTGGCCAGTTGCGCCTGATACATCAAGGAGCGAGATTCCACCTTGCTCGCCACCCGCATCAGCCAGGATTTCGCACGGTAGCTGCCGCGGGCATAGCCGCTGTGCCCTTCGTGATAGGCGAGATACTGATTGCGCGCATCATAAAGCGCGATGCCGTTCTTTTCGCGGCTCTTGTTCATGTACCAGCCCATGAAATCCGCGGCATCCTTGATCCGGTCGCGCTTGGCCCGACGGCGTCCTGTGTCGCGCCGGTAATCGTCCCAGGTGCCGTCCAGGGCTTGGCTGTAGCCATAGGCGCTGGACTGGCGGCCCATCGGGATGACGCCCAGAAGATAGTTGTGCGGCGTGCGGGCATCGCCGTCAAAACGGCTCTCGTGATAGATCGTGGCCATCTGCACGTGCACGGGAACACCCCAGCGCCGTTCGGTCGCGCGGAAGGCTTTCAGGTATTCAGGCCGCTGTTTGATAATGCTGCAGGCATTATCAAGATTGCGCGGCGGGGACTTGTACCCACCCCCACAGGAGGCAACCGCCAACAGGAGGATCAGGGCGACGATGATTCTGCTCATTGCCTCTGCCTTTTTTATTTTGGCGGCAGTCTAGCGAATTGCGCCTGTGGATGAAATCACATTTCCAGAAGCAGGGACAGCAGGAGAGGCAGAGCTGCAACGGACATCAGCGTGGAAACCACCACCATGCCGGCAACCGCCTGCGCATCGGCTTCGAATTTCTCGGCCAGCAGGTAAGAAGTCACCGCCACGGGCGTTGCCAGCTGCAGCACCAGAACGCCGAATGCCGTGTAATCGAGCCCGAATGCCAGCCCCAGCCCCCAGCCGATGGCCGCACTGAGCGTCACCTTGATCAGCGACATTAACACGGCAAGGCCGGTCTTGCCCGGTGTCAGCCGCGCCACCGCAACGCCAAGGGTGATCAGCATCAGTGGAATTGCCATTTGCCCGATCAGATCCAGCGCATTGGTCAGGAATTGCGGCGTCTGCCAGCCCTGCCACAGAAAGAGCGCGCCCAGAAGCGTGGCCCAGACCATCGGTTCACGCAGCGCCTTGCCGCCGCCGCCTTCACCGGCGACCAGATAGATGCCAAAGGTGAAGGACAGCACCGCAGAAACCGCGAGCATCGCCACCGCATAGCCAAGGCCCGCCTCGCCAAAGGCAAAGAGCGACAGCGGAATGCCAAGGTTGCCGGTATTGCCGAAAATGAAGGGCGCCAGATAGCTGCGCCGCTCCAGCTGCATCACGCGCACCAGTGCTGCGCCTGCCAATGCCAGCAGCGCATGCCCGGCAAGGGCAGCCAGCACGAACCAGCCGATCGCGGCCTTGTCCAGCTCGGTTTTCATCAGCGCCGTGAAGATCAGGCAGGGCACCGCCAGCGTCATGGCCAGACGGGTAACAAATTGAATCCGATACTCAAATCCAAGCCGCACCCAAGCGAACCCGACCCCGGCAAGCAGGAAGACGGGGGCCACGATTTCAAGCACTGTCAGAGCAAGGTTCACAGTCTGTTTCCTCGAAAATTTGCCTCAAGAGTTGGACATCTGCCGCGCATCCGCGTTAGTAACAAAAGACGGGGGCAGCAAGACCATGTTGAGAACGCGCGCAAAATATAACCTGGGCCAGGTCGTCCGCCACCGGAAGCATCCCTTCCGCGGGGTGGTGTTTGACGTCGATCCAGCCTTTGCAAATACCGAGGAATGGTACGAATCCATTCCCGAAGAAAGCAGGCCGGTGAAGGATCAACCCTTCTACCATCTGCTGGCCGAAAACGATCAGACCTATTACGTGGCCTATGTGTCCGAGCAGAATCTGGTTGCCGATTATTCCGGCGAACCGATCAGCCATCCGGATCTTTCGGAAATGTTCGGCAAATTCGACGGCGCGGCCTATTCCCTGCAATACCAGCTGAACTAATCGCCGGATCGCGTCCGGTGCCCCGCTGCGCTTTTGCTGCAGCGAAGCACCGGTGAGGCCTGATCAGTAGCCGAGCGCGCAGCCATCCTTGCGCGGGTCGCTGGCGCCTTCCAGCAAATCGCCATCGTGGATGCGGATGCCCTGCGAGCCGCCAATCGCCGTTTCGGGGACCTCCACCTTGTGGCCCATCTCGGTCAGCTCTTGGCGCACCTTGTCGGAATAGCCACGCTCGACCTTCATGACACCTGCGTCCGAGAAGCTGCGCGGTGCGTCCATGGCGGCCTGCGGCTCCATGCCGAAATCGGTAAGGTTGGAAACGAAACGCGCGTGGCCATTGGGCTGATAGGCACCGCCCATCACACCGAAAGGCATCGTCACGCGCCCGTTCTGGCGCAGCATGCCGGGGATGATCGTATGCATCGGCCGTTTGCCACCGCCCAATTCGTTGGCGTGGCCTTCTTCCAAGGTGAAACCGGCGCCCCGGTTCTGCAGCAGGATGCCGAATTTGTCCGAGGCGATGCCCGAGCCAAAGCCATGGAAGATCGAGTAGATCAGCGACACGGCCATGCGGTCCTTATCGACCACGGTGATATAGATCGTATCCTTGTGCACGGCCTCGCTCAGCGGGGCGGCGGCGGCCATGGCGCGTTTCGGATCGATCAGTGCGGCCAGTTTGGCCGCGGTTTCGGGCGCCAGCATGTGGTCCAGCCGGGTGGTGTGATCGGCATCGGCGATGAAGCGGTTGCGGGCATCATAGGCCAGCTTGGCGGCTTCGGCCTCGATATGGGCGCGTTCGGCGCCAAAGGGGTCCATGCCCGCGATGTCGAAATGTTTCAGGATATTCAGCATCAGGATGGCGGTCGCACCCTGACCGTTCGGCGGATGCTCGACCAGATCGGTGCCTTTGTAATCGCCGGAAACCGGCGTCACCGACATGCAGGCGGTAGCGGCGAAATCATCAACCGTGTGCACGCCGCCAAGCGCGTTGAGCGCGGCAACCATGTCTTCGGCGATTTCACCGGTGTAAAAGGCATCGCGACCGTCCTTGGCGATCCGGCGCAGAACTTCGGCCTGGCCCGGGGCGCGGAAGATCTGCCCAACGGTCGGGACCTTGCCCCCGATCAGATAGCTGTCGCGGGCCGCGCCCTGCAGGGTGTCCGCGTCATTGGCCCAGTCAAAGGCAACACGCGGCGCTACCGGAACGCCGGTTTCGGCATAGTGGATTGCGGGGGACAGGATCGCATCAAGGCCCAGTTTGCCTTCGGTCTGCGACAGGTGGCAAAAGGCGTCGATGGCGCCCGGCACGGTGACCGCATGCGGGCTGCGCAGCGGCACGGCGCTCAGCCCTTCGGCGCGCAGATCTGCGGCATTGGCGGCGGCAGGTGCCCGGCCGGACCCGTTCAGCGCGTGAATTTCATCGCTGCCCGGACGCGTATAAAGCACAAAGCAATCGCCACCGATCCCGGTCATCTGCGGCTCGCAAATACCGAGCAGAACCGCCCCGGCGATGGCCGCATCCATGGCGTTGCCGCCGCGTTTCAGAATGTCGATGGCAGCGCCGGCCGCAAGGGGGTGCGATGTGGCGCAGATACCGTTCTGTGCAAAGACCGCAGAGCGTCCGGGTTGTTGAAAATCGCGCATATGCCTCTCCCTCTTGAATAGCAGCGAAACACTAGTGGCTTCGCCGCCGAAGGCAATGCGAAAGGCATCCATGCTTGTCGCGTGTTCGGCGCAACAAAAGACGGCCATTTCCGGTAGCGGTGCAAAACCGTGGCCGAGATTTCCATGCATACAGTGGAAGGGGAGAGGATGTTCCCCGGCGCAACATGCACGATGGGGGCAGTGGAACGTAGCGCCAGGGACAGCTATCAAAAGCTTCTGATGTAACAGAAAGCACATTTTTCAGGCGATTTAGGGGTAAATGTGTGGCGCAATTGCGGCGAAGTCCGGAGCCACCCCTTCGGCGCACTGGGCGTGCTATTGGCAGGACGCTTTAGAAAATACGGATTTGGAGCAATAAAAGCTCTGCGGCTGGTACATCGACAGGTCGGTACCAGATCAAAACAGGGGGCCGGAAAATGGGATCAGGCCCGGGTCACCTGAATTTCGAAACACAAGGACAGCTGGTTGTTGCCGGCGCTGCGTTCATAGTGGATGTCGCTTGTCAGCTCCCGGATCAGAAACCAGCCAAAGCCGCCTTCAGGGAGATCTTCCGGCGCCACATCCAGATTTGCAGGCTTGCCTTCGGGCAGTTCGCCTTCGGGGAAGGGGGCTCCGGCATCGGTGATATTGATCCACAGACGCTCCGGTTCCAGGGAACAGCGGATCCGCACGTCTCCCGGGGTTTTGCCCGCATAAGCGTGCTCGACCACATTGTTCACGGCTTCGGCCAGCGCGATCTGGACTTCATCGACCCGCAACTCGGGGATGCCCAGTCCGCGCAGCCGTTTCACAACCTGCGTAATGCCGGACCGGGCATCAAGCTCTGTTGCCGTGAACGAGCAGGCAAAGGTTTCAACCATTCGTTTCTCGCTTTGCGCGGAGGATCATATACGGAATCACGTGCCGACTTTGGGTTCAGACATCGCTTCGGTCAGCGAGCCATATAGATCGAAAATCGTGTCCATCCGGGTGAGGCGGAAAACCTTTTCCACCATCGGGGTCGGGCCAGCCAGATCAAGGCGGCGACCGCTGCCAAGCTGTTTCATGGCTGCGACTATGGCGCCAAGACCGCTGGAATCGATGAACTGGACCTCGGACAGGTCCAGAATCACGCGGTCGGGTCCGCTTTCGGTGGCAGAGCGCATGTCTTCCTTGAACCGAATCGCGATGGCCGCGTCGATGCGCTCCGCATTCACTGTGACGATCTGCGCACCGTCCGTTACCGTACTGGATATGCTCATGTTTGTTCCCCGAGGGTCTCTCTGTACTTCACACTGACTCTAGACCTCAAACCTTAGCATTCTGTATGGATAATTTCGACGATTGGAGGAAAATTTCATGAAACACGTTGTAATTGCCGGAGCGGCGCGCACCCCCATGGGTGGGTTCCAGGGCGTTTTCGATGGCGTGACTGCTGCCGAACTGGGTGGCGCCGCGATCAAGGCAGCGCTCGCCGGGGCCGGAACCGACACCGTCGATGAGGTTCTGATGGGCTGCGTTCTGCCCGCGGGGCAGGGGCAGGCGCCCGCGCGGCAAGCTGGTTTTGCAGGCGGTCTGGGCGAAGAGGTCCCGGCCACGACGCTCAACAAGATGTGCGGATCGGGCATGAAGGCGGCGATGATTGCCTTTGATCAGATCGCTCTTGGCCACACCGACACGATGATCGCGGGCGGTATGGAGAGCATGAGCAATGCGCCCTATCTGCTGCCCAAGATGCGCGGGGGTGCGCGGATCGGTCACGGGCAGGTCATTGACCACATGTTCCTCGACGGTCTGGAGGATGCCTATGACAAGGGTCGTCTGATGGGCACCTTCGCCGAGGATTGCGCCGAGAAGTTCCAGTTCACCCGCGAAGCGCAGGATCAATACGCGCTGGCCTCGTTGTCGAACGCACTGGACGCCGAGCGCACCGGTGCTTTTGCGGATGAGATCACCTCGGTCACGCTGCACACCCGCAGCGGAGAGCAGGTCATCACCACCGATGAGCAACCCCAGTCGGCCCGCCCGGAAAAGATTCCGAACCTGAAACCGGCCTTCCGCAAGGATGGCACTGTGACCGCAGCGAATGCCTCGTCGATTTCGGACGGGGCGGCGGCGCTTGTGCTGGCCTCGGAAGAGGCGGCAGAAGCCAAGGGTCTGACGGTGCGGGCGCGGATCATGGGCCACGCCAGCCACGCGCAGGCACCAGGATGGTTCACCACCGCACCGGTTCCGGCGGCCCAGAAACTGCTGAAACAGATCGGCTGGTCGGTCGAGGATGTGGATCTGTGGGAAGTGAACGAGGCTTTTGCGGTCGTGCCCATGGCCTTCATGCACGAGATGGGCATTTCCCGCGACAAGGTGAATGTGAACGGCGGCGCCTGCGCGCTGGGTCACCCGATCGGTGCCTCCGGTGCGCGGATCATGGTGACGCTGCTGAACGCGCTGGAGAAACGCGGGCTGAAACGCGGTGTTGCGGCGATCTGCATCGGTGGCGGCGAAGGCACCGCCATCGCTATCGAACGGGTCTAATCCCGGATCAGTGAGTGAAGGGCAGAGGGGGCGACCTCTTTGCCCTTTTATGTGCCTGCAGCGTGCCGTGGCTTGCGCGGTTGCCCTCTCCTCCGCAGAGTAGCCCTGTCTCCGCCGTGAATTTTGGCGGGGTGCAGGTGATTTCAGTGCGGGGAATTTCCAATGAAGAAAGTAAAGTTGATCTGGGCCTTGCTGCGGGTGCTGCTGCCCGAGAGCGCGGTGCGCCTGCTTTATGGTGGGGCCTTGCCCGTGGTCGATGGACGGCGGGCCGATCCCAAGGCGCAGGCGGTTGCGGATCTGGTTGGTCTGGTGCGCGATCCCGCAGTCCAGCCGACGGTCAAGGAAAGCCGAGTGCAACTCGCCGGTTTCGTGGAAAAATTCGATGCCCCATGCCGGGAGCCGGTTACGCGCAACGACATGACCCTGCCGGGCGGCGATGGTCCCCGGCCTGCGCGTGTCTATGTCCCTGCCGAATGCGATGAGGCGCACAGCCTTCCGACGCTGATCTATCTGCATGGTGGCGGCTGGATACAGGGCAGTATCGACACCCATGATGCGCTGTGTGCGAAACTGGCGGCGCGGGCCGGAGTGCGGGTTGTTTCAGTCAGCTACCGTTTGGCACCGGAACACCCCTTTCCGGCGGCGGCGCATGATGTGCTGGCCTCCTATCTGGCCTTGCTAGAGCGGGCGGAGGATCTTGGCATCGATCCGGCGCGCATTGCTGTCGGGGGCGACAGCGCGGGGGCGAATCTGACGGCCAGCCTGATGCACAGCCTGTCGGAAGCGGGCAAACCTCTGCCCCGGGCGCAGCTCTTGATCTATCCGGCTGTGGATGCGCGGCTTACCTCGGCCTCGGTGCAGGCCTTGCAGGATCACCCGCTGCTGTCGCTGCCGCGGATGCAGTGGTATATGGATCAATATATTCCCCAAGGTCAGGACCGTCTGGCGCCCGAGATATCGCCGCTGATGTCGACCCATCTGGCCGGGCAGCCGCAGGGATTTGTGCTGGTGGCGGGGCATGATCCCCTGTGGGACGATGGCCTGTCCTATGCGGCAGCGCTGGAGCAGGCAGGCGTGCCCGTCACGGTGAAGCAGTATCCGGGGCAGATCCACGGCTTCCTGAATCTGACCAAGGTGATCCCGCAGGCGGATGAAGCCATATCCGATGCGGCAGAGTGGTTGCGGGGCGCGCTGGACACCGCCGCGTGAAGGGGGCCTTGCGTCGCCTGCGCCTGCGCGGGATACAGCAGCACCAGAACAGACTGACCCGGGAGCCGACCAGATGAGCCTCGATTACACCACTTTGGCAAAGACCATCGCCGCCCTGACCGAGGGCGAAACCGATGAGGTCGCCCTGATGGCCACCGTCGCCTGCGAGGTGCATCACAGCGATGACCGGTTTGACTGGACCGGGTTTTATCGCGTGGTGGCGCCCGAGCTGCTGAAAATCGGCCCCTACCAGGGCGGACACGGCTGTCTGCAGATCCCGTTCTCGCGCGGCGTTTGCGGCGCGGCGGCGCGCAGCGGAGAAGTGCAGCTGGTGCCGGATGTCGAGGCCTTCCCCGGCCATATCGCCTGTGCCTCCTCCACCAGGTCTGAACTGGTGCTGCCTGTCTGGAACAAGGCGGGCGAGGTGATCGGAGTCTTTGACATCGACAGCGACCAGCCCGATGCCTTCACCCAGGAAGATGCGGATCAGCTGGGAACCATCCTCAAACAGGTCTTTGCCGCCTGACAGGCTTTCTGCGGCTTTCGTGAAAAAATGCTTTGAAATTTCACGCAATGTGAGGCAGCGTGAAAAAGAGGTTTATTTTTTCACGAAGCGGAACCGGCATTGAGTGATCTATCCCCGCAGACAGCGACCCTTGGCGCGGATATTCGCGCCCTGCGCAAGGCGCGCGGGCTAACGCTGTCCGATATCGCGGCGCGGCTGAACCGGTCGGTGGGCTGGCTCAGCCAGGTTGAGCGGGACCTGTCCGAACCGTCGATTTCCGATCTGCGCCAGATCGCGCAATGTCTGGGCGTGCCCATGTCCATGCTGTTTGCCCATTCCAACGTGCCCGCGGACGAACAGGGCTATGTGGTGCGTGCAGGTGCCCGCCGCCCCATGGGATCGGGCGAAGAAGGTCTGATCGAGGAGCTGCTGTCGCCGGACCTGACCGATGATTTTGAGATGGTGCATTCCACCTTTGCGCCGCAATCCCGCATGCAGACCCCGGCCAACCGCCCCACTCAAGAGGTTGGTTACATGATTTCGGGGCAGCTGGATCTGGTGATCGGCGGGCATGCCTTTACCGTCGGTCCCGGCGACAGTTTCCGCATCCGCCACGAACCCTATCAATGGGCCAACCCATATGACGCGCCCGCCGTGGCGGTCTGGGTCATTGCCCCGCCCGTTTATTAAAGCATGAGATATGACTGATGAGTTTTGAAGCCTGGACCCTGTTTGCCCTGTTCTGGGTGGTCTTTGTCACCACGCCCGGTCCCAATGCAGTGAATTGCATTTCGAACGGGATGACGCTGGGCCTGCCCAAGGCGATGCTGGGGGTGCTGGCGATCCTGACGCAGGCCAGCGCCTTTCTGATCCTGTCGGCACTGGGGGTGACGGCGCTAATCGCGGCCTCGCCCACCGGGTTCTTCGTGGCCAAGGTAATCGGGGCGGGCTTCCTTATCTTTCTTGGCGTGCGTGGTTGGATCAACGCAACGCGCCCTACGCCCGCAGTGGAACGCCCTGCACGCCATGTTTACCTGCACGCGCTGGCGGTCGCCACGATCAACCCCAAAAGCGTTGCCGGATACCTTGCCGCCTTTTCCCAGTTCGTGCAGCCCGGTGTGCCGATCTGGGAGCAGATGTCGGTGATCATGCCCACGGCACTGGTGCTGACGACGCTCAGCTATACGGGGTTCACCCTATTGGGTGTGTTGATGGGCAAGGCGGCGCTGAAGGCGGTGTTCAACGTCTGGATCCGCCGCCTGCTGGCGGTCTGCTTCATCGTCTATGGCGTGCTACTGGGGGCCAGCAGCACACCGCAGTTGGAGGGCGTGCAATGATCCGGGGATCCTGCCTTTGCGGTGATATCCGCTTTGAAACCGCCGCCGCGCCGCAAGGACCGTCGATGTGCCATTGCAGCCAGTGCCGCAAGCAATCGGGCGGTGTCTGGACCTCGGCCTATGTGCCGGAAACCGAGTTGATCCTTCACGGCCCGGTCAGCTGGTACGCGGCCAGCGCGGGCGCCGAACGGGGCTTTTGCGCGCGCTGTGGCTCCTTTCTGTTCTGGAAGGCCCACGACGAGGACACGATCAGCTTTGCCCTTGGCGCGGTCGAGGACCCCAGCGGGCTGAAGATCGAAAAGCACATCTTTTGCGCCAGCAAGGGCGATTACTACGAGATCGCCGGCGGGCTGCCGCAGAAACCATAACACCCGCAGCAACAGGGAGCGGATATGTCTGATTTTCCATCAAAGGCCCGCGTGGTCATCATTGGCGGCGGCGTTGTCGGCTGCTCGTCCCTGTATCATCTGGCCAAACGCGGCTGGAGCGATTGCGTGCTGCTGGAAAAGAATGAGCTGACCGCGGGATCGACCTGGCACGCGGCAGGCAATGTGCCGACCTTTTCGACCTCCTGGTCGATTATGAACATGCAGCGCTATTCGACAGAGCTGTACGCACGTCTGGGCGATGAGGTCGACTATCCGATGAACTACCACCAGACCGGATCAATCCGTCTGGCTCATACGAAGGAGCGAATGCAGGAGTTTGAGCGTGCTGCCGCCATGGGCCGCTATCAGGGCATGGGGATGGAGATCCTGACCCCGGAAGAGGCCAAGGCGCGCTATCCCTTCCTGGAAACCCACGATCTGGCGGGTGCGCTGTATGACCCCAATGACGGCGACATCGACCCGGCGCAGGTGACGCAGGCGCTTGCCAAGGGCGCGCGTGATCTGGGCGCCAAGATCCTGCGCTTCTGTCCGGCAACCGGCGTTACGCAAACCGCTGATGGCTGGATCGTTCACACCGACAAGGGCGACATCGCTTGCGATTACGTGGTGAATGCGGCCGGCTATTACGCGCAGCGGGTGGGGGAATGGTTCAAACCCTACGGCGGGCGCACCGTGCCGATGATGGTGATGAGCCACCAGTATCTTCTGTCCGAGGAAATCCCCGAGATCGAGGCCCATACCAAGGAGACCGGTAAGAAGCTGCCGCTCCTGCGCGATGTGGATGTGTCCTACTACTTGCGGCAGGAAAAACATGGTTTCAACCTTGGGCCCTATGAACCGAACTGCCGCGCCCATTGGGATACCGACGCCGATCCCATGCCTGAGGATTTCTCCTTCCAGCTGTGGAACGACGATTTGGACCGGATCGAGGAAATCGTCACCGACGCTATGGAGCGGGTGCCTGCGCTGGCGACCTCGGGCGTTTCCCGCGTAATCAACGGGCCGATCCCCTATGCGCCCGACGGGCTGCCGCTGCTTGGCCCCATGCCGGGCGTGAAGAACGCCTTTGAGGCCTGCGTCTTTACCTTTGGCATCGCGCAGGGCGGCGGCGCGGGCAAGGTGTTGGCGGAATGGATTGTCGATGGGCAGACCGAATGGGACATGTGGTCCTGCGATCCGCGCCGCTACACCGATTACACCGACCACCAGTACTGCGTCGACAAGGGGATGGAGGTCTACGGCCACGAATACGCCATGCACTTCCCCCGCCACGAATGGCCTGCCGGACGCGACCGGAAACTGTCGCCGGTTCATGACAGGGTCAAGGCGCTGGGCGGTCAGATGGGGGCCTACAACGGCTGGGAGCGTGCCAACTGGTTCGCGAAAGACGACGATGACACCTCCGAGGAAGCCACCCGGACCTGGGGCCGTTCCGGTCCCTGGGAGGCGCGCATCCGCGAGGAATGCGAGGCGGTGCGCGATCATTGTGGTGTGCTCGATCTGCCCGGATTTTCCCGGTTCGAGGTCAAGGGTCCCGGCGCGCGCGACTGGCTCTTGGGCAAGATCACCGGCGGCTTGCCCGGACCGGGGCGTATGGGGCTGGCCTATTTCACCGATACCCGCGGCCGTATCCTGACCGAGATGAGCGTGATGTGGCATGGCGAGGATCACTACATGCTGATCACCGCCGCCACGGCGCAATGGCACGATTACGATGTTCTGGCACATGACCTGCCGGAATGGATCACCCTCAGCGACAGGACGAAAGATTTCTCGACTCTGATCGTCACCGGCCCTGCCGCGCGCGAGATCTTCACCACCATCGGAACCGAGGCGGATCTGTCGCTGCCGTGGCTTTCAGTGCAGAGCGCGCGGATTGCCGGACGCGACTGCGGGTTGGCGCGCGTGTCCTTTGCCGGGGAGCTGGGCTGGGAAATCCACGCCGCGCCAGAGGATATTCCCGCGCTTTATGAGGCAGTTCTGGCGGCAGGCGCGAAACCCTTTGGCATGTACGCGCTGAATTCCCTGCGGATCGAGAAGGGGTATCGCGCGTGGAAGGGCGACCTATCCACTGACTATTCGGCCATCGAAGGGGGCCTCGACCGGTTCATTCGACTGAACAAGCCGCATGATTTCCCCGGCAAGGCAGTACTGGCGGCAGAGACGCAGGATGGCCCGGCCAAACGGTTTGTCACGCTGATTGTCGAGGCGGGTGAGGCGGACGCGCCCTATATGTCCTGCATCTGGAAGGATGGCGAGATCGTGGGCGAGACCACCTCGGGCGATTGGGGATACCGCGTCGGCGCTTCTGTCGCGCTGGGCATGGTGCGCAGTGATCTAGCCACGCCCGGCACCGAGTTGGAGGTGGAGATTTACGGCCAGATGCACCGGGCCGTGGTCCAGAAGGATGAACCGCTCTGGGATCCGGAAAACGCGCGCCTGCGGGCCTAGGGCCGCAGCGCGCCTTGGCTGAACGAGGGGGCGCGGAATGGATCGGAAGGTTTCAGAGCAGAAAGGACCATCGCAAGGCTGGCATTTCGACATTCTGGTCTGCGATGGGTTCGTACTGACGGAAATGGCCGCAGTCACCGACACGCTGCGCATTGCCAACCGGGTGCTGGCGCGCCCTCTGTTCGACTGGACGGTGCGCTCTGCCTCTGGCGGGCAGATCACCTGCCGGTCGGGGTTGAGTGTCGAAACCCAGTGTTTCGCCGCAAAGCCAGAAGCCGATTTTGCCTTTGTCCTTGGCAATTCCGATCCGGCGCATCCGGGCCTGTCGCTGGGCCGGGTGGTCCAGAGCTACACCAGCCGCGGCGCGCAGGTCTATCTGCTGGCCGAAGCCGCCGCCCGCCATATCCGCAGCCAGTCCGGCGGGGCGGGGGCGCACACCACCCATTGGGAGAACTCGGACCTGCTGCGCGAACAGCTTGGGCTGGATCTTGGTGCCCATGCGCTGGCCCGTCAGGACGGTCCGGTGGTGACCTGCGCCGGGATGGGCGCCACTACTGATGTGGTTCTGGCCCTGGTCGGGCAGCTGACCTCGGCGGCGGCGCAGGTCACGGTGGCCAATATCCTGCTGCACGACCACATCCGCGATTTCGCCTCGTTGCAACCCTTTGCGGGTCATGCGCCCACGACATCGGGCGACCGGGATCTGGACGATTGCATCCGCCTGATGCAGGCCAATATCGAAGAGCCGATGCCAATCCGCGGTATCGTCACCGAACTGGGCCTGTCCAACCGCTCGCTAGAGCGCAAGTTCCGGACGTTTTTCGGAACCACGCCCAACGGGTTCTATCGGGAAATGCGGCTCAGCAAGGCGAACAACTTGCTGCTGAACACCACGCTCAGCGTGCGTGAGATCGGCCTGGCCTGCGGGTTTCCTAACGGGTTTTCCTCGCTCTACAAATCCGTTTTCGGGATCACCCCCTTTGCCCTGCGCAAACAGCGCCGCACCCGCCCGGTGTCTGAAACCGCCCACAGTGCGCATTCTGGGGCGCCAAGGCCGGTTTGAAAAAACGGGCCGGGGATAAGACATTCCCGCGTTTGACGTTTTTGATGCATTTTCTGACGCAAGTCTGTGCCACTCTGATCCGTAAATCGGTTCGGAGAGCATGAGATGAGCGATCTTCCAAAGTCGGCCCGCGTGGTCATCATCGGCGGCGGCGTGGTGGGCTGTTCGGTGGCCTATCACCTGACGAAACTCGGCTGGCAGGATGTGGTCCTGCTGGAGCGCAAACAGCTGACCTCTGGCACCACATGGCATGCGGCCGGGCTGATCGGGCAATTGCGGGCATCCTCCAACATGACGAAGCTGGCGCGCTATTCCGCCGATCTGTACCTTGGGCTGGAGGAAGAAACCGGCGTTGCCACCGGTATGCGGCAGGTGGGGTCTGTCTCGGTCGCGCTGACCGATGAACGGCTGGAGGAGCTGTACCGAAATGCCGCCATGGCGCGTGCCTTTGGCGTGCCGGTCGAGGAGCTCTCCCCGGCAGAAGTGAAAGCGCGCTACGACCATATCAACCTCGATGGCGTCACCGGTGGTGTCTGGCTGCCGACCGACGGTCAGGCGGATCCGGGGAATATCGCGCTCGCCCTGGCCAAGGGTGCCCGCCAGCGCGGTGCACTGGTCAAGGAGAGGATCAAGGTCACCGGCATTGCCCGCGAAGGACGCCGGGTGACGGGAGTGGACTGGGTGTCCGATTCAGGCTCTGATATAGGGCATATCGCTTGTGACATGGTGGTGAACTGCGCTGGCATGTGGGGACATGAGGTGGGGCGCATGGCGGGCGTCAACGTGCCGCTGCATGCCTGCGAGCATTTCTACATCGTCTCGGAACCGATCCAGGGGCTCAGCCAGATGCCGGTGCTGCGGGTGCCGGATGAATGCGCCTATTACAAGGAAGACGCGGGCAAGATCATGCTGGGCGCCTTTGAACCCAAGGCGAAACCCTGGGGGATGAAGGGCATTCCCGACAGTTTCGAATTCGACCAGCTGCCCGAGGATTTCGACCACTTCGAGCCCATCCTGGAGGCCGCCTGCAACCGGATGCCGATGCTGGCCGATGCCGGGATTCATACCTTCTTTAACGGCCCCGAAAGCTTCACCCCCGACGATGCCTATCACCTGGGACTGGCGCCCGAGATGGACAACGTCTGGGTCGCTGCGGGATTCAATTCGATCGGGATCCAGTCGGCGGGTGGCGCGGGCATGGCGCTGGCGCAATGGATGCAGGATGGAGAGAAGCCCTTTGACCTGGGCGATGTGGATATCACCCGCATGCATCCCTTTCAGGGCAACAAACACTACCTGTTCGAACGCTCCAAGGAAACGCTGGGCCTGCTTTATGCCGACCACTTCCCCTACCGGCAAAAGGCAACCGCGCGCGGGGTGCGGCGCTCTCCTTTCCATCACCAACTGACTGAGGCGGGAGCGGTCTTTGGCGAACTGGCGGGCTGGGAGCGCGCCAACTGGTTTGCCGAGGCGGGGCAGGAACGGGAATACCGCTATAGCTGGAAGCGGCAGAACTGGTTCCAGAACTCCGCCGCCGAACACCGTGCGGTGCGCGAAAACATTGGTACGTATGATATGTCCTCCTTCGGGAAAATCCGTGTGGAAGGACCGGATGCCGAAAGTTTCCTGAACCAAATCTGCGGCGCGAATATGTCCGTTCCGGTGGGCAAGATTGTCTACACCCAGTTCCTGAACGCGCGCGGCGGAATCGAGGCGGATGTGACAGTCACACGCCTGTCAGAGACTGTATACTTGGTTGTGACGCCTGCCCTGACCCGGCTGGCGGATGAGACCCGCATGCGGCGGCTGGTCGGGGATTACCGCGTGACCATTACCGATGTGACCGCGGGGGAGGGCGTCCTGGCGGTCATGGGGCCACGCTCGCGCGAGTTGCTGCAGAGGGTCTCTCCCAATGATTTCAGCAACGCGGTGAACCCTTTTGGCACCGCGCAGGAGATCGAGATCGGCATGGGGCTGGCCCGCGCGCATCGGGTGTCCTATGTCGGTGAGCTCGGTTGGGAGATCTATGTTTCGTCCGATATGGCAGGGCACGTTTTCGAGGTGCTGCAGGATGCCGGGCGGGACATGGATCTGAAGCTCTGCGGCATGCATATGATGGACAGCTGCCGGATCGAGAAGGGCTTTCGCCACTTCGGCCATGACATCACCTGTGAGGATCACGTGATCGACGCGGGGCTGGGATTCGCAGTGGACCTGAACAAGTCAGATTTCATCGGCAAGGCGGCCGTTGCCGCGCGCAAGGAGAGCGGCCCAAAGGCCCGGATGCTGCAATTCCGCCTGACTGACCCTGAACCGCTGCTTTATCACAACGAACCCCTGCTGCGCGATGGAGAGATCGTCGGTTATCTCTCTTCGGGTGCCTATGGTCATACGTTGGGTGCTGCCATCGGCATGGGCTATGTGCCGTGTGAAGGGGAAAGCGCTGCCGAGGTTCTGGCCTCTTCTTACCAGATCGACGTGATGGGGACACGGGTGCAGGCAGAGGCTTCGTTAAAGCCGATGTATGACCCGAAATCGGAGCGGGTGAAGGTCTGAAACAGGCTCTGATACAGGGATATTTGCCACATTTCCGTCTGGGGGACGATGCAGGCCATAGTGCGGCGTGATCTGTTTCGTGATCAATTCCTGTGCGTTTTGGGCATTCCCTCCGCCTGCAAAGCTGCCATAAAGGCCGCGTAGGAGAGCTGCCATGACCACCCATACGCGCGAGAACGTCGACACCCCTCAGGGGCTGGCCTTTGCCATTACGGCCTATCTACTGTGGGGGTTCCTGCCGCTCTACATGAAGGCGGTGTCGCACATCCCCGCGGCCGAGGTGGTGGCCCATCGGGTGATCTGGTCGGTGCCTTTGGCGGGAGCGCTGCTGATCGTTCTGCGCCGCACCGGCGATCTGCGCGCGGCCCTGCGCAGCCCGCGCACCCTGCTGATGGCCTGTATCACGGCGGTGTTGATTTCGGTGAACTGGGGCATCTATGTCTGGTCCATCGCCACCGATCACGCGCTGGATGCGGCACTTGGATATTACATAAACCCCTTGTTTAGTGTCGCATTGGGCGCCTTGCTGCTGGGCGAGCGGCCCAGCCGGACGCAGCTTCTGGCGATTATCTTGGCGGCCGCTGCGGTTGTGGTTCTGACGGTGGAAACCGGCAGCCTGCCCTGGGCCGCTGTCGGCCTGACGCTCAGCTGGGGGTTTTATGCCTTCTTCAAGAAATGGCTGCCGGTCGGCCCCAATCAGGGGTTCCTTCTGGAGGTGCTGATCCTGTCGGTACCCGCGCTGGCCTATCTGTCCTATCTGACCGCGACGGGCACGGGCAGCTTTGGCATCAGCTGGGGGCAAAGCCTGCTGCTGATGGGGTGCGGCGTGGTGACGGCGGTGCCGCTGATCATCTACGCCAATGGTGCCAAGCTGCTGCGGCTATCGACCATCGGTATCCTGCAATATATCGCGCCGACGCTGATCTTTCTGGTCGCCGTCTTTGTCTTTGGTGAGGAGTTCGGCCACGCCCGCATGATCGCCTTCCCGATGATCTGGGCGGCGCTGGTGATCTATTCTATTCCCCTGATCCGTCAGATGCGGCGCAAGCCGAAGGTGCAGAAGGTCACCTGAATCAGGTTCTGATCAAGGGGTTTCCTATCTCTTTCGCCAGCCGGTCCGCCCAAAGCGCATAGGCGTGCGGGTTCGGGTGATAGCCATCCTCGGCGGCCAGCGCCGGGTCACTGGGCAATTCAAACGGCAGATGGTGAAACCCGTCGATCTGCCCGGAGAGGTCTGCAAGCCTGCAATCCAACCGCCGTGCCTGACACCCCAGCGCCCAGGCAAGCGGCTGCGGCAGGGCGGGGAAATACTCCATCTGTGGCACCCCGCAGACAAGGGTTCTTTGCACACCAAAGCGATCCGTTAGAAGCCGTGCCAGATCGCGTTGCTGCCGTTCAAACCGCCCTTGTGGGACGGCTCCGGTCACATCGTTCACCCCCAGCGCCAATACGGCTACGTCAAAGGGCTGCGCGGGCAGGGCCATCAGCCGCTGCAACGTATCTGCCGTACGATGCCCGGTGGTGGCTTCAAGACGCCAGTTAACCTGCCAACGGGGTGCCAGCCGCTGTACCAGTTGCCCGGCAAGCGCCTGATCCTGATGCGCGGCGCCCACACCGGCGGCGGAACTGTCCCCGGCAATCAGCAGCCGTAGCGGCGCACCGGAACCCGCAGTTCCCTGTCGCGCTCCCT
This sequence comes from Phaeobacter sp. CC-HEC084, assembly GCF_059429255.1. Classification (NCBI taxonomy): domain Bacteria; kingdom Pseudomonadati; phylum Pseudomonadota; class Alphaproteobacteria; order Rhodobacterales; family Roseobacteraceae; genus Phaeobacter; species Phaeobacter sp. CC-HEC084. The sequence goes on from NZ_JCAIJQ010000009.1 coordinate 1,155,808, forward strand.
CCGGCTCAGGCAGCCGCAAGGCCCGGCGCCGGAGGTGCAGCCCCTGCGCAATCAACAGCGGGAGCAGCGGCAGGCGCAGGATCTGGTCGGCTGCGATCATGGGTTATCTGCCAATATGTGGCTCTAAGATGGGGGATTTCAGCTGAGTGCCTCACGGAATTTCAGGAAGCGGGCATCGGTCTGCACCCGTGCATTCATCGCATCGCGCAGGGCGCCGACGGATTTATACGGGCGCATGACCACCTCGAAGGTCTCGATCAGCCCGTCATCACCCAAGGTTATCAGATCTACGCCCACGGCGTCGAATTCGCCGATCTTGCACTGGAACTCCAGCGCCCAGTCGTTGCCCTCTCCCATGATCCTGCGATAGCGGAAGTCCGAGAACACTTGCCCCACATGGCCCAGCACCGCCGCCACCGGCGCGCGGCCGGTCCAGGTTTTCCAATAGGTGGGGGGCAGGAATTTCACGTCCTCGGACAGCAGCTCTGCGATCAGCGCCTCATCGCCCTTGGCGACGACCTCCTGCATGCGGGTGATGGTTGGATGCATGGTCTCTCTCCCTTTGTTGATGCGATCCTGCCCTTGCGGCGGCGGGCCGGGCAAGACGGACGTGGCGGGAACTTGCTCCGGCGGCAGCAAGGCAGTAGGCAGGCGGCCATGACGGTATCGAGCGATTACACCCCGCCGCAGGACCCGCTGGAGATCCTGCATCATGATGCGCAGATCCTTGCGGTGAACAAACCTGCGGGATTGCTGAGCGTGCCGGGCCGGGGTGAACATCTCGCCGATTGCCTGTTGTCGCGGGTGCAGCTTGCCTTTCCCGAGGCGCTGCTTGTGCATCGGCTGGACCGCGATACCTCGGGGGTGATGGTCTTTGCGCTGACGCCCCATGCGCAGCGGCACCTGTCGATGCAGTTCGAGAAACGCAGCACGCGCAAGGTCTATGTGGCCCGCGTCACCGGGCGGCTGGAGCCGAAGGCGGGCACGGTGGATCTGCCGTTGATCGTCGACTGGCCGAACCGTCCGCGCCAGATGGTCTGCCATGAGACGGGTAAACCTGCGGTGACCGACTGGCGGGTGATGAAATACGGCGAAGGGGAGACCCGCGTGCGGCTGACGCCCAAGACGGGCCGGTCGCACCAGCTGCGGGTGCATATGCTGTCGCTGGGGCACGCCATTCTGGGCGATCCGCTGTATGCCGAAGGCGCGGCGCGGGATTTCCCCCGCATGATGCTGCATTCCGAAGAGCTGCGGATCAAACACCCCGATAGCGAACAGTCGATGAAGTTCCGGGCCAAGGCGCCCTTCTGATCAGGCGTCGATCCGGTGCCAGCTATCCGGCAGGATATCTGGGTTGTGGAGTTTCGGATCTCCGAACCACTGCGCCGGACCGGTGACGCGTTTCTCCGGGTTCTGGTTCAGCCAGGCCGCCCACCAGGAAAATGAACTGTTGGCGATGATATTGTGCTGGCACAGGGTCATCAGCCGCATGTCCTCGAAATCGGTGTCCGGGCCGTTGAAATCCACTACCACCTTTTCGCAGGGCAGGGGCAGGTTTTCCTTGGCCCAGTCCGGATCGTCGGAGAAGACAAAGACGGTTGGCGTACCCTCCAGCCCCTCCAGAACGCGGGCGAGGGCGGCCTCGTAATAGGCCTGATCGCAAAGCACATGGGCGGCAAGCGCCACGTAATCGCCGCGCCGCACGTGCAGTGAGATGGCATTGCTGCCTTGGATGCGGGCGGCCATGTCGGCGTTCTGCGTGTTGGTGAACTTCGGGAAGCTGAAATCGGCCCGGATGCGGTCGGCGATCGCGGCAAAGTATTTCTCGCTTTGCCAGTAGCCATGCAGGTAGCTGCCATCGCCCCAGGTCGCGAAATCGGCGTTGTAGCCAAGGCCGCGTTCGCGTCGGAAAGTTGGAGCGGAGCCAAAGGCGCGCCACAGCGCATAGCGCAGCGGTGCTTCCTTTTTCAGCGGCGGCAGTGGTGCGGGGTCGGTCAGATCGAGATCAAAGACCCGGGTCAACACGCCTTCGCCGCGCCGCACCGCTTCGCGGCTATCGAGAGCGACAGCCACGCCAAGGCGCTCGGCCAGCGCGCGGGCGGCGGCGTATTGAAACATCTGATTGCCAAGGCGGCCGTGCAGGCGGGCGGTGATCATCGCGGCTGTCTGTCCTTGCAAAGGGGAGGATCCGATACCCCTGCATATCGGTGCCGCAGCCACATTGGAAGGTCGATAGGGATAGGATGATCCGATCTGGGTCCGGCGCCGGGCCCAAGGCCGCAAAGGCTGTCGTGGCACGGCCACGGCAGCCTTTGGGCGCGGGAGGTTCTGTCTTTAAGGGGTCAGATAAAGCTGCGGATGGTCTTTAGCGCGCCGTCCAAGGCTTCACCTTTTTCGTCCTGCAGCGCCGCTTCGCGAAGGCGGGCGACCCATTCGGGACCGTCGTCGCGGGTTTCGACCAGACGCGCGCCGTCCAGAACCCGGTCGAATTTCGACAGGCCCCGTGTGTGGGTGTCGGAATAGCCCTTGATCAGGCGCCGACAGCGCAGCACTTCCACCGCCATGTCATAGCTGCTGGGCAGATAGCCGATCGCGCGGTTCAACCAGTCGTCCAGATGCGCCTGTTCCAGCGCGTGGCGGCGGCTCTTGCGGCGCCAGCCGCGCATGCCGCCCATCACATAAAGCAGGGCAAAGCCACGGAAGCGGTCGGTGCGGATGCGGCGGCCCTTGTTGAACAGCCGGTCGAGACGTTTCATCCAGACCGGGCTGGCCTCGATCCGGGCGCCAAGGCCCGCAGGCAGCAGCCCGGCGATTTCTTCGGCACGCGGATGCAGGTAGTCGGTCAGGGTCATCAGCTTGTCAGCGCTACCAACCTGATCCTCGATCCGGTGGAACCGGCTGGCGCGGGTTTTCAGATCCGCCACCCGGATCACATCGTCATAGGCCATGGCATTGGCAATGTATTTCGCCGCCTCTCGCGACAGGACATGGCCCCGGTCCGCGCTGTCGCGGCCTAGGATGCCTTCGAGCCGGTCCAGATATTCGGCGCCATAGGCGATGTCCTGAAAATCCACCACCTTGCGCAGGCCCGGCAGCGCCAGTTCCTGCACCGTAGTCGGCAGGGCATTGATCCGGTCCAGCAGCGCGCCATAGGCCCGTAGCTTTCCGGCGGATCCCGCCGGTTTCGGCGCTTCGGCGGGGGTGGAGGCGGCTGCAGCCGGGGCCTCTTTCCCGCCCTGGGCCAGATCATATCCGGCGGCAAAGGCACGCAGGCTGGCCTCGACGCCCTTACCTCCCGCGCGGATCGCCTCTTCAAAGGCAGCACGTTTGAACGGCAGGGCGCCGGATCCGGCCAGTGCACCGAACAGCGACGCGGAGATCACTGAGCCGACACCGACAGCGGCCTGCTCCATATCGGCCATGACCAGCTGCCGCGCGGCGGTTTCGGCGGCGGCGCGCACTTCGGCGGCATCGGCCATGCCGTCACCCGGCACCATTTTCTCAGAGACTGCCAGCGCCCGGTGGGTCGATGCGATCAGAGTGGTACGATCCGGGGTGACAAAGCCGCGCATGATGGCGCGCCCGGCTTCCATCATTTCGGCGGCAATCATCACGTCGATGTCGCCCTGCGCCGGTGCGAGGGAGAAGACAGGCGTTGCGACCGATGCAGGCGCCATTTCGATGTAATAGATGGTGGCGCCGGTTCGCTGCGCCACGCCCGCGACGCTGGTCGCCTGCGCGGAATAGCCTTCGGCGCGGGCCAGGGATTCGATCCAGTTGGTCAGGACGCCGCCGCCCTGTCCGCCCACGGCAAGGATCGCGACCTTGATGACGCCGTCCAGATGGGTGGCGTCTCCGCCAGATGCGATTGGCAGTTCGATGGACATCACGCGGCTCCTTCGCTCAGGTCGGTGGAAAAGGTCAGGCGTCGCGCTGCGCGGCGGTTCTGCAGCCAGGAAATCATCCGGTTGCGCAACCCTGCGGTCCAGCGTTCAAAGCCGGTCGGGTTATGCACCACGCGGGCCTCGTAGAAGGACGGGCAGAGGATCGCAGCATCAGCGACCTCGCCGCAGTTGCCGCAGCCGACGCAGGTCTGGTCGATATGGGCGACGGGATCGTCGCGCAGCGGGTCGTCCAGTTTCTTCAGCGACAGTGAGGGGCAGCCCGACAGGCGGATACAGGCGTGATCGCCGGTGCAGATATCCTCATCCACGCCAAAGCGGGGCACCTCGACGCGGGTACCGTCCTTGATCGCGGCATTGCGCTGGGGTTTCTCCCGCCGCTGCCGGTTCAGCATGCATTCCGAGGAGGCCACGATCACCTTTGGCCCATCGTAATCGGTGGTCAGCGCCTCGCGGATGGTGGCGCGCATCTGGGTGACATCATAGGTGCGGTCGATCTGCCGGATCCATTTGACGCCAGCACCCTCCAGCGCCTTGGTGATCGGGTTGTTGGTCGCCTTGCTGGGGTTCTTGGCGCGGCTGGATGGGATGTCCTGCCCACCGGTCGCTGCGGAATAGTAGTTGTCGACGATGATCGCGACGCTGTCCGATTTATTGAACACCATGTTGCCGATCGAAGAGCTGAGGCCGTTGTGCCAGAAGCCCCCGTCGCCAAGGATCGAGATCGCGCGTTTCTCGCCGCCGCCGTCAAAGGCCGCGTTGGAGGCCGGACCAAGGCCATAGCCCATGGTCTGCCCACCGATTTCGAAAGGCGGCAGGGCGGCAAACAGGTGGCAGCCGATATCGGCCGAGATCTGATGCTTGCCCAGCTCCTGCTCTACCAGTTTCATCGAGGCAAAGATGGGGCGCTCGGGGCAGCCGGTGCAGAACCCCGGCGGGCGGATCGGCACGGTCTGGCTGAGGTCGGGAATTTCGGGCGCCGGTTCGTTCGGGGCCAGAACCTGTCCGGGCAGCAGGTGCGCGGCATAGGTGCGCAGGAAATCGTCGATGCCGTCCTTCATCACCTGGCCGGTATATTCGCCCGCCTTGGGGAAGGTGCCCTTGCCTTCAAGCTTGGTGCTGCTGCCTGCCTTGTAAAGCATGGCGCCAAGCTGCTGTTCGATGAACTCGGGCTGGCCTTCCTCGATCATCAGGACGGCGTCCTTGTCCTCGCAGAAATCGAGAAGGTCGCTTTGCACCAGCGGGTAGGTCACGTTCATCACGTAAAGCGGCACGTCGGTGTTGCCCGACAGGTCCGCAAGGCCAAGGCGTTGCAGGGCGCGGATGACGCTGTTGTACATGCCGCCCAGACAAATCAGACCAACCTTGCCCTCTTTCGGGCCAAAGCGTTCGTTGAGGCCATTGTCGAGAATGTATTTCTCGGCGGCGGGCCAGCGGTTGTCGATCTTGTCGTGTTCATGCTGATAAGACATCGGCGGCAGCACAACGCGGGAGAAATCCCGCTGCGGGTTGGCCAACGCATCGCGCACGGTCAGATCGGGGCGCTGGTTGTCGCGGCATTCAAAGGTGCCGGTCACGTGGCAGGACCGGATCCGCACCATCAGCATCACCGGCGTGTTCGACGCCTCCGACAGGCCAAAGCCATCGCCCACGGATTTCACGATCGACGGCAGGTTCGGGCGCGGGTCCAAGAGCCAGAACTGCGATTTCATCGCAAAGGCATAGGACCGCTCCTGCATGATCGAGGAGCCTTCGCCGTAGTCTTCGCCCACCACCACAAGAGCGCCGCCGGTGACGCCCGAGGAGGCGAGGTTGGCCAGCGCATCCGAGGCCACGTTGACCCCGACCGATCCCTTGAAGGTAACCGCGCCGCGGATGGGATAATGGACCGAGGCTGCCAGCATCGCCGCCGCTGCCGCTTCGGACGCGTTTGCCTCGTAGCGCACGCCAAGTTCGCCGAGCAGGTCCTCGGCATCGGCCAGCACGTCCATCAGGTGCGAGATCGGCGCGCCCTGATAACCGCCGACATAGCCGACTCCGTTTTCCAGCAGGGCCTTGGTGATGGCCAGAATGCCTTCGCCGGTAAAGCTGGTCCCGGCACCTTTGCGCAGGTGCTCTACTTCTGCCTTGAACGACCTTTCGGCCATTGGCGCCTCCTTGGATATCGTTCTGGGGGACCGTCGTGGAAGACGGTCAGGTTAAATCTGGTGTACGCGCACGTTGCGCAGGATGGTTTGCAGGGTGGTCACGAACTGACGCTGCTCTTCGGCACTGATGCCGGTGAACATTTGGGCATAGGCCTCGGCGATATGCGGCCAGAGCTTTTCCTGCGTCTCTCGGCCCTTGGGGGCCATGAAGATCCGGGTGGCGCGGCTGTCGTCGGGGTCGGGACGGCGGATGATCAGCTCGTCCTGTTCCAGCTTGTCCAGCGACCGGCTCAGCGTGGATTGTTCGACCACCGCATAAACGGCGAGTTCACGGATCAGCAGCCCATCGAGCACCGACAGTACGGCGAGGGCGCGCATCTTGGCCGTGTTGAGGCCGAGTGCCGCCATCTCTTCGCGCAGTGATGCGTTGTAGCGGCCCATGATGCGGTTCATCAGGTAAGGGGGGAAGTTTTCCAGCCCGATTTCGCCCAGACGGGGCAGCGGTGTGTCCGCCTCCGGTTGGTCTGCCGTGGCCGTGGTGGTGTCGTCCGTGCTCATGCGCCCATCCTTTTTGCAAGGTTGTAGCCGGACCCTCCGCCCAGACCGGGTCCGGGGTGGGTCGCGGCCCCAATCAGATGCAGGTCCTTCACTGCGGTGGCGTTATTGACCGATTGCGGGAAGGGGCGCCAGACAAAGAACTGGTCCAGCGTGCAGGATCCGCCATAGGGATCGCCGCCCACCAGGTTCATGTTCAGATCCTGAAGATCGGCAGGGGAATAAGCGCGGCGGGCCAGTTTGATCTTGTCGAAATCCTTGATGTGGCGGGACAGGATCGCCTCGATCCGGTCGGCAAAGGCTTCGCGGGTGGGTTCATCCCACTCGGGTCCACTGTCGATCTCTTTTGCGGCGTCGCCTTTGATCACGCGGGGGGCGTCGGGGATCTGCAGCCACAGGATTGCCTTACCATCGGGGCATCGGCTTGGATCCATGCGGTGGGGCTGGCCCACGCAGATCGTGGGCGTTTCCGGCAGCATGCCGCGTTCGGCCTCGTTGGCAGATTTCGAAACGCTGTCGACCCCGTCCGAAAGATGGATCAGGGCGACGTCTTCCAGCCCCTCGCTGAGCCATTCAGGGACGGCATCCAGCGCATAGTGCAGCTGGAAATTGCCACGCCCGTGGCGGTAGTTCTTCGCGGCCTCCGGCGCCGTTTCCTGCGGCATCAGGCGGCCATAGAGTTGCGACGGCGTGACCGAAGCGATGACCGAGGCGCCGCGGATGACCTCTCCGTCGGCGGTTTCGACACCGGTGGCGCGGCCGTTTTCGGTAAGGATACGCGTCACATCGGTGCCGGTACGGATCTCGCCGCCATTGGCGGTGATCAGCCGTTCAAAGGCTTCGGCGGCAGCCCCGGCGCCACCTTTGACCACCGGCGCCCCGGCGGCCTCTAGCGCAAAGGCGATGACGCGGCCCATCTGGCCGGAATAAGTGCTTTCGGGGGTGAGGCCGCAATGCAGGACCCAGGGTGCCCAAAGCGCCTGAAGGTCTTCGGAGCCATAAGAGCTTTCCAGCCAGCCGCGCGCCGGTTGCAGCGCTGCGCCGACCCAGGATTTGAGCCCGTTAAGGCCGCGTTTCCAGGCCTGTTTTGCCAGCAGTTTCGCGGTGCCAGCAGACCAGAGTGGCCCGCCCAGCAAGGCAAAAAGGAAGTCGGCGTCGGCTTCGATGCCGCCCACGTCGCGGCCATGTTGCGCGCCGTCGCCGGGGCTGAGCCCGTCAAAGGCGGCGATATTGGCCGCGCGGTCCATGGTCAGCACGGTGGCGCGGCCATTGGGGCGCAGGACCGCCGTGGGACGGTCCGTGTGACAGAATTCAAGCCCATGTTCCGCCAGATCGCCCGCCAGTTCTGCATAGGCGGGCGAGGTGAGGAACAGGACGAAGGTCGCCGCCATTACATCATGGGAATACCCGGGCAGCGTGATCTCATCGGTGCGCAGGCAGCCTCCGATGCGGTCCGAGCGTTCGAGCATCAGAACCGGTTTGCCCTTGCGGGACAACAGCGCTGCGGCGACCAGTGAATTGATCCCGGTGCCGATGATGATGTGAGGGGCGGCGGCCATCTGCTCTTATCCTTTGGGGACCAGCGCCAGCGCGCGGATCGGGCTGCCGGTGCCGCGCTGGATCTTCAGCGGTGCGGCAATCAGGATGGCGCCCTTTGCGGGCAGCTTGTCCAGATTGGCCAGCGAGGCCAGACCAAAGCGGTTGTTGGCGTGCAGCAGGTTATGCGCCGGGAACGGCGGGGTCATGCCGCCGGCCATGCCTGCGTCGGTGCCGATGCACTGGCTGCCCCAGCCAACGATGCCCTTGTCGACCAGATACTGGATCACCTCGGCGGTCGGTCCGGGGGTGTGCGGACCGGTTTCGTCAGCGTTGAGGAACTTGGCCTCATCGTCGGCGTATTGATCCCAGTCGCTGCGCAGGACGACCCATTCACCGGCCTTGATCTCGCCGTGCTCGGCCTCCCAGGCCTTCACGTGGTCGATGGTCAGCAGGAAGTCGGAATCTTCGCCGCACTCCTTGGAGAAGTCGAGCACGTTCACCGGCGCGATCAGGCGCTGCACGTCCAGCGTGTCGGTGTAGCCTTCTTCGAAATCCTTGCCGGTAATCCAGTGATGCGGCGCATCAAAGTGGGTGCCGGTGTGTTCGCCCAGCTTCATCCAGTTCCAGGCAAAGAAGGGGCCGTCTTCGTCGTATTCGCTGATCTTGTGGATTTCGACCTTGGGTGTGTTTTTCGCGAAATCTTCCGGCAGCTGCAGGATCGGAGTGTTCGGCCCCAGAACCCCGGTGCAGTCCACCACTTCGATTTCCCCGGTCAAAAGCTTGGCGCCAAGCCCGTCCAATGCGGTTGTTGCGGTCATTATCGCCTCCCGTGTTGTGCGCGGTCTGAAGGTGCCGCTTTTTGCGATGACAAATCCATGCTAGACATAATTACATGCATTTGCAAATATCAATATGTAAAGGATAAAGGAATCTGCCCATGTCAGCGGCGCCGGACGCAGTCATAATCGGAAGCGGTCACAACTCTTTGGCCTGTGCTGCGCATCTGGCGGCAAAGGGCTGGAGCGTGGCCGTATACGAGCGCGCCGAAACGCCCGGCGGGGCAGTAAAAACCGGGGAATATACGCTTCCGGGCTTTCGCCATGACTGGGCCGCGATGAATCTGTCGCTCTTTGCAGGGTCCGCCTTTCATCAGAAATATGCCGGGGAATTGGCCGGGCACGGACTTGGATTCGCCCCCGCGGCGGATTGTTTTGCCTCGGTTTTTCCGGATCAGACCTGGTTGGGGATCGGCAATGATGCGGCGGCCAATGTGGCGCGAATCGCAGCCGAGAATGCGGCTGATGCAAAAGCCTGGGAGGCGTTGAGCGCCGCGTTTCCTGAGCGTGCTGAAACTTTGTTCGCTTTGCTGGGCAGTCCGATCAATAAACGTGCATTTGCATCTTTAGGCTGGAAATCCTGGCGCAAGATGGGCGCTGCCGGGCTAATGGACCTGGGGCAGTTTCTGGCCTCTTCGCCGCGCAGCTGGCTGGAAGAGACATTCGAATCGTCAAAGGTGCGTGCCCTTCTGGCGGCCTGGGGGATGCATCTGGATTTTGCCCCGGACATCGCGGGCGGTGCGCTGTTTCCCTACCTCGAAGGGCAGGTGAATCAGGCCTTTGGCATGGTACTGGGGCAGGGCGGCGCCGATGGCATCATCAAGGCCATGATCGCCATGATCGAGGCGCGCGGCGGATCGGTAACCTGCGGCGCCGAAGTGTCGCGGATTCTGCACGCGGGCGGACGGGCCACGGGAATCGAGCTGTCGGACGGGACACAGGTGCAGGCAAAACGGGCAGTGATCGCCAATGTCGCCCCTGCCGCGATGCTGCGGCTGACCGGGGGCACAGCCGACAAACGGTATGATCGCGGGATGGAGAAATTCGCCCATGCGCCGGGGACCATGATGATCCATCTGGCGATGGAGGATCTGCCGGACTGGGCGGCGGGGGATGGTCTGAAACGCTTTGCCTATGTGCATATGGCGCCCGAGCTTGACCAGATGGCGCGCACCTATGCGCAGGCCAAGGCGGGGCTGTTGCCGGATGAGCCGGTGATCGTCTGCGGTCAGCCCACCGTCATCGACCCCAGTCGCGCGCCCGAGGGCAAACATGTTCTGTGGTTGCAGGTGCGCATGGTGCCCGGTCAGATCAAGGGCGATGCCGCCGGACAGATCACCGCCACCGACTGGACAGAGGCAGCGCAGCCCATGGCAGAGCGCGCGCTCGATATCCTTGAAACCTATGCGCCCGGTACAAGGGCAAAGATCCTTGGCCAGCATATCGTGACGCCCACCATGCTGGAGGCCGATAACCCCAACCTTGTGGGCGGGGATCAGGTCTGTGGCAGTCACCAGCTCAACCAGCATTTCATGTTCCGGCCCCTGCGCGGGTTTGCGGATGGCTCCACCCCGATCGGTGATCTTTATCACACCGGGGCGGCTGTCTGGCCCGGAGCGGGAACCGGAGCCGGGGCGGGATACCTCCTCGGGCAAAAACTGGCCGGCACCTAATCACAACAACATGTCGGCCTTCCAACCAACAGGGAAAAGCAAAATGAAATTGACAAGACGAACGTTACTTCAAAGCACTGCCGCCAGCGTGGCGCTTGCCGGAGCCAGCCTGCCCAGCTTTGCTGCCGGGATCGAAGAGCTGGTGATTGCCTATAACGTGAACCTGCCCAGCTGGGATCCGACCGTTGGTCCCTCGGCGGTGAACCCCACCATTCAGGGCATCTACCAATCGGTGTTCGATCTGTTCATCCCGCAGAACCCGGATCTGTCCTTCGGCTCGGGGATCATCACCGATTATGGCTGGAACGATGACAAGACCAAGGTCTGGATGGATGTGCGCGAAGGCGTCACCTGGCACAATGGCGATCCCCTGACCCCCGAAGACGTGGTCTGGTCGCTTGAACGCGCGGGCAACCCCGAGACCGGCAACCCGATCCAGTTCATTTGGGGCAAGATCGGCAATTTCTCCATCGAGGGGAACCGCGTCACCGCTGACGTGCTGGCCTATGAGCCGACGATTTTCAAATGGATGAGCTTCCTCACCGGCTATATCCTGCCCAAGAAATACTACGAGGAAGTCGGCGCCGATGGCTTTGAAGCCGCGCCTGTGGGCACCGGTCCCTATATGGTCGAAAAGTTCGAGCGGAACGCATTCGTGCGCCTGAAGGCGAACGAGAATTACTGGGGCGGCGCGCCCGAGTTCAAATCCGTCACCATCAAGTTCGTGACCGATGCCGCCAGCCGCGTGGCCGAGGTGGAATCGGGCAACGCCCATGTGACGCTGGAAATGCCCTATGAGGAATTCGACCGCCTGAAGGAAAAATCGGGCATCATGGGCACTGCCGCACCGGTGTCGGATATCGGCATGATCTTCATCAACGATATCGAAGTGATGACCGATCCCAACGTGCGCATGGCCATGGCCCATGCCATCGACAAACAGCTGATCATCGACCGGCTGCTGTCCGGCTATGGCGTGGCGATCGACACGCTGCAGACGCCCGATTACGTGGGCTATGACGAGACGATCAAGGTCGCCTATGATCCGGAGAAGTCCAAGGAGCTGCTGGCGGCCTCTGGCTATGGTCCCGACAATCCGGTGAAATTCACTATCCAGACCACCCGCGGGTTCAAACCCAAGGATTACGAGATCATCCAGGCCATCGTTGGCCTGTGGCGCCGGGTCGGTATCGAGGCCGAGATCGAAGTCTACGAGATTGCCAAACACTACGAGTTGCGCGCGGCGGATACATTGGCGCCTGCGGCCTTCTACAACTGGGGCAACTCGATTGGTGATCCCACCACTTCGACCGGCTTTGCCATGTTCGGCCCCTCGCCGCATTCGGTCTGGGACGGTGAGGAGCTTATGCAGAAGATCCTGCCGCTCTGGGGTGAATCGGACGAGGACAAGCGGATTGCGGGCTGGAAGGACGTGGACCGTTTCATCGCCGAGAACGCGCTGGTGATCCCGCTGCTGCAATATGTGCAGCCGATCCTGCACAGCGATCAGGTGAAGGTGGTGCCGCATGCCTCGGGCGCGCTGTTGCCGCATCTGATGACACGGGCCTGATCCCTCTCTCCCTTGGTTGCGGGGCATCGGTCTGATTGTGCCGGTGCCCCGCAGCCCTTTTTCACGACCTCACAGAACGAAGGTAGACAATGCAGATCCTGCGCAGAATGATCGCGCGGCTGGCGGCCACTATGGTGACGCTGGTCGGGGTGGCGATCATCGTCTTTGTGGTTATCCGCGTGGTGCCGGGCAATCCGATTGCCATGATGCTGCCGCCGGGGGCCACCGATGCGGATATCCAGCGGCTTCAGGCGCTTTACGGGTTCGACAAATCGATCCCCGAACAATTCCTGATCTGGGCCTCTGGCGTGCTTCAGGGGGATTTCGGAACCTCGATTTCCCTGCGCCAGCCGGTGTCCGAACTGGTGCTGGGCCGTCTGCCCGCCACGTTGGAATTATCAGTGATGGCGCTGGTAATCGCGGTATTCCTGGGCGGTACCATGGCGCTGACCGCGACGCTTTACCGGGGCACGCGCGTCGAAGGTGCGATCGATGTGGCCGGGGGCATGGCCCTGTCGGTGCCCGACTTCCTGTGGGGGCTGGTGCTGATCCTGCTCTTTGGCGTGCTTTGGCCGCTGTTTCATATCTCGGGCCGGGTGTCGCCCTCGCTGGGGTTCGAGTTCCAGTCGAATTTCTATCTCTGGGAAAGTTTCATCCGCCTGCGGTTTGATGTCTGGGCCGATATCGTCGCCCATATGTTCATGCCCGCGCTGGCGCTGGCGATCCCGCTGGCGGCGATCATCTCGCAGCTGCTGAAACAGTCGCTGAAGGAAACCATGCATCTGGATTACGTGACCCTGGCGCGCACCAAGGGCTACGCGGAGACCAGCATCATCACTCGCGAGGCGCTGCCCAATGCGATTCTGCCGACGCTGACCCTGGTCGGCGTGCAATTCACCTTTCTGATTGGCGGCACGGTCATCGTGGAGCGGCTGTTTTCTTACGAGGGGCTGGGCAACATGGCCATTGATGCGGTGATCAACCGCGATCTGCCACTGATCCAGGGGATCGTGATCCTGTTCGCCCTGATTTTCACCGTGGTCAATCTGGTCGTCGACATGACCTATGCCGCCCTGAACCCGAGGCTCCGCCATGCGTGATACAAGAGCACATACCCGCAAACCGGGCCTGCGCCTGTGGCTGTCCGGGGGCTGGATCAGCCTCCTGGTGCTAGCCGCCCTGCTGGCGCCCTGGATCAGCCCGCACGACCCACTGGCGCAGGATCTGTTCGCAGGCCGAATGCCGCCCTTCTGGGAGACGGGCGCCGATCCAAATTACTGGCTGGGTACCGATTCCCTGGGCCGCGATGTCCTGAGCCGCATTCTGCACGGCGCCCGTCTGGCGCTGAGCGTCGCGCTGATCGCCGGGGTGCTGACCTGTCTGATTGGGGCCACGCTGGGCCTGATCGCTGGCTACTATGGCGGCTGGGCGGATCTGTTGATCTCACGCCTTGTGGACATCTGGATGGCCTTCCCGCCGGTTCTGTTCGCGATCTTGCTGATCGCGGTTCTGGGCACTGGCATGACTTCGATTATCATCGCCATCGTGGTGATTGACTGGACCCGTTTTGCCCGGGTGATCCGGGCCGAAGCGATGAGCCAGGGCAAGATGGATTACGTCGCCTCGGCACAGGTTGTGGGGCGCACCCGGTTCGGCACTGCGCTGACGGAAATCCTGCCCAACGTGCTGCCGACCATCGTGGCGCTGCTGACGCTGGAGATGGGCATTGCAATCATCGTCGAGGCGATCCTCAGCTTTGTAAACCTGTCGATCTCCACCGATGCGCCGACCTGGGGCGGGATGATCGCCGAGGGGCGCACCTCGGTCCATCAGGCCTGGTGGGTGCTGGTGTTCCCGCTGGTCGCCCTGTTTTTCACCGTTCTCAGCTTCTCGCAGCTTGGCGAGGGTCTGAAGGACCATTTCGATCCGGTGCTGCGATGAGCTTTCTGTCCATTCAAGACCTGACCGTGCGCCTCAGGGGCAATGTGCCGATCTTGCGGCGTGTGTCGCTCGATGTGGCGGCGGGTGAATCCCGCGCCCTTGTCGGCGAAAGCGGCGCAGGCAAATCCATGATCGGCAAATCGGTGCTGGGCACCCTGCCGCAGGCGCTGGGAATCACCGGCGGGCAGATCATCCTGGAAGGCGAGGATCTGGGCCAGCTGTCACCGCGCGCGCGCCGCCAGAGGATTGGCGCCAAGGTCGCCCTGATCCCACAGGATCCGCTGACCGCGCTCAACCCTTCGCGCCGGGTGGGGCCGCAGATCACCAACCGGCTGGTGGATATCCTTGGCTGGTCGCGCAAGGCCGCCGAGGCCCGGGCGCTGGAGCTGCTGGAAGAGGTCCATATACCCGATCCCGCCCGCGTCATGCGCGCCTACCCGCACGAGCTGTCGGGGGGAATGCGCCAGCGGATCCTCATTGCCTCCGCCTTTGCGGCAGAGCCGAAGCTGATCATCGCGGATGAGCCGACGACCGCGCTGGATGTCACCGTGCAGAAGCAGATCCTGCGGCTGATCTCGGACATGCAGCAACGCCATGGTACCGCGCTGTTGTTCGTGACCCATGATCTGGGCGTGGTCTCCAAGGTCTGCCAGACCATGACCGTACTCTACTCCGGCAAGGTGGTCGAGGACACCAAGGTGCGCGACTTCTTCGCCAACCCGGGGCATCCCTATTCGGCGGCCTTATTGGCGGCGACGCCGAAATACACCGATCCGGACGGCAGTCTGACCCCGGTCCCCGATGCGGTGATCCGCGCGGTGGAGGAAGAGGTTGCGGCATTTGACCGACAGATGGAGGGCTCGGCATGAGTGATGTGATCTATGATGTGAAGGATCTGCGGCTCAGCTTTCCGGACATGTCGCGCAAGCCACTGCTGGGTCCTGCGCCGCGGATCGAGATCCTCAAGGGGCTGACCTTCCAGATCCCCAAGGGTGAGGTTTTGGGCATCGTTGGCGGCTCTGGGTCCGGTAAATCCACGTTGGGGCGGGCGCTGATCCGGTTGATTGAACCGGACAGTGGGCAGATTTCGTTTGAGGGGACAGACATCACCCATATGTCAGAGGAGGCCCTGCGCCCGCTGCGGCGGCGGTTCCAGATGATCTTTCAGGATCCCCTGTCCTCGCTCAACCCGCGCCGCCGGGTGGGGGGGATCATCGCCGGTCCCTTGCGCCTGCATGGGTTGGAGGGGATCGATGCCCGCGTGAATGAGGCGCTGGATATGGTGGGCCTGCCACGCAGCTTTGCCAGCCGCTACCCGCATGAATTGTCCGGTGGGCAGCGTCAGCGCGTCGGTATCGCCCGAGCCATCGCCCTGCGCCCCGATTTCATCCTCGCGGATGAGATCGTCTCGGGGCTGGATGTCTCAAGCCAGGCGCAGGTGCTGAACCTGCTCGAAGAATTGGTGCGCGAGCTGGGCCTGACGCTGGCCTTCATCAGCCACGATCTGTCGGTGATCCGCCGCCTGTGCAGCCGCATTCTGGTGCTCTATCAGGGCGAAATCGTTGAAAACGCCGCCACGGCGGACCTGTTCGCTGCGCCGACTGCGCCCTACACGCAAGAGCTGCTGTCCGCTATCCCGCTGCCCGATCCCGATCAGGTCTGGGCGTAACGGGGAGCTGCAAGACCCTGTGCACCGCACAGGCAAAAGAAAAGCCGCCCCGGATAGGAGCGGCTTTTTTTAGTCTTATAGAGGTTGAAAATCAGTCGGTGGACCAGCCGCCGACGGCCTTGATTTCCAGGAAATCCTCAATCCCGAAGATACCGCCTTCACGACCGTTGCCGGACTGCTTCATGCCACCGAAGGGCGCACCGGGGGAGCGGGACTGGCCGTTCATTTCCACCATGCCGGACCGCAGCACGCGGGCCATACGGTTGGCCTTGGCGCCGTCCTGGGTCTGCACGTAGTTGGTCAGACCATAGGGAGTGTCGTTGGCGATCTCGACGGCTTCTTCCTCGGTCTCGAAGGGGATGATCGACAGGACCGGGCCAAAGATCTCTTCACGGGCGATGGTCATCTGGTTGTTCACATCGGCAAAGACGGTCGGTTTGACGTAAAAGCCCTTGTTGAAGCCTTCAGGGCGACCGGTGCCACCGGCGACAAGGCGCGCGCCTTCGTCGATGCCCTTCTGGATCAGGTCCTGAGTCTTGTTCCACTGGGTTTCATTGACCACGGGGCCGATGTGGCGACCTTCCTCGGACGCCGGGCCGACGGTGACCTTGGCGGCAACTTCGGCAGCGGTGGCCACGGCCTGATCGTAGATGCCTTTTTGAACCAGCATCCGCGAAGGCGCGTTGCAGCTTTGGCCGGTGTTGTTCATCATGTGCAGCACGCCACGCTTGACCGCTTTTTCGTCAGCATCGTCAAAGATCACGTTGGCGCCTTTGCCGCCCAGTTCCAGATGCACCTTCTTCAGGGTGTCGGCGGCCGCCTTGGAGATCGCGGTGCCTGCGCGGGTCGAGCCGGTGAAGGAGACCATGTCCACATCCGGGTGCGCCGACAGCTGCGAGCCGACGCCGACGCCATCGCCGTTCACCAGGTTGAAGACACCGGCGGGGAAACCTGCCTCGTCCATCAGTTCGGCAAAGATCATCGCATCCAGCGGGCTTTCCTCGGAAGGCTTCAGAACCATGGTGCAGCCCGCGATGGCCGCGGCGCCCACCTTGAGGGTGATCTGGTTCATCGGCCAGTTCCAGGGCGTGATCAGGGCGGCAACACCGACGGCTTCGTAGATGATGCGGTCGTTCTGGAAGCGGTCGCTCAGGGGGCGTTCAAATTCAAACGCCTTGGCCGCGCGCACAAAATTCTTCAGGTGGAAGATGCCGGCGCCAACCTGCTGGGTGCGGGACATCTCGATCGGGGCGCCCATCTCGGTGGACATCGCCTGCGCCAGATCTTCGCCGCGGGCCTGGTAGACCTCAATCAGCTTTTCCACCAGCGCGATCCGCTCTTCTACCGGGGTCGCCATCCAGCCGGGCAGGGCGGCCTTGGCAGCGGCAACGGCGGCATTGGTATCGGCTTCGGATCCCAGGGAAATCACTGCGCAGGGTTCTTCGGTGGAAGGATCGATGACATTGTGATCCTTGGCTGCCGCAGGAGCAACCCATTGGCCATTGATGTAAAAGTCGCGTTTCTCGATCATGTCCAGATCTCCCAAGTCAGACGTTTCGCCAGTTTGTACCGGCGCTTTCGCGCGCCACTGTGTCACTGCCTTGACCCTTGGGCAAGACCACATTCACATAATTTGATCAAATTATGTGAGGCGGATTTTCGCGGATAAACCCAGGGTTTTCCGTTTTGTCGCAGGTGATTGGCACTTTTGTGCTGGTCTTGACGCCGCAGGGGTTTAACCTGCGCTGCGATTGATTACCTTGCGTAGCAAGATACGTATTGAAAACTGAATGTGAACGCAGAGAGGAGACCGTCATGGGTTTGCGCATCAACGATGTGGTTCCGAATTTCACCGCCGAGACCGATCAGGGCACCATCACCTTCCACGACTGGATCGGGGACAGCTGGGCGATCCTGTTTTCCCACCCCAAGGATTTCACCCCGGTCTGCACCACTGAATTTGGTGCCGTGGCGCAGCTGTCCGAAGAATGGGCCAAGCGCAACACCAAGGTGATCGGCGTGTCCGTTGACGGTGTCGAGGACCACAAGAAGTGGAAGGGCGACATTGAAAGCTATGCCAAAACTCCGGCAGGCTTCCCGATCATCGCGGACGAAGGGCTCGCCGTGTCCAAGGCCTTTGACATGCTGCCCGCCGAAGCCTACCTGCCCGATGGCCGCACGCCGGCCGACAGCGCCACCGTGCGCTCGGTCTTCATCATCGGCCCGGACAAGCAGCTGAAACTGTCGATGACCTACCCGATGTCGGTGGGCCGCAACTTTGCCGAGATCCTGCGCGCGCTGGACGGTCTGCAGATGACCACCGGCCACGGCGTTGCCACCCCTGCCGACTGGGTGCCGGGTCAGGATGTGATCATCCCGCCGACCGTGTCGAACGAAGACGCCAAGGCCAAGTTCGGTGAGTTCGAAACCATCTTCCCCTACCTGCGCAAGACCAAAGCGCCGGAATAAGTCGGAAGACCATTTTGAAGTTCAGCAAAGGGGCCGTTTGGCCCCTTTGTCATTTCGTCGGCTGTGCCTTTTCGGGTGTGGTGTGAAACACAATATTGAACCCTTCCTGCGGCGTGGGCAGGGCAAAGTGTTTCGAGAACTGGTGAAACTGTTCTTCGGTTGCCGAGAACGGATGATCGCCACTGGCATTTCGCGCACGCAGCCGGGCAAGGCAGACTTCATCCGGGACATCCAGCACATGCAGTTGATGGTCTGCACAAGTCCTGTCGAGAATGCCGCGCATCCAGGCGCGTTGCTGGATCGTATTTGCGGCGAAATCCAGCACCACGGAAACCCCTGCGTTGAGCAGGTCGATGACATGAGGCGCCACGGTCTCGCGTAGCCGCCCGGTACAACGCAGGTAATCGGCCCCGGTTTCTATCTCGCCGAGGAAGAGAGTGTTCAGCCATTGGTCCTCGGCAATGCGTACGGCCTTGTCTTCGCGCGTCAGGTGATCGGCGAGAGTGGATTTGCCAGAGGCGATCTTGCCGCACAGCATGTGCAGCGTCGGAAGTGTTTGAGACATTTCAGAAACCCTTGAAGGCGCGCGCAGGTTCTATGTGGCGCGCATATGTTGTTCAGCGTTCGACCACCCGGCCCGACTGTCAGGCCGGGACGGTAATTCGCGCGCAGCGCGGCAGGGGGAATGTCTGAACAAGGGGTGTCATGCTGTGTCTCATCGCACAGTCCCGGGGTTAGGTCCAGTCTGCTGGACCCTCAGGCAGTTTGCGGGCGTGCTGCGACCTGAGCCCGGTAAAGCGTGCGCTTGAATTCACGCGCAAGCTTGCTGCCCTGTTTCTTTTTCTGGATGGTCGATCCGCCTAGTGCCTCGGTCAGCTCGCTGACGCCATTGGGCAGGATAGTCTGGATCTGCTGCCCGTGGATCCAGTGCATCTGCAGGAAGGTATCGACAGGCCGGTCGATGGTGGTGCTGGCGGCAAGAAGGTTCGCCGCCGCGTTGCGCCCCACCACCTGCGCGACGGTCTGAAGGCCGATGACGCGGGGCAGGAACAGTTTGCTCTCGCCCGTCTGGTCGATAATGATGGCGGGGCTTTCGCGCCGTTTGGCGGGCAGGCGGATGAAGCTGTCCGCATCCGCGTGGGCCTCGACCAGCGACAGGGCCGTCTGCCATGCCTCCGGATCGACCGAGAGATCATCCTCGACGATCAAAGCATACTCCCAGCCCGCATCCACGATCCTCTGCCAGCAGCTACGGTGTGACAGGAAGCAGCCGACCTCTCCGGGTGACAGGGGAAAGGGGTAGCGCGGATCATGCACATCGCCGTGACGCGTCGGATGCACATGGTGACTCACCGCAGTCCGGCCATTCACCGCTTCTGCCACCTCGGCATTCGGCAGTGTATAAAGCAGATGTTCGACATTTGCGCCGCGTTTGCTGTTGCCGGACATGTGGATGATCAGGGTGTGCATGGTCAGATCCATATCGGGGAACGCGCCGGGGGGGAAGGCCGCAGTTCCTTGAACGGCGCTGACAGAAAAGGCCCCGCCGTTGCCAGCGGGGCCTTTCTTGTTCGAAGCGAGGCTGCGGATCAGTCCGCGGCTTCTTCTTTCTTTTCAGGCGCGGCGGGCTCGCCGGTTTCCTGATCGACGACTTTCATCGACAGACGGACCTTGCCGCGGTCGTCAAAGCCCAGCAGCTTGACCCAGACTTCCTGGCCTTCCTTCAGAACATCCGAAGGATGGTTCAGGCGGCGGTTCTCGATCTGGCTGACGTGCACCAGGCCATCGCGCTTGCCAAAGAAGTTCACGAAGGCGCCGAAATCGACGATTTTCACGACCTTGCCTTTGTAGATGGCGCCTTCTTCCGGCTCTGCCACGATCGCGTGGATCATGTCATAGGCCTTCTGGATCGCGTCACCGTTGGAGGAAGCGATCTTGATCACGCCGTCGTCGTTGATGTCGACCTTGGCACCAGAGGTTTCCACGATTTCGCGGATGACCTTGCCGCCCGAGCCGATCACTTCACGGATCTTGTCGGTCGGGATGTTCATGGTCTCGATGCGCGGCGCGTGGACGGAGAACGCGTTGGTTTCCGACAGGGCCTTGGACATCTCACCAAGGATGTGCATCCGGCCGTCCTTGGCCTGGGCCAGGGCTTTTTCCATGATCTCGGGCGTGATGCCTGCGACCTTGATGTCCATCTGCAGCGAGGTGATGCCGTTCTCGGTACCCGCAACCTTGAAGTCCATGTCGCCGAGGTGGTCTTCGTCACCCAGGATGTCGGACAGGATTGCGTAGGAGCCGTCGTCTTCGAGGATCAGACCCATGGCCACACCGGCGACCGGTGCTTTCAGCGGAACGCCTGCGTCCATCATCGACAGCGAACCACCGCAGACCGACGCCATCGAGGAGGAGCCGTTCGATTCGGTGATCTCGGAGACGATCCGGATGGTGTAGGGGAAGTCGGTTGCCGCGGGCAGAACCGCCTGCAGCGCGCGCCATGCCAGCTTGCCGTGACCGATTTCGCGGCGGCCGGGGCCACCCACGCGGCCAACTTCACCAACCGAATAGGGCGGGAAGTTGTAGTGCAGCAGGAAGTTGGATTTGAAGTTGCCGTGCAGGGCGTCGATGAACTGTTCATCATCGCCGGTGCCCAGCGTGGTCACGACCAGACCCTGGGTTTCACCACGGGTGAACAGGGCAGAACCGTGGGTCCGCGGCAGCAGGCCGGTTTCCGAAACGATTTCGCGGATCTCGTCGGTCTTGCGGCCGTCGATACGCTTGCCGGTTTTGACAACGTCACCGCGCAGAATGCCGGCTTCCAGTTTCTTCAGAGCAGAACCGAGGTTGGAATCTTCCAGCTGTTCTTCGCTCAGCGCTTCCTTGATGGCTTCGCGTGCTGCGGCAACAGCGGCGGTGCGCTCCTGCTTGTCCGAGATCGCAAAGGCGGCGCGCATCTGCTCTTCGCCAGCGGCTTTGACCGCTTCATACAGCTCGGAGTAATCCGGTGCGGCAAAGTCGAACGGCTCTTTGGCGGCTTCTTCGGCCAGGGAGATGATCAGATCCAGAACCGGCTGGATCTGCTCGTGGGCAAAGTTCACGGCGCCCAGCATTTCTGCTTCGGACAGCTCGTAAGCTTCGGATTCCACCATCATCACGGCGTTCTTGGTGCCGGCAACAACCAGGTCGAGACGCTGATCGGGGTTCAGGCGCAGGTCCTGCATGTCGTCCACGGTCGGGTTCAGGACGTATTCGCCGTCCTCGAAACCAACGCGGCAGCCGGCGATCGGGCCCATGAAGGGGGCGCCGGAAATGGTCAGCGCAGCCGAGGCAGCGATCATTGCGACGATGTCGGGGTCATTGACCAGATCGTGGGACAGCACGGTGCACATCACCAGAACTTCGTTCTTGAAGCCGGGGACGAACAGCGGGCGGATCGGACGGTCGATCAGACGGGCGGTCAGGGTTTCCTTCTCGGTGGGGCGGGCCTCACGCTTGAAGAAGCCGCCGGGCACTTTACCCGCGGCGTAGTATTTTTCCTGGTAGTGCACGGTCAGGGGAAAGAAGTCCTGGCCGGGCTTTTGCTGGCGGGCAAAGGTGACGTTTGCCATAACCGAGGTTTCGCCGAGGGTGGCAATCACAGAGCCATCTGCCTGGCGGGCAACCTTGCCGGTTTCCAGTGTGAGCGTTTCCTCGCCCCACTGCATTGATTTCTTCGTAACGTTGAACATGTCAGCATCCTAAGTGGGAGCACTCCCAGGCGTATCCCGGGTCTCCCGTTGTCATGGCGGCCCCATTGCCGCCGGCCCCCTCCATCTTTCTTTCGAGCGCCGGGGCCATGGCGCAACGTCTCAGATGCCCGGCCCTTACATCACTTTGGCCCAGAATGAAAGAAAAACAGCGCGCAGAGGTCAATGGAAGGCTGGTTCACGCCTCTGCCGCCCGTTTCAGCATTGCGGCCTCAACAGCGGCAAGGCGTGCAATGGCCTGCCGGTCGGTTCCTCCATCCTGTTTCACCTTCATCCAGATGCTGCGGCAAGAGCGCGGCGACCACGGCAGGGCGGCCTCTTGCATCCAGGCCCGCAGGCTGGGCGGTAAGCGGTCATACTCCGTCATCGCATTTCCGGTACGTTTGCGGATGGGCAGGCCGGTGGCGCCCAGATTGCGGCGTCGCGGGTGTGGCATGGGTGTCCTTCGAAATGCTGCTTTGGTATGTAATAACATATCAAATTGAAGCGGCAAGCTGCCGATACGCCCGGTCCCGGATCGCGCCCTTTCCTTGCCGGTGGGGCCATCGGACGGCTAGCTTCGCCTGATGAGCAAAGACACGGATGACATTGCAATCAGCGACGCGATGGTCGGCGATATCCTTGCGACCGATGCGCCGCAATGGGCGGGGCTTCCCCGGCGGCGCATCGAATCGTCAGGGACGGACAATTGCATGCTCCGGATCGGGGAGCAGATGGTTCTGAGGGTGCCGCGCCGGTGGTCGGCGACTCAGTATCTGGCCAAGGAGTTGGACTGGCTGCCGCATCTGCAGGGGCTGCCGCTTGCGGTTCCGGTGCTGCGGCACCGCGGCTGTCTGCGGGATGATCTGCCCTTTGGCATATTCGACTGGATCGAAGGGGATCTCGCAAACCCCGCAAAGATTGCGGACCCGGTTGCAGCGGCGCAAAGCCTTGCAGATTTTCTGACGGCGCTGCACCGGACGGACACGGAGGGCGCACCCGTTGCGGGGGAGTCCAACAACCGGCGCGGCGTCGCGCTGCAGGACCTGGCCCAAGTGGTGCATCGGGCCATCGACCTCCTCAAAGATGAGATCGACGCACCGCGCGCACGCTGCCTGTGGGAAATCGCCTGCGCTGCCGGGGTTCAGGACCGACCCGTCTGGCTGCACGGGGATCTGAAGGCCGACAATCTGATTGCCCGGGATGGTGTCTTGCGGGGGGTGATCGACTGGGGCCTGTCGGCAGTTGGCGATCCCGCCGTCGATTACGCGGCGGCCTGGACCTGGGTGGCCCCGGCGGCCCGCACCGCGTTTTGCGACCGGCTGGAACTGCAGGACCGCGCGTGGGTACGGGCCAGCGGCTGGGCGCTCTATTGTGCGGTCATTGCCCTCAGTTTCTATCGTGGCGGCAAGAATGAGGCGCTGTGCCGACAATCACGGCTGACCCTGTCCCGGCTGGATCTACTGCGCTAGGTGAATGGAGGGGATCGGTTAGCCGAGAAGCCCATCGATGGTTTTCACAGTCTCAATCGCATCGGTCCAGGCCGCGCGGCTGGCGTAGCAGATGCGGGCCGTGGGCCGGATAGGGATCTCACTGTCCAGTGCACCTGCGGGAACGACCAGCAGGGCGCCATCCATCTGAAGCGTCGGCAGCGCTGATCCGCAGTCGGTGCAAAAGCTTTTGACGTGCTGTGTTTCAGGCAACTGGAAACTCTTGACCCTGTCCCGCCCGGTTAGCCATTCAATCTCTGCCTGGGTGGAAAACAGATTGGCCGCATGCGCGGACCCGCTGTCCTTGCGGCAGCGCGCGCAGTGGCACAGGAAGAAGCTTTCGAATGCGCCGTGGATGTGAAACCTTACAGCACCGCACAAACAGCTTCCCAAGCAGCTTCCCGAGGTCAGGTGTTCCATATTTCTGCTCTTTCATTGTCTGAGCTGGGAGAGCGCGCTTCACACGCAGTGAAACCCTACATCATAGGTCGGCAGCCGGTAAACGAGGGCTGGCTGTGGACCGACCAGATCCCGTCCGGTTCCCGCCAATAAAAAACGCCCGCTCCTTTCGGAACGGGCGCATGCATCGAAATGCAAATGTCGCGCTTAGCGGCGGATGCCCAGGCGCTTGATCAGGTCCTGGTAACGGGCCTCATCCTTGCCTTTGGTGTAGTCCAGCAGCTTACGACGCTGAGCAACCATCTTCAGCAGACCACGACGACCGTGGTTGTCTTTCTTGTGGGTCTTGAAGTGCTCGGTCAGGGTGTTGATGCGCGAGGTCAGAATGGCAACCTGGACTTCGGGCGAACCGGTGTCGCCTTCCTTGGTTGCGAATTCTTTCATCAGGCGTGCTTTTTCTTCAGCAGTAATCGACATCGGGGTCTCCTTTGAAAAGGTTAGAGAAATGGCGCAGGCCGGGATGTCGTCCAGCACAGGCCCATGGAGAAGTCCGCCGCGATTCCACGGCAGATGCGGGCGTATAGGCGGTTTTGCGGCAAAAAGCAAAGGAGATGTCGCCGGTTCCCGGTTTTTCGCCCTTGGGCGTTCAGGCCCGGCGCCAGCGTGGGAAAGGATCGGGCAGATCCGTCAGCCTCTCCAGCGCATTGAGATCGGGAACCGCCATCAGGCAGGCCTCCAGCTGTGCCTTCAGGGATGGCCAGTCGATCCCGCTGCCGATGAATACCAGTTCCTGCCTGCGATCACCGAAGGGGTCCTGCCAATGCGCCTGCAGGTATTCCTGCGCCTGGGCATGAGTGGGCCTGCGTTCTTCGGGAACTGTGGCCCACCATGTCCCCAGCGGCGCAACGCTGGACAGGGCACCGGCAAGCGAGAATTCCGCCACCCAATCGGGGCGGGTGGCAATCCAGAAATGCCCCTTGGCGCGGATCACGCCGGGCAGATCCGCATTCAGAACCCGGTGGATCGCCACCGGATCAAAGGGCGCGCGGGCGCGGAAGACGAAGGACTGGATATCATATTCATCGCTTTCGGGCGTGTGGTCGGCAAAACCATAAAGCTCCTTGGCCCACATCGGGTGCTCATGCGCGGTTTCAAAATCGAACAGGTGGGTATCGAGGATATCGTCGGGCGCGACCTGGCTGTGATCCACCTCGATAATGCGGGCATCGGCGTTGAGGCTGCGGATGATCTTGCGCGCGGCATCGGTGCGGGCTGGGCCTGCGTCGGACACCTTGTTGAGGATCACCACATCGGCAAATTCCATCTGATCGGTCAGCAGGTGGACAAGGCTGCGGGTATCCGCTTCGCCCATCGTCTCACCCCGGTCGCCAAGCTGATCGTGGCTGGAGAAGTCATCCGGCAGGTTCACCGCATCGACCACGGTGACCATGGTATCCAGCCGCGCAACGTCGGACAGGCTGACGCCAGCCTCATCGCGGAAATCAAAGGTGGTCGCCACCGGCAGCGGTTCGGATATGCCGGTGGATTCGATCAGCAGGTAATCGTACCGGCCCGTTTCCGCGAGGCGGCGTACCTCGGTCAGCAGATCGTCGCGCAGGGTGCAGCAGATGCAGCCGTTGGACAGTTCCACGAGGGTTTCTTCGGTCTTGCTCAGCTCGGGCGTATTGGCGCGGACCAGATCGGCGTCGATGTTCACCTCTGACATATCGTTGACAATCACGGCGACGCGGCGCCCGTCGCGGTTGTTCAGCACCCGGTTCAGCAAGGTGGTTTTGCCCGCACCGAGAAATCCGGACAGCACTGTGACGGGAAGGCGAGAATCCTGCATGGTTTGCTCCAAATGTTATGTTATGACATAACAATCACGAGAGAAGCAAAGGCGCAACCCTGCAAGCCGTCTATCCGTGCCGGTTCAGGCAGCAATCTGATCGGTCAGCTGGGCAGCAGGTCGGCGAAGGTCGGATCGTTCACATCGACCAGTTGAATGTCCGAGGCTGATAGCGGCGCGGCACCACTCACGCGCAAGGCCTCGGTGCCGTTCACGCGGATTACCTGCTCGTCCGGGGCATCGGGATCCTGTTCCACGGTGATCTCCGGTTCCGGTTCGCTGCCGGGGGACCAGAGAACCATGAGTTGGTCCTCTTCGGGATCATAATCGACCAGTTCGACAGGGGGCTGGTCGCCATCCGGGGCTCCGCCGATATCTCCGGCCATGATCAGATCGGCGCCGCTGCCCGCAGTGACGATATCCCCGGCTCCGGCAACCAATGTGTCATCGCCATCGCCCCCGTTCAGGAAATCGCTGGTGTCATCGTCATCGGCGCCCCAGACGAGATCGTTGCCCCGGCCACCGAACAGCGTGTCGTTCTGGGTGCCGCCGCTCAGCGTGTCATTGCCATCGTTGCCATGCAGCGCGTCGCTGCCTTCGCCGCCGCTCAGCACGTCGTGACCCTGGCCACCGTGGGCCACATCCTCGGCGCCGCCGCCGGTCAGGATGTCATTGCCGAAGTGACCATACAGCGTGTCATCGCCATCCTCGCCAGCAATGTGATCGTCGCCGTCTTCACCATGCAGCAGATCACGTCCCCAGCCACCCGCAAGCGTGTCATCGCCATCGCCACCGAACAGAATATCGGCCCAATCGCTGCCGGTCAGCAGTTCGGGTTCTTCGGTACCGGACAGGTTGAGCCCATCCGTGGCACTGTCGGTGCCGTCACCGGTTTCGCCATCGGTGGACGTCCCGGTGTCGCCGCTGCCACTGGCAGAGCCGTCATCTGTAGCGGTGCTGTCCGGATCGTCGGGGTTCAGAAATTCGGAAGGCGGCACAATGACGGCTCCGGTGTCCTCACCGGAGCCTTCGCCCGCTGCCTCATCCGCGTCGTCGGTGTCGTTCAGATCGTCGTCACCGCCGCTGAAATCCACAAACATGGCCCCGCCAACAGCCACAAGACCAAAAAGGCCGGCCAACCAGAGCATCGGCCCCACTCCTTACGCAACAAATTTCTATCCCTGAGTATACTCTCGCACAATTAAGGATTTGCCTCAAAACAAACCGGGAACATCGGTTAACGAAATAATACCGGGGTCGGCGCCTTTGGGATCATGCCCAGGGTTGTGGCTGCTGGCTGTAGGCGATGTAAAGCGGGTGTTTCGGATGGCCGTGTTTGCTGAGGCCAAGGTGAAACAGAGGCTGTCCGGTCGCCCTTAACGCATTCTCAATGCGGGGACCTTGATCGCGGTGGGCGCCATGGGTGCCCCAGGCGCAGATGATCTGATCGGCCCACTCTGCGCCGGACAGGATCGCGGCCTCATTCTCCGGCCCTTCGGGATCCTTGGCGGCCCGCATCACCCGCGGGTCAGTGGCGCGGATGGCAAAGATATTGGTGGCCCGGAAGCCGCCAAACCCCAACGTGCGCGCCCGTCTTTCGCAGCGTTCGATGGTCGGGTCGTTCTGTACCTCGGTCGCGGTCGAGGGGTTCAGCATCACGAACATCACCTTTGCCCCCTTTGGATCCCAGACGCGGGTCAGGCTATAGCGATAGGTCTCGCAATCCGAATAGACGGCGGTGGAGGGCGCATCGCCCTTGGTATGGCTGCGGGTGATCATGGGGCAGGGATGCCACGCTGCCCCCAGAGGGGCAAGCGCGGGCGTTACTGGTTGAAGACGCGGCTCGGGTGCAGCTCACCCGCCTTGTAGATGCCGACGGCGACGGCCTTTCCGTCAATCGAGGCCCAGGCTTCATCGCCGTACTCCACATCCGAGGCCAATACCATGCCAGGGTTTCCGTTGCGCAGGCGGGTGGCGCCCTCGGGCGTGCATTTCAGCTCGGGCAGGTCGGCCAGACCTTCCTCCAGCGGGCGCAGATGGGTGTCGAGCTCTGGGGTGCGCTGCATCCGTTCGATCTCTGCCAATGACAGACCATCGGCGGCGTCAAACGGTCCCGACCAGATCCGGCGCAACTCCTTCACATGGCCATGACAGCCAAGCGCGGCGCCCAAATCGCGCGCGATGGAGCGGACATAGCCCCCCTTGCCACAGGTCATTTCCAGCACCACATGATCGGGATCGGGGCGGTCCACCAGCACCAGTTCCTCGACCCACAGAGGGCGGGCGGCGATCTCGAAATCCTCGTCGCCATCGCGGGCAAGTTTATAGGCACGCTGCCCGTCGATCTTCACGGCCGAGAATTTCGGCGGCACCTGCATGATCTCACCGATGAATTGACCCAGCGCGGCCTTGATTTCCTCGTCGGAAGGGCGCGCGTCGCTTGTCGCGATCACCTCGCCTTCGGCATCGTCGGTGTTGGTCGCCTGCCCCAGCCGCACGGTAAAGGTATAGGCCTTCAGCGCGTCGGTGATATAGGGAACCGTCTTGGTTGCCTCACCCAGGGCCACGGCCAGAACACCCGTCGCCTCGGGGTCGAGCGTGCCCGCATGGCCGGCCTTCTTGGCCTCAAGCGCCCAGCGCACCTTGTTCACGACAGCGGTCGAGGTCAGCCCTGCGGGCTTGTCCACCACCAGCCAGCCGGAAATATCGCGCCCCTTGCGTTTGCGTGCCATGCCTGTTCCTCGATGATGCTGAAAGAGGCGCGCGGGGTAGCGCAGCCAGAACAGCCTGTCAATTGTGCCGGGTCTGTTGTGGCGCCATTTCTATGCCCAGTTTATGCTCAGGCGGGCTGCACGGCGGCTATTCGACGACGCCCACCACTGGCCCCATCGAGAAACCGGCATCCGACCGGCCCATCTGGGGTGCGTGCAGGCGTGAAATATTACCGTCAAAGTACAGCGCATTGGGCAGCTTCAGGTAGTCGCGGAATAGGCTGCCGAATTGGTGAAACGTCACCGCATTGCGCGAGATGACAAAGACCGCGCGCTGCCCGTCTGCCGAGGTGCCGACACCGTTGCGCACGTAGTAGGAGGTCGAATCCGGCAGGAACCGCGGGTGCAGCTCTCCGTCGATCACCAGCATCGGCCCCGACTGGGTGGCATCGCGGCAGCTGGCGCCGCTGTCGCGAAATTTCAGCGTTTCGATCACATCGGCGCGGGTCTCATTGATGCAGAAGACACCATTGGGCAGCAGGCCGAAATTGCCGGGGCCCGCATTGGGGACAAGCCGCATTTTCTGCTGGCCATCCTCGACATAAAGCCCCACCGGAGAGCGGTCGGCGTGATACATTCCGGCGTTGGTGGCAAAGGAGAGGGACTTTCCCTCTTTGCCGAGGTCGGCATCGATGGCGGCAAAATGGCCGTAGGGTTTCCCCTCCGCATTGCGCAGGAACAGCCGCAACTCTTCCTGGCCCGCGTCCACTTCGCAGATGGTGTAGCGGCTGCCATCATAAGAGGCGTCACGGCATTCGACGGCTGCGGCGACCGAGGCCGACAACCCCAGGCAAAAGGCGGCAAGCGCAACTGCCGCCCGCAGGATCAATCGTCGATATCGCGGCGCACCGCGTCCTGGTTCAGCATCCGGCGGGTGTCATCCATCTGATCAAAGGTCTGATCCAGCTGGAACCGCAGATCCGGCGCGTATTTGAGGCCGAGCTTCTTGCCCGCCATGCGGCGCAGCTCACCCTTGTTGCGGGCCAGCAGCTTCAGCACCTCGTCCTGCCCCTTGCCACCGAGCGGCAGCACATAGGCGGTGGCGATCTTCAGGTCGGGTGAAATGCGCACCTCGCCCACCGTGATCGACATGCGGTTGAGTTCGGGGTCATGCACATCACCGCGCGCCAGCACCTCGGACAGGGTGCGGCGGATCAGTTCGCCGACGCGCAGCTGACGTTGAGAGGGGCCGGGGCCATCGTGGAATTTGTTCTTTGCCATATCTTCGATCTATGCCGAAAGCTGCCCTTTGCCAAGACGTGCGCAAGACGGTAGGACAAAACCAGCAAAAGAACGAAGCGCCAGCCAGCGAAAAGGATCGGGCCAATGACTCATAAACCGGGAATCGTGATTACCGGAGCATCCGGGCGTATGGGGCAGATGCTGATCAAGACGGTTCTGGACAGCGACAAGGCGACCCTTGTGGGCGCGGTGGAGCGCGGCGGCCACGAATGGGTCGGCCGTGACGTGGGTGAGGCGATGGGCGGCGTACCTGTGGGTGTCACCGTCACGGATGACGCGCTTGAGGCTTTTTCCAAGGCGCAGGCGGTGATCGATTTCACCGCGCCCGAGGCCACGCTGGAATTTGCCGCCCTTGCTGCACAGGCCCGCGCCGTGCATGTGATCGGCACCACCGGCATGACGGATGAACAGATCGCCCAGCTGGCGCCCGCCGCGCGTCACGCGGTGATCGTACGTGCGGGCAATATGTCCCTGGGCGTGAACCTTCTAGTGCAGCTGACCAAGAAGGTCGCCGCTGCGCTGGACGAGGATTTCGATATCGAGGTGATCGAGGCGCACCATCACCACAAGGTCGACGCGCCTTCCGGCACTGCGCTGATGCTGGGCGAAGCCGCCGCCGAAGGGCGCGGAGTCAATCTGGCGGATGTCTCGGACCGGGGCCGCGACGGTATTACCGGTGCGCGTAAACGCGGCGATATCGGCTTCACCGCGATTCGCGGTGGTGACATCGTCGGGGAGCATGACGTGCTGTTCGCCGGTGCCGGAGAGCGCATCGTGTTGCGCCACATGGCCACCGACCGCGCCCTGTTCGCCCGTGGCGCGCTAAAGGCGGCGCTGTGGGGGCAGGACAAATCCCCCGGTGAATACGACATGATCGACGTGCTGGGGCTTTAAGCAGTCACTTTTTAGCTGGCACGGGGCCGCCCCAACCTGAACAGGGGGCGGTGAAGGAACGCTGCCGATTAGAAATCGATGGCGATGCCTTTCTTTTCCCAGTCGCCATAGCGGGCGGGGTCGGGGCCGTCGCGTCCGCCAAGCTCGGTCGGGGGTGGTGCCTTGGCAGCTTCGGCCTTGCGGCGCTCTTCGGCTTCGGCCAGGGCGCGTTTGGCTGCGGGGGGCAGGTCTTTTTCTGCGGGGCCTTCCGGCGTGGTCTCGTCGCTCATCGCGGGTTCCTTTATGCTTGGGCCATGATATACGCCCCTGTCCGGCGGGAACAAGCCGCCGAGACGCAAAGCCCTTCTGATCCCATGCTGGCTCTACGCCGCCATAGAAAGCCGAGACCCGATGTCCGACAAAGCCCCCGATGCGCTGCAGGCCCGCAGAACCACGATCTATCTTCTGGATCAGGTGCTGGGCGAAGGGCGGCTTCTGGCTGAATGTTTTGCGGCGGGCGCCCTTGAAAAACTGCAGCCGCAGGACCGCGCCCGCACCCAGCGGCTGGCGTTGGAAGTGTTACGCAGCCTGGAGCGTGCCGATCGGATCCTGCAGAAGCACTTGAAAAAGAAACCGCCGCTGACGGTGATGAACGCGCTGCGCCTTGGCACGGTCGAGCTGTGCTCGGGCGGGGCCGCCCACGGGGTGGTCAATGCCATGGTGACCATCGTGTCGAAACACCGCCGCCACGGTCAGCTGAAGGGCATGGTCAACGCGGTGCTGCGCAAGGTTGCCGATCAGGGGCCTGCGGAATGGGCCAAGCTGCGCATTCCCCGCCTGCCGAACTGGCTGCGCAAGCCGCTGGTGCAGGCCTGGGGCGCTGAGGCGGTGCTGGGCATGGAGGCTGCGCATTTTGCAGGCGTGCCGCTGGATATCACCGCCAAACCCGGTGCGGACCTGTCGGCGCTGGGCGGGGAACTCCTGCCCACCGGATCGAGGCGCCTGTCCGATGCCGGTCAGGTTTCGGCCTTGCCGGGGTATGAGGCCGGGGACTGGTGGGTGCAGGATGCAGCCGCAGCGCTGCCCGCGCAGATGCTGGATGTGCAGCCCGGCGAACGGGTGTTGGATCTTTGCGCCGCACCGGGCGGCAAGACCATGCAGATGGCGGCAGCCGGGGCGCAGGTGACCGCCGTCGATGCCTCTGCCGGACGGATGGAGCGCCTACGCGAAAACCTTGCCCGCACCAGGCTGAGTGCGGATCTGATTGTGGGTGATGCACTGGAGCAGACCGGGCAATTCGATGCGGTGCTGCTGGATGCACCCTGTTCGGCCACCGGAACGATCCGGCGCCACCTGGATCTGCCCCATGCCAAGGATGGCAGCGAATTCGGCGGGCTCATTGAATTGCAGGCGCAGATGCTGGCCCATGCCTGGGATCTGGTCAAACCCGGCGGGCGCATGGTGTTCTGCACCTGCTCCCTGTTGCCGGATGAGGGCGAATGCCAGGTCGAAGAGGCGCTTGAGATGTTTCCGGACATGACAGCCGACCGTGAGTGTTTTGACGGTCTGGGCACCGATCCGGCCTGGATCACCGAGGAAGGCGGCTTGCGCCTGCGTCCGGATTACTGGGCGGAACGGGGCAGCATGGACGGGTTTTACATGGCGCTCTTGCGCAAGGCGGGCTGATCTTTAGCCCACCAGAACGCACACTGATTCTGCCCGGCGGGGCAATTCCGCCGGTGCCGCCGGAGGGTGTCGCATTCGTCGGTGACTTGAACCCTTCCCCGGGTTATGCTGCGCCCAAAACGCCAACGGCGTGAGGCAAAAGAGCATGTCCAGATACGATAGAATGGCGGGGCGCAGCACCCGCCTGCTGAACCGGTTATATGCCTTGCGGGCGCGCAAGCAGCCTGCGGCCACGGGATTCGTATCGCAGCCTGAACCCCGCACCATTGGCAGCTTTGCCCGCGGGCGGCAGCTGGTGGCGGGGAACCTGCTGCTGGCGGGGTATCTGGTCGAATCGACAACCACCGGGCTTTGGGAAGTGACGGCGCCGGACGCCGCCTTTGACGCCGAGCGGCACGGTTTTGCCTGGCTCGACGATCTGGCGGCGGTCGGCGATATCAAGGCCCGCGTCAAGGCGCAGAACTGGGTCTGGGGCTGGATCAAGGCGCATGGGCGCGGCTCGGGACCCGGTTGGTCGCCGGATTTGACGGGACGGCGCGTGATTCGATGGATCAACCACGCGATTTTCCTACTGAACGGCAAGGAACGTGCGGAATCTGAGGCCTTCTTTCGCTCACTATCGCAACAGACATGGTTCCTGGCCCATCGCTGGCAGGGGGCCACGCCTGGCCTGCCACGATTCGAGGCGCTGGCGGGGCTGATCTATGCGGGGCTTGCCCTTCAGGGGCAGGAGGCGCTGGCTGATCCCGCCATCCGTGCCCTGAGCGCAGAATGCGACCGGCAGATCGACGCGCAGGGCGGATTGCCGACCCGCAATCCCGAAGAACTGCTGGAGGTCTTTACCCTGCTAACCTGGACTGCCGCCGCCTTGCACGAAGCCGGGCGCAGCGTGCCAGCGGCGCAGACCGCGGCCATTGAGCGGATTGCACCGACGCTGCGCACCCTGCGCCACAGCGATGGCGGGCTGGCACGGTTCCACGGTGGCGGCCGGGGGCTGGAAGGCTGGCTGGATCATGCGCTGGCGGCCAGCCACGTATCGGCGCGCCCGGTCGAAGGGTTGGCGATGGGCTATGCTCGCTTGTCGGCACGCCGGACCTCGGTGGTGATTGACGCGGCCTTGCCACCGCAGGGGCGGGCCTCGGCTAACGGTCATGCCTCCACCCTTGCCTTTGAACTGACCTCGGGGCGGCGGCCTTTGATCGTCAATTGCGGCTCTGGGGAAACCTTTGGTCTGGAATGGCGCCGCGCCGGGCGGGCCACACCATCGCATTCGACCCTGTGCCTGGAGGGCCATTCCAGCGCCCGGCTGGCACCGCCCAGTCGCGGCACCGGTCAGGAGGAACTGGTTGGCGGCCCCACCGACGTGCAGATTCAGCTGGAGCAGCTCAGCGATGGCAGCCGGTTTCAGGGCGGCCATGACGGATACGCGCGCGAATTCGGTCTGACCCATGCGCGCACGCTGGATCTGGGCTTTGACGGGCGCGCGCTAGCGGGCGAGGACATGCTGGTAGCGCTGGATGAGGCGGCCGAGCGGCGCTGTTCAAAGGCGCTGGACAGCCATGGAGAACGCGGGATCGGCTTTGATATCCGCCTGCATCTGCACCCGGAAGTGGATGCAACCCTTGACTTGGGCGGCGCGGCGGTATCCATGGCGCTCAAGAGCGGCGAAATCTGGGTTTTCCGCCATGACGGCACCTGCGAATTGAAGCTGGAGCCGGGCGTTTACCTGGAAAAGACCCGCTTGAAGCCGCGTGCGTCAAAACAGATCGTTCTATCTGGCCGGGTCATCGACTATGCAACCCGCGTCCGGTGGACGCTCAGCAAGGCACAGGAAACTGCCGAAGCCGTGCGCGACCTGAACCGGGACGACCCCGAGATTTTTGATTGAGCCTGCAAAGGACCGCCCTGCCATGACCGATCTTCACCCCGTACGCCGTGCGCTGCTTTCCGTATCCGACAAGTCCGGTCTGATTGACCTTGGCAAATCGCTGGCCGAGCGTGGCGTCGAGCTGCTGTCCACCGGCGGCACCGCTAAGGCGCTGCGCGATGCGGGGCTGGACGTCAAAGACGTCTCGGACGTCACCGGTTTCCCGGAAATGATGGACGGCCGCGTGAAGACCCTGCACCCGATGGTGCATGGCGGGTTGCTGGCGCTGCGCGACAATGACGCCCATGTGGCGGCGATGAACGAACACGGCATTGGCGCCATCGATCTTCTGGTGGTGAACCTCTACCCGTTCGAGGCGGCACTGGCCCGTGGTGCGGATTACGATGAGATGATCGAGAACATCGACATCGGTGGCCCGGCGATGATCCGCGCGGCCTCCAAGAACCACCTGTTCGTCAACGTAGTCACAGATGTCGAAGATTACGACGCCCTGCTGGCCGAGCTGGACGCAAACGATGGTCAGACCTCTTATGTTTTCCGCCAGCGTCTGGCGCAGATCGCCTATGCTCGCACTGCGGCCTATGACGCTGCTGTCTCCAACTGGATGGCAGGTGCGCTGGAGCTGGAAGCACCGCGTCGCCGCGCCTTTGCCGGTGAGTTGAAGCAGACTCTGCGCTATGGCGAAAACAGCCACCAGAAAGCGGCCTTCTACACCGATGGTTCGAACCGTCCGGGTGTGGCCACCGCAGAGCAGTTGCAGGGCAAGGAACTGTCCTACAACAACATCAACGACACCGATGCGGCCTATGAGCTGGTGGCCGAGTTCGATCCGGCGGAAACCGCTGCCGTCGCCATCATCAAGCACGCCAACCCCTGCGGTGTGGCGCGTGGAGCTACCCTGGCCGAGGCTTACCAGAAGGCATTCGATTGCGACCGCACCTCTGCCTTTGGTGGCATCGTGGCGCTGAACCAGCCGCTGGACGCAGAAACAGCCGCCAAGATCACCGAGATCTTCACCGAGGTGGTGATCGCACCGGGTGCCTCGGATGAGGCGAAAGAGATCTTTGCCGCCAAGAAGAACCTGCGCCTCTTGCTGACCGACGCGTTGCCCGATCCGCGCAAGGCGATCACCGCCTACAAACAGGTCTCCGGCGGTGTTCTGGTGCAGGACAAGGACGTGGGTTACATCGGCATGGACGATTTGAAAGTCGTCACCGAAAAGGCCCCCACGGATGAGCAGATGCAGGACCTGCTGTTCGCCTGGAAAGTGGCCAAACACGTGAAATCCAACGCCATCGTTTATGTCAAAGGCAGCGCCACCGTGGGTGTCGGCGCCGGTCAGATGAGCCGTCTGGACAGCGCCAATGTCGCCGCCGCCAAGGCGCAGCGCATGGCGGATGAGCTGGGTCTGGATGCAAGCCTGGCCAAAGGCTCTGCCGTGGCGTCCGATGCCTTCTTCCCCTTCCCCGACGGCCTCTTGGAGGCTGCGGCTGCTGGCGCCACCTGCGTGATCCAGCCGGGCGGTTCGATGCGGGACGATGAGGTGATCAAGGCGGCCAATGACGCCGGGCTTGCCATGGTCTTTACCGGCATGCGCCACTTCCGTCACTGATCAGCGGGAACCAAGCGGAAAATGGCAGTGCGTATGATGTTCTGGGGCGCGTTCTGGGCCTTTCTTCTGGATCAGGCCAGCAAATATCTGGTGATTCACTGGATGGGCCTGTCCCAGCGCCAGAGCATCGACGTGCTGCCGCCGCTGTTGAATTTCCGCTATGGCGAGAACACCGGCATTAACTTTGGCCTGTTCGATGGCGGCGAGGATACGGCGCGCTGGGTGTTGATCGGCCTCTCGCTGCTGATCTGTGCCGTGCTGGCCATCTGGATTCGCCGCTCGCATCGCCGCGCGCGCTGGATGGCGTTGGCGGCGGGGCTGGTGATCGGCGGCGCGCTGGGCAATGTCGCGGATCGGCTGCTCTATGGCTATGTGCTGGATTTCCTCAACATGTCCTGCTGCGGAATCAACAATCCCTTCGTGTTCAATATCGCCGATGTGTTCATCTTTGCCGGTGCCATCGGGCTGATCCTGTTCGACCGGAGCGCAAAAAAGCCCGCGTGACCTCGGGTGCAATATGCGTTAAAAGCGCAGGGAAACTGGCAGGAGTAACTGGGAATGCGGATCCCTTTCGGCATGATTGTTCTGGTAGGCGCGGTGGCCGTCGCGGGCTGCTCGCAAAAAGGTCTGCGTGATATTCGCAAGACCGGGACCGGGCCGGATGAATTCCTTGTGCTACCGAACAAGCCGCTGAACGAGCCCGCAGATTACAGCAGTCTGCCGGAACCAACGCCGGGCGCAGGCAATATCGCTGATCCGACCCCTCAAGCCGATGCGGTCGCGGCGCTGGGCGGCAAGCCCTCTGCGCTGGTTCCTGGACAGGGTGTCTCCTCCTCGGATCTGGCGCTGGTCAGCGCCTCCAGCCGCTATGGCGTGTCGCCAACGGTGCGTCAGGAACTGGCCGAGGAAGACGCCAAGTTCCTGAAGAAAAAGCGTATCACCGGGCGGATCCGCCTGTTCCCTGTCGACCGCTATGAGCAGATCTACGCCAAGCAGACGCTGGACCCGTTCGAGACAACCGAACAGTTCCGCCGCGCGGGTGTGGCAACCCCTTCTGCGCCGCCGCCAAGCGGAGAGTGAACCGCGCCTCTGCTGCGCAGCTTGACTGGATGGCCGTCCGCCGGGCGGGTTAGCACGTTCACAATTTTGACAATTCGCTATCGTGACAGGGCGCCTTGTCTCCCTGCGACCTTGGCTTAGGTTGCGGTTCGTCAAGACATCCCCAATATGGGTAGGACTATGCCGGGTGCGCTGGTGGCTGTCTTTGCACAGCCGGACAGGCCCCGGATGTGACGGACAGAGGCAGCATGTCTTTGGAGAAATCTATTGGAGGACGCCGCATGATCCGACGGATCGCACTGGCCGCCATCGCTGTAACAGCCGTTCTTGCCGCGCCGCTGCGCGCTGCAGAACCGGCTGAGGACATGGTGACGGCCTTTACCCTTGAAAATGGCATGGACGTTGTGGTGATCGAGGATCACCGCGCGCCAGTGGTTCAGCATATGGTCTGGTACCGCGCCGGATCCGCGGATGAGCCGCCGGGTCAGTCCGGGGTCGCGCATTTTCTGGAGCACCTTCTGTTCAAGGGCACCGACAAGATGGAGCCGGGAGAGCTATCGGCGACGGTGGCAGCCAATGGC
This sequence comes from Phaeobacter sp. CC-HEC084, assembly GCF_059429255.1. Lineage (NCBI taxonomy): Bacteria > Pseudomonadati > Pseudomonadota > Alphaproteobacteria > Rhodobacterales > Roseobacteraceae > Phaeobacter > Phaeobacter sp. CC-HEC084. Next base: position 1,193,287 of record NZ_JCAIJQ010000009.1, read on the forward strand.
GGGCGGGACAATGCTTTCACCAGCTATGATTACACCGCCTATTTTCAGCGCATTGCGGCGGACCGGCTTGAACTGATGATGCAGATGGAAAGCGACCGTATGGTCAATCTGCGCCTCAGCGAGGAGGAGATCGTCACCGAGCGTGAGGTGATCCTGGAAGAGCGCAACCAGCGCACCGACAGCGATCCGCGGTCCCTGTTCCGAGAACAGCTGAGTGCGGCACAGTATCTGAACCACCGTTATGGTCAGCCGGTGATCGGCTGGCGCCATGAAATGGAGACGCTGGACAGGGAGGACGCGCTGTCCTTTTACGGAACTTACTATGCGCCCAACAACGCCATTCTGGTGGTCTCGGGTGATGTGGAACCCGAAGAAGTCCGCCAGCTGGCCGAAAAATACTACGGTGTGATCCCGGCGAACCCCGACCTGCCGGAACGGTTCCGCAGCCAGGAGCCACCGCAGACGGCAGAGCGGCGCATGGTCTATCGCGATCCACGCGTGGCACAGCCCTATGTGCAGCGCTCTTATCTGGCGCCGGAACGCAACAGCGGCGCGCAGGAAAAGGCGGCGGCACTTTATCTTCTGGCTGAACTGCTGGGGGGCGGCAATACCTCCTATCTGGCCAATGCGCTGCAATTCGATCAGCAGCTGGCGGTCTATACCGGTGCCTTCTATTCGGGGGTGTCGCTGGACAAGACCAGTTTTTCCTTCCTTGTCGTCCCGGCCGAGGGTGTTGGGATGCAGGAGGCTGAGGATGCGCTTGACGCAACCTTTGCGCGCTTCCTTGAAGAGGGTGTCGACCCCGATCAGCTGGAGCGGATCAAACTGCAACTGCGCGCGGCGGAAATCTATGCGCGCGACAATGTGGATGGGATCGCCAATCGTTATGGTCAGGCGCTGACCTCCGGGTTGACGGTGGAGGACGTGCAGGAGTGGCCCCATATCCTGCAATCGGTCACCGCGGATGAAATCATCGCCGTCGCCCGTGAAGTGCTGCAGCCCGAGGCGTCGGTCACTGGCTGGATGGTGCGCGCAGATGAGGAGGTCACCCAATGACGGGATTTGCCATGATACGTGCCGGGCTGGTCGCCTGTTTTGCCCTTCTGATCTCTGTGCTGCCGGTCAGCGCCGAGATCCGCATCAAGGAAGTCACCTCGCCCGGGGGCATTACTGCCTGGCTGGTCGAGGATCATACGATTCCCTTCACCGCGCTTGAGCTGCGGTTTCGCGGCGGCACCTCGCTGGATGCCCCGGGCAAGCGTGGCGCCATCAACCTGATGACGGGCCTTCTGGAAGAAGGCTCCGGCGAGATGCCGGCGCAGGACTATGCCCGTGCAGTTGAAAGCCTTGCGGCCAGTTTCTCTTATGACGCGGATAAGGAGGCGGTGTCGGTCTCTGCCCGCTTCCTGACCGAGAACCGGGATAAGGCCATCGACTTGCTACACCAGACCCTGGTGGCGCCACGGTTTGATCAGGACGCTCTGGACCGGGTGCGAGCGCAGGTTCTGTCCGGCCTGCGGTCGGACGCTGAGAACCCCAATGACATCGCCGGGCGTGCCTTTTCCAAGATGGCCTTTGGCGATCACCCCTATGGTTCGGACGGCTCGGGCACCATCGATACCGTGTCCACCCTGACGCGGCAGGACATGTTCGATGCACATGATGCGGTCTTTGCCCGCGACAGGCTGTTTGTCAGCGCCGTGGGGGATATCGACGAGGCCGCGCTGGGCGCCTTGCTCGACACGCTTCTGGGGGACCTGCCAGAGACTGGCGCACCGCAGCCGGGTCCGGCAGCGGTCACGATCGAGGGCGGAACCACCGTGATCGACTATGACACGCCGCAATCCGTTGCGCTGTTCGGGCATGTGGGGATCGACCGGGAAGATCCGCGGTTCTTTGCGGCCTATATCATGAACCAGATCCTGGGCGGCGGTTCCTTCGAAAGCCGCCTGATGACCGAAGTGCGCGAAAAGCGCGGCCTGACCTACGGGGTCTATTCCTATCTGCTGCCGCGTGATCTGGGCTCTGTCTACATGGGCTCGCTCGCCTCGGCCAATTCCAAGATGGCCGAAGCGGTTGCGGTGATCCGCGAAGAATGGAGCCGTCTGGCAAGGGAAGGCGTTACCGAGAAGGAATTGCAGGATGCCAAGACCTATCTGACCGGGGCTTATCCGTTGCGTTTTGATGGCAACGGCCGCATTGCCTCTATCCTGGTGGGGATGCAGCTGGACGGCATGCCGATCGACTACGTGCGCACCCGCAATGACAAGATCAACGCGGTCACTCTGGAAGAGATCAACCGCGTCGCCTCGGAAGTGCTGCAACCGGACAATCTGCATTTTGTGGTTGTGGGGCGGCCGGATGGATTGAAAACCGGCGGCTGAGCCTTGCACTTTCCCTGAAATGACAACGGGCCGGAGAGAGATCTCCGGCCCGTTTTGTTTCGGCATGCTATCCGGCGTTATTCGCCGTAGGGCACCCAGATGTTCTTGATCTCTGTCGCCGCCTCCAGGAACCGGTGGCTGTGGTCCGTGTCCCAATCCAGCGCGGTGCCATTGTTGACCCATGTGCGTTTGAGATTGCTGGCGGACGCCTTTTCGATCTCTGCCGACAGATCGGTGGAGGAAAAGCTCCAGACCGCATCGACGTTCATATGCGATGCCAGCGGCCCTGCCAGATCGACATGACTACCGGTCAGGATATTGACCACACCTGCGGGCACATCCGAGGTGTCCAGCACCTGATAGAAATCAGTTGCCGCCAGCGGGAAGGGCTCGGAGGCGGTCAGCACCACCCGGTTGCCCATGGCGATGGCGGGCGCCATCACCGAGACCAACCCCAGAAGCGGCGCCTCATCCGCACAGAGCGCGCCGATCACGCCAACGGGTTCCTTCATCGCCAGCGCCACGCCGCGGATCGGTACGCCATGCACCTGACCGTCGTATTTGTCGGCCCAGGCCGCTGCGGTGAAAAGGCGCTGGATCGAGGCCTCGACCTCCTTGGCGCCACTGCGCCGCCCGGTCATGTGGTCGATGCGATGGGCGAATTCCTCGGCCCGGGCAGAGAGGTTCTCTCCGATGTAATAGAGGATTTGCGCCCGCAGATGGCTGGTGGTCTTGGACCAGCCCTTGGCCCCGGCGGCGGCCTCGACCGCGTTGCGCACATCCTTGCGGCTGCCAAGGCCGACATAGCCGAGAATGGCGCCCGATTTGTCATGCACCGCGCGGGAATAACCGCTGTCGGGGCGGGCCTGCTTGCCGCCGATATACATCTTGGCGGTGCGGTCGATGGGATCGGCGCCGCTGCCCTGACCGGTGAAGCCTTTGACCTGCGCCAGCGCCTTGGGTTTGCCGCGGGGTTTGGTATAGGCCGACAGTCCTTCCCAGCCTCCTTCGCGGCCAAAACCGCTTTCGCGCACGCCGCCAAACCCGGCAGCGGCATCGAACATATTGGTGCCATTCACCCAGACCAAGCCGCAGGCCAGTTTCGGCGCGATATCAAGGGCGAGGTTGACGTTCTCGCTCCAGACACTTGCGGCAAGCCCGTAACGGGTGTTGTTGGCCAGCTCGACCGCCTCGGCCGGGGTGCGGAAGGTGCAGGAGACCAGCACAGGGCCAAAGATTTCTTCCTGCATCAGCCGGTCGGCGGGGGTCAGCCCCTCGATCAGAGTTGGGCGGAAGAAACAGCCTTCCTCGGGCATGTCCACCTGCGCCTGATAGGTTGCGCCTGCGTCATTTGAGGCGACCAGATCGGTGATCGTCTTCAGCTGCACCGGGTCAACCACGGCGCCCACGTCGATGCATTTGTCCAGCGGATCGCCAAGGCGCAGCTTGTCCATGCGGGCGCGCAGTTTGGCGTGGAAGCGTTCCGAGATGCTTTCCTGCACCAACAGGCGCGAACCGGCGCAGCAAACCTGCCCCTGGTTGAACCAGATCGCATCCACCAGCCCTTCGACAGCGCTGTCGATGTCGGCATCGTCAAAGACGATGTAGGGCGACTTACCACCCAGTTCGAGTGTCAGCGCCTTGCCGCTGCCTGCAGTGGCTTCGCGGATGCGGCGGCCCACGGCGGTGGAGCCGGTAAAGGCGATCTTGTCCACGTCGGCGGCCACGATCATCTCGCCCACGGCGCCGTCGCCGGTAACGATGTTCACAACACCCTTCGGCAGGCCCGCCTGACGGCAGATGTCGGCAAACAGAAGCGCGGTGAGAGAAGTATACTCCGCCGGTTTCAACACCACGGTATTGCCCATGGCAATGGCGGGCGCCACTTTCCACGCAAGCATCAACAGTGGGAAATTCCACGGGATGATCTGACCGCAGACCCCAAGGGCGGCGCGGTCCGGCAGTTCGCTCTCCATCAGCTGGGCCATGCCCGCGTGATAGTAGAAATGCCGCTGCGCCAGCGGGATATCGATGTCCCGGCTTTCGCGGATCGGTTTGCCGTTGTCCATGGTTTCAAGCACGGCAAACAGGCGGCTGTGTTTTTGGAGCAGGCGCGCGATGGCATAAAGATATTTGGCGCGACCCGGCCCGCCCAGTTTTTCCCACTTGGGCTGGGCGCTGCGCGCGGCGGCGACGGCGGTGTCCACGTCGGCCTGCGTCGCCTGGGTCAGGGTCGCAAGCACCTCTCCGGTGGCGGGGTTCTGGCTGTTGAAGCCATCGCCTGGCGCGGTGAAGGTGCCATTGATGAAATGGCCGAAGCGGTCGCCCTGATCGACAAGCCAGGCGAGTGCCTCGGCGGCGCTTTCGGGAGCGGGGCCATAACTCATGGTGTCAAAGATCTCTTTCACGGTCATTTCAGCACTCCTCAGCCCATCGCGTGGCGGTAGCCCGCGGAATAGGCGCCGGTGACATGGTGTTCTAGCTGGCGTTCGATATCTCCCAGCAGGGAAGAGGCGCCAAAGCGGAACAGGTCGGGCTGCAGCCAGCGGTCGCCCAACTCCTCCTTGATCAGCGACAGGTAGACCAGCGCATCCTTGGCCTTGGAAATACCGCCGGCGGGTTTATAGCCGACGCGGTAACCGGTGCGTTCGTGATAGTCGCGGATGGCGCGGATCATCACAAGGCTGACCGGCAGGGTGGCATTGACGCTTTCTTTGCCGGTAGAGGTCTTGATGAAATCGGCGCCCGCCATCATGCAGATCATCGAGGCGCGCGCGACGTTGCGCAAGGATCCCAGTTCACCGGTGGCGAGGATCGCCTTCACATGGGCATCGCCGCAAGCGGCGCGGAAGGCTTTCATCTCATCATAGAGTGCCTGCCAGTTGCCACTCAGAACGTGGCGGCGCGAGATCACGATATCGATCTCATGGGCGCCTGCCTTGACGCTTTCCTCGATCTCGGCAACGCGCAGATGGAAGGGCGACAGCCCAGCTGGAAACCCGGTGGAGACCGCTGCGACCGGAATACCGGTGCCCTTGAGCGCGGTAACCGCCGGGGCGATCATGTCGTGGTAGACGCAAACGGCGCCGGTGGTGATATCCGGGGTGCCAAGCGCCTGTAGAATGTCCGCGCGCACTGGCTGGCGCGCCTTGGCGCACAGGCGGCGCACCCGCCCCGCGGTATCATCGCCGGAAAGCGTGGTCAGGTCGATGCAGGTGATCGCCTTCAGCAGCCACGCAGCCTGATAGTCTTTCTTGACGCTACGGCGTCCGGGCAGCGTCGCACAACGCCGCTCAATCGCCGAAGTATTGGCCTGCAGGCCAAGCGCCCAGTCCAGATCCAGCTCCATGCCGGGATTGCGCGGCTCACCGACCTGCGGCAGCTGCGCGTCGCCCGCGGCATTGGCCTGAGTGCTTTGCGCGGAGATGTGGCTTTCCATTGCGGGGATCCTCACCAAAGTTCTGCGCGAAAGTCGCACGGGTGCGGCATCTTGGCAAGCAAGCCGCCTGCTTTCCGTGCAGTAAATTGACCGTTTGGAAAAACCAGCTCTCTTTGTTGAGAATAATTCGCATTTACATTGACAGTTTTGAGAATCGTTCTCATATTGCCTTCAACACCGGCCTGAAAACCGGCATGAAGGAGAACGAGGATGAGAGTTTCGCTCAATGGCCTGATGCGGCTTGCGCTGTTGCTGGTACTGCCGCTGATACTGGCCTTTGCGGCGGGTCGCGCCGTGGCCGAGGCACCGCTGAAGATCGTAGCTACCACGGGCATGATCGCGGATGCCGCGCGTCAGGTCGGCGGTGATGCGGTTGAGGTGCGCGCCCTGATGGGGCCGGGGGTCGATCCCCACGCCTACCGGCAGACCCGGTCGGATATCGTCGCGATGACCCGGGCGGATCTGGTGCTGTATCACGGTCTCTACCTTGAGGCGCAGATGGAAAGCTTCCTGCACGATCTGTCCCGCAAGCGGAATGTGGTCGCGGTGGCCGAAGGTCTGCCAAAGGATCTCTTGCGGGCCCATGACGATTACGAGAACAAGTTCGATCCGCATGTCTGGATGACGCCGAACCTGTGGAAACGGGTGGTGATGGATATCGCTGCGGTGCTGAGCGAAGCCCGCCCTGCCGAGGCGCAAATCTTTGCGGCCAATGCTCAGGCACATCTGGCGGATCTGGACCGGTTGATCGCCTACGCAAGCAAAACGCTGGCAACCGTGCCGGAAAACAACCGGGTGCTGGTCACCGCACATGATGCCTTTGGCTATTTTGGCCGCGATTTCGGCTTCGAGGTGCTGGGCATTCAAGGCATCTCGACCCAATCCGAAGCGGGGCTGAATCGGATCGGTGAACTGGTCGATCTACTGGTTGAGCGCAAAATCTCGGCGGTCTTTGTCGAAAGTTCGGTGTCGGACCGTTCCATGCGCGCCCTGATCGAAGGTGCGGCGGCGCAGGGCCACGAGGTGCAGATCGGGGGCGAGCTGTTCTCGGACGCGATGGGCGCCGATGGCAGCTATGAGGGCACCTATCTAGGCATGCTGGACCACAACGTGACCACCATCGCCGGGGCGCTGGGCGCAGATGTGCCAGAGCGCGGCATGGATGGCAAACTGTCGGCGGGGCTTTGATCATGACACAGACGGTTGAACTTGTGCGCGATGCCGGGGCAGACATCGCATCGACTTCCCCGGAAAACAGCCCGCTGGCCATTCGCGGCCTCACCGTTACCTACGGAGAGAAACCCGCTGTCTTCAGTGTCGACATGACGGTCGAGCCGGGCAAGATGACGGCCATCATCGGACCCAACGGGGCGGGTAAATCGACCCTTTTGAAATCCGCACTTGGGATCGTGCCGCCGGTGTCCGGCCGGGTGCAGGTCTTTGGCCGCCCATTGGAGGCAATGCGCGCCCGCATCGCCTATGTGCCGCAGCGCGCCAGCATCGACTGGGACTTCCCGACCCGTGTCATCGACGTAGTAATGATGGGGCTCTATCGAGAACTGGGGCTGCTGGGCCGGATCCGGGGTCATCACCGGACCGTGGCGCGCGATTGTCTGGATCGGGTCGGCATGGGCGATTTCGCCGACCGCCAGATCGGCCAGCTTTCGGGTGGCCAGCAGCAGCGGGTGTTCCTGGCCCGCGCACTGGCGCAGGATGCGGACCTGTACCTGCTGGACGAACCCTTTGCCGGGGTGGATGCCGCGACAGAAAAGGCCATCATCACCGTCCTGAAATCCCTGCGTGCTGCGGGTAAGACGGTTGTGGTGGTGCACCACGATCTGGCCACCGTCGCGGAATATTTCGACAATGTCTTTCTGATCAACACCCGAAAGGTTGCCGAAGGCCCGGTCGCCGAGGCCTTTACCGCGGAAACCCTACAGGCCGCCTATGGCGGGCGCCTCGCGACGGCGCAGATCGATCAGCTGGCGGCGGCAAAGGTTTGATCCCATGTTGATGGACGCGCTTTTCCTGCAATTGGGCTACAACGCCACGCTGGTCTCCCTTGGGGCGGCCCTTTTGGGCGGCGCCGCTGGGATTACCGGCACCTTCCTGTTCCTGCGCAAACGGGCGCTGGTCAGCGATGCGGTCAGCCATGCAACCCTGCCCGGTGTTGCCATTGCCTTTTTGGTGATGGTGTTCCTGGGCGGTGACGGGCGCAACTTGGCGGGGCTGCTGCTGGGGTCTGCCCTGTCGGCGGCGCTGGGCCTCTGGTGCATGAACTGGCTGACCCGCAACACCCGTCTGGCCGAGGATGCAGCCATCGGCGCGGTCCTGTCTGTGTTCTTCGGGTTGGGGATCGTGCTGTTGACGGTGATCCAGACGCTGGGCGTTGGACGGCAGGCGGGGCTTGAGGGCTTCCTTCTGGGATCGACCGCCGGCATGCTGTTCAGCGATGCGATGATCATCGCCGCAGGCAGTGCAGCGGCCCTGCTGGTGATCCTCCTGACGCGGCGACCGATGATGATGGTGGCTTTTGACCCCGAATATGCCGCTGCGCGCGGCCTGCCGGTGCACCGCATCGATCTGTTGATGATGGGGCTCGTCATGGCTGTAACCGTGGTGGGGCTAAAGATCGTCGGCCTGATCCTGATCGTCGCCCTGCTGATCATTCCCGCCGTCACCGCGCGTTTCTGGACCGAGCGGTCGGACCGTGTCGTGGTCTATGCGGGGCTGGCAGGCGGTGTCTCTGCCTATGTCGGCGCGGCGATTTCCGCCTCGGCGCCCAACCTGCCAACCGGGCCGATCATCGTTCTGGTCAGTTTTGTGCTCTTTGCCCTGTCCTTGCTTTTTGCGCCCGGGCGCGGCGTGTTGGCAGCGGTGCTGCGCCACCAGCGGTTCCAGCGCCGGGTGCATCTGCGGCAGGGATTGCTGGCGCTGGCACAGGGGCAACCGATCTACGAACCGCTGACCCTGCGGCTGTTGCGCCGTGCCGGGCTGGTGCGCGCTGACGGAGTGGCCACCGACAAGGGGCGCGCCCGCGCCGCCAAGGCCTTGCGCGACGAAAAACGCTGGGAACTGGTGCGCAGCGATCTGGCGCATGAGGCCGCCGCCGCGCTCTATGACGGGCTTCGCGAGATTGAAACCGTGCTGACCCGCGATCAGATCAGCGAAATCGACCGCCGCATCGGCGGCCCGCAGGAGGTTCCCGCAGGATGATGGGCTCTGAATTCGTTCCCCTGTCGCTGACGCCGCTGCTGATCGGTACGTTTGCCGCCGTGGCCTGCGCGCTGCCGGGCAATTTCCTGCTGCTGCGCCGACAGGCCCTGATCGGAGACGCCATCAGCCATGTGGTGTTGCCGGGCATCGTGGTGGCCTTCCTACTGACCGGAGCGATTGCAGCCGGGCCGATGCTGCTGGGCGCGGCGGGCGCAGCCGTCACCGCTGTCATCCTGATCGAGGCGGTGCGCCGTCTGGGCCGGATTGAGCCGGGCGCGGCCATGGGGGTGATCTTTACCACCATGTTTGCCGCCGGTGTGCTGCTGCTGGAACAGACCGATACCTCCACCGTGCATCTGGACGTGGAACATGCGCTTTATGGTAACCTCGAAAGTCTGATCTGGCTGGATGCTACCGGCTGGTCCTCTCTCTGGGATGCCGAGGCGCTGCGCTATCTGCCACCGGAGTTGCCGCGCATGGGGCTGACGCTGCTGGGCGTGGTGGCCTTCATCGCGCTGTTCTGGCGGGCGCTGAAAATCTCGACCTTCGACGAAGGCTTCGCCCGCACGCTGGGGATCCGCACCAATCTGCTGGGACTGGCGCTGGTGGTCACCGCTGCGGTGGCGGCGGTCGCCGCCTTTGATGCGGTGGGGTCGATCATCGTCATCGCCATGTTCATCTGCCCGCCTGCGGCCGCGCGGATGATGACCAACCGGCTGGAGGCGCAGGTCGGCTGGAGCGTCGTCTTTGCGGTGCTGTCGGCGGTGCTTGGCTATGTTCTGGCGGGCTATGGGCCGCTGTGGCTGGGCGGTACGGATGCGGTCAGCGCGGCGGGCATGATCGCTGCCGTCTCGGGCATGATCCTGGCGGTGACGGCCCGGTTCGGCCCTTGTCGCCGTCGCGCGGGGGCGCCTGCCGGAGGGTAATCCGCCGCTGCCTCGCGCGCTTTGCGGGTGGCAGAATCGAAGGGCTCCATGCTAAATTTTGCGGTATGAGCAGCCCAGACCCCCAAATCCGCGACAATTCCCGCCCCGTCATCCGGCAGCTGGAGGACAGCGCCATCAACCGGATCGCGGCGGGTGAGGTGATTGAACGCCCCGCTTCGGCCGTGAAGGAACTGGTGGAGAACGCCATCGACGCAGGCGCCACGCGGATCACGGTGGAGATCGCTGATGGTGGCAAGACCCTGATCCGGGTCACCGATGATGGCTGTGGCATGACGCCGGAGGATCTACCGCTGGCGCTGTCGCGCCATGCCACCTCGAAGATCGACGGATCGGACCTGCTCAACATCCATACCTTCGGCTTCCGGGGCGAGGCACTGCCCAGCCTTGGCGCTGTAGGGCGCCTCACGATCACCAGCCGCGCCGCAGGCAATGATGCGGCGCAGATCCGCGTGGCGGGCGGCGGCATGGAGCCGGTGAAGCCCGGAGCCCTGCGCGCGGGTACCGTGGTCGAGCTGCGCGATCTGTTCTATGCGACCCCGGCGCGGCTCAAATTCATGCGTACCGACCGGGCCGAGGCGCAGGCGATCGGCGATGTGATCAAGCGCCTCGCCATGGCCGAACCCTCTGTTGGCTTCACCCTGCGGGATGTGTCCGGCGGCGGCGAGGGGCGCGTCACCTTCCGCGCCGATCCCCTGTCTGGCGATCTGTTCGATGCGCTGCACGGGCGGCTCGGCTCGGTGCTGGGGCGGGAGTTTGCCGAAAACGCGCTGAAGATCGACGCCACCCGCGAAGGTTTGCGGCTTTATGGCTACGCGGCGCTGCCGACTTATTCCCGCGGCGCAGCTGTGGCGCAGTTCCTCTTTGTGAACACGCGTCCGGTGAAGGACAAGATGCTGACCGGCGCCCTGCGTGCGGCCTATTTCGATTTCCTCAGCCGGGACCGCCATCCGGTGGCGGCGCTGTTCATCGATTGCGATCCGACCCTGGTCGATGTGAACGTGCACCCCGCCAAATCCGAGGTCCGCTTCCGCGATCCGGGGCTTGCGCGCGGGCTGATCGTCTCGGCCCTGCGGCATGCGCTGGCCGAGGCCGGGCACCGTGCATCGACTACCGTGGCCGGGGCGACGCTGGGCGCCATGCGCCCGGAACAGGCCACCCGGCAGTCCGCGCCGCATGTCTACCAGATGGACCGCCCCTCGATGGGGGCCCGCGCGGCCGCCTATAGCGCGCAGCGCCCGGATTACGTGCCGGTGCCGCCTTATCAACCCTCTCCGCCGCCGCAGAGCGAAGGCTTTGCCGAGATGCGCAGCGCCTTCAGCGGCCAGACCATCGAAGAGCCCGTGCAGCCCGCGGAACCGGGCGTGCAGGAGGCGCAGGCCGAGGCCCTGCCATTGGGCGCAGCGCGCGGTCAGGTGCATGAAAACTACATCATCGCCCAGACTGCCGATGGCATGGTGATCGTCGATCAGCACGCCGCCCACGAGCGGCTGGTCTATGAAAAGCTGAAGCGTCAGATGGGTGAAAACGGTGTCGCGGCGCAGGCGCTGCTGATCCCGGAAATCGTCGAACTCTCCGACAATGACTGCGCCCGCTTGCTGGCGGTGGCGGATGAGCTGGGTAAATTCGGTCTTGGCATCGAGGCCTTTGGCGGCAACGCCGTGGCGGTGCGGGAAACCCCCGCGATCCTCGGCGAGGTCAACGCCGAGGCCATGGTGAAGGACATCCTTGATGAGCTGGACGATCAGGGCGAAAGTCAGCTGGTGCAGGCGCGGCTGGAGGCGATCCTGAGCCGGGTGGCCTGCCATGGTTCGATCCGTTCCGGGCGGCGGATGCGCGGCGAAGAGATGAATGCGCTACTGCGGGAAATGGAGGCGACGCCCCATTCCGGCCAGTGCAACCATGGCCGCCCCACCTATGTGGAGCTGAAACTGGCGGATATCGAACGTCTGTTCGGACGCACGTGATGGACAGCGTGGAGGAGGCCTTGGCAGCCATGGATCAGGTCGGGCCGCTGGCCCTGATGGCGGGCGGCTTTGCGGCGCTGCTGATCCTGCTGCTGTTCCTCTCCATGCGCGCTTCGGCGCGGGCGGCCTCGGCGGTGGCGCCCTTGGCGCAGCAAATGGAATATCTGGGCCAGTCCGTACAGCAGCTGCGCGGCGGTTTGCAGCATGTGTCGGATATGCAGGCCAACGCGCAGGTGCAGATGGTGCAGACGGTCGAGGCACGGCTGACGGATGTGCAGCAGCATATGAACGATAGGCTGGCCGACAATGCCCTGCGTCAGTCCCGCGCTATGGCCGAAATGCAGGAGCGCATGCAGGAAAGCCTGCACGGCAGCGCCAAACGCACGGTGACCTCTCTGACGCAGCTGCAGGAGCGGCTGGCGACCATCGACAAGGCGCAGGACAATATCACCAAACTGTCGGGCGATGTGCTGAGCCTTCAGGATATTCTGTCGAACAAGCAGACCCGGGGCGCCTTTGGGGAGATCCAGCTGAACGACATCGTCTCAAAGGCACTGCCTGCGGATGCCTATACGCTGCAGGCGACGCTCAGCAACGGCAAGCGCGCCGATTGTCTGGTGCATCTGCCGAACCCGCCGGGGCCGATCGTGATCGACAGCAAATTCCCGCTGGAACCCTATGAGGCACTGCGCCGGGCCGAAACCCAGGATGAGCTGGCCTATGCGGCGCGGCAGATGAAAACGGCCTTGCGGGCGCATATTCGGGCAATATCCGAGAAGTACATCATTGAGGGCGAAACCGCTGATGGTGCGATCCTGTTCCTGCCCTCCGAAGCGGTCTATGCCGAGCTGCACGCCAATTTCACCGGCGTGGTGCGCGAAGGGTTTGCGGCGAAGGTCTGGATCGTCTCGCCCACCACCTGCATGGCGACGCTGAACACCATGCGCGCGATCCTGAAGGACGCTCGCATGCGCGAACAGGCGGGGGCCATCCGCAGTGAGCTGGGCCTTTTGCACCGCGATGTGGAACGGCTGGGCGAGCGCGTCGGCAATCTGGACCGGCATTTCACTCAAGCGGCCAAGGATGTTGCCGAGATCAAGATCAGCGCGGACAAGGCCGGGCGCCGGGCGCAGCGGCTCGACAACTTCGACTTTGAAGAGATCGACCAGGGGGCGGATCCAACCGGGACCGTGGTGCCGCTGGAGCATCCGGAGAGATGACGTCTCTGACACCGGACCGGGGGCTGCTGAAACAGGCCGAGGTGGATGCCGAACGGGTGGTGGCCCTGTTGCGGATTGCGGTGTCGCTGGGTCTGTTCGGGGTGTTCTTTGCGACGGTCTGGGAAACTGTTGATACGGTGGAAGACTATTTGCGCCGTCAGTGGCTTTTTGCGCTGGCGACGATGTTTTCCTACTTGCTTGTCGGGGTGTTTACCCTGTGGCTGGCGCAAAGTGGCCGGTTCCGCGGCTGGATGGTCTGGCCCGGCGTGACGCTGGACTGTGCCTTCATGCTGGTGAATGTCTGGGTGGGGCTTGAAAACACCGCCTTGCCGGGGGGCGTCACCTTTCTGCTGCCGCCGATCTGGCTGGTGCCAGCTGTGCTGTCCTTTGCCGTGCTGCGGTTCAATCCCTATCTGCAGGCCTATACCGTGGCACTGATCGCGGTGGGGCTGGGGTGGATGGTGTTGTGGCAGCCGGAACAGGTCACGTCCGATGCGGCAGAGCGGGCGACCTTTCTGCTGGCGATGCCGCCAAATATCATCCGCATCGCGATGATCGGTCTGGCCGGTCTGGTTCTGGTGGTGGCGGCCTACCGCATGCGGCTGCTGCTGCACCGCTCGATCACCGAGGCGCAGGCGCGCACCAACCTGACCCGCTACCTGCCGGCGCAGCTGGCCGGGCGGCTGGCGGGCGGTGGGCTGGAGGAGTTGCGGCAGGGGCAGCGGCAGCAGATGGCGGTTCTGTTCATCGATATCCGCGGCTTTACCAGCTGGTCCGAAGATCGTGATCCGCATGAGGTCAGCGCCTATGTAACCGAGTTCCGCCGCCGGGTGCAGCTGGCGGCGGCGCGCAGCGAGGGGCTGATCGACAAATACATCGGCGATGCCGCGATGATCCTGTTCGAAGGTGAGGACGGGGCGCAGCGAGCGCTCGATTGCGCCGGGGCGCTGGATGAAGAACTGCAGCGCTGGACGGCCTTGCGCCTGGAGGCGGGGGAAGGGCCTGTCGAGGCGGGGATCGGCCTGCACTGGGGCGAGGTCTTCTCCGGCGTGGTCGGCAATGCCGAGCGTTTGGAATACAGCGTCTTTGGCGATACAGTGAATATCGCGGCGCGGCTGGAGCAGCTAACACGGCAGGAAGATGCCCGGATCATAGCCTCTGCCGCCCTGTTTGACGCCGCCGGAGCAAAGCCCGCGCGCGACGGCTGGATTGCCCTGCCACCGGTGCATCTGCGCGGGCGTAGCAGCGGGCTCGACATCTTCGGATGGGGACAAGGCGGCTTTGCCCCAGATCAAAGACCCGGAGAGGACACTGCTGTCTGATACCGGGAGAACCGCGAACAGCAGGAGACGAACGATGTTGGAGATTTCCGCCCGCAAGGTCGCCCAGGTGGCGATGATGGCCCGGGAACTGGACCGGGCCGAAGGGGAGCTGCGCGCCTTTATCGACCGGATGAGCGTCGATGAGCAGGCCGAGCTGACCGCGATCATGTGGATCGGTCGCGGCAGTTTCGAGGCGGAAGAGCTGTCAGAGGCGCTTGCGACGGCTCGCAGCGAAGCCACCACCCCGACCGCCGATTACCTTATCGGAACGCCGCATCTGGCCGACAATATCGAGGCCGGGCTGGAGGCCATCGGTGTGGATGTCGGGGATATAGAAGACGATGTGATCGGTCGCTGAAGGGCGCCTCACAAAAAATAAAGACCCGCCTGAGCGGGTCTTTGTGTTGGCAGAGCCGTTTTGGTTCAGCCTGCGTGGTTGATGACTTCCAGATGCTGGGCCAGCTTGCCGATCTCGCCCATCCATTTCTCGATCAGCTTGGGATCGCTGGGGGCGGCGTGTACGCCGGCCGGGATCTGTCGGTTCATCACCGCCTCGATGGCGAAGCTGACCGGATAGGACACAAGGCGCGCCATGGCGGTGCCGCGCTCGTCGCCCCAGGCATCCATCACATAGGTCTTGTGCCAAACGACCTTGCCGTCCTTTTCCGCCTTCAGGCTGACGCAGAGCACGACCCGGTCCGCTTCACCTTCGTCATAGGCATTTTCGTCCCAGAACTGGTCGGACATCTCTTTCAGGCGGGCATCGCCTGCTTCGCCTTCCAGGGTCTCTACTTCCTTGAAGACATCGGCCCAGGCCTCGGACCAGCCGTTGAGGCGCAGGGTGCCGCGCACGAATTCCTTCACCGGCCAGGCCTCTTCGAACTCGTATTGCGCCATGAAGGGCAGCGAGTCGCGGTTCGGGTAGACCTCAAAGCTTTCCGGGGTGGGCAGCGGCGCGTCATAGCTGCTGATCGCATCCCATGGCCGGTCCACGCGCAGCTCGGAATAATCCCGCACCGACCGCGAGGGTGAACGCAGCGCCTTCAGCACGCCAAGCGGCGACCAGCTGAATTTATAGCGGAACGGGTTCGGGGTCTTCGGAATGCCACCGCAGTAAGAGATAAAGCTGATGTGGTTCTCGGCATCATAGGCGTCCGATGCCTTGTAATCCTGCACAAGCGCGTGGGCCATCAGGTGGTCGATGCCGGGATCAAGGCCGACCTCGTTCACCAGGGCCACGCCTGCTTCGCGCGCCTTGTCATCCAGCGCGCGCATTTCCGGCGCAATGTAGGAGGAGGACACGAAATGCGCGCCTTTGGAGATCGCCAGTTCGGCCAGCTCCACGTGCCAGTCGCCGGGCAGCATGGAGACAACAACGTCCTCCGGGCTCAGCATCTGGGCCAGGTTGGCGATGGAAAAGGCGTGAATGTTGGTGGTCAGATCGCCCACCGCTTCGCGCGCCTTTTCGGGGGTGCGGTTCCACACCGCAACGTCATGGCCCGCCTCCAGAAGGCGGCGCAGGCCGGGGATGGCCGACAGGCCGGTTCCGCACCAGTGGATGGTCATGAGTGGTACTCCCTTATTTGTATTTCAGTTTGGCCAGAACGATGCTGATCACGATCAGCAAGGCACAGAAGTTGGCCAGGATCAAAGGCATGTCGCCCACCATAAGCCCGTAGATGAGCCAGAGCGAGACGGTGAGAAGGAACATCAGGTTGGCCGCTAGCGACAGGCCCGAGGTGTCCCGCGTGCTCCACGCGCGCCAGGCCTGGGGGATCCAGCAGATCGTGCCCATCGTGCCGGCCAGATATCCGATGTAAAGTTCCATCAGTTGCCCATGTTTTCATCAAAGGTTGCTTTGGCCCGGCCCCAGACACCGCTGCCGAGATCGCCCAGCGTCAGAAGCGAGGGCAAAAGCTGCTCGGCGTAATCGACCGAGCTTTCGGCGGGCAGCATTGAGGGCAGGTTGTCGATGGCCATCACGTCCAGAACCGGATCCTTGGCCACGCGCAGGGCAGGGGCATCCCAGGTGGTGGCGCGGTCATAGACCGGCACCGGGTTGTAATCGCTGTCCGGATCGCAAGCGACATCGCCGATGGCGGTCAGCTTGCGCGGCTCGGTCAGAGCAGATTGCGGTACAAACACAGGCGTGCCGGGGCGCGCAAAGATGCAGTTGAGGAACAGATCGTGCTCCAGGATTTCCGGGAAGGGACCGCCATTGGCGGTTTCCGCCATGTCCCATTTGGTAACGATGACGCCCATGGTCTCCAGCAGATCCGCCGCGCCAGTGCCAACACGCCCGAGGGCTCCAATCACGATGGCGGTGGGGCGGGGGGCTTTCAGCGCGAACAGCTCGGAGGACAGATCGGCAATCAGCGAATCCTTGTCTTTGAAGACACCAACCGGGCCGCAGATATCGCCGCGCTGCTGGGCGGCCCAGCATTTCAGCGTCACCGCCGCACCTGCATAGCCGGCCCAATAGCCAAAGGCCGCAACCCGTCGGCCGCTTTCGTCCACCAGATATTCCAGGTCATAAAGCGTGCCGCCACCCTGGCGGAACCGCTCCAGCAACGCCTTGCCCGAGTGCTGACCCTTGAAGGCATGGCCGAACATGATGTGGCGGTGCGGCAGAGGCGTGCCGTCCTCGGGAAGTTCTTTCAGGCCAAAGATGATTGCCTCTGCCGGGGCCGTGGGCCAGCTGTTTTCGGCGGCGATATCGCAGCCTGCATCCACATAGCCCTGCAAGGGGATCGCCCGGACCGAGCTTTTCTCGACCGTGACCTTGATGCCTGCATCGATCAGCGCCTTGGCGCCTTCGGGGGTCAGCCCGACCCGTTCTTCATTCGGGCGCTGCTCGGCCCGTACCCAGAGATGAGTCATTCTCTTGTCGTCCTTCACTCAAATATCAAAGCATGCCCTTGGCGCGGACTGCGCGCACCGAGGGGCGCTGATCCATTGTCGCCATGAAATCCCGGATCTTGGGATAATCCGCAACCGAAACCCCGTCCCCTTCGAGCCAGCTGCACACCACAAACAGATAACAATCGGCGATACTGATCTCATCACCCAGCACAAAGGGCCCTTTAAGGCCGTTTTCGCTGATGTAGGCGGCAGAGGCGGCCATGGTTTCTGGCACTTTCGCTGTCATGTCCTCAAACGAGGATTGCTGACTGGCCCAACGGCTGCCGCGCATCTTGTGGGCGTGGTTCACGTGCATGGTCGAGGCAAGGTAGTACATCACCTCGCGCATGCGGGCCTTCAGAACCGGGTCTTCGGGGCGCAGGTCTGCGTCGGGTGCAAGATCGGCGATATAGTCCAGCAGCGCACCGGTTTCGGTCAGGATGCCGCCCTCGACCGCCAGCGCGGGCACGCGGCCCTTGGGATTGATCTGCCCATAGGCGGGTTTTGTCTGCTCGGCGCAGGCAAAATCGACCTTGACCGCTTCATAGGTGATACCGGCTTCCTCAAGCGCGATGGCCACTGCAATCGAGATCGTGCCGGGGGCGTAATAAAGCTGCATCTGTTTCGTCCTTCAATTCTGTCGCGGGCGGTCTGCCCCATGGTCAAATGGTGGTCAAACCTGCGGTCAAAGATGGGTCTGTGCAAAATGGCGGTCGGGTGTTTCCAGATGGGGTACCGCGTTGAACAGTACCGGCGACCAGTGCCCGCCAATGGGGAACAGACGGTGCATCGAGGTATTCATGATCGCGAGCGCCATCCGGGCCATGCCGGTGATTTCGAGCATCATCGCCTGACGCATCGCCATGGAGATCAGACCGCCCGAGGTCACCACCAATGCCGGACCTTCTCCCGCCGCGATTTCGGACAGGGCCGCTTGGGTGCGGGTTTCAAAATCGTTCCAGCTTTCGGGGGCATCATCGATTTCACCTTCTGCCCAGGCGGCCAGCACCTGCGGCAGGTGGGCAATGAAGCCTTCGCGTTCCTGCGGGATGGCCAGCCCGTGCTGTTTCTCCATCGCCTGGGCGAGGGTGAAATACTCCATCTCGTTGAGACGGGGATCCTGCACCACCTCTTCGGTATATCCCATACCCGCAGCGGTTTCGATGTGCCGGGTCAGGGTGCCGCAATAGATACGGGGATGGCTGGCGCCGCTGGCGCGCAGATGCTCACCCAGCCAGGCCGCCTGCTGATGGCCCAGATCGCTGAGCCGGTCATAGCTGTGCTCGTCGCGGGCCTCGGTGTTTGCCTGCCCGTGGCGGATCAGCGTGATATGAGACATCGCTTCCGTTCCTCTGATCTTTGGCCTGACTCTTAGGTGAGCAGCCCGCGACATGGAAGGAAGGTTTCAGGGATGGCGTGAAATTTACCGGGTGCCGATTTGGCACGCGTGAAAAAAATGCAGGAACGACGTTCCGGAAAAAGGTTAACAAAATGTGGACATAACGCAAATGATGGAAGATGTAGGTTAACACCCGTTGGAACTGACGGGCCGTACACAAGACCGTGACCAAGGGAGAACCCGGAATGAAGATCAACCCCCAGAGATTCTTGGCGGATCTGCATACTCTGCGCTCGTTCGGGGCCTCCGGGGTCGGGAAAGGTGTGGTTCGTCCGGCCTATACCGCGGTGGACATCGCCGCGCGCCGCTGGCTGGCGAGCCGCATGCAGGAAGCGGGGCTTGAGGTTCGGTTTGACCGGCTTGGCAATCTTTTTGGCATTGCCGGGGAGAAATCCTTGCTGATCGGTTCGCACAGCGACAGCCAACCCGAAGGCGGATGGCTCGACGGGGCGCTGGGCGTCATTGCCGGCTTGGAAATCGCCCGCGCCAGCAAAGAGGCCGGAGGGCCGCCGATTTCCGTTGTCAGCTTTCAGGATGAAGAGGGGCGTTTCGGTGTTCTGACCGGATCGGACGTCTGGACCGGGCGGCTGTCGATGGCGGATGCGGATCAGCAGACCGATAACGAGGGGCAGACGCTGCGGGCCGCGCGGCAGCGGATGAAAGAAGGGACGGAAAAACCCGTGCCGACGGATCTGTTCACTGGCTTTCTGGAAATGCATATCGAACAGGGGCCTACCCTGGACACCACCGGCGAAAAGATCGGTGTTGTCACCAATATCGTTGGCATCCGGGATATGCGGATCACCTTTACCGGTCGTCAGAACCATGCGGGCACGACGCCGATGCATCTGCGGCAGGATGCCTTTCAGGCGCTTTCGGCCTTCAACACCCGCCTGAACGAACGTTTTGCCGAGATCGTCACCCCGGCAACCGTCTGGACCCTTGGCCATGTGGCGCTGCACCCCAATGCGTCTTCGGTGGTGCCGGGCAGGGTGACCTTCTCCATGCAGTGGCGTGATGCGGAGGCCGCGCGGCTGTTGGAGATGGAACAGATTATCCGTCAGACCTGTGACGAGATCGCAGCGGAACGCGACGTGGAGGTGGAGATGGGACCGGTGATGGGCATCGAACCCGTTGCCATGGATGACCGCATTCAGGCGGCCCTACGCACGGCGGCCGAAGATCTGGCGCCGCAGCAATGGCGTGATATGCCGTCGGGGGCGCTGCACGATGCGGCCAATGTGGCGCGGGTCATGCCAACCGGGATGCTCTTTGTACCGTCAATCGGCGGCATCAGCCACGCCTTTGACGAGGACACGGACGAAGCCGATCTGACGCTGGGGCTGGAAGTTTTGGCCCGGGCGGCCGCGACCCTGTGAACAGAAATTAAATGCAGAAACCGGCGGCCTACGGGTCGCCGGAGCGTGCTGCGTGATCAGTCGGCGGTGGCCTGCGATGCCAGTCCGTCGCGGTTATAGCCGCGTTTGATCATGCGGTTGCGGTGGCTGTCAGCGGCAACCGACGCCTCGCGCAGGTTGCCATAGATGTTGATCACGCTTTGCCCATCGCGCCCTGCGACGCCCCATTCCCGAAGGACAGAGACCTCGGAAAACAGGTTCATCGCCAGTTCGATCCGGTAAAACCGGGAGGGCCGGGATGATGTTTCACGATAGAGAAGACAGGTAGCCATGAGGCGATTCTAATCGCGGTGATTCGGGTCGGCAAGAGAAAGGATGGTGAACCCGCACGGGCCGGGATCACTTTTGCACCGCTGGTTTGTTCCGGGCATCCTGCCGCCCGATGCCGACAGCCGATGATCAGCCTCAGAGCCAGTTCACATCGCCGAGGAAAATATAGCCTGCGCCGTAGATGGTCTTGATCAGCCGTGGGTTCTTGGGATCTTCGCGCAATTTGGTGCGCAGGCGTGACACACGCACATCCATGGCCCGGTCGAAACTGTCCCCGGCTGCGCCGCCAAGCGCCTCTTGCATCTGGGCGCGGGAGATCAGCCTTTTGGGACTGTCCAGAAACAGCCGCAGCACTTCGCCCTCGGCATGGGAAAAGGGCGTTTCGCCGCCGGTTTCATCCTCCAGAACATAGCGATCGAAATGAGCCGTCCAGCCAGAGAACTGCGCCGAATTCCCGCTTTGCACCTGGGCGCGGGGGCCGCCGCGCAGACGGGCGCGGATACGGGCGACGACTTCGGTGGGATCAAAGGGTTTGGTGATGTAATCATCAGCGCCCAGCTCCAACCCGGTCACCCGGTCCTGCACCTGCGCGCGACCGGAAATGATGATCACCGCCGCGCCCTGCTCCAGCGCCAGCCTGTGCACAAGTGTCAGCCCATCGGTGTCGGGCAGCGACAGGTCAACGAGGCAGACATCTGGCGTCACCCGTTTCAAGGAAGCTTCGAATTCGCGCGCCCGGGAAAAACTCTGGGTGCGGAAACCGGCCTCTTCCAGGGTCTCGGTCAGGATCCGGCGGATTTCGGGTTCATCGTCCAGAATGGTGACAAGAGGCGCGGTCATGAAGGGGTCTCCGGTGTGATCAGCGCCGACAGCTGCTGCGTGGTAAAGGGTTTTTGCAGAACAGGCCCGCGTTTCAAAGCCTCCCGATGCATGGCATCGCCCGGGGGCAGCGACGTCATCAGGATGCAGGGCAGGGAGGATCCGGCCAGCCGGTCGACCAGATCGATCCCGGTGGCCTCACCTTCCAGCCGGATGTCGGACAGCACCAGCGCCATGTCCGGAATGTCAGCGGTCAGGGCCGAGGCTTCGTCTACGCTGGTGGCCTCAATCACGGAATAGCCAAGGTCGATCAGCATGTCGCGAAAGGTGGCGCGTAGGCTTTCGCTGTCTTCGACGAGCAGCGCGATCCCGCCCGAGGCATCCGGCGCCAGCCGGTAGGGCAGGCGCAGGGTGACGCTGGCGCCTGAGACCGTATTGGCGATGCGCATGTCGCCGCCTGTGGATTTCGCCATGTCATAAACGGTCGGCAGACCCAGGCCCGAGCCTTCGCTGCCCTTGGTGGTGAAAAACGGGTTCAGCGCCTGTTTCAGCGCCTCGGGGGAAAAGCCGGGACCAGTGTCGCTGACGCTGATTTCCAGCCAGGTTTCCCCGACCGCATGGACGCTGACGGTGATCTGCCCGGTGGTGCCGCAGGCGTCGCGGGCGTTGAAAATAAGGTTCAGCAGCGCGTCCTGCAATTTGCCCGCATCCAGCAGCAGCATCACGTCGGGCGTATTGTCGAGAATGCTGAGGCCGATGCCCTGCGGCAGCGAGGGCGAGGCGAGGATCTTCAGCTCATTGAGCAGCACATGCATGTCGGTGGCCTGCGGGCGCAGGGTGCGCTGGCCTGTCATTTCCCCGATGCGGTTCAGAAGCCGCCCACCCCGCCGTGCCGCTGAAAGGGTGCCCTGGATTAGCTCATCCGCTTCGGGGTGCAGATCCATCTTGGCCAGTTTGCCCTGCATGCCGAGGATGATGGTCAGAAGGTTGGAAAAGTCATGCGCAAGGCCGGAGGTCATCTGCGCCGCCATTTCGCGGCGGCGGGCCTGTTGCAGGGCGACGCGGGCCTGGGTTTCCTCGGTCACATCCATCGACAGGATAAAGACGCCGCCGCTGTTGTCCGGGGTAAAGGCGACGCGGATGCGGCGGCTGCCGTGCTCCTCGGTAAACTCAAAGACCGGGCTGCCACCTTTGTAGGCCGCCATCAGATGTGGTTCGATCCGGGCAAACGCAGATGGCCCCAGCGCATCCGAGATATGCATCCCCAGAATGTCCGAGGGACGGCCCGGAAAGACCGAGCTGAGCCGCCGGTTGGTGAAGGTGTAATAGCCTTCGCCATCCACGTGGGCGATATGGGCCGGCATCATTTCCGTCGTCAGACGGGTGCGGGCCTCGATCTCGGTGAGCTGGCGTTTGGCTTCTTCCAAGGCGCTGTTAGTGGCGGCCAGTTCGCGGTTTGCTGCCGACAGTTCTTCGGTATGGGCGATCAGACGGTCCGACATTTCCTCGGACCGGGCCCGCAGCAATAGTTCGACCCGTTTTGTCCGGGTGATATCGGTATAGACCGACACCCAGCCCCCCTGCGAAAGTGGCGCCCCTTCGATCGAGATCACCTGCCCGTTGGCGCGGGTGCGTTCCAGATAATGTGGAACAAAGGCAAGCGCTTGTTCGACGCGGGAGTCGACAAATTCGTCGATATCCTCGATCGGGCCGTATTCGCCGCTTTCGGCGATATACCGGATGGTTTCGTCAAAGCGCGCGCCGGGGGTTACCAGCCTGTCCGGCAGGGCGAACATCTCCTTGAACCGGCGATTGCAAACTGCCAGCCGCAGATCGCTATCGTAGATCGACAGCGCCTGAGCGATCAGGTTGAGCCCGGCGGTCGTCATAGCGGCGCGTTGTTTGTCTGACTGTTTCATATGTTCTCCCGCGCTATGGCTACCACTGTGCGGCGGCGCGGCAAAGAGGTGGTCTGCTGCGGCGTGAGGGCGCGTGGCGCATTTTGCGGGTCTCGGTGTCGCGGTAAATCTGCGGTGGTTGAGGGGATGTGAAACAGGCCGGAACACATTCCTGTGATCCTGTTACAATTCGTAAGAATTGGGAAAACATCAGGAAAAAGTTGACGCACTACCATCAGACAGGTCCTAATCGGGATCAGAATCGCGGAACAGCGATCATCCGGCCAGGGGAGGCCGGAAAGGGAGGAGATAAAATTGGCTCAGACGCAGTCGGGCGCCGCAGGACTATTGTCTCTGCCGGCGCTGCTTGAACGTAACGCCACGGAATTCGCTAATCAGCCGGCTTACCGGGAAAAGGAATTCGGAATCTGGCAGTGCTGGACCTGGGCGGAAATCGCCAAGGAGATCGAAGCGCTGGCGCTTGGCCTGATCAACCTAGGCATCAAGGAAGGCGATTTCATCGCCATCATTGGGCGCAACCGCCCCTACCTTTACTGGTCGATGGTTGCGGCGCAGTCCGTCGGCGCCATTCCGGTGCCGGTCTACAACGACTCTGCCGCCGAGGAACTGGCCTATGTGCTGGATCATTGCGGCGCCCGCTATGTGATCGCCGAAGACCAGGAACAGGTCGACAAGGTGATCGAGATTCAGGAGCAGCTGCACCAGCTGGAGCATGTGATCTATCTGGATCCGCGCGGCATGCGGAAATACGACCACCATGCCTTGCACCAGTACAGCCACGTGCAGGAGCAGGGCCGCGCCGCCTATGACGAATGGATCCCGGATCTGAAGGCGCGCAAGGCCAAGCTGACCTACGACAGCACCTGCGTGATGCTTTATACTTCCGGGACGACGGGCAAGCCAAAAGGCGTTGTCCTGTCCAACCGCAACGTGATCGAAAGCGCCAAGAACTCGGCTGATTTCGATAAGCTGACCCGCAACGAGAACATCCTTTCCTACCTGCCGATGGCCTGGGTTGGGGACTTCATTTTCTCGATCGGTCAGGCCTACTGGTGCGGCTTCTGCGTGAACTGCCCGGAAAGCCAGGACACCATGATGACGGACCTGCGGGAAATCGGTCCGACTTATTTCTTTGCTCCGCCGCGCGTCTTCGAAGGTCAGCTGACCAGCGTCATGATCCGGATGGAAGATGCAGGTCCGCTGAAGCGCAAGATGTTCCACCACTTCCTGGCCCACGCCAAGAAGGTCGGCGGCGACATCCTGGACGGCAGGCCCGTGGGGCTGATGGACCGGCTGAAGTACAAGCTGGGTGACATTCTGGTCTACGGTCCGCTGAAAGATACCCTTGGCTATGGCCGCATCCGTGTCGGATACACCGCCGGTGAAGCCATCGGCCCGGAAATCTTCGATTTCTATCGCTCGCTGGGGATCAACCTCAAACAGCTTTATGGTCAGACCGAGGCCACCGTTTTCATCACCGTGCAGCCCGATGGCGAAGTGCGGGCCGATACGGTTGGCGTTCCGGCGCCGGATGTGGAGATCCGCATCGACGACAATGGCGAGATCTTCTACCGCTCGCCCGGCGTTTTCGTGGAGTATTACAAGAACGCGGAATCCACAGCCTCGACCAAGGATCCTGAAGGCTGGGTCGCGACTGGCGATGCGGGCTTTATCGAAAACGATACGGGCCACCTGCGCATCATCGACCGGGCCAAGGATGTTGGCAAAATGGCCAGCGGTGCAATGTTTGCTCCGAAATATGTCGAGAACAAACTGAAGTTCTACCCCGACATCCTTGAGGCCGTGCTCTTTGGTAATGGCAAGGATCGTTGCGTGGCTTTCATCAACATCGACCTGACTGCCGTAGGCAACTGGGCCGAGCGCAACAACATCGCCTATGCCTCTTATCAGGAACTGGCGGGCCACCCGAAGGTTCTGGAGAGCATCCGGGAGCATGTGGAAGAGGTGAACAAATCCGTTGCCGCCGACGAAATGCTGTCTGGCTGTCAGGTGCATCGCTTTGTCGTGCTGCACAAGGAGCTGGACGCGGATGACGGTGAGATGACCCGCACCCGCAAGGTGCGTCGCCGCATCGTCGAGGACAAGTTCGCCGACATCATCACCGCGCTTTATGACGGCTCGGATCAGGTCTCGACCACCACCGAAGTTACCTATGAGGACGGCCGCAAGGGCGCCATCAGCGCCACGCTGAGCATCGTCGATGCCAAGGTGGTTCCGGTGACACCGCAGCAGGTGGCCGCAGAATGATCCGCGCGACAAAGACAGGCAGCCAGAAAAAGGGGCTGGGCACGTGAAAGACATGGAAGAAGGATACGTCACCGAAGACGGCCGCAAGATTGGCGGCGTGGTGATGGAAATGAAGAACATCACCCTGCGGTTCGGCGGTGTGGTGGCGATCAAGGACATCTCGTTCGACATCCGTCAGGGTGAGATCCGCGCGATCATCGGCCCCAACGGTGCGGGCAAGTCCTCGATGCTGAACGTGATCTCGGGGTTCTACGTCCCGCAGGAAGGTCAGGTTCTCTATCAGGGCAAGCCGCGTCCGCAGATGCGCCCCTACGAGGTGGCGCGTCAGGGTATCGCCCGGACCTTCCAGAACATCGCGCTTTTCGAAGGGATGAGTGTTCTGGACAACGTGATGACCGGACGGCTCAACTACATGAAGACCGGACTGCTGAGCCAGGCGCTGTGGAAGGGCAAGGCCGAGAAGGAAGAGACCGAGAACCGCGAAGCGGTGGAGAAGGTCATCGACTTTTTGGAAATCCAACACATCCGCAAGACCCCGGTGGCGCGTCTGCCCTATGGTCTGAAGAAACGGGTGGAACTGGCCCGCGCCCTTGCGGCCGAGCCGAGCCTGCTGCTGCTGGATGAACCTATGGCTGGCATGAACGTCGAGGAAAAAGAGGACATGTCCCGCTTTATCCTTGATGTGAATGACGAATTCGGCACCACGATCGCTCTGATCGAACACGACATGGGCGTGGTGATGGATCTGTCCGACCGGGTGGTCGTGATGGATTACGGCAAGAAGATCGGCGATGGCACGCCGGACGAAGTCCGCAACAACCAGGATGTGATCGACGCCTATCTTGGCGTTGCGCATGACTGACCATCAGACCGGCTTGAGGGAGGCGAAACATGCCTGAACAACTGATTTTTGCGATGGAAGTCACGCTCAACGGTCTGATGGCCGGCGTGCTCTATGCGCTTGTCGCGCTCGGATTTGTCCTGATCTACAAGGCATCCGGCATCTTTAACTACGCCCAGGGCGTCATGGCGCTGTTCGCGGCGATGACCCTGGTGGGGATCATGAATGGTCAGGTGCCCTTTGCGCATCTGATCAACGCGGTCTTCGGCGGCCATATCACCCATTTCGGTTGGACGATCCCGTCCTTCCTGGCGGTGATCCTGACAGTGGCGGTCATGGTTTTGCTGGCCTGGCTGGTGCAGGTTCTGGTGATGAAGCATCTGGTCGGGCAGGAGCCGATCATCCTGTTCATGGCCACCATCGGTCTGGCCTACTTCCTGGAAGGCGTGGCTGACCTGATGTGGGGCTCCGAGATCAAGACGCTGGATGTGGGCATCCCGCAGGGCATCAACCTGTGGATTGATGAGACCACCTACAACATCTTTGGCTACGGCTTCTTCATCGACAACCTTGATATCGTGGCGACCGTTGTGGCGGCGCTGCTGGTGACCGGTCTTGTGATCTTTGCCCAATACACCAAGCAGGGCCGCGCCATGCGCGCCGTGGCGGATGATCACCAGGCGGCGCTGTCTGTGGGTATCTCGCTGAACTTCATCTGGGTTCTGGTCTGGTCGGTTGCCGGGTTCGTGGCGCTGGTCGCAGGTATCATGTGGGGCACCAAGTCGGGCGTGCAGTTCTCGCTGTCGCTGATCGCGCTGAAGGCGCTGCCGGTTCTGATGCTGGGCGGTTTCACCTCGATCCCGGGCGCCATCGTCGGCGGCCTGATCATCGGTGTGGGTGAGAAACTGTTTGAATTTGCTATCGGCCCGATGGTCGGCGGCGCGACTGAAAACTGGTTCGCATACGTACTGGCGCTGCTGTTCCTGGTGTTCCGTCCGCAAGGCCTCTTTGGGGAGAAGATCATCGAAAGGGTCTGACGCAGCCCAATGACATCAAGGCCGGTTCCATTCGGGGAGGGATGGGGCCGCGCCGCAAGAGACTGAACGCAACATAAGAGGGAGGAAAGACGCATGAGAAAGCTCATTGCCATCGTCAATGTGATCGCCTGGTCTGGATTTTGGGCCTTTGGCTATCTGGCGCTGACCTCCGGAGATTTTTCCGACACCCAGGTCGTGATCTCCGCTCTTCTGGCTGCTGTCGGTCTTTTCACAGGGATCCTCGCCTATCTGCGACTGGCCCGCCTGGCCGAGGCCAGCGGATACGCGAAGAAGACAAATCAACTGGACGCAGCGGCCCGCAACCGCGCGCAGGAAAAAGGGAGCATCTGAAGCATGTTCTACCGTGAAGCCGGGGACTTTAAGGTCTCTTACCAGGATGACAGCCAGACGTTTCCGATCAAGTTCGATCGCTATCGTTACTACGCGGTGCTGGCCGTGGCCTTTCTGGTCATCCCCTTTGTCATCAACGACTACTGGGCGAATGCCATCCTGCTGCCATTCCTGATCTATTCGATCGCGGCCATCGGCCTTAACATTCTGGTCGGATATTGCGGTCAGGTCAGCCTCGGGACCGGCGGTTTCATGGCTGTGGGTGCCTATGCGGTCTACAAGTTCATGACCGCCTTCCCCGAAGTCAGCATGTTCGTGCATGTTCTTTTGGCGGGGGGGGTGACCGCGCTGGTTTGTGTGGCCTTCGGCCTGCCGTCCTTGCGCATCAAGGGCTTTTACCTAGCGGTGGCCACGCTGGCGGCGCAGTTCTTCCTGGTCTGGCTGTTCAACCGTGTGCCGTGGTTCTACAACTACTCAGCCTCGGGCCAGATCAACGCGCCTGAGCGGGATGTCTTTGGCATCGTGATCACCGGTCCCAATGCACCGGCCTGGGCGACCTATTTCTTCTGCCTGATCTTCCTGACGTTCTGCGCCATCGTCGCCCGCAACCTGACGCGCGGCACAACGGGCCGGACCTGGATGGCGATCCGCGACATGGACATCGCTGCCGAGATCATCGGGGTGAACCCGCTGAAGGCGAAACTGACAGCCTTTGCCGTCTCCGGCTTCCTGATCGGTATCTCCGGGGCGCTGTTCTTCTCGGTCTACCTTGGCGCGGTTGAGGTCGGCGAGGCCTTTGGCATCAACAAGTCGTTCCTGGTGCTGTTCATGGTGATCATCGGCGGTCTGGGCTCGATCTTCGGCTCCTTCGCGGGCGCGGCCTTCCTGGTGCTGCTGCCGGTGGTACTGAAGGTTCTGGGCGTCGACGTGATGGGCTGGCCGACTGATATCGTGGCGCATTTCCAGCTGGTGATCGTTGGGGGGCTGATCGTGTTCTTCCTGATCGCAGAACCGCACGGGCTGGCGCAGCTGTGGCGTGTTGCCAAAGAAAAACTGAGACTCTGGCCCTTCCCGCACTGACGCGGGGACGGCAGACCATCGCGGGGACAACAGCAAGAGCCAACTCACGGGCCCCGCATCAAAAAATCGGATGAGACCAATGGGAGGAATGAACCCGATGAAACTTAAACTGACCACTCTGGCGCTGGGCGCGCTGATGGCCGCAGGGCCAGCCATGGCGGATCTCGTATTCCCGTCGCTGAGCTACCGCACCGGCCCCTACGCCGCAGGTGGCATCCCCTTCGCGGATGGCTATGCCGACTATTTCACCCTGGTGAACGAGCGTGACGGCGGCATCGGCGGCGTCAAGGCGAAGGTGATCGAATGCGAGACCGGCTATAACACCGAAAAAGGTGTGGAATGCTACGAATCCACCAAGGGCGAAGGCGCGCTGGTGTATCAGCCGCTGTCCACCGGTATCACCTACCAGCTGATCCCCAAAACCGCTGCTGACGGCATCCCGCTCCACACCATGGGCTATGGCCGGACCTCGGCTGCCAACGGCAAGGTCTTTGGCAACGTGTTCAACTACCCGGCAAACTACTGGGATGGCGCATCGGGTATCATCACCTACCTGCTGGACGAAAACGGTGGTGACATCAAAGGCAAGAAGATCGCCCTGCTGTATCACAACTCCGCCTACGGCAAGGAACCTATCCGCACCCTGGAAGAGCTGTCCAAAAAGCATGGTTTCGAACTGTCGACCCTGCCTGTTGACCACCCCGGTCAGGAGCAGAAGTCCCAGTGGCTGCAGATCCGCCGTGACCGTCCCGACTATGTCGTTATGTGGGGCTGGGGCGTGATGAACCAGGTTGCCATTCAGGAAGCCGCAAACGTCCGCTACCCGATGGAAAACTTCATCGGCGTTTGGTGGTCCGGTGCCGAGCATGACGTCCTGTCCGCCGGTGCAAAGGCCAATGGCTACAAGGCTGTGACCTTCCACAACGTTGGTCGCGACTTCCCGGTGTTTGATGACATGCAGAAATATGTTGTCGACAAGGGCCTGGCTGCCGGTGCAGGCGATCAGATCGGTAATGTGCTTTATAACCGTGGCATGTACGCGGCGATGCTGGCTGTCGAAGCGGCCAAGACCGCCCAGGAAATGCACGGCACCAAGGACATCACCCCGGCGATGATGCGCGATGGCATGGAAGCCCTGGAAATGCCCGAAGCCCGTATGTCGGCGCTTGGCATGCCCTACTTCGGTCCGTCTTTCAACGTTTCCTGTGAAAACCACGGTGGCCCCGGCCTCGTCGGCATGACCCAGTGGAACGCAGAGACCAAGACCTGGAGCCTGATCTCGGACTTCCAGAAGACCGATACCGCTGTAATCCAGCCGCTGATCGAAGCTGACTCCGCTTCCTATGCGGCGGAAAACAACATCGAACCGCGCTGCAACTGATAGTGCTCGTGGTCCCGCCTTTTGGGGCGGGACCGGACTCAAAACCGGTGTGGCGGTCAGCCGCCACACCACCTCCGAAGAGACACCGATCCGGGCGCCTGCGAATGAATACGGCTCGCCCCGGACCAGGCCGCAACAGGCCGTGACCGCATGAGGACAAACTTTGATGCTCGACGCAGCAAACACCACCGATGTGCAGGCCGAAACCCTGCTTGAGGTCAACAATATCGAGGTGATCTACAACCACGTGATCCTCGTGCTGAAAGGCGTCAGCCTGAAGGTTCCAAAAGGCGGTATCACCGCGCTGCTGGGCGGCAATGGCGCCGGCAAGACAACGACACTGAAGGCGGTTTCGAACCTGCTGCATTCCGAACGCGGTGAAGTGACCAAAGGGTCGATCAAATACCGCGGCGAGGTGATGCACGATCAGGATCCCGCCGAAGTGGTCCGCAAGGGCGTCATCCAGGTGATGGAAGGCCGCCATTGTTTCGAACACCTCACCGTTGAGGAAAACCTGATGACCGGCGCCTATACCCGCGCCGATGGCAAGGGCGATATCCAGCGCGATCTGGAGATGGTCTACAGCTATTTCCCGCGCCTGAAGGAACGCCGCAAATCCCAGGCTGGCTATACCTCCGGGGGTGAGCAGCAGATGGTGGCCATGGGCCGCGCTCTGATGAGCCGCCCGGAAACCATCCTGCTGGACGAACCTTCGATGGGTCTGGCGCCGCAGCTGGTGGAGCAGATTTTCGGCATCGTGAAATCGATCAACGAAAACGAAGGCGTGACCTTCCTGCTCGCGGAACAGAATACCAACGTGGCGCTGCGCTTTGCGCATTATGGCTACATCCTGGAATCCGGCCGCGTGGTGATGGATGGACCTGCCGCCGAACTGCGCGAAAACCCGGACGTGAAGGAATTCTATCTCGGCATGTCGGACGAAGGGCGCAAGAGCTTCCGCGATGTGCGGTCCTACCGCCGCCGCAAACGGTGGCTGAGCTGATGCGGGGTGATGAGGACATGAGTTTTTTTGACATTCTTGAAACCCGCTCGGCGGATGAACGTGCCGCGGATATCGCCAAGGCGCTGCCGGAGCAGATCGCCCGCGCCAAAACCGCGCCGGGATATGGATCGGCGCTGGCCGATGTGGATCCTGCGGCGATCACCTCGGCTGCGGATCTGGCCGCGCTTCCGGTGCTACGCAAATCCGAGCTGAGCCGCGCCCAGGCCGAGAATGCCCCCTTTGGTGGCTTCACGGTGAAACCGGCGCATGGGTTCGCGCATATCTTCCAGTCGCCGGGTCCGATTTATGAACCGGGCGGCAGCGAACATGACTGGTGGCGCATGGGCCGCTTCCTGCACGCGGCAGGCATTGGCGCTGGCGATGTGGTGCAAAACTGTTTCGGCTACCACCTGACTCCGGCTGGCATGATCTTCGAAAGCGGCGCCCGCGCCGTTGGCGCCGCGGTTCTGCCCGCAGGCACCGGTCAGACCGAATTGCAGGTCACAGCCGCCCGCGATGTGGGGGCGACCGCCTATGCGGGCACTCCGGATTTCCTCAAGGTGATCCTGGACAAGGCCGATGCCATGGGCGTGAAGCTGGGCTATACCAAGGCGGCGGTCGGGGGCGGCGCGCTGTTCCCCTCGCTGCGTCAGGAATACGCCGACCGGGGCATCACCTGCCTGCAAAGCTATGCAACGGCTGATCTCGGCAACATCGCCTACGAGAGCGCCGCGATGGAAGGCATGATCGTTGACGAGCGTGTCATCGTTGAGATTGTGACACCCGGCACGGGCACCCCTGTTGCGCCGGGCGAGGTGGGCGAGGTCGTGGTGACGACGCTCAACCCCGATTATCCGCTGATCCGTTTTGCCACTGGCGATCTGTCTGCGGTTCTGCCCGGGATGTCGCCTTGCGGCCGCACCAACATGCGGATCAAGGGCTGGATGGGCCGCGCGGATCAGACCACCAAGATTAAGGGCATGTTCGTGCGCCCGGAACAGGTGGCAGCGCTGGTCGACAAGCATGACGAGATCGTCAAGGCGCGCGTCATTGCCACCCGTGACGGCGAAATGGACGCGATGACCGTTCAGATCGAAGCCACCGGCGGCGATGAGGTCGGGTTTGGCAAATCGGTGATCGAAGTGCTGAAGCTGAAAGGCAAGATCGAAGTGGTTGCCCCCGGTGCCCTGCCCAAGGACGGGCTGGTGATCGAGGATCAGCGCAGCTACGACTGATCCGCAGCCTTACACAGACATGGAGAGCCGGGCCCCGTAAGGACGCCCGGCTTTTTTCTATCCGAAACCGGGGCCGGGCGTATTCGCCGCAGGGCAGGGCGCTTGCCAGTTTCCTGCTGGAGTTTCCGACAAAAATGATCGAAATAGAGGGGTGTTCCGACCCGCAGTGGGATCCACCAAAGCGATGAGCAACCGATGACTGAAGCCAGCCACACTCCAGACTACGCCCCAAAGGGAAGCCGCCTTGGGCGCAAGGCCGGGACACGCGTCTTTGCCGTGCTGGGCTGGGTCGTGGCGCTGGCTTGCGTCCTGCCGATGCTGGCCGTGGCGCTGGCGGGGATGGTTGGCGGCACGGATACCATCGCGCATCTGGCCGGGACGGTGCTGCCACGCTACCTGATCACGACGGTGGTGCTGGTGGTTCTGGTCTCACTTGGAACCCTGTTGCTGGGTGTCGGGGCGGCCTGGCTTGTCACCATGACCCGTTTTCCTGGCGTGCGCCTGTTCGAGGTCGCGTTGGTCCTGCCGCTGGCCTTCCCGGCTTATGTGCTGGCCTATGCCTATACCTTTGTTCTGGATCACCCCGGCATCGTGCAGACCACCCTGCGACAGGTGACGGGCTGGGGCCCGCGCGATTACTGGTTCCCGGAGATCCGCTCTCCGGGTGGGGCGGCGGTGATGCTGATCTTCGTCCTTTATCCCTATGTCTATCTGCTGGCGCGGGCGGCCTTCCTGCAGCAAAGCGCTGGCGCCTTCCTGGCGGCCCGGGCACTGGGGAAAAGTGCCTGGGAGGCCTTCTGGCGTGTCAGCCTGCCGATGGCGCGGCCGGCGATTGCCTCGGGCGTGCTGTTGGCGGTGATGGAGACCATCGCCGATTTCGGTACCGTGTCCTATTTCGGGGTGCAGACCTTTGCCACAGGGATCTACACCAGCTGGTTCTCGCTCGCGGATCGCGCCGGGGCGGCGCAGCTGGCGCTCTGCCTTCTCAGCTTTGCGCTGATGCTGGCGGTAGTGGAACGCTCCACCCGCGGCAAGGCGCGCTATCATCAGGCGGGCAAGCATCACGCTGAAATGCCGCCTGCCGATCTGACCGGTTTGCGCGCCGTTGCGGCTTGGGTGCTCTGCGCGATTCCGGTGGTTTTGGGCTTTGTGCTGCCGGTGGTGATCCTGTGCAATATGGGGCTGCAATCCGAGCAGGACCTGTTCAGCCGCCGTTATATCGGGTTCATCCAGAACTCTTTGCTTCTGGCCTCGACCGCAGCGGTGATCACCGTGCTGGCGGCGGTGATCCTTGGCTTTTATCAGCGACTGCGTCCGGGACGCAGTTCTGCACTCGCGGCCTATATGTCACGGCTGGGCTATGCGGTGCCGGGCGGGGTGATCGCGGTGGGGCTGATGGTACCTTTCGCGGCCTTTGACAACGCTCTCGATGCCTGGATGCGGGCGACCTTTGATATTCGCACCGGCTTGCTGATCACCGGATCCATCTGGCTCTTGGTGGCCGCCTATATGGTGCGGTTTCTCGCGGCGGCTCTTGGTGCCTATGAGAGTGGCCAGTCCACCGTACACGCCAATATGGATGCGGCTGCCCGGTCGCTGGGACAAAGCCCGCTGGGCATGCTGCGCCGGGTGCATCTGCCGATCCTGACGCCAAGCCTGCTGACCGCGCTACTGATCGTTTTCGTCGACGTGATGAAGGAACTGCCCGCAACGCTGATCATGCGGCCATTCAATTACGATACGCTGGCGGTGCAGGCCTACCGGCTGGCCTCGGACGAGCGGCTGGAGGGCGCTGCGGTGCCGTCGCTGGTCATCATGGCGGTGGGGTTACTGCCGGTGATCCTGATCTGCCGACAGGTTGGACGCCGCCGTTAGGCGTGCCCACCTGTCTGGCTCTGAGCGTCAGGCTGGCCCGTCCACCAGGCCTCGATTTGTTCAGGGGAAATCCGCCCGGCAGGCCCAAGCCCGACCAGAAGGGTTTCGTCGGCATCGCAGTGACGGGCTTCGACATGGCGGCCGACGATATGCAGCTCATAGGCACCGCCAGTGGTCAGTACGTAGCCTTTCATGCGGTAAAGACCGTCGGGGCGGCTGGCCAGTTTGTCGCCCAATGCGCGGCGATCCAGAACGTCGCGGCTTTGATGTTGCCAAGTGGCATAGGCGGGATGCGCGGCCACGGAGCGGCCTTTGGGCAGGGGCACGACGTCAAACAGGAGATCAGAAACTGGCGCACCATCCAGAACCGTAGGCGTGCGCGCCCCCGCGGCCTTCAATTGGTCAGCCAGATCCGCATCAATATCTTCGCATTTGGAGACCAGAACCAGGTCAGCGGCGCGGATTTGCTGCAGCACCTGGGGGGCAATCTCTTCATCCTGCAGAAGGGTATCGGCATTGAGCCCATCCACCACGGTGACAATGCCGGCATAGCTAAAGCCGCTTTCGCCCATGACGGTATTTGCGATGGCGACTGGATCGGAGATGCCGCTGGCCTCGATCACCAGATGGCCCGGCTGTTCCGGCCGATCCAGGATTTGCCGTAGCGTCAGTGCCAGATCCGTTCCCATGGTGCAACAGATGCAACCATTGGTCAGGGCGATGGTGCCGTTTTCCGTATCGCGGATCAGATCGGCGTCGATGTTGATGGCGCCGAAATCGTTGACGATGACGGCCAAGTCCAGCCCGTGCGACTCGGCGAGGATGCGATTGATGAGGCTGGTTTTACCTGCGCCGAGGTAACCGCTGATAATCGTGACAGGCACCCTTTTCACAGCATGGTTCCTTGTCGTGCGATATCCCGGAAACCCTGCATGTGCCTTTAACCCCTCACTTGAAAATTCCGCAAATCTATAGGCGGCAGTAGGGTGCAGGTCCAGAAATTCAGCAACAAAGTTGCCGGATTGCAGGCGTAAAGGCGCTAAAGGATCATTTTGGGAGCGGGCAATGGCCGATTCTGAAAATCCGGGTCTTGAGTTGAGACATTCTGACCATCTGCGACTCTCAAAAAGGACAAAAAGGCGCGAGGGGGCCTCGCGCCTTTTTTAAAATTCGAATCATCCTGAGGTGGATTATTTCCAGCCTACCGCATCAAAGATCTTCTGTGCTTCGGGGATGTTCTTGGCCACGTCGGACAGGTTGATGTCGTCGGGTTTGAAATGGCCAAGGGCAGCGATGCTGGGGGCGAGGCCCACGCCCGGCACGGCCGGGTATTCGTCGTTGCCCGCCGAGAAATATTGCTGCGCCTGATCCGAGGCGAGATACTCGAGGAACTTGATCGCGTTATCGCGGTTCGGGGCATGTGCCGCAACGCCGCCACCGGACAGGTTCATATGCGCGCCTTGTTCGTTCTGCGCCGGGAAGATCCAGCCGATCATGTCACGCGAATCGGAGAGGCCTTTGACGTCTTTGCGGATCGAGCGGGCAAAGTAATAGCTGTTCGCCACGGAAATTTCGCATT
The DNA here is from genome assembly GCF_059429255.1 of Phaeobacter sp. CC-HEC084. Taxonomy (NCBI): domain Bacteria; kingdom Pseudomonadati; phylum Pseudomonadota; class Alphaproteobacteria; order Rhodobacterales; family Roseobacteraceae; genus Phaeobacter; species Phaeobacter sp. CC-HEC084. Next base: position 1,229,155 of record NZ_JCAIJQ010000009.1, read on the forward strand.
CGCCCGAAACGATGCCGCGCAGCTGGTCGGTGTCACCACCTTGCGGATCACGCGCCATGTTGGCAACCACGCCTTCGGCCCAGGATTTGGCAACATCGCTGCCCTGATGGGTGATGATCGAGGCCAGCAGGGTCTGGTTGTAGGTGTTGGTCGAGGAGCGGATACAGACCAGCCCCTTGTACGCCGGATCGGCCAGATCAAGGTAGGTCTGCGGCGGGTTGGCCACGTCAGCCTTGTCGTAGAAGATGATCCGGGCGCGCTGGGAAAAGCCGAACCACTGGTTGTCTGCGTCCTGCAGGTAACCGGGCACGCGCGCCTCCAGCACGTCGCTGTCGATGGATTGCAGCACGCCTGCATCCTTGGCGCGGGCCAGACGCGAGGTGTCGACGGTCAGCAGGATATCGGCAGGGGAATTCTCGCCCTCGGCCTGCATGCGGGCAATCAGCTCATCCGCCTTACCTTCGATCCGGTTGATGCGGATGCCGGTTGCCTCTTCGAAGTCCGAATAAAGGCGTTCATCGGTGTCGTAATGGCGCGAGGAATAGAGGTTCACCTCTCCCTCGGCGGCGGCAGAGGTTGCAATGGTGGCGGCCAGAGCGCCTGCCAGTATCGTGGTCGCTTTCAACATGGTTACTCCCATCAAGCTTCGGTATGTCTTTCCGACTGATTTAGTCGATTATAGGATTCCGAAGCGGAAGAAAACAAAAACTGACAATTTTACTTGGAGAAAATTTACAGGTTGGCTGCGGGTCAGTGGGCAAGGTCGTATCGGCTCGTTTCGGTAAGCGCCGCCGCTAAAACGCAAAAAACCGCATCCTAAGATGCGGTTTTCAAAATACGCTGTGACTGTCGTGCAGTCCCAGATCCGGTCTGGTGGATCTTAGCCCTGACGCGCTTTGAAGCGGCGCTGGGTCTTGTTGATCACGTAGACGCGGCCCTTGCGACGCACAACGCGGCAGTCACGGTGCCGGTTCTTGAGCGAGCGGAGCGAGTTCTTGACCTTCATGGTCCTTCTCCTGTTCTGCGGCGCGAACCAGCGCCTGGGTTAGCGGGTGTTCCGACCCGTGGGCCAAAACAATGAATTCATGGTGGGCGATACAAGGTTCGAACTTGTGACCCCTTCGATGTCAACGAAGTGCTCTACCGCTGAGCTAATCGCCCATGAAACCCTTGCAACATCCTGCCCCAGAAACAAACGGGGCGCGGGATGCCGCGCCGGTGAAGGGGTCTATAATAAGAGTCGCGGAGGGGTGCAAGAGCTTTTGACCCCAGAAATTTCCAGTCTATGCTGTTTTTAGATCTAAGGGGCCGGAGCCGGGATGTCCGACGCAGCATTTTCTGTCATGTCGCCGCAAAATCTGCGGTCAGCAATCGTTTTTGCATCGCCTCATAGTGGCGCCGATTACCCGCCGCAGTTCCTTGAGCAATCGATTCTCGATCCGCATCGGATCCGCAGTTCCGAAGATGCCTTTGTCGACCGGCTTTTTGCTGCAGCGCCTGAATATGGTGCGCCGCTCCTAAGAGCGGTAAAGCCGCGCGCCTATCTGGATTTGAACCGCTCTCCGGAGGAGTTGGACCCGGCGCTGATCGAAGGGGTGATGCGGCGCGGCCAGAATCCCCGCGTGGCCTCGGGACTGGGGGTGATTCCCCGGGTCGTTGCGGGCGGGCAGGCGATCTACCGGGGTAAACTGCCCCTGACCGAGGCCCGCAGGCGCATCGACAGCTACTGGCGGCCCTATCATCGGGCGCTGCAGGGATTGCTGGATCAGGCCCATATCGGGTTTGGCCATGCGATTCTGATCGATTGTCACTCGATGCCGCACGAAGCGCTGGAAACCATGCCCACCCGGTCGGGGCAGATGCCGGACGTGGTACTGGGGGATCGGTTTGGGGCTGCGGCGGCGGGTGAGATCGTTGATCGCGTCGAAGCCGCCTTTACCAGTGTCGGTTTGCGGGTGGCCCGCAATGCGCCCTTTGCCGGGGCCTATATCACCCAGGCCTATGGCCGCCCGTCGCGCAATCAGCACGCGATCCAGGTGGAAATCGACCGTTCCCTTTATATGGATGAGGCCACGATCCGGCCCAATGGCAATTTCGCCATCCTTCAGGACGCGCTGCGCGGTGTCATCGCCGCGATGACAGATTCGGTGCAGGAACAGCGCCCGCTTGCCGCTGAATAAGAACCGCTGCGGATCCGGGCAGGACCGATTCTAGCGCAGGGCGCGCCCTTTCAGGATGGCGCCATCTCCAAACCGTTTGCGGATGGCGTCGCTGGCCCGTTCGGCTCCGGCGCGCTGGCTGGCCTGCGGGTCCAGAAGGTCGCCGGTGACATCGGCCTGATCGGCGGGCACCAGATCGGAAATGCCGCAGCCAAGCAGGCGATAGGGACCCTGATCGCCCACCTGATCCAACAGGGCGCGCGCGGTGCGATAGATCGTATCGGCCATCTGGGTGGGGCTGCGCAGGGCGATGCGGCGGGTCAGGGCCGAATGATTGGCCCGTTTCAGTTTCAGCGTTACCACGCGTCCCGCTTTTTCCTTGGCCTTGGCCCGGTCCGAGACCTGCGTCGCCAGCCGCCATAGGTGGCCGTCCAGAACTTCGGTATTGGCTGTATCCTCAAAAAACGTTGTTTCCTTGGAGATCGATTTCACCGGTGCATTGGCCGACACCCGGCGCCGGTCCTCGCCCCGGGCCAGATGCCACAAGCGGTCGCCCATCGAGCCGAAGCGGGCGTGCAGATCCTGCCGCTCCCAGCGCAGAAGATCGGCAAAAGTGCGAATCCCCGCCTTGTCCAGCGAAGCCTGCGCCGCAGGACCAATGCCCCAGATCAGCCGCACCGGTTTGTCGTGCAGGAAATCTGCGGTCTCTGCCTTGCCGATCACCGAAAATCCGCGCGGCTTGTCCAGATCTGAGGCAACCTTGGCCAGGAACTTGTTGTGGCTGAGGCCGATCGAGCCGGTGATTCCCAACTCGTCCTTCATGCGTTTGACCAACCGCGCCAGCATCACGGCGGGCGGCGCCCCGTGCAGTTTTTCGGTGCCGGACAGATCCATGAAGGCTTCGTCCAGTGACAGCGGTTCCACATCCGGCGTCAACTCGTTCATCATTTCGCGTACGGCGCGGCTCACCTCGGCATAGACCTGCATCCGGGGTTTGATCACCACCGCGTCGGGGCAGAGCTTCAGCGCCTGAAACATCGGCATCGCGGATTTGACGCCGCGGATACGCGCCACATAGCAGGCGGTGGAGACCACCCCGCGCCGCCCGCCGCCGATGATCACCGGCTTGTCGGCCAGTGCCGGGTCATTGCGTTTCTCAACGCTGGCATAGAAGGCATCGCAATCCATATGGGCGATGGTCAGCGAAAACAGCTCGTCATGCACCTTGACGCGCGGACTGCCGCAGGCCGGGCAACGCAGTGGGCGCCGCTGCGGCGGTGCGATCTGGCGCAGGCAGTCTCGGCACAGGGCGGAAGACTGCGAAGATGTGGATGAGGCGGGCATGGCAGGCGGGTAGGGGGCTTCGTTGAAACGGTGCAGGATGAGTTTACTCCGGCCCGGCAATATTGTCTTTAGGCCATCGCGGGGCCATGTTCATGTCATGACATTTTCAGGTGCAAAACTGGCTTTGTTTCTGGGCCAGAAAATCGTGGTCATCCTGCGCGATGATAAGCCCGACATTCCCTATCCCGGTCATTGGGATCTGCCCGGCGGCGGACGGGAGCAAGAGGAAAGCCCCGAGGTTTGCGCGCTGAGAGAAACCGAGGAAGAGATCGGGCTGCAACTGGCCCCGTCTGATCTGGTCTGGTCGCGCCGCTACAGTCGACCGCGCGGATATGTCTGGTTCTTTGTCTCCCATCAGCCTGCGGGATTGGTGTCGGACATCCGATTGGGTTCGGAAGGGCAGCGGTGGGCTCTGATGGATCCGCGGGAGTATTGCGAACATCCCCTTGCTGTGCCGCATTTCGCCGAACAGCTGCAGGGCTATCTGAGCGAGGCCAGAGCTTAGCGTCGGGCGCTGTGGAGGTTTTTCAAGAAAAATCCCCCGCGCGAAACGGCGGGGGCAGGTGACGAACCTCAGGAAGAAGAGTTCGTCTGGGGAGTGTTGAGACCAGAATCGCCGATCCGACTCCCTGACGCAAATTTTGCGCTTCCCCGAAATGGACGCTCTGCCACAGCCTGTGCTTTTCCGGGCACAGCTGTGTGGCGGCTCTGGGGAGGCCAGTTTTGGTATTCTAGTTAAATATTATGAGGTTGACGTAGGGTCAGGGCAGTTTTCAGGAAATTTCAGCGGGAAATATTTTGCCGACCATGTCGTGCAAATTCTGCCTGAAAATTGGGCAAACCGCAGTGGTAAGGTTTGCCGGATGGGCGCGGCGGCCAAGACGGACGCACTGACCGCCACCCCTGATACGGTTATTGGGACTGCGTTCAGCCGCAATGCGGCTCGCTGAATTACAGACTGCGCAGCTCGGACAGAATGTCTTCGGCGGCCTTGCGCGGGTCTGCTGCCTTCCAGATCGGGCGACCGACAACGATGTGATCGGCGCCATCGGCAATGGCGCTGGCCGGGGTGGCAACGCGTTTCTGGTCTCCCAGATCCGCACCGGCCGGGCGCACGCCGGGGGTGACGATCAGCTTGCCCGCTGCCTCGGGCAGGGCGCGGATCAGGGCGGCTTCCTGCGGGCTGGCGATCACCCCGTCGGCTCCGGCGGCAAAGGCATTTCCTGCACGCTCCTGCACCAGATCGCGGATTTCTCCGGGTTTGATCAGCGCCCCATCAAGGTCATCGCGATCCAGCGAGGTCAGGATGGTGACGGCGAGGATCTTCATGTCCTTGCCTGCCGCGCCTTCCTTGGCCGCGCGCACCACATAGGGGTCGCCATGCACTGTCAGGAAATCCAGATCGAACTGCGCCAGCCCGCGCACGGCGTTTTCCACCGTGGCGCCGATGTCGAACAGTTTCATATCGAGGAAGATCCGCTTGCCCAGCTCCTGCTTCATCTCATTCGCCAGCGCCAGCCCGCCGCCGGTCAGCATGCCAAGACCGATCTTGTAAAAGGACACCGCATCGCCAAGCCGCTCGGCCAGTTTCAATCCTTCGATTGCGTTGGGAACGTCCATGGCAACGATCAGGCGGTCGTCGGCAATCGGGGCAGTGGCAGACATGGCGGGTCTCCGGTTTTGTGAAAACGTGACAGGGGATGCGGAATTGCGCTTTCCTAATCCGCACGGGGCGGTTGGGAAAGCCTAAAAAACAAGGCATTTGGCGCAGCGCCTGCCCATGAGAATTTGATTGAGGTCAGAGATTTTGCATCTCTTTGCGGTCAATATGCTCTTGAAGAGGGGGCGAGACCTCCCAAATTGGAGTGTGAGGCCCGGACCGGGGCGTGCCGCAAAGCGGGCGCTGCCATATTGATCGGGCGCTTGTAAAAGGAGAGAGAGATGGACTTGACCAAGTTCACTGAGCGTGCACGCGGTTTCGTGCAGGCGGCGCAGACAATTGCACTGCGCGAAGAGCACCAGCGCATGGTGCCCGAGCACCTTTTGAAAGCTTTGATGGATGACGATCAGGGGCTTGCTGCCAACCTGATCACCCGCGCGGGCGGCGATGCCACCCAGGTTGCCGGATCTGCGGATGCGGCTGTTGCCAAGTTGCCCAAGGTCAGCGGCGACGGCAGCCAGATGTATCTGGATCAGCAGACCGCCAAGGTGCTGGATGAAGCCGCCAAGATTGCAGACAAGGCAGGCGACAGTTTTGTCCCGGTCGAGCGTGTCCTGATGGCGCTTTGCATGGTGAAATCCAAGGCCAAGGACGCGCTGGAGGCAGGCAATGTTTCTGCCCAGAAGCTGAACGAGGCGATCAACGACATTCGCAAGGGCCGCACCGCCGACAGCGCCACGGCCGAAGAAGGCTATGACGCGCTGAAGAAATACGCCCGCGACCTGACCGAAGCCGCCCGCGAGGGGAAGATCGACCCGATCATTGGCCGGGACGAGGAAATCCGCCGCGCCATGCAGGTGCTGAGCCGCCGCACCAAGAACAACCCGGTGCTGATCGGTGAGCCGGGCGTCGGTAAGACTGCCATCGCCGAGGGCATGGCGCTGCGCATCGTCAATGGCGATGTGCCTGAGAGCCTGCGCGACAAGCAGCTTCTGGCGCTGGACATGGGGGCGCTGATCGCCGGTGCGAAGTACCGCGGTGAGTTTGAAGAACGCCTGAAGGCTGTTCTGACCGAAGTGACTGAAGCCGCCGGTGAGATCATCCTGTTCATCGACGAGATGCACACTCTTGTGGGGGCGGGCAAATCCGATGGTGCAATGGATGCGGCCAACCTGATCAAGCCTGCGCTTGCACGGGGTGAGCTGCACTGCATCGGCGCAACCACTCTGGATGAATACCGCAAGTATGTCGAAAAGGACGCGGCCCTTGCCCGCCGGTTCCAGCCTGTGATGGTCTCTGAACCGACGGTGGAGGACACCATTTCGATCCTGCGCGGTATCAAGGAAAAGTATGAGTTGCACCACGGTGTGCGCATCGCCGATGCGGCCCTGGTGGCGGCGGCGACCCTGTCGAATCGTTATATCACCGACCGTTTCCTGCCGGACAAGGCCATCGACCTGATGGACGAAGCTGCCAGCCGTCTGCGCATGCAGGTGGACAGCAAGCCCGAAGAGCTGGACGCGCTTGACCGCCAGATCCTGCAGATGCAGATCGAGGAAGAGGCGCTGAAGCTGGAAGACGATGCCGCCTCGCGTGATCGTTTGGAAACGCTGCAGAAAGAGCTGTCGAACCTGCAGGAGCAATCCGCAGAGATGACCGCCCAGTGGCAGGCCGAACGTGACAAGCTGGCCGGCGCCCGTGATCTGAAAGAGCAGCTCGACAAGGCGCGCGCTGAACTGGATATCGCCAAACGCGAAGGCAACCTCGCCCGTGCGGGTGAACTGTCCTATGGCGTCATCCCGGGGCTGGAAAAACAGCTGGCCGAGGCCGAGGAGAAGGAACAGCAGGGTCTGATGGTCGAAGAGGCCGTCCGCCCCGAGCAGATCGCCGGTGTTGTCGAGCGCTGGACCGGGATCCCGACCTCCAAGATGCTGGAAGGTGAGCGCGAGAAACTGCTGCGGATGGAAGACGACCTGCATGCTCGCGTGATTGGTCAGAACTCTGCCGTGACGGCGGTGGCCAATGCGGTGCGCCGGGCACGTGCGGGGCTCAACGATGAGAACCGTCCGCTGGGCAGCTTCCTGTTCCTCGGGCCGACCGGTGTCGGTAAGACCGAACTGACCAAGGCCGTGGCTGAGTTCCTCTTTGATGACGACAATGCGATGGTGCGCATCGACATGTCCGAGTTCATGGAGAAACACGCGGTTGCGCGTCTGATCGGTGCTCCTCCGGGCTATGTCGGATATGAGGAAGGCGGCGTGCTGACCGAGGCCGTGCGGCGGCGTCCTTATCAGGTGGTTCTGTTCGACGAGGTCGAAAAGGCGCATCCGGATGTGTTCAACGTGCTCTTGCAGGTTCTGGATGACGGTATGCTGACCGATGGTCAGGGTCGCACCGTGGACTTCAAGCAGACGCTGATCATCCTGACGTCGAACCTTGGCGCGCAGGCGCTGAGCCAGTTGCCCGAAGGCGCCGATGCATCGGATGCCAAGCGCGACGTTATGGATGCGGTGCGGGCGCATTTCCGCCCCGAATTCCTGAACCGTCTGGACGAGACGATCATCTTTGACCGTCTGGCCCGCGCCGATATGGACGGCATCGTCAAGATCCAGCTCAAGCGGCTTGAGAAGCGTCTGGCCGATCGCAAGATCACCCTGCAACTGGATGAAGGTGCGCAGACCTGGCTGGCCGACGAAGGCTATGATCCGGTGTTCGGTGCCCGCCCGCTGAAGCGCGTGATCCAGCGTGCCTTGCAGAACCCGCTGGCCGAATTGCTGCTGGCTGGCGATATTCGTGACGGGGACACCGTACCGGTTTCTGCCGGGGCGGATGGTCTGATCATCGGCGACCGGATCGGAACCACCGACCGGCCCAAGCCGGACGATGCCGTGGTGCACTAAGCACCCGGTCTGTCCTGATGGAAGAAACACAGAAGGCCCGCCATCTCTGGCGGGCCTTTCTTTAGTATGTGGTCAGGGAGGTGTTCAGAAATCTTCCCAGGTCTCCACATTCCCTGGTGTGGCTGACTGCGCTGTCGCGTTGATTGTAGCCGCCGAAGGTGTGGCGACCGGGGCCTGACTGCGCTGGGCGGCGTTGAACCGCACCACGTTGGTCCGGCGTTCGGCTCCGGCACCGCGGCCGGTTCTGAACTGAGCCACTTGTTGTGACAGGTTTTTAGCGTTGTTGGCCATGATCTGGCTGGCGCCGGAGGCGTCTTCAACCATTGCGGCATTGCTTTGGGTGACTTCGTCCAGCTGTCCCATGCCCATGTTGATTTCGGACAGGGTCGCGGATTGCTCCTGCGTTCCCCGTGCGATGTCGCTGACGTGGCCGGAAATCGTGCTGACGCTTTGGATGATCGATTTCAGCTCCCCGCCGGCGCGGCCGACCAGATCGACGCCCGTTACCACATGGCCCGAGCTTTCGGTGATCAGCAGCTTGATCTCTCCGGCGGCATCGGTCGACCGTTTCGCCAGCGCCCGCACCTCGGAGGCAACCACGGCAAAGCCACGGCCTGCTTCGCCTGCCCGGGCGGCTTCGACCCCAGCGTTGAGCGCCAGCAGGCTGGTCTGGAAGGAAATGTCGTCGATGACGGTCAGAATGGTTGAGATCTTTTCCGAGGAGGCGCGGATCTGATCCATCGCATCAATGGCTTCCTGCACGACGGTGCTGCTGCCCTCGGCGGTGGTCTGCGCCTCTGTCACGATTCGCTCCACATCCTGCGCGCCCTGCGCAGCGGATTTGACGGTTGTGGTCAGCTCTTCAATGGCGGCTGCGGTCTGTTCCAGGGTTGCCGCCTGGGTTTCAGTGCGCTGTGACAGTTCTGCCGAAGACTGGCTGATGCCAGTCGCTGCGTGCTCTACAGTTTCCGACACGGATTTGACCGCCGAGATGACCGTTTCCAGCTGCGTGACCGCCGCGTTGAAATTTCCGGCCACGGCGCCAAGGTCGGGAATGTCAGAGACTGGAATACGGTGATCCAGCGCGCCGTCGCGCAGTGCGACCAGCCCGTGCGAAATATCCTGGATCGCCTTGCGGCGGTAGGTGATGTCGGTGCCCAGCTTGATGATCTTGCGCACCTGCCCCGCCGCGTCCAGAACCGGTGCAAAGGTCGCCTGGATCCAGACTTCGGCGCCTGATTTGGACCGCATGGGGAACTGGTCGGTGAAATGCTGCCCCTGTCCAAGCGCCTGCCACAACTCCCGGAACTGAGGGCCACTGGCATAGTCTGCGGAGACAAGCATTCTGTGGGCCTTGCCGGTGATTTCCTGTTCGGTATAGCCGAGGGAAGAGAGAAAATTCTCGTTTGCGCGCAGGATCGTTCCGTCAGGTGTGAATTCGATGACTGCTTGTGTCTTCTCTATGGCTGCCAATGTACCCAGCAAATCGTCTTGTTCTTGTGTGCGTTCTGCAGACTTGAATTTGAAAAACATTGGACCTCTTCTTCAGCAATGCATTTCCCGGCAGGCGGGATGAAGAAGAGATATTTTCGCGGTATTAATTTAGCATGAAATTTAGTGACTTATCGAGGGCCGCCGACAGCAGCGTCCCGCCCGGAACCGGTAATCCCGGTCCCGGGCAATCTCTGTGCTGACCGCACACACACATATATATATGTGTGCGACGGGGCCGCGCCTTATTCCTCGATTGCTTCGCGGGCGATGCCGTCCAGCAGTTCCTGAATCACCTGCATCTCGCCCTCGGGGAAGGCACGGAAGCCGATGGTGATCTCTTCCTCGCCGGGGATCTGGGCGACGAAGATGTCATAGGGGCAGAACATGATGTTCATCGGGTCGGCTTCCATCACCTGCCGCGACAGCTGCGCCGAGCAGAAGGAATAGACGTCAGCCTTTTCGAACAGAACGACGTCAGAGCCGACATCGGCGCGGGTGCGTTCCAGCATATCGCCCACGTGGCTGATGTGATCGACCACCAGACCGCGGTCGGTGATGGCGCTTTCCAGGCCAAAGGTCACGTCGTCAAAGGACAGCGTGGTTTTGTAGCTGACCATGCCTTCGGCCTGGGCGCTGGCGCCGAGGGTCAGGGCGGTGGCCGTGGCGGCAACGGTGGCTGCGAAAAAATTCATGATATATCTCCCTTTTGTGAGCAAAGCTCGCTTGCCCGCCCCGGCGTTCCCCCTCAGTCTGGGGCAGGGCAGGCGGTGTCTGGGCCGCGCGCCTCACTGAATATATAGGTACATAGGAGTTTTTGCATGGGTATTGCGGCGAATGCCATAGAATTCCTGGCGCTTGCATTTGTTTTTGCGCTGGGGGCGGTCGGGCTGCTTTTGCTGGTCCTGTTTCTTGTGGACAGGCTTCAGACCGAGGATGCGATCCGGCGCAACTACCCTGTCATCGGACGCTTCCGGCATCTGTTCAGCACGCTAGGCGAATTCTTCCGTCAGTATTTCTTTGCCATGGATCGCGAAGAACTGCCGTTCAACCGGGCGCAGCGCGACTGGGTGAGCCGGGCCAGTGAGGGCAAGGGAAACACGGTCGCCTTCGGCTCGACCCGCAATACCTCGGTGCCGGGCACGGCGATCTTCGTCAACGCACCTTTCCCGCCCCTTGATGACCAATACGCCAGTTCCGAACCCATGGTGATCGGGGCAGGGGCACGGGTGCCCTATCTGGCGCCCTCCTTTTACAATATTTCCGGGATGAGCTACGGCGCCCTGTCACGCCCCGCTGTCCGGGCGCTCAGTCGCGGCGCGCGTGAGGCGGGCGTCTGGATGAACACCGGTGAAGGCGGGCTCAGCCCGTTTCACCTTGAGGGCGGCTGCGACATTGTTTTCCAGATCGGCACCGCGAAATACGGTGTGCGCGATGAACACGGCAACCTGAGTGACGAAAAGCTGTGCAAGGTGGCCGAACATCCGAACGTGCGGATGTTCGAACTGAAGCTGTCGCAAGGGGCCAAACCGGGTAAGGGCGGCATCCTGCCTGCGGCCAAGGTCAACGCCGAGATTGCCGAGATCCGCGGCATCCCCGAAGGCAAGGCGAGTATATCTCCCAACCGCCACCCCGAGATCGGAACGTTCGATGACCTTCTCGACATGATTTCTCATGTGCGCGAGGTCACGGGCAAACCGGTCGGGATCAAAACGGTGGTCGGCTCCGAAGCGGTGATGCGGGAAATGTTCATGAACATCGCCTCGCGCCCGGATGATGCGCCGGACTTCATCACCATCGATGGCGGCGAAGGTGGCACCGGCGCAGCCCCCATGCCGCTGATCGATCTGGTCGGTATGTCGGTGCGCGAGGCGCTGCCGATGGTCTGTAACCTGCGCGATGAATACGGGATGAAGGAGCGCATCCGCCTGATCGCCAGTGGTAAGCTGGTCAATCCGGGCGATGTGGCTTGGGCGTTGGCCGCAGGGGCCGATTTCGTGACCTCGGCGCGCGGCTTCATGTTTTCCCTTGGCTGCATTCAGGCGCTCAAATGCAACAAGAACACCTGCCCCACCGGTATCACCACCCATGATCCGCGCCTGCAAAAGGGTCTGGTGGTCGAGGATAAGGACAAGCGCGTGGCCCGGTTTGCCCGCGAGGTGATCAACGAGGTCGAAACCATCGCCCATTCCGTGGGGGTGGCCGAGCCGCGTCAGCTGCGGCGGCGCCACGTGCGCATCGTACAGGGGGATGGCACCTCCCGTCCGATGAACGAGATCATGCCAGGTTACAGTGCTATCGCGGAGTCGTGACAGGATATGTTTTGGTCCGTGGCCTCTCCCGCGCTAGCTCTGGTAGCGAACATGAAAAAAGGAGCCCGCAATGGCACGTCGCTGGACCAATACCCTGACCGAGGCTGATATCACCCCCGAAGCGGCCTTCTGGAACCGCCGCCAGATCATGGCGGGCATGGCCGGGCTTGGGCTGAGCACGCTGGCGGGCGGCGCCAAGGCCGAGACGCTGGAGCCCAACAGCTGGGACGACGTGACCAGCTATTGCAACTTCTACGAATTCGGCACCGGCAAGGGCGATCCCGCAGCCTATGCCGGACAGATGACGACCGAACCCTGGAGCGTCCGGATCGATGGCCTGGTTGACCGGCCCGGCGCCTATGACTTTCAGCAGATCCTCAGTGAGATGACGATCGAGGAACGCATCTACCGCTTCCGCTGTGTCGAGGCCTGGTCGATGGTGGTGCCCTGGAACGGATTCGAACTGGCGGATCTTCTGAATATGGCGGGTGTGCAGGAAGGGGCGAAATACGTGGCCTTCGAAACGCTCTATCGCCCCTCGGAAATGCCGGGCACCGCCTATCGGGTTCTGGACTGGCCCTACCGCGAGGGCCTGCGCCTTGATGAGGCCATGCATCCGCTGACCCTGATGGCCACCGGCATCTTCGGCAAACCGCTGCCAAACCAGAACGGCGCCCCCCTGCGTCTGGTGGTGCCGTGGAAATACGGTTTCAAGTCGATCAAATCGGTGGTGCGCATCACCGTGACGGATCAGGAACCGCCGACCAGCTGGAACATGGCCAATGCCCGCGAATACGGGTTCTACAGCAACGTGAACCCAAAGGTGGATCACCCCCGCTGGAGCCAGGCCACCGAACGGCGTATCGGCGGCGGTCTTTTTGCAGGCCGGGAGCCGACACTGATGTTCAATGGCTATGAAAAAGAGGTCGCCTCTCTTTACGAGGGGATGGATCTGGCCAAACACTTCTGATGGATGGCCTGAACCAGCTGCTGCGCCGTGTTCCGGTTTGGAGTGTCTATCTTCTGGGCCTCCTGCCGGTGCCGGCGCTGTTCTTTCTGGGGCTGACCGGCGGCCTTGGTGTTGAGCCGGTCAAGGCGCTGGAGCACGAATATGGCGAACTGGCGCTGAAGTTGCTGGTGGCGGTGCTGGCGGTGACCCCCTTGCGCCGTTACGCCGGGCTGAACCTGATGCGGTTCCGCCGGGCGCTGGGGGTCCTCTCCTTTATATATGTGCTGTGCCACCTTTTGGTGTGGCTGCTGCTGGATGTGCAGATCCCATCCCAGATTCTCGCTGATATCCTGAAACGTCCCTATATCAGCATCGGCATGGCGGCCTTTGTGCTGCTCCTGCCGCTCGCGGTGACATCGAACAATGCCTCTGTGCGCCGACTCGGTCCGCGCTGGCGCATTCTGCATCGCCTGACGTATCCGGCCATTGCCCTTGGGGCGCTGCACTATGTGATGTTGGTCAAAGGGTTTCAGATCGAACCGCTGGCCTATCTGGCCGTGATTCTTACACTTCTGGCCCTGCGCCTGCCCGTAATCCGCAGAAAAGCCACCACCTGATCGTGCCTCAGGCCCATCAAATCGCTTAAAACATGGGCGCATGAAGGTTTTTTGAAAAAACCGCCCGGAATCGAAAATTTCTGCTTGCGCCCTCCGGCCCTTA